>NZ_JBWKFG010000007.1:0-650033 GCF_056434405.1 Streptomyces sp. NPDC044044 | reverse complement strand
TACATGGCCAAGCTGACCATCAACCCCGCCATCGCCCACGGCCTGGCCCACGAGGTCGGCTCCATCGAGGTCGGCAAGATGGCCGACATCGTGCTCTGGCGGCCGCCGTTCTTCGGGGCGAAACCGCAGATGGTCCTCAAGTCGGGCTTCCCCGCCTACGGGGTCACCGGCGACCCCAACGCCGCCACCGACACGTGCGAACCGCTCGTGCTCGGCCCGCTGTTCGGAGCCCACGGCGCCGCGCCGGCGGACCTCTCGGTGGCCTTCGTCAGCAGAGCCGCCGCCGAGTCGGGTTCCTTCGGCAGGCCCCATGACGCGATGGCCACCCGGCGGCGCCGCGTCGCCGTGCGGGGCACCCGGGGCATCGGACCGGCGGACATGGTCGGCAACACCCGCCTCGGCGACGTCCAGGTGGACGCCCGCAGCGGCCTGGTCACCCTCGACGGCGCCCCTCTGCGCTCCGAGCCCGCACAGGAAGTCTCCCTGAGCCGCCTGTACTTCCTGTGACACTCCGTCACCGACCAGCCTCCCCCCCCCGCATCACCACCCTCCATCCCTCTGGCAGATGAAGAGAGAGACACCCTCATGACCGCATTCCGTATGCCCGCCGAATGGTCCGAGCACGACGGCTGTCTGATGGCCTGGCCCACCCGCGTCGACCTGTGGGCGAACGTGCTCGACCAGGTGAAGGGCGAGTACGCGCAAGTCGCCCGCGCCATAGCGGAGTTCGAGCCGGTGACCATGGTCGCGCCGCCCGGACACGGGGAAGAGGCGCGCACGCGCTGCGGCGAAGACGTCACCGTGGTCGAACTGCCCCTGGACGACTCATGGTTCCGCGACAGCGCACCGCTCTTCGTGCTCGACGGTGACGGCCGCCGTGCCGGGGTCGACTTCCGCTTCAACGCCTGGGGCGGCAAACACCATCCGTACGACGCCGACGACCGGATCAGCGGCCTGCTGCTCGACCGTCTCGGCATCGAGCGCATCCCCTCCGACATGATCCTGGAGGGCGGTTCGATCACGGTCGACGGCGAGGGAACGCTGATCACCACCGAGCAGTGCCTGCTCCACCCCAACCGCAACCCGGGTATGGGCCGGGACGAGATCGAGGCCGAGCTGAAGGACCGGCTCGGCGTCACCAAGGTCGTCTGGCTTCCGTACGGCGGTCTGCTCGACACCGAGACGGACGGACACGTCGACGGCGTCTGCGCGTTCGCCGCTCCGGGCAAGGTCGTCGTCTCCCTTCCCGACGATCCGGAGCACCCCGACCACGCCCGCATGCGCGCCAACCGCGCGGTGCTGGAGGCCACCACCGACGCCCAGGGCCGCCCGCTGGAGATCGTCGACGTCCCGCAGACCGTGTTCACCGAGGTGGCGGGAGGCGAGGTCGAGGTGTCCTACCTCAACTACTACGTCGCCAACGGCGGTGTGGTCGTCCCGGTGGCCGGACTGCCCGAGGCCGAGGACGCCCTCGCGGTGATCGCGTCCGCCTACCCGGGCCGCAAGGTCGTCGGCGTGCCTGCGGCGGCCATCGCGTACGGCGGCGGGGGAGTCCACTGCATCACCCAGCAGATTCCCGCCGCCCGCCCCAGCGCGTGACCCCGCCGTGAGCGCCCCCATGACCACCTCAGATGCGCGCCGCACCGCGAGACCGAGCCGCGGCATGTACCGGCGGTACCGGCGCTGCGCCGCCGTGGCCGCCGGCCTGACCTCGCTCGCCGTGCTCGCGGCGTGCGCCGGACCGCCCAGGAACTCCTCCGGTACTCCCTTCACCCTGTCGGCCTCCACTCCCCGGGCCAAGGGCGACATCGACTCCTTCACCTGGGCCCTGTACGCCGAACCGCCCACGCTCGACTACACGGTGGCCTTCGACTACCCGCAGAACATGGTCCTGTCCAATGTGTGCGAGAGCCTGCTGCGCTGGACGCCGCAGCTCACCACCGAGCCGGGCCTGGCCCGCAGGGCATCGCACCCCGACCCCACCACGTGGGTCTACGACCTGCACCCCGGCGTGCGTTTCCACGACGGCGGGACGATGACCGCCGACGACGTGGTGTTCAGCCTGGACCGGCAGCGGGACCCGGACAACGCCGCCGCGTGGGCGCAGGTGTTCCAGAACGTCACCTCCGTACGGAAGACCGGCGCGCTCCAGGTCACCGTCAAGCTCAAGAAGCCCGACTCCCAGTTCCCCCAGTACATGGCGAGCGCCGCCGGGGTGGTGGCCTCCAAGGCCGGCGTCGAGGCGGCGGGCAAGGACTACGGCACCTCCGGCGGCCTTGCCTGCACCGGCCCGTTCGCGCTCGGCACCTGGCACAAGGGCCAGTCCATCGAGCTCGACCGCTTCGACGGCTACTGGGGGAGGAGAGCGAAGTCCGGGAAAGTGGTCTTCCGCTTCCTGCCCGACGCCTCCGCCAGGACCAACGCCCTGCTGAGCGGGGAGGCCGACGGCAGCTATCTCATCCCGACCGAGAGCTACGCCCGGCTGCGCGGCGGCGATGTCGGCAGGCTCTCCTTCGGCGAGGGCCTGAGCACGGTCAACGTCAGCATCACGAACATGCGCGGCCCGCTCGGCGACCTCCGGGTCCGGCGGGCGCTGTCCCTGGCGCTGGACCGCTCAGGCTTCGTCCAGGTCGGCCTCGGCGGCGCGGGCACCCCCACCGGCTCCCTCACCACGCGCGCCGCCTGGGCCGGTGCGTCGGAGCGGACCAGGAAGCGGGCCTTCGACGGTCTGCGGCCCGGCGCCCCCGACATTGCACGGGCGAAAGCACTGGTCAAGAAGGCGGGCGCCACCGGTAAGACCCTGACCGTCGCCACCAGTTCCATCGGTCAGGACGTCTCGCTCCTCGCGACCGCCGTACAGGACGCGGGCACCCGGATCGGCCTCGACATCCGCCTCAAGTCCATCGCGCCCAACGCGTTCACCGCGTTGTTCACCGACCCCGGAGCGCGCAAGGGCATCGACATGTTCCCGCTCACGTACTACGACTCGATCACCGACCCCCTCGACCTGCTGACGAACTTCAAGACCGGCGCCTACCTGAACTTCGCGGGCCACAGCGACAAGAAGTACGACGACCTGGTCGACCGGGCCAGTGCCGTCGACGACCCGCGCCGCCGCCTGGAGATCGAGGCGCGGGCCCACCAGCGTGCCACGCGGCAGCTGCTGTGGATCCCCGTCGCGGAGTGGCCCACCGCCGTGTTCCTCAACAAGAGGATCACGGGCGCCCCCACGACCATCTCGTACATGTACTACCCGTGGGCCGCTGATGTGGGGGCCGCGAAGTGACCTTCACCAGATTCGCGGTGCGGCGGGTGGCCGAGATGGCCGCCACCCTGCTCGCGGCGTCGTTCGTGGTCTTCGGTGCGATGTATCTGGCGCCGGGCAGTCCGGCGAGCTTCCTGCTCTCGGGCCGCTCGGCCTCGCCGGAGGCCGTCGGGGCGATCAACTCCCAGTACCACCTGGACGATCCGTTCGCCGTCCGGTACTTCGCCTGGCTCGGCAACGTCCTGCAGGGCGACTTCGGGCGGTCCATCACCTACCGCACCGACGTGTCCCGCCTGTTGGCCGACCGGGTCCCCACCACCTTGCTGCTGATCACGATGGCGCTGGCCGTGGTCGTCCTCGTCGGCCTGGTCCTGGGCAGGGTGGCCGCCGTGCGCGGCGGGCTCACCGACTCCGCCGTCCTGGTCGCCACGACGTTCGCCGTCGGCACCCCCTCCTTCGTCGCGGCCGTACTGCTGCAGGGTCTTTTCGCCGTACGGCTCGGCTGGTTCCCCAGCGGCGGCGCGGGCGACGGGCTCGGCGACATGATCTGGCATCTGACCCTGCCCGCGGTCGCACTCGCCCTCTACCTGATCGGCATGCTCGCCCGTGTCACCCGCTCGGCCATGGTCGAAGCGCTCGGCAGCGAACACGTCACCGTCGCCCGCAGCCGGGGGGTGCCCGAACGCCAGGTCATCCGCCGGCACGTGTTCCGCAACTCGCTCGGCACCGTCCTGACCACAGGCGGCCTGGTCGTCTCCACGCTCCTGGTCTGCACGATCCTCGTGGAGACGGCCTTCAGCGTCGGCGGCATCGGCCAGCTCCTCGAACTGTCCACCACCACCAAGGACTTCCCGACCGTACAGGCCATCTCACTGATCATCGTGGCCCTGTTCATGGCCGTGAACCTGGTCGTCGACCTGCTCCTTCCACTGGTCGACCCGAGGCTCACGCTCGGCTCAAGGGGGTCCGCCGCATGACCGCCGTCCTCACCCGCCGCCCCGGCCTGTCCAGGATCCGCGCCGCCGGCTCGCCGCTCCACCTGGTGTGCCTGGCTCTGGTCGGCCTGATCGTCTCCGCCGCCCTCTTCGCCCCCTGGGTGGTGCCCCACGACCCGAACGCCGTCGACCTGGGAGGCGCGCTGGCCGGGCCCTCCGCCGACCATCCGCTCGGCGTGGACGCCGCGGGCCGCGACACGCTCTCCCGCCTCCTCCTCGGTGCCCGCACCTCCCTCTTCGGCCCCCTGGGAGTCGTCGTCTTCTCCACGCTCGCCGGGGTGGCCATCGGCACGGCCGCCGCCTGGCGGGGCGGCTGGCTGGACTCCGTGCTCTCCCGCAGCACCGAACTGGTCTTCGCCTTCCCCGGCCTGCTCCTCGCGATCCTCATCATCTCGGTGTACGGCGAAGGACTGCTCGCCCCGGTCGTCGCGCTCGCCGTCGCCTACCTCCCCTACGTCAGCCGTCTCACCCGCTCGCTGGTCCTGGCCGAACGGGAACGCCCCTACGTCAGCGCCTACCAGGTGCAAGGCCACTCGGCGCTCCAGATCTGCCTGCGCCACGTCCTGCCCAACATCGCCCCCGTCGTCCTCGCCCAGGCCACCATCAACTTCGGCTACGCCCTCATGGATCTCGCGGGACTCTCGTTCCTCGGCCTCGGCGTGCCCCCGCTGACCCCCGACTGGGGCCGCATGGTCTTCGACGGACAGACGGCCGTCCAGCACGGCTATCCGCTGTCCGCCGTCTGGCCGTGCGTCCTCATCGTGCTGACCGTCGTCGCGTTCAACGTGGTCGGCGAGCGCTGGGCCGACCACGTCGCCAGGAGGACGCCATGAGCACGACGTACGTACTCGACATCCAAGGGCTGCGGATCACTCTCCCCGGCACCGCACGGCCCGTGCTCGACGGCATCGACCTGACCGTCGCCGCGGGGGAAACCGTCGCCCTCGTCGGTGAGTCGGGCTCCGGCAAGACCCTCACCTCGCGCAGCGCCCTGAACCTGCTGCCGCCCGGGGCGCTCACCGAGGGCCATGTCGTCGTGGCGGGCGACGACATCCTCGCCGTACACGCGGAACGGCTGCGCGCCCTGCGCACGGGAACCGTCTCCATGATCTTCCAGGACCCGCGGGCAGCGATCAATCCGCTGCGGCGCATCGGCGACTTCCTCTGCGAGAGCGTCGTGCTGACCAGGGCGATGAACCACACCGATGCGACCGCCCGCGCGACCGAACTCCTCCACGAGGTGGGGGTCGACGCGTCCGTGTTCCGGAAGTATCCGGGCCAGGTCTCCGGCGGGATGCTCCAACGCGTCATGATCGCGGCCGCACTCATGGGAGACCCTTCCCTGCTGCTCGCCGACGAGCCGACCACGGCCCTCGACGTCACCACCCAGGCCGAGGTCGTCGCCCTCCTCGGCCGCCTCCAACAGCGTTTCGGCACCGGCCTGTTGTTCGTCACCCACGACCTCGACCTGGCCGCGACGATCAGCGACCGCGTGTACGTCATGTACGCCGGACGGATCGCCGAGAGCGGCCCCGCCGACGCGCTGTTCGCGGAGCCCCGCCACCCCTACACGGCGGCCTTGCTCGCCTCCACGCCCCGCCTGGACGCACCCGCGGGACGGTTCGCCGCCATCGACGGCCGGCCCCCCGATCTGCGCACGACGTCGACCGGCTGCCCTTTCGCCGAGCGCTGCCCGCTGGCCACGGAAGCGTGCGACCAGCGCCCGCCCGACCTTCGATCGGCCCCGGGCAGGCGGGAGCACCGGGCCGCCTGCCACCACACCGACCGGCTGCTCGACGAAAGGAGCTCCGCCGATGTCTGAGTACGCCCTCCAGGCCGTCGACCTCACCCGCAGTTTCGGAGCCGTCCGAGCCCTGGACGGGGTGTCCTTCGTGCTGCCGAAGGGAGGGGCCCTGGGCATCGTGGGGGAATCCGGTTCCGGGAAGACCACCACCGCACGCATTGTCGTGGGCCTCGAACGGGCCGATGCGGGCGAGGTCATGGTGGGCGGAACGCGCAGGCCCGGGGCGGTTCGCGGCCGTACCCGGCGGCTGGCCCGCGCCCGCGAGGTGCAGATGGTCTTCCAGGACCCCTATCTGTCCCTCGACCCGAGAACGAGCGTCGAGGCCGTCCTGCGCGAGACCCTGCGCCTGCACTTCCCCGGCCGGGACCACGCGCCCCGGGTACGCGAACTCCTGAACCAGGTGGGCCTGGGCACGCGGGCCGCCGACGCCAGGCCGGGACAGCTCTCCGGCGGCCAACGCCAGCGTGTCGCGATCGCGCGCGCCCTCGCCGTGGAGCCGGCCGTCCTGGTCCTGGACGAGGCGGTCGCCGCCCTTGATGTGTCCGTACAGGCGCAGATCCTCAATCTGCTCACCGACATCCGGGAACAGACCGCGATCGGCTACCTCTTCATCACCCACGACCTCGGCGTGGTCCGGTGCGTCACCGACGACGTCATCGTCATGCGGAACGGCCGTGTCGTCGAGGCGGGCACCACCGCCGATGTGCTCGGCGATCCCCGGCACCCCTACACACGACTGCTCATGGAATCCGTGCCGCGCCCCGGCTGGGACCCGGAACGGATCGCGGCCGCGCGGCGGGCCCTGTGACGCCCCGTCACCGGATCTCCTCCACCGGACCCGCACCTCGACACGACGACCGGCACCGTCCGCGGGACTTCCACGGACGAGAAGACAGGAGGCACGAAATGAACGGAAGCACAGTCGGTTCGACCGCGGGACCGGGCCCGAACAGGCGTAGATTCCTGGCGGCCGCCGGACTGACCGCCGTCGGTGCGACGCTGGCCATGGCCATGGCCCAGGGAAGGGCCGGCGCCGACCCGGGCCGCGCACCCGCCGCAGGCACGTACCGCGTCCCCGTCGAGGACGTCCGCCACACCCGCACCTGGATGGCCTGGCCCGACAGCACCGCGATCTGGGGCGGGGGAAGGCTGGCAGGCATCCAGGCCGACATCGCGCTGATAGCCCGCACCATCGCCACGTACGAACCGGTCACCCTGTGTGCCAACTCCGCGAGCGCGGCCAGGGCGCGCACGATGTGCGGGTCCTCGGTCACCGTCATCAGCTCGATCCCCGTCGACGACTGCTGGGCGCGCGACACCGGACCGGTCTTCCGCACCGACGGCGCCGGCGGCCTCGACGCGGTCGGTCTCGGCTTCAACGGCTGGGGCGGCAAACAGACCCACGGCAAGGACGCGCGCGTCGCCGAACGGATCGCCGCCCACGTCGGCGTGCCGTTCACGCGGGCCGCCTTCGTGGGCGAGGGCGGAGCCATCGAACAGGACGGCGCGGGAACCCTGATGGCGACCCGCAGCAGCCTGCTCAACCGGAACCGCAACCCCGGCATGCCGCAGCGCACCCTGGAGACGGCGATGCGCGACGCCTACGGCGCGTCCAAGGTCATCTGGTTCGACGGCGTGTACGGGCAGGACATCACCGACGACCACGTCGACGCCACGTCACGCTTCCTCGCCCCGGGCGAAGCCCTTGTCCAGATGCCGCTCGCATCGGACAACGACGCCTACGCCAAGGACGCTCGCCAACAGCACCGCATCCTGACCGAGTCGACGACCGCCACAGGCCGGCCGATGGACGTGATGAAGCTCCAGGGTCCGGACTACGAGAGGATCCGTTCCACCGACCCGGAATTCCTGGCCTCCTACGCGAACTTCTACCTCTGCAACGACGCCGTCATCTGCGCCCACTTCGGCGACGACGACGCGGACGCGGCGGCCAAGTCCACCTTGGCGCGCCTCTACCCCGACCGCGCCATCGAGCAGTTGAACATCGACCGCCTGGGCACGGGAGGCGGCGGCATCCACTGCGTCACCCAGCAGCAGCCAGTGGCGTAGGCGAGCGGGCCGAGACTCGGGGAACGGATTCCGCCGGAAGCGGCGTGAGAAGACCTGACCGAGTCCGGTTCACCCACCTGCACGCGTGGCGGACGTGCCTGCGAGGGACGGTCGTGCGGTGTCGGTTACGGTCCCAGTCCGGATGAACGGCAGGACCGAGGGAGTGGCCATGGCGCAGCGATTGGGGCCGCTTGAGCTGGTCGAGGGCCGGTGGGTGATCGGGGACGCGACGCGGAAGGAAGGGCTGTACGTCGTGCTGACGCCCGCGGGCCTCGAGCAGCACCGGCGCGGGGAGGCGGCACCCCGGCAGTCCGTCCGGTGGTCCCAGTTCGTGGAGCTGGGGGTGCGCGCCGGCTACAAGAACTGGCACCTCACCCGTTTCGGGGGCTTGGCCGGCGCGTTCGCGCCCGGTGCCGACATGGGCCGCGACGGCTGTTCCCTGCAGGGCATCCTGCGCCACCCCTACGAGCACTGGTCGGTGCGGTACACGCATCACGAGCGGAACTACAGCGGCGGCCATGTCATCGTGCTGAAGGCCCTGTTCGGCCGGCTCGACGAAGCGAAGGCTCTGGAGCGGCTCGGCGATCCCCAATGGCTGGGTGCGGCGGTCGCCGAGCTGTCGTCCTTCACGTCGTGGTACGCGCCCAAGGGCAACCGTCTGGTGGAGGAGACCATCCGCGGTCTCGGTGTCTGACCAGGCCCCCGCTTCCGCCGGAACCTCTTGACCCCCTGTGCCCCCAGCCATTAGGTTGCGGTGGCCGTCGACCTGTATCTGTCGACCTGTGACTGCCGAAAGGGGGCGACCAGCGGATGAACACCAGCTCTGATCTCGGTCGCCTCGCCCAGCGCACCGTCTGGGTTCCGGGTCGGATCGCGCACGGCGCCTGAGTACGCCGTTCTGATGTGCCCGTCCGCGGCACATCCGTGCCCGCCCGTCCGCGGCACATTCCGGGTCTCCCGTGACCACTTCTCCTGACTTCTCCTGACTTCTCCCGGCACGTCACTCTTGTGTGCCGTTCTGCGCCCGCTCCGCTCACGTGGCGCCTCTGAACACAGAAAGCTGCCCGAAAATGGCGAACATGATGAATCGACCGCTCGTGCACCGAAACGAAGGCCTGTCATGACAGCGGCACGGATCACGGTCAACGGAAAAGAAGCGCCGCTCTCACCGGCCGCGCCCCACACCACGACGCTGGACTTTCTGCGCGAGCGTGGCCTCACCGGCACCAAGGAGGGCTGTGCCGAGGGTGAGTGCGGCGCATGCTCGGTCCTGGTGGCCCGTCCCGGGGTGGACAAGCCCACCGACTGGGTGGCGGTCAACGCCTGCCTGGTCCCGGCCGCGGCCCTCGACGGTCAGGAGATCATCACCTCCGAAGGTCTCGCCACGGCCGGCGAACCCGGCACGCCGCCCACGCTGCACCCGGTGCAGGAGGAGATGGCGGTCCGCGGCGGTTCCCAATGCGGTTACTGCACACCGGGATTCATCTGCAGCATGGCCGCCGAGTACTACCGGCCCGACCGCTGCGCGCACGCGGACTCGGCCGACGGCACCGAGTCGACCGAAGGTACTGATGCCGAGCACGGTCCGAACGGGTTCGACCTGCACGCGCTGAGCGGCAACCTGTGCCGCTGCACCGGCTATCGCCCCATTCGCGACGCCGCGTTCGCCGTCGGTACGCCCACCGGCGAGGACCGGCTGGCGCAGCGCCGCGAGCAGTCCCCGCCCGCACCCGTTGCCACTGAATACACCCAGGACGACCGGGCGTTCCTGCGGCCCGGCACCCTGGCAGAAGTACTGCGGGTGCTGCGCGAGCGGCCCGACGCGGTGGTGGTCGCAGGCTCCACCGACTGGGGCGTCGAGGTGAACATCCGTTCCCGCCGCGCGGACTGCGTGGTCGCCGTCGACCGGCTCTCCGAACTGAGGGAGCTGCGCGTCGCATCCGATCACGTCGAGATCGGGGCGGCGCTGACGCTCACCGAGATCGAGCGCCGCCTCGACGGCCGCGTCCCGCTCCTCGGAGAGCTGTTCCCGCAGTTCGCATCCCGGCTCATCCGCAACAGCGCGACCCTCGGCGGCAATCTGGGTACCGGCTCTCCCATCGGTGACAGCCCGCCGGCGCTGCTCGCCCTTGAGGCATCGGTGGTGCTCGCCGACGCCGAAGGCGAGCGCGAGGTCCCCCTGTCCGACTACTTCACCGGCTACCGCCAGAGCGTGCGCCGCCCCGGCGAACTGATCCGCGCGGTACGTGTCCCGCTGCCGCTGTCACCGGTCGTGGCCTTCCACAAGATCGCCAAGCGGCGCTTCGACGACATCTCCAGCGTGGCGGTCGCCTTCGCGCTCGACATCGAGGACGGCCTCGTACGCAAGGCACGTATCGGGCTCGGCGGCGTGGCCGCGACGCCGATCCGCGCCCTCGCCGTCGAGACGGCCCTGGAGGGCGAGCCGTGGAGTCCCGAAACGGTCGAGGCCGCGGCCCAGGCCCTGCGGTCCCAGGGCACGCCCATGAATGATCACCGCGCAAGCGCCGCCTACCGCTCCGCGATGCTCGGCCAGAGCCTGCTGAAGCTGTACGCACAAACCACCGAGGGTGTGTCGTCATGAGTCAACTGTCCGAGCGCCCCGAGAAGTCCGTCGTCGGCGTCTCCATGCCGCACGAGAGCGCTGCCCTGCACGTCACCGGCACCGCGCTCTACACCGACGACCTGATCCACCGCACCAAGGACGTGCTGCACGCCTACCCGGTCCAGGCCACGAAGGCGCACGGCAGGATCACCGCGCTGCGCACCGGGCCCGCGCTCGCCGTGCCGGGCGTGGTCCGCGTACTGACCGGCGCCGACGTGCCCGGTGTCAACGACGCCGGGATGAAGCACGACGAACCGCTGTTCCCCGGCGAGGTCATGTTCCACGGCCACGCGGTCGCCTGGGTGCTCGCCGAGACCCTGGAGGCCGCCCGGCTCGGTGCGGCGGCCGTCGAGGTGGAACTCGACGAACTGCCGTCCGTGATCACGCTGCAGGAAGCGATCGCGGCCGACAGCTTCCACGGCGCTCGGCCCGAGATGCTGACCGGTGACGTCGAGGCGGGCTTCGCCGACTCCGCGCACGTGTTCACCGGCGAGTTCCAGTTCTCCGACCAGGAACACTTCTACCTGGAGACGCACGCGGCGCTCGCCCTCGTCGACGAGGCGGAGCAGGTCTTCGTCCAGAGCAGCACCCAGCACCCTTCGGAGACCCAGGAAATCGTCGCGCACGTACTGGGCCTGCACAGTCACGAGGTGACCGTGCAGTGCCTGCGGATGGGCGGCGGCTTCGGCGGCAAGGAGATGCAGCCGCACGGGTTCGCGGCCGTCGCCGCGCTCGGCGCCAAGCTGACCGGTCGGCCGGTCCGGCTGCGGCTCAACCGGACGCAGGATCTGACCATGTCCGGCAAGCGCCACGGGTTCAACGCCACGTGGAAGATCGGCTTCGACGACGAAGGGCGCATCCAGGCCCTGGACGCCACCTTGACCGCGGACGGCGGCTGGAGCCTGGACCTCTCCGAGCCGGTGGTGGCCCGCGCGCTGTGCCACATCGACAACACCTACTGGATTCCCAACGCGCGCGTCTCCGGTCGCATCGCCCGGACCAACAAGGCCTCCAACACCGCCTTCCGCGGCTTCGGCGGACCGCAGGGCATGCTGGTGATCGAGGACATCATGGGCCGGTGCGCGCCGCTGCTCGGCCTGGATCCGACAGAGTTGCGGGAGCGCAACTTCTACCGGCAGGGCCAGTCGACCCCGTACGGACAGCCGGTCACTCAGCCCGAACGGATCTCCGCCGTCTGGGAGCAGGTCAAGGAAAACGGCGGCATCGCCGATCGCAGGCGCGAGATCGCCGCCTTCAACGCCGC
This sequence comes from Streptomyces sp. NPDC044044, assembly GCF_056434405.1. Classification (NCBI taxonomy): domain Bacteria; kingdom Bacillati; phylum Actinomycetota; class Actinomycetes; order Kitasatosporales; family Streptomycetaceae; genus Streptomyces; species Streptomyces sp. NPDC044044. Next base: position 638,012 of record NZ_JBWKFG010000007.1, on the reverse strand, counting down.
GCACCCGAACACCAAGCGGGGACTCGCGCTCACCGGCGTGAAGTTCGGGATCTCGTTCAACCTCACCGCCTTCAACCAGGGCGGCGCGCTGGTCCTCATCTACAAGGACGGCTCGGTCCTGATCAATCACGGCGGCACCGAGATGGGCCAGGGCCTGCACACGAAGATGCTGCAGGTGGCCGCGACCACGCTGGGTATTCCGCTGCACAAGGTGCGGCTTGCCCCGACGCGGACCGACAAGGTCCCCAACACCAGTGCCACCGCGGCGAGTGCCGGGGCGGATCTCAACGGTGCGGCGGTGAAGGACGCCTGCAGGCAGCTGCGCGAGCGGCTGCTGCAGGTGGCTGCCACGCAACTGGGTTCGCATGCCTCGGATGTACGCATCGTGGAAGGCGTCGCGCGCAGCCTCGGCAGCGACAAGGAGCTGGCCTGGGACGACCTGGTGCGCACCGCGTACTTCCAGCGGGTCCAGCTGTCGGCGGCCGGTTTCTACCGGACTGAGGGCCTGCACTGGGACGCGAAGGTCTTCAGGGGCTCACCGTTCAAGTACTTCGCCATCGGCGCCGCCGCGGCCGAGGTCGAGGTGGACGGCTTCACCGGTGCCTACCGCATCCGACGGGTGGACATCGTGCACGACGTCGGCGACAGCCTGTCCCCGATGATCGACATCGGTCAGGTCGAGGGCGGCTTCGTGCAGGGCGCGGGCTGGCTGACACTGGAGGACCTGCGCTGGGACGCCGGTGACGGGCCGAACCGCGGCCGGCTGCTGACCCAGGCCGCGAGCACCTACAAGCTGCCGAGCTTCTCGGAGATGCCCGAGGAGTTCAACGTCACGCTGCTGGAGAACGCCACCGAAGAGGGCGCGGTGTACGGGTCCAAGGCCGTGGGCGAGCCTCCGCTGATGCTGGCGTTCTCGGTGCGCGAAGCCCTGCGGCAGGCCGCAGCCGCGTTCGGTCCTGGCGGGGCCAGTGTCGAGCTGGCGTCGCCCGCGACGCCGGAGGCGGTGTACTGGGCGATCCAGGCTGCTCGCCAGGGTGATGACTCCCGGGCAGGGCTCGCCGACACTCACATGGGCTCCACCTACAAGGGCTCCGCCCCCGACGGCGAGATGCGGGCCGAGGCAAAAACGTTGAGCGGTGCCTGACATGACGTGGGTCGCCGCAGTCGCACGGTTGCGAGCACGCAGGGAGCCCGGCGTGCTGGTGACCGTCGCGACCGTGCGCGGCCACGCCCCGCGCGGCGCAGGCGCGAAACTCGTCGTGGGGGAGAGCGAGACATGGGGCTCGATCGGTGGCGGCAACGTCGAGGCCGTCGCGATCGACCGGGCCAGGGAATTGATGGCCGCGTCCAAGCCGGAGCCGGAGCTGATGGATTTCGCCCTGAACGACAAGGTGACCAACCAGCATGGCGTGCAGTGCTGCGGCGGCACGGTCTCGGTGTTGCTCGAACCGCTCGCGGTGGTACGGGCGGTGGCGATCTTCGGCGTCGGGCACGTCGGCCTCGAACTGGCGCGCATCCTGGCACGTCAGGACCTCGACCTCCATCTGATCGACACCCGCTCCGAGATCCTGACCGAGAAGCGGCTCGGTGTGCTGGCGGACGCGGTGGGGCAGGTGCACGTGCATCACACGCCGCTGCTGCCCGAGGAGGTCCTCGCGGAGCTGCCGCGCGGCACCCACGTCCTGATCATGACCCACGACCACGCCGAGGACGCCGCCCTGTGCGACGCCGCCTTGCGCACCTCTCATCTCGGCTCCATCGGGCTGATCGGGTCGGCGGCCAAGTGGGCACGGTTCCGCAACCGCCTCGTCACCGAGGGTGGTCACGACGGGGCCACCATCGATCGGATCAAGACCCCGATCGGGCTTGCGGACATCACGGGCAAGGAACCCGCGACCATCGCCGTGAGCGTCGCCGCGGATCTGCTGCGGACGTTCGAGACCGAGGGGGACTGATTCGCGATGAGTTTCACCATGGTTTGCGGTCTCTATCCCTGACGGGCGATCCATCGCACTCAAGGAGAGCATCATGGCCGCTACCTATACGTTCGACGTCTTTTCCAGCCTTGACGGCTTCGGCGGCGCCGGCGGCGACTGGACCGGCTACTGGGGCAAGCAAGGGCCCGAGCTCCTCGACCACCGCCTCGCCCTGTACGACGAGGAGCAGCGGATGGTCTTCGGGGCCAACACGTATCGGTTGTTCGGGCAGATGCTTGCCTCGAGCACCGAGGAGTCCGACGTACGTGATCCATGGGTGACACGGATGAGGAACCTGCCGACGACGGTGGTGTCGAGCACGCTGGAAGGACCCCTCGACTGGCCGGACGCGAACGTCGCGAGCGGCGACGCCGTCGACGTCGTCGCCCGGCTCAAGAAGGAGTCCGATGTGCCGTTGCGCTCGCACGGCAGCCTGTCGATGAACCGGGCGCTGATGGCCGCCGGTCTGGTCGACCGGGTCCAGGTGACGCTCTTCCCCGTGATCACCGGTCGGACCGGCCTCGACCCGATCTTCGGGGGCGCGGCCGACTTCGACCTCGAGCTGATCGAGCGCCGGACACTCGACGGCCACATCCAAGAGCTCGTCTACCGGCCCACCCTGCACGCCTGAGCGCATCCCCGGGCTCCCTCCCGTCCGGGTGGGGGCCCGTCATGTCTCGGAGCAGCTCTCCGCCACCTTCCGCAGGAGTCGGCCCACCTCCGGGTGGACGACGTGATGATGACCTCCCATCGGGATGTTGTCGGACCGGAAGAGCGAGGAGGCGTCCACGTTCGTGTAAGGCATCTCGCTCAGATTCTGCTTCTCCGCGTCGTCGAGCGTGGTGTTGGGAGGGCCGTCGATGCCCTGGATGCCGTCGAAGCCCAAGGCTCCCCACTTGCGGCTCATGGTCGCCATCTCGGCCGAGTCGCCGACCATCTGGGACGACAGCGGATACATCACGCCCAGGTGCGTGTCGAGATGGGAGAAGGTGCAGATCAAGGGCCCGTTGACCAGGCGTCGCTGATTCCACAACGCGCCGTGTCCTGACACCTGTTGGGGCAGACTGTCGGCAAAGACGAAGTGCGACATCTCCGCCTGCAGAAGCGTCAGGGACGCGACCATGACCGAGTCCGAACCGCTCGTCTCCAGGCCGCGCAGCGCGAATCCGGCCACGCGGGCCCCCAGCCCGTGGCCGACGAGATGGATCCGCGCCTCGCTCGCGTCCACCAGCGCCGCGAGACAGGGACCCAGACCCGCCTGCCCGACCACTCCCGCCCGGCGGCGCAGCACATGGCGCACCACTTGGCGGAACAGCTCATGAGCCCCGCACCACAGGTCCGCGGAGTCCTGGTGCCGACGGTCCCGACCCACAGGGCCGCCGGCGGCAACCGTGCCCGTCCTGCTCACCCGGTCGCTGAGCGGCGTGGCCGGCCTGTGTCCCGCCACCCGGGCCTCGGGGAGGGTGCCCGCCCTGGACACCGGGGAAGCGGAATCGCCGGTCCCGGCCTCGTGACGGGCGGGCTCGCCCGCCTTCTCGTCGACTGAACCGGTCGCGTCAGCAGAGTCGTTCAAGTCACCCAGCGCGCCCGCGAACTCGCCGCACATCGTCTTCGTGTCCTCGAACAGCATGAGCGGGTCGGTCTGCGGCAGCACCTCGCCCTCCGTGTCGGCGGCGAACAAGGTCAGCGGATCCTGCAAGGGGGTCTCCGCGATCCGACGCAGGGCCGATCCGAGGTCGTCGAACGCCCCCTCGTGCGGGGGGCGGCCGTTCAGCAACCCGGCGATCTCGGCCAACAGAGAGGCGCTGTCGGGCAGATGCCGCACCAGATCGTCGCTCATCGCCTCGCTGAGGCCGGGGCACGCCTCACGTTCACGCGTCGCCTCGTGCTCCGCGACACCCGGGATGCCCTCGTCCCTGAAACACAGGGACGGCCACCCCACCGCGAGACAGCCGACCGTGGCCGCATCGTCTCCCCACGCCTCGGCGAGCATCCCGCGGAACGCGTCGTCGGCGGCCTTGGCCACCGCCTCGTCGTTGTGGGCGCCGTGCACCAGCACGTACAGGTCCCGTACCCCGCTGTCCTGCACCGCCTCGTGCACTCTCTGCACCTCGGCCTGATCGAACTCCGCCCGTCGGCCGAAGTGCAGAGCACCGAAGTCGTGAAACGCGTTCTGTTGCGACATGACTCACTTCCGTAAGGCGCCGCTCATGCGGCTGTCCGATGGAGCGGAGCGGGCCTGTTGGCATGAGGCACCGTCGCTGAGGGCGCGACCCGCCGGGCGAAGAACTCCTGGTTCCCACCCTGGCGCGGCGCACTCGCGGTACGGCACGGATGTACGCAGTTTCTACGCCGCTGATGCTCATGAGGAGCAGACGGAACCCCGCCGGGCTCCTCGTCGGTGGAGCGGGAGCGTCACATCAGCGGCGGCTGTAGTCGATCCAGGTGCTCGGCCGCTCTTGCTGGCCGGGGCCGGGCCGCGTGTAGTCGCACACGCCCTTCGGGAAGGCCTTGCGCAGCCGCGCCCTCTCGGCCGTGGTGAAGCGCACGCGGTAGTCGGCGAAGTCCAACGGCCGCAGAGCGCACTTGAGCGTGGACTCGGCCAGCGGCTCGCCGGCCCGCAGCCGCGGGTCCGCGCCGATCGGGTACTCATCCGCGCACGGCCCGCTCGCCGGATAGGTCAGCGGGGCGTTGACGCGCTTGTCGGGGGTCAGGTAGCACCCGTCGGAGAGTCCGGTGGGCTTGTTCGCGATGACCTTCGCCTGCTTGTCGCGCGATGACCCGTCGGCTGCGATGGCCGTCAGCCACCGGTCCATCGACTTCATTACGTAGGCGTCCGCGGTCTGCGTCTCACCCGGCGTCGGCTTGCTCTGGATGATCACGTGGTTGGCCGAGGTTCCGTTGGCCGCGGCAAGCCGCGCCCGTGTGACGTACGACCACTGGGCCGTGTGGACGTCGAGGGGCACCTCGTCCATGTAGATGCGGTGGTCGATGATCGGCGTGCTGCGCAGCCCCAGCCGCATGCCGTTGAGCTGGTTGTCGCGGTAGGCCGCCTTCAGCGCCCGCGGGTCCGCCTGCGAACGCCGGGCCACCGGCGCGCCCTTGTCGTCGAATCCGCCGACGGCGGAGTTGAGCGCGACGAACTGGGCCGGGCTGATCTCTTTGCTCTTGAGCGCTTCGAGGCCGTACTGCACGCCGACGTTGTCCAGGGTGCTGCGCACGAAGCCGGTCTCCGGGTCGCGGCCGAACTGGGTGGCGTACGCCTCCATCAGCGTGCACTTCACGCCGCCGGGGTTGGCCGTGGCGTTCCACAGCGCCGTGACGGGGATCGCCTTGTCGCAGCGCTTGGTCGGGGTGCGCAGGTCGAGGGTCCGGTCCGCGCCGATGCAACTGCCGTAATCGAGCAGTCCGGTCACCGCGTCCCGCTGCTTCGGGGTGAACGAGCTCCCGGCTCCGGCGAAGTAGCGTACGAGCAGCTTGCAGTCGGCGGCGAAGCTCTTCTCTCCCGTGAACACGTCCGGGAAGCCGACCATGGGAATGATCCCGTCCAGGATGCCCGGGTAGGAGTCGGCGATCGTGAACTGCTGGATGCCGCCGCCGGATCCGCCCCAGCCGATGGTGTGCCTCACCGGTCCGTAGGTCTCGACGAAGTGCTCCTTCACCATCATCGCCGTCTCCGCCGAGACGGGGATGCTGCAGTTGGTCTCCAGGACGTTGAGGGTGGAGGAGGCGACCGCGTAACCCTGGGACAGGAAGGTGTCGTTGAGTACGCCGCCGGTCTGCGCGCCCTGGTGGTGCCCGCCCGAACAGCCGCCGCCGAAGCTGTAGACCAGCCGGCCGTTCCAGTTCTTCTGCCGTCTCAGGGGTGTGGGATCGGTGCCGTCGTGGAGCGCGGCGGTCTCGTAGACGGCGCGGTTGATGGTGCCGGTCTCGACGCGGACGATGTAGGGCACCTTCCGTCCGCCCACGGTCGCGGTGACAAGGTCGGCCGGGCGCTGGTCCGGGTCAGCGAGCGGAGCGAACGTGCCTGCCTTGCTGCGGTACTTGTAGCCGACCTTGGTCGGCGCGGAGCAGTACGGCTGCTTCGCGGGAGCGAGGCCGAACGCGGTCGTCTCGCAGTAGAACGGCATGGCCCGCCGCCCGGAGAAGATGGGGCCGGTGGCCCGGTGATTGGTCACCGTGCGGGTCGCCGTGCGGCCACGGGACTCGGCGGTGACGTGATTGCGGCCCGTCTTGAGGTCGGTGACCAGGCCGAGCAGGGTCCCGTCGGGCTGCCGCTCGAAGCCGTCGGCCGCGCGCCCGTTCACCGTCACCCGCACCGGGTCCTCCTGGCCGGCCGTCGTGATCCGCAAGAGCGCGTCCCCGCCGCTGGCGATGGCGCGGTCCGGGGTCGAGGCGAGAGCGATACGGGGCGGGGGCCGATCCGCGCCCGCCGCCGCATCTGCCGGCGTCAGGGTCGCGGCCGCCAGGACGGCGCAGGTGAAGGTCACCATGCGGCGCAGGGTGCTGTGCATACGTGGTCCTCTCCGGTCAGGAGTCTTTAGTCAGGGGCATGACATACGGTTCAGTTGACCGAGCGGTCCTTGTCCGTCCAGTACGGTCTGCGCAGCTCACGCTTGAGGACCTTGCCCGCGGGCGAGAGCGGGAGCTCGGTGACGAACTCCGCCGTGCGCGGGGCCTTGTAGCCGGCGATCAGCGTCTTGCAGTGCGCGCGCAGCTCCTCGGCGGTGGCCGTGGCACCGGACTTGAGCGTGACGACGGCGTGGACCCGCTCGCCGTACGTGTCGTCGGGGACGCCTATCACGGCGCAGGACGCGACGGCGGAGTGCTGGGCCAGGGCGTTCTCGACCTCGACCGAGTAGACGTTCTCGCCGCCGGTGACCACCATGTCCTTGATGCGGTCGACGATGTAGAGGTAGCCGTCGTCGTCCATGTACGCGCCGTCCCCGGTGTGGAACCATCCGTCCCGCAGCGCCGCCGCGGACTCCTCGGGCTTGTCCCAGTAACCGCTCATGACGTGCCCGCCGCTGATGGCCACCTCGCCCACCTCGCCGCGCGGCAGCTCCACCCCGTCGGGACCGACGACCTTGACCTCGCAGTGGGGTGCAGCCCGGCCCGCGGAGCGCAGCCGGGAGCCCGTGATGTGGTCGGCGCCGGTGAGCAGGGTGGCGACGGGTGCCACCTCCGTCATCCCGTACGCCTGGGTGAATCCGGCCGAGGGGAAGGCGGCCATGGCACGCTCGAGCAGCGCCTCGGGCATCGGCGACGCGCCGTAGAGGCAGCGCTGGAAGCTGGACAGGTCATGGGCGCCGCGGTCCGGGTGGTCCACCAGCATCTGGATCATCACCGGGGGCAGCATGGCGGCGGAGACCCGGTGCTGCTCGATGGCCCGCATCGCGGCCACCGGTTCGTAGGCGGGGATGATGACGTGGACGCCGCCGACGAGCATCTGCATGTTCCAGGCGGCAAGGGCCGCGAGGTGGAACATGGGGGCGGCGTGCAGCATCCGGCCGCCGGGCAGCGCGACGTGACCGCCGGCCTGGCTGCCGAGCGAGGAGACGATCATGTTGGCGTGGCTGAGCATGACGCCCTTGGGGAAGCCGGTGGTGCCGCCGGTGTAGAAGACCCCGGCGAGCGTGTCGCCGCCGTGTCGGCCGTCCGCCACCGGATCGGCGCCCTCCAGCAGTTCCTCGTACGACAGCAGGCCGTCCGGCGTGGGCTGCTCGCCGCAGTGCACCATGACGTCCAGGACGTCACGCAGCTGGTCCACGAGCGGGGTGAAGGCGTCGTCGACGAGCAGGACGCGCGTGCCCGACTGCTCCAGGCCGTAGCGGATCTCGGGCGCCGCCCAGCGGATGTTCACCGGGTTCACGACGGCGCCGATCCACCAACTGGCCATCAGGTACTCGACATAGCGGTCGGAGTTGAGGGCGAGCATGGCGATACGGTCACCCGGCTCGACCCCGAGCTCGCGCAGCGCGCCGGCCAGCCGGGCGATGCGCCCCGCCGATTCGCGCACCGTGCGTGTCCGGTCGCCGAAGACGGTGAACGGCGCGTCGGGGGACTGCTGGAGCGCCCGGTGCAGGGCCTGGGTCAGGTACATGGCCGTCCGTCCTCGAGTGAGCGCGCGATGAGCTCCTTCATGACCTCGTTCGCGCCGCCGTAGATCTTCTGGGCGCGGGCGTCGGCGTACATGCGGGCGATCGGGTACTCACGCATGTAGCCGTAGCCGCCGAACAGTTGCAGGCAGCGGTCGATCACCTGGCACTGCACGTCGGTGAGATACCACTTGGCCATCGACGCGGTGGCGGCGTCGAGCTCGCCGCGCAGATGGCGCTCGACGCACGCGTCGGCGAAGACCCGGCCGACCCGCGCGAGCGTGGCGCACTCGGCCAGCTCGAACCGGGTGTTCTGCAGCTTGATCAACGGCTCGCCGAAGGCACGTCGCTCCTTGACGTGGGCGATGGTCTCGGCCACCGCCCGCTCGGTGGCGACGACGGCCATCACCCCGATGATCAGCCGTTCCTGCGGCAGTTGCCGCATGAGCTGGGCAAGGCCGCGGCCCTCGACGCCCAGCAGGTTCGCCGCGGGCACCCGCACGTCGTCGAAGAACAGCTCCGAGGTGTCGGCGGCGTGCATGCCGAGCTTGTCGAGCACCCGGCCGCGCCGGATGCCGTCGGTCACGACGATCAGCGAGAGCCCCTCGCCGGTGTGGGCTGCCACGATGACCAGGTCGGCGGAGGCTCCGTTGGTGATGAACGTCTTCGACCCGGTGAGTACGTAGTCGTCGCCGTCGCGCACCGCCTTCGTCCGGATGCCCCGCAGGTCGGAGCCCGCTCCCGGTTCGGTCATCGCGATGGCGCCGACCAGTTCGCCGGAGGCCAGGGCCGGCAGCCAGCGCCGCTTCTGCTCATCACTGCCGTAGGCGAGCAGGTAGTGGGCGACGATGCCGCTGTGCACGAAGTTGCCCCAGCCGGTGTCTCCGGCCCTGCCCTGCTCCTCGAAGACCGCCAGGTCGGCGTCGAAACCCGCACCGCCCCCGCCGTACTCCTCGGGGATCGAGCAGCACAGGAGCCCCAGCTTGCCTGCCTTGTGCCACACCGCGCGATCGACGAGCCGGTCGGGATACGGCGTGACCTCGTCGGCCAGGAACTTGCGCGTGGTCTCGCGCAGCAGAGCCAGCTCACTCATAGCCGCCACCGCATACCAGTACCTGTCCGCTGACGTAGTCGGACTCCGGCAGGCACATCAGATAGACCGCACCCGCCGCCTCCTCGGGCGTGCCGCCCCGGCCCAGCGGGATCATGCGGGCCATCGCGGCGAGCAGATCGGGGTTGACCCCCACCTTGATCTCCTTGCCCTCGACCTCGATCTCCCCGGCCCCCGAGGTCAGCCGGGTCTCGATCAGACCGAAGGCCACGGCGTTGACGTTGACTTGGTAGCGGCCCCACTCCTTGGCCATGGTCTTGGTCAGGCCGACCACGCCCGCCTTCGCGGCGGAGTAGTTCACCTGCCCGGCGTTGCCGCCCAGGCCCGCGATCGAGGAGATGTTGACGACCTTGCGGTGGTGGGCGACCGGATGTGCCCTGAGATACGGCTGCGCGGCGCGCAGCAGCCGGAAGGGCGCCTTGAGATGCACGTCGAGGATGGTGTCCCACTGCTCGTCGGTCATCTTCTGTACGACGTTGTCCCAGGTGTATCCGGCGTTGTTGACGATGATGTCCAGCGCGCCGAACGACTCGGTGCAGACGCCGACGACCCGCTCGGCGAAGCCCTCCTCGCTCACGCTGCCCGGGCAGGCGACGGCCTGACCGCCGGCGGCCTTGATCTGGGCCACGGTCTCGTCGGCTGGCCCGGCGTCGAGGTCGTTGACGACGACGGACGCGCCCTCCGACGCCAGTTTCAGCGCGATGGAACGGCCGATGCCGCGGCCCGATCCGGTGACGACGGCGGCACGGTCACTGAGCTTGCTCACAGTTCTCCTTCGATGATCGCGCTGCCGCGCAGGGTGACGGTGCCGTCCTGGAGCGACACCACGAGGTCCAGATGCGTCAGACCGTCCTTGACCTCGGCGACACGCGCCTCGCACAGGGGCTGGGCCAGGACAGGGGTGATCGAGGTGAAGCGGACCTGGTACGAGCGGATGCGCTGTTGCGGGACCAGGTCGGTCAGCAACCGCCCGAGATGGGCCATGGAGAGCATGCCGTGCGTGAAGACGTCGTCGAAGCCGGCGTTCCTGGCGGCGTCGAGGTCGATGTGGAGGGGGTTGTGATCGCCCGATGCTCCCGCGTACAGGGCGAGCGTCGTCCGGTCCACCGGCGGCAGTTCGAGCTTCACGAGGTCACCACCGTCGTCGAGGCGAGGTCCGCGATCGGTGTGCCGCCCCGGGTGACCTCCGTCGTGCGCACCAGAAAGCGCAGCGCCTTCTTGGTGTAGTCGGCGGTCATCTCGGAGCTGAAGCTCAGCTCGTCTCCGGCGTAGGCCATGGAGTGGTAGACGAAGGTCTGCTCGCCGTGCAGCAGCTTGCCCAGGTCCACACCGAGGGCCTTGAGGTGGCCGAGGGGGTCGGCCGCTTCCTTCATCTCCTGGCAGAACAGGTAGGTGGGCGGCACCGGGAGATCGCGGTGGCCTGCCTTCCTGGCCGCCTCGACATCGGTGTAGACGGGATCCTGCTGGCCGGTGACCCGGGCGAAGAACAGCAGGTCGCTTCGGTGGATCATGAAACCTTCCCGAGCCTTTCGTAGAGGGTGACGACGCAGGCCCCGCCCAGGCCGATGTTGTGCTGCAGCGCGAGCCCGGCCCCGTCGACCTGGCGCGCGTCCGCCCGGCCGCGCAACTGCCAGACCAGCTCGGCGCACTGGGCGAGGCCGGTGGCGCCCAGAGGGTGGCCCTTGGAGAGCAGGCCACCGCTGGGGTTGGTGACGACCCGGCCGCCGTAGGTGTTGTCGCCGTCGAGCACGAACTTCTCGGCGGTGCCTTCCGGGGTCAGGCCGAGCGCCTCGTAGGTGATCAACTCGTTGGTGGTGAAGCAGTCGTGCAGCTCGACCACCGGGATGTCGAGGGGGTCCACGCCGGACGCCTCGTAGACGGAATGCGCGGCGCTCTTCGACATGTCGTATCCGACGACCTTGATCATGTCGCCGCCGTCGAACGCGTCGAACGCGTCGGCCGTGTCGGTGACCATCGTCTGGGCCCTGATCGTCACATCCGCGGTCAGGCCGTACCGGCGGGCGAAGTCCTCGCTGCACAGCACGGCTGCCGCTGCGCCGCAGGTGGGCGGGCAGCACTGCAGCCGGGTCAGCGGGCCGTAGATGTACGGGGACGCCAACACCGCCTCCAGCGTGACCTGTTCACGGAAGACGGCGTAGGGATTGTGCGCCGCGTGCGCGCGGGCCTTGACCGAGATCCGGGCGAACGTCTCGGGCCGTGTGCCGTGGCGCTCGGCGTAGGCCCGGCCGGCCCCGCCGAAGAACTGGGCGGCGAAGGGCGCCCGTTCGTCCGTTCCCTGGATGGCGGCCATGGTGTCGGTGCCGCGCGCCAGTGGTGCGGGACGGTCGTCCCAGAAATTCTTCAGCGCACCCTTCTGCATCTGCTCGAAGCCGACGGCCAGTACGCAGTCGGTGGCGCCGCTCTCGACCGCCTGCCGCGCGAGCCATAGCGCGCTCGACCCGGTGGAGCAGTTGTTGTTGACGTTGACCACGGGGATCCCGGTCAGTCCGATCCCGTACAGGGCGGCCTGGCCGCAGGTCGAATCGCCGTACACATAGCCGACGTAGGCCTGCTGGATCCGTTCGTATCCGATCCCGGCGTCGGCGAGGGCGGCCCTTGCGGCTTGCTCACCCATCACGTCATAGGAGTCGCTCGCGCCCGGTTTGGCGAAGGGCACCATGCCCACGCCGAGCACCCGCACACTCATGTCCGCCCCTTCCAGTGGCTAACTGGAATTAACTTAGGGGCGTAAGTGCGTTGATAACAAGGGTCATGCAGAGCGCTCGTGTGGACTCAGATCGGCTACCAGCAATTAACTTGCACGTGTGGCGGCGATCGGCGGCAGGAAGTGGGATGGACCGCAAGTGAACCTGCGCTAGCCTGGCCGAATGAGCAGCCGCCCTGTCAGACGCCCCCGGGACCGCAGGGAGACGATCATCAGGAAGGCGGCTGAGCTCTTTCACGAGAAGGGCTTCCACGGCGTCTCCCTGGCGGAGATCGCCTCCGCGGTCGGCATCTCGGCGCCCGCCCTGTACCGGCACTTCAGCGGCAAGCCCGATCTCCTCGCCAAGGTGCTCTCGGACACCTACGACCGCCTCCAGGTCGTGGTGGGCGCCGCGGACAGCGCGGAGGACGCGATGCGCGGCCTGGCCGAAGTCGTGGCCGAACGCAGGGAACTCGCCGTGCTGTGGCAGCGAGAGGCGCGCCATCTCCCCGAGGACCGCAAGGGCGAGACCCGGCAGCAGATGCGCGACCTCGGCGACAGCATCGCCCTTCTCCTCCGCCGGGACCGGCCGGAGCTCTCCGAGGCGGGTGCCGACGTGCTGACCTGGGCAGCGCTCAGTGTGTCCGCCAGCCCCGGCCATCACGGCGTGGTCTGCTCCACCGGCCGGCTTCAGGAGCGGATCGCGGAGCTGTCGGTCACGTTGCTCCGCCACGGCGTCGTGCACGACGACGAGCCCGCCGCGCCGGCGCCCGGCACGGGTGGCGGCCTTGCGCTGGCCTCACGCAGAGAGACCCTGGTCGGCGCGGCCACCAAGCTGTTCGGCACCAGGGGCTTCCATCAGGTCAGCCTCAACGACATCGGCGCGGCCGCCGGGATCGCGGGGCCGAGCGTCTACAAGCACTTCTCCAGCAAGGGCGAGATCCTCTTCGAAATGCTGAACCGGGGTGCGGCGGTGCTGCAGCTCGGGGTGGCCAGGGCGATGTCCACCGCACGCACGCCGGAGGAGGCGCTCGACGGGCTCGCGCGCGGCTACGTGGAGATGTGCAGCGCGCACACCGACCTGATCGCCGCCCTCGTCACCGAGGTGCTCCACCTACCCGACGACCAGCGCCACACGATCCGCCGCATCCAGCACGAGTTCGTGGCCGAGTGGGTCGAGCTCCTCTCCAAGGTCCGCCCGGAACTGGACCAGACGGACGCCCAGCTGACCGTGCACGGCGTGCTGGGCATGATCAACGACGTACTCAGAATCCCACGCTTCCGTACCCGGCCCGGCCTGGAGGAAGAACTGACCGGCCTGTCCCACCTGCTTCTGATCGGCCGCTGACACACGCCGGGGCGCGGGCTCACCAGGAAACGGGCAGCGTCTTCACCCCGTACACAATGCTCCCCGTGCTGAACTCGATCTCCTCCTCCGGCACCGCGAGGCGCAGTCCGGGCAGTCGGCGCAGCAGCGTCTCCACGATGATGCGCAACTCGGCGCGCGCCAGCGGCTGTCCGAGGCACTGATGGACACCGAAGCCGAAGGCGAGATGGCGGCGTGCGTCGCGCGTGAGGTCGAGCTGTGAGGGGTGGGCGCAGCCCTCAGCGCCGAACAGGGCCTCGTCCCGGTTGGCGGTGGACAGCATGCAGATCACCGCGTCGCCTGCGGCCAAGGACGTCCCCGCGATCTCCACGGGCTCCTTGGCCACCCGGGCAAGACCCAGATGGATGATCGTGAGGTGGCGGAGCAACTCCTCGACGGCCGCCGGGATCAGCTCCGGGCGCTCGCGCAGCAGCGTGGCCTGCTTCGGGTCGCGCAGCAGCGCCAGGGTGCACATGGCGCTCATGTTGGCCGTGCTCTCGTGGCCGGTGACCAGGAGCAGGAAGCCCAGGGATGCGGTCTCCTGCGGGGTGAGGTCGTCGCGTGCCACCAGCCGGCTGAGGATGTCGTCACCGGGCTTTCGCTGCTTGTCGGCGGCGAGTTGAGCCAGGTAGGACATGAGCTCGTGGTGGGCGCGGGCGGCCTGTGCGTGGGTGGTGCTGTTGTCGAGGAGGGTCCGGCTCAGGGACTGGAAGAGGTCGTGGTCCTGGTACGGGACGCCGAGCATCAGGCAGATGACCAGGGACGGGACCGGCAGCGCGAAGTCGCCGACCAGGTCGGCAGGCGCGCCCTTCGCAACCATGCGGTCGATGGCCTCGTCGACGATGCGCTGGATGCCGGGCCGCAGTGCCTCGATGCGCTTCACCAGGAAGTCCTTGGTGACCATGCGCCGCAGTCGGGCGTGCTCGGGGTCGTCCATGCGGATGAAGCTCGGTCTGGCGGTGGCCAGTTCACGCTGGCCCGGGGAGAGGAAGGGGAAGCCGGGGGTGCGGGCGTCGGCGCTGAAGCGGGCGTCGGCCAGGACGGAACGCACTTCCTGGTATCCGGTGATCAGCCAGCACGGCGAGCCGTCCGGCAGCACGGTGCGGGTGAGGGGCCGTTCCGCCGCCGCCTCCAGGTAGGCGGGCGGTGGGTCATAGGGGCAACTGCCGTATGCCGCCGGGAGGGTGAGGGCGGGTGCCGTGGAGGTGAGTGACATGGGGCAGGGCTCTCCGTGGGTGGGGGAGGGGTGAGGGCTTACGACTTGGGCGTGAGGGTGATCGCCCCACCGGGACACAGCGCGGCGGCAAGCCGGAGGCTGTGCTGCGCCGCCGATGCCCGGTCCCGATGTCCGGGGCGCAGCATGACGAGGCCGTCGTCGTCGTTCTGCTCGAAGACATCGGGCGCGGTGATGACGCACTGGCCCGAGCTGCAGCACAGCTCGCGGTCGACGCGTACGTCGAAGACCTGGTCCTCCGGCGCCGCGTGGGCGTGAGCGTGAGCGTCGGTGTGGGTGTGGGCGTGGTCCGGCAGTTCGGTGGTGGCCCCGCGGCTGTCGAGAGCGGCTTCCGCACGGCCGGGAGCTGCGCCGGGGCCGTCGGGCGGCGTACGCAGGGTGCGCAGAGTCATGCACATCATGGCCGACTGCCCTGCCAGGACCAGGAGTTCGACCAGCTGGTCGGAGCGCAGCCGCCGGGCGAGGCGCTCCCATGCGGCATCCGGTACGTCGGCGCGGTCGGCCAGTGCGTCGACGGCCTGGAGCAGCGCCAGGTCGTCGGGGTCCCAGGCGTGGGTCTCCAGTGGTGCGGCGGTGGCGGCCGTCTCCTCGGCGCACAGTCCCGCGTGCCCGGCCTGGGGCGTGTGGCGGTCGTGGACGAACCCGGAGTCGAGGCGGTGTGCGGTGCGCAGGATGGTCAGTTCGCGATCGCGCGCGGACAGGGTGCCGTCGTGGGTGAGGATCCGGGCGAGCGCCAACCAGGCCTCGGCCAGCGGCAGATGATGGGCCAGGGTGCCGAACAGGTTGATCCGGCCGGGACCGTCCTTGCTGGACGCGTCCAGTACCGCGTGCAGGGCGGGCGGCCACTCCTCCGGAGGTACGGGGGCGATGCGGGGCTGCCTGTCGGAAGGGTCCCCGGGCGTGTCGGCGGCGAGGGTCCGGGTCCGAGCGGGGGAGGAGAGAGTCATCGTGGGGCTCCGTACAGAGGGCGGGTCGGTCGGCACGAGGCGCGCGGCGGTTTCACCATTCGCACAGGACCAGGCCGCTGCTCGCGCCACTGGCGAAGCCGAACAGGCCCACCAGGTCGCCGCGTCGCAGCCTGCCTGCCTGGAGAGCGGTGGCCAGCTGGAGGGGAATGGTGTTGGTGGCGACGTTGCCGTGGGTGGGGAAGGTGGTCAGGATCTGCCCGGGATCCACGCCGACCCAGTCGCAGGCGACCTTGGTGAAGGCCACCGAAGGCTGGTGGATGCAGGCGAGGTCCAGGTCGCCTGCCTTCACCCCGAGGTCGTGCAGGGCGCCGCGCACCTTCTCGGGCATGCCCTCGAAGGACGCCACCAACGCGGCGGAGTCGATGCGCAGATGGCCCAGGGTGCGGTGCTGGGCGTAGGGATTGGGCAGTGTCGCGGCCTGCCAGCCCCAGGAGTTGGCGAAGAACCGGCTGCCGAGGATGCCGGGCCGCTCGGCGGCCTCGACCAGGACGGCGGACCCCATGTCGCCGGTGCTCAGGCTCGGCAGCGCGTGCAGGACGTCGGCGGCGTCATCCACCGACCAGCGGCTCTCGCGGGTGCTGACCTCGCCGGTGGTGACGAGGACGCGGCGGTACCGGCCGGTCCTGATGAACGCGTCGGCGACCTCCAGGGCGTTGAGCACGCCGTTGCAGGCGTTCTTCAGATCGAAGACGGGACAGCCGAGGCCCAGCTTGGCGGCGACGACATGGGCCGTGGCCGGTTCCTCCATGTCGGCGAGGATGCCGGCGAACAGCAACAGGTCGATGTCACCCGGTTCGGTGCCGTGCTCGTCGAACAGGGTGCGGGCGGCGTGTGCGGCGAGGTCGGAGGGCTGCTCGTCGGCGGGCGCGACGCAGCGGCTCTGGAGCCCGTACATGTGCCGCAGGACGCCGGGGGACAGGGTGATGCCGGGGTTGTGGGCCCGGAAGCGGTCCTCGGCCTCGGCCACGGTCTGCCGGCCGGGAGGAATGTGGACGCTGGCGTGGGCGAGCGCGCTGTACACGGTCACAGGGGAGGTGACTTTCTGAGGGTGGAGAGGTAGGTGCGGGGAGGTGGCGCGGGGTCAGGGCGCGCGCAGGACGAGCACCACGTTGTGCCCGCCGAATCCGAAGGAATGGCTGGCCGCGGCCCGTACGGTCTGCCGGCGGGGCCGGTCAAGGACGCAGTCCAGGGGGAACGCGAGCGTGTCGGTCGTGAGGTTGGCGACGGGCGGGACGGCGGAGTCGCGGATCGTGAGGGCCGTCAGGGCCGCCTCGACGGCGCCGGCCGCGCCGAGGCTGTGCCCGAGGACGCCCTTGGCGGAGGTCACGGTGGGCCCGTGGGGCAGGACACGCGCGATGACATCGGCCTCGGTCCGGTCGTTCAACGGGGTCGATGTGCCATGGGCGTTGACATGATCGACGTCCCCCGGCGCGAGCCCGGCCTCACCGATGGCGGTGCGCAGCGCCGCCTCCGCCATCGCGCCGCCGGGCGCGGGTGCCGTGGGGTGGTGGGCGTCCGAGCTCAGTCCGACGCCGGCGAGCTGGGCGTACTGTTGCTGCCCGCGTGCTCTCGCGTCCTCGGTGCGTTCGAGTACGAGGACGGCAGCGGCCTCGGAGATGACGAAGCCGTCACGGTCGGCGGCGAACGGCCTGGAGGCCTTCGAGGGATCGTCCGTACGGGAGGAGAGAGCGCCCATCCGCTGGAAGCCGGCGGTCACGACCGGGCTGATCGCGGCCTCGGTGCCGCCGGCCACCGCGATGTCGCAGGCACCCGAGAGCAACAGGTCACGGGCGACGGCCAGGGCGCTGGCCCCCGAGGCGCAGGCGGTTTCCGTGGCCAGGGAAGGCCCGCGTGCGCCCAGGTCGAGCAGGACCTCGCCGGCGGCCATGTTCGAGATCAGCATCGGGATCAGGACGGGGGACACCAGGTCGGGGCCCGCCTGCATGCGCAGGGTCTGCTCCTCCAGGTGGGCCGCGCCGGCGAGACCCGAACCGATGACGACGGCAACCCGCGCGCCGTCCCAGTGGGCCGGATCCAGGCCCGCGTCGGCCACCGCCTCACGCGCCGCGAGCACGGCGAGCTGGGAGAACCGGCCCATCCGCCACGCCTTGCCGCCGCCGATCCTGGCCTGCTCCGGGGTCATCTCCGGGATGCGGCAGGAGAAGTCGACCGGAAGTGCCTTGAGCTGGGGATCGCGGGCTGCCGTGGACTCACCGCGCAGTACGCCCGTCCAGGTCGCCTCGCGGCCTACACCGGCCGGGGTGATGAGCCCCAGGCCGGTGATGGCGACCGCACGGTTGTCAGCCGTCACAGCGCGCCTGCCGCGGTGCTCTTGGCGGCCAGGGTGGCGGTGAGCTCGGCGACCGTGGTGCTCTTGGTCGCCTCGTGCTCCTGCACCTCGACGGCCAGCTCTTCCTGCAGAGCCAGGGCGAGTTCGGCGAGGGCCAAGGAGTCCAGGTCGAGGCTCTCCAGCGTGGCCTCGGGGAGGATGAGGTCCTGGGGGACCTCGAACTTTCCGGTCAGTACGGAGTGGATCGCGGTGTCGATCGAAGACATGGCTGTGCCCTTCAGATGATGGAACGGGTTACAGGGAGCGGGAAACATGGGAGGGGGAGAGCAGCGGAGCGCTAAGTGCCGGAAGGACGGAAAGTGCGGGAGGCGCGGGAGAACTGCCGCTCAGGCGGAGCGCATTGAGCCACCGACGCCGTGGACCGACGGAACCGGGGCGAGGCGGGGCCACAGCAGGGCGGCGGAGCCCCAGGTGAGCCCGGCTCCGAACGAGGTGAGCAGGACGCGTTCCCCGGTATGGAGGCGGCCGTCTCCGGCTGCGTCGGCCAGTGCCAGCGGAATGGAGGCGGCCCCGGTGTTGCCGACGCGGTCGATGTTGGCGATCTGCCGGCCGGCGGGCAGCGGGATGCGGTCGGCCACGGCGCTCAGGATGCGTGCGTTGGCCTGATGCGCCACGAACCGGTCGACGTCGTCCACCGACCAGCCGACGTTCTTCAGCAGCACCTGTGAGGAGAGCGTCATGCGGGTGACGGCATGTTGGAACACGTCACGTCCTCGCATCCGGAAGTGCAGGTCCGCCGGGGTGTAGCGGTCGGGCGCCGAGCGGGCGAGCGCGCCACCGCCCGGCACTTCGATCAGGTCATGGCCTGCGCCGTCACTGCCCAGGTCGAAGCCGAGGATGCTGCCCGGCTCGCCCAGTTCGCCGCGGCGCAGCACCACCGCTCCCGCCCCGTCCGCGAAGACGACCCCGGCACCACGGTCGTCCGGGGCGATCAGCGTCGAGTACACCTCGGCCGCGACGACCAGGACCCGGTGGGCGATCCCTGCCCCGATCACACCGGCGGCGGTGGCGAGCGCGTAGACGAATCCGCTGCACGCGGCGGCCACGTCCCAGGCCGCGACCTGGCCGAGGCCGAGCCGGTGCGCCAGTTGCGGCGCCATGGCGGGCATCGGCCGGTCGGGGGTGGACGTGGCCACGATGACCGCGTCGACGGGGTGAGGGTTGACCGCGTCGAGCCCGTGGAGGGGCGCGGCGGCGGCCACATCGAGTGCGCGGACCGCGGCCTGGAGTGCGAGGTCACCGGTCGACACTCCGGGGGCGACCCAGTGGCGTGTTCCGATGCCGGTGCGACGGCGCACCCAGGCGTCGTCGGTCTCCCAGGCGGGGGGCAGCTCGTTGTTGTGCACCGCTCGCGGCGGCACGACACCGGCGAGGCCCTCGAGCACAGCCGTTCGCCGGCTCCGCCAAGGAGCATCGCTGAGCCTCAACTCGCCTGTAGAGCACAAGAGTTCGCCAGACACCCACACCTCACCCGGGATCGCGTCCTGCTGGAATCGGCATGACCTTATGGGCGCAAAGGATCTTGGGAAGAATGACGTGGTCTTCGAACGAAAGACCTAGGCGCGGGAATTGCCGGTGATTGCGCAGCTCACACGGGCCGATGCAGGAACGTTACGGCCGCTGCGCCGAACGGGAGTCACGCCAAGGGGTGAAGATTTGCCGCTATTGCGGTGCAGGCATGACGCCGAGGGGAGCCGAGGGGAGCGGCAAAGCAGGAGGGCAGGAGACGCCTGGGGCGTCCTCGTCCCGGTCAGTCAACGACCGGCCCGGCCTGCGATGCCGACGCCGGTACCGGGATGTTGTTGAACGTGTTGAATTCGGTGGGCGGGAAGTCGGCGCCCGCCTGTGGCGAGGAGCCCTGACCAGGTGCTGAGCCGCCATGACGGGCAGGACGTCCGCGGACGGCGTCCGCCTCGGTGGTGCTCGGCCGGGACGGACCGTGAACGGCGAGGAGCTGCGCGACAAGCAAGGGATCGTTCATGTCTCCATGCTCGACGACGCGTTCGGCGCGCGCATGTCGTGGCGTCGCACGGCGCGCCGCTCAAGCCGGTTGCGCCGAGCGGATGCGGGCGATCTCCCGGGCGGCCCTGACCGAGGCGATGGTGGCGTTCATCTCCGCGGCGGCATCCGCGGCAGCCGACATCGCCTCGCTGTGGCCCTCGGCGTGGTGCAGCCAGCCTCTGGCGAGCAGCGTGAGCAGGACCGCGCGCGCTTCCTGCACGGGCCGCGCTTCGAGCGACGCGGTGAGCGCCGCGTGGGCCTCACCTGGTTCACCGAGGCGATGCAGCACGGCGGCCTCCTGATAGTGCAGGGCCGCCGCCGAGTAGACCGCGAAGGGATCCTCGCCGCCGGCGTCGTGCGGCAGTAACCGGGACGCGGTCTCCAGCCAGTTCAGCGCGGCCGGCCGCTCCCCGGTCGCCGCGTACACCCGGGCCGCCTGCGCGGCGACGTAGGCGCGCACCGGGCTCGACGTGTGGCGGGAGACCTCCAGGGCGCGGTTCAGATATCCCGTCGCGAGGGCGGTCCCGCCCTGCAGCAGGGCGCTCTCGCTCAACTGCCGCAGTGCGATGGCCTGGACGGCCTTGTCCTCCGCATGGTCGGCGAGCGCTTCGGCGGCGGTCAGCGCACCCTGCGCCTCCTGGGTGCGGCATGCGTCGGTGTAGCTGCCGGCCAGCAGAACGGCGGTGCGTGCGACATGCACGAGGCCCGCCCTCGACTCCGCCCCCATGAACGGGGCGCCGCCCCCGGGGCCGAAGGCGGACTGCAGGTAGGCGAGCAGCACCGGCCCGGTGTGTCTTCCGCCCAGAGCGGCTGTCTGCCCCACGAAGAACCGCTCGGCCCCTCGCCAGAGCTGCTCGTGCCAGGCGGGAACGCTGCGGTCCTCGCTGTCGGGACGGGGACGCTGTTCGGGTACGCGGGTGCGGGGTGCCCCGTCGCCGCTTTCGGGCTCCTGGCCGCTGTTCGTGTCGAGGCCGGGGATGGCGGCGATGAGTGCGGCCGCGCCTTTGAGTGCCGGTGGCCGCCTGTCGGCAAACCCCAACTCCACCGGCGTGATCAGACGCCCGAGCCGTTGTGTGAAGAGCCCGCACAGCAGCTCGGGCACCGGACTGCGAGGGCGGGAGCCGCGCACCCAGTGCGCCACCGTCGTCCGGTCGTAGGTGGTCCCCAGATCGCGTCGGCACGCGTCCGAGTTGACGCGGCGGGCCAGCGCTTCGTACGTCCAGCCGGCTTCTCGGATCAGGCTCAGCAGGGAGTCGTTCGGCGTAACCATGGACTCACTCCGTCACTACGAGGGCGGGAGAGCGGGAGGAACCTCTCCCCGGCTCTATGAACCTCCCCCGGCCCAACGGGCCCGTCGGCGTACGGTTTCGCGCCTCCCGGATCCCTGCACGACAGTTCCACGACCGTGGTCGAGGGCAGCGGTACCGGACCGGTCAGCCGGCGAACGCTGCCCGGAAGTACGGGCGTGTGAGGTGAAGCACAGTGATCACGCGTGGGCCCGAAACGGTCAGAAGACGGAGCGTGAGCAGAGCGAAACGGGCACGGCCGCCCCGTGGTGCTCCGCGCCTCGGACACGGAGTGTGGTGCGTCAGATACTCAGGAGTCAGATGTCGCGGTCGCGAACTGCGGCGATTGATGCCAGGTGGCGGAGGCGTCGGGCATTCGCGGAGGCATATACATCGGCGCGTTTACCGCACCGGGTAAGGCGCCCCGAGCGCCACTTGTGAAGTGTGGTTCTGCTTCCGCTTGCCACAAAAAGAGAGTCTGGTGCGGGCTACACCCGCTCGGTTACTGTTGGCCGGGCGAGGGGCCAGGGGTATCGCGTTTGATCCGGCCGTGCCCCCTCGTCCGCACACTGAATCGGTCTTCTCGGAGCGCCGCTCCTGTGGTCCTCCGTATCGATCCCGGCGACTGCTCGGGGCCTATATATAGGAGGGATGAGCATGCGCCGGTCGCGACGTAAGGCCCGGCACTCGCAGGCGTGTCGCCTTGGCTAACATGTGAAGACCAAAGGGTGCCGTTCCTGCACCCGAACGCAATTCACTGTGTTCCTGAACGGGTTATGTCGCTGAGCACCTCTCGACTGATGCGTGGCGAACCCTGACCAACGCGGAAATCGAACCCGGCCTGCGCCTCGTGGAGTCGGCCGGGGGTTAGTGCGCCGCTCTTCGTGCGCCCCGCGCCCGTATCCGCGCCCGTCCCCTCACCAGCGTTGCGCACCACTCGGCCGATGGAGTCTTGAGCGGTGCGACAGGCGTCGCCCCTGCGGGACGGCGCGACCACCCCCCCTTTGGCCAGGGCTTCCCTGGCTCCACCCCCACACCCTGGCTCCGCTCCAGGCATACCACCGGTGTTCCCGTGCAGGCCCAAGAGCTCCCACGGCGCGGTCGACGCACTCGTTTCAGCCCCCTATTCATGCGGCGCGTCAGCGTGGTGACGCATGAGGGGCTGGATTTTAACGGGATCCGTATGGCCGGAACGTGACGGTCGAATGGCGAGTTATTGATGAACGGGTGCTGCCGCAATTCCGTCCGCCCGCATGCGAGCCACCCCTGCGCGATGGGGCAAAAGGCGCTGCACGATAGGGCAGGAGCCGCTTGGGGACAGGACGGCAGGCGAGCCCGCCGCTCTCCTGGGCGCGCCGATAGCCAGGTAAATTTTGGAAGTCCGTACGGTAAATCGCGCGAGCGGGCACGGCTCTGACCCGCGCTTACGCGGCTCCTACGAGCGTTTTCCGCCTGTGACAGACCGAAAATAGACCGCAGTTGACAATTTCTGGATATCTGGCTTTGACTTGCGCTCGTTGTCGCGGCAAGTGGCCGAGAAAGTATCGAGCTCATTCAGGCCAACGATGCATGTATCCAGTTCCAGTTGGATGACCGACGAAGGCAGAGGCTGCCATGCGCTTATCAGAAGGGCTGCACACCGGCACTGTCGCCGTCATCGGGGTCGCGTCCGCGGCACCGGTGCGGGCGGAGCGCGATCACGGTGTACTTGTCGAGCTGACCGGTGTGCCGCTGCCCGCGGGCCGGACGGACGAACTGGAGTCGGCGTGGACGGCCTGCGAGGACGCGGGCATCGGCGCGGACGACCGCGCAGGCGTCGGCGTCCATCTGGCCGCCGGCACCGATGGCGCGGACGACGCGGGCGAGCTGGCACGCGTGCTCGGCCTGCACGGCCCCTGCCGGACCGGACACGACCCTCTCGCCGATGCCGTCGCCGCCCTGAGTTCCGGTGAGTGCGACCTGGCGCTGGTCGGGACGGACGGTGCTTTCGCCGTGCTCACGCGAGGGGACAGCGCACGGACCGCGACCTTCGCCTACCGGCTCGACACCGACCACGCATGGTCCGACGGCGTTCCCGCGCTGGTCGAGGCCGCGTTGCGCTCGGGAAGGGCCGAGCCCGGCCGCGCCGCGCCGGACGGACCCGCCGTCCCGATCACCTTGTCGGCGCACAACCAGGATGCGCTGCGGGCGCGGGCCGCTGACCTGCACTCGCTGATCGAGGCCGAGCCGACCCTGCCGCTCGTCGACCTCGCCTTCTCGCTCGCCACCACCCGCCCCGCTCTCGCCCACCGCGCCGTGCTGGTCGGCGGGGACCGTACCCGGCTCGCCGATGAGCTGCTCGCCGTCAGCGAGGGGCGAATACCGGTGCCGGGGCTCGCGGCCGGAGGACCGGCGCGTGCCGCGGCAGACGACGTCGCCTTTGTGTTCCCCGGTCACGGGCCGCAGTGGCTGGGCATGGCCGACGAACTCCTCGCCACGTCGCCGGTGTTCGCCGAGCAACTGCATGCCTGTGCGGAAGCCCTCACGCCGTTCGTGGACTGGCCCGTCATCGACGTGCTGCGCGGCAGGACGGACACGCCTTCCCTCGACCGCCCGGACGTGGCGCAGCCCGCACTCTGGGCGATGATGGTGTCCCTGTCCGCGCTGTGGCGCTCATGGGGAGTGCAGCCGGGTGCCGTGATCGGCTCCAGCGTCGGCGAGATCCCGGCCGCGACGGTCGCGGGCGCGCTGTCCGTCGAGGACGGCGCGCGGGCCGTGGCCCTGTTCAGCCAGGCGCAGGTGCACCTCCTCGAACGCGGGGTGATGCTCTCCGTACTGGCGTCCGCCGACGAGGTACGTGAGCGGCTCACCCGGTACGAGGGCCTCGACCTGGCCGCCGTGCACGCGCCCACGTCGGTCCTGGTCTCCGGCGACGAGGACGCGGCCACCCAACTCCTCGCCGACCTGGCCGCGGACGGGATCAGGGCCAGAGGCATCGCGATCCGTCTCGCGGCCCACGGCCGCCAGGTCGACTCCGTGCTCGACATGCTGCGCGCCGACCTCGCCCCCATCACCCCCCGCCCGACGGACGTACCGATCTACACGGCCACCACGGGCGCGAGGGTCGACCCGCTGACGCTCACCGCGGACCACTGGTGCCGCAACGTGCGCGGCACCGCTGACTTCCAGAGCGCCACACGCGCCGTCCTGGCCGCCGGGCACCGACTGCTGCTCGAGCCGAGCCCCCACCCCGTGCTCACCCGGGCCGTGCAGGAGACCGCCGAGGACGCCGCCGTGGAGGCCGCCGTCGTCGGCACCCTGCGCAGGGACCGTGGCGGCGCCGACCAGATGACCGCCGCGCTCGCCGAACTGCACACGCACGGCGTGCTCCCCGACTGGAACGCGGTGTTCGCGGGCCTGGACGCACGCGCGGTGCCGCTGCCCGCCTACCCGCTGCACGCGGCGCCCGGTGCCGTCCCCGCCCCGTCCTTCGACGACCGGCTCGCGGACGCCCCCGACCGCGCCGACTTCCTGCTCGACCTGGTCCGCGCGCAGGTGGCCGCCGTCGTCGGGCACACCGGGCCCGCCCCCGACGCGGACGCGCCGCTCCTCGAACTGGGCGTCGACTCGGCGGGCGCGGTGCGGCTGCGCAACCTGCTGAACGCGGCCACCGGCCTGAACCTGCCCGTGTCGGCGGTGTTCGACACACCGACGTGCCGTGGCCTCGCCGAGCGCATCGACCGGGCCCTGCTCGGTGCACCGGCCGATGACGACCAGCCGTCCGCCTTCGCGGTGGCCGGGGACGACGAGCCGATCGCCGTCGTCGCGATGAGCTGCCGCCTGCCCGGCGGAGTGCGCAGCCCCGAGGACCTGTGGGAGCTGCTGTCCACGGGCGGCGACGGCATCACCGCGTTCCCCACCGACCGGGGCTGGGACCTGGACGGGCGCTACGACGAGGACGCCGAGCGGGCCGGCGGCTACTACCAGCGCGAGGCCGGATTCCTGCACGACGTCGACAAGTTCGACCCGGAGTTCTTCGGGATATCGCCGCGCGAGGCACTGGCGATGGACCCGCAGCAGCGGCTTCTCCTCGAAATCGGCTGGGAGGCGATCGAGCGCGCGGGCATCGAGCCGACGGGCCTGAGGGGCAGTCAGGCAGGCGTGTTCGTGGGCGCGATGACGATGGACTACGGGCCGAGGCTGCACGAGGCCCCCGCTGACCTCGAGGGCTATCTGCTCACCGGCAACACCGCGAGCGTCGCGTCCGGCAGGCTCTCCTACTCGTTCGGGTTCAACGGACCCGCCGTCACCCTCGACACGGCATGCTCCTCGTCGCTGGCCGCCCTGCACCTGGCCGTCCAGTCGCTGCGGCGCGGCGAGTGCCCCATCGCCCTCGCGGGCGGCGTCACGGTCATGCCGTCGCCGGGCATGTTCGTGGAGTTCAGCAGGCAGCGCGCGCTCGCCCCCGACGGTCGCTGCAAGGCCTTCTCGGCGAGTGCCGACGGGTTCGGCCTCGCCGAGGGCGCCACCATGGTGCTTCTGGAGCGCCTTTCCGACGCGCGCCGCAACGGACACCCCGTACTCGCGCTGATCAAGGGCACCGCGATCAACCAGGACGGCGCGTCCAACGGACTCACCGCCCCCAGCGGCCCCGCGCAGCGCAGGGTCATCCGGCAGGCGCTCGCCGACGCGGGCGTCACGGCCGCCGAGGTCGACGCCGTCGAGGCGCACGGCACCGGCACCCGCCTCGGCGACCCGATCGAGGCGGACGCCCTTCTCGCCACCTACGGCCGTGAGCGCCCCGTGGACCGGCCGCTGCTGCTCGGCTCGGTGAAGTCCAACATCGGTCACACGCAGGCGGCTTCGGGCGTCGCGGGCCTGATCAAGATGGTGCTCGCGCTGCGGCACGGCGTACTGCCCGAAAGCCTGCACATCACCGAACCCACCCCGCACGTGGACTGGGCATCGGGCGCCGTGTCGCTGGTCACCGAGACCACGCCGTGGCCCGACGCCGGGCGCCCCCGTCGGGCCGCCGTTTCCTCGTTCGGCATCAGCGGCACCAACGCCCACGCCGTGCTCGAACAGGCGCCGGAAGAGACTCCGGTCGACCCGCTGCCGACCTCCGGCCCTGTCCCTCTGGTGTTCTCCGCGCGCACGGAGGAAGCCCTCCGCGCCCACGCCGCCCAACTTGCCCCCGCTGTAGAGGGGTTGGAGTCGGCAGATGTGGCGGATGCCTTGCTGTCGCGGTCGGTGTTCGATCACCGGGCCGTGGTGGTTTCGGGTGGTGCCGATGCGTTGGCGGCGGTTGCCGGTGGTTCGGAGTCGGCTCGTGTGGCGATCGGTGTGGCGCGGCCTGCGGGCAAGGTGGCGTTCGTGTTCCCGGGTCAGGGTTCGCAGTGGCTGGGCATGGGTGCGGAGCTGGCGGAGTCGTCGCCGGTGTTCCGCGCTTCCCTTGACGCGTGCGCTGATGCGCTCGCCCCGTATGTGGACTGGTCGTTGCACGAGGTGCTGAATGATGGCGCCGCGTTGGAGCGGGTGGATGTCGTGCAGCCCGCTTTGTGGGCGGTGATGGTGTCGCTGGCGGCGTTGTGGCGTTCGTACGGTGTGGAGCCGGACGCGGTGGTGGGCCACAGCCAGGGCGAGATCGCCGCCGCGCATGTGGCGGGGGCGCTGTCGCTGGAGGATGCGGCCAAGGTGGTCGCGCTGCGCAGCAAGGCGATCCTGGCGCTCTCGGGTCAGGGCGGGATGGTGTCCCTTTCGGTGACGGCTGATGCCGCGCGTGAGCGGATCGCGCGGTGGGACGGACGCATATCGCTCGCCGCCGTCAACGGCCCGGGTTCGGTGGTCGTGGCGGGTGATGCCGACGCCCTGGACGAGCTGATGGAGTCCTGCGCCGCCGACGAGATCCGGGCACGTCGTATCCCCGTCGACTACGCGTCCCACTCGCCGCACGTGGAGCGCATCCAGGACGAACTGGCCGCTGTACTGGCCGGGATTGAGCCGATGGCCGCGAGCGTGCCGATGCTCTCCACGGTGACGGGGGAGTGGCTGACCGGAACCGAGGTCGGCGCCGACTACTGGTACCAGAACCTGCGGAACACCGTGCGGTTCGAAGAGGCCACCCGCGGCCTGCTCGACCGGGGCATCGGCGCGTTCGTCGAGTGCAGCCCGCACCCCGTGCTCACCTTCGGGGTGCGCGAGACGCTGGACGCGACCGACGCCGACGCCGTCGTCGTGGGCACGCTGCGCCGGACCGACGGCGGCCTCGACCGCTTCCTGCTCTCCGCCGCCGAGGCATACGTGGAGGGCCTGCCGTTCGACTGGCGTGCCGTGGTGCCCGCGGGGCGGCCCGTCGACCTGCCCACCTACCCCTTCCAGCGCAGGCGGTTCTGGCTCGACGAGACCGCCCGCCCGTCCACGGCAGGCGATCCCGCCCTTGAGGAGTTCTGGTCCTCGGTGGAGCGGGGCGACCTCGCCACGACGCTGGACGTGCCCGCCGACGCGCCGCTCTCCGACGTGCTGGCAAGCCTGGGCGACTGGCGCCGCCGCAGGCAGGAGCGCTCCACCGTCGACGCGTGGCGCTACCGGGTCACTTGGGAGGCGCTCGGCACCGCCGCCACCCCGGCCCTGTCCGGCACCTGGCTCGTGATCGGCTCGCCGTCCGAGGCGGAGCACCCGTGGCATACGGCGGCCGTCGACGCGCTGCGCGCCCACGGCGCCGACGTCCTGGAGGTCGAAGGATCGGCGGATTCGCTGCGCGCCGTGGACGTCGTACCCAGCGGTGTGCTCTCCCTCCTGGCCTTCGACGAACGGCCCGACCCCGCGGCGCCTACCGTCCCGAGGGGACTGTCCGGCACGCTGGAGCTGGTACGGGCACTCGGTGACGCCGGGATCGGCGCACCGCTGTGGATGGCGACGACGGGCGCGGTGTCCGTCGGCCGGTCCGACCCGCTGACCCACCCGACACAGAGCCAGGTGTGGGGCCTTGGCCTCGCCTTCGGCCTGGAACAGCCGGGCCGCTGGGGCGGCATCGTCGACCTGCCCGTGACCCCCGACACCAGGACCGCGACGCGTCTCGCCGCCGCCCTGGCCGGACTCGCGGACGAGGACCAGCTGGCCATCCGCGCCTCCGGGTTGTCGGCGCGACGGCTGACCCCTGCCCCCGCCCCGGCCGCGGCACCCGCCTGGCACGCCACGGGCACCGTACTGATCACCGGCGGCACCGGCGCCATCGGCGGCCACGTGGCCCGCTGGCTCGCGGGCAACGGCGCCGAGCACATCGTCCTGACCAGCCGCAGTGGCGCCGACGCCCCCGGCGCGCAGGAGCTGGAGGCCGAGCTGACCGGACTCGGCGTCCGGACCACCATCGCCGCGTGCGACGCCGCCGACCGTGCCGCGCTCGCCGACCTGTTCGCCCGGCTCGACGCCGAAGGCACCCCGATCCGCTCGGTCTTCCACGCGGCGGGCACCGTTCCGTCCCTGCCGCTGGCCGAGACGGAGACCTCGGATCTCGCGTACGCCCTGGAGGCGAAGGCCGTCGGCGCGGCCCACCTCGACGAGCTGTGCGCAGGACGCGAGCTCGACGCGTTCGTGCTGTTCTCCTCCGGGTCCGCGGTGTGGGGCAGCGGCGAACTGGGCGCCTATGGCGCCGCCAACGCCTTCCTCGACGGCCTCGCGCAGCGCCGCCACGCCGAAGGCCTGCCCGCCACCTCGGTCTCCTGGGGCATGTGGGCCGGCGGCGGCATGGTGACCGGCGACCTCGACGACCAGCTGCGCCGCAGGGGCATGCGTCCCATGCGGCCGGAACTCGCGGTCGGCGCGCTCGCCGCCGCCCTCACGGCGGGCGAGACGACCGTGACGGTCGCCGACGTCGACTGGGCCCGCTTCACCCCCGGCTTCACGGCGGCCCGTTCACGCCCCCTGATCAGCGAGATACCCGACGTCGTCGCCCTCGCCGCGCAGGACGCGGCGGAACAGCCTGCCTCCGGCGGTGCGCTCGCCGACCGCCTGACCGGGCTCGCCGAGGCCGACCAGCACCGGCTCCTGCTCGACCTGGTCCGCGGCCACGCGGCGACGGTGCTCGGCCACGAAGGACCCGACACCGTCACGCCGGACCGCGCCTTCCGCGAGCTGGGCTTCGACTCCCTCACCGCCATCGAGCTCCGCAAGCGCCTCAACACCGCCACCGGCGTACGTCTGCCCGCGACCGTCGTCTTCGACCACCCGACGCCGGACGCGCTGGCCGACCACCTGTACTCCGTGGTCCTGGGCGAGCGGCAGTCCGCCGCCCCGGCCCCGGCCGCCGCCCGCGCCGCCGACGATCCGATCGCGGTGGTGGCGATGAGCTGCCGCTTCCCCGGCGGCGTACGCGGCCCCGAGGACCTGTGGTCGCTCGTCCTGGGCGGACATGACGCCGTCGGCCCGTTCCCCGACGACCGTGGCTGGGACCCCGACCGGCTGTACCCGGCCGACGCGGAGGCACAGGGCCGCAGCCGTACGTTCGAGGGTGCCTTCATGGACGACGCGGGCGGGTTCGACGCGGGCTTCTTCGGCATCGCCCCGCGCGAGGCCCTCGCGATGGACCCGCAGCAGCGGCAGGTGCTCGAACTGGCCTGGGAGGCCTTCGAGCGGGCGGGCATCGACCCGTCCTCCGTACGCGACAGCCTCACCGGCGTGTTCGTCGGCGCCTCACCGCAGAGCTACGCGGGCACCCTGGAACAGGCCACGCCCGAGATGGACGGCTACCGGCTCACCGGCGACGCGCTGAGCGTCGTGTCCGGCCGCATCGCCTACTCGCTCGGCCTGCGCGGGCCCGCCGTCACCGTGGACACCGCGTGCTCGTCCTCGCTGGTCGCCCTGCACCTCGCGGTGCAGGCGCTGCGGTCGGGGGAGTGCTCGATGGCCCTGGCGGGCGGCACGGCGATCATGGTGACGCCGACGCCCTTCGCCGAGTTCAGCCTGCAGGGCGGCCTGGCCCCCGACGGCCGGTGCAAGCCCTTCGCCGATGCCGCCGACGGCGTCGGCTGGGGCGAGGGCGCGGGCCTGATCCTCCTCGAACGGCTCTCCGACGCACGGGCCAACGGCCACGAAGTACTCGCTGTCGTCCGGGGTTCCGCCACCAACCAGGACGGCGCGTCGAACGGCCTTTCCGCACCGAACGGGCCCGCGCAGCAGCAGGTCATCCGCGCGGCGCTCGCGAACGCGGGCCTGTCCACCGCGGACGTGGACGCCGTCGAGGGCCACGGCACGGGCACCAAGCTGGGCGACCCCATCGAGGCACAGGCGCTCCTCGCCACCTACGGCCAGGACCGTCCCGCCGACCGGCCGCTGCTGCTCGGCGCCCTGAAGTCCAACATCGGCCACACCCAGGCGGCTTCGGGCATCGCGGGCGTCATCAAGATGGTGCAGGCGATGCGGCACGGCGTACTGCCCCGCACCCTCCACCTCGACCGCCCATCCGACCACGTGGACTGGACGACCGGCGCCGTGGAACTCCTCGCCGACCAGCGGCCGTGGCCCGAGGCCGGCCGGCCCAGGCGCGCAGCCGTCTCCGCGTTCGGCGTCAGCGGCACCAACGGCCACGTCATCCTCGAACAGGGCGAACCCGCCCCCGAGGCCCCGGCCACGGCCCTCGCCGACGAACCCGGCGGCCGCACCCTGGCGTGGGCGCTGTCCGCCCGCGACACCGCCGCGCTGCGCGAGCAGGCCGTCCGCCTGGCGGCCACCGTGGACGCACGGCCCGAACTGTCGCCGGTGGACGTCGCCGCGACGCTCACGACCGGGCGAGCCGCACTCGACCACCGCGCGGTCGTACTCGGCACGGGAACACCCGAACTGCGCGCCGGTCTCGACGCGCTGGCCGAAGGCGCCGACGCCCCGGGCGTGGTGCGCGGGGCCCCCGACGGCGGCAGGCTCGCCGTGCTGTTCTCCGGCCAGGGCTCCCAGCGCATCGGCATGGGCCGCGGCCTGTACGAGGCGCACCCCGCGTTCGCCGACGCGCTCGACGAGGCGTTCGCCCACCTCGACCCGCACCTCGACGTGCCGCTGCGCGACGTGGTGTTCGGCGACGACCAGGCCCTGCTCGACCGCACCGAGTACGCCCAGCCCGCGCTGTTCGCCGTAGAGGTCGCGCTGTACCGGCTGTGGGAGTCCTGGGGCCTCAAGCCCGACGCGCTCGCAGGACACTCGATCGGCGAACTGGCCGCCGCGCACGTGGCGGGCGTCTTCTCGCTGGCCGACGCCTGCACGATCGTCGCCGCCCGCGGCGCGCTCATGCAGGCGCTGCCCGCCGGAGGCGTCATGGTCGCCGTACAGGCCACCGAGGCGGAGATCGCACCGGAGTGCTCCGAGCACGTCGGCATCGCCGCCATCAACGGCCCGGACTCACTGGTCCTTTCCGGCAGCGAACCCGAGGTGCGCGAGCTCGCCGACCGCCTCAAGGCGCAGGGGCGCAAGGTCACCGGACTGCGGGTCAGCCACGCGTTCCACTCACCGCTGATGGAGCCGATGCTCGCGGAGTTCCGCCGCGTCGTGGCGGGCGCGACCGCCAACCCGCCCACGCTGCCGATCGTCTCCACCCTCACCGGCGCGCCGGTCGACGCCGATGAACTCGCCGCACCGGACCACTGGGTCCAGCACGTGCGCCGGCCCGTACGGTTCGCCGACGGCGTCACCACCCTCGTCGCGCAGGGCGTGACCACGATGGTGGAGGTCGGACCCGGCAGCGTGCTCACCGCGATGGGCCAGGACAGCGCACCCTCCGCCGTGTTCGTGCCCACGCTGCGCTCCGACAGGCCCGAACCGGACACACTGGCGCTCGCCGCCGCGCAGCTCCACGTCCGGGGCGCACGCCTCGACCTGGCCGCCGCGCTCGGCGGCCGGGGCACCCGCGTCGACCTGCCCACCTACGCCTTCCAGCACGACCGTTACTGGCTGACCGCGGCCGTCGCCCCCGCGGGCGACGGGGCGACCGCGGCACTCGGTGTCGCCACCGGCGACCACCCGCTGCTGCGCGCCGCGGTCGCGCTGCCCGACTCCGACGGCGTCGTGTTCACCGGCAGGCTGTCCACGCGGACCCAGCCGTGGCTCGCCGACCACGGCGTCGGCGACCAGGTGCTGTTCCCCGGCACGGGCTTCCTCGACCTCGCCCTGCACGCCGCGGGCCACTGCGGTCTCGACACCGTGGAGGAACTGACCCTGCAGGCCCCGCTGGCCCTGCCCGAGCGAGGCGCCCGCGTCCTGCGGGTCACGGTCGGCGCGGAGAGCGACGACAGGCGGAGCGTCCGGGTGCACTCACGGGCCGAGGACGCCGACCGGGACGCGCCGTGGACCGAACACGCCACCGGCACGCTCACCACGAGCGACGCCCCGGCGACCGAGCTCGCCGTGTGGCCGCCGCAGGGCGCGACACCGATGGACGCCGACGACGTCTACGACCGCCTCACCGAACTCGGCTACGGCTACGGCCCGGTGTTCCGTGCGCTGCGCGCGGCCTGGCGCCTCGGCTCCGACGTGTACGTAGAGGTGTCCCTGCCCGACGGGACCGGCGGCGAGGGCTTCAGCGT
This sequence comes from Streptomyces sp. NPDC044044, assembly GCF_056434405.1. Taxonomy (NCBI): domain Bacteria; kingdom Bacillati; phylum Actinomycetota; class Actinomycetes; order Kitasatosporales; family Streptomycetaceae; genus Streptomyces; species Streptomyces sp. NPDC044044. The sequence goes on along the minus strand of NZ_JBWKFG010000007.1, from coordinate 605,375 downwards.
GCACCCCGCCCTGCTCGACGCAGCCCTGCACGCGCCGGTGCTGCGCGCTCTGGAGGAGACCGGCGGCGGCCCCCGGCTGCCGTTCGCCTTCACCGGGGTGCGGCTGCACGCCGTCGGCGCCTCGACGCTGCGGGTGCGCTGGTCGCCCAAGGGACAGGACGGGCAGAACGAGATGTCGCTGGCCGTCGCGGACCCGTCCGGCAGGCCCGTCGCGACCGTCGACTCGCTCGTGATGCGACCGGTGGAGCTCCACAAGGCCGCATCACGCACCGCCGACGCCCTGTTCGCACTGGAGTGGACGCCTGCCGACGGAGCGACAGGGGAGAGGCCGGTCAGGCTCGCCGCGCTCGAAACTCACCTCGGCCCGGACGGCCTCACCGCGGGAGACCTCGGCATCGACGTGCCGACCGTGCCCGACTTCGGCGCCCTCGACGTCGTGACCGACCTGCTCGCGCTCTGCCCCCGAGCCTCCGGCCTGAACGGGCCGGACGGAACGGACGGACCGGCGGCGCGGGATGCGGTGTCCTGGGCGCTGGAGCTGGCCCAGAACTGGATCGCCGACGAGCGGACGGCGGACACCCGCCTGGTGTTCGTGACCCGTGGCGCGGTCGACAACGAAACGCCCGACCCGGCGCAGGCCGCCGTGTGGGGGCTCGTGCGGTCGGCGCAGACCGAGAACCCCGGCCGATTCGCGCTGATCGACCTCGACGACGCAGAGGAGTCCGCCCTCGCACTGCCGGCCGCGCTGGCCACCGGTGAGCCCCAGTCGGCGGTGCGGGCCGGCCTGGTGACCGTGCCCCGGCTCGCCCGTGCCACCTCGGGCAACCTGCTCGCTCCGCCCACCGACGGCCCGTGGCGCCTCGACGTCACGGCGCGCGGCTCGCTGGACGGCCTCGCCCTGATGCCGCACCCCGAAGCAACCGCACCCCTCGCGCCCGGCGACGTACGCATCGCCGTCCGCGCCGCGGGCCTGGACTTCCGGGACGTCCTTGCCGCCCTCGACGCACACCACGGAACGGGCGAACCCAGCAGCGAGATCGCGGGCGTCGTGACCGAGGTCGGCGCGGCCGTGACCGACCTGGCCGTGGGCGACCGCGTCCTTGCCATGGCCACCAAGGGCTTCGGGTCGCTCGCGGTCACCGACCGCAGGCTGGTCGCACCCGTGCCCGCCGGATGGTCCTTCGCACGGGCGGCATCCGTGCCCCCGGCGTTCCTCACGGCCTACTACGCCCTGCACGACCTGGCACATCTGCGCCGGGGCGAGTCCGTCCTCGTGCACGACGCGGCGAGCGATGTCGGCACGGCGGCGGTGCAGCTCGCGCGGCACTGGGGCGCGAAGGTCTTCGCGACCGCGCGTCCCGCCGAGTGGGGCGCCGTACGGGCGGCGGGCGTGCCCCAGGCACACCTGGCGTCCTGCCTCGACACCGGATTCGCGGCGCACTTCGCCGCCGAGACCGGCGGACGCGGCGTGGAAGTGGTCCTGAACTCGTCGGTACGGGAGTTGGTGGACACCTCACTGCAGCAGCCGGAGCCCACGGACGGCTCCCCGCGACTGCCGGAGTTCACCGACGACTCCCCGGAAATGCGGGAGTTCGTGCAGGCCTCCCTGGAACTGCTGTCCGACGGCGGGCGGTTCATCGAGCTGGGCAAGGGCGACGTACCCGAACCCGATGACCTGCCGCCCGGCGTCAAGTACGCCACCCTCGACCAGACACAGCCGGACCCCGACCGCCTCCAGGACATGCTGGCCGAAGTGCTCGCGCTGTCCGCCGCGGGCGTGCTGAACCCCCTGCCCGTACGAGCCCGGGACGTCCGCCGCGCACCCGAGGCGCTGCGCCACCACAGCGAGAACCGGCACATCGGCAAGGTCGTCCTGACCGCGCCCGCCCCGCTCGACCCGGACCGCCCGGTCCTGGTCACCGGCGGCCTCGGCACGCTCGGCGCACTGGTCGCCCGCCACCTGGTCGCCGACCGGGGCGCCCGCAACCTCGTCCTCGCGGGACGCAAGGGCCTGGCGACCGACGGCGCACAGGAACTGCGCGACGAACTGACGGCACTGGGCGCCCAGGTGTCCGTGGCGGCATGCGACGTGGCAGACCGCGACGCCGTGGCCGCACTCCTCGCCTCCCTCGACCGGCCGCTCGGCGCGGTCGTGCACGCCGCCGGAGTCGTCGACGACGGCGTCATCGAGTCGCTGACGCCCGAGCGGGTCGACCGCGTCTTCGGGCCGAAGGTCGACGGCCTGCTGCACCTGGACGAGCTGACCCGGGACGCCGACCTGTCCGCGTTCGTCGTGTTCTCCTCCGCGGCCGGGATCATCGGCAGCGCGGGCCAGGCGAGCTACGCGGCCGCCAACGCGGCGCTCGACGCACTCGTGCGCCGCCGCCACGCCCTCGGCCTGCCCGGCGTCTCGCTCGCGTGGGGCATGTGGGCGGCCGCGAGCGGCATGACGGCAGGTCTTGACGCTGACGACCGGGCCCGGCTCGGCCGCTCCGGCATCCTCGAACTGCCCACCGAGGACGCCCTCGCGCTGTTCGACACCGCGGCGCAGGACGACCGCGCCGCACTCGTGCCCGTCCTGCTCGACACCGCGACACTGCGCGGACAGGCGGCGGACGGCACGCTGCCCCCGATCCTGCGGGGCCTGGTCCGTGCCCCCGCCCGCCGCGTCACGGCGGAGACGACCACCACGGGCGCGACGTTCACCGACACCATCGCGGGCCAGTCCGCCGCGGACCGCGAGCAGACGGTCATCGACCTGGTCTGCGCACAGGTCGCCGCGGTGCTCGGCCACGCGGCGGGCACCCAGGTCGACGCCAGCCGTGGGCTGCAGGACCTCGGGTTCGACTCACTGACCTCGGTGGAACTGCGCAACCGGCTCACCGCGGCCACCGGGCTCCGACTGCCGTCGACGCTCGTGTTCGACCACCCCTCGGCCGCCGCGATCGCCCGGCACATCCTCACGCTGCTCCCGCGCACCGAGCCCGAGCACGGGACCGGCGTACTGGACCAACTCGACCAGCTGGAAAGCGCGCTGCTCGCCCTCACCGACGACGGCACCGCCACCAAGGCGGACCTGCGGCTGCGGGCCCTGCTCGCCAAGTGGAGCGACGCGCGGGCCGACGACGTCGACGAGGACGTCGAGTCCGACCTCACATCGGCCACCGACGACGAACTCTTCGGCTACCTCGACGACGAACTCGAGACCTCGTGACCGAGCCGGACCGCAACGATCTCCCCCGCACCGCTGTAAGGAGCACACGCCAGATGCAGAACGAGGACAAGCTCCGCGATTACCTCAAGCGGGCGACCACCGATCTGCGCACCGCACGCCGACGCCTGCGCGAGGTCGAGGAGCGGGAGAACGAGCCCATCGCGATCATCGGGATGAGCTGCCGCTACCCCGGTGGTGTCGAGTCCCCGGAAGACCTGTGGCAGTTGGTGTCCGAGGGCCGCGACGCCGTGGTCGAGTTCCCCGCCGACCGCGGCTGGGACGTCGAATCCCTCTACGACCCCGACCCGGAGCACGCGGGCACCTCGATCACCCGCCACGGCGGCTTCCTGCAGGGTGCCGCGGGCTTCGACCCGGCGTTCTTCGGGGTCAGCCCGCGCGAGGCCGCCGCCATGGACCCGCAGCAGCGGCTGCTCCTGGAGACGTCGTGGGAGGCCTTCGAGCGCGCCGGCATCGACCCGGCGCAGGCCAGGGACAGCAGGACCGGCGTGTTCGCGGGCGTCATGTACAACGACTACGCGACCCGCCTGCCGCAGGCGCCCGAAGGGTTCGAGGGCTTCCTCGCCAACGGCAGCGCGGGCAGCATCGCCTCCGGCCGGATCGCCTACACCCTCGGCCTCGTCGGGCCCGCCGTGACGGTGGACACGGCATGCTCGTCGTCGCTGGTGGCACTGCACCTCGCGATGGTGGCGCTGCGCCGCGACGAGTGCTCCCTCGCGCTCGCGGGCGGAGCCACCTTCATGTCCACACCGCGTACGTTCGTCGAGTACAGCAGGCAGCGCGCCCTCTCCGTGGACGGCCGCTGCAAGGCGTTCTCCGACAGCGCCGACGGCACCGGCTGGGGCGAGGGCGTCGGCATGCTCCTGGTGGAGCGTCTCTCCGACGCCCAGCGCAACGGACACCCCATCCTCGCGGTCGTCCGTGGCTCGGCGGTGAACCAGGACGGCGCATCCCACGGCCTGACCGCGCCGAACGGCCCGTCCCAGCAGACCGTGATCAACCAGGCCCTTGCCAGCGCGCGGCTCACCCCTGCGCAGGTGGACGCGGTCGAGGCGCACGGCACCGGCACCACGCTCGGCGACCCGATCGAGGCCCAGGCCCTCATCGCGACCTACGGCGCGGAGCGGGAGGCCGAGCGGCCGCTGCTCCTGGGATCGCTCAAGTCGAACATCGGCCACTCCCAGGCGGCGGCCGGAGCCGGCGGCATCATCAAGATGGTCATGGCGATGCGGCACGGCGTGCTGCCCAAGACTCTGCACGTCGACGAGCCGAGCAGCCACGTCGACTGGTCGGCGGGCACCGTGGAACTCCTGACCGAGGGCCGGCCGTGGCCGGAGTCCGGCGAACCGCGCCGCGCAGGTGTGTCCTCCTTCGGCGTGAGCGGCACGAACGCCCACGTCATCCTGGAGGAGGCGCCCACCCCCGAACCGGCACCCACGGCGGACGCCGAAGCCCCGGAGCCCACAGCGGCCGCCGAGCTGCCGGCCCCCACCGTCACGCCGTGGGTGCTGTCCGCCCGCACCCCCGACGCACTGCGCGCGCAGGCCGACCGTCTCCGGTCCGCCGTGGAGGCTTCAGCGGACTTCGACCCTGCGGGCATCGGCTTCTCGCTGGCCACGACACGGTCCCTGTTCGAGCACCGCGCCGTACTCCTCGCCGAGGACCGGACCACCACCACCGACCGGCTCACCGCGCTCGCCGAGGGGCGTGGTGGTGCGGGTGTGGTGGTGGGTGAGTCGGTGTCGCACCGGTTGGGTTTTCTGTTCTCGGGTCAGGGTTCGCAGCGGCTGGGGATGGGTCGTGAACTGGCGGCTCGTTTCCCGGTGTTCGCCGAGTCCCTTGACGCTGTATTGGGTGAATTCGACCCGGCGGTTCGTGAGGTGTTGTTCGGTGAGGATGCCGATGCGCTGAACGAGACGGGGGTGACGCAGCCTGCGTTGTTCGCGGTTGAGGTGGCGCTGTTCAGGCTGCTGCAGTCGTGGGGTGTGCGGCCCGACGTCCTGGCGGGACATTCGATCGGTGAGCTGGCCGCGGCCCACGTGGCCGGTGTCTGGTCCCTTGGCGATGCCGTCAAGGTGGTGTCGGCGCGGAGCGCGCTCATGCAGGCGCTCCCCTCCGGTGGCGCGATGGTGGCGATCCAGGCCACCGAGGCCGAGGTCGCGTCGGACCTGTCGGAGACCGTCGGGATTGCCGCGGTCAACGGCCCGTCTTCAGTGGTGATTTCGGGTGTCGCCGCTGATGTGGAGGCGGTTGCTGAGCGGTGGCGTGAGGCGGGGCGCAAGGTGTCCCGGCTGCGGGTGAGTCATGCGTTCCACTCGCCGTTGATGGACCCGATGCTCGATGACTTCCGCCGGGTGCTCGAAGGCGTGTCGTACGAGGCGCCCGCGATCCCGATCGTGTCCACGCTGACCGGCGCCCACACGACGGCCGAGGAGTTGGGCTCGGCGGAGTACTGGGTGCGGCACGTACGTGAGTCCGTGCGGTTCCATGGCGCGGTCCTGGGGCTGCGTGAGCAAGGCGTCGACGTCTTCCTGGAGGTCGGTCCCGGCGGCGTACTTTCCGGTCTCGGGCAGCTCAGCGCCCCGGAGGCCGCCTTCGTACCCGCCCTGCGTGGTGACCGCTCCGAACTCGTCGCACTGACCACCGCCATCGGCCAACTGCACGTACGCGGTGTCCCGGTGGACCTGACCGCCCTCTTCGACGGCAGCGGCGCCACCCGGGTCGACCTGCCGACGTACGCGTTCCAGCGCGAGCACTACTGGCTGGACGCGCCGGCCGCGGAGGAGAACTCCGAGCGGGTATCGCCGGTGGAGGCGCGGTTCTGGGAGGCCGTGGAGGAGGGTGATCCCGCGGACCTCGCCCGCACGCTGGGCGTGTCGTCCGACGACCCCTTGAGTGCGGTGCTGCCCCGCCTGTCCGCGTGGCGGCGGAAGCAGCGGGAGCGGTCGACCGCCGATGGCTGGCGGTATCGGGTCGAGTGGCGGCAGGTGGCCGCCGGTGCTCGGAAGTTGGACGGTGCCTGGCTGGTCGTCGCACCGGCCGGTGAGGGGCGCGCCGAGTGGGTGCGTGAGTCGCTGACGCGCAATGGCGCGGACGACGTGCACGTCCTGTACGTGGACTTGGCGGACGTCGTCGACTGGACGGAGCAGTTTGCCGGTCTGTCGGCTCTGAGTGGTGTGGTCTCGCTGTTGGGTCTCGCCGATGCGGGCGCATCGTCCGTGCCAGCGGGCGTCGCGGCCACGATCGGGCTCTTACGGGCGCTCGGTGACGCGGACGTGTCCGCACCGCTGTGGTGCCTGACCTCGGGCGCGGTCTCGGTGGGCGAGAGCGAGAGCGTTACCGGGTTCGAGCAGTCGATGCTGTGGGGACTCGGCCGGGCTGCCGCGCTGGAACACCCCAGCCGCTGGGGCGGGTTGGTCGACCTGCCCGAGACGCAGGGCAAGACGCAGGGCAAGACGCAGGGCAAGACGCAGGACGAGAAGACCGGAGACCTCCTGGCCTCCGCCCTCGCCGAACCGACTGGCCTCGCCGAGAAGTCCGGTCCTGCCGAGACGACCGGCGAAGACCAGATCGCCCTGCGCGGCAACGAGATCCTCGGCCGCAGACTGGTGCCCGCCCCGCTGGGCGACGCCTCCGGCGAGAACTGGACGCCGCGTGGCACGGTCCTCGTCACCGGCGGCACCGGCGCCCTGGGTGGCCACGTGGCGCGCTGGCTGGCGGCACACGGAGCCGAGCACATCGTGCTGGCCGCCCGTCGCGGCCGCGCCGCCCAAGGAGCGGAGGACCTTGAGGCCGAGCTCGTCGAGCTGGGCGCACGCGTCACGTTCGCCACCTGTGACGTGGCCGACCGGGACGCCGTCGCGGCGCTGCTCGAGAGCGTCCCGGCGCTCACCGCCGTCGTGCACACGGCAGGCGTCGAGCGCTCGGCCGCTCTCGCCGACCTCGACCCGGACGACCTCACCGGATTCGCCGAGGTCCTGGCGGCGAAGGTCGACGGCGCGCGCAACCTGCACGAGCTCCTTGCCGACACGCAGCTGGACGCGTTCGTGCTGTTCTCGTCCATCGCCGGAGTGTGGGGCAGCGGCGGCCAGGCAGCCTACGGGGCGGCCAACGCCTATCTGGACGCCCTCGTCGACCACCGCAGGGCTGCGGGTCTGCCCGCCACGGCCGTCGCATGGGGCCCGTGGGGCGGCGGCGGCATGGTCGAGGACTCCGGTCAGGCCACCCACCTCCAGCGCCTCGGCCTGGCCACGATGGACCCCGAGGCGGCGCTCGCCGGTCTTGGCGCGGCCATCGAACACGGCGACGGCAAGGTCACCGTCGCCGACGTCGACTGGACCCGGTTCGCCGCCACCTTCATGGCACAGCGCCCGAGCGCGCTCCTGAGCGAACTCCCCGAGGTGCGCGCCGCGTTCGACTCCGCTTCCGCCACCGCTTCTGCTGCGCAGGGCGGCACGTCGGCTCTCGCGCAGCGGCTCGCGGGCCTCGATGAGGCCGAGCAGGAGCGGCAGCTCACCGAGCTGGTCCGGTCCGAAGCGGCCGCGGTGCTCGGCCATGCGACCGCTGACGCGTTCTCCGCGACGCGTGCGTTCAGGGAGCTCGGCTTCGACTCGCTGACGGCCGTGGAACTGCGCGCCCGGCTCAGCGAGGCCACCGGCATCGCCCTGCCCGCTTCCGTGGTGTTCGACTACCCGACAGCCGCTGCCCTGGCCGCCTATCTGCGCGTGGAACTGTCCGGAGCCGCGCCCACCGCCTCCGCCCCCAGCGCTGTGTCCGGTGTGACCGATGAGCCCATCGCGATCGTGTCGATGGCATGCCGGTTCCCGGGCGGTGTGGCGAGCCCGGAGGACCTGTGGCAGGTCCTGCTGTCGGGCGGCGACGCGGTGACGGAGTTCCCCACCGACCGCGGCTGGGACGTCGAGGCGCTGTACAACCCCGACCCGGACGCGGCCAGCGTCGGCACCTCGTACTCCCGCAGGGGCGCCTTCCTCGACCACGTGGCGGACTTCGACCCGACGTTCTTCGGGATCTCGCCCCGTGAGGCCCTGGCGATGGACCCGCAGCAGCGACTGCTCCTGGAAACCTCCTGGGAGGCGTTCGAGCGGGCGGGCATCGACCCCAACTCGCTGCGCGGCAGCAGCTCGGGTGTGTTCGTCGGCACCAACGGCCAGGACTACACGACGCTGATGATGGCCGCGCCGGACAGCGTCGACGGCTACTTCGGCACCGGCAGCGCGGCGAGCGTCATCTCCGGCCGTCTGTCGTACACGTTCGGCCTCGAAGGCCCCGCGGTGACGGTGGACACGGCGTGCTCCTCGTCCCTGGTCGCCCTGCACCTGGCGGTACAGGCCCTGCAGAAGGGCGAGTGCGAGCTGGCGCTCGCGGGCGGCGTGACGGTGATGTCCACGCCCGCCGCGTTCGTGGAGTTCAGCCGCCAGCGCGGGCTTTCCGTCGACGGCCGGTGCAAGGCCTTCGGGGCGGACGCGGACGGCACGGGCTGGGGCGAGGGCATCGGCATGCTGCTCGTCGAGCGGCTCTCGGACGCCCGGCGCAATGGCCACCAAGTCCTCGCTGTCGTACGGGGATCCGCCGTCAACCAGGACGGTGCGTCCAACGGCCTGACCGCCCCGAACGGCCCCTCGCAGCAGCGGGTCATCCGGGCCGCGCTGGAGGCGACAGGCCTGACCCCGTCCGATGTGGACGCGGTCGAGGCGCACGGCACCGGTACGAAGCTGGGCGACCCGATCGAGGCGCAGGCGCTCCTAGCGACGTACGGCCAGGACCGCCCCGCCGACCGGCCGCTGTTGCTCGGTTCGATCAAGTCGAACATCGGCCACACCCAGGCCGCCGCCGGTGTCGCGGGTGTCATCAAGATGGTCATGGCGATGCGGCACGGCGTACTGCCGCGCACCCTGCACGCGGACGAGCCGTCACCGCACGTGGACTGGTCCGCGGGTGCGGTGGAACTCCTGACCGAGTCCCGGCCGTGGCCGGAGACGGGTCAGCCCTGGCGGGCAGGTGTGTCGTCGTTCGGCTTCAGTGGCACGAACGCCCACGCCATCATCGAGCAGGCCCCGCAGGTTCCTGAGATCGAGCGGGAAGAGCTCCCGGAGCCGCTGCCGGCGGGCACGGCCGTCCCGTGGACGCTGTCGGCCAACACCCCCGAGGCGCTGCGGGAGCAGGCCGCACGGCTCAAGTCCTTCGTGGACGAATCGCCGGACCTGGCCGTGGCGGACGTGGCCCGTGCGCTGGCGTTCTCGCGGGCCGTCCTCGACCACCGCGCGGTGGTGGTCGCAGCGGAGCCCGCAGAGTTCCAGACGGCTCTGAGCGCGCTTGCCGAGGGGCGTGGTGGTGCGGGTGTCGTGGTGGGTGAGGCGGTGCCGCACCGACTTGGTTTCTTGTTCTCGGGTCAGGGTTCGCAGCGGCTGGGGATGGGTCGTGAACTGGCGGACCGTTTCCCGGTGTTCGCCGAGTCACTGGACGCTGTACTGGGTGAATTCGACCCGGCGGTTCGTGAGGTGTTGTTCGGTGAGGATGCCGATGCGCTGAACGAGACGGGGGTGACGCAGCCCGCGCTGTTCGCGGTCGAGGTGGCGCTGTTCAGGCTGCTGCAGTCGTGGGGTGTGCGGCCCGACGCGCTTGCTGGGCATTCGATCGGTGAGCTGGCTGCCGCGCATGTGGCGGGCGTGTGGTCGCTGGCGGACGCGGTCAAGGTGGTGTCGGCGCGTGGTGCGCTGATGCAGGCGCTGCCCTCCGGTGGCGCGATGGTGGCGATACAGGCCTCTGAGTCCGAGGTCGCATCGGATCTGCCGGAGACCGTCGGTATCGCTGCGGTCAACGGCCCTGCCTCGGTGGTCATTTCCGGTATCACCGCTGATGTCGAGGCGGTGGCTGAGCGTTGGCGTGAGGCGGGCCGGAAGGTGTCTCGCCTGAAGGTCAGCCACGCCTTCCACTCGCCGCTGATGGACCCGATGCTTGACGACTTCCGCCGGGTTCTGGAGAGCGTGTCGTACGAGGCTCCCGCGATCCCGATCGTGTCCACGCTGACGGGCTGCCCGGCAACCCCCGAGGAACTCGCTTCCCCGGAGTACTGGGTGCGGCACGTACGCGAGTCCGTGCGCTTTGCCGACGCCGTGAGCGCGTTGCGGGACGAGGGTGTGACCACGTTCGTCGAGGTCGGACCCGGCGGGACGCTGTCCGCGCTCGGCCAGGAGTCCGCGCCGGAAGCGGCCTTCGTACCGACGCTGCGCGGCGACCGCCCGGAGGCGGTGGCCGCCACCACGGCTGTCGGGCAGTTGCACGTACGCGGTGTCGAGGTGGACTGGGAGGCGTTCCTCGCCGGTCGTGGCGCGCTGCGGGTGGACCTGCCGACGTACGCGTTCCAGCGTGAGCGCTTCTGGCTGGACACTCCGGACGTCACCGCCAAGGGCGCCGAGCGGGTATCGCCGGTGGAGGCGCGGTTCTGGGAGGTCGTGGAGGAGGGCGACATCGCGGATCTCGCTCACACGCTGGGCGTGTCGTCCGACGACCCGTTGAGTGCGGTGCTGCCGCGTCTGTCCGCGTGGCGGCGGAAGCAGCGGGAGCGGTCCACCGCCGATGGCTGGCGGTATCGGGTCGAGTGGCGGCAGGTGGCCGCCGGTGGTCGGCAGTTGGACGGTGCCTGGCTGGTCGTCGCGCCCGCCGGTGAGGAGCGCGCCGAGTGGGTCGGCGACGCGTTGACCCGCAACGGTGCGGACGATGTGTATGTCCTGCACGTGGACGCGGCAGCGGTGGACTGGGACCAGCAGTTGGCCGGTCTGTCGGCTCTGAGCGGCGTGGTGTCGCTGCTTGGGCTCGCTGATGCGGGCGACTCGGCTGTGCCCGCGGGTGTCGCGGCCACGGTGGGTCTGTTGCAGGCGTTGGGTGAGGCGGACGTGCCGCTGTGGTGCCTGACGTCGGGTGCGGTGTCGGCGGGTGCGGACGATGTGGTTGCCGGGTTCGAGCAGTCGTTGCTGTGGGGTCTTGGCCGGGTGGCCGCGCTGGAGCAGCCCGGCGGCTGGGGCGGTCTCGTTGATCTGCCCGAGGCGCAGGACGACGGGGCCGGTGATCTGCTGGCTTCCGTGCTCGCCGGGACCAGTGGCGAGGACCAGGTCGCGCTGCGCGGTGGCAGGATCCTCAGCCGCAGGCTGGTCACCGCTCCGGTGGGCAAGGCTTCCGGGGATGGTTGGTCGCCGCGTGGCACGGTTCTTGTCACCGGTGGTACCGGCGCCTTGGGCGGCCACGTGGCGCGCTGGCTGGCGACGCATGGGGCCGAGCACCTGCTGCTGACCAGCAGGCGCGGACTGGACGCCGACGGCGCGGAGGAACTGCGCGCTGAGCTGACCGAGTTGGGTGCCCGGGTCACGATCGCGGCCTGCGACGCGGCCGATCGCGCTGCGCTCGCGGACGTCCTTGCGTCCGTCCCCGCCGAGTTCCCGCTCACCGCGGTCGTCCACGCGGCGGGCATCGAGCGTTCGGCGACCCTCGCCGATCTCGACCTTGGTGACCTCGCTGAGTTCGCGGACGTACTGACGGCAAAGGTCGACGGCGCGCGGAACCTGCACGAGCTCCTTGCCGACACGCAGTTGGACGCGTTCGTGCTGTTCTCGTCCATCGCCGGAGTGTGGGGCAGCAGCGGGCAGGGCGCGTATGCGGCTGCCAACGCATACCTCGATGCCCTCGCCGGCCATCGCAGGGCCGCGGGTCTGCCCGCAACGGCCGTCGCATGGGGCCCGTGGGGCGGCGGCGGCATGGTCGCGACCACCGAGCAGGCCACGCAGCTGCACCGCTGGGGCCTGGCGACGATGGATCCGGACGTGGCTGTCGCCGGTCTGGCCACGGCCCTGGAGCGCGGGGACGGGAACATCGTCGTCGCCGACGTCGACTGGACCCGGTTCGCGGGGACGTTCATGGCGCAGCGCCCGAGCGCCCTGCTCGGTGAACTGCCCGATGTGCGGGCCGCGTTCGATGCCGCTCCGGCAGAGCAGGGCGGCACGTCGGCTCTCGCGCAGCGGCTCGCGGGCCTCGATGAGGCCGAGCAGGAGCGGCAGCTCACCGAGCTGGTCCGGTACGAAGCTGCCGCGGTGCTGGGTCACGTGTCCGGTGACGCCCTCTCCCCGACCCGTGCGTTCAAGGAGCTCGGCTTCGACTCGCTGACGGCCGTGGAGCTGCGCACCCGGCTCCGCGAGGCCACCGGCATCGCCCTGCCCGCGACCCTGGTGTTCGACTACCCGACGGCCGCGGCTCTGGCGGCCTACCTGCGCGTGGAACTGTCCGGAGCGGACGCAACGCACGCCCCCTCCAACCCTGTTGCCGTCTCCGGCGTGACCGACGAGCCGATCGCGATCGTGTCGATGGCGTGCCGGTTCCCGGGCGGTGTCGCGAGCCCGGAGGACCTGTGGGACGTCCTGCTGTCCGGCGGGGACGCGGTGACGGAGTTCCCCACCGACCGTGGCTGGGACGTCGAGGCGTTGTACGACCCCGACCCCGACTCGGTGGGGACCACGTACCTGCGCTCCGGCGCGTTCATGTCGGACGTGAGCGGGTTCGACGCGGGCTTCTTCGGGATCTCGCCGCGTGAGGCTCTGGCGATGGACCCGCAGCAGCGGCTGCTGCTCGAGACCTCATGGGAGCTGCTCGAGCGGGCCGGGGTCGACTCGGCGTCGCTGCGCGGTGAGCGCGTCGGCGTGTTCGTCGGCTCGAATGCCCAGGACTACGGCCTTGTGCTCGGCGGCGCGGCCGAGGACGTGGGCGGCTATGTGGCGACCGGCAACGCGGCCAGCGTGGCGTCGGGGCGCCTGTCCTACACGTTCGGCTTCGAGGGCCCCGCGGTGACGGTGGACACGGCGTGCTCGTCGTCGCTGGTGGCCCTGCACCTCGCGGTGCAGGCGCTGCGGTCCGGTGAGTGCTCGTCGGCGCTGGCCGGTGGTGTGACGGTGATGTCGACGCCGGGTGCGTTCATCGAGTTCAGCCGTCAGCGAGGACTGTCGTTGGACGGCCGCTGCAAGGCGTTCGGAGCAGGCGCCGACGGCACCAGCTGGGGCGAAGGCGTCGGCATGCTGCTCGTCGAGCGCCTGTCGGACGCCCGGCGCAACGGGCATCCGGTGCTGGCGGTCATCCGTGGTTCCGCGGTCAACCAGGACGGTGCGTCCAACGGCCTGACCGCCCCGAACGGTCCGTCGCAGCAGCGGGTCATCCGCCAGGCACTCGCCGGCGCAGGGCTCACTCCGTCGGACGTGGATGCGGTCGAGGCGCACGGCACGGGCACCAAGCTGGGCGACCCGATCGAGGCGCAGGCGCTCCTGGCGACGTACGGCCAGGACCGTCCCGCCGACCGGCCGCTGTGGCTGGGCTCGGTGAAGTCCAACATCGGTCACACGCAGGCGGCTGCGGGCGTCGCGGGCGTGATCAAGATGGTCATGGCGATGCGGCACGGCGTGCTGCCGCGCACCCTGCACGCGGACGAGCCGTCACCGCACGTCGACTGGTCGGCGGGCGCCGTGGAACTGCTCAGCGACCAGCGCGAGTGGCCTGCATCGGACCGGCCGTGGCGCGCCGGTGTCTCGTCGTTCGGCTTCAGCGGCACGAACGCGCACGCCATCATCGAGCAGGCCCCGGCGGTCGAGCCGACGAACCCGGTGGACCCGGCAGAGGCTCCGCAGCCGGTGCGTGACGGCGGCCTGGTGCCGTGGGTCCTTTCGGCGGGCGACGAAGGTGCGTTGCGTGGCCAGGCCGAGCGCCTGCTGTCCCTGGTGGACGAGCACACACCGGTCGACATCGGCTATTCGCTCGCCACGTCACGGTCGGTGCTGGACCACCGTGCCGTGGTGGTGGCCGCCGACCGGTCCGAGTTCCTGGCGGCCTTGACGGCCGTGGCCGATGGCCGGACGACCGGCGCGGTGGTCGGTGGAGTCGCGGGCGAGCCCGGCCGACTGGCCTTCTTGTTCTCGGGTCAGGGGTCGCAGCGGCTGGGGATGGGTCGTGAACTGGCGGCTCGTTTCCCGGTGTTCGCCGAGGCGCTCGACGCCGTACTGGGTGAATTCGACCCGGCAGTTCGTGAGGTGTTGTTCGGTGAGGATGCCGATGCGCTGAACGAGACGGGGGTGACGCAGCCTGCGTTGTTCGCGGTTGAGGTCGCTCTCTTCCGGCTCCTGCAGTCGTGGGGTGTGCGCCCTGATGTGCTTGCCGGGCACTCGATCGGCGAGCTGGCCGCGGCTCATGTGGCGGGCGTGTGGTCGCTGGCGGACGCGGTCAAGGTGGTGTCGGCGCGTGGTGCGCTGATGCAGGCGCTGCCGTCCGGTGGCGCGATGGTGGCGATCCAGGCGTCCGAGGCCGAGGTCGCAGCGGATTTGCCGGAGACGGTGGGTATCGCTGCCGTCAACGGCCCCGCCTCGGTGGTCATTTCCGGCGTCGCCGCTGACGTGGAAGCGGTTGCGGAGCGGTGGCGGTCCGAGGACCGGAAGGTGACGCGGCTCCGTGTCAGCCATGCGTTCCACTCGCCGTTGATGGACCCGATGCTGGACGACTTCCGTGGGGTCCTTGAAGAGGTGTCGTACGAGGCGCCCGCGATCCCGATCGTGTCGACGCTGACGGGCCGTTTGGCGACTGCTGAGGAGTTGACCTCGGCGGAGTACTGGGTGCGGCACGTGCGTGGATCCGTGCGGTTCCATGACGCGGTTGTGGCGCTGCGTGAGCAGGGTGCCGAGGTGTTCGTCGAGGTCGGTCCGGGTGGGACGTTGTCCGCTCTGGGTCTTGGGAGTGCGCCCGATGCGGTGTTCCTGCCCGCGTTGCGTGCGGACAGGGCCGAGGAGACTGCGCTGGTGACCACGGTCGCCGCGCTGCACACGCGGGGTGTGAGGGTTGATTGGGCCGCGTACTTCGCGGGCAGTAGCGCCCGGCGCGTGGATCTGCCGACGTACGCCTTCCAGCACCAGCGCTACTGGATGGACGCTCCGACCGTCGCCGCCGAGGCAGCGCCGAACGCGGACGAGGCACGGTTCTGGGCAGCAGTGGACAGCGAGGAGGCGTCCGCGCTCGCGTCGTCCCTGGGCATCACCGACGACGGGGCGACCGACTCGCTCCGCGCCGTGCTGCCGTTCCTGACGTCGTGGCGACGCCGGAGCCACGAGAAGTCCACGTGGGACAAGTGGCGTTACACCGTCGGCTGGAAGTCCCTCGGTGTCCCGGCGACGACGCCCCCCTCGGGCACGTGGCTGGTCGTGGCGCACGCCGGTGACGAGCGCGCCGCCGCGCTGAGCGAACTGCTCGCGGACAGCGGCCTGTCGCTCGTCGTGGTCGAGCCCGAAGGACCGGACTCAACGGATTCAGTGGACCCCGATTCCGCCGAGGCCGCCGAGGCCCCCGCGCACCCTGCGTACTCCGTGCACCCTGCGTACTCCGCGGACCGCACGGCCCTTGCCCAAGCGCTGCGCTCCGGCGCCGCGCAGGTTCTCACGCGGGGAGAAGAAGTCGGCGGAGTCCTGTCGCTGCTGGCGTTCGACGAGTCGCCGCACCCCGACCACCCCGCCGTGCCGACCGGTGTGGCAGCCACCCTCGCGCTGGTCCAGGCGCTCGGCGAGGCCGACGTACAGGCCCCGCTGTGGTGCGTGACGTCGGGTGCCGTGGCGGCGGCCGCGGGTGACACGGTCGCAGGCTTCGCGCAGTCCATGGTGTGGGGTCTCGGCCGGGCCGCGGCCCTGGAACTCCCCGCCCGGTGGGGCGGGTCGGCCGATCTGCCGGAGAACATGGACCAGCGGGTGGCCGCACGGCTGTGCGGGCTGCTCGGTGGGGCGGAGGACCAGGTCGCCGTACGCGGGACCGGTGTCTTCGCACGTCGCCTCCGCCGGGCCGACCCGACCGACCCGGCCGATCCGGCCGCCCCGGAATCCGGCTGGACGCCGCGCGGGACGGTTCTGGTGACCGGCGGTCTCGGAGCCCTGGGTGCCAGGGTCGCCCGGTGGTCGGCGGCGCACGGCGCCGAGCACCTCGTGCTGGTGAGCCGACGCGGCACAGAAGCCGATGGCGCCGCCGAGTTGGAGGCCGAGCTCGTCGAGCTGGGCGCACGCGTCACGATCGCCGCCGTCGACATCGCCGACCGGGACGGGCTCGCCGCCCTGCTCGACGGCCTGGCGGCCGCCGGAGACCAGGTCGACGCCGTCGTGCACACCGCCGGACTCAACGACAGCGCACCTGTCGACGAGACCGACCTCGCGCGCTTCGCCGACGTGGTCGGCGCCAAGGTGGCGGGCGCCGCGCACCTGCACGAGCTGCTCGCCGACACGCCGCTCGACGCGTTCCTCTGCTACTCCTCGATCGCCGGCATCTGGGGCAGCGGCGGCCAGGTCGGCTACAGCGCGGCCAACGCCTACCTCGACGCGCTCGCCGAGCACCGCACCGCGAACGGCCTGCCGGGCACGGCCGTGGCCTGGGGTCCCTGGGGCGGCGGCGGGATGGCCGACGACGAGGCGCAGCGGCAACTCTCCCGGCGCGGCCTCCTGGCGCTGCCGCCCGAACTCGCGGTGGGCGCCATCTCCGACGCCGTCGGCCGCGCCACGGCCGGCACGGTCGTGGTGGACGTCGACTGGGAGCGGTTCGCGCCCGCGTTCACCATCGGCAGGCCGAGCCCGCTCTTCGCCGACCTGGCCGAGGCACGCGACGCGATCGCGGGCCGGACCGCCGGAGCCGACGGTGCTGACGGGCCGGACGGATCAGGCCGGGACGGAGCCGAGTTGCGGGACCGGCTCACCGGCCTGGACACGGCGAAGCGGGACGAACTGGTGCGCGGCCTGGTGGTGGCGCAGGCAGCCGCCGTCCTGGGACACACCACGGCCGGCGCCGTCGACCCCGACCGGGCCTTCCGCGACCTGGGCTTCGACTCGCTGACCGCCGTGGAACTGCGCAACGGTCTCGCGGCCGCATCCGGCCTGACCCTGCCCGCGACCGTGGTCTTCGACTACCCCACCCCCGCGGCGCTCGCCGACCACCTGCTGTCCGCGGTCCTTGAACCGCACGGCGAGTCGCCCCTGACGCCGGACACCGCGCGGCCGGTCATGACCGACGAGCCGATCGCGATCGTGGCGATGACGTGCCGGTATCCCGGCGGCGTCACAAGCCCAGAAGACCTGTGGCAGGTGCTCCTGTCGGGCGGGGACGCGGTCACCGACTTCCCGGCCGACCGTGGCTGGGACCTGGAGGCGCTGTACGACCCGGACCCCGCGGGCATCGGCACGACGTACTCCCGCAGGGGCGCCTTCCTCGACCAGGTGGCGGACTTCGACGCGACCTTCTTCGGGACCTCGCCCCGTGAGGCCCTCGCCATGGACCCGCAGCAGCGACTGCTCCTGGAAACCTCCTGGGAGGCGTTCGAGCGGGCCGGCATCGACCCGAACTCGGTCCGCGGCGAGCGCGTCGGCGTGTTCGTCGGCTCGAACGTGCAGGACTACGGGCTCGTCCTCGGCGAGGCCGTCGAGGACGTGGGCGGGCACGTGGCGACCGGCAGCGCGGCGAGCGTCATGTCCGGCCGCCTGTCGTACACGTTCGGCCTCGAAGGCCCCGCGGTGACGGTGGACACGGCATGCTCGTCGTCCCTGGTCGCCCTGCACCTGGCGGCGCAGGCGCTGCGGTCGGGTGAGTGCGAACTGGCCCTTGCGGGTGGTGTGACGGTGATGTCGACACCGGGCGCGTTCATCGAGTTCAGCCGTCAGCGCGGGCTGTCCGTGGACGGCCGCTGCAAGGCGTTCTCCGACAGCGCCGACGGCACGGGCTGGGGCGAGGGCGTCGGCATGCTGATCGTCGAGCGTCTGTCCGACGCACAGCGCAACGGCCACGAAGTGCTCGCCGTCGTCCGGGGATCCGCCGTCAACCAGGACGGCGCGTCCAACGGCCTCACCGCCCCGAACGGGCCCTCGCAGCAGCGGGTCATCCGCCAGGCACTCGCCGGAGCGGGCCTGGCACCGTCCGACGTGGACGCGGTCGAGGCACACGGCACCGGCACCACCCTCGGCGACCCGATCGAGGCGCAGGCGCTCCTTGCCACCTACGGCCAGGGCCGTCCCGCTGACCGGCCGCTGTTGCTCGGGTCGGTGAAGTCCAACATCGGTCACACGCAGGCCGCCGCGGGCGTCGCGGGCGTGATCAAGATGGTCATGGCGATGCGGCACGGCGTACTGCCGCGCACCCTGCACGTCACCGAACCGTCGTCGCACGTGGACTGGTCGGCAGGAGCGATGGAACTGCTCACCGACCGGCGCGAGTGGCCTGCCGTGGACCGGCCGTGGCGCGCCGGTGTGTCGTCGTTCGGCTTCAGCGGCACGAACGCGCACACCATCATCGAGCAGGCTCCCGAGACGCCTTCCCCCGAAATCGAATCGGGGGAGCCGGCTGAACCGACCGTCGTGCCGTGGGTCCTCTCGGCGCGAACCGCCGAAGCCCTGCGGGAGCAGGCCGCCCGCCTCGGCGAGGAGTTCGAGCGCGCCGACTCGGCCGTGTCGGTCGCCGACATCGCCCACTCACTGCGGTCCCGCTCGGTGTTCGACCACAGGGCCGTCGTGGTGGGCATCGACCGGCAGGAGTTCCTCGCCGGTCTCACCGCCCTGGCCGACGGCCGCGAGGCGCCGAACGTAGTGACCGGCGCGGCCGAGAACCGCGGCACCGGCACGGTGTTCGTGTTCCCCGGCCACGGCACGCAGTGGGTCGGCATGGCCCAGGAACTCCTCGAATCCTCGCCGGAGTTCCGTACGCGGATGGAGGAGTGCGCCGAGGCACTTGACGAGTACGTCGACTGGTCGCTCCTCGACGCGATCCAGGACCCCGGCCTGATGGAACGTCTTGACGTCGTACAGCCCGCCCTGTTCGCGGTGATGGTGTCCCTTGCCGCCACCTGGCGTTCCTGGGGCGTCGAGCCGAGCGCCGTACTGGGGCACTCACAGGGCGAGATCGCCGCGGCGTGCGTCGCGGGCGCCCTGTCCCTGCGGGACGCCACGCGTCTCGCCGTCCTGCGGAGCAAGGCGCTGACCGCCTTGTCCGGCCAGGGCGGCATGGTCTCGGTCGCGCTCGGCGTGGACGACGTACGGGAACTCATCGCGCGGTGGGACGGACAGCTCGCCGTCGGCGTGGTGAACGGCCCCGCGTCCGTCGTCGTCTCCGGTGACGCCGCCGCGCTCGACGAACTGATGGAGGTCTGCGCCGAGCAGGGGACATGGGCGCGGCGGGTTCAGGCGGACTACGCCCCGCACTCCCACCACGTCGAGCAGGTCGAGACAGAAATCCTGGAAGGCCTCGCGGACGTGACGCCGCGCTCCGGCGACGTGCCGTACTACTCGCCGCTGACCGGCGGCTGGCTGGACACCCGTGACCTGGACGCCTCCTACTGGTACCGCAGCCTGCGGCAGACGGTGGAGTTCGCGGACTCCGTGTCCACCCTGGTGGCGGAGGGCTTCACCACCTTCGTCGAGGTCAGCCCGCACCCCGTCCTGGTGGCCGGACTCGGCGAACTGGCAGGCCCCGACGGCCTGGTGGTCGGCTCGCTGCGGCGCGGCGACGGCGGCAAGGACCGGCTCCTGAACTCGGCAGGCAACCTGTTCGTGCGCGGCGGCCGGGTGGCCCTGCCGCTCCCCGACGCGCGGCGCGTGGACCTTCCCACCTACCCCTTCCAGCGCAGCCGCTTCTGGCCCACGACGGCACACGCCGCGTCCGGCGACGTGACCTCGGCCGGCCTCGGGCGGGTGGACCACCCCCTGCTCGTCGCCGTCACCGAACTCGCGGACTCCGAGGGCCTCGTGTTCAGCGGCAGGCTGTCCCTGCGCACCCACCCCTGGCTCACCGACTACCGACTCCTGGACACCGCCGTGCTCCCCGGCGCGGCCTACGTGGACCTCGCGCTGCGCGCCGGCGACCACGTCGGCTGCGCGTCCCTCGACGACCTGGTCATCGAAGCGCCCCTGGTGCTGCCCGAACGGGACGGCGTCCAGATACGGCTCAGCCTCGACGGCCCTGACGCGTCCGGCGGACGGGCATTCACGGTGGACTCCCGAGGGGACGAGGGCGGCGACTGGACCCGCCACGCCACCGGCACCCTGACGGCCGACGCACCCCCCGTCACCGACGACCTCGTCGTCTGGCCCCCGAGCGAGGCCGAACCGCTCGACGTCGACAGCCACTACGCCACCGTCGCCGCCTCCGGCCTCGACCACGGCCCCGCCTTCCAGGGCCTGCGCGCCGCCTGGCGCAAGGGCGACGAGGTCTTCGCCGAAGTGGCGCTGCCGGACGGCCTCGCCGACGAGAGCTTCGGCCTGCACCCGGCTCTCCTGGACGCCGCTCTGCACGCCGTCGGGCTCGGGGTGAGCTCGGACGGGCTCCCGTTCTCCTGGACCGGGGCGCGGCTCCTCGCCACCGGTGCGACGGAGCTGCGGGTCCGGCTGACGCCGGTCGGCGTGGACGCCGTGGCGGTGCTCGTCGCCGACGGCTCAGGCGAGGCGGTCGCCGCCGTGGACGAACTGATCCTGCGCCCCTTCTCCGCCGACCAGCTCAACGCCGCACGCTCCGCCCACCGCGACTCGCTGTTCGAGGTGACGTGGGTGCCGATGCCGGACGCCGCTCCCGAGAGCGGCGCCTGGGCGGTCATCGGCAGCGACACCGCCCGCATCGCCCACGCGCTCACCGCGGCCGGCGAACCGGTCGACGAGCACGCCGACCTGGCCGCACTCCTCGCCGCCACCGACGCGGGCGCGCCCGTGCCCCGGTACGTGGCCGTGACGCCGGGCGAGGGCGCGACGAGCCCCCGCGAGGCGACCCACCACACCCTCGACCTGCTCCAGAAGTGGCTCGCGGACGACCGGTTCGCCGCGACGCAGCTCGTGTTCCTGACGAGCAGCGCGGTACCGGCAGGGCGGCCGGACGAGGACGTGACGGACCTGGTGCGGGCTCCCGCATGGGGCCTGGTGCGGTCGGCACAGTCGGAGCACCCGGCGCGCTTCGTGCTCGTCGACGTGGACGCGAACGAGAAGTCGCTGCGCAGGCTGCCCGCCGCCGTGGCGACCGGTGAACCGCAGATCGCCGTCAGGAACGGCACCGCCACGGTGGCCAGGCTGGCACGGCTCACCACTCCGGCCGACGCTCCCGAGCAGACGGCGTTCACCCCCGACAGCACCGTGCTGATCACCGGTGGACTCGGCGTGCTCGGCGGCGTGACCGCACGGCACCTCGTCACCCGCCACGGAGTCCGGGACCTCGTACTCACCGGCAGGCGCGGCCCGGCCACACCGGGCGCGGACGACCTGCGCCGGGAACTGGCCGAACTGGGCGCACGCGTCACGGTCGTCCGATGCGACGTCGGCGACCGCGCCGCGGTCGCCGCGCTCCTCGCCGAGCACCCCGTGACCGCCGTCGTCCACACGGCGGGCGTCCTGGACGACAGCGTGATCGAGTCCCTGACCCCGGACCACGTCGACGCGGTGTTCGGACCCAAGGCCGACGCCGCGCTCCACCTGCACGAGCTGACCCGGGAGAAGGACCTCACGGCGTTCGTACTGTTCTCCGCCGCAGCCGGTGTCTTCGGCGGCCCCGGCCAGGGCAACTACGCGGCCGCCAACGCGTTCCTCGACGCGCTCGCACAGCACCGCAGGGCCGCCGGGCTGCCCGCGACCTCGCTGGCCTGGGGCCTGTGGGCCGAGGCGAGCGGCATCACAGGGCACCTCGACGACGCCGACGTGCAGCGGATGGCGAGGGGCGGCATGACCCCGCTGTCCTCCGCCGACGGCATGGCGCTGTTCGACGCGGCGCACACGACGGGCACCGCGACCGCGGTGCCCGCCGCGATCGACCTGGCCGCGCTGCGGGCCCACCCGGAACAGGTACGGCCGCTGCTGCGCGGCCTGGTTCCGACGCCCACCCGCCGGTCCGCACGGTCCGGCGACGGCGGCCCCGGCGCGGTCCCGCTCGCGCAGCGGCTGGCTGGACTCACCGAAGCGGAGCAGGACCGGGCCCTCGTACAGCTCGTCCGCACCCACACCGCGGCCGTGCTCGGCTTCTCCGGACCGGAGGCCGTCGAGGCGGACCGTGCCTTCAAGGAACTCGGCTTCGACTCGCTCACGGCCGTGGAACTGCGCAACAGGCTCGACGCCGAGGTCGACTCACGGCTGCCCGCCACCCTGGTGTTCGACCATCCGAACCCGGCGGCCCTCGCCGCCCACCTGCGCACGACGGTGCTCGCCGGCGACGGCACACCCGCCGCCGCGGTGCTCAGCGAGCTGAACAAGCTGACGGTCACCATCTCCAAGCTCGACCCGAACGACGTCCTGGCCGGGGACATCCGGCTGCGGCTCCGGTCGCTCCTGTCCACGTGGGACGAGGGCGAACCCGAGGCCGCGGCGGACGACTTGACCGCGGCAACGCTCGACGACGTCTTCTCCATCATCGACGACGAACTCGGAAAGTCCTGACCAGCGGTTACGGACTCTGACCAACCTGACCAGCCGGTACGGACTCTCATCAACACGGGGTACGGGCTCTCACCCAGAGGGGTATCAAGCACATGTCGAACGACGACAAGGTCCTCGACTATCTGAAGCGCCTGACCGCGGACCTGCGGCAGACCAAGCAACGTCTCCGCGAGGTCGAGGAGAAGGACAGCGAGCCGATCGCGATCGTCGGTATGAGCTGCCGCTTCCCCGGCGGGGTCGAGTCGCCCGAGGACCTGTGGCGTCTTGTCGAGTCCGGTGCGGACGCGGTGGCCGGGTTCCCCGCCGACCGCGGCTGGGACCTGGAGTCGCTGTACGACGAGGACCCCGACCACACGGGCACCACCTACGCCCGCGAAGGCGGATTCCTGTACGGCGCGACGGAGTTCGACCCCGGCTTCTTCGGGATCTCGCCGCGTGAGGCCGCGGCGATGGACCCGCAGCAGCGACTGCTCCTCGAAACCTCCTGGGAGGCGTTCGAGCGGGCGGGCATCGACCCGAACTCCCTGCGCGGCAGCCGTTCCGGTGTCTTCGTGGGCACCAACGGCCAGGACTACGCGGCGCTGCTGATGGCCGCGCAGGAGGAAGTCGAGGGCTACGCGGGCACGGGCATCTCGGCGAGCGTCATCTCCGGCCGCCTGTCGTACACGTTCGGTCTTGAGGGCCCGGCGCTGACGGTCGACACGGCGTGCTCGTCGTCGCTGGTGGCCCTGCACCTCGCGGTGCAGGCCTTACACAAGGGCGAGTGCGAGCTGGCACTGGTCGGCGGTGTGACCGTGATGTCGACGCCGGGCTCCTTCATCGAGTTCAGCCGCCAGCGCGGCCTCGCCCCGGACGGCCGCGTCAAGGCGTTCGCCGACGCCGCCGACGGCACGGGCTGGGGCGAGGGCGTCGGCATGCTGCTCGTCGAGCGCCTGTCGGATGCCCGGCGCAACGGCCACCGGGTGCTCGCGGTGGTCCGCGGCTCTGCGGTGAACCAGGACGGCGCGTCGAACGGCCTGACTGCCCCGAACGGCCCCTCGCAGCAGCGCGTCATCCGCCAGGCACTGGCAAGCGCGGGCCTGACTCCGGCCGACGTGGACGCCATGGAGGCGCACGGCACCGGCACGAAGCTGGGCGACCCGATCGAGGCCCAGGCGCTCCTCGCGACGTACGGCCAGGACCGCCCCGCCGACCGGCCGCTGTGGCTGGGCTCGGTGAAGTCCAACATCGGTCACACGCAGGCCGCCGCGGGCGTCGCGGGCGTGATCAAGATGGTCATGTCGATGCGGCACGGCGTGCTGCCGAAGACGCTGCACGTGGACGAGCCGTCGTCGCAGGTGGATTGGTCCGCGGGCGCGGTGGAGCTCCTGACGGAGACCCGGTCGTGGCCTGAGACGGGTCAGCCGTGGCGGGCGGGTGTGTCGTCGTTCGGCGTGAGTGGCACGAACGCGCACACCATCATCGAGCAGGCACCGGAGGCTGAGCAGTCCCCCGAAGCCGACCAGTCCTCGGGAACCGAGGAGTCGACACCCGCTGGGGCGTCCGCTCCGGTCGAACTGGCGCCGTGGGTCCTTTCGGCGCGCAGTGCCGATGCGCTGCGGGAGCAGGCCGCACGGCTGCTCTCGGGTGTGCTCGGTCTGGACCCCGTGGACGTCGGCTTCTCCCTCGCGACGACGCGGGCGTCGCTGGAGCAGCGTGCGGTCGTCATCGCGGACGACGCGGAGACCCGGCTTACGGCTCTGACCGCGCTGGCCGAGGGCAGGCAGGTGGCGGGAGTGGTGACGGGTTCCGTTGCGGGAGGCCTGCTGGGTTTTCTGTTTTCGGGGCAGGGGGCGCAGCGGCTCGGTATGGGGCGTGAGTTGTCCGGGCGTTTCCCGGTGTTCGCCGATGCCCTGGGTGCTGTGCTTGCGGAGTTCGGGCCTGAGGTCCGTGAGGTGTTGTTCGGTGAGGATGCCGATGCGCTGAATGAGACGGGCGTGACGCAGCCTGCTCTGTTCGCGGTTGAGGTGGCGTTGTTCCGGCTGCTTGAGTCGTGGGGTGTGCGGCCGGATGTGCTGGCGGGGCATTCGATCGGTGAGTTGGCTGCCGCCCATGTGGCGGGTGTGTGGTCGCTGTCTGATGCCGCCACTGTGGTGTCGGCCCGTGCCGGGCTGATGCAGGCGCTGCCGACGGGCGGCGCGATGGTCGCGGTCCAGGCCTCCGAGGCCGAGGTCGCGTCCGGCCTGCCGGAGACCGTCGGTGTTGCCGCGGTCAACGGCCCTAACTCGGTGGTCATTTCTGGTGTCGCCGCTGACGTGGAGGCGGTGGCTGAGCGTTGGCGTGAGGCGGGCCGGAAGGTGTCTCGCCTGAAGGTCAGCCACGCCTTCCATTCGCCGCTGATGGATCCGATGCTCGACGACTTCCGCCGGGTGCTTGAGGGAGTGTCGTACGAGGCTCCCGCGATCCCCGTCGTGTCGACGCTGACGGGCCGACTGGCCACCGCCGGAGAGCTCGCCTCGCCGGAGTACTGGGTGCGGCATGTACGTGAGTCGGTGCGGTTCGCCGACGCCGTCGGCGCTCTGGTTGCCGAGGGTGTGGGTACGTTCGTCGAGGTCGGCCCGGGTGGCACGCTGTCGGCGCTTGGGCAGGAGACCGCGCCGGACGCCGGGTTCGTGCCGGTACTGCGGAACGACCGTCCGGAGCCGACGGCACTGATCTCCGCGATCGCGGAAGCGCACGTACGCGGCGTTCGCGTGGACTGGGCCGCCTACTTCGAGGGCAGCGGGGCTCAGCGCGTCGATCTGCCGACGTACGCGTTCCAGCGCGAGCGCTTCTGGTTGGACGCGCTGCCCGGGGTCGGCGATGTCACGGCGGCCGGACTGGGTTCGGCGGACCATCCGTTGTTGGGTGCTGCTGTCACGGTGGGTGGCACGGATGGTGTGCTGCTGACTGGACGGTTGTCGGTTCAGTCGCATGCGTGGCTGGCTGATTATGTGGTGCAGGGTTCGGTGTTGTTGCCGGGTGCTGCGTTTGTTGAGTTGGCGGTGCGTGCGGGGGACCAGGTCGGGTGTGACCTGGTCGAGGAGCTGACGCTGGAGGCGCCGCTTGTTCTGCCCGAGCAGGGTTCGGTGCGGGTTCAGGTGTGGGTCGGTGCGGCGGACGAGTCGGGTCGGCGTGAGCTGAGTTTCCACTCCAGTGTGGGTGACGCTGATGACGGTCGTGCGTGGACCCGTCATGCCACTGGTGTGTTGTGTGAGGGTGGCCGCCCTGGTGGGGTTTCGCTGGTGGAGTGGCCGCCGGCTGGTGCGGGGGCCGTGGACCTGGAGGGGTTCTACGGCGGGTTGGCGGAGCTGGGCTTGGGTTATGGCCCGGTGTTCCAGGGGCTGCGGTCGGCCTGGCGCAAGGGGGAGGAGCTGTTCGCCGAGGTTGCGCTGCCGGAGGGTGTGAAGGCTGAGGGGTTTGGTCTGCACCCGGCGTTGTTGGATGCGGCGTTGCACACGGTTGGTCTGACTGATGGTGATGCCGATGGCTTGCCGTTCTCGTGGTCGGGTGTGCGG
This sequence comes from Streptomyces sp. NPDC044044, assembly GCF_056434405.1. Taxonomy (NCBI): domain Bacteria; kingdom Bacillati; phylum Actinomycetota; class Actinomycetes; order Kitasatosporales; family Streptomycetaceae; genus Streptomyces; species Streptomyces sp. NPDC044044. The sequence continues at coordinate 579,153 of NZ_JBWKFG010000007.1, read as the reverse complement.
CTGCATGCCTCGGGCGCGACGGCGCTGCGGGTGAGGCTGTCGCCTGCGGGGTCCGACGGAGTGTCGTTGGTCGTGGCGGATGGGGCGGGGGCCCCGGTCGCGAGCGTGGACTCGTTGGTGCTGCGTCCGGTGGCGCTTGAAGAGTTCACCGGTGACGGTCATGACGATGCGCTGTTCGGTGTCGACTGGGTGTCGGTGCCCGTGGTCGGGGACGATGTTCCGGCGGTCGAGTGGACCGACTTGGAGGCGCTTGCGGGGGCGGCGGAGCTGCCAGATTTCGTTGTTCTGTCGTGCCCGGTCACTTCGGGGTCCGACCCGGTGTCTGGTGCGCATGAGGTGGCGCACTGGGCGCTGAATGCGGTCCAGTCCTGGCTGGCGGACGGGCGGTTCGACGCGTCGCGCCTGGTCATCGCGACCAACGGCGCGATCGCCGCCGCAGCCGATGACGACGTACGAGATGTGGCTCAGGCGGCGGTGTGGGGTCTGGTGCGCTCCGCTCAGTCGGAGAACCCGGACCGGATCGTCCTGGTCGACCTGGACGACGAGGCGTCCTCGCTCGATGTGCTGCCGTCCGCGCTGGCCACCGGTGAGCCGCAGCTGACTGTCCGGTCCGGCGACGTTCGCGTGCCTCGCCTGGCCAGGGTGCGGCAGGCCGCAGCGGACGACCCCGGCTTTGGTTCCGGTGCGGTGCTGATCACTGGCGCGACGGGCACGCTGGGTGGTCTTGTGGCCCGGCATCTGGTCGCCGAGCGGGGTGTGCGCAACCTGCTGCTGGTGAGCAGGCGCGGTTCCGCTGCCGAGGGTGCCGAGGAACTGCGTGGTGAACTCACCGTGCAGGGCGCCGAGGTGGCGTTCGCGGCGTGTGACGTCTCGGATCGGGATGCGGTGGCAGCGCTGCTCGCCGAGCACGAGATATCCGCGGTGGTGCACACGGCGGGTGTGCTGGATGACGGCACGATCGGCTCGCTGACGGCCGAGCGGATCGACGGCGTCTTCCGGCCGAAGGTCGACGCGGCCTGGCACCTTCATGAGCTGACCCGGGACTTGGACCTGTCGGCGTTCGTGCTGTTCTCGTCCGCTGCTGGTGTGTTCGGTGGTGCGGGGCAGGGCAACTATGCGGCGGCCAACGCGTTCCTGGACGCGCTCGCCCAGCACCGTCGGGTGGCCGGACTGTCCGCCACGTCGCTGGCGTGGGGCCTGTGGGCTGATGCGGATGGCATGGCCGGCAGCCTCGATGAGACTGATGTGCGGCGGATAACCAGTGGCGGCGCGATACCGATCGGCGCGGCCGAGGGGCTTGCGCTGTTTGACGCGGCGGGTTCCACGGGGCGTGCCGCGCTCGTGCCGATTCCCCTCGACCTGGCTGTGTTGCGGCGGCAGGCGCGTTCCCAGCCTGTGCCGCACCTCATGCGCGGACTGGTGCGGGGCAGCGCGCGCAGGGCGGTTGAGTCCGGCCTTGTTGTTGCCGGGTCGGCGCTGGGGCAGTCGCTGGCGGTGCTGCCCGCGGCGGAGCGGGAGAAGGTGCTGCTGGACCTCGTGCTCGGGCACGTGGCGATGGTGCTCGGCCACAGCTCGGCGCAGGCCATCGCGCCTGAGCGGGCGTTCAAGGAGCTCGGCTTTGATTCGCTCAGCTCTGTCGAGCTGCGGAATCGGTTGAATGCGGCGACCGAGTTGGCGTTGCCGGCCACGCTGGTCTTCGATTACCCGACTCCTGCCGCGCTCGCGGCGCATCTGGGCGCCGAGTTGTTGGGTGGTGTGGTCGATGTGGTGACCAACGAGCCCGTTGCGATGGTGGCGGATGAGCCGATCGTGATCGTCGGCATGAGCTGCCGTTTCCCCGGCGGGGTCGAGTCACCGGAGGACCTGTGGCGCTTGGTGGCCGGGGGAGGGGACGCGGTGTCGCCGTTCCCGACGGACCGCGGCTGGGACATCGACTCGCTCTACGACCCCGACCCCGATCAGTCGGGCACCACGTACAGCCGCATGGGCGCCTTCCTGGACGGCATGGCCGACTTCGACCCGGCGTTCTTCGGGATCTCGCCGCGTGAGGCCGCGGCGATGGACCCGCAGCAGCGGCTGCTTCTCGAAACCTCCTGGGAGGCGTTCGAGCGGGCGGGCATCGACCCGAACTCGCTGCGTGGCGGTCGTTCCGGTGTCTTCGTCGGAACGAACGGACAGGACTACGCCGCGCTGCTGATGGCCGCGCAGAAGGAAGTCGAGGGTTACGCGGGCACCGGCATCTCGGCGAGCGTCATCTCCGGCCGCCTGTCGTACACGTACGGCTTCGAGGGCCCTGCGGTGACGGTGGACACGGCGTGCTCGTCATCGTTGGTGGCGCTGCACCTGGCGGTCAACGCGCTGCACAAGGGCGAGTGCGAACTGGCGCTGGTCGGTGGCGTGTCGGTGATGTCGACGCCAGGCTCCTTCATCGAGTTCAGCCGTCAGCGCGGCCTCGCCGCGGACGGCCGCGTCAAGGCGTTCGCCGACGCCGCCGACGGCACTGGCTGGGGTGAAGGTGTCGGCATGCTGCTCGTCGAGCGCCTGTCGGATGCGCAGCGCAACGGCCACCAGGTGCTCGCGGTGGTCCGCGGCTCTGCGGTCAATCAGGACGGTGCGTCCAATGGCCTGACTGCCCCGAACGGCCCGTCGCAGCAGCGGGTCATCCGCCAGGCGCTGGCGAGTGCGGGTCTGGAGTCGGCCGACGTGGACGCCATGGAGGCGCACGGCACCGGCACCACGCTCGGTGACCCGATCGAGGCCCAGGCGCTCCTTGCGACGTATGGCCAGGACCGCACTGCCGACCGGCCGCTGTGGCTCGGTTCGGTGAAGTCCAACATCGGTCACACGCAGGCGGCTGCCGGTGTGGCGGGCGTGATCAAGATGGTCATGGCGATGCAGCACGGGATGCTGCCGCAGACGTTGCACGTGGACGAGCCGACCTCACAGGTCGACTGGTCGGCCGGTGACGTCGAGCTTCTCACCGAGGCCCGCCCCTGGCCTGAGACCGACCGGCCGCGCCGGTTCGGTGTGTCGTCGTTCGGCTTCAGCGGCACGAACGCGCATACCATCATCGAGATGGCCCCGGCGGTCGATGAGTCGACTCCCGCTGTGGCTTCTGTGCCGGTCGGCCTGGTGCCGTGGGTGCTGTCGGCTCGGAGTACCGAGGCGCTGCGCGAGCAGGCGGAACGGCTGGTCTCGGGCACGATTGACCTGAACCCTGTGGACGTCGGCTTCTCCCTCGCGACGACGCGGGCGTCGCTGGAGCAGCGTGCGGTCGTCATCGCGGACGACGCGGAGACCCGGCTTACGGCTCTGACCGCGCTGGCCGAGGGCAGGCAGACGGCGGGAGTGGTGACGGGTTCCGCTGTCACCGGCCTGCTGGGATTCTTGTTCTCGGGTCAGGGTTCGCAGCGGCTGGGGATGGGTCGTGAACTGGCGGCTCGTTTCCCGGTGTTCGCCGAGGCGCTCGACGCCGTACTGGGTGAATTCGACCCGGCGGTTCGTGAGGTGTTGTTCGGTGAGGATGCCGATGCGCTGAATGAGACCGGGGTGACGCAGCCTGCGTTGTTCGCGGTTGAGGTGGCGCTGTTCAGGCTGCTGCAGTCGTGGGGTGTGCGGCCCGACGTCCTGGCGGGGCATTCGATCGGCGAGCTGGCCGCGGCCCACGTGGCGGGTGTCTGGTCGCTGTCCGACGCGGTCAAGGTGGTGTCGGCGCGTGGTGCGCTGATGCAGGCGCTGCCCTCCGGTGGCGCGATGGTGGCGATCCAGGCGTCCGAGGCCGAGGTCGCAGCGGATTTGCCGGAGACGGTGGGTATCGCTGCCGTCAACGGCCCCGCCTCGGTGGTCATTTCCGGCGTCGCCGCTGACGTGGAAGCGGTTGCGGAGCGGTGGCGGTCCGAGGACCGGAAGGTGACGCGGCTCCGTGTCAGCCATGCGTTCCACTCGCCGTTGATGGACCCGATGCTGGATGAGTTCCGCCGGGTGCTGGAGGGCGTGTCGTACGAGGCGCCCGCGATCCCGATCGTGTCGACGCTGACGGGCCGGTTGGCGACTGCTGAGGAGCTGACCTCGGCGGAGTACTGGGTGCGGCACGTGCGTGGATCCGTGCGGTTCCATGACGCGGTTGTGGCGCTGCGTGAGCAGGGTGCCGAGGTGTTCGTCGAGATCGGTCCGGGTGGGACGTTGTCCGCTCTGGGTCTTGGGTGTGCGCCCGATGCGGTGTTCCTGCCCGCGTTGCGTGTGGACAGGGCCGAGGAGACCGCGCTGGTGACCACGGTCGCCGCGCTGCACACGCGGGGTGTGACGGTTGACTGGGCCGCGTACTTCGCGGGCAGCGGCGCCCGGCGTGTGGATCTGCCGACGTACGCCTTCCAGCACCAGCGCTACTGGCTGGATGTATCGCCCGAGGATCGCAGCCAGGGGCTGTCGCCGGCGGAGACGCGGTTCTGGGAGGTCGTCGAAGACGGTGACCTCGCTGACGTCGCTCGTACGTTGGATGTGTCGTCGGATGCTCCGCTGAGTGCGGTGCTGCCGAGGCTTTCCGCCTGGCGCAAGGAGCAGTTGGGGCGCTCCACGGTGGAGGGCTGGCGGTATCGGGTCGAGTGGCGGTCGGTGGCCGCCGGTGGTCGGGAGTTGGGCGGTGCCTGGCTGGTTGTCGCTCCGACTGGTGAGGAGTGCGCCGGGTGGGTCGGCGACGCGCTGACCCGGAATGGCGCGGACGATGTGTACGTCCTGCACGTGGATGCGGAAGCGGTGGACTGGGAACGGCAGTTGGCCGGTCTGTCGGATCTGAACGGCGTGGTGTCGCTGCTGGGGTTCGCTGATGCGGGCGATTCGGCTGTGCCTGCGGGTGTCGCGGCCACGGTGGGTCTGTTGCAGGCGCTCGGTGACGTGGACGTGTCCGCCCCGTTGTGGTGCCTGACGTCGGGCGCGGTCTCGGTGGGCGAGGGCGAGAGCGTTGCCGGGTTCGAGCAGTCGATGCTGTGGGGCCTGGGCCGGGTGGCCGCGCTGGAGCAGCCCGGCCGCTGGGGCGGATTGATCGACCTGCCCGAGGCGCAGGACGACAAGGCCGGTGATCTGCTGGCTTCGGTGCTCGCCGGGACCAGTGGCGAGGACCAGGTCGCGCTGCGCAGTGACGAGGTTCTGGGGCGCAGGCTGGTGCCCGCACCGCTGGACAAGGCCTCCGGGGCTGGCTGGTCGCCGCGCGGGACGGTCCTGGTCACAGGTGGTACTGGTGCGCTCGGCGCGCACGTCGCCAGGTGGCTGGTGGCGAAGGGCGCCGAGCACCTGCTGTTGACCAACAGGCGTGGACTGGACGCCGACGGCGCGCAGGAGCTGTGCGCGGAGCTGACCGAGTTGGGCGCCCGTGTCACGATCGCGGCCTGCGACGTCGCTGACCGAAACGCCCTGGCGGATGTGCTGGCGTCGGTTCCTGCCGAGTTCCCGCTCACTGCGGTCGTGCATGCGGCTGGTATCGAGCATTCGGGTGTTCTCGCCGACCTTGATCCGGCTGATCTGGGTGAGTTCGCTGATGTGATGTCGGCGAAGGTGGACGGTGCGCGCAACCTCCACGAGCTGCTGGGTGACCGGCAGTTGGACGCGTTCGTGCTGTTCTCGTCCATCGCCGGTGTGTGGGGAAGTGGTGGCCAGGCTGCGTATGCGGCTGCCAACGCCTATCTGGACTCCCTCGCTGATCACCGTAGGGCAGCGGGTTTGCCTGCGACGGCGGTTGCGTGGGGTCCTTGGGGTGGTGGCGGCATGGTCGCCGGTGCCGGTGGCGATGCGGCGGCGCAGTTGCGGCGCAGGGGTCTGCCGACGATGTCTCCCGCGGTGGCGATCGCCGGTCTGGCCACGGCTCTGGAGCGCGGTGACGGGAACGTCGTCGTCGCCGACGTGGACTGGGAGCGGTTCGCGGGCACGTTCATGGCGCAGCGGCCCAGCCCGCTGCTGGGTGAACTGCCCGAGGTGCGTGCGGCGTTCGAGACGACCTCGGCGGCCGATGGTATGTCGGAGCTGGCGCAGCGTCTGTCGGGTCTGGACGAGGCTGAGCAGGAGCGGCAGCTCACGGAGTTGGTGCGGTATGAGGCTGCCGCGGTGCTCGGTCATGTGTCGGGCGATGCGTTCTCTGCGTCTCGCGCGTTCAGGGAGCTGGGTTTTGACTCGCTGACGGCGGTGGAGCTGCGCGCCCGGCTGAGTGAGGCCACGGGTGTCGCGCTGCCCGCGACGTTGGTCTACGACTACCCGAACGCGGCGGTCCTTGCCGCGTACCTGCGCACTGAACTGTCCGGCGCGGACGTTGTCGTCCCCTCCGCTCCCACCGCAGTCTCAGGTGTGATCGACGAGCCGGTCGCGATCGTGGCGATGGCTTGCCGGTACCCCGGTGGCGTGTCTAGCCCCGAGGACCTGTGGCAGGTGTTGCTGTCCGGTGGGGACGCGGTGTCGGACTTCCCGACGGATCGTGGTTGGGACTTGGAAGCGCTGTACGACCCCGACCCGGATGGGGTGGGAACCTCGTATTCGCGTTCCGGTGCCTTCCTGTCAGATGTAGGCGGGTTCGACGCGGACTTCTTCGGGATCTCGCCGCGCGAGGCCCTGGCGATGGACCCGCAGCAGCGACTGCTCCTTGAGACCTCGTGGGAGGCGTTCGAGCGGGCCGGGGTCGACCCGGCGTCGCTGCGCGGTGAGCGCGTCGGCGTGTTCGTGGGCTCGAACGTGCAGGACTACGGGCTGGTGCTGGGCGCGGCCGCTGAGGATGTCGGCGGCTATGTGGCGACCGGCAATGCGGCCAGCGTGGCCTCGGGCCGGCTGTCCTACACTTTCGGCTTCGAGGGCCCGGCCGTCACGGTGGACACGGCGTGCTCGTCGTCGCTGGTGGCCCTGCACCTGGCGGTGCAGGCACTGCGGTCCGGCGAGTGCGAACTGGCCCTTGCGGGTGGCGTCACCGTGATGTCGACGCCGGGTGCGTTCGTCGAGTTCAGCCGCCAGCGTGGCCTTGCTGAGGACGGTCGGTGCAAGGCGTTCGCCGCCGGTGCCGACGGCACCGGCTGGGGCGAGGGCGTCGGCATGCTGTTCGTCGAGCGGCTCTCGGACGCGCAGCGCAACGGCCACCAGGTCCTTGCGGTCGTGCGGGGCTCTGCGGTGAACCAGGACGGTGCGTCGAACGGCCTGACCGCCCCGAACGGCCCCTCGCAGCAGCGCGTGATCCGCCAGGCACTGGCAAGCGCGGGCCTGGCCCCCGCCGACGTGGATGTGGTCGAGGCGCACGGCACCGGTACCAAGCTGGGTGACCCCATCGAGGCCCAGGCCCTTCTCGCCACCTACGGCCAGGACCGCAGCGGTGAGCCGCTGTTGCTGGGTTCGGTGAAGTCCAACATCGGTCACACGCAGGCGGCTGCCGGTGTGGCGGGTGTGATCAAGATGGTTATGTCGATGCAGCACGGAGTACTTCCGCAGACGCTGCACGTGGACGAGCCGTCGCCCCACGTTGACTGGTCCGCGGGCGCCGTGGAACTGCTGGCGGAGGCACGCCCCTGGCCGGAGACCGGTCAGCCGTTGCGCGCAGGTGTGTCGTCGTTCGGGTTCAGCGGCACCAACGCGCACACCATCATCGAGCAGGCCCCCGCCGTCGAGCAGGAGGAGCAGGCGGAGGCACCGGAGCCGGTGCGCGACGCCGGCGTAGTGCCGTGGGTGCTTTCGGCGGGCGACGAGGGTGCGTTGCGCGGTCAGGCCGAGCGGCTGATGGCCGTGGTGGACGACCACGCGCTCGCTGATGTCGGCTTCTCGCTCACCACGACGCGGTCGGCGTTGGACCACCGGGCGGTGCTCGTGGCCGCTGACCGGTCCGAGTTCCTGGCCGGTCTGGCGGCCGTGGCCGAGGGCCGGGCGACCGGTGCCGTGGTCACGGGTGTCGCTGATGAGCCTGGCCGGGTGGGTTTCCTGTTCTCGGGTCAGGGTTCGCAGCGGCTGGGGATGGGTCGTGAACTGGCGGACCGTTTCCCGGTGTTCGCCGAGTCACTGGACGTCGTACTGGGTGAATTCGACCCGGCGGTTCGTGAGGTGTTGTTCGGCGAGGATGCCGATGCGCTGAATGAGACGGGGGCGACGCAGCCCGCTCTGTTCGCGGTCGAGGTGGCGTTGTTCCGCCTCCTTGAGTCGTGGGGTGTGCGGCCGGATGTGCTGGCCGGGCATTCGATCGGTGAGCTGGCTGCCGCCCATGTGGCCGGTGTCTGGTCGCTGGCCGATGCCGTGAAGGTGGTGTCCGCGCGTGGCGCGCTGATGCAGGCACTGCCCGAGGGCGGTGCGATGGTGGCGATCCAGGCGTCCGAGGCCGAAGTTGGGTCCGATCTGCCGGAGACCGTGGGTATCGCTGCGGTCAACGGGCCGACGTCGGTGGTCATTTCCGGTGTCGACACCGACGTGGAAGCAGTGGCTGAGCGGTGGCGTGAGGCGGGTCGGAAGGTGTCTCGCCTGAAGGTGAGCCACGCGTTCCACTCGCCGTTGATGGACCCGATGCTCGATGACTTCCGCCGAGTGCTTGAAGAGGTGTCGTTCGAGGCGCCGTCGATTCCCATCGTGTCGACGCTGACTGGTGTCCGCGTTTCCGCCGAGGAGTTGGCCTCGCCGGAGTACTGGGTGCGGCATGTGCGTGAGTCGGTGCGGTTCGCCGATGCCGTCGGCGCTCTGGTCGCTGAGGGTGTGGGTTCGTTCGTCGAGGTCGGCCCGGGTGGCACGCTGTCGGCGCTTGGCCGTGAGTCCGCGCCGGAGGCGACCTTCCTACCGGTGCTGCGTGGCGACCGCCCGGAGGCGGTTGCCGCCACGACCGCCGCAGGACAGCTGCACGTGCGCGGTGTGCAGGTGGCTTGGGAAGCGTTCTTCGCCGGTCGCGGCGCACGCCGAATTGATCTGCCGACGTACGCGTTCCAGCGCGAGCACTTCTGGCCCGATGTACTGCCCGCGATCGGCAATGTCGCAGCGGCCGGCCTCGGTGCGGCCGAGCACCCGTTGCTTGGCGCGACCGTCACTCTCGGCGGCACGGATGGTGTGCTGCTGACTGGACGGTTGTCGCTTCAGTCGCATCCGTGGCTGGCTGATTATGTGGTGCAGGGTTCGGTGTTGTTGCCGGGTGCTGCGTTTGTCGAGTTGGCGGTACGTGCCGGTGACCAGGTCGGGTGCGACCTGGTCGAGGAGTTGACCCTGGAGGCGCCGCTTGTTCTGCCCGAGCAAGGCTCGGTGCGGGTTCAGGTGTGGGTCGGCGCCGAGGACTCGTCGGGCCGACGTGAGCTGAGTTTCCACTCCAGCGTGGGTGACAGTGACGACGACGGCCGTGCGTGGACTCGGCACGCCACTGGTGTGCTCGGGGCAGGCAGCCGTTCCGGTGGGGTTTCGCTGGTGGAGTGGCCGCCGGCTGGTGCGGGGGCCGTGGACCTGGAGGGGTTCTACGGCGGGTTGGCGGAGCTGGGCTTGGGTTATGGCCCGGTGTTCCAGGGGCTGCGGTCGGCCTGGCGCAAGGGGGAGGAGCTGTTCGCCGAGGTTGCGCTGCCTGAGGGTGTGAAGGCTGAGGGGTTTGGTCTGCACCCGGCGTTGCTTGACTCGGCGTTGCACACGGTTGGCCTGACTGACGGCGATGCCGATGGCTTGCCGTTCTCGTGGTCGGGTGTGCAGCTGCATGCCTCGGGCGCGACGGCATTGCGCGTGCGGCTGTCGCCCACCGGCGCGGACGGAGTGGCGCTGACGGTCGCGGACGGCTCCGGCGCACCGGTGGCCACGATCGACTCGCTTGTACTGCGTCCGGTGTCGCTGGATCAGCTCAGCGGCGACGGTCAGGACGATGCGCTGTTCGGTGTCGACTGGGTGTCGGTGCCCCTGGCCGGGGACGATGTCCCGACGGTCGAGTGGACCGACCTGGAGGCACTGGCTGGGGCGGCGGAGCTGCCCGACTTCATCGTTCTGCCGTGCCCGGTCACTTCCGGGTCCGACCCGGTGGCCGGTGCGCATGAGGCGGCGCACTGGGCACTGAGCACAGTCCAATCCTGGTTGGCGGACGGGCGGTTCGACGGGTCGCGTCTGGTCGTCGTGACTCGTGGCGCGATTGCCGCCACGGCTGATGACGACGTACGAGATGTGGCTCAGGCGGCGGTGTGGGGTCTGGTGCGCTCCGCTCAGTCGGAGAACCCGGACCGGATCGTGCTGGTCGACCTCGATGACGAGGCGTCCTCGCTCGATGTGCTGCCGTCCGCGCTGGCCACCGGTGAGCCGCAGCTGGCGCTGCGGTCCGGCGAGGTCCGCGTGCCTCGCCTGGCCAGGGTGCGGCAGGTCGCAGCGGATGACCCCGGCTTTGGTTCCGGTGCGGTGCTGGTCACTGGCGCGACGGGCACGCTGGGTGGTCTTGTGGCCCGGCACCTGGTCGCCGAGCGAGGGGTGCGCAATCTCCTCCTGGTGAGCAGGCGTGGCGCTGCCGCCGAGGGCGCCGAGGAACTGCGCGATGAACTCACCGCGCAGGGAGCCGAAGTGACGTACGCGGCATGCGACGTCGCCGACCGCGAAGCCCTCAAGGAACTGCTCGCCGACCACGACGACATCTCCGCCGTGATCCACACCGCAGGCGTGCTGGACGACGGCACGATCGGCTCACTGACCGCCGAGCGGATCGACGGCGTCTTCCGGCCGAAGGTCGACGCGGCCTGGCACCTGCACGAGCTGACCCGCGACCTCGACCTGTCCGCCTTCGTGCTGTTCTCCTCGGTGGCGGGCATCCTCGGTGGACCTGGCCAGGGCAACTACGCCGCCGCCAACACCTTCCTGGACGCGCTCGCCCAGCACCGTCACGCATCCGGCCTTGCCGCGACCTCGCTCGCGTGGGGCCTGTGGGCCTCGGCCGACGGCATGGCAGGCAGCCTCGACGAGGCCGACGTACAGCGGATGACCCGCAGTGGTGTGATCCCGATCGGGGCAACCGAGGGCCTGGCACTGTTTGACGCGGCGGGTTCCACGGGGCGTGCCGCCCTGGTGCCAATTCCGCTTGACCTGCCGGTGTTGCGTCGGCAGGCGCGTTCTCAGCCTGTGCCGCACCTCATGCGTGGCCTGGTGCGGGGCAGCGCGCGCAGGACCGTCGAGTCCGGCCTCGTTGTCGCCGGGTCGGCGTTGGCGCAGTCGCTGGCGGTGCTGCCCGTCGCGGAGCGGGAGAAGGTGCTGCTGGACCTCGTGCTCGGCCATGTGGCCGTGGTGCTCGGCCACAGCTCGGCGCACGCCGTCGTACCCGACCGTGCGTTCAAGGAGCTCGGCTTTGATTCGCTCAGCTCTGTCGAGCTGCGGAATCGGTTGAATGCGGCGACCGAGTTGGCGTTGCCGGCCACGCTGGTCTTCGATTACCCGACTCCTGCCGCGCTCGCGGCGCATCTGGGCGCCGAGTTGTTGGGTGGTGTGGTCGATGTGGTGACCAACGAGCCCGTTGCGATGGTGGCCGATGAGCCGATCGTGATCGTCGGCATGAGCTGCCGTTTCCCCGGCGGGGTCGAGTCGCCGGAGGACCTGTGGCATCTTGTCGAGTCGGGTTCCGACGCGGTGGCCGGATTCCCCGTCGACCGCGGCTGGGACATCGACTCGCTCTACGACCCCGACCCCGATCAGTCGGGCACCACGTACAGCCGCATGGGCGCCTTCCTGAACGATGTCGCGGACTTCGACCCAGCCTTCTTCGGCATCTCGCCGCGTGAAGCGCTGGCGATGGACCCGCAGCAGCGACTGCTCCTTGAGACGTCCTGGGAGGCCTTCGAGCGGGCCGGTATCGACCCGAACTCGCTCCGCGGAAGCCGCTCCGGCGTCTTCGTGGGCACCAACGGCCAGGACTACGGAACCCTGCTGATGGCCTCGCGGGAGAGCGTGGAGGGCTACGCGGGCACCGGCAATGCGGCAAGCGTCATCTCCGGCCGACTGTCCTACACGTTCGGTCTCGAAGGCCCGGCCGTCACCGTGGACACGGCGTGCTCGTCGTCCCTGGTCGCCCTGCACTGGGCGAGCCAGGCACTGCACAAGGGCGAGTGCGAACTGGCGCTGGTCGGTGGTGTGACGGTGATGTCGACGCCGGGTGCGTTCATCGAGTTCAGCCGTCAGCGCGGGCTGTCCGTGGACGGACGCTGCAAGGCGTTCGCCGATGCCGCCGATGGCACTGGCTGGGGTGAGGGTGTCGGCATGCTGCTCGTGGAGCGGCTTTCGGATGCCCAGCGCAACGGCCATCAGATTCTCGCGGTCGTGCGGGGATCGGCCGTCAATCAGGACGGTGCGTCGAACGGCCTGACCGCCCCGAACGGCCCGTCCCAGCAGCGCGTCATCCGCCAGGCACTCGCCAGCGCGGGTCTGGAGTCGGCCGACGTGGACGCCATGGAGGCGCACGGCACCGGCACCACCCTCGGTGACCCGATCGAGGCCCAGGCGCTCCTCGCGACGTACGGCCAGGACCGCACCGCCGACCGGCCGCTGTGGCTGGGTTCGGTGAAGTCGAACATCGGTCACACGCAGGCCGCCGCTGGCGTCGCGGGTGTGATCAAGATGGTCATGGCGATGCAGCACGGAGTACTTCCGCGCACCCTCCACGTGGACGAGCCGTCGTCACACGTGGACTGGTCCGCAGGCGCTGTCGAGCTGCTGACGGAGGCGCGTCCGTGGCCTGAGACGGGTCAGCCGTGGCGGGCGGGTGTGTCGTCGTTCGGTGTGAGTGGCACGAACGCGCATGTCATCGTCGAGCAGGCTCCGGTGGTCGAGCAGGAGGAGCAGGCGGAGTCGCCGGAGCCGGTGGGTGACGCGGGCTTGGTGCCGTGGTTGCTGTCGGCCAAGAGCCCCGAGGCGCTGCGGGAGCAGGCCGCACGGCTCAAGTCCTTCGCGGACGATGCGTCGGATCTGGCCGTGGCGGATGTGGGCCGTGCGCTGGTGTCCTCGCGTGCGGTGCTTGAGCACCGTGCCGTGGTGATTGGCGCCGATCGGGCGGAGTTCCTGGCTGCTTTGGCGGCCATGACCGAGGGCCAGCCGACCGGTGCCGTGGTCACGGGCGTGGCAGGCGAGCCCGGCCGGGTGGGTTTCTTGTTCTCGGGTCAGGGTTCGCAGCGACTCGGCATGGGCCGTGAACTGGCGGCCCGTTTCCCGGTGTTCGCCGATGCCCTGTACGCCGCGCTGTCGGAGTTCGACCCGCAGGTACGCGAAGTCCTCTTCGGTGAGGACGTCGACGCCCTGAACGAGACAGGCGTGACGCAGCCCGCACTGTTCGCGGTCGAAGTCGCCCTCTTCCGCCTCCTTGAGTCCTGGGGTGTCCGGCCCGACGTACTGGCGGGCCACTCGATCGGTGAGTTGGCCGCCGCGCATGTCTCCGGCATGTGGTCGCTCGCCGACGCCGCCGCGGTGGTGTCGGCGCGTGGTGCGCTGATGCAGGCTCTGCCTTCCGGTGGCGCGATGGTGGCGATCCAGGCGTCCGAGGCCGAGGTCACATCGAATCTGTCGGAGACCGTTGGTATCGCTGCCGTCAACGGCCCCAACTCCGTGGTCATTTCCGGTGCCGCCGCTGATGTCGACGCGGTTGCGGAGGAGTGGCGCGAGGCGGGCCGGAAGGTGACCGGCCTTCGCGTGAGTCACGCGTTCCACTCGCCGCTGATGGACCCGATGCTTGACGACTTCCGTCGAGTGCTTGAAGAGGTGTCGTACGAGGCACCGGCCATCCCCATCGTGTCGACGCTGACCGGCGCCCGCGCCTCCGCCGAGGAGTTGGCCTCGCCCGAATACTGGGTGCGGCATGTGCGCGAGTCGGTGCGATTCGCCGACGCCGTCGGCACGCTCGTGGACGAGGGCGTGGGTACGTTCGTCGAGGTCGGCCCGGGTGGCACGCTGTCGGCGCTGGGACGTGAGTCCGCGCCGGAGGCAATCTTCGTGCCGGTGCTGCGTGGCGAACGACCGGAGGCTGCGGCCGCCACGACCGCCGCGGCCCAGCTGCATGTGCGTGGCGTCCGAGTGGACTGGGATGTGTTCTTCGCCGGTCGCGGTGCGCGGCGGGTGGACCTGCCGACGTACGCCTTCCAGCGCGAGCGCTACTGGCCCGATGTGCTGCCCGCGATGGGCGACGTCTCGGCGGTCGGGCTCGGCGCGGCCGAGCACCCGTTGCTTGGCGCGACCGTCACCCTCGGCGGCACGGACGGCGTGCTGCTGACCGGCCGGTTGTCGCTCCAGACCCACCCGTGGCTGGCCGACTCCCTCGTCCAGGGTTCGGTGCTGCTGCCCGGTGCTGCGTTTGTCGAGCTGGCGGTGCGTGCGGGGGACCAGGTCGGGTGTGACCTGGTCGAGGAGCTGACGCTGGAGGCGCCGCTTGTTCTGCCGGAGCGCGGATCGGTGCGGATTCAGGTGTGGGTCGGGGCCGAGGACTCGTCGGGCCGGCGTGAGCTGAGTTTCCACTCCAGTGTGGGTGACACCGACGACGGTCGGGCGTGGACCCGGCACGCCACCGGCGTACTGCGCGAGGGTGGCCGCTCCGGTGGGGTTTCACTCGTCGAGTGGCCGCCTGCGGGCGCAGAGGCTGTCGACCTGGACGGCTACTACGACCGCATGGTCGCGGGCGGCTTCGGCTACGGGCCGGTGTTCCAGGGGCTGCGGTCGGCCTGGCGCAAGGGCGACGAGGTGTTCGCCGAGGTCGGGCTCCCGGAGGGTGTGGGAGTGGACGGCTTCGGTCTGCACCCCGCGTTGCTCGACGCGGCGCTGCATGCGATCGGCCTGGCAGGTGACAGCAACGGTGACTCCGGCGGCCTGCCGTTCTCGTGGTCGGGTGTGCGGCTGCACGCCTCGGGCGCGACGGCGCTGCGGGTGCGGCTGTCGCCCACCGGCGCGGACGGAGTGGCGCTGACGGTCGCTGACGGCTCCGGTGCACCGGTGGCCACGATCGACTCGCTCGTACTGCGACCCATGGCGGCGAAGCCGTCGCGGCAGAACGGGGAGTCGCTGTTCGGCGTCGACTGGGTGTCGGCTCCTTCGTCCGACGGTGACGTACCGACGATCGAGACGATGGAGTGGACCGACCTGCAGATGCTGGCGGAGGCAGTGGAGCTGCCCGACTACATCGTTCTGTCGTGCCCGGTGTCGTGCCCGGTCACCTCCACGTCCGACCCTGCGACTGGTGCGCGTGAGGCGGCGCACTGGGCACTGAACACAGTCCAATCCTGGCTGGCGGACGGGCGGTTCGACCCGTCGCGTCTGGTCATTGCGACCAACGGCGCGATCGCCGCCACGGCAGATGACGACGTACGAGATGTCGCTCAGGCGGCGGTGTGGGGCTTGGTGCGCTCCGCTCAGTCGGAGAACCCGGACCGGATCGTGCTGGTCGACCTCGATGACGAGGCGTCCTCGCTCGATGTGCTGCCCGCCGCGCTGGCCACCGGTGAGCCGCAGCTGACTGTCCGGTCCGGCGACGTTCGCGTGCCCCGCCTGGCGAGGGTGCGGCAGGCCGCAGCGGAAGACCCCGGCTTTGGCTCCGGTGCGGTGCTGATCACTGGCGCGACCGGCATGCTGGGTGGCCATGTCGCCCGGCATCTGGTCGCCGAGCGGGGCGTGCGCAACCTGCTCCTGGTGAGCAGGCGCGGCGCCGCTGCCGAGGGTGCCGAGGAACTGCGTGGTGAACTCACCGCGCAGGGCGCCGAAGTGACGTACGCGGCCTGCGATGTGGCCGACCGCGAAGCCCTCGCGGCGCTGCTCGCCGAGCACGAGATATCCGCGGTGATCCACACCGCAGGTGTGCCGGACACCGCCACGATCGGATCGATGACCCCGAAGCAGGTCGACGCCGTGTTCCGGCCGAAGGTCGACGGGGCCTGGCATCTGCACGAGCTGACCCGCGACCTGGACCTGTCCGCCTTCGTGCTGTTCTCCTCGGCGGCGGGCGCACTCGGCGACCCCGCCCAGGGCAACTACGCGGCGGCCGGCACCTTCCTGGACGCGCTCGCCCAGCACCGCCGCGCCGCCGGCCTGCCCGCCACATCGTTGGCATGGGGCCTCTGGGCGGATGCGGACGGCACGGCAGACAGCCCCGACGAGCCCGACGCACGGCGGATCACCGGCGGCGGCGCGACACCGATCGGCGTGGCCGAGGGCCTGGCGCTGTTCGACGCGGCGGGTTCCACGGACCGTGCCGCGATCGTGCCGATCCCCCTCGACCTGACCGTGCTGCAGCGGCAGGCGCGTTCCCACCCCGTGCCGCACCTCCTGCGCGGCCTGGTGCGGGGCACCGCACGCAGGACCGCCGATTCCGGGGCCGCCGCGTCCGCGTTGGCGCAGTCCCTCGCCGGGCTGACCGAGGCCGAGCGGGAGAAGGCACTGCTGGACCTCGTGCTCGGCCATGTGGCCGTGGTGCTCGGCCACAGCTCGGCGCACGCCGTCGTACCCGACCGCGCGTTCAAGGAGCTCGGGTTCGACTCGCTGACCGCCGTCGAATTCCGCGACCGGCTCAACGCGGCCACCGAACTGCGCCTGCCCGCCACGCTGGTCTTCGACTACCCGACCCCTGCAGCGCTCGTCGCGCACCTCGTCGCCGAACTGGCGGGCGCGCCCGTCGCTGCGGCACGTACCCGCACGACCGTCGCTGTCGCCGGGGCCGACGAGCCGATCGCGATCGTCGGCATGAGCTGCCGCTATCCGGGCGGGGTCAACTCGCCCGAGGACCTGTGGCGACTCGTCCTCGACGGCGCCGACGCCATCAGCGAGTTCCCCGGAAACCGCGGCTGGGACCTGGACGCGATCTACCACCCGGACCCCGACCACGCGGGCACCACGTACACCCGGCAGGGCGGCTTCCTGCACGACGCCGATCTGTTCGACCCGACGTTCTTCGGGATATCGCCGCGCGAAGCCCTTGCCATGGACCCGCAGCACCGGCTGCTGCTCGAGACCTCCTGGGAGGCGTTCGAGCGGTCCGGCATCGACCCGAACTCGGTACGGGGACGCGACATCGGCGTCTACGCAGGCACCAGCATCCAGGACTACGCGAACCTGCTGGCGGCGGGCGAGGAGAGCGTCGAGGGATACGTCGGTACGGGCAACGCGGCGAGCGTCACGTCCGGTCGGCTCTCCTACACCTTCGGCCTTGAGGGACCCGCGGTCACGGTCGACACGGCGTGCTCCTCGTCCCTCGTGGCCCTGCACCTGGCCGTGCAGGCGGTGCGGTCGGGCGAGTGCTCGATGGCGCTTGCCGGTGGCGTAGCGGTGATGACGACGCCGGGCGCGTTCATGGACTTCAGCCGACAGCGCGGGCTGTCCGTGGACGGCCGGTGCAGGCCGTTCTCGTCGGACGCCGAAGGCACCGGCTGGGGCGAGGGCGTCGGCATGCTCGTACTGGAGCGTCTTTCCGACGCCCGGCGCAACGGGCACCGCGTGCTCGCCGTCGTGCGGGGCACCGCGGTCAACCAGGACGGCGCGTCCAACGGCCTGACCGCCCCGAACGGTCCCTCGCAGCAGCGCGTCATCCGCCAGGCGCTCGCCAGCGCGGGTCTGGAGTCGGCCGACGTGGACGCCATGGAGGCGCACGGCACCGGCACGAAGCTGGGCGACCCGATCGAGGCGCAGGCGCTCCTTGCCACCTACGGCCAGGACCGGCCCGCCGAACAGCCGCTGTGGCTCGGGTCGCTGAAGTCCAACATCGGCCACACCCAGGGCGCGGCCGGAGTCGGCGGCGTCATCAAGATGGTCATGGCGATGCAGCACGGCGTGCTGCCGAAGACGCTGCACGTCGCCGAGCCGACTCCGCAGGTCGACTGGTCGGCAGGTGACATCGAGCTCCTCACCGAGGCCCGCCCCTGGCCGGAGACCGACCGGCCGCGCCGGTTCGGCGTGTCGTCGTTCGGGTTCAGCGGAACCAACGCGCACGCCATCATCGAGCAGGCGCCGGTCACCCAGGTCGCCGTACCGAAGGCCGCTCCGGACCCGTCCGTGCTGCCGCTGCTGGTATCGGCTCGGGGCGACGACGCGCTGCGGGCACAGGCCGGACGGCTGCGCGCCCACCTCGTGGCGCAGCCGGAGCTGAACCTGCTCGACGTCGCCACCACGCTCGCTCGGACACGAGCCGCCCTCGACCACCGGGCGGTCGTCGTCGGGCAGGACCGCGACGGGCTGCTCGCGGCCCTGGACGCGCTCGCCGAGGGGCGGACCGCGAACGGTCTCGTCTCCGGCGTCGCGGCGGGGCACCGGCCGGCGTTCCTCTTCTCCGGCCAGGGCGCACAGCGGCTCGGCATGGGACGCGAACTGTACGACCGCTTCCCGGTGTTCGCCGACGCGCTCGACGAGGTCTGCGCCCACATCGACGCCCACGTCGACGCCCGCACCGATGGCCGGTCCGGCTCCGCCGTACCGCTGCGGGACCTGCTGTTCGGCGATGACGCCGAAGCGCTCAACCAGACCGCGGTGACGCAGCCCGCGCTGTTCGCGGTCGAGGTCGCGCTGTTCCGCCTCGTGGAGTCCTGGGGCATCCGTCCCGAGGTGCTCGCCGGGCACTCCATCGGCGAGCTGGCAGCGGCCCACGTGGCCGGTGTCTGGTCGCTGGCCGACGCCGCCGCGGTGGTGTCGAGCCGGGGCCGCCTCATGCAGGCGCTGCCCGAGGGCGGCGCGATGTTCGCGATCCAGGCCACCGAGGCCGAGATCCTGCCGGACCTGACCGACACCGTGGGCATCGCAGCGGTGAACGGCCCGACCTCGGTGGTGCTCTCGGGCGTCGCCGCCGACGCCGAGGCCATCGCCGAGCGCTGGCGTGGGACCGGGCGGAAGGTGACGCGGCTCCGCGTCAGCCACGCGTTCCACTCACCGCTCATGGAGCCGATGCTCGACGACTTCCGCAGGGTCCTCGAAGAGGTGTCGTACGAGACTCCGGCCATCCCGATCGTGTCCACGCTGACCGGCGCGCGGGCGACCGTCGAAGAACTGACGTCGCCGGAGTACTGGGTGCGGCACGTGCGCGAAGCGGTGCGGTTCGCCGACGCCGTCGGCACGTTGCGGGACCAGGGCGTGGACGCGTTCCTGGAGATCGGCCCCGGCGGGGTGCTCACCGCCCTCGGCCAGGAGACCGCGCCCGACGCCGCGTTCGTGCCCGCGCTGCGCGGCGACCGGTCCGAGACGCTCGAACTGGCGACGGCCGTGGGCAGGCTGCACGTGCTCGGTGTCGCCGTCGACTGGACCGCTCTGACCGCCGGCGGCGCGCACATCGACCTGCCCACCTACGCCTTCCAGCGGCAGAGGTACTGGCCGACCCTGGCCGAGGCCCCGTCGGGCGACGTCTCCGGGGCCGTCGACGCGCGCTTCTGGGCGGCTGTCGCCGAAGGCGACCTCGGCGAGCTCGCGGACGAGCTGGCCGTGTCCCTCGACGACCCGATCAGTGCGGTGCTGCCCCGGCTCTCGTCGTGGCGGCAGGAACAGGCCGAGAACTCCGCGGTCGACGGCCTGCGCTACCGCGTGACCTGGCAGCCGGTGAGCGAGCCCACCGCGGCGCTCACGGGCACCTGGCTCGTGGTCAGCCGGGACGGCGCCGGTGAGGAAGCAGTCACCACCGCGCTGAGCAGGCACGGCGCGCAGGTCGTTCCCGTCCGGACCGGCGACGCGGTGGACCGCGAATCCCTTGCGGCCCGGATGGCGACCGAGGCGCGGACGGCGACCGGCGAGCCCGTCGCGGGCATGCTCTCGCTGCTCGCGCTCGACCCCGAACTGCCGTCCGGCGGCCTGCACGCGACCCTCGCCCTCGTCCAGGCCCTCAGCGACACCGGCATCGCCGCCCCGCTGTGGTGCGCGACGCGGGGCGGTGTCGCCATCGGCGGCTCCGACACACCCGCGGCACCCGACCAGGCGATGGTGTGGGGCTTCGGCCGGGTCGTCGCACTGGAACACCCCGAACGCTGGGGCGGCCTCGTCGACCTGCCCGGCACGCTGGACGAGCGCAGCGGCGCACGCCTCGCGGGCGTCCTGTCAGGAACGCAGGGCGAGGACCAGGTCGCGCTCCGCGCCAGCGGGGTGTACGGCCGACGGCTCCAGCCGGTGACCTCGGCCCGCCTCGGCGACTGGGACCCCACCGGCACGGTCCTCGTCACCGGCGGCACCGGCTCGCTCGGCGGGCACGTCGCCAGGTGGCTGGTGGCGAAGGGCGCCGAACATCTGCTCCTGACCAGCAGGCGCGGCCTGGAGGCCGACGGCGCGAAGGAACTGCACGCGGAACTGACCGCGCTTGGCGCCCGTGTCACGATCGCGGCCTGCGACGTCGCCGACCGGGACGCGCTCGCGGACCTGCTGGCATCCGTTCCCGCCGAGTTCCCGCTCACCGCGGTCGTCCACGCGGCGGGCACCCTGGACGACGGCGTACTGTCCTCGCTCACCCCGGAGCGGCTCGACGCCGTGCTGCGGCCGAAGGCCGGCGCCGCGGCCAACCTGGACGAGCTGACCCGCGACATGGACCTGTCGGCGTTCGTGATGTTCTCCTCGGTGTCGGGCACGTTCGGTGCGGCGGCCCAGGGCAACTACGCGCCCGCCAACGCCTTCCTCGACGCACTCGCGGAACAGCGGGTGGCCGCGGGCCTGCCCGCCACCGCGGTCGCATGGGGGCCCTGGGGCGGCGGCGGAATGGCCGACGGGCAGCTCGGCGAACAGCTGCGCCGCCGCGGCCTGGCCCCGCTGGAGCCCGAGCAGGCCGTCGCCGCACTGGACCGTGCCGTCCGGCAGGGCGATCCGACGGCCCTTGTGGCGGACGTCGACTGGGGTGTGTTCGCCCCGGCCTTCACGTCGGTGCGGCCCAGCCCGCTGCTCCAGGAACTGCCCGGCGTGCACCGCGCCCAGGGCGCCGCCGAGACGACAGCGCCGGTCGACATGGTGGCCAAGCTCACCGCGCTGTCCGGGGCGGAGCGCGAACGCGCCGTCCTCGACCTCGTGCGGGAGGCGGCGGCCGCCGTCCTCGGACACGAGGGAACCAAGCTGGTGGAACCCGGCCGGGCCTTCCAGGAGTTGGGCTTCGACTCGCTCACCGCGGTCGAGTTCCGCAACCTCCTCAACGCCACCACCGGCCTCAGCCTGCCCGCGACGCTCGTCTTCGACTTCCCCACGCCGTCCGCGCTCGCCGCGCACGTGCTCGACGGGTTGCCCGGAGGCGGGACGCCGACCATCGACACCGAACTGGACCGTCTGGAGTCCACGTTGTCCCTCCTCACACCGGACGACGAGCAGAGCGCGGCCGTCGGAGACCGCCTCCGCGCCCTGCTGTCCAAGTGGGACGCAACGCACAACCGCACAGAACCCGCCGAGTCCGGAACGGACGCGCGTACCGCGTCGGCGGATGAGCTGCTCGCGCTGCTCGACGATCAACTTGGCAAGTCCTGAGCACGAGCCGCTCCCGCTGCTCGACGAACAACTCGGTCGGTCCTGAGCCGATGAACTCACCTGAAGGGTCGCAACACATGTCCAACGAGGAGAAGTACCTCGACTACCTCCGCCGAGCCTCCGTGGACCTCCAGGAGGCACGCGGCAAGCTGCGGGAGGCCGAGGAGCGCGAGGCCGAGCCGATCGCGATCGTCGGCATGAGCTGCCGGTTCCCCGGTGGTGTGCGCTCGCCGGAGGACCTGTGGCGACTCCTGCAGGACGGCAAGGACGCCGTCTCCGAGTTCCCCACCAACCGTGGCTGGGACCTGGAGGCACTCTTCGACGACGACCCCGACCGGCAGGGGACCTGCTACACCCGTGAGGGCGCCTTCATCCACGACGTGCCGGACTTCGACCCGGCCTTCTTCGGGATCTCACCGCGCGAGGCCGCGGCGATGGACCCGCAGCAGCGCTTACTCCTCGAGACCTCCTGGGAGGCCTTCGAGCGGGCGGGCATCGACCCGCACACGCTGCGGGGCAGCAGGTCGGGCGTGTTCGTCGGCACCAACGGCCAGGACTACCTGGCCCGCCTGCTCACCGGCGCGCCGGAGGGTTACGAGGGCTACCTCGGCACCGGCAACGCGGCGAGCGTCATCTCCGGCCGGCTGTCCTACACCTTCGGTTTCGAGGGCCCCGCGCTGACCATCGACACCGCCTGCTCGTCGTCCCTGGTCGCGATGCACCTCGCGGTGCACGCGCTGCGGCACGGGGAGTGCCCGATCGCCCTCGCGGGCGGCGTCACCGTGATGTCGACGCCCGGGGTGTTCATCGACTTCAGCCGCCAGCGCGGCCTGGCCACGGACGGCCGTGTCAAGGCGTTCGCCGACGCCGCCGATGGCACCGGCTGGGGCGAGGGCGTGGGTCTGCTGGTCCTCGAGCGTCTCTCGGACGCGGAGCGCAACGGCCACGAGGTCCTCGGAGTGATCCGCGGCTCGGCGGTGAACCAGGACGGCGCGTCGAACGGCCTGACCGCCCCGAACGGCCCTTCCCAGCAGCGGGTCATCCGCCAGGCGCTGGCGAGCGCACAGCTCACCGCGGCGCAGGTGGACGCGGTGGAGGCGCACGGTACGGGTACGAAGCTGGGCGACCCGATCGAGGCGCAGGCACTGCTGACGGCCTACGGCCAGGACCGGCCCGCAGACCGGCCGCTGTGGCTGGGCTCGGTGAAGTCCAACATCGGTCACACGCAGGCGGCTGCGGGTGTGGCCGGTGTGATCAAGATGGTGATGGCGATGCGGCAGGGCGTACTGCCGAAGACGCTGCACGTGGATGAGCCGTCGTCGCATGTGGACTGGTCCGCGGGCGCTGTCGAGTTGTTGACGGAGGCGCGTCCGTGGCCTGAGACGGGTCAGCCGTGGCGGGCGGGTGTGTCGTCGTTCGGCGTGAGTGGCACGAACGCGCATGTCATCGTCGAGCAGGCTCCGGTGGTCGAGCAGGAGGAGCAGGAGCAAGCATCGGAGCCGGTAGGTGACGCGGGTCTGGTGCCGTGGCTGCTGTCGGCCAAGAGCCCCGAGGCGCTGCGGGAGCAGGCCGCACGGCTCAAGTCCTTCGTGGACGAGGCGTCGGATCTGGCCGTGGCGGATGTGGGCCGTGCGCTGGTGTCCTCGCGTGCGGTGCTTGAGCACCGTGCCGTGGTGGTCGCCGGTGAGCGGTCCGAATTCCTGGCGGCCCTGGCGGCCGTGGCCGAGGGGCATCCGACCGGTGCCGTGGTCACGGGCCTTGCCGACGCGCCCGGACGACTGGCCTTCTTGTTCTCGGGTCAGGGTTCGCAGCGGCTCGGTATGGGTCGCGAACTGGCGGCCCGTTTCCCGGCGTTCGCCGAGGCACTGGACGCCGTACTCGCGGAGTTCGGGCCTGAGGTCCGTGACGTCCTGTTCGGCGAGGACGCCGACGCGCTGAACGAGACCGGGGTGACGCAGCCCGCGCTGTTCGCGGTCGAGGTGGCGCTGTTCCGGCTCCTCGACTCCTGGGGCGTGCAGCCCGACGCCCTGGCGGGGCACTCCATCGGTGAGCTGGCCGCCGCCCATGTGGCGGGCGTGTGGTCGCTGTCCGACGCGGTCAAGGTGGTGTCGGCGCGTGGCGCGCTGATGCAGGCGCTGCCGTCCGGTGGCGCGATGGTGGCGATCCAGGCGTCCGAGGCCGAAGTCGCGTCCGGCCTGCCGGAGACCGTTGGTATCGCTGCCGTCAACGGCCCCAACTCCGTGGTCATTTCCGGTGCCGCCGCTGACGTTGAAGCGGTCGCGGAGCGTTGGCGCGAGGCGGGCCGGAAGGTGTCTCGCCTGAAGGTCAGCCACGCGTTCCACTCGCCGCTGATGGACCCGATGCTGGATGACTTCCGCCGGGTGCTTGAGGGCGTGTCGTACGAGGCGCCTTCGATTCCGATCGTGTCGACGCTGACCGGAGTCCGCGCGACCGCCGAGGAGTTGGCCTCGCCCGAATACTGGGTGCGCCACGTGCGCGAGTCGGTGCGGTTCGCCGCTGCCGTCGGCACGCTCGTGGACGACGAGGTGACCACGTTCGTCGAGGTCGGCCCGGGTGGCACGCTGTCGGCGCTGGGTCAGCAGTCCGCACCGGATGCGGCCTTCGTGCCGGTCCTGCGGAATGACCGCCCGGAGGCGGTTGCCGCGACGACGGCCGCGGGACAGCTGCATGTGCGTGGTGTCCGAGTGGACTGGGAGGTGTTCTTCGCCGGGCGCGGTGCGCGGCGGGTGGACCTGCCGACGTACGCGTTCCAGCGCGAGCGCTACTGGCTGGACGCCCCCTCCGCCGATATGGAGGTTGGGCTCCTGTCGCCGGTGGAGGCGCGGTTCTGGGGAGTCGTGGAGGACGGCGACATCGCCGACCTCGCCCGTACGTTGGATGTGTCGTCGGACGCTCCGCTGAGTGCGGTGCTGCCGAGGCTTTCCGCCTGGCGCAAGGAGCAGCAGGGGCGCTCCACCGTGGACGGTTGGCGGTATGGGGTCGAGTGGCGGTCGGTGGCTGCCGGGTCTGGGCGCCTGGATGGTGTCTGGCTGGTTGTCGCGCCGGTTGGTGAGGACCGTGCCGATTGGGTGCGTGAGTCGCTGAGCCGGAACGGTGCGGACGACGTGCACGTCCTGCACGTGGATGTGGACGCGGAAGCGGCCGACTGGGCGGAGCAGTTGACCGGTCTGTCGGCGTTGAATGGTGTGGTCTCGCTGCTGGGTCTCGCCGATGCGGGCGCATCGTCCGTGCCTGCGGGTGTCGCGGCCACGATTGGTCTGCTGCAGGCGCTGGGTGAGGCGGATGCGCCGCTGTGGTGCCTGACGTCGGGCGCGGTGTCGGCGGGTGCGGACGATGTGGTTGCCGGTTTCGAGCAGTCGATGCTGTGGGGTCTTGGCCGGGTGGCCGCTCTGGAGCAGCCCGGCCGCTGGGGCGGCCTGGTCGATCTGCCCGAAGCGCAGGACGAGACGACCGGCGACCTTCTCGCGTCCGTCCTCGCCGAACCGAACGGCGAGGACCAGATCGCCCTGCGTGGCGGCGGGATGCTCGGGCGCAGGCTGGTGCCGGCGCCGATGAGCACGAACACCCTCGGCACCGGCTGGACGCCGAGTGGGACGGTCCTTGTGACCGGTGGCCTCGGTGCCCTGGGCGGTCACGTGTCCCGCTGGTTGGCGGGGAACGGTGCCGAGCACGTCGTGCTGGTGAGCCGTCGCGGACGCGCAGCTGATGGTGCCGCGGAGCTGGAGGCCGAGCTCGTCGAGCTGGGCGCACGCGTCACGTTCGCCGCCTGCGACATGGCGGACAGGGAGTCCGTCGCCGAGCTGCTGGCGGGCATTCCGTCGCTCACTGCGGTAGTGCATGCGGCGGGTGTCGAGCGTTCAGGTGTTCTCGCCGGCCTTGATCCGGCTAATCTGGGTGAGTTCGCTGATGTGATGTCGGCGAAGGTGGACGGTGCGCGCAACCTCCACGAGCTGCTGGGTGACCGGCAGTTGGACGCGTTCGTGCTGTTCTCGTCCATTGCTGGTGTGTGGGGCAGTGGCGGGCAGGGAGCGTATGCGGCTGCCAACGCGTATCTGGATGCCCTTGCCGGGCACCGTCGGGCGGCGGGTTTGCCTGCGACGGCGGTTGCGTGGGGTCCTTGGGGTGGTGGCGGCATGGTCGCCGGTGCCGGTGGCGATGCGGCGGGGCATTTGCGGCGCAGGGGTCTGCCGACGATGTCTCCTGCGGTGGCGATCGCTGGTCTGGCCACGGCTCTGGAGCGCGGTGACGGTAATGTGATCGTTGCTGATGTGGACTGGGAGCGGTTCGCGGGCACGTTCATGGCGCAGCGGCCGAGTCCGTTGCTGGGTGAACTGCCCGAGGTGCGTGCGGCGTTCGAGGCCACTTCGGCGGCCGATGGTATGTCGGAGTTGGCGCTGCGTCTGTCGGGTCTGGACGAGGCTGAGCAGGAGCGGCAGCTCACGGAGTTGGTGCGGTATGAGGCTGCCGCGGTGCTCGGTCATGTGTCGGGTGATGCGTTCTCGGCGTCTCGTGCGTTCAGGGAGTTGGGGTTTGACTCGCTGACGGCGGTGGAGCTGCGCGCCCGGCTGAGTGAGGCCACGGGTGTCGCGCTGCCGGCGACGTTGGTCTACGACTACCCGAACGCGGCGGTCCTTGCCGCGTACCTGCGTACCGAACTGTCCGGCGTTGTCCCCACTGCATCCGCTTCCGTGACCGTGTCGAGCGCGTCCGACGAGCCGATCGCGATCGTGGCGATGTCGTGCCGGTTCCCGGGCGGTGTGTCGAGCCCGGAGGAACTGTGGGACGTGGTCCTCGCGGGTGGGGACGCGGTGTCGGAGTTCCCGACGGATCGTGGTTGGGACTTGGAAGCGCTGTACGACCCCGACCCGGACGGGGTGGGAACCTCGTATTCGCGTTCCGGTGCCTTCCTGTCCGACGTGGGCGCGTTCGACCCGGCGTTCTTCGGGATCTCGCCGCGCGAGGCCCTTGCCATGGACCCGCAGCAGCGACTGCTCCTTGAGACCTCCTGGGAGGCGTTCGAGCGGGCAGGCATCGACCCGGATTCGCTGCGCGGTGAGCGCGTAGGCGTGTTCGTAGGGTCGAACATGCAGGACTACGGATGGGTGCTGGGCGCGGCTGCCGACGACATGGGCGGTTACGTCGCGACCGGCAACGCGGCCAGCGTGGCCTCCGGCCGCCTGTCCTACACGTTCGGCCTTGAGGGCCCGGCCGTCACGGTGGACACGGCGTGCTCGTCGTCGCTGGTGGCCCTGCACCTGGCGGTGCAGGCGCTGCAAAGGGGCGAGTGCGAACTGGCGCTGGCCGGCGGTGTGACGGTGATGTCGACGCCGACCTCGTTCGTCGAGTTCAGCCGCCAGCGTGGTCTCGCCGTGGACGGGCGGTGCAAGGCGTTCGCCGCCGGTGCCGACGGCACGGGCTGGGGCGAGGGCGTCGGCATGCTGTTCGTCGAGCGGCTCTCGGACGCGCAGCGCAACGGCCACCAGGTGCTGGCCGTCGTACGGGGCTCGGCCGTCAATCAGGACGGTGCGTCGAACGGCCTGACCGCCCCGAACGGCCCGTCGCAGCAGCGCGTCATCCGCCAGGCACTGGCAAGCGCGGGCCTGGAGTCGGCCGACGTGGATGTGGTCGAGGCGCACGGTACGGGCACGAAGCTGGGCGACCCGATCGAGGCCCAGGCCGTCCTCGCCACCTACGGCCAGGACCGGCCCGCCGACCGGCCGTTGTGGCTGGGCTCGATCAAGTCGAACCTTGGTCACACGCAGGCCGCGGCCGGTGTGGCGGGCGTGATCAAGATGGTCATGTCGATGCGGCACGGCGTGCTCCCCAAGACCCTGCACGTGGACGAGCCGTCACCCCACGTGGACTGGTCCGCGGGTGCGGTGGAGTTGCTCACTGACGAACGTGAGTGGCCCGCTGTGGACCGGCCGTGGCGAGCAGGCGTGTCGTCGTTCGGGTTCAGCGGTACCAACGCGCACACCATCATCGAGCAGGCCCCCGCCGTCGAGCAGGAGGAGCAGGCCGAGGCACGGGAGCCGGATCGCGACGCAGGACTGGTGCCGTGGCTGCTGTCGGCCAAGAGCCCCGAGGCGTTGCGGGAGCAGGCCGCACGGCTCAAGTCCTTCGCGGACATGACTCCTGAGCTGAGTGTGGGGGACGTGGGCCGTGCGCTGGTTTCCTCACGTGCGGTGCTTGAGCACCGTGCCGTGGTGGTCGGTGCCGACCGGGCGGAACTGCTGGCCGCATTGGCGGCCGTGGCCGAGGGCCGGGCGACCGGTGCCGTGGTCACGGGTGTCGCCGATGAGCCCGGCCGACTGGGCTTTCTGTTCTCGGGGCAGGGTTCGCAGCGGCTCGGTATGGGGCGCGAACTGGCTTCCCGTTTCCCGGTGTTCGCCGAGGCGCTCGACGCCGCGCTGTCGGAGTTCGACCCGCAGGTACGTGAAGTCCTCTTCGGCGAGGACGCCGATGCGCTGAACGAGACGGGTGTCACGCAGCCCGCGCTGTTCGCGGTCGAGGTGGCCCTCTTCCGCCTCCTTGAGTCGTGGGGCGTCCGCCCCGACATGCTGGCGGGGCACTCGATCGGCGAGCTGGCAGCGGCCCACGTGGCCGGTGTGTGGTCGCTGGCTGACGCCGCCGCCGTGGTGTCGGCCCGTGCCGGGCTGATGCAGGCGCTGCCGACGGGCGGCGCGATGGTCGCGGTCCAGGCGTCCGAGGCCGAGGTCGCATCGGAACTCCCGGAGACCGTCGGGATCGCCGCGGTCAACGGCCCGAACTCGGTGGTGATTTCGGGTGTGGCCGCTGACGTTGAAGCAGTCGCGGAGCGTTGGCGCGAGGCGGGCCGGAAGGTGTCTCGCCTGAAGGTGAGCCACGCGTTCCATTCGCCGTTGATGGACCCGATGCTGGATGACTTCCGCCGGGTTCTGGAGGGAGTGTCGTACGAGGCTCCCGCGATCCCGATCGTGTCCACGCTGACCGGCGCCCGCGTCTCCGCCGATGAGTTGGCCTCGCCGGAGTACTGGGTGCGGCATGTGCGTGAGTCGGTGCGGTTCGCCGACGCCGTTCGCACGCTCGTGGACGAGGGCGTGGCGACGTTCGTCGAGGTGGGCCCCGGCGGGACGCTGTCCGCGCTGGGCCAGGAGTCCGCGCCGGACGCCGGGTTCGTCCCGGTGCTGCGGAACGACCGCCCGGAGGCGGTTGCCGCGACGACGGCCGCGGGACAGTTGCACGTACGTGGTGTCCGAGTGGACTGGAATGTGTTCTTCGCCGGTCGCAGTGCGCGGTGGGCTGACCTGCCGACGTACGCGTTCCAGCGTGAGCGCTACTGGCCTGACGTCCAGCCGGTGATCGGAAATGTCGCGGCAGCCGGGCTCGGTGCCGCCGAGCACCCGCTACTCGGCGCGACCGTGACCCTCGGCGGCACGGATGGTGTGCTGCTGACCGGCCGGTTGTCGGTCCAGACCCACCCGTGGCTGGCCGATCACGAGATCATGGGCTCGGTGCTGCTGCCCGGCACGGCGTTCGTCGAGCTGGCGGTGCGCGCCGGTGACCAGGTCGGGTGCGACCTGGTCGAGGAGCTGACCCTGGAAGCGCCCCTCGTTCTGCCCGAGCAGGGTTCGGTGCGGGTTCAGGTGTGGGTCGGTGCGGCGGACGAGTCGGGCCGGCGTGAGCTGAGCTTCCACTCCAGCGTGGGTGACACCGACGACGGCCGTTCATGGACCCGGCACGCCACCGGTGTGCTGGGAGCAGGCGGCCGCTCCGGCGGTGCTTCGCTGGTGGAGTGGCCGCCCGCAGGCGCGGAGACCGTGGACCTGGACGGCTACTACGACCGCATGGTCGCGGGCGGCTTCGGCTACGGCCCGGTGTTCCAGGGACTGCAGTCGGCCTGGCGCAGCGGGAACGAGATGTTCGCCGAGGTCGCGCTCCCGGACGGCGTGAAGGCTGAGGGATTCGGTCTGCACCCGGCGCTGTTGGACGCGACGCTGCAAGCCATCGGGCTGATGGGCGAGGCCGACGCTCCCGGCAAGCTGCCGTTCTCGTGGTCGGGTGTGCGGCTGCACGCCTCGGGTGCGACGGCGCTGCGGGTGCGGCTGTCGCCCACCGGCGCGGACGGAGTGGCGCTGACGGTCGCGGACGGCTCCGGCGCACCGGTGGCCACGATCGACTCGCTGGTGCTGCGCCCGGCCGCACTGGCCCAGGTCGCCGGTGACGACCGCGATGACGCGCTGTTCGGTGTCGACTGGGTGTCGGTGCCCGTGGCCGGGGACGATGTTCCGACGGTCGAGTGGACCGACCTGGAGGCGCTGGCTGGGGCGGCGGAGCTGCCTGAATTCGTCATTCTGTCGTGCCCGGTCACCTCCACGTCCTCCGACTCGGCCACCGGTGCGCATGAGGTGGCGCACTGGGCGCTGAATGCGGTCCAGTCCTGGCTGGCGGACGGGCGGTTCGACGCGTCGCGTCTGGTCATCGTGACCCGTGGCGCGATCGCCGCCACGGCCGATGACGACGTACGAGATGTCGCTCAGGCGGCGGTGTGGGGTCTGGTGCGCTCCGCTCAGTCGGAGAACCCGGACCGGATCGTGCTGGTCGACCTCGACGACGAGGCGTCCTCGCTCGACGTACTGCCGTCCGCGCTGGCCACCGGTGAGCCCCAGCTCGCGTTGCGCTCGGGCGCCGCCACTGCCCCGCGCCTGGCCAGGGCCCGGCAGTCCGTGGTCGAAGACCCCGGCTTCGGTACCGGCGCCGTGATGCTGACCGGTGCCACGGGCACGCTGGGCGGCCTTGTCGCCCGGCATCTGGTCGCCGAGCGGGGCGTGCGCAACCTGCTCCTGGTGAGCAGGCGCGGCTCTGCCGCCGAGGGTGCCGAGGAACTGCGCGATGAACTCAGCGCGCAGGGCGCCGAGGTGACGTACGCGGCCTGCGATGTGGCCGACCGCGAAGCCCTCGCGGCGCTGCTCGCCGAGCACGAGATATCCGCGGTGGTGCACACGGCGGGTGTGCTGGATGACGGCACGATCGGCTCGCTGACGGCGGAGCGGATCGACGCCGTGTTCCGGCCGAAGGTCGACGCGGCCTGGCACCTTCACGAGCTGACCCGCGACCTCGACCTGTCCGCCTTCGTGATGTTCTCGTCCGCCGCCGGTGTCTTCGGTGGCGCCGGCCAGGGCAACTACGCGGCTGCCAACGCGTTCCTGGACGCGCTCGCCCAGCACCGTCACGCATCCGGCCTTGCCGCGACCTCGCTCGCGTGGGGCCTGTGGGCCTCCGGCGGCGGCATGGCAGGCAGCCTCGACGAGGCCGACGTACGACGGATCACCAGCGGCGGCGCGATACCGATCGGCGCGGCCGAGGGCCTTGCGCTGTTCGACGCGGCGGGATCCACGGGCCGCGCGCTGCTGGCGCCCGTTCCCCTCGACCTGACCGTGCTGCAGCGGCAGGCGCGTTCCCACCCCGTGCCGCACCTCTTGCGCGGCCTGGTGCGGGGCACCGCACGCAGGACTGTCGACCCCGCCGCCGCCCGGACCGCACTGGCGCAGTCCCTCGCAGGCATGACCGAGGCCGAGCGGGAGAAGGCACTGCTGGACCTCGTCCGTACCCACGCCGCCGCGGTGCTCGGCCACAGCTCGGCACACGCCGTCGCACCCGACCGCGCCTTCCGCGAACTGGGCTTCGACTCGCTCAGCTCCGTCGAGCTGCGCAACCACCTCAACGCGGCCACCGAGCTGCGCCTGCCCGCCACGCTGGTCTTCGACTACCCGAGCCCCGCGGCACTCGCCGCCTTCATCGGCACGGAGTTCGCGGGCGCGCCCGTCGTCGCGGCGCCCACCCGCACGACCGTCGCCGTGAGCGACGAGCCCATCGCGATCGTCGGCATGAGCTGCCGCTACCCCGGCGGGGTCAACTCGCCCGAGGACCTGTGGCGACTCGTCCTTGACGGCGCCGACGCCATCAGTGAGTTCCCTGTCAACCGTGGCTGGGACCTGGACGCCCTGTACAACCCGGACCCCGAGCACATGGGTACCTCGTACACCCGCGAGGGCGGCTTCCTGCACGACGCCGATCTGTTCGACCCTGCGTTCTTCGGGATCTCGCCCCGCGAGGCCCTTGCCATGGACCCGCAGCAGCGACTGCTCCTTGAGACCTCCTGGGAGGCGTTCGAGCAGGCCGGTATCGCTCCGGAGTCCGCGCGGGGCAGTGCGACCGGGGTGTTCGCGGGCGTGATGTACCACGACTACGTGGCGCGGCTGCGTTCCGTCTCGGAGGACGTCGAGGGCTACCTCGGCACCGGCGGGGCCGGCAGCGTCGCCTCCGGCCGCGTCGCCTACGCCCTGGGCCTGGAGGGCCCCGCCGTCACCGTCGACACCGCGTGCTCCTCGTCCCTCGTGGCCCTGCACTGGGCGATCCAGGCGCTGCGCCAGGGGGAGTGCTCGATGGCGCTCGCCGGTGGTGTCGCCGTGATGGCGAGCCCGGCGACCTTCGTCGACTTCAGCCGTCAGCGCGGCCTGTCCGCCGACGGTCGGTGCAAGTCGTTCTCCGACGACGCCGACGGCACCGGCTGGGGCGAGGGCGTCGGCATGCTCCTCGTGGAGCGCCTCTCGGACGCCCGCCGCAACGGACACCCCGTCCTTGCCGTCATCCGTGGTTCGGCGGTGAACCAGGACGGCGCGTCCAACGGTCTCACCGCGCCGAACGGCCCCTCGCAGCAGCGCGTCATGCGACAGGCCCTCGCGAGCGCGGGCCTGACCCCGTCCGACGTGGACGCGGTCGAGGCGCACGGCACCGGCACGACCCTGGGCGACCCGATCGAGGCCCAGGCCCTCCTTGCCACTTACGGCCAGGACCGTGCCGGTGAGCCCCTGTGGCTCGGCTCGATCAAGTCGAACATCGGTCACACGCAGGCCGCCGCGGGCGTCGCGGGTGTGATCAAGATGGTCATGGCGATGCGCAACGGTGTGCTGCCGCAGTCCCTGCACGTCGGCGAGCCCTCGTCGAACGTGGACTGGACCGCGGGCGCCGTCGAGCTGTTGACCGAGGCACAGCCCTGGCCGGAGACCGGACGCCGGCGTCGCGCCGGTGTGTCGTCGTTCGGCGTGAGCGGCACGAACGCGCACACCATCATCGAGCACGTACCGGACGAGGATCACGCTCCGGCCCCCGTCGACGGCGTACTGCCGTGGGTGCTGTCCGCACGGAGCGCGGAGGCGCTCCGTGACCAGGCGATCCGGCTGCGGGAGCACGTCGCGGGTGAGCCGGAGGCCGGTGCGCCGGACCTCGCCTACTCGTTGGCGACGACGCGATCGGCCTTCGACCACAGGGCCGTTGTCGTGGGCGACGACCGGGCGGCGCTCCTTGACGGGCTCGACGCTCTCGCCGAGGGCCGGCCGTTCCCGGGCCTGGTCACCGGGTCCGTCGCCGTGGGCGGCGTGGGCTTCCTGTTCTCGGGTCAGGGTTCGCAGCGGCTGGGTATGGGGCGTGAACTGGCTTCCCGTTTCCCGGTGTTCGCCGAGGCGCTCGACGCCGTACTGGGTGAATTCGACCCGGCGGTTCGCGAGGTCCTGTTCGGTGAGGATGCCGATGCGCTGAACGAGACCGGGGTGACGCAGCCTGCGTTGTTCGCGGTCGAGGTGGCGCTGTTCCGGCTCCTTGAGTCGTGGGGTGTGCGACCCGACGTCCTTGCCGGGCACTCGATCGGCGAGCTGGCCGCCGCGCACGTGGCCGGTGTCTGGTCGCTGTCCGACGCCGTCAAGGTGGTGTCGGCGCGGAGCGCGCTCATGCAGGCGCTCCCCTCCGGTGGCGCGATGGTCGCGATCCGGGCCACCGAGGCCGAGGTCGCGTCGGACCTGTCGGAGACCGTCGGGATTGCCGCGGTCAACGGCCCGAACTCGGTGGTGATTTCGGGTGTTGCTGCTGACGTTGAAGCAGTCGCTGAGCGGTGGCGCGAGGCGGGCCGGAAGGTGTCTCGCCTGAAGGTCAGCCACGCGTTCCACTCACCGCTGATGGACCCGATGCTCGACGACTTCCGCCGGGTCCTTGAAGAGGTGTCGTACGAGGCACCGGGCATCCCCATCGTGTCGACGCTGACCGGTGTCCGCGCCTCCACCGAGGATCTGGCGTCCCCGGAGTACTGGGTGCGCCACGTGCGCAAGTCGGTGCGGTTCGCCGACGCCGTCGGCACGCTCGTGGCCGAGGGCGTGGCGACGTTCGTCGAGGTCGGTCCGGGCGGCACGCTGTCGGCGCTCGGCCAGGAGTCCGCGCCGGACGCCGGGTTCGTGCCGGTGCTGCGGAACGACCGCCCGGAGGAATCCGCGCTGATCTCCGCCGTGGCCCAGCTCTGCACGTGGGGCACGCGGGTGGACTGGGAAGCCTTCTTCGCCGGTCGTGGCGCACGCCGGGTCGGCCTGCCCACGTACGCGTTCCAGCACCAGAGCTACTGGCTGGACGCCGGTGTGTCGGCAGGCGACCTGGACGCTGCGGGGCTCGGCTCTGCCGGTCACCCGCTGCTCGGTGCGATCGTCGACACGGCCGACTCGGACGGGCAGCTCTTCACCGGCCGCTTGTCGGTGGCGACCCACCCGTGGCTGGCCGATCACGTCATCCAGGGCTCGATCCTGCTGCCCGGTACGGCGTTCCTCGAGCTGGCGGTGCGCGCCGGTGACCAGGTCGGATGCGATCTGGTCGAGGAGTTGACGCTGGAGGCGCCGCTGGTGGTGCCCGAGCGCGGTGGCGTACGGGTGCAGTTGCAGGTCGGTGAGGTGGACGAGTCCGGCCGGCGTTCGGTGACGGTGCACGCGCGGGACGACGACGCTGACCTGTGGGTGCGGCACGCGAGCGGTGTGCTCGTGGCCGGAGCCGAGGTGGCCCCGGCCGATGTCGGCGCCTGGCCGCCGGCCGGTGCGCAGGTCGTGGACCTGGACGGGCTCTACGACCGTATGGCCGACGGCGGATTCGGCTACGGGCCGCTCTTCCAGGGGCTGCGGGCCGCGTGGCGCAAGGGCGACGAGGTGTTCGCCGAGGTCGCGCTGCCGGACGGCGCGGGAGTGGACGGTTTTGGTCTGCACCCGGCGCTGCTCGACGCGGCGCTGCACGGCATCGGGCTGATGGGCGGTCCCGAAGGACCCGGCAAGCTGCCGTTCTCGTGGTCGGGTGTGCGGCTGCACGCCTCGGGCGCGACGGTGCTGCGGGTGCGGCTGTCGCCCGCGGGGTCGGACGGCGTGTCGTTGGCGGTCGCGGACGGCTCCGGTGCTCCGGTGGCCACGATCGAATCGCTGGTCCTCCGGCCGGTGACGGCGACGCTGTCGCGGCAGGGCTGGGAGTCGCTGTTCCGCCTGGACTGGGTGCCCGCGGCCGTGCCGGCCGGGAGCGCCGGTCCGGTGGCGGAGTTCGCGGACTGGGCCGCCGTACGGTCGGCCCTCGACGCGGGCGAGCCGCTGCCGGACCACGTCGTGGTGCGGTGCGCCAGGTCCCGGGACGTGGACGCCGTGCGCCGGGAGACGCTGAACGCCCTGGAACTCGTACAGGGCTGGCTGACCGATGACCGGTGCTCGGCGTCGCGGCTTGTCCTTGTGACGCGTGGCGCTGTCGCGGTGGGCGCCGAGGACGACGTCGCGGACCTCGCGTCGGCCGCGGTGTGGGGTCTGGTGCGGTCCGCACAGCTGGAGGACCCGGATCGCTTCGTCCTGGTGGACGTCGACGACGAGGACGGCTGGCGGCAGGCGCTGACGACCGGGGAATCCCAGGTCGTCGTGCGGGACGGACGGGTGTACGTGGCCCGCCTCGCGCGAGTGCGGCCGGAGACCGGCACCGACCCGGCGTTCGGTCCGGACAGCTCGGTCCTGGTGACCGGCGCGTCGGGTGCCCTGGGCAGTCTCGTCGCCCGGCACCTCGTCGGCGGGCACGGGGTCGGGCGCCTCGTCCTGGCCAGCAGGCGCGGGCAGGCGGCGGAAGGCGCCGAGGAGCTGCGTGCCGAACTGGTCGCGCAGGGCGCCGACGTGACGTTCGCGGTGTGTGACGTCGCGGACCGGGACGCGCTCGCCGCGCTCATCGCCGAGCACCCCGTGACCGCTGTCGTGCACACCGCCGGTGTGCTGGACGACGCCACGATGGGCTCGCTGACCTCGGATCAGGTCGACACCGTGTTCCGGCCGAAGGTCGACGCGGCCTGGAATCTGCACGAGCTGACGCGTGACCTGGACCTGTCCGCGTTCGTGCTGTTCTCCTCGGTGGCGGGCACCCTGGGCGCCACCGGCCAGGGCAACTACTCGGCCGCCAACGCGTTCCTCGACGGCCTGGCCCGGCGCAGGCGCGCCCAGGGCCTGCCCGCGACCTCGCTGGCCTGGGGCCTGTGGGCCGACGGCATGGGCGCCAAGGTGGCACAGTCCGCTGCTACCGGCCTGTCCGCGGAGGAGGGCGTCGCACTGTTCGACGCGGCGGTCTGTGGGACCGACCCGGTCGTCGTGCCGATGCGGCTCGACCTGCGGGCCGTACGGGAACTCCCCGTGATTCCACCGGTGTTCAGCGGTCTCGTGCGGACGACGGCCCGCAGGGCTGCGGAGACCGGGGTCGACCCCGCCGCCGCGCTCCGCGACCGCCTCGCGTCGCTGGCCGAGGACGAACGCGAGCGGGTGCTCCTCGACCTCGTCCGCACCCAGGCCTCCGCGGTGCTCGGCCACGCCGGTCCCGAGGCGGTCTCGCTCGGCCAGGCCTTCACCGAGCTGGGCTTCGACTCGCTGACGGCCGTCGACCTGCGCAACCGGCTCAACCTGGCCACGGGCCTTCGCCTGCCCGCCACGCTGGTCTTCGACTACCCGACCCCCGCGGCACTCGCCGAGTTCATCGGCACGGAGTTCGCGGGCGCGCCCGTCGTCGCGGCACCCACCGCCACGGTCGTGGCCGCGACCGACGAGCCGATCGCCATCGTCGGCATGAGCTGCCGTTACCCCGGCGGCGTACGCACGCCGGAGGACCTGTGGCGACTCGTCCTCGACGGCGCCGACGGCATCACGCCGTTCCCGACCGAGCGCGGCTGGGACGTGGAGGGGCTCTACGACCCGTCGGGCGAACGGGACGGCAGCTCCTACACCCGCGAGGGCGGCTTCCTGCACGACGCCGACCTGTTCGACCCGACGTTCTTCGGGATCTCGCCCCGTGAGGCGCTTGCGATGGACCCGCAGCAGCGACTGCTCCTGGAAACATCCTGGGAGGCATTCGAGCGGGCCGGCATCGACCCCAGGTCGCTGCGCGGCAGCGCGACCGGCGTGTTCGCGGGCGTCATGTATCACGACTACGCCTCCCAGCTGCACGGCGTGTCGAAGAGCAGCGAGGGATTCCTCGGTACGGGCAACGCGGGCAGCGTCGCGTCCGGCCGCGTCTCCTACACGTTCGGCCTCGAAGGCCCCGCGATGACCGTGGACACGGCGTGCTCGTCGTCGCTGGTCGCGCTGCACCTGGCGGCGCAGGCACTGCGGTCGGGGGAGTGCTCGCTCGCGCTCGCGGGTGGCGCCACCGTCATGGCGACGCCCGGCGCGTTCGTCGACTTCAGCCGCCAGCAGGGCCTGTCCGCCGACGGCCGGTGCAAGTCCTTCTCCGCCGACGCCGACGGCACCGGCTGGGGTGAGGGCGTCGGAATGCTCGTACTGGAACGTCTCTCGGACGCCCGCCGCAACGGACACCCCGTACTCGCGGTGGTCAGCGGCTCCGCGGTGAACCAGGACGGTGCGTCGAACGGCCTGACCGCTCCGAACGGCCCGTCGCAGCAGCGGGTCATCCGCCAGGCACTCGCCAGTGCGGGCCTGACCCCGTCCGACGTGGACGCGGTCGAGGCACACGGCACCGGCACCACCCTGGGCGACCCGATCGAGGCCCAGGCGCTGCTCGCCACCTACGGACGCGACCGCGCGGGTGAGCCGCTGTGGCTGGGCTCGTTGAAGTCCAACATCGGCCACACCCAGGCCGCCGCGGGTGTGGGTGGCGTCATCAAGACGGTGATGTCGCTGCGGCACGGCGTGCTGCCGAAGACGCTGCACGTCGGCGAGCCCTCGCCGCACATCGACTGGGCGGCGGGCGCCGTGGAGCTGCTGACCGAGGCACAGCCGTGGCCTCAGGCGGACCGGCCCCGACGGGCGGGAGTCTCGTCCTTCGGCTTCAGCGGCACCAACGCGCACGTCATCATCGAGTCGCCGGAGATCGAGTCCCCGGCGGACGTCGACGCGCCGAAGACCCCCGAGGCACTGGCCGGTCCGTGGCTGCTCTCCGGCCGCACCGACAGCGCGCTGCGCGACCAGGCGGCGCGGCTGCGCGACCACCTGACCGAGCGGCCCGACCTCGACCCCACTGACGTCGCCCGCGCACTCGCGACCTCGCGGGCCGGGTTCGAGCACCGGCTCGCCGTCGTCGGCAGGGACGTGGCCGACCTGACGGCCGGGCTCACCGACGCCGTCGAGGGACGGCCGGGCACCGGAGTCGTGCTGGGTGTCACCGATGAGCACCGGGTCGGCTTCCTGTTCTCGGGTCAGGGTTCGCAGCAGCTGGGGATGGGCCGTGAACTGGCGGACCTTTTCCCGGTGTTCGCCGAGGTGCTGGACGCTGTACTGGGCGAATTCGACCCAACGGTCCGCGAGGTGTTGTTCGGCGAGGACGCTGACGCGCTGAATGAGACGGGGGTGACGCAGCCTGCTCTGTTCGCGGTCGAGGTGGCGTTGTTCCGGCTTCTTGAGTCGTGGGGTGTGCGGCCCGACGTCCTGGCGGGGCATTCGATCGGTGAGTTGGCTGCCGCCCATGTGGCGGGTGTGTGGTCGCTGGCTGATGCCGTGAAGGTGGTGTCGGCGCGTGGCGCGCTGATGCAGGCGCTGCCCGAGGGCGGTGCGATGGTGGCGATCCAGGCGACCGAGGCCGAGGTCGCGTCGGATCTGCCGGACACCGTCGGTGTCGCCGCGGTCAACGGGCCGACGTCGGTGGTCATCTCCGGTGTCGACACCGACGTGGAAGCAGTCGCTGAGCGGTGGCGTGAGGCGGGCCGGAAGGTGTCTCGCCTGAAGGTCAGCCACGCGTTCCACTCGCCGCTGATGGACCCGATGCTTGACGACTTCCGCCGGGTTCTGGAGAGCGTGTCGTACGAGGCTCCCGCGATCCCGATCGTGTCCACGCTGACGGGCTGCCCGGCAACCGCCGAGGAACTCGCTTCCCCGGAGTACTGGGTGCGGCACGTACGCGAGTCCGTGCGGTTCGCCGACGCCGTGGCCGGTATCGACGCGGACGTCCTCGTCGAGATGGGACCCGGTGGCGTCCTGTCGGCCCTTGGCCAGGAGTCGCTGCCGGACGCGGCGTTCGTGCCGGTGCTGCGCGGCGACCGCGCGGAGGACGGTGCCGTCATGACGGCACTCGCCGAACTGCACGTGCGCGGCGTGCACGTCGACTGGGCCGCCTACTTCGAGGGCAGCGGCTACGGAGTCGACCTGCCGACGTACGCCTTCCAGTACCAGCGGTTCTGGCCCGACACGAGCGTGCGGCCCATCACCGACGCGACCGGGCTCGGGCTCGGCTCCGCCGACCACCCGCTGCTCGGCACCGCGGTCGCGCTCGCGGACGAGGACACCGTCCTGTTCACGGGCAGGCTGTCGCTGCGCACGCATCCGTGGCTCGCCGAGCACGAGATCATGGGATCGGTACTGCTGCCCGGAACGGCGTTCGTCGAGCTGGCGGTGCGCGCCGGTGACCAGGTCGGTTGCACCTCGGTGGAGGAGCTGACCCTTGAGACACCGCTGGTGCTTCCCGAGCACGGCGGTGTGCAGGTTCAGGTACGGGTCGGCGCGCCGGACGAGTCCGGCCGACGTCCCATCGCGGTCCACGCGCGGGACGAGAGCGGCGACCTGCCGTGGTCCCGGCACGCCAGCGGAGTCCTCGCCGATGACGGCGGCGCCCCCGCCGACCTCGGCGCGTGGCCGCCGGCGGGCGCGGAGGCCGTCGAACTGGACGGTTTCTACGACGGCATGGCCGACGGCGGGTTCGCCTACGGTCCGGTGTTCCAGGGCCTGCGGTCGGTGTGGCGCAGCGGGGACGAGGTGTTCGCCGAAGTCGCGCTGCCGGAGGAAACCGCCGTCGCCGGGTTCGGCGTACACCCGGCACTCCTCGACGCGGTGCTGCACACGGTGGCGTTCGGCGTACTGCCCCCGGTCGAGCACGGACGGCTGCCGTTCGCGTGGACGGGGGTCCGCCTGCACGCCGAGGGCGCGACGACGCTGCGGGTGCGGCTGACCGCGGTGGGACCTGACGCGGTGGCCCTGGCCGTCGCCGACGGCTCCGGTGCCCCGGTCGCGACCGTGGACTCGCTGGTCCTTCGCGCGGTGTCTCCCGGTTCGCTGGGGACGGCGCGCGGGCACGAGTCGCTGTTCCGCCTCGACTGGGTGGCCGCTTCGGCGGCGGCCGGAAGTGCCGGTTCGGTGGCGGAGTTCGCCGACTGGGCGGCGCTACGGTCGGCGCTCGACGCGGACGAGTCGCTGCCGGAGAACGTCGTGGTGCGGTGCGCACGGCCCGGTGACGTGGACGCGGACGCCGTGCACCGGCAGGTGCACACCGCTCTGGAACTGGTACAGGGCTGGCTGGCCGACGACCGCTGCGCTCAGTCGCGCCTGGTCCTTGTGACCAGTGGCGCGGTGGCGGTGGACGACGGCGACGACGTGGCGGACCTGGCGTCGGCCGCGGTGTGGGGTCTGCTGCGGACGGCACAGGCGGAGAACCCGGACCGCTTCGTCCTGGTGGACGTCGACGACGAGGACGGCTGGAAGCCTGCCGTCGTCAGCGCGGAACCCGAGCTGGCCGTCCGCGCCGGCGAGACGTTCGTGCCGAGGCTGGTGCGGGCCCGCCCCGAGATCGAGGACGGGCGGGACTTTGGTGCCGGTCCGGTTCTTGTGACCGGTGCGAGCGGGATGCTGGGCGGCCTTGTGGCCCGCCATCTGGTCGTACGGCACGGGGTGCGACGTCTGGTGCTTGCGAGCAGGCGCGGTCAAGTCGGCGCTCTGCACGACGAGTTGGTCGGCCTGGGGGCCGAGGTCGCGGCCGTCGCCTGTGATGTGGCGGACCGGGACGCGGTGGCGGCGCTCCTCGCCGAGCACCCCGTGACGGCCGTCGTGCACGTGGCGGGTGTCCTGGACGACGGTGTGATCGGGTCGCAGACGCCGGAGCGGATCGACACCGTGTTCCGGCCGAAGGTCGACGCGGCCTGGAATCTGCACGAGCTGACGCGTGACCTGGACCTGTCCGCATTCGTGCTGTTCTCGTCCGCGGCGGGCACGCTGGGCAACCCCGGCCAGGCCAACTACTCGGCGGCCAACGCGTTCCTGGACGCACTCGCCCGGCACCGGCACGTCCAGGGCCTGCCCGCGACATCGCTCGCGTGGGGCCTGTGGGCCGGAGAGGACGGCATGGGCGCCCGGATGGCGGAGAGCGGAGCCGCGGGCCTGTCCGCCGATGAGGGCATGGAGCTGTTCGACGCGGCGGCGCTCGGGACCGACCCGGTCGTCGTGCCGATGCGGCTCGACCTGCGGGCCGTACGGGAACTCCCCGTGGTTCCGCCGGTGTTCAGCACTCTCGTGCGGACGACGGCCCGCAGGGCGGCGGACACCGGGGTCGACCCCGCCGCCGCACTGCGGGACCGGCTCGCGGCGCTGCCGGCGACCGAGCGGACGTCCGCGCTGATGGACGTGGTGTGCACGCACGTCGCGGCCGTACTGGCGCTGCCCGGCGCCGGAGCGGTCGACGAGCGGCGCGCGTTCACCGAGCTGGGCTTCGACTCGCTGACCGCGGTCGAGCTGCGCAACCGGCTCGGCGCGGCCACGGGCCTGCGCCTGCCCGCCACCGCGATCTTCGACTACCCGACCCCGCTCGACCTGGTCGGTCACATCGAGGACGCGCTCGTCGTCGACGAACCCGACGGGGTGGCGCCGCTGCTCGCCGAGCTGAGCCGCA
The DNA here is from genome assembly GCF_056434405.1 of Streptomyces sp. NPDC044044. Taxonomy (NCBI): domain Bacteria; kingdom Bacillati; phylum Actinomycetota; class Actinomycetes; order Kitasatosporales; family Streptomycetaceae; genus Streptomyces; species Streptomyces sp. NPDC044044. The sequence goes on along the minus strand of NZ_JBWKFG010000007.1, from coordinate 537,819 downwards.
TCGAGGCGGGCCTCGCCTCGGTCAAGCCCGGCGACGACGCGGACGACCGGGTCGGCGCCCGTCTGTCGGCGCTCCTCGCCGTGTGGCGCGACAGCCGTGCCGACGCCGCCGCGCAGGCGTCCGACGACCTCGACGCCGCCACGGACGACGAGGTGTTCGACCTGCTCGGCAAGGAGTTCGGCATCTCCTGACCCGCCCCGCCCTGGCCACTGCACTTGCACGAACGTTCCCTGGAGTTGAGAACGATGGACAACGAGGACAAGCTCCGCTATTTCCTGAAGCGGGTCACCGCGGACCTGCGTGACACCCGCAGGCGCCTGCGCGAGGTCGAGGAGGGCGAGCAGGAGCCGGTGGCGATCATCGGCATGAGCTGCCGCTACCCCGGCGACGTACGCTCCCCCGAGGACCTGTGGGAGCTGGTCGCGAACGGTCGCGACGGCGTGACGGCGTTTCCCGCCGACCGGGGCTGGGGCGAGGTCGAACTGTCCGACCCCGAGGACCCCGACCGCGCGTTCCGCACCGAAGGCGGATTCCTGCACGACGCGGCCGAGTTCGACCCCGGCGTGTTCGGGATATCGCCGCGCGAGGCGCTTGCGATGGACCCGCAGCAGCGGTTGCTCCTCGAGACCTCCTGGGAGGCGTTCGAGCGGGCCGGGATCGACGCGTCGTCGCTGCGCGGCAGCAGGACGGGCGTGTTCGCCGGAGTGATGTACCACGACTACACGTCGCGGCTGCGGTCGGTGCCGGAGGGAGTGGAGGGCTTCCTCGGCACCGGCAGCTTCGGCAGCGTCGCCTCCGGCCGTGTGTCGTACACGTTCGCCCTTGAGGGGCCCGCCGTCACGGTGGACACCGCCTGCTCGTCGTCCCTGGTCACGCTGCACCTGGCGGCCCAGGCGCTGCGGTCGGGTGAGTGCACGCTCGCCCTCGCGGGCGGTGTCACCGTGATGGCGACCCCGGACACGTTCATCGGCTTCAGCAAGCAGCGCGGCCTCGCCGCGGACGGCCGGTGCAAGTCCTTCTCCGAGGACGCCGACGGCACAGGCTGGGGTGAGGGCGCCGGCATGCTGCTCCTGGAGCGTCTCTCCGACGCCCGGCGCAACGGCCACACCGTCCTTGGGGTCGTGCGGGGCTCGGCGGTCAACCAGGACGGCGCTTCCAACGGCCTCACCGCGCCCAACGGTCCGTCGCAGCAGCGCGTGATCCGGCAGGCGCTCGACAGTGCCGGGCTGACCGCAGCCCAGGTCGACGCGGTCGAGGCGCACGGCACCGGCACCACGCTCGGTGACCCGATCGAGGCCCAGGCGCTCCTTGCGACATATGGCCAGGACCGCACTGCCGACCGGCCGTTGTGGCTCGGTTCGGTGAAGTCCAACATCGGGCACACCCAGGCCGCCGCAGGCGTCGCGGGCGTGATCAAGACGGTCATGGCGATGCGGCACGGCGTGCTGCCGCCGACCCTGCACGTCGGCGAGCGCTCCCGGCACGTCGACTGGTCGGCGGGCGCCGTGGAACTGCTGACCGAGGCGCGGCCGTGGCCTGAGACGGGGCAGCCGCGCAGGACAGCGGTGTCGTCCTTCGGCATCAGCGGAACCAACGCCCACGTCGTCCTCGAACAGGCCCCGGCCGAGGACGCCGACGACGAGCCGGGGGAGCCACTCGCCCCCGTCGACCCCGTCCTGGCCGACGCCGTGCCGTGGGTCCTCTCCGGCAACGACCCCGCCGCCCTGCGCGAGCGCGCCGCCGCCCTGGTGTCCCACCTGGACGGCCGGGACGAGACACCGGTGGACGTCGGCTACTCGCTCGCCCTGAGCAGGACCGCGCTCGAGCACCGCGCCGCCGTCGTCGGCGCGGACCGCGCGGAACTGCTGCGCGGCCTTGAGGCCCTGGCCGGAGGTGTCGAGGCACCGAACCTGGTGCGCGGCACGGTCGGTACGCGCGGCAAGCTCGCGTTCCTGTTCAGCGGACAGGGCAGCCAACGCCTCGGCATGGGGCGCGAGTTGTACGGGGAGTTCCCCGTGTTCGCGCAGGCCCTCGACGAGATCTGCGCGGGCCTGGACCCGCACCTGGACCGACCGCTCCGGGACGTGCTCTTCGCCGAGCCCGGCACCGGGACCGCCGCCCTGCTCGACCTGACGACCTACACGCAGCCCGCGCTGTTCGCGATCGAAGTGGCGCTGTTCCGCCTGGTCACCGCGTGGGGTCTCACCCCGCAGTTCCTCGCGGGCCACTCCATCGGCGAGCTGGCGGCCGCCCACGTGTCGGGCGTGTTCTCCCTCGCCGACGCGTGCACGCTCGTCGCCGCCCGCGGCAGGCTGATGGGCGCGCTGCCCGAGGGCGGGGCGATGCTGTCGCTGCGCGCGGACGAGGACACCGTCCGCCGCCTCGTCGCCGAGCACGGCGGCACGGTGGATGTCGCGGCGGTCAACGGCCCCGAGTCCACCGTGATCGCGGGTGACGCCGACGCCGTGGCCGCGATCGACGCCGCATGGCGGGAGCGCGGCGGCAAGACCCGGTACCTGAAGGTCAGTCACGCGTTCCACTCACCGCACGTGGACGCCGTACTCGACGACTTCCGCGCCGTCGCCCGGACCATCACGTACGGGACTCCGGCGATCCCGGTGGTGTCCACCCTGACCGGCGCCGTCCTGACCCCGGCACAGGCACGCGACCCGGAGCACTGGGTGCGCCACGTGCGCGAGGCGGTGCGGTTCCTCGACGGCGTGCGGTGCCTGGGCGAGCAGGGCGTCACCAACTTCCTGGAGCTGGGCCCCGACGCGGTCCTGACCGCGGCGGGCCGCGACTGCGCCGACGAGGGCGCGCTCCTCGTCGCAGGCGCACGCGCGAACCGGCCCGAGGGCGCCACGCTCACCTCCGCGGTCGCGGCACTGCACGTGCGGGGTGTCGCACTCGACTGGCAGGCGGTGTTCGCGGGCCGAGGCGCCCGGCGCACCGACCTGCCCACGTACCCCTTCCAGCGCACCAGGTACTGGCTGGACGTCGGCGCGCACGTGGGAGACATGACCTCGGTGGGCCTGCGGCCCGCCGACCACCCGCTCCTCGGCGCCGCGGTCACCCTCGCCGACGAGGAGGGCGCCCTGCTCACCGGCAGGCTCTCCCTGGCCACGCACCCGTGGCTGGCCGACCACACCGTCGGCGGCGTGGTCCTCGTACCCGGCGCCGCGCTGGTGGAGCTGGCGATCAGGGCCGGCGACCAGGTCGGGCTCGACCAGGTGGAGGAGCTGACGCTGGCGGCGCCGCTGGTCCTGCCCGCGGACGGCGCGGTACGGCTCCAGGTGTCCGTCGGGGCACCGGACGAGTCGGGCCGCCGCGCCCTGAGCGTCTACTCACGGGCCGACGACGCACCCGACGACGAGCCGTGGACGCGGCACGCCTTCGGCACGCTCGCGTCGGGAGCGGCGGCCCCGGCCGCCGACACCGGCGCCTGGCCGCCCGCCGGAGCCGAACGCATCGACATCGAGGGCCGCTACGACGACCTCGCCGCGTCCGGACTCGGCTACGGGCCCGCGTTCCGCGGCCTGCGCGCGGCGTGGCGGCATGGCGACGAGGTGTTCGTGGAGCTGGAGCTGCCCGACCAGGACAGTGCGGGCGCCTTCGGACTGCACCCCGCGCTGCTCGACTCCGCGCTGCACGCCATCGGCCTCGGCGACTTCGTCACCGACACGGAGCGGCTGCACCTGCCGTACTCCTGGCGCGGCGTGCGGCTGCACAGCAGCGGCGCGTCCGCGGTGCGGGGGCGGCTGTCCCCGGCGGGCGCATCGGGCGTCGCGATCGCGCTGACGGACGGCACGGGTGCCCCCGTCGCCTCGGTCGAGGAACTGTCGCTGCGGCCACTGTCGACGGACGGCCTCACCGGCGACCGCCTCGACTCGCTGTTCCGGGTCGACTGGACGCAGGTGAGGCCCGCCGAATCGGCCGCCTCCCGCTGGGCGGTCCTGGGCGACGCGGACCTGGCCGCGCTGGCGGAGGCCGAGGTGCCGGACCTCGTGTTCGCCCCCGTGCCTCCGGCCGCGAACCCCGCGGAGGCGACGCACCGGGCGCTGGCCCTGATACGTGCCTGGCTCGCCGACGACCGGTTCGGCTCGGCGCAACTGGTGTTCGTCACCGGCGGCGCGGTGGCGTCCGGCCACGACGAGGATGTCCTCGACCTGGCCAACGCCCCGGTGTGGGGCCTTGTGCGCGCGGCGCAGTCCGAGCACCCCGGCCGGTTCGTGCTCATCGACACCGACACCGACATCAACACCGACACCGACATCAACACCGACTGGTCGGCGGACGAGGCCCACGCCCTGTTGGGCGCCGTCGCGACAGGTGAGCCTCAACTGGCCCTGCACGCCGGTGAATTGCTGGCGCCGAGGCTCGTGCGGGCCCGTCCCGCAAATGAAGACGGGCCGGACTTCGGTGCCGGTCCGGTTCTTGTGACCGGTGCGAGCGGGACACTGGGCGGCCTTGTGGCCCGCCATCTGGTCGTACGACACGGGGTGCGCCGCCTGGTCCTTGCGAGCAGGCGCGGACAAGTCGGCGACCTGCACGACGAGTTGGTGGCTCTGGGCGCCGACGTCACCGCCGTCGCCTGCGACGTGGCGGATCGCGACGCGGTGGCGGCGCTCCTCGCCGAGCACCCCGTCACGGCCGTCGTTCACGCGGCGGGTGTCCTGGACGACGGCGTGATCGAATCGCTGACCCCGGAACGGATCGACACCGTGTTCCGGCCCAAGGTCGACGCCGCCCGGCACCTGCACGAGCTGACCCGCGACCTGGACCTGTCCGCGTTCGTGCTCTTCTCCTCCGCCGCCGGCACCTTCGGCAACGCGGGCCAGGCCAACTACTCGGCGGCCAACGCGTTCCTGGACGCACTCGCCCAGCACCGGCGAGCGCAGGGCCTGCCCGCGACGTCGATGGCATGGGGCCTGTGGGCGGACGCGAGCGGCATGACCGACGAGCTGGCCGAGACCGACCGCGGCCGCCTCGCACGGGCCGGTGTCGCCGGTCTCTCCGCGGATGAGGGGCTGCGCCTTTTCGACGCCGCCCTCGCGCTGCCGTCCGCCGTGGCCGTACCCATGCGCCTCGACCTGGCCCCGCTGCGGGCCCGCCCCGAGGCCGTACCCTCCCTGCTCCGCGCGCTCGTGCGCACGGCGCGCCCCGAGGCCGCCAAGGCCGACGGTGGCCTGGCGGCGCGGATCTCCGCCCTGCCGGTGGAGGAGCGCCTCCCGGCCGTGCTCGACCTCGTATGCACCTGTGTCGCCGCCGTGCTCGGCCACGCGTCCGCCGCCGCGGTGGAGGCGGAGCGGGCCTTCGACGAGCTCGGGTTCGACTCGCTGACCGCGGTCGAACTGCGCAACCGGCTCGACGCGGCCACCGGCCTGCGCCTGCCCGCCACGCTGGTCTTCGACTACCCGACGCCTCTGGCCCTCGCGAAGCACCTGCGCGCCACGCTGCTCGGCGACGACGAGACGCGGACGGCGACCGTCGCCGCGGCCGCCGCCGACGACGAGCCGATCGCCATCGTTGGAATGAGCTGCCGCTACCCCGGCGGAGTGCGCTCGTCGGAGGACCTGTGGCGGCTTGTCGCCGAGGGCCGCGACGCGGTGTCCGACTTCCCCGACAACCGGGGCTGGGACGTCGAGGCGCTCTACGACCCCGACCCCGAGAACACCGGCACCAGCACCGTCAGGTCGGGCGGCTTCCTGCACGACGCCGCCGAGTTCGACCCCGCGTTCTTCGGCATGTCGCCGCGCGAGGCGCTCGCGGTCGACCCGCAGCAGCGACTGCTCCTCGAGACCTCCTGGGAGGCGTTCGAGCGGGCCGGCATCGACCCCAAGTCGCTGCGGGGCAGCGCGACCGGCGTGTTCGCGGGCGTGATGTACAACGACTACGCCGCCCGGCTCGGCCGCTCTCCGGAAGGCTTCGAGGGCCAGCTCGGCGTCGGCAGCTCCGGCAGCGTGGCGTCCGGCCGCGTGTCCTACGTCTTCGGCCTCGAAGGGCCCGCGGTGACCGTGGACACGGCGTGCTCGTCGTCCCTTGTGGCGATGCACCTGGCGGCCCAGGCGCTGCGCTCCGGTGAGTGCACGCTGGCCCTCGCGGGCGGCGTGACGGTGATGGCGAGCCCGGCGACCTTCGTGGAGTTCAGCAGGCAGCGTGGCCTGGCTCCGGACGGGCGCTGCAAGGCGTTCTCCGAGAGCGCCGACGGCACCGGCTGGGGCGAGGGCATCGGCATGCTCGTACTGGAACGGCTCTCGGACGCCCGGCGCAACGGACACCGCGTCCTCGCGGTCGTGCGGGGCTCGGCGGTGAACCAGGACGGCGCGTCCAACGGTCTCACCGCGCCGAACGGCCCCTCGCAGCAGCGCGTCATCCGCCAGGCCCTGGCGAACGCGGGCCTGACCCCGTCCGACGTGGACGCGGTCGAGGCGCACGGCACCGGCACGACCCTGGGCGACCCGATCGAGGCCCAGGCCCTCCTTGCCACCTACGGCCAGGACCGTGCCGGAGAGCCCCTGTGGCTCGGGTCGCTGAAGTCGAACATCGGCCACACGCAGGCGGCTGCCGGTGTCGGTGGCGTCATCAAGATGGTGATGGCGCTGCGACACGCCGAACTGCCGAAGTCGCTGCACGTCGACGAACGCTCCTCGCACGTGGACTGGTCGGCGGGCGAGGTCGACGTACTGACGGAGACCCGTCCATGGCCGTCCGTCGGCCGACCGCGCAGGGCGGGTGTGTCGTCGTTCGGTGTGAGCGGGACGAACGCACACACCATTCTTGAACAGGCCCCGGAGTACGAGGAGTTGACGCCGGACGCGACGTCGCCCGACGAGACCCCGGCCGCTTCCGCTGCCGCCTCCGCGTCGGTGTCCGTGCCGGTTCCGCTGGTCTTCTCCGCGCGTTCGGAAGCTGCCTTGCGTGCCCATGCCGCCCAACTCGCCACTGCGGTGGAGGGGGCGGCGCTGGTGGATGTGGCGGATGCCTTGCTGTCGCGGTCGGTGTTCGATCACCGGGCTGTGGTGGTTTCGGGTGGTGCCGATGCGTTGGCGGCGGTGGCGGGTGGTGCTGAGTCGGCTCGTGTGGCGGTGGGTGTGGCGCGGGCTGCGGGCAAGGTGGCGTTTGTGTTCCCGGGTCAGGGTTCGCAGTGGCTGGGTATGGGTGCGGAGTTGGCGGAGTCCTCGCCGGTGTTCCGTGCCTCTCTCGATGCCTGTGCTGATGCGCTGGCTCCGTATGTGGACTGGTCGTTGCACGAGGCGCTGGCTGATGGCGCCGCGTTGGAGCGGGTGGATGTCGTGCAGCCCGCTTTGTGGGCGGTGATGGTGTCGCTGGCGGCGTTGTGGCGTTCGTACGGTGTGGAGCCGGACGCGGTGGTGGGCCACAGCCAGGGCGAGATCGCCGCCGCGCATGTGGCGGGGGCGCTGTCGCTGGAGGATGCGGCCAAGGTGGTCGCGCTGCGCAGCAAGGCGATCCTGGCGCTCTCGGGTCAGGGCGGCATGGTGTCCCTCGCGGTCACGGCCGACCAGGCGCGTGAGCGGATCGCGCGGTGGGACGGACGCATATCTGTCGCTGCTGTGAATGGCCCCGGTTCGGTGGTGGTGGCGGGTGATGCCGATGCCCTGGACGAGCTGATGGAGTCCTGTGCCGCCGACGAGGTGCGCGCCCGTCGCGTGCCCGTGGACTACGCGTCGCACTCTCCGCATGTGGAGCGTATCCAGGAGGCGTTGGCGGGCGTGCTGGTCGGGGTCGAGCCGATGGCCGCGAGCGTGCCGATGCTCTCCACGGTGACGGGGGAGTGGCTGACCGGGACCGAGGTCGGTGCCGAGTACTGGTATCAGAACCTGCGGAACACCGTGCGGTTCGAGGACGCGACCCGCGGTCTGCTCGACCACGGGGTCGGCGTGTTCGTCGAGTGCAGCCCGCACCCTGTCCTCACCATCGGCGTGTCCGAGACGGTGGAGGCCACCGGTGGCGATGCCGTCATGGTGGGCACGCTGCGCCGGGACGAGGGCGGCCTCGACCGCTTCCTGCTCTCCGCCGCCGAGGCGTACGTAGGGGGCCTGCCGTTCGACTGGCGTGCCGTGGTGCCCGCGGGGCGGCCCGTCGACCTGCCCACCTACCCCTTCCAGCGCAAGCACTACTGGCTCGACGTCCCCCGTGACCTGCGCTTCGTCGAAGCGGCCGGTGGTCTCGGCCTCGCGGACGCCGACCACCCGCTGCTCGGCGCCGCCGTGGAGCTGGCCGACGAGCAGGGCCTGGTGTGCACCGGCAGGCTGGGCACGGACACTCACCCGTGGCTCGCCGACCACGCCGTCGCACGGACGACGCTCCTGCCCGGCACCGCCTTCGCGGAGATCGCGCTCGCGGCGGGCGGCAGGCTCGGCCTCGACGAGGTGGAAGAGCTGGCCCTTTCCGCACCGCTGGTGCTGCCCGAACGCGGCGGAGTACGCCTGCGGGTGACGGTCGGCGGCGACGACGGCTCCGACCGGCGGGCGCTGAGCATCGACTCCTGCCCGGACGATCCCGCCGCCGGAGCCGACTGGACCCGGCACGCCACCGGCTTCCTCACGACGGGAGCCCCCGTCGAGCCGGCAGCGGTCACGCAGTGGCCGCCCGTCGGAGCCGAGCCCGTCGACATCGACGGCCTCTACGACAGCCTGGAAGGGGCCGGGTTCGCCTACGGGCCCGCCTTCCAGGGCCTCAGAGCGGCATGGCGCGGCGAGGGCGCCGTGTACGCCGAGATAGAGCTTGACGAGGACCAGCACCGGGACGCCGCGTCGTTCGGCCTCCACCCGGCGCTGCTCGACGCCGCGCTGCACGCCTGCATGCTCGGCGGCCTCGTCGAAGACGCCGGTCGTCCCCGGCTCCCGTTCTCCTGGAGCGGGATCCGATGGCACGCGACCGGTGCCACAGCGGCGCGGGTACGGCTCACAACGGCCGGACCCGATGCCGTCTCCCTGGAACTGACCGACGTTCAGGGGAACCCCCTGGCGACGGTCGCATCCCTGGTCCTGCGGCCGATCGCCGCGGACCAATGGGGTGCGCGCCACCGCGATTCACTGTTCCGGCTGGAGTGGGTGGCCGCACCGACCCGTGCGGCCACCCCTGCTCCCGCCCGCGGTTGCGCAGTCGTCGGTCCCGACGACCTGAAGGTCGGCGCGGGCCTCACCGCGGCCGGCATCGCCGTCGAGGAGCACGAAAGCCTCGCGGCCCTCGCCGAGGCCGGTGTGCCGGGCGTCGTCGTCGTCCCGTGCGCCGACGACGACGCGGACCCGGTCGCCGCGGCCCGTACCGCTGCCCTGCGCGCGCTGCGCCTTGCCCAGGAGTGGCTTGCCGACGACCGGTTCCTCGCATCGCGCCTCGTCTTCGTGACCCGCGGGGCCACCGCGACCGGACCCGACGAGGACGTGCCCGACATCGCCGACGCGGCGGTGTGGGGACTGATCCGGTCGGCGCAGTCCGAGAACCCCGACCGGTTCACGCTGGTCGACGTGGACGGGCACGACACCTCCTGGCCTGCGCTGCCCGCAGCTCTCGCCGCTGCCGAGCCGCAACTGGCTCTGCGCACAGGTGACGTGCTGGTGCCGCGGATCGCTCGCGTGAGGCCGTCCGACGCGGAGTCCGGAATCGAGTTCGCACCCGGTGGCACCGTCCTGGTGACCGGCGCCACCGGCATGATCGGCGGCCTCGTCACCCGGCATCTCGTGGCAGAGCACGGCGTCCGGCACCTCGTCCTCGCCAGCCGCAGCGGCGCCGCCGCACCCGGAGCGGAAGACCTCCGCGCCGAACTGACCGACCTCGGCGCGCACGTGACGCTCGCCGCCTGCGACGTCACCGATCCGGGCGCGCTGAAGGAACTCCTTGCCGCGGTGCCCGCGGACCACCCGCTGACCGGCGTGGTGCACTCGGCGGGCGTCCTGGACGACGGCACGATCACCTCGCTGACCCCGGATCAGGTCGACAGGGTGTTCCGGCCCAAGGTCGACGCGGCCTGGAATCTGCACGAGCTGACCCGTGACCTGGACCTGTCCGCGTTCGTGCTGTTCTCCTCGGCTGCGGGCATCCTCGGAGGCCCCGGGCAGGGCAACTACGCGGCGGCCAACGCGTTCGTCGACGCGCTCACCCACCACCGCAGGGCCGCCGGACTCCCTGCGATGTCACTGGCGTGGGGCCTGTGGGAGACGGCGAGCGCGATGACCGGCGACATGGCGGAGGCCGACCTGGCGCGCCTTTCGCGCTCCGGTGTCGGGGGACTGACCGAGGAGCAGGGCCTCGCGCTGTTCGACCTCGGATGCGCGGCGGACGACGCGGTCGTGGTGCCGATGCGGCTCGACCTCGGAGCGCTGCGCGGCGGGCCCGACGAGGTGCCTCCGCTGCTGCGCGGCCTCGTGCGCCCGCGGGCCACCAAGGCGGCCGCGGCGAGCGAGGAGCCGCTGGCGCAGCGGCTGGCCGGTCTCACGGAGGAGGAGCAGGGGAGGGAACTCCTGCTGCTCGTCCGGGACCAGACGGCGGCCGTGCTCGGCTACGCGCCGGAGGAGCTCGATGTCTCCGGCGCCCTGACCCAGCTCGGCCTTGACTCCTTGACCGCGCTCCAACTGCGCAACCGGCTCGCCGGCGCGACCGGGCTCCGGCTGCCCACCACCGTCGTGTTCGACCAGCCGACAGGACCGGCGCTCGCCGGTTACCTCCGGCGCGAACTCGCATCGGGAGCCGGGGCCGATGACGCCCCCGCCTCGACCGCTGCCCTGGCGGTGGAGGACACGCTCACCGGCCTGTACCGGCAGGCCTGCGACCTCGGCCTGTACGAGGAGGGGTGGCAGATGGTGAACGCCGCCGCGCGGGTGCGTCCGGTGTTCGAGACGCCGGACGAGGTGCCCGCACTGCCGCCGGTCACGCTGGCGACCGGGCCCGGAACCCCGCTGCTCTGCCTCCCGCCGACGATGGCGCCGTCCGGCCCGCACTACTTCGGCCGCTTCGCCCCCGTGTTCGCGGGCGAGCGGGACGTGACCGTGCTGCCCAACCCCGGCTTCGCGGCGGGGGAGGCGCTGCCCGCGACCAGGGAAGCGGTCGTGCGTTTCCAGGCCGAGGCCGTCAAGAGGCAGGCAGGCGACGGGCCGTTCGTGCTCGTCGGCTACTCGTCGGGCGGCTGGCTGGCCAACGCGGTCGCCGCGCTGCTCGAACAGGAGGGCATCTCACCGGCGGCGGTGGTGCTCGTCGACACCTATACGGCGACGAACTCGTTCGAGGGCCGGCTCGAGGAGGCGCTGCGGCAGCGCGCGGCCACCAGTGAGGCGTTCGAGCTCATGTCGGGCGCGCAACTGACAGGGCAGGGAGGTTACTTGCGCGTGTTCGGCGACTGGGAGCCCGAGCCGATCGACACCCCGACGCTGTACGTGCACGCCACCTTCCCGCCGGGGGAGTCGCAGGCGCTGGAGACCGAGGACGACTGGCGCCCCCAGTGGCCCCTGCCGCACGAGGACGCCGACGTCCCCGGCGACCACTTCACGATCATGGACGACCACTCGGAGTCGACGGCACTGGCCGTACGGGACTGGCTGGCCGACGACCGGGGCACCGACTCCCGCTGAGCGCAACCAAAGACCCACCCTTCACGGCAGCACGCTGCGTGCGACAAGCACAGCAGAGCCGCGTACGACAACCACAGCAGAACGGACGATCAACATGACTGTTACCGACGGCAGTGACCTCTGGCTCCGCCGGTTCCACCCCGCACCCGAGGCCCCGGTCCGGCTGGTGTGCTTCCCGCACGCGGGCGGATCGGCGACCTTCTACTTCCCCGTCTCGGCCGCGCTGCAGAGCGACTGCGACGTGGTGGCCCTGCAGTACCCCGGCCGTCAGGACCGGCGCTCCGAGCCGAACGTGGACGACATAGGCGTGCTCGCCGACCGGATCGCGCCCGTGCTCGAGCAGCTGTTCGACCGGCCCGTCGTGCTCTTCGGGCACAGCATGGGCGCGATCCTCGCGTTCGAGGTCGCGCGCAGGCTGGAGGAGAAGGGCCACAAGCCCGCGATGCTGTTCGCCTCCGGCAGGCGCGCACCGTCGACGCGACGCGTGGAGAACGTCCACCAGCGGGACGACGACGGCATCGTGGCCGAGATGAAGTCCATGAGCGGCACCGACGCCCAAGTACTCGGTGACGAGGAACTGCTGCGGATGGTGCTGCCCTCGATCCGCAGCGACTACCGCGCCATCGAGACGTACGGCTCCGTGCCCGTGACCGCGACCATCGAATGCCCGATCACCGCCCTGATAGGCGACGCGGACCCGAAGTCGACGGTCCTCGAAGCCGACGCGTGGCGCTCCCACACGAACGCCGCGTTCGCGATCCACACGTTCCGCGGGGGCCACTTCTTCCTCAGCTCGCGAGCGGCGGAAGTGATCTCGCTTACGCGCGAGGGGCTGCGCAGTGCCGTAGCAGTCGGACAGGCGTAAGAGAGGCGGGGGTTGGACGAGGAGTTGGTCCAGCCCCCGTCGCGGCTGTGAGCGGTCGTACGCGGTCGACGCGACCGTGTGCGTGCCTCACGTGCGGACCTCAGATGTAGCCCGCACGCACCGCGTAGGCCACCGCGTGGGTGCGGTTGCGCAGCTGGAGGCGGGAGGTGAGAGTCTGCAGGACGTTCTTCACCGTCCGTTCGGAATACGCGAGCTTCACCGCTATCTGACCGGTGTCAAGGCCCTCCGCCACCAACTGCAGGACTTCGACCTCACGCGGGGTCATGCCCATCGTGGGGAGTCCGGCCGGACCTGGTGTGCTGCTGTTGAGCTGTCCCATGCGAGTGAGGAAGGTGCCCAATAAATCGGCCGGTAAGTCACCCTCACCCCGGTGGGCGGCGAGCACGGCCCGCAGCAGCCGCGCCGGCGTGGCCTCGCGTCGCCACACGATCGAGGTGACGCCGCACCCGGCGACGTCCAACAGATCGGCCTCCCGCATCCGGTCCACCACCAGGACCGCCCGGACGCCCTTGACGCGGACGAGTGTGCGCAGGCTCAGCAGAGTCGTCTCGTCCACGGAGCAGGCGACGAGCAGGGCGACCTGGCCGCAGTCCTGCTGGGTGGTGTCCACCAACTCGATCTCCGCGTACTGACGGAGCTGGCTGCGCACTCCGGCCCGGGAAATGGGGTCCGATGTGTGAACGGACAACAGCACCCGCTCGGTCGTAGGGACAATCTCGACGGTCTGCTGCTGCACGGGCTAGAGCTCCTTCTGCGTCCATGAAGGCCCAGGGGGTTCGAGCGCGGCAGACATGAGCGTGCACCGCTACCCCCTCGTCGACCAGATAATCAGCTACTGCGTGTGTGCCCTAGGAGGCTCAACGTGTTCCTGATCACCAGGTTGGTGCCCGCCGCTCACGTTCTGCTGATGTTCCGCTGACGTTCTGTCCCGTCCCGGCCGCCGCCGCCCCCTCCCTCGTATCGCCCAAGGGTCACCAACTACTGTCGCGAGCATGGCCGAACACGATGCCCTCACCGCAACCCGCGATGCGTACGACGATGCAGCGGACACCTATGCGCACCTGTTCCGCGACTCACTGCGTGACAGCCCGCTGGACCGCGCGATCCTGGGTGCCTTCGCCGAGTCCGTGACGGCGAGCGGGCCCGGCGAGGTCGCGGACCTGGGCTGTGGCCCCGGTCATGTCACGGCCCATCTCGACGAGTTGGGGCTGGCGGCGTTCGGTGTCGATGCCTCTCCCGCGATGATCGAGCTGGCTCGAGGGGCCTATCCGGGCCTGCGGTTCGAGGTGGGCTCGATGGCCGCGTTGAACATCGCCGACGGCGCCCTTGGCGGCGTGCTCTCACGCTGGTCCATCATCCACACGCCGCCGCGGGAAGTCCCCGCCATCCTGGCGGAGTTCCACCGCGTGCTGGCCCCCGGCGGCCACCTTCTGGTCGGCTTCTCGGCGAGCGAGGATCCGACGCACCCGACGCAGGTCTTCGACCACGCGGTCGCACCGGCCTACAGGTGGTGGCCCGATCACCTCGCCGCGATGCTGCGCGAGTTGGGAATGGCGGAGGTGGCCAGGATGGTCCGCGAACCTCAGCCCACCGACCGGCGGCAGTTCAAGGCGATTCAGCTGTTGGCCCGTAAGGACCAGGCGGGGGCTGTCTGACCGAATAGCCGCGCCGACAGGTCAGGCTTCGCCGGGCATCTTCCCCGGCGCCGGTGCCGTTCCGTTGTTGTCGCCCATGCCGTCGCCGCCGCCCGGACGCTCACCCGGCATCAGGCCGGAGGAGCCGCCTTCGCCCGGCATCAGACCCGCACTGGAATCCTCGCCCGGCATCGGACTCGTGGCCGCCTGCACATCGTCCGGAGTAGCGGGCGGCGACGCGGTGCCGCCCTCCTCGGCCGCCTCCTGGATGAGCGAGGTCAGTGACTCGGGAGCATCATCCGGAACAGCGGCCACGGCCACTTTGCGCACACCGGGGTCGGAATCGGCCACCAGTTCGCTGAGAACGCCCGCGGCGGACTCCGACGGCAGGTTCGCCGCGGCGCCGGCCGCCGCCACCCGCAGCGTCGGCACCTCGCTCTGTGCCGCGGTCGCGACGACGTCCTTGCCGGTGTCCCCGTCCAGGAGGCTGGCTGCGTACGCCGCCTTCGCCGCGAGAAGCTCGTCGTCGCCGGTGACGAGCGCACGCAGGTGGGGCAGGCTCTCGGAGCCCAGGCGTGCGGCGGCCGCGTAGTTGGGCTCCTCGGGGTCGAGTGCCCTTCGCACATCGCGCATGGATACGCTCATCGCCGTCTCCTAGATGTCCTGAGTGAGCGGACTGTCGAGCATGGTCTTCACTTCGTCGGAGACCAGGTCGGGAGGCGGGTTGGTGATGTTGGACGTCCCGTTTCCCGTCATGAGCCGGTTGTTGTCGTTGACATGCCTGAGGCCCAGGACATGTCCGACCTCATGGCCCAGAGTCCATTGTGTCGCGCCTTGCGCCACGACGGCGCCGGGACGCCCGGCCGGATGGGCCGCGCACCCGTTGAAGGGCGGAACCGTAGACCGTACGAAGTAGACGACGACGTCGCTCGCGCCCGCGTTGTTGCGGTTGCCGAAGAGCTGGTTCTGCTCGGCTGTCGTCTGCCCCATGACGCACTGGCCCACGTCGACGTCGTTGAGTGCGGGCAGGTTCAGGCTCTCCGTGGACGCCAGCTGGACCGAGATGCCCGCGGTCGCGTAGACCTCCCGCATCCGCTGCACCGCGTCTGCGATGGATACGTTCGGACTGGTGAGGACCTTGGCGTGCAGCCGTACGGTGGGGACCTGTGTCCACCACCGGTGCCACATCGCGCTGTCGGTACCCGCGACGAACGTGTCGATCCGGTTCGGCCCCCAGGACACGGCCGTGGGTGCGCTGGTGAGGACGCCGCCGAGGCTCTCCCAGCCGGACCAGCCGTTCTGGAACCATTTGTGCCACAGGGCCGAGTCCGTGCCCCGCACGAAGACGTCGAGGCGTCCGTTGTTCCAACTGGCCACCGTGGGTGCGCTGGTGAGGACGCCGCCCAGGTTCTCCCAGCCGGACCAGCCGTTCTGGAACCACTTGTGCCACAGGGCGGCATTGGTGCCGGCGCCGAAGACGTCGATGCGGCCGTTGCCCCAGGACACGGCCGTGGGTGCGCTGGTGAGGACGCCGCCGAGGCTCTCCCAGCCGGACCAGCCGTTCTGGAACCACTTGTGCCACAGGGCCGAGTCCGTGCCCCGCACGAAGACGTCGAGGCGTCCGTTGTTCCAACTGGCCACCGTGGGTGCGCTGGTGAGGACGCCGCCCAGGTTCTCCCAGCCGGACCAGCCGTTCTGGAACCACTTGTGCCACAGAGCCGAGTCCGTACCTCGCACGAAGACGTCGATGCGACCATTGCCCCAGGACACGGCGGCCGGCTCCGAGGTGAGGACGCCGCCGAGGCTCTCCCAGCCGGACCAGCCGTTCTGGAACCACTTGTGCCACAGAGCCGAGTCCGTACCCCGCACGAACGTGTCCAGCCGTCCCGAGGTCCACGACGAGACGGCGGGCCCGCTCGTCAGAGTCCCTCCTAAGCTTTCCCACCCCAACCAGGTCACGGCAATCCCCCTTCCACCGCGGAGTACTCCGCGGGAGGAGCCACGACGTTACTCGCCCCATTTGCGACAGAAGCCCATGAAATCTAGCCAGAACCAGGGTGCCCTCAGGTGCCGGTTGTGGGGTGGCGGGGCCACTGCTGCCCGGAGCGGCGGAACGCTCATCGGACGGGCGGAGGTATCGGCGGCCCGACCACGATCTCCCGCTTGAGGATCTTCCCGGTCGCCCCTTTCGGGAGTGCGTCGACGCAGCGCACGATCCGCGGGTACTTGTAGGGGGCCACCCGCTGTCGTACGTAGTCACGCAGCTCGTCCGTCGTGACGCGGGCCCCGGTCCTGAGCACCACGACAGCGGCGACCTCCTCACCGCGCGCCGCGTCGGGCACCCCCACCACCGCGGCCTCGACGACGTCCGGGTGCCCGTACAGAACCTCCTCGATCTCGCGTGGATAGACGTTGTAGCCGCCGCGGATGACGAGGTCCTTCTTGCGGTCGACGACGTAGTAGTAGCCCTGCTCGTCGACCCGCGCGAGATCGCCGCTGTGGAACCAGCCGTCCCGGAAGGCGCCCGCGGTTGCGTCCGGCCGGTTCCAGTACCCCTTCATCACGTTCTCGCCGCGGATCGCCAGCTCGCCGACCTCACCGTGGCCGACCACGGAACCGTCGTCCGCGACGAGCCGCAGCTCGACCCCGCGGACGGGAAGCCCGATGGAACCGGGCCTGCGTGGCCGGTCCGGCGGATTGAAGCAGGCCACCGGCGACGTCTCCGAGAGTCCGTACCCCTCCAGGACGGTGACCCCAAGCTCCCGCTCCACGGCGTGCAGCAGTTCGACGTGCAGTGAGGCGCCGCCGGAGACGGCCAGTCGCAGTCGCGGCAGTTCCCGCTCGATTCCGTGGCGGAGCAGCGCGCCGTACATCGTGGGGACGCCCAGGAAGACGGTCACTTCGTCCTGGCGCAGTGTCGCCAGTGCCTCGGCGGCGTCGAAACGCGGCAGCAGGGACAGGCAGGCGCCCGCCGCGACGGAGGTGTTCAGGGCGCAGGTCTGGCCGAACGCGTGGAACAGGGGCAGACCACCGAAGAGGACGTCGTCCGGGCCCACGCGCAGCAGCGTCCGCGCCGTCGTCAGCGCATTGCTCACGAGGTTGCGGTGCGTCAGCTCCGCGCCCTTCGGTGTCCCCGTCGTGCCGGACGTGTAGAGGATCACCGCGGTGTCGTCGTCGGAGGCATCGGGTGTCCCGGCCAGCGGCGGGACCGTACGGAGCGACGCGGCGAACGTCGCCGGATCCGCGATCAGACACTGCGCTCCGGCCCGGACCGCCGCGGCTTCGGCCTCATCGGAGCAGGAGGGGGAGGTGACGATCAGGCGGGCACCGCAGTCGCGCAGGACGAACTCCATCTCGCCCGACCTCAGCAGGGGGTTCATCGGGACCACCACGCCACCGGCGCGCAGGACGCCGTAGTACACGACGGGAAACTGGGCGACATTGGGCAAGGCCACCGCGACCCGGTCGCCTGTGCGCAGGCCCTTGGAGCGCAGCAGCGTGGCGAACCGGCCGGTCAGGTCGTCCAGCTGGGCGTACGTGAGCCGGGTCGTGCCCTGCCGCACGGCCGTCCGGTCAGCATGGTGTCGGACGGATCGGGCCAGGAGTGCGGACAGGTCGGTCATGCGGATTCACTTCCATGGGCATTGTGGGAGTCGTCGGGGTTGCGGAAGTCGTTCGAACCCGCGGGTGTCGCGGGGGATTGCGGGGTGATCACATCGCGCGGCGCGACCCCGCCGCGAGTGCCGTCGGCGTAGTGTGCGTCGCCCCAGAAGTCCCAGGGCAGGGCGCGGGGTTGGTGCGGAGTGAGCCACAACCGAAGTGCCCGCGCGCCCTGTTCGGCCCCCGTGATGTCAGCGAACCCTGTGTGGGAATGCAGGACCGCGTGATTGTTGACGAGGAGCAGGTCTCCTGCGCAGAGGGCGACGTCCAGACGGAGTTCCGGGCTGGCCGCGGACGTGTCGATGAGGTCGAACAGCTCCACGTCGTCCGGGCTCAGGCGCGGCACTCCGGGCAGGCGCCGGGCCGATTCCAGGCGGCGACGGTCGTAGCGCAGGCTGAGCTTTCCCCCGCCGCGGTGCACGAGGGGCACCGCATGCCAGGGGAGCTGCCCGGGAGACTGTTCTCCGCGGCGGTCGAGGTAATGCGTGCGATAGAGGCCGTCGATCAACTCGGGCCTATGTGCAAGGAGCGTGTCGTGGACCGCCGCCGAACTGGCCAGTCGCAGGCGCCCCGCGGTACGGGACGTGCGCAGGCACAGCAGAGCGAGCGTGTCGGCATCGTCGGTGCGCAGGGGCTGGGCCGCCGAGGCCGTGGGCCCGTCCGTCAGGTGGCCGAGCATGTGCCCCGTCGCGTTCTGCGACACGGGGATGCCGAGGTGTCGGCCCAGACCCCAGAGGAGAACGGCGGCTGCCGCGGGGTCGTAGCGCTCGACCGGCAGCCGACGTACGAGGACGAAACCCCGGCCCGTCTCCAACTCGTCAGCGGCGCGGGCGAGATCGGCCGCCAGCGACGGCAGCGGGAAGCCGTCGGCCGTCACCTTCAACAACGGCGCGCCTCGTGCGCGCAGGGACTCGCCATCTGATCATGGAAAGCGCTCAAATCGGTCGGGTCAGGTCACCGAGATTTGCCACTTGCCGTGTTCGGAAAGGGTGACATATCCATGCTGCGGAAGGCGCAAGGTGCCCTTCTGGTTGGCAGCGGAGGTGAAGCGGATCAGCTGCTTCCCGCCGTCGGCCGGCGTGTAGATGATGGTGCCGGGGGAGTCGATGAAGTCGTAGTGCACAACCGGGGCGTATTCGAAGTACGGCTTGGGGCTGAAATAGCCGAAGGTCTGGGTTCCCTTTCCCCGGGTTGTTTTGGTCGGGAGCTGAGGCAGCGCGTCGCTGTCCACGATGCGCACCTTCCACCGGCCCAGGCCACTGGCGCCCTCGTTGCCCACCGTGATTCGCCAGATGGCGAGGGCATCGCAGTCGGCCGGAAGGACAATGTGCGACGGTCCACTCCGGCCGAGGGTGACGAGCGTGTCATGGGGCCGCTGATGATCGGGACCCTTGCGCACGGTCGACAGGTCGAATCTCGTGGTGAAGCCCGCGCGGAACTCCAAGAGGACCGGTCGTCCGTCCCCTGCGCCCGGTATCTCGACAATCCGGCTGCGCCAGCCGGACCATTTAACGGACGTGGTGCTGCCCACGTTCCCCCCCCTGTGTTGGTTGCGAAGCGCTCGGGAGTCATGGTGACACGCGGGCCCGGGCTCCGGCTCCGCTCCAGCCAGACGGCTGACAGCTGTCGCTCAGGAGAAGAACCTGGCACTGCCGACGCCCGGGCGGACTCCGCGTACGGAAGACCGGCTTCCGTACGCGGAGTCCGCCCGGGCGTGGCGGTGCTGGGTCAGTCTGTGGCTGTGCGTCCACACGGCGAGTGCGCACGTATGTCCGGCTATTAGAAGTAGTGCTTGCGTCCACCGATCGTGCGTCCGGTCGCGCCGAGGACCCACAGAAGCGCTCCGACCACGACGAGTATCCCTCCGACCGTCGTCAGCAACGAGACTCCGACCAGCAGCCCGAGGAGGAGCAGGATGACGCCAAGAATGATCATTACAATTCCGATCTATCAAGTATTTTCGTGCGTGCAGGCTTTTCTTCGTCCGACCTGCAGCACTCCGTCCGCTGCCAGACCTGGGCTGGGTGGAGTCCCGGCAGACCGCGTGTTCGGCGGTTGCTTGACCCTGTCTCGCTGCCACCTTGTGCCCAGCGCTCCACCGGGCATGCACGAGAAACTCATCGGACCTACCCAGATGTGATGACCTCCCTGGCCACTGCGAGCAGCAGCGCGGTGCGCTCGGAATCCATCGGGGCGACCTGCCCGAGTTCCACGAACCGGGCGGGTGCTCCGGTGCGGGCCTCGAAGAACCTTGTGCACTCGGCGAGTTCCACAGGCAATGCGCGCTCGGCCACCTGTTTTATGCGGCCTGTCACTGGATAGGGCTCCAGTGGTTCGAGCCCGGTATCCCAACGATGACCCCAGGCGACCCGACTTCAGGCTCTGGAAGAAGCCAAGCTTCTTGGGGCTGAACCAGGTAAGAATGTTCTTCGTCTGCTGGTGGTACACACCGGAACTCGCTCTTGACCTGCGGCAAAGAGCGGAATCACTTGCTGTGGAGCCGAGTTGGTCCGCGCCCGGCCCGGATCGTGGCGCGCGGCCCGTGCCGCCCGCGAGTGCCACATGCGCCGGACACGCATATGGCAGCCCCACGTGTGCCGGGTCAGTGCCCGGCCGACTCGCCTCTCGGCGTCACACCCTGGGCCTGAGCAGGGTGATCTTCGAAGCGCCCAGTTCCGTGACGTACAGGGTGCCCTTGGCCGTGTCCTCCGTGACGTCCAGCGGCTGCTGGAATCCGGTGAACCCGGTGATGCCCGTCGTGGGCGCCGACAGCTTCCCCTGCGCGTCGACGCCGAACACCTCGATGTCCTGGCCGCTGCTGTAACGGACCACGAGGAGCTTGCCCTTGAGCGTGCCGCCGAAGGCGTTGCCGCGGTACTCGACGACCCCATTGGCGGAGGCGTGCAGCCCGGCGTCGTACATGCCGGCCGCGTCCAGGTTGCGGTCTGGCTGGGTGCCCACGGGGTAGCCGGTGACCTCGAAGGGACTCGTGCCCGACGTGGGATTGCCCCCGGCCAGCACCCACTCGCAGCGCGCCGGGTTCGGGTGCCCGTAGTAGCGGTTCTTCTTCACGTCGAAGACATAGTCGGTCTCCGCCACGGGATTGGACGTGATTCCCGGCACGGTCGGACCCGTGTAGGCCCCGGCCGTCGCCGCGTCGATCCGGCGGGAGCAGGCGGCGGGCAGCGGTGTGGGCGTGGCGGGCGTGTTGCCCCCGGCCGCGGACCCGTTGGTGGGTGTGTAGAGGTGGCCGTTGGTGTGCCAAACCAAGTCGTAGGCGTTGCGTACGCCCGTCGCGTAGAGGGTCAGTGGTGCGTTGGCGGCGAACGGGTCGTATGTTCCCGGGCTCTCGGTCCGCACGTCGACGGCACCGGACGCCGGGAGCTTGGCCGGGTCGAGGCGCAGCACGGCGGCGTTGAGCAGGTGCTCGGGGCGGTTGCCCCACGTCGGGTCGGCGGCGCCCATGGCGTTGTTGGCGCCCTGCGTCACGTAGAGGGCGCCGTCAGGGCCGAAGGCCAGGGAGTTGGTCTCGTGGTCCTTCACGGACCGGGGCAGACGGCTGATCACCTCGGTGTACGTGCCGAGCCCTGGACCGCTCAGCCTGGCGATGCTGCTCGACCAGTCCGGCTCGTTCGGGGTGCCTCCGGCGTACATGGTGTTGGAGGTGATCCACAGGACCGGGGCGGCCGCCGTGGAGGAGGGGTCGAACGCCATCCCGATGACGGAGCGGTTGGGCGCTCCGGGCAGACCGCGGGCCGTCGCGTCCGTGCGCACGGTCGAGATCGTCTCCGCCCCGCTCAGGGTGCCGTCGGCGGCGATGGCGTACCGCACGATGTATCCGTCGAGCGTGGACGCGTACAGCTTGCCGTCCGGGCCCTTCACCACGGAGGCGAAACTTCTACCCGTCGCCGACGTGGCCACCTTGTCGAAGGCGATGGTGCCGGTGCCGGTGCCCGCCCCGGTGGTGAACACCGAGCTCCATGGTGTGAAGGTCCGCCCGTCCAGGTCCCGGGCGCCGCTGGTGACCGTGAAGCGGTAGCGGGTGTTCGCCTTGAGTCCCGTCGTCGGCGACAGGTTGATGACGTCGCCGCCGCCGCTGGTGATCACGTGGGCGGGCACGGTGGTCTCGGTCGCCGACTCCTTGAGGGTGACCGTGCTGGCGGTGAGGGTCGCGGCGTCGACGCCGGGGCCCACCAGGCGGAGGTCCGCCACAACGCTGCCGGTCGGTGCCGCGCCGGTCGCCGTGTTCGCCGGGTTCACCGTCCTGACCTCCGGGTGAACGGCGGAGTCGGCGAGCGGGGCGATGGTCACGTACGCGATCTTCGTGTTGCTGCCCCCGAGCGGACTGATCGTCAATCGGCCGTCCGCCACGGTCGGTTGAACCGTCCTGGTCTGGTACTTGGTGGTGGACGTGGGGACGAACCCGTCGACCGCGTTCTGGTTCTCGACCTGGAGTGCGTGGGAGCTGTCCACGCTCGTGGCGTCGCCCACGGCGACCGTCACCGTGTAGGTGCCGTTGGGCACGGCGATCTCCCACCGGCCCGGGGTCTTCACGCCGGCCGACGAGGCGGGCAGCTGCATGTGCACGAGGGTGGCGAGGAGCCGGTCGGGCTCGGCGGTGCCTCTGTCCCGGCCGTTGCCCGTCAGGTCGAGCGGGGTGGTGTTGGTCAGCCCCACCCAGCCGTAGGTGAGGCCGGTGCCCTGGTTGGCGCCGGAACGGGCGCCGAAAGCCTGCCCGTAGTCGAGTGCGTAGCTGCTCACCGGCACGGTGGTGGCGGTGCCGAAGTCGATCTTCGTTGAGAAGGTGGTGTCCGCCCGCGCCTGTGGGGGAGCCACCAGGACGACACCTATGAGGGACAGGGCCAGCAGGAAGCCTGCCGCGCGGGGCGATGGTCCGCCCCGTGAGTGACTGCGTCTTCGAAGGCGTAATACGGTCACGGTCTTCTCCCGTCGAGAGTCGAGCAGGGAACACGCCCCGTGACGTGGCGACCGGTGCCGGAACAACCGTTGGGTCGGCGCCGGCCGAGAATGCCCGTCACCGCGCTCGGGGCCTTGCCGTGCCCATGACTGCCCTGGTCATGGCGGTCCAAGCGGCGGCCGCGCCGGGCCCGCGATCGGCCTGCGACCCGCCGAGCCGCGTGGACGCCCGCGACCTGCTGGGTTCCGATGAACCTCTGCCTCCACAAGCGCATTTGGAGTGCTGTGGGCACGACACCTATGTGTGTGTCCCCTACTGATGAGGTATCAGTGCGCGTCAGCCTGTGCGCTTCCGTCAGCATGCGCGGCGCCTCGATGGACGGCGGCGCACGACGGTGAATGCGGCGAGGGGTGCACCCGCTCGCCGCGCGGCTGCGGAGATCAGCCGATTGGCGGGAGAACGCCCTTTACATCCCTGCACCCTATTGGCATGGTCATGCCCTCATCTGCGCACCTGTCGCGCATCCCGGGGGGACTTCATGCTGACCCGTCTGTTCACATCCTTTCCGCACGCCAGACTCAGATCCACCGGCCTCATAGCCTTCGCGCTCGCCGCCGTCGTTGCCGCGCTGCTTCCGTTGACCGGCATCAGCCCGGTCGTCGCGGCCGCCGCATCCGGCGCCGCCGGAGCTCCCGATCCCCGGCACCCGATGGCGGCCCCGCACGAGCCCGTGGTGCCGGCCGACGCCATGGAACCCACCGCCCCCGTCCTGCCCAGGGACAGCTGGACCGTGTCCGCGAGTGATGAGGAGACCGCGTCCGAGAACGGACGCGCCGTCAACGTGCTCGATGGCAGCACCGCCACCATCTGGCACAGCAAGTGGAGCGGCACCGCCGCGCCGCTGCCGCACACCCTCACCGTCGACATGCACCGGACGGCTGTCGTATCCGCACTCGTCTACCAGCCGCGCACCAACAGCGCCAACGGCCGGGTGGGTTCGTATGTCATCCACCTGAGCGCCAACGGTACGAGTTGGGGTTCCGCCGTCGCCTCCGGCACCCTCGGCGACGACACGACCGCCAAGACCCTGAGCTTCGCCGCGCAGGGCGCCCGCTACGTGCGACTCACCGCGACGAGCGAGGCCGGCAACCGCGGCCCCTGGTCGTCCGCGGCCGAGATCAACCTCCTCGGCGACCCCGGCTCACCCGCCTCCGTGGTCGACCTGCCGCGGACCGGGTGGACGGCGGCGGCGAGCGACGAGGAGGTGAGCGCCTCGGCGAACGCCGCTGCCAACGTCCTCGACGGCGATCCGGACACCCTCTGGCACAGCCGGTACTCCGGTACCGCCGTACCCCTGCCGCACAGCATCACCATCGACATGAAGAGCACCCGCGACGTCTCGGCTCTCACCTACCAGCCGCGCAGGTCCGGAGCCAACGGCCGGGTCGGCGCCTACACCGTCACGACCAGCACGGACGGCACCACGTTCGGGGCACCCGTCGCGAGCGGCACCTGGAAGGACGACGACACCGTCAAGGGGGCCTCCTTCTCCCGCATGGTCAGCGCGCGTTACGTACGCCTGACGGCCACCACGGAGGCGGGCGGGCGCGGGCCGTGGTCCTCGGCGGCGGAGCTCCGTCTCAGCACTCCGGCGAACCCGGCGACCGCCGGCTCCTGGGGCCGGGTCACCGGATTCCCGCTGGTTCCCGTGGCCACCGCCCTGCTGCCGAACAACAAGCTGCTCGCCTGGTCCGCGTACGGCGTCGACCGCTTCGGGGGAAGCAACGGCTACACCCAGACCGCGATCATGGATCTCGGCACCGGAGCCGTCACCCAACGACGGGTCGACAACACCCGGCACGACATGTTCTGCCCCGGCATCGCGGTCCTGAAGGACGGCCGGGTGCTGGTCACCGGCGGCAGCAACGCCGAACGGGCCAGTATCTACGACCCGGCCACCGACGCCTGGTCGGCGACCAGCGACATGAACATCGCCCGTGGCTACCAGGCCATGACCCTGCTCTCCAACGGCGACGCCTTCGTCCTCGGCGGCTCCTGGAGCGGCGGCCAGGGCGGCAAGAACGGCGAGGTCTGGTCGCCGTCCACCGGCAGCTGGCGGGGGCTGCCCGGCGTGCCGGTGACCAACACCATGACAGCCGACCCGGCGGGCCCCTACCGGGCCGACAACCACCAGTGGCTGCACGCGACTTCGGGCGGCCGGGTCCTCCAGCTGGGGCCGAGCAAGCAGATGAACTGGATCTCCACCCAGGGGGACGGCTCCGTCACCGCCGCCGGAACGCGGGCCGACAGCGCGGACGCGATGAACGGCAACGCCGTCGCGTACGACATCGGCAAACTCCTCACGCTCGGCGGTGCGACCACCTACGAGAACACGACGGCCACCCGACGCGCGTACACCGTCGACCTCAACGGGGGCGGAACCCCGGTGGCCGCGCGTACCGGCGACATGGACTTCGCCCGTTCCTTCAGCAACAGCGTGGTCATGCCGGACGGCAAGGTCGCCGTGTTCGGCGGGCAGTCCTACCCGGTGCCGTTCAGTGACGCGACCTCCTCGCTCACACCGGAGGTATGGGACCCGGCGACGGGGCAGTTCACCCGCATGGCGAGTATGGCCGTGCCGCGCAACTACCACAGCGTGGCCAACCTGCTGCCCGACGGGCGCATCTTCTCCGGGGGCGGCGGCCTGTGCGGCGACTGCGCCACCAACCACGCCGACGGGGCCGTCTTCACGCCGCCCTACCTGCTCAACGCCGACGGCACCGAGCGCACCCGGCCCGTCATCACCGGTACCGTGCCCGCCCACGTGGCCAACGGGGCGACCGTCCCCGTGACCACTGACTCGGCGGTCACCTCGTTCGCCCTGGTACGGGCGGGCGCCGCGACCCACTCCACGGACAACGACCAGCGGCGCGTACCCCTCACCTTCACCCGCAACAGCGCGACGTCGTACACCCTCAACGTCCCCTCCGACCCCGGGGTGGCGCTGCCCGGCAGCTATCTGCTGTTCGCGCTCAACTCGGCCGGGGTGCCGAGCAAGGCCCGGTTGGTCAGCGTGGGCTGACCGCGCGCACGACGAAGCCCCCCCCCCGCCGAGCAGACGGGGGGCTTCGTCGTGCGCGCTGTTCGGCAGCGGGCTGTCGCGTGGACGTCCTCCAAGTCGACCTGGAGGTCACCGACGGCACGGTCTATCCGCTGAAGCGGACCAGCAGTTCGGACCCCACGGTCAACGTCAAGGAGACCTGCACGGTCAACGCCTCGTCCGAGCCGCCAATGGCACCTGGAAGCTGAAGGTGCAGGACAGGACTGCGCAGGGCACGGGCTACATCAAGTGTTGACGGGTGGCTTGCCCCGTAATTCTCACCCCGCACAGAGGCTCCGCCTCACCGAGGTACATCACCGCCGCGGGTAATCAACTCTGCAGCGTGGCTGGCGCGTTGCCGATGCCGACCGCGTTCATGATCTGTTCGCATTGCGTATGTCGACCATCGTTCATCGGACTGTTTCTGGCCAACATCCAGCCAAAAGACTGACATGTACCTGGTTGAAGTGACACGCTCCCCCGCAACACGCTGCACGTACAGCAACACGCTGCACACCCGCATCGCGTCTTTTTCTGCTCCGGGCGGCCCTCCATGCCTCCCGGGCCCCCACAGATGGAGCCCGCGTGATCTCTGATATATCCCGTAAGCGTTCGACGCTCGCGATCGCCACCGCCGTGGCCGCCGGAGCGCTGCTCACCGCCGGACTGACCACCGGCGCCTCCGCCCAGCCGGACAAGGAGACCGGGCCGTCCGGCTCTCCCGTCGCCCTCTCGGTGTCGGCCCGCGCGGACCTCCTCCAGGACGCGAGCGTCGAGAGATCGGCGACCGCCGGGCGGATCGGCCTCGGTGCCAAGGAGAAGCTCGTCGTCCGTGACGTCATCAAGGACGCCGACGGCACCACGCACACCCGCTACGAGCGCACCTACGACGGCCTTCCCGTCCTCGGCGGCGACCTCGTCGTGCACACCGCCAAGAGCGGCGAACTGAAGGGCGTCACCAAGGCGACCGAGGCCACCGTGAAGGTCGCCTCCACCGACGCCGAGCTGGGCAGGTCCTCCGTCGCCAAGTCCGCCGAGTCGACCGCCGCGAAGGCGAAGACCGCCAAGGCCGACGCGCAGGCCCCGCGCAAGGTGATCTGGGCCGCCTCCGGCGAGCCCGTCCTCGCGTACGAGACCGTTGTCACCGGCGTGCAGAAGGACGGCACGCCCAGCAGGCTCCACGTCATCACGGACGCCGCGAGCGGGAAGAAGCTGTACCAGTACCAGGCCATCGAGAACGGCACCGGCAACAGCCAGTACAGCGGCAAGGTTACGGTCGGCTCCAAGAAGGGCACGAGCGGCTACGAGCTGACAGACAAGGCCCGAGGCGGCCACCGCACCTTCGACCTGAAGCACGCGGAGAGCGGCGGCGGCACGCTCTTCAAGGACGCCAACGACGTCTGGGGCAACGGCAAGCCTTCGAGCGCGCAGACCGCCGCCGTCGACGCGGCCTACGGCGCCCAGCTCACCTGGGACTACTACAAGTCCGTGCACGGCCGCAAGGGCATCAACGGCGACGGCAAGGGCGCGACCTCCCGCGTCCACTACGGCAACGGCTACGTGAACGCGTTCTGGGACGACAGCTGCTTCTGCATGACGTACGGCGACGGCGAGGGCGACAAGAAGCCCCTCACCTCGATCGACGTCGCGGCCCACGAGATGACGCACGGTGTCACCTCGGCGACCGGCAACATGGAGTACAGCGGCGAGTCCGGCGGCCTCAACGAGGCCACCTCCGACATCTTCGCCACTGCCGTGGAGTTCAAGGCCAAGAACCCCAAGGACGTCGGCGACTACCTCATCGGCGAGAAGATCGACATCAACGGCGATGGCTCCCCGCTGCGTTACATGGACAAGCCGAGCAAGGACGGCCAGTCCCTGGACAAGTGGAACGCCAACGC
The DNA here is from genome assembly GCF_056434405.1 of Streptomyces sp. NPDC044044. Classification (NCBI taxonomy): domain Bacteria; kingdom Bacillati; phylum Actinomycetota; class Actinomycetes; order Kitasatosporales; family Streptomycetaceae; genus Streptomyces; species Streptomyces sp. NPDC044044. The sequence continues at coordinate 510,135 of NZ_JBWKFG010000007.1, read as the reverse complement.
GGGCAATGTCGACGTCCACTACTCCTCCGGCATCGCCAACCACTTCTTCTACCTGCTGTCCGAGGGCAGCGGCAAGAAGCGGATCAATGGCGTCCAGTACAACTCGCCGACCGCCGACGGCTCCAAGGTGCTGGGCATCGGACGCGGCAAGGCCGAGAAGATCTGGTTCAAGGCCCTGACGACGTACTTCACGTCGACCACCGACTACAAGGCGGCCCGTAAGGGCACGTTGAGCGCTGCGAAGGACCTGTACGGCGCGAATTCCGCCGAGTACAAGCGCGTGGCCGCTGCCTGGACCGGCGTCAACGTCAAGTAGCCCCCGGTCAGTGACGTAACGGGCGGCGTCCGAAACGGACGCCGCCCGTTGGGCGTTCACCACATCAGTACCCCCGCCCGCTTTCTCGTGCCCTCGAATGCCACCGCCACCAGCCTCAACTCGACTCCGTCGACGAGGAGTCGGTGCGCCGGGAGGATCCGAATGTCGAGGACCGGCTCAACCTGCAGGTGGCGACCCGGGTGGGGAAGACCGTGCTGGGCGGATCCGGCTGATGCCCCGCGGGAACCTGTGCGCGACGGAGCGGCAGGAGTGTCCGATCAACGGCGGACCTGCCGATCCGAGGAGAGACGCCAGATGAGCGAGACGCTTGGGCGCGCGTCCGCCGGGGGAGCGGGCTGGCGGGGGAGCCGTCGGCTGCGTCGAACGCGCAGTTCGTCGCGATGCTGGAGGGCGAGATCGGGGAACCAACCACCGGCCGCACGACTACCGGGCGGCGGCGTCACCCGCCATGGCCTCCTTAAGACTGCGTCTTGTGCAGGGTGGCCGAGGGCGTCACGCCGTAGCGTTGACGGTAGGCGACGGCGAACCTGCTGCGGTGGGTGAAGCCCCAGCGGTAGGCGACATCGGTGATGGTCACCTGACCCGGTTCCTTTGAGCGCAGTTCCTTATGGGCACGGGTCAGCCGTATCCGGCGCAGGTAGTCCATGGGGGGCATCCCCACGTGCTGGCGGGACCCCTGCTGCAGTTGTCGGATGCCCACCCCTGAGATCTCGGCAAGGGCCGTGACGGTGAACGGATGCTCCGGGTGCGCCTCCATGGCGTCGATGGCGCGCTTGACCGGGGCAGGACGGCTGGGCGGGACTGGCCGCGCCAGTTGTTCACGGTAGGGATGATCAGCCGCCAGCAGCAGTCCGATCACCACTGCCTCGTGCAGCCGCTCGGCGACCAGCTCCTGACCGATGAGCCCCTGGGACGTCTGCGCATCTTCCGCCGCCATCCGGACCAGTTGGGCCCAGCTGCGCCCGGGGCCGTGAGAAATGTCCATGGCGGGTTTCAGTCGAAGAGGCAACCGGATCGGGGTGCCGAGGACTCGCTCCAACTGGAGCTCCAGTTCGGGGCGTTCGATCTTGACCGCGAGAAGTCGGCAGTCGCCGCTCCCCTGGTCCAGCACTGTGTTGCGGCCAGGCTGGAAGACGGCGGCTTCGTGCACGGTGGCCAGGATCGGATCGAGGCGTCCCTGGTGCCACGCCATGGACCCGGACAGCGGCAGGTCGACGTGGTAGGCCCCCAGTTCACCGAAGCGCATGCACAGGTCGGCACCGAACTGCAGGGTGCCGAGCGTCATGTGCTCGTGCGGCCCGCGGCCGCACAAGTCGGCCCGCCTCAGTCGGTGGCGGTCCACTGGGGTGCGGGTGTGCGACCGGGGCGGGCGGTGATCGGCTCGCCTTCGGCCCAGTCGCGATACTTCACCTGGAAGGACTCGTCGCCGCTTGCCGTGTCGGCCGCCGAAGGCACCCGGGTCTTCAGGCTCTTGGGCAGGTCGCGCGCGGTGACGACCAGGGTGAAGCGGACGGTGCTGCCGGGGCGGTCGGTCGCGTAGGGGAGGTAGAGGGCGCCGACGGCCGGGTCGGCGGCCAGGGCGCGCAGCGGGGTGCTGCCGGTGAGGGTGCGGGTGCCGCCTTCCTGTTCGGTGCGCACGCCGGTGGCGCCGTCGAGGAGCGCCTCGATGTGGGCGGGCTGGGCCAGCCAGCGGGTCTCCAGGGCGGCGTGGAGGGCGGCGTCGTCCTTGGCTGCCGCGGCCGCGTCGGGCTCGGTGCGGTATTCGCCGTCCGGGCCGGATCCGGGTCCGGCCATCGCCTCGTGGGGCGTGATGGTGGCGCGGTTGCCGATCAGCACCACCTCCGGCGGATACCAGGGGTGGCCCTCGCCCCCGTCGTAGGCGACATGGGTCGCTGCCTTCGCGGTGCCGGCGTCGACCAGGTCGAGGCGGGCCTGGCCGTGGAACGAGTCGGGGGCACCGAGCTCGCGGGCTTGGACGTCGACACCGACCCGCCGCTGGGCCAGCATCGCGGAGCGGACGGGCTCGGCCCGGGAACCGGCCGGTGCGGCGGTGGATGGCTCGGACTCGCCGTTCTCGCCGGGCCACCACAGGTGGGCGGCGAGGCCTCCCACGGCGCCGACCACCAGGCCGACGGCGACCGCCACCGCCATCGGGCGGCGGCGCGGCCGGGCTGACCGCTGCGGGGACTCTTCCTTGGACATGGCCCAGCCCCCTTTGGTACCGCCCCGGCACGAGAAGCGCCGCGTTCTGTACACGGTAGGGCCGCCGGGGTGCAGACCATGGCGCTTCGCCGGATTCTTTGCGGGCCGGGTGAACGGACGCGCCGCGGCGGCCCAGCGTCCCGCGGCTTCGCACCCGGAGCGGGGTGCCAGGAACCGAACTTCCTGGCACCCCCGCTCCGTCTGTCGGGCTGTCAGATCCGCAAAGTCGCTCGGCCGTCTCGCGGTAGTCGCGCAGGGCCAGGCGGAGCTGTTCGGTGTCGCCCCAGCTGGTATGGCCATACAACACCCCCCAGCCTGCTCACCCCTCACGACTAGATTCACTGTCGGAGAACCGAAACGGCTGGGTTCGCTGCCAACCGCCTCGAATGGATGACTGAGCGACTGGCTTCGCCGTCGAAGGGAAGATCCGCCCACGGCAGACGAGAAAGAACCCCAAAGGGCTGGAAGCCCCTCCGAGACCATGTCAACGTACAACGTCCCGGAAAACACCAGGTCAGTGAAGGGGTGTGGGCTTTGGGGCGACCGGCATGCAAGCCGGACGCCTTGGGGGCCCGTACTCCCGCCCTGCTCGGTCTCGCTGCCAAAACCCGTTCTAAGGAGGCCCGTCTGTCGAATCCCGCTCTCCGATGCGCTCGCTTCACTACTCCCATCCTCTCGGTGCTCGGTGCTCGGTGCTCGGTGCTCGGTGCTCGGTGCTCGGTGCTCGGCGTTCTGAAGCGTGGACTGCGGAGGAGACGCGCGACTATGGCGCGCTTTCCATGGCGCTGTGTCTCTGTGTCTGCGCGGTCCGACTGTTCGGGGAGGGACCTGCTGCAAACGGGGCTACCGTCGTGATCGAGCGTTGGCGCCCCGTTGAACGAAGTGCTCAACACCGCAGTGGAGAAAGGTTACTTCGCGGAAAAGCCCCTCAACGGGCTCAGGTGGAACGCTCCGGCGGTCAGCGAGGAGGTCGACCCGGCTGCCGTCCCCAATCCGGCCCAAGTCTCCCGGCTGCTTGCGGCGGTTACTCAGCAGCGCGGGCGCGGCCCTCACCTGAAGGCGTTCTTCGGCTGCATGTACTACGCGGCCATGCGGCCGGCGGAGGTCATTCACCTCCGGCTCGAACAGTGCCACCTGCCCCAGACCAGATGGGGGATGCTCAACCTGTCGGGCGGCGTCATCACCGCGGGCAAGGAGTGGACGGACGACGGCGCGGTGCACGAGGTGCACTCGCTCAAGCGCCGTGCGGCTACCGCGACCCGGCCGGTGCCTATCCCGCCGCAGTTCGTGCTCATCCTGCGCTCGCGTATCAGACGGTTCGGCGTGGCGCCGGACGGTCGGGTGTTCCGGAACCAGGCCGGCAACTACGTGGACGGGTCTGCGTATGGCATTACGTGGGCGCGTGCACGGAAGCATGTCCTGACCCGCACGGAGCTCGCCCCCGGGCTGGCCAAGTGGCCCTAAGATCTCCGACACGCCGGGATCTCGTTCTGGCTGTACTCCGGTGTGGACCCGGCCGAATGCGCTCGCCGCGCGGGCCAGAGCATCGAGGTCCTCTTCCGGCACTACGCCAAGTTCCTGGATGGCATCAGGGAGCAGGCCAACCGGCTGATTGAGCAGTCCATGCAGGAGTGGGACCGCGTCAGCCAGGGCTCGGCGCCTGCGGGGTGAGTCGGGACTTGGACCGGAAATAGACCGGAAGAGCTGGTCAGGAGTGGGATGGCGGTGGGAGAAAATGGGAGTTACGACGTAAATCGGGCCCTCCTCTGAGCGGGCCGAGCGGAAGGCGCCTGACCGGCAAAAGCGCAGGTCAGGCGCCTTTTTTCGCGCCTCTAGAAGAAGCCGAGCTTCTTCGGTGAGTACGACACCAGGAGGTTCTTGGTCTGCTGATAGTGCTCCAGCATCATCTTGTGCGTCTCGCGCCCGATCCCGGACTGCTTGTAGCCGCCGAACGCCGCGTGCGCGGGATACGCGTGGTAGCAGTTCGTCCAGACCCGGCCCGCCTGGATCGCACGGCCCGCCCGGTAGGCGGTGTTCATGTCGCGCGTCCACACTCCGGCGCCCAGGCCGTACAGCGTGTCGTTGGCGGTCTTGATGGCGTCGTCGAAGTCGCTGAACGACGCGACCGAGACGACCGGGCCGAAGATCTCCTCCTGGAAGATCCGCATGCGGTTGTCGCCCTCGAAGATCGTCGGCTGGACGTAGTAGCCACCGGCCATTTCGCCGTCGTACGTGATGCGCTGACCGCCCGTCAGAACCTTGGCGCCCTCCTGCTGGCCGATGTCCAGGTACGAGAGGATCTTCTCCAGCTGGTCGTTGGAGGCCTGGGCGCCGATCATCGTGTCGGTGTCCAGCGGGTGCCCCGCCACGATCTGCTCCGTGCGGGCGACCGCCGCTTCCATGAACTCGCTGTAGTGGCCCCGCTGGACGAGGGCACGCGACGGGCAGGTACAGACCTCGCCGTTGTTGAGGGCGAACATCGTGAAGCCCTCCAGCGCCTTGTCGCGGAAGTCGTCGTTGGCGGCCCACACGTCGTCGAAGAAGATGTTCGGCGACTTCCCGCCCAGCTCCAGCGTCACCGGCTTGATGTTCTCCGAGGCGTACTGCATGATCAGCCGCCCTGTCGTGGTCTCGCCGGTGAAGGCGACCTTCGCGACGCGCGGGCTGGAGGCGAGGGGCTTGCCCGCCTCTACGCCGAAGCCGTTGAGGATGTTGACGACACCCGGCGGCAGCAGGTCGGACACCAGACTCAACCAGTAGTGGATGGAGGCCGGGGTCTGTTCGGCGGGCTTGAGGACGACCGCGTTGCCCGCTGCGAGGGCCGGCGCGAGCTTCCATGTCGCCATCAGGATGGGGAAGTTCCACGGGATGATCTGCGCGACGACGCCCAGCGGCTCGTGGAAGTGGTACGCGATGGTGTCCTCGTCCACCTCGCTCAGCGACCCTTCCTGCGCTCGGATGACCCCCGCGAAGTAGCGGAAGTGGTCGATGGCGAGCGGGATGTCGGCGGCCAGCGTCTCGCGGACCGGCTTGCCGTTCTCCCAGCTCTCGGCCACCGCGAGGCTTTCGAGGTTCGCCTCCATACGGTCGGCGATCTTCCGTAGGACGTCTGCGCGTTCGGTCACGGATGTGCGGCCCCAGGCGGGCGCGGCGGCGTGCGCCGCATCCAGTGCGCGCTCCACGTCCTCGGCCGTGCCGCGGGCGATCTCGGTGAACGGCTGCCCGTCGATCGGGCTCGGGTTCTCGAAGTACTGGCCGCGGGCGGGCGGGACGTACTCGCCGCCGATGAAGTGGTCGTAGCGGGACTGGTAGGAGACAACTGCGCCGTCCGTGCCGGGCGCTGCATAACGGGTCATCTTGGTGGCCTCCCGGGGAAGGCTGCCCGCCGTTGGGCAGCTCTCGCCGGGAGACTAGGAGCGCGGACGTTGCAGGTACGTTGCGGGAGTCGGCCGGTGGCTGGTCGTCTACGTCAGGTCCGCTTCTGTGCGGCTGGTTCGGGCGCCGGTCAGCTCCGCGTCCAGCTCGCGCAGGCGGGCCAGCACCGGCGGGGCCGGGCGCACCTGGGCCAGCGCGCGCCACACCGGCAGATCGTCCTCGCCCCACGGGGCGTGCGCCCAGTCGGCCAGGAGATCGGGATCGCGGCGCGCGATGAGCGCCGCCCGCAGCTGATCGGCGAGCCTGCGCCGCAGCCGCGCCACGGCAGGTGCCTGAGAGGCGGGCAGGAGCGGACCCGCGTACGCGCCTACTGCCGCGGTGACCGCCCCGGAACCGAGCCGTCGCTCGACGGCGTCGACATCCGAATCGACCGGCACCGCGAGCCGATACGGGCGCGACCTCAGCAGCTCCGGACCCAGAAGCCGTCGCAGCCGCGCCAGTTCGGCCCGCAGCGTCACCGGCGTCACCGACTCGTCCTCGTACAGCGCGCACAGCAGCTCGTCGCCGGTCAGCCCCTCCGGGTGGCGGGCGAGCAGGACGATGATCTCGCTGTGCCTGCGGCTCAGCCGCACCTTGCGACCACCGGTCAGCAGCAGTGCCTCGTCGCGGCCGAGCGCGGTGAGAACCACCGTGTCCCCGCTCTCCACCGGCGGCGACAGCAGAGCCAGTTGGGACTCCGCCGCACGGGCGACCGCCTGCACGAAAGCCAGGCTGTGCGGATGCGCGAGACCGTCGCCCCCGGTGATGTCCACCGCCCCGAGCAGCCGCCCCGTCCGCGGATCGTGCACCGGAGCCGCCGCGCACGTCCAGGGCTGGACGCGCCGGATGAAGTGCTCGGCGGCGAACACCTGCACCGGCCGATCCAACGCCACCGCCGTGCCCGGAGCGTTCGTCCCCATCGCGGACTCCGCCCACCGGGCACCCGGCACGAAGTTCATCTGCCCCGCCTTCTGCCGGGTCGCGGAGTGCCCCTCGACCCAGAGCAGCCTGCCGTGCGCGTCGCACACCGCGAGAAGATGCTCACCGTCCATCGCGAACGTGCCCATCAGCTCACGGAACAGCGGCATCACCCCCGCCAGCGGATGCTCGGCCCGATACGCGCCGAGATCCCCGTCGGTGAGCTCCACCGTCGCGCCGGTGTCCTCGGGGCTGACCCTGGCTCGCGCCGAACGCCGCCACGAGTCGGCCACGACGGAACGCACCGGCCGCGTCACGGTCCCGGCCTCGGTGAACCTCTCATGGGCGCGCCGCAGCACCCGCACCCGCTCGGCAGGATCGGCGCCGGAATCCAGGGCCACCCATGGTTCGGTCAACTCGGCCTCCCGGGACGGCGATGCGGTGCTGCCATCGTCGCCCCGCGAGCGTGACCCGACAAGCGCCCCGGCAGGCGCCACAGCATCAGGTGGCTGATGTCAGGCGGAGTTGACCAGGCGGATGTAGCGCGTCCAGTCCCAGTGCGGCCCCGGATCGGTGTGGTCGGTCCCGGGCACTTCGACGTGCCCGATGATGTGTTTGCGGTCCTTGGGAATGCCGTACGTATCGCAGATGGCCGAGGTCAGCAGGGCGGACTGCTCGTACATCGCGTCGGTGAAATATTCGGGCTGATCCACCCATCCTTCGTGCTCGATGCCGATGCTGCGAGTGTTGTAGTTCCAGTTGCCCGCGTGCCAGCCGACGTTGCGTTCGCGGACGCACTGGGCGATGTGGCCGTCATCGGAGCGCACCACGTAGTGGGACGAGACCTTCTTCGCCGAGTTCTGGAAGATGGCCAGGGTGTCGGCGTAGGTCTCCTGGGTGACGTGGACGATCACGTAGTCGACGGGGTACGTGCTGGGGCGGTTGGCGGCGGTGTAGTTGGAGGTGCTTGCCGGAACCCACTCGGCGAGCGGGTAGTCGACCGCCCGAGTGTGAGCCGTGGCGCGGGTGGCGGGGAGGAGCGCGGCAGGGAGGGCGGCCAGAGCCGCTCCTTGCAACAGTCTGCGCCTGCTGGGATGCCGTCTTGCTCGATCCATGGCCGGCCTACCTCTCGGTGGGGGGAACAGCTGGGCTCTTTCAGTGGGGCAGCACCTTGGCCGTCGCGCGCAGCCGCGCGTGCAGCCCCCGGTGAGTTTCACGCGCGGGCAGCCACTCCTTGCGGATCTTTGCCACGCACGTGTAGTTGGTGTCGCAGACATTGGCGAGCGGCGACTCGACGGTCTGCGTCGCGAACTGGTAGGCGTCGAGCTCGCTGAAGCCGTAGTCGCGCACCAGCCATTGCACGAGGTCGAGTTGGGATATTCGGAAGGCGTCCTCAAGGGGGCGCGCCGAGCCGGTGGAGATGATGTGGGTGTCGGACTCCAGTCGCGGCCAGGGCGTGGGGATCCCCTTCAAAAGTTCGACGATCACGACTGTGTTCATGGCGCATTCGACGGCGACTCCGCAGGTCTCTCCCTCGCCCTGCCGTGCGTGTCCGTCGCCCAGACTGAGGAGTGCGCCCTCCACATTCACCCCGAGGTAGCAGGTGACCCCGGCCCGCATCTCGGGAGTGTCCATGTTGCCGCCGTGGGCGTCGGGCACGAGTGCCGAGCGCACCTCCAGATTGGCTGGTGCGACGCCGACCGTGCCGTGCATCGGATCCATCGGCAGCGCGATCTCGAAGTCACCGTCCCGCGCGCTGAATTGCGCGGTGCGCCGGTCCCGGTCGAGCTGCCATATCCACACCGTCTCGGGCAGCGGCGGCTGGAGCGATGCGGTGGTGTGGGTGGAGGTGAGCGCCCCGAAGAGGGGGACTGTGGTGGACGCCGCCCAGTCGCGGGCCGGTTCGATCGACACGAAGTGCACGGCGACGGTGTCGCCCGGCTCAGCGCCCTCGACATGGAAGGGCCCGGTCTGCGGATTCAGGAACGGGAATTGGCAGACCTCGGACACCAGGTCCTTCTCGGAGCGCACGTTCCCCGCGAAACAGTCCTCCGTGTACAGGTCGAGAACCGTGCCCGGAGCGATCCGCGCCACGGGCGGCGCGCCACCGAACGTCCACGCGTACTCGCCCGGTTCGGGCCGGACGGTCAGGATCCGAGGCTGGTTCATGGCAGGACTGCTCCGCTCTTTCGCTCTTACGATCCGTCGCTCTCTGGGGAACAGGGGGCGCCTTTGTGCGGCGCGATGCTTGTGCGGCCCGATGCCCTGCGACGCAGCCCAGGATGGCTTGCCCCCGACACCTGAATCCCCCGATCCACGTGGACACGAAACCGCCGTCAGGGCGATGGTGTCCCGCCTCAATTACGTTACGGCGCAGGCCGGTTGAGCCGGAAGGGGGCGACCTGAATCTGTGTACAGCACCGAGACTGTGGATAACGCGGCCACTCTTGAGGGGGACCGGGGGGTCGGAAGCGGGGCGGAGGGAACGAGGGGAGCGGAGACCGGAGAGGGGAGAGGGGAGAGTGAGCCCAGCGGTACTCAGCCGCCTAGAGCAGCGGCACCCACAGCGGCCTGCCCCTCGGCGCGGTCGCGCGCCGCCGCAGCTTCAGCAGCGTCTCCGAGTTGGTCGGCCAACCGGGCACGGGCCCGCCAGTTGTAGGGGCAGATGGGACGCAGATTGATGCGCTCACTGAGCAAGGTGCGCGCCAGGTCGTGCCGGCCGGAGCGGATGGCCGCCTCCACCAGCGTGCGCTGGATGGCGTCGCGCTGGGCGTGGCTGCCGCCGAAGGAATTGAGGTGGTAGCGGATCGGGGCCAGCAAGTCGACCACGCGGGCGTACTGCCGCTGCCGGTAGGCGATGAGAGCGCGGCACACCGGGATCCCGACCTCGCGCGTCATCGCGTGGTTCGACACCGCGGGGTCGGTCCGGGCGAGCCATTGCTCGCGGTCCTTCACCAGCCGCTCTGCATCGGAGAGGCGCCCGGCCCCCGTGTACGCCATCACGGCATGGACGTCGTTGAAGGCGTAATAGGCGCCGACCTCACGCCCGGCCCACGCCTCGGCGAGCGCCGCCCAACGGGGCTCGACGTCGATGTCGGCGAGGAGCAGCCGCCACAACAGGGCGGAGGCGTCCAAGAGCTCCATGGCGATCGCCTGCGACGCCTCGTTGTGGAGGGTGCCGTCGTAGACGCCGAGGACCCGCTCGATGCTCCCCGCCTCCAGCGCGTACAGGGCGTAGTGCCACGCGTTGTGCACGGAAAGGTAGTTGCCGACGACCCAGTCCTCGGTCCGCGCGTCCAGATAGCGGATCCCTTGGTCGAACAGCCCGCGCATCTCGTACGTGTGGACGACCGCATGGATGCCCCACACATCCCGCGGATGACGCTCGACGGCCCGCAGCCCGATCTCCTCGGCGTGGCCGTAGTGCCCGGCCTCTTCGAGCCCGAAGGCGTACATCCCCAGCAACGGGCCGAAGTGCGGGTCGTCACTGTCCCACGCGGAGAGCGCGCCGCCGACCCGGTCGCGCAGCCGCTGCGCGTCGCCCGTGAAGAAGTCGATCTGGTGACCGACGGCGAGAGCGAGGGCGTCGCGAGGGAACTCGGTGCTGATCTCGCCGAGGATGTCGCCTGCGCGCAGCATGTCCCCGTCCAGCCACGCCTCGGCCGCCGCCGCGTGCATCTTCTCGCGCGGTGAGAGCCCGTCAAGATCGACCGTGCCCCGGAAGGCGCTGAAGGACCGCCGGGCCTCGGCCGCGTCCTTCGCCTCGGTGCCGAGAAGCCCGAGATACGCGCCGAAGACGTGCGCCATCGCGGAATCGGGGGACGCGGCCACCATGGCCTGCGCCTCGTCGGCAACCTCTCCACGGAAGAACAACAACGCGTCCAGCGCCTGCTCGTAGTGGCGCGCGGCTTCGTCGCCGGTGTCACTCAGGACGTGGGCATGCCGGTCCCTCTCCATCGCTGTCCCCTTTCCCGTCTTTCCCGTCGGCTCTGTCCGGTCTGTCCAGTCTCGCGATTCTGCCCGCGCGACACGAGGGCGACGCTCGGTTCACGGGAACGACATTTTGATGCGACGCACTACGCATATTGATGCGGCGCGCTTAGATGGTCATCGGCACGCAGAGCCGTCGCGGTTCCACGCCCGCGTGCTCCAGCCGATCACCGCGGCGAGCAAGGCGACCGCCGGTACCAGCAGCAGAGCCGTCCTGCTCCCCGCGTCCGCCGCGATGGGTGCGAACACTGCCGCACCCATCGCACCGCCGACCATGTCGAGGCTGCTCAGCCACGACATCGTCTCCGTGACGCGCCCGTCAGGGGCTAGGTCGCCGCCGGTGGTGCGCAGCGTCGCGAAGGTGCAGCCGATCACCAGCCCGGCCAGCGGACAGAGCAGAAGGACCGCATGCGGCGACACTCCCGTGGCAGGCGTCAGCGCACCGGTCCCTGCCGCGAACACGCAGAGCAGCAGGGAGATCTTGGGTCCGCGGGACAGAAGATTCGGTACGGCGCCCAGGGCGAGGCTGCCCAGAACGCTGCCGACGGACAGAACCCCCAGGTAAAGGCCGGTCAAGTGGGCCGCGTGGTACTCCCGTGCGTAGATGGGCAGGATCACGTCCACCCCGGTCACCGCCATGACGAAGAGTGCGTCCGCGGCCAGCAGGCGCCGAAGGGGAGCGGATGCCAGCGGGCCGAGCCAGTGCCCGGACCGAGCGGAGCGCGGCGGCGGCCTCGGAGAGTCGACCAGCATGCCGACGGCGGCGGCCATGAGCAGCGCCACGACCACGAACGGCACGACCGGCGAGACCGAGAGGCTCAGCCAACTGGCGAGCACAGGGCCGGTGATCAGCGCGGCACCCATCATCGACGAGTCGAGAGCCATCGCGGTGGCCAGCGTTCCGTTGCCCGAGGGATTGTCGGTGGCATTCTTCGCCGAGCTGTCCGTGGTGCGGTGCCAGACCGAACGCATCATGACGGCGACCGGCGGGGTGCACGCGCCCATGGCCGTGGTGAGCGCCAGGATCGCGGCGACGGGCCCGCCCCCGCGCGCCACCAGAATCAGCGCCAGAGTGGCCGTCAGGTACGGGACAAGACAGCCCAGCAGGACCGGACGGGGCGCATGGCGGTCCATGAGGCGTCCGCGCAGGGGAGCGGTGACACCTTGGCCGACCGCCAAACCGCTCACCGCAAGGCCCGCGGTTCCGTACGAGTGATCCCGGCCGATCAGGAGCAGCACGCTGAGGCCGACCATGCTGGGCGGCAGTTTCGATGCCATGCCGATCGCAGCGAGCCGCCAGAAGCCGGGTACGTCCATCAGCTCCCGGTAGCTGGAGAGGAATCGCCACGGCGCGGCATCGGTCGGTTCGGTGAGGTCGGTGGCGAAGGGGGAGCTGGGCCGGCCCATGCTCGGTCGGCCCACTACCGAGGCATGCGGGCGCGCAGGGCCAGGACGGCCCAGTCGAGCACCGGCGCCAGACTCTCCGGCGCGGGCCAGCCGTTGATCACCGCGAGCAGCGTCAGATAGCGGTCCCTGCGGGGGTCGTCCATGGTCTCCAAGCGGTTCACCAGGCGCCGCCTGAGGTCGGTGTCGTCGGGGAGGCCGAGGATGTGCGCGTAGTGCGCCGCGAGCGCTGTGACGATGGGCCGCTAGAGCCGGTCTGACCTGTGTGTGGACGGCCTCGGCGAGGACGCGGGGCAGACCGGTGCTGTCGTCCGGGGCGCGGTCGGCCGCCAGATCTCTGGCCATCCCTTGCATCGTGGTGCGGAACCCCTGGTCCTGGAAGAGCTCGGCCAGCTCCACCCAGGCCTCGACCTGCTCGGCCTCGGGGTTGTCGGGCAGTTCGGGAGTGAGGGAGCGGGTGACCGCCGCGAAGGCAGGGTGGTCGTACAGGCCGTCGAAAACAGCACCGAGGAAGTCGTCGGTCAGACGCCGGCGTTCGTCCTCGGAAAGTTTGGCGAGCTTGTGCATGAGATCCAACTCCTCAGGGGTGGACCCGCGCTTGGCCACCGCTGTCAGGACCGCGCGTCTCAGGCGCAGCACACGGATCTGCACCTCGAGCGCATCCGCGTGCGCCGCGGCGACCTCGGGGAGCGAGATCTCCCGGTCCACCACCTTCCGGATCGTGGGAAGGTCGAGACCCAGGTCGCGCAGGGTGCGTACGAGATCGAGGCGTGCGACGGCATCGGTGCCGTACAGGCGGTAGCCGGCCGGGCTGCGGTCGGCGGGCGGCACGATCCCGGCGTCGGAGTAGAACCGGACGGTCTTGACCGTCAGCCCGGTCCGCCGCGCCAGATCACCGATCGAGTAGAGCGTGTCGCCGTTCATGTCCCCACCTTCACGTCTCCCCCTACTGGAGACTCAAGCCACGTCACCCACGAGGACGGAGCGCAGTACTTATTGCGCATCCGCGGGCCCCAGGGCGGTGAGCAGGTGCCGGATCGCGGGGGACAACGGCCCCGGCCGCACGGCGAGGCTGACTGCCGAGCGTGCGCCGTGCAGCGGCCGGAAGGCGATACGGCGGGCCGGGGGCAGTTCTCCCACGAGGTCGAAGACAGTCCAGGACTCCGCTCCGCCCGCGGAGTCCGTGGCGATCGCCGTCAGAGTCTCCTGCAAGGTGGTGAAGTGCGGGCCGGCCGGTACATCGGTGCCGGAGGCCCGCAGCAACCCCGTCACCAGGTCGTGAAACGCGGGATTGCGCTCTCGCGGCGCCAACCGCAGCGGCAGACCCGCGAGATCGGCCACATCGAGACGGGGCAGAGCCGCCAGTGGATGCGTCGCGGGCAACGCGACGATCAGCGGATCGTCCCAGACAGGCACCGCCGCCAGACCCGGCAGCGGTCGGTCGCCCCGGACGAGCACGGCATCCAACTGCCCGCTCCGTAGTGCGTCGATACGCCGCTCACGGGACTCCTGGACCAACCGGACCCGAAGCCCCGGGACTCGTTCCGCGAGTATGTCGAGGGCCGGGTGCACGCGCTCGGCGAACGCCCGGGTGGTGCCGAGCCGCAGCACACCCTCCCCACCGGAGACGATCTCCGCCGCCACACGACCCACGCTGGCAGCGGCCGCGAGCGCGGCCCGCGCCTCCGGCAGCAGCCGCTCCCCGGCCGCTGTCAGGCTCACGCGCCGGGTGGTCCGGTCGAAGAGACGTACGCCCAACTCTCGCTCGAGACGGGCGATCTGCTGGCTCACCGAAGCCTGCACGACGTGCAGTCGCACGGCTGCCCGGCCGAATCCGCCCTCGTCCGCGACCGCCACGAAGTAGTCGAGCTGCCGAAGCTCCATGGTCGTCTCCGCCCCTCCCGCATCCGGTCCGCGCCCCGCGCATTCATCAGTGCAAGTGATCACTGCCTTCGTGAACAGCTTCTTGGACGCGCTGTGTTCCCGCGATGGACTGGTCACACCGACCACCACGGCCGCCCTGATCTTCGTGACCATCACGATCTTCACCGCTACCACGGCCTTCACGATCACCACGGCTTTCATGGCATCCGAAGGAGTACGACATGCCTCGCAACCCGCACGCCCTGATCGTCCACGAAGGAGACGCGGAGAAAGTGCCCTTGCCCGGAGGAGGCCAATTCCAGTTGCTCGAGGACAGTCGAGCGACCGACGGGCTCCTGGGGGCCAACCGGCTGGAGCTGCCCGCCGGCGCCGACGGCACGCGCCCGCACCACCACCGGCTGTCCACGGAGCTCTTCTATGTGCTCGGCGGCACCATGGAGTTCCTGCTCGACGGTGCTCCGACCGCCGTCGGCGCGGGTGGTCTGGTCGTGGTGCCACCCGGCGTGGTGCACGCCTTCGGAGCGTCGTCCGACGGCCCGGCGGAGTTCTTCGCCGTTCTCACTCCGGGAATCGAGCGGTTCGGCTATTTCCGTCAGTTGGGGCGCATCGCGCGGGGCGAGGCCGCATGGGACAGCATGGATGAGCTGCACGACAAGTACGACGTGCACTTCGTCGGGGGACCGGAGTGGCGCTGACTCGAGGGACCGCAGGCGCTGACAGGGAGGTGCCGTCAGCGGTCGGTGTCGCGCGCGAGGCCGCCGGGTTGTGGGACGCGGTCAGCATCCCGGTCGGAGGCGAAATTCCCGGCGACGTGGACGGTCGTCCGGGATGGTGGTCGCCCATGGATGAGGTCAAGGTCGTCGTCGCCCATTCCGAGCGCGCGACTCTGCGCGTCGGCGACGTGTTCCTGAAGGTGGACGCCGATCAGGCACGCATCGACGTCGAGGTCGATGCGATGGTCCTGGCGCCGGTCCCGACTCCGGAGGTCCTGTGGCGCAAGCCGCCCGTGCTCGCGATCGCCGCGGTCCCGGGGACGACGCTCGGCCGCCTCGGCGAGCCGTCGACCGCGTCGCCGACGGCGTGGGCCGCGGCGGGCGCCGCCATCCGGAAATTGCACGACGCGCAGTTGCCGCCCAGGCCCGGCCGAGCCGGCCGGGACCTCGACGAGGTGGCGGCGGATCTCGACGGCGAGTGCGAATGGCTCGTGAAGAACGGCGTCCTGCCCGCAGACCTGGTCACCCGCAACCGCGAGGTCGCCGAGGCCGCGTTCCGGCCGTGGACTCCGGCGTTCACGCACGGCGACCTGCAGATCGCTCACGTGTTCGTCGATGACGACGAGGTCACCGGCATCATCGACTGGTCCGAGGCGGGCCAGGGTGACGCCCTGTACGACCTCGCCACCTTCACACTCGGACAGGAGGAGCACATCGGTGACGTCGTCGCCGGCTACGGCACCGACGTCGACCTCGATGTGATCCACGCGTGGTGGTCGTTGCGAAGCCTGCTGGGGGTTCGCTGGCTGGTCGAGCACGGCTTCGACCCGTTCGCGCCGGGTTGTGAGGTCGACGTGCTGAGATCCCGGATGTGAGGCTGCGCGGGACCGAACCGTTACGGGTGTGTTCTGATGCAGCGCCGGGCGATGTGCGGGGTGATCCGGAACCGCCGGACCATGCCCCACCGGACCGTGCCCCATAGGACCATGTACCGGCGAACCATGTCCCTCCCGGTGGAACTCGGCGCGGACGGCCCGAACCAGCGGGATCGGGGTTGGGTGACGTCTTTGCGGTTGCCGACGGCCGGGATCGCGGCGAGCGGGATGCCGTGCGCCTCGACGGTCAGGTGGAGCGTGCTGCCGCCCGTGTCCCGGCCCACCGTGGACGGACCGGTGGCCGGCCCGTCAGGAGCCGAGAGCGGCCGCACCCGCCGGGTCGTCGAGCACCGCCCGTACCGCCGAGTGCGCGGCCCCCAGCAAGGGGCCGTCGGAACCCAGCCCGGAGACAGCGACATCGCATGCCGTACCCGCAGTGCGGCGCCCCAACTCGGCCTCAAGGGACGGCAGCAGCCACGGAGCCAGCCGCGACAGGGCTCCGCCGAGCACCACCGAGCGCGGGTCCAGCAGGTTCACCGCACCGGTGAGCGCGATGCCCAGCGCAGCCCCGGCACCGTGCAGCGCCCTTCGTACGTCCTCGTCGCCCTGCGCGGCGCGCTCCGCGAGGAGCCCGACGCGGTCCGCCCCCGGGGAGAGGCCCGCCGCGCGCAACACCGCTTCCTCGCCCGCGTACTGCTCCAGGCAGCCACGGCCGCCGCAGGGGCAGGCCGGGCCGTCCGGCCACACCGGCACATGCCCCAACTCGCCTGCGAAGCCGCGTGTCCCGCGCAGCAGCCGCCCGTCGACGACCAGCGCGGCGCCGATGCCGATCTCCGCCGAGACGTGCAGGAAGTCCTGCGGCACCTCGTCGCCGAGCCACAGCTCGGCCAGTGCGCCGAAGTTGGCCTCGTTGTCCACTGTCAGCGGCAGCCCGTCGGGCAGCAGCGCGCCCAGGTCGACGTCGTGCCAGTCGAGGTTGGGGGCGCGGACCACCGTCGCCGTGCCGCGGGCGACGAGGCCCGGTACGGCGACGGCCAGTCCCGCCGGGCGCAGTCCGGCGAGGTGGGCTTCGTCGCTCACCTGCCGTACCAGGGAGATGAGTTCCTTCACGACGGGTTGGGGCGCGCGCCCCCGGTTGTCGCCCTGTCGCACGGCACGCGCGCGTACCTCTCCGCGCAGGTCCACCGCACAGACCGAGAGATGGTCGACGCCCACCTCGGCACCGATGCCGGCCGGTCCGCTCCTGCTGACCGCGAGTGCGGAGCCGGGGCGGCCCACCTTGCTGGGGCGCTCGGGGCCCAGCTCGTCCAGGAGCCCGGAGCGGATCAACTCGTCCACCAGGGTGGAGACGGCGGCCCGCGTCAGGCCGATCCGGGTGGCCACGGCGGCACGGGACAGTGGCCCGTGCGCCGCGACGGCGTGCATGACGCGGGAGAGGTTGCGGCGGCGCATCCCCTGCTGGGTGTCGGGCAGCGGGGCTCCGGACGTCCCCTGGCGCGCGTCGTGCGGTGGTGCGGTCATGCCCCCGTCAGTCCCTGTTCTTCCGTCCTCATGGCCGTGTGTCCTCATGGCCCGCGCTGCCGAGCAGCGGCGCCGCGTCGGAGACTACCCCGGCGATCCGGGCGAGCGCCGACTCGTCCCGCTCCACAGGGGGCAGCACGGGCCCCTCGGCCGTACCCCAGCGGCGCGCGACAGCCGCCGGGTCCTCGCCGGTCAGGATGCCGGCGGCCTGTGCGGCGGCGCCGAGCGCGACCAGTTCCCTGGCCTCGGGCACCTGAATGGCACGTCCCGACAGCCGCCGCACGGTGTCCTGCCAGGCCGTGCCACGCGCCCCGCCGCCGATGAGCAGGAGCGGAGCTGAACGGTCCGCATCCGCTTCCAGGACCAGATCAAGGGCGCCGAGCAGCGAGTGCACGGCCCCGTCGTAGGCCGCCTGCAACAGATGTCCGGGAGTCGTGTCGTGCCGCAGCCCGTGCAGCAGCCCCGAGGCGTGCGGCAGGTCAGGGGTGCGCTCGCCGTCCAGATAGGGCAGCAGGGTGACGGCGCCGCCGGCTTCCACGGCCTCACGGTCCAGGCTCAGCAGGGCGGCCACCCGGTCCACGGCCTGGGTGCAGTTGAGGGTGCAGGCCAGCGGCAGCCAGTCGCCGCGCGCGTCGGCGAAGCCGGCCACCGTTCCCGTCGGATCCGCGGGGCGCCGCCTGGAGACCGCGTAGACGGTGCCTGACGTGCCCAGGCTCAGGACCGGGGTGCCGGGGCGCAGGCCGAGTCCGAGTGCCGCTGCCGCGTTGTCGCCGGTCCCGGGGGCGACCAGCGTGCCCTTGGAGAAGGGCAGTTCGCCGCTTCCGCGGACGGTGCCCGCGACCTCGCCGGGCCTGACCACCCGTGGCAGCAGCTCGGGGTCCAGGCCCACGAGTCCCAGGATCTCTTCGTCGTACGCCTCTGTCCCGGATGCCCACCACCCCGTCCCGGAGGCGTCGCCCCGGTCGGTCGTGCCGGATCCCGTGAGTCGTTCGGTGAGGTAGTCGTGGGGGAGTCGCACGGCCGCGGTGGCACGGGCGGCCTCGGGCTCGTGCTCACTGAGCCAGGCCCACTTGGTCACGGTGAAGGAGGGCCCCGGCACGCTGCCGACGCGCTCGGCCCACGCCTTCGGGCCCCCCAGCCGGTCCACCAATGTGCGGGCCTGAGCCGCCGAGCGCACGTCGTTCCACAGCAGCGCGGGCCGCACCGGCCTGGACCGCGCGTCCAGCGTGACGAGCCCGTGCTGCTGGCCGCCGACCGCTACCGCCGCGGCCTCGCGCGCCGCGCTGCCGCACTGGTCGAGCGCCGCGCACAGAGCGTTCCACCACTCCTCGGGGTCGCTCTCGCGGGCGGCCCCCGAGCTGACGCTGTGCGGGGCCTGACCACTGGCCACCACCCTGCCCGTGGCGGCGTCGACGACCAGGACCTTGGTGGACTGCGTGGAGCTGTCCACGCCGACGACGAGGGGCCCGTCGGCTGCTGGCGCTGATGACATCGGGGGTCTCCGTTCCCGCGGCTCTTTCCGGGCTCGCCCGGACTTCTTTCCGTCCGACCTTCCCAGGGATGCCTCCGGATACTAATTTGTTAATCGCCATGACGAAATAGTCGCGGCAGCCGCACATGAGCGGGCATGCAGCCATGCCCGGGGCGGCCACGCAGTCGTGCACCAGTCATCCAGGGAGCCGCACATGACGTACCAGCCCACTCCTGAGGACAAGTTCACCTTCGGCCTGTGGACCGTCGGCTGGCAGGGAAGGGACCCGTTCGGGGACGCGACGAGGGCGGCCATCGACCCGGCCGACTCCGTGCGTCACCTGGCTGAACTGGGTGCCTACGGAGTGACCTTCCACGACGACGACCTGATCCCTTTCGGTGCCTCGGACACCGAGCGCGAGTCGCACATCAAGCGCTTCCGGCAGGCGCTCGACGCGACGGGCCTCGTGGTGCCGATGGCGACCACGAACCTCTTCACGCACCCCGTATTCAAGGACGGGGCGTTCACGGCCAACGACCGGGACGTGCGCCGTTACGCGCTGCGCAAGACGATCCGCAACATCGACCTCGCGGTGGAGCTGGGCGCCCGCACCTACGTCGCCTGGGGCGGCAGGGAAGGCGCGGAGTCCGGTGCGGCGAAGGACGTACGCGTCGCTCTCGACCGCATGAAGGAAGCCTTCGACCTGCTCGGTGACTACGTGACGGAGCAGGGATACGACCTGCGCTTCGCGATCGAGCCCAAGCCGAACGAGCCGCGCGGCGACATCCTGCTGCCCACCGTGGGACACGCCCTCGCCTTCATCGAGCGCCTGGAGCGTTCCGATCTGTTCGGCGTCAACCCCGAAGTGGGCCACGAGCAGATGGCCGGCCTCAACTTCCCGCACTCCATCGCCCAGGCCCTGTGGGCGGGCAAGCTCTTCCACATCGACCTCAACGGCCAGACCGGCATCAAGTACGACCAGGACCTGCGCTTCGGGGCAGGCGATCTGCGGAGCGCCTTCTGGCTGGTGGACCTCCTGGAGAGGGGCGGTTACGAAGGACCGCGGCACTTCGACTTCAAGCCCCCGCGTACGGAGGACTACGCGGGCGTGTGGGCGTCGGCGTCCGGCTGCATGCGCAACTACCTGATCCTCCGGGAGCGTTCGGCCGCCTTCCGCGCCGACCCGGAGGTCCAGGAAGCCCTGCGCGCCTCCCGTCTGGACGAACTGGCCCTGCCGACCGCCGAAGACGGTCTCTCCGGGCTGCTCGCCGACCGCGCCGCCTTCGAGGACTTCGACGTGACGGCCGCCGCGGACCGTGGCATGGCCTTCGAGCACCTCGACCAGCTGGCCATGGATCATCTCCTGGGGGCGCGGGGCTGACCAAAGGCTCAGCTCCGGGGTCATCAACTTCCGCACAGGGGTCGCATCTTGACCCTTTCGAGGCGACTCTTGACGGTATGGCCATGCCACCCGTACCGCCGCAGCCTCCCCCTCCGCCGGGTGACGCACCCCCTCCGGGTGATGGCGGCTTCGGTCCGCCCGGAGGGGGGTACGGTCCGCCTCCGGGCGACGGGTACGGACCGCCGCCGGGCGACGGGGGCTGGCCTCCCGCGGGTGGCGGAGTGCCCCCTGGAGGCAGTGGCGTGCCCCCTGGCGGAGGTGGGTGGCCGCCTCAGCCGCAGCCGGGAGGGCCGTCCGGGCGACGGGGCGGGCTGTTCGTCCTGCTCGCAGTGATCGTCGCGATCGGAGCCGTCGTCGCGGTGGTCCTGGTGGTCACCAGCGGTGACGGCTCCGGCGACAAGAAAGGCCCCTCCGAGACCAGCGAGAGCTCGGACGGCAAGCCCACTCCGTCGCTGAGCATCCCGTCGCAGATCCCCTCCGAGCTGCCGACGGAGGTGCCCTCGAACCTGCCGAGCGGCCTGCCATCAGATCTCCCCAGTGGCCTCCCCAGCGAACTGCCGAGCGACCTGGACCCCCTGGTCCCGTCACGCGCGGACAACGAAGTGCCCTACTACTTCCTGCAGGTGGGCGTCACCAAGCCGCTGCCCTGACCGGCGCGTCGGACGCGGGGACGGCGCGCTCAGAGGCCCTTCGGCAGCCGTACGTACGTCACCGTGGTCTCCACATCGCTGTCCACGAGCCGGCCGTCCTCGTCGAACGCCTCCGCCCCGTCCGTCATCCCGAAGTCGTTGTCGTTGATCAGGGCGAGGGCGTGGCTGTTCACGCGGGCCACGCCTTCGATCTTGTCGGGCACACCGTCGATGGCGCCCAGGTCGACCAGGAGGCGCTTCTTCAGGACAGGCACTCCGGAGCCCGCCGGATCGTCAAGCTCCTCCAAGGAGGGATTCGTGGCGGCGTCGTCCCACCGCTCGCCGAGGATGTCGGAGCGGCGGTCCAGCTTCACCGTCTGCAGCCGCGCGGCCTTGTCGGTGCGCTCCTCGACGAGGAGCCGGTCACGCCCGACGGCCACCACGGAGGAGATCTTCAGCTCGGACGTGTCATCCTCGCCCGGGTCGACGACATCAACCGCGTCGAACCGGTACGCATACTCGGCGGTGACCGCCTGCTTCTTCGGCGAGAAGCGCAGCAGCCGCGTCGTCCGCGAGGCGTCGCCCGCGTCCTCGTCCGGGAGGGAAAGCGGGCTCTGGACCGCCATCACCAGGTCCCCACCGGGGAGTTGAGCGAGCCCCTCGAAGCCGCGATTGCCCTTGCGGTGCAGCAGAACGCCCGGCAGCGCCTCCACGACCGGGTAGTCGGCGCCCGACAGCTTCAGACCCTTGGGGACATAGCGCTTGAGCACCTTGCCGCGCGCCGAGACATGGACGAGCGAGGGCCCGTACTCGTCGACCAGCCAGAAGCTGCCGTCATGCGCCCGCACGATGCCCTCGGTGTCAAGGCCGTTCGGGTCGTAGGCCAGTGAGGTCTTCGCGTCGTAGGTGTACGGCGCCTCATCGCGCCCCTTCTGGTTGGACAAGCCCGTGACGGGCTTCCCGGAGGAGGTCGTCAGCGGGAGCGCGTCGATGACCTTCACGGTGTCACCGGAAACGCGGATCTTCACGATCGCGGGGTCGAATCCGGGAACGGGGAAGGTGCGTCGCTTCTTGCCGTCCACCTTGATCTGGCCGTTGGGCCCCCGGTCGGTGACGGTCCAGAACTCGCCCTTGCGGCCCGCCGGATAGATGTCGCTGCCGATGCCGCCGAGATCCACACCGCGGTCGTCGCTCACCGTCCCGGGCAGCAGGGAGTTGCTGAACGTGCCCAGAGGGACATCGCCGAGCGTTGCCGTCGACGTGATCCGGGGCGCCTTCTCCTTGTGGCCGGTCGGGGCGCCCGTGGCGGTCCCGGTCACCGCGATCGCGGCGAGTGCGACGAAGGGCACACCCACGGCGACGGAACGGCGGACGCGACGCTTACGTGCGGCGTGCGGGGACATGGGTGCCTCCTGGGGCGCGAGTGTTCGGTGACAGCGATCAGACTTCGCCGTCGCCGCGAACACAGGGAGGCAGAGAGGTGAACGGGAGGGGGCGTGCTGACGGCGCCTCCCGCGAGGGGCAGGAGGCGCCGCCGTCACCCGCAGGTCGGTCAGCGGTAGTTGGGCACCTGGCCTTTGTCCTCCCCTTCGCCTGGATCACGCTGACGCACTCACTTCACTCCGGGGACCTGCGGGTCGGGGAGTGCCAGTCGCGGTCGGCACCCCCCTGAACCGGTGTGATCCACACTCGCGTATGACATGCCCGCGCTCAATCGCTGGGCAGGGGGAGTGCGCGCGCCCGTGTTCCCGGCGCGTGCGTGGACGGCGTGGATACGCCGGTGGCCGCCGTGTGCGTTCCGGACAGGAGGCGTGCTTCGGCGGCGTGAACGCGCCGGGTGGCCTGCCTCGGGCGTGAACGCTGCCGGGCGGACACGGAGTCGGATGCGGACAGGGAAGCGGACACGGAAGCGGAAGCGGTCGTGAGCGGGTCGCGCCTCTGGTCCGGTGCGGGCGCGTGGGGATGCCCGCGCCCGCACCAGACCTGGCCGCCCCTATTCGCCGCCGGTCACCACTGCCAGTGCCGTCGCGGGGTCGTGGGCCGCGGGGCCCGCCGGGGTCCAGCGGCCGCGCTCCTTGCGGTAGGGCCACCAGCGGCCGTCGGTCCCGTGCCGCAGCTGGGCGTCGCTGCCGACCACCGTCCAGCGATTGCGGGCGGCGCGCAGCCGTGGCCGTTCACCGTCGTCCCAGGCCGCGTCCAGCGCCGCACGCGCGCGTGCCAGTGCGTCCGCCTCAGGAGTCCACTCCTCCTCCAGGACGGAAAGCGCGGCCGGTCCTCCGTACTCCCAGGCCCGCACGGCCAGCGCCAGCCCGTCCCTGCCGCGGCCGGCCGCGGTCGCGAGGCGGGCGGCCACCGGTGCAGCGGGAGCCGCGGCGGCGAGACGTACGGCATCCTCCTCCAGCGTCAATTCCTGATCGGCCGAATGCCGTTCGTGCCCCGCGGACAGCGCCTCCGCCAGCATCCGGCGCGCCTCCACGGCTGCCTGAGCCGCCAGGAACTCGAGTGCCGCCACATCGAGACCGGGCGCGGGCTCCGCCTCCGTGTCGAGCGAAGGCGGCAGACCCGGCTCAGGCGGCAGCGGAGGGAGCTCGGGCAGCGGGGGCAGGATGGCTCCCTCCGCGTACGCCTCGTCGGCGTCCACGCCCTCCTGGGCCACTTCCTGCTCCTGCGCGGGGGCCTCCTCGGCCTCGGCCCGCGCCACGCTGCGTACTTGCAGCTCGTCAAGGAGTTCGCGCTCGGCTCGGCCACGCATCAGGAACAGGACGAACGGATCCTGGTCGAGCAGCCGGGCCACCTGGTAGCAGAGCGCGGCGGTGTGTCCGCAGTGGTCCCACGCGTCGCAGTCGCACTCCGGCTCCAGGTCGCCGATGCCGGGCAGGAGCTCGACACCCGCCGCCGCCGCGTCCTCCACCAGGTGCGGCGGCATCTCGCGGTCCAGGAGAGCCGCGATGTGTCCGGCCCGCTCGACGGCCATGCCCAGGAAGCGGTCCCACTCGTCCTCGCTGAGCCGCTGCAGCAGTACGTCGGAGCGGCGCGGGGTGCCGTCACGGTCCTTGACGACCGCGGTGATCCGGCCGGGTCGCACCGAGACGGCACCCACGGCTCCCGCGCGCGCCAGTCTGCGACCGGCCTTCAGCTGGGCGAGGTCCAGCGCCGTGTCCTCGAGCGCCTTCAGCCAGGCCTGGCCCCACCAGCTCTGCGCGAACCCCCGCCCGTGCGCGGCCGGCAGCGCGGCGAAGGTGCGCTCGTGCTCGTCCGCGCCCTCCCCGTGACGGCTGTTCTCGTGTGTGTCGCCGTTCGACTCGTCGTACGTGTCGCTCATCGCGTCCCCCCTCGCAGCTCCACCAGATCCGACAGCTCGGCGTCGGTGAGTTCCGTCAGTGCGGCCTCGCCCGAGCCGAGGACCGAATCCGCCAACTCCCGCTTGCGCAGCAGCATCTCGGCGATACGGTCCTCGATCGTCCCCTCCGCGATCAGCCGGTGCACCTGCACCGGCTGCGTCTGCCCGATGCGGTACGCCCGGTCGGTGGCCTGCGCCTCGACGGCGGGGTTCCACCAGCGGTCGTAGTGCACGACGTGCTCGGCCCGCGTCAGATTGAGGCCGGTGCCTGCGGCCTTCAACGACAGCAGGAAGACGGGTACTTCGCCGGCCTGGAAGCGCTCCACCATCGCTTCGCGCGCCGCGATGGGCGTACCGCCGTGCAGGAACTGGGACGGGGTGCCCCGGGCCGCCAGATGCTGCTCGATGAGGCGCGCCATCTGGACGTACTGCGTGAAGATGAGCACGCTCGCGTCTTCGGAGAGGATCGTGTCGAGCAGCTCGTCGAGGAGTTCCAGCTTTCCGGAACGGCCCTCGATCCGCGGCTTGTCCTCCTTGAGGTACTGCGCCGGGTGGTTGCAGATCTGCTTGAGGCCGGTGAGCAGCTTGACGATCAGACCGCGGCGGGCGAAGCCGTCGGCACCGGAGATCTCCGCGAGCGTCTCGCGTACGACTGCTTCGTAGAGGCCTGTCTGCTCCGTGGTGAGGGAGACGGCCCGGTCGGTCTCCGTCTTGGGCGGTAGCTCGGGTGCGATGCCCGGGTCGGACTTGCGCCTGCGCAGCAGGAAGGGGCGTACCAGTTGGCCGAGCCGCTCGGCGGCTGCCGGATCCGTGCCGCTCTCGACGGCCTGCGCGTAGCGGGTGCGAAAGGTGCCGAGCTTGCCGAGCAGGCCCGGTGTCGTCCAGTCGAGGATGGCCCACAGCTCGGAGAGATTGTTCTCCACGGGGGTGCCGGTGAGTGCCACGCGCGCGCGTGCCCCGATGGTGCGCAGCTGTTTGGCGGTGGCCGAGTAGGGGTTCTTGACGTGCTGGGCCTCGTCGGCGACGACCATCCCCCAAGGGGCGTGCGCGAGGCTGTCCGCGTCGAGGCGCATCGTGCCGTACGTGGTGAGGACGAACTCCCCGTCGGCGAGGTCCTCCAGGCTGCGCTGAGCGCCGTGGAAGCGGCGTACGGGGGTGCCGGGGGCGAACTTCTCGATTTCGCGCTGCCAGTTGCCCATGAGGGACGTGGGGCAGACGACGAGGGTGGGTCCTGCGGACTCTCCGTCCGACTGCCGGTGCAGATGCAGGGAGATGAGCGTGATCGTCTTGCCGAGGCCCATGTCGTCCGCGAGGCAGCCGCCCAGGCCCAGGGAGGTCATCCGGGCCAGCCAGTTCAGGCCGCGCAGCTGGTAGTCGCGCAGGTCCGCGGCGAGCGCTTCGGGCTGGCCGACGGGCTCCATGCCCTCGGGGTCCGCGAGGCGTTCGCGCAGCGTGGCGAGCCAGCCCGTCGGCTGGACGTCCACGCGGCGCCCCGCCACTTCGGTGGTGCCCGTCAGAACGGCGCTCAGGGCGTCGATCGGCGTGACCTTGTGGTCCTGGTGTGCGCGAGCGCGCCGCGCCTCTTCGGGGTCGATGAGGACCCACTGGTCGCGCAGGCGCACCACGGGGCGGTTGGCTTCGGCGAGACGGTCGAGCTCCTCGCGGGACAGCGGCTGGTCGCCCAGCGCGAACCGCCAGTTGAAGGTGAGCAGCGCGTCCGCGGAGAGGTAGGACGGCGCATCCGACGACGGCTTGTCCGGCTCCTTCGCCTCTTCGTCGGGCGGGCCGATGACCGCCCGGGCGGTCAGATTGCGTGCCAGCTCCCTGGGCCAGTGCACCTCGACACCCGCGGTGGCGAGCATGCGGGACCCCTCGCCCAGGAGCGAGGTGACCTCTTCGTCGGCGAGCTCGATCGCGTCGGGGACGGTGGCCGAGAGCAGCGGGGCGAGCGGCGGCCACGTGCGCGTGGCGCGACGCAGCGCGAGCAGGGCGTCCATCCGTGACCGCGGTCCGAAGGCCTGCCCCGAGGCGCCGGATCCGGCCCACACCTCGGCCGCGTCCGCGACGAGCGAGGGGTCGCTGACGCTGTGCATCTGCAGCACGGCGCGGAACGGCAGCCGGGTCCCCTCGGGTGTGTCCGACACCAGGCCGGGCACCTCGACGCGCAGCGAGATGCGTACGCCGGCATCGTGCCCGGCGGCGACATCGGTGGCCCACGGGCGCTGCTCAGGGATGTGCTGGGGCTGCGACGAGGCGAAGGCGGGGACGCCCGCGGCCAGCGTCGCGGCGGGGGAGCGCGGCAGCGTGTCGGCCACCGCGTCCAGGAACTGGCGCAGCAGCCGCTCGGGTTCGGGCAGCCGCAGCGGCTCGGAGCCGTCCAGCGGCAGGGCGTGCGCGGCAGGGGGCATCGCGGCGGCGAGGTCGCGCAGGCGGCGCAGGTCGTCGGCGCCCAGCGGGCCCGAGCGCCACGCGTCGTGATCGCTCATCGTCAGTCCGGGCAACAGCAGCCCGCGCGCGGCGAGTTGCAGCGCGAGCACTCCCGCCGCTCCCCAGAACGCGGCCGTCGGGTGAACCCCCGCCGTGGCACGCGCGCGTGTCAGGACCGGCAGTGCCGCGCGCACCGGGAGCACCACCGCCGGCACATTGCTGAGTTGCACTCCGCCGTCGCCGGGCACGGCGACGGTCAGCTCCTCGATGGCGCCGGCGGAGCAGGCGGGCAGTGCCTCACCCTCCGGGTTCCAGAAGGCGACCCGGCCCATGCGTGCCGGGTCGGCGGATACGAACAGCACGGAACAGCGGGACAGTTCAGAGATCTCGGAAGGTGACGCGGCAGGGGGCCTGGGCACGGCGATGGCACATTCCTCAAACTTGACTACTAGGGTCGGAGTCGCCGAGGGTACAGCACGTCTCACGCGAGGCGTGAGTGATCAAGGAGTGATCCCCGTCACGCACGCCCCGTGGTGTACTTAACCCCCCTTCCAGACGGTGTTGGCCCCCTTCCAAGACGGGTGAAGGCGCCATGGATGCCCCAGGTCACCGGCTCATACGTTGTGTCGTGTCAGCCCGATCCAGTCAGAGACCGGAGACCTCACCATGTCCCAGGCCGCCGCCGCAGTCGCGGAGCGTTCCCCAGGCACCACCACGAGGCAGCCCGCCGGGAGCGATTTCGCGCCTCTCCTGCGCACCGTCAAGGAGCAGGGACTTCTGGGCCGCCGCACCGGCTGGTACGCCCGCACCATCGTGGTCAACACCGTGGCACTGGCCGCCGTGGCGACGGGCATGTTCCTCATCGGAGGCTCCTGGTGGGTGCTGCTCCTCGCACCCGTCCTGGCCGCACTGTGTGCCCGTACGGCGTTCATAGGCCACGACGCGGGGCACTCCCAGATCACCGGCGACCGCGGCGTGAGCCGCGCCATCGGTCTCATCCACGGCAATCTCCTCCTCGGCATGAGCTCGGCCTGGTGGAACGACAAGCACAACCGTCACCACGCCAACCCCAACCACCTCGACAAAGACCCCGACGTCGCCGCGAACATCCTCGTCTGGACCAGCAAGCAGGCCAAGGTCCGCCGGGGCTTCCGGCGCTGGCTCACCCGCAACCAGGCCTGGCTGTTCTTCCCGCTGACCCTGCTCCAGGGCATCGCCATGAAGATCTACGGCTTCCAGGACCTGCGCCGCCAGGCCCCGCGCGAACGCGTACTGGAGGGCCTCCTCCTGGTCGCCCACCTCGTCGGATACGTGACGCTCCTGCTCGTCACCATGCCGGTGGGCCACGCCCTTGCCTTCGCCGCCATCCACCAGGCGCTCTTCGGACTGCACCTCGGACTGGCCTTCGCGCCGAACCACAAGGGCATGGAGATGCCCGACCCCGACGGGGAGCGCTGGGGCCACCTCAGCCGCCAGGTCCTCACCTCGCGCAACGTCCGCGGCAGCATGGTGACCGACTGGCTCCTGGGCGGACTCAACTACCAGATCGAGCACCACCTGTTCCCGAGCATGCCCCGCCCCAGCCTGCGACGCGCCCAGCCGCTGGTCCGCGCCCACTGCGCCGAGCTGGGCATGCCGTACACGGAGGCCGGATTCCTCGACTCCTACCGGCAGGTACTGCGCCACATGTACGAGGTCGGCGAGCCGCTGAGGATCGAGTAGCCGCGCGGACACGCGCCGCACCTCAGGGTTGTGTCAGGGTCGCTCCTCAGGGGTCTGTCAGGGGAGCAGACTGGAACCGTGGGCGGCCCGAGCCCGTTTCTCAAGACAGAGAGCGGCAACAGCCGCGAAGGAGGCGACGCACATGTCGAAGAACGCGAAGATCGCCGCAGGAGGTGTGGCGGCCGGCATCATCCTGTTGATCTGGCTGCCCTGGTGGGCCGCCCTCCTGATCGTGCTCGGGGTCCCGGCCGCGGCCTATCTGACCCTCGACCCCGGACAGCGACGCAGGCTGCGCCGGGTCTCACGCAAGGAGATCGGCCACTGACCCGGCACCCTGGAGGGGCACCGAACCTGTGAGCAGGCGCTCGACGCACAGGGGCTGACGGCTGCTCCGCTCGCGGTTCCGCCCAGGGCGGCTCCGCGAGCGGAAAACCCATTGCGCCTCAGCGCTTCGCCGGTGACCATGGCGCACATGACTTCCCGAAAGGAGGCCCAGCGATCCCTCGGTGATCGCTGATGGCCGCATACGAGGCGTCGCAGACGCCGTCCTCCCCGCCTCAGCCCACTCCCGCGCCGCTGACGTCGGCCTGGCTGAAGGCCCATTTCGACCCACTGCCCTTCCCGGCCCGTATGAGCGCCCTGGCCCGTTATGGCCGCGCGCTCACCACCGACGCGTACGGAACACTTCGCGACGCCCTCGCCGCCGGTACCACTGACGAGCGGCACACCGGCCTCTTCCTCGCCGTCACCCGGCGCGACCTCACCACCGTCGCCGAAGCCCTGGCCGACCCCCTCCTGCGCCGCCGCGCCCTCGCGGCCGCCATCCGGCTTCCCGTCCCTGAAGCAGCCCTGGAACAGCTCGCGTTGAGCGACGTCAGAACGGCACGGCACGAGACGTACCGCGTCCTGCGCCTGAGCCGCCGTCACACCCTGGCCGCACGCCTGCTGCCGGAGGTCTACGAACGCTTCGGCGCCCGGGACGCCGCCCAGCTCCTGCCCGCATGCCCCGCCGAGGCGGTTGACGCGTGGCTGCCCCGACTCGACCCACCCGCAGGCGCATTGAGTGCGCTGACCCGCACCGCACCGCTCGCCGTGGCCCACCTGCTGGTCACCCGCGCCGAGAGCCGCGCCAACCGCGACCGCCACCGCTTTTCGGGCCGCCATCGCGTGGTCGCCAGCGTGGCCGCTGAACGTGACCCGGAGGCCGGACTGCTGCTCCTGGCGCGGGCCCCCGATCTCCTGACGCCGCAAGCGGCACGCACACTGCTGCGCCATCCCGCCAGGGTCCTGGAGATCCTGCGCGCGGCCCGACCGGACCAGGACGGTTCTCCCCGTGAACTACGGCTCTCGGCAGGGGCACTGCCGCCCGCCACGCGGCGTGCCCTGCTCGAACTTGCGCCCGCGGACCTGGTGGACCTCGCCCGTCGCTGCCCGGTGACACAGCCGCGGCACCGCGGCCCGGGACGCCACGCCATCGAGCCCGACAGCCTGTTGATGATGCTCCCCGCCCCGGAACGCCTCCGCCTGGTGGAGGGACGCACCGCCCGCCGCCGCTCGGTGCGCAGCCTGCCCATAGCCACACTCACGGCCCTGGCCCCGGCCGACAGAGCGGCGCTCGTCATGCCCTGGGTGGAACGATGGTCACGTCAGGAGTGGACATCCAGCCGCCTGGCCGTCGCCCTCCCGCTCACCCTGGGAGAACCGGTACTGCGCGACATGGCCGGGCAGCACCGCATCCACCAGCGCCTGATGGCCTGGCCCGCTCTGCTCGCCTGCGCGGAAGTCGAAGGCGATCCGCACGAGTTCGCACGCATCGCCGGGGACTGCGAGCGGGCCTGGCACGACCAGGAGGAGGTACGCAGGGCCGCTCTCCAGCAGCTCGCGGGCGCGCCCCCGTATCTGCTCGCGGCGCTGCCCGACCGCGTCCTGCGTGACGCGGCGCTGACCACGGTCCAGTCCCGCGACTCGACCACCCACACGCTCGCCGCGGCGGAGCAGCTGCTCCGCCGCGCAGCCGAGAGCGCGGCGGCGACCGGCGGGATCGACCGTGCCGCCCATGCCACGGAACTGCTCTGCCAGCTGGTGTCCGACCCGCGCTCCCGCCGGCCCGTCGCATCGCTGCGCATCGGCGAGGAAGCGGCGCGTGCCATCTGGTCCGCTACATCGCCGAACACACCAGTGCGCCCCGATCTCCACATCGCCGTCGCGGAACTCCTGGCGCCGCACCTCTCCGCGCTGCCCGAACTCGACGCTCGGGTACGAGCCATGGCGTTGGAGTCCGGCGACCCGGACATCGCTGCCCGCGCGGCGGCCGCCTGGACGGGGCCGGCGGAGCTGCGGGAGCGACGCAGCGCCGAACTGATCGGCCACGACGCATCGTTCGCAGCGGTGCCGATCATCCTGCGCACCGTCGTCACCCGGCGTACGGACCTGCTGGACTCCGTGCTGCTCGCCGCCCAAGAAGGGCTCACGGGCCGCGTACGGCCCCGAGCCACGGCCTGGGCCACAGGACTGCGTCCAGGCGTCACCGGCCGCTGGCTGCCCGAACAGCGCCGCGCGTGGGACGAACACCACGCGCGCGTGGCCGCCGATGAGCTTGCTCCGCTGCGCACTCGTGCCGACGCGGCAGCACAGGTGCGTGAACCGGAGCTGCTCACGACACTCGCGCAGTCGGCGCCACAACCCATCGCCGCCGCGGCACTTGGCGCACTGGGCGACCTCCACGGCACGGCTCACTACGGCGCACCGGTGGCCACCGAGCCACTGCTGGACTTCCTGCTGCGGCACGCCGCGACGGGCGGTGTCCGGGGGCGGGCCGCCATGGCATCCGTGCGCCGGCTCCTGGAGGCGGTACCGGATCCGGAAGCAGTCGCCCTGCTCGCTCCCGTGGCCTGTGCGTCGGATGCCCCCGTCGGCTCGCGAAAGGAGGCTGTCCGAGCCCTTGGCGCGCTCACCGGTGACGCTGCGTTCGACGCGCTGGTGGCGGCCTGGGACGCACCGGGGCAACACCGTGACGTACGCGCCGTCGTGGCGCGCCACCTCCTCGCCGCGATCGCCCGCCCCGCCATCGCCGACCGTCTGGTCCGGGCGGCCGACGAACCCGCCGTACGCGAAGCGGTGGTCCACGCGCGCGTGGGGCCCGTGAGCGAATCCGCGGGGGAGCCCTACGCGAATTTCCTGGCCCGCCTGGTGAGGGAAGGCGACGAAGAGACCGTCGTCGCCGCGTGCCGCGCCCTGCCCGCCTGGTTCACACCGGAATCAGCCGACGCCCTGCGCGCCGTCGCCGAGGTCGCCACGGACCCGGTGCGACGCCGAAGGGAGTGGGACGCGGCCGCACAGCAA
Source organism: Streptomyces sp. NPDC044044 (assembly GCF_056434405.1). Taxonomy (NCBI): domain Bacteria; kingdom Bacillati; phylum Actinomycetota; class Actinomycetes; order Kitasatosporales; family Streptomycetaceae; genus Streptomyces; species Streptomyces sp. NPDC044044. Next base: position 478,544 of record NZ_JBWKFG010000007.1, on the reverse strand, counting down.
CTGGCCTGGTTCCCCCTGGGGCCGGTCGGAGGGCCCATCCTGAGGGGCGTCATCCGAAGGCTCCAGGAGCTCGCGGGCACGCCGGATCCGCAGGCGCGAGCTGACGCGCTCCGTCGACTCTCGGGCATCGGAGAGGCCTTGCGCGTCCGGCGAGGCACTGCCCAGACGCTACTCATCGCCGACGCCCTGGCCCTGTCGATGCACGCCGTGGGCCTGTACGCCGACGCGGCGGCCCTGACATGGGACACGTCGCTGGCCGCCGTGCGCCACGGCGAACACCGCGCAGCGCGCTGGGAGCGGCTCCTGGAACTGGTCGAGGAACGCCCCGAACGGCTGCCCCTGGGAAGCGGGTTCCATGTCGAGACCCCTACTCCACGCGCGCGTGGGGCCTTGCTCGCTGCCGCCCGCTTGCTGCGCGAGCGCGGGACCCCGGTGGCCGGAGTGATGGCGCTCGAGCTGGTGCGCGCCGGCGGCCGGGCGACGTCATGGGACGAGACCTGGCGCGCCGAACTGATGGCCCTGCGCGATCATGCGGACCACGACACGGCGACGGCCGCCTTCCTTCTCGACCCCGAGCCGAACCACTGACGGGGCGCGGTGCCAGAAGGGGAGGAGGCACCAGAGAGGGGAGAGGTGCCACGGGGGGATCAGGCGGGGCGTACGGCCATCTTGTCGAGCGCGTCGAGGAGCCAGGGCAGATCGCGTCCGCGACCCACCGGCAACACCTCTCCGGGCTCTTCGTCGAGGAGCACGAACGCGATGTCGTCGGTCCTGGCGACCATGGACCAGCCAGGACCGTCGGCGCGCAGGATGCGGGCCTCCCCGGAAGCGAACGACGACCGTACGCGGCCCAGGGGCGGTGGCGTCTCCACGTACGCCCGTGCTTCCGTCAGGACGCGACGTACGCCGGTGAGCGGAGCCTGATCGGCTGCATCGGCATCGGCAGCAGTGTCGGTGTCGGCGTCGGGCTTGGGGGCGTCGCCGTCCCCCGGGCCGGTGTCCGTGCCCTCCTCGGCGCTGTCGGTCAAGAAGTCTGCGTCGTCGATCTGCTCGCGCCACGTCGCCCACTGGAGCGCGATCTCGTCGGCACCGAGCCGTCGCTGGGCCGGACCCCATGTGTCGGACTGCGGGGGCGAGAGGGGCCTCTGGTCCGCTTCCTCGGGCTCGGGGTCGTGGGGAGCGGGCACGTTGGGCGCCGCGACGGCGACGGCGAGCGGCCAGCCGGGCAGCGCGGCGACCACCGTGCGCTCGTCGGGCGACAGGTCGTACTCCATCCCGCAGTCCCAGGAGGCGATCGCGACGGCCACGAGTGATACGTCGTCGACGACGACGGTCCACCGGGCACCCGCACCGTCCTGACCGAGCACCAGGCCGTACCCGGCGGCGAGCGGTGAGAGCTCCAGAGCCGCGCACGCCTCCGGATAGTCGTCACCGAGCACACTTGGAAACTTCGCGGGTGTCAGCAGCACCGCGGTCAGCACGTACAGCGCGTCGTCCTCGGCGGCGACAGCGTCGTCCGTTCCGGCCATGCCAGCCTCCCCATCGCTTCATCCGTCGGCGCACCCTAACCACAGGTCCGCTTGATCGTCGAGGGGTGCGTGACCAGGAAACTCGCTCTTACGCACCGGAAACTCGCTCGTCGTCCTCCGCGCGGGACGCCTACGCTGCGTGTCATGCCCAGAGCCAGTTCGCACTTCGTCTGTCTGCCGTGCCGTGCTTCTTTCAAGAAGCCGGCCGACTACGGACGTGATCGCGCCGACATCTGCCCACGCTGCGGGGGCCAGATGCTCGACGCGGGCTCCGCGCTCGCCGTGCCGGGCCGTCGCGACACGGCGGCGTGGCGCGCCTTGAGCGCGGTCCTGCTGTCCGGACTCCGATTCCGGCAGGGCTGCTGCGGCGACGGCCCCGGCTACCGTCCACGCACCCCGCGAGAGGTCCGTGAGCGTCTCGCGCACGCGGCCGAGACAGGCGACTCTCTCCAGGAGGCACTGTCCTGTCCCGATCCCACGCACACGGACGTCAGGCGGCAGGCAGGCCGAGGAGCGTACGCGCCACGTCCGACGGCGACTCGTCGCGCTCCCGGGCGAGGGTGATGACCGCCCGGCAGGCGAGTTCGCTGACGCCGAAGGAGAGGGCCTCCGGTGACACCCACCCGGTGGCTTCGTCCTGTCGGTCCTGGTCGTCCTCGGCGCACGCCGCCACGTAGACGGCCGCCGCCTCGAAGAGGTTGTGGGGACGCTCTTCCTTGCTGCGGGCCGCTTCGTCCGTGTGCCACAGCTTGCGGAGCTTGTCGAACATGTGGGCCACCTTCCCCCGGTTGTGGTTGCCGCTGATGATCACTCATCTGTTGTACTCCAACGTAGAGTTGGAGCTCCGACGACAGAAGGGGGGCCGTGCGGTGAAGCGCTATGACCGGCTCAAGGAGATTCGGCGTCTCGACCCGGAGAAGGACGCCCTGGCGATCTACCGGCTCACCGCGACGTACGAGTTCCCCTGGGATTACACCCGAGCTCTTGAACTGGCGCTCTACCGCACGTACGCCGTTCCCAGCATCGGCCGGCTCCTGGCCGAGACGGCGGAACTGACGGACCGTACGCAGAAGCGGTACGACGACACGGCCCTGCTCCTCGACACCGTCGTCGAGCACGGCTTCGGCACGGACGAGGGCCGCACCGCGATCCGCCGCATCAACCAGATGCACCGCAGTTACGACATCAGCAACGAAGACATGCGCTATGTGCTGTGCACGTTCGTGGTGATGCCCAAGCGCTGGATCGACGCCTACGGGTGGCGCAGATTGTCACGCCACGAGACGACCGCGGCCGCCGTCTACTACCGCACCTTGGGGCGGCACATGGGGATCCAGGACATCCCGGACTCCTACGAAGCCTTCGAGAAGTGCCTCGATGCCTACGAAGAGGCGCGCTTCGCGTGGGACGAGGGCGCGCGCAAGGTCTCCGACGCGACCCTCGACCTCATGGCCTCCTGGTATCCGGCCCCTCTGGCGCCCTTGTTGCGTGCCTCGACCCTCGCCCTGCTCGACGAGCCCCTCCTGCGCGCCTTCCGCTACGAACCGCCGGGCCCTGTCGCCCGCACGCTGGTCAGGCGAGCGGTGCGGCTGCGGGGCCGCGCCGTGCGCCTGATGCCGCCCCGTGGCGTGCCGCACTACGCCCGGCAGAACTGGGAGATCAAGGGCTACTCGAAGGGGTATCGGGTCGGCGAGCTCGGCACGTTCCCGGTGCCCGGAGTCCGGGGCTGCCCGGTGGCGCACACCGGCGAGTCGGCTGCCGCCTCGGCGGAGTGAGGCCGGCCGCCTCAGCGGAGTGAGCTCAACGTCGTCCGCAGCCAGGCGAGTTCGGCGCGGCTTGTCGCGCGGGCGATGGTGAGGATGCCGCGCCGGAACGGGTCGTCCAGTTCCTCGGCGCGCAACGGACGCTCGCCGTCGTAGAAGAAGCTGGCGGGCTCCTCGAGAAAGGCCAGGCGGCGCTCGAGGACCGCCGCCTGGGCCGCCGTGTCGTCGACATGGCGCAGAAAGGCGAGGACCGTGAACCAGCGGTTCTCGTCCGTGATGTCCGCCTGCTGGGGTTCCGTCAGCCTGCGACGCAGCTCGCTCCTGCCTTCCGCGGTGAGGTTCAGGACGTGGCGCGGGGCTGCCACGGAGCCGGGCTGTGTCTCGCGGGCCAGCAGGCCGGCCTTCTCCAGCCGTTTGATCGCGGGGTACAGCGTGCTCTCCGCGACCGGTCGTACGTGCCCGGTCAGGGCGGTGATGCGCTTGCGCAGCTCGTAGCCGTGCAGAGGCGCGTCGTAGAGGAATCCGAGGATGGCCAGTTCGAGCATGCCGTGCATTCTGCCGCACCAGCGGTGTACATCTGATCGGGAATACATCGTAACCGATGTATTGTCTCGGAAGCACTGGCAGGCGAGTGAGGGAGCGACGATGCAACAGGCGCGGTTCGACGCACAGGGCAGCTGTGTCCGCTGGACGGAGAGCGAGGGATCCGACCCGGCCCGCGTGTATGTGCACGGGCTCGGCGCGGCGTCGACGGTCTATCACGCGCACATCGCGGCCAGGCCCGAGCTGGCCGGACGTCGATCGCTCTTCGTCGATCTGCCGGGCCACGGCATCAGCGACCGCCCGGCGGATTTCGGCTACTCCCTGGAGGAGCACGCGGACGCCCTGGCCGCGGCGCTGGATGATGCCCAGGTGACGGGGGCGGATATCGTCGCGCACAGCATGGGCGGCTCCGTCGCCATCGTGCTCGCGCACCGCCGCGCCGACCTTGTGTCACGGCTGGTCCTCACCGAGGCCAATCTCGACCCCAACCCGGCCGTGACGAAGGGCAGCAGCGGAATCGCGTCCTACGCAGAGGAGGACTTCGTGGCCGACGGCCACGCGCGCGTGCTCGAAACGGTCGGCCCCATGTGGGCGGCGACCATGCGGCTGGCCGACCCCCGCGCCCTGCACCGCAGTGCGACCGGGCTCGTGAGGGGGACGCTGCCCACGATGCGCGCGATGCTCATGGACCTGTCTGTGGAGCGCGTCTTCTTGCAGGGCGCGCGAAGCGGCGAACTCGCGGGCGCGGAGGAGCTGGTGGCGTCCGGCGTGCGGGTGGTGACCGTGCCGAAGGCGGGGCACAACGTCATGTTCGAGAACCCGGAGGCGTTCGCCGCGGTGGTCGCCGAGCGACAGCAGATCGGCGCGGTCAGGTAGGTGGCGTGATATCTCGGCTGAGCGTCGAACAGCGCGAGACCGGATCAGCGCGAGACTGGATCGGCGCGGAATGCGCTCGTCGTCCCACTGGAGCGCGAACTCGATCGCTTCCTCAGTCAGTCACCACCGGACGAATCCGGCGATGATGCACCACTGTTGACGACCGTCGGCGAGCCGACTGGAAAAGCATGGGCTCGCCGACATTTCGGACGCCTAGTCCTGTCGCACGGCCAGAGCGAGAAAGCGTGCGTCCTCGTCGACGTACGTGGTCAACTGCCAGCCCGAGTCGGCGAGCAGTGGGCGGAGGTTCTCCTCGGCCCGCAGATCGTCCGTGGTGATCTGACGGCCCTGCCGCGCCGCGAGCGCCGCACGGCCGATCGGGTGGAAGAGGGCGAGGGCCCCTCCGGGACGCACCACGCGCCTCAACTCCCGCAGGTTCTCCGCCGGGTCGGGCAGGTGGGAGATCAGGCCCGCCCCGAACACGGCGTCGAGCGACGCGCTCCGCAGCGGGAGCCGGGTCACGTCGGCGAGCAGGAGCCGCCCTTCACGGTTCCTGCCCGCGCGTGTGGCGGCCTCCAGCATGGCGGGAGTCAGATCGACCCCGAGGACGACTCCGGAGGGCCCCACGGCCTCTCTGAGTGCGGGCAGGGCGCGTCCGGTGCCGCACCCGGCGTCGAGGACGTGGCCGCCGGGGCGCAGGCCGAGCTCGGATGCGGCGGCGCGATAGGCGGGCCCGTCGTCGGGGAACCGGGTGTCCCAGTCGGCCGCCCGGGCGGAGAAGAAGTCACGGACACGCGTGTGGTCATCGCTCATGTGGTCATGATTACTCAACGACGCGCATGCGCGTTGGGGGCACACGTTCGAGCGTGATGCGATCGTTCAGGATCCTCTCTCTGTCAGATTCCAACACCTTTCGAACTGCGCCCCTGTTGTGCGCCCCTGTCCGGACTAGCGTCCCGGAGCCATGGGACACCTGGACCACGCCACCTTCGGCTGGCTGACCCCCGTGCTGTCGTACGCGATGGCCTGTATCGGCGCAGCTCTCGGGCTGCGCTGCACCGTCCGTGCGCTCGGCGCCACGGGCACTTCACGCCGCAACTGGCTCATCACCGCGGCTTCCGCCATCGGTACGGGTATCTGGACGATGCACTTCGTGGCCATGCTCGGCTTCGGTGTCACCGGCACCGAGATCCACTACAACGTGCCCCTGACGATCCTGAGCCTGATCGTTGCGATGGCCGTCGTCGGAGCCGGAGTCTTCGCCGTCGGCTACGGCCGTGACCGCGGGCGTGCGCTCGCGCTCGGCGGACTCACCACCGGGCTCGGCGTCGCGAGCATGCACTACCTGGGCATGGCCGCGCTGCGGCTGCACGGCAGCGTGCGCTACGACCCGGTGCTGGTCGGCCTCTCCGTGGTCATCGCCGTTGTCGCCGCGACCGCTGCCCTGTGGGCGGCACTGAACATCAAGTCGCCGCTCGCGGTCGCCGTCGCCTCGCTTGTCATGGGCGGGGCGGTGAGCAGCATGCACTACACCGGAATGCTGGCCGTGAGCGTGCGGGTCACCGAGTCGGGTGCGGCACTGCCCGGGGCCACGACCATGCAGTTCATCTTCCCCCTCGCGGTCGGCCTCGGCTCCTATCTCTTCCTGACCTCGGCGTTTGTCGCGCTCTCCCCGACCTCGGGGGAGCGCGAGGCCTCCGTGGCGGCCCAGCGGCCGGTGGAGCGCGCCGCCGGGTAGCGGCGCCCCGGGCCGGTCGCGGACGGCCGGGAACACGCCCCGAAATCTCTCCGAGCGAGGAGGCCATGCGTACACCCCGTAGGACCCCCGACCCGGCCGACGGCACGGTGCCGTCGAATCCCGGGGCCCCGGCACGTGGTCGCCGCGCACACGCGGGACCGCCCGCCGACGAACGGCCCGACGCGGAATCCCCCTTGGAGCCCGCGCCGCCCAAAACCCCCGCGCGCAAACGCTCATGGTGGCCGCGTCCTCGCACCGTACGAGCCAAGATCGTGTGCCTCCTGATGGTGCCGGTCGTCTCCCTGCTCGCACTGTGGGGGTACGCCACAGTCAGCACGGCTCAGGACGTGGCACACCTGCGGCAGTTGCAGCGCGTCGACGCCCAGGTGCGAGGCCCAGTCGACACAGCCATCGCGGCGCTGCAGGCCGAGCGCGCGGCGGCCGTGCGCTACGCGACCAAGCCGGAGCCCGACCGTGGCAGCGAACTCGAACGGCAAGCGGGACGCACGGACCGCGCGGTGGCGAAGCTGCGCCGTGGAGAGGGCCAGACCGTCGCCGATGGCGCCGGCCTGCCCACTGGTGTGGCGTCCAGGCTCGAAACGTTCGTTTCCGAGGCCGAAGGCCTGAGCACGGTGCGGTCCGATGTGCTCGACCGCCGCACGGCCTGGGACGCGACCTACGGCCAGTACACGAAGACCATTTCGGCAGCCTTCGGAGTCGGCGGCGCACTCAGCGGCATCCAGGAAGCCGAACTGGGCTCCTACGCGCGCGTGCTGCTCGAATTCTCCCGAGCAGCCGAGATGCTGGCGCGCGAGGACGTCGTCCTGTCCAGCGCCCGGCTCGACGGCTCTCTGGAAGGGGAGCGACTGCGTCAGTTCACCGGGGCCGTCGACACCCGGCGGACCCTGACCGACGCGGCGGTGCCGGATCTGCGCGGATCGGAACGAGCAGCCTGGCAGGACCTCGTGGAGGGGAGCGCGTACGCCGACGTGCGCGCCGTCGAGGACAAGGTGCTCGTCGCACCGCCGGGCCGGAAGGCCGCCGCCGCGGCGCCTGCCGCCGAGTGGGACAGCGCCCACGCCGCGGTGCGGGACGAACTCCGCGCGATCGACGTGGGCGCGAGCCGCGACGCCGCCGACCGGGCCGACCCGTTCACCCGCGGATTGCTCACACCGGCAGGCGCCGCCGTACTCCTCGGGCTCCTGGCCGTCGCCGCCTCACTGGTCATCTCCGTACGCATCGGGCGCGGGCTGGTCGTCGAGCTCGTGAGCCTGCGCAACGGCGCGCTGGAGATCGCCCGCCACAAACTCCCGCACGCCATGCGGAAGCTGCGCGCCGGCGAGGAGATCGACATTCACGCCGAAGCTCCACCCGGCCCACCCGTGGAGGACGAGACGGGGCAGGTCTACGAAGCGCTCGGCACGGTGCACCGGGCGGCCCTGCGCGCCGCCGTCGAGCGCGCCGAACTCGCCAGCGGCATCTCAGGCGTCTTCGTCAACCTCGCCCGCAGGAGCCAGGTCCTCGTCCACCGCCAGCTCAGCCTCCTCGACAGCATGGAGCGCAGGTCGGACGACCCGAACGAACTGAGCGATCTCTTCCGGCTCGACCACCTCACCACCAGGATGAGGCGGCACGCCGAGAGCCTGATCATCCTCTCCGGAGCTGCCCCGGGGCGTGCCTGGCGCATGCCCGTCTCCCTGACGAACGTCGTCCGAGCGGCCGTCTCCGAAGTCGAGGACTACGCGCGCGTGGAGGTACGGCAGCTCCCCGCCGCCGCGGTCGTCGGCACGGCCGTCGCCGACCTGACCCACCTCTTGGCCGAGCTGGTCGAGAACGCCGCCCAGTTCTCGCCGCCCCACACCAAGGTGCGGGTCAACGGCGAACCGGTCGGCAACGGCTACGCCCTGGAGATCGAGGACCGCGGCCTCGGCATGGGAGCGGAAACCCTGGCCGATGCCAACCACCGCATCGAGCAGTCCGAAACGCTCGACCTGTTCGACAGCGACCAACTGGGGCTCTTCGTCGTCAGCAGGCTCGCCGCGCGACACGGAGTCAAAGTGCATCTCCGCACGTCCCCGTACGGCGGTACCACCGCGGTCGTCCTCCTGCCCACCGCACTGCTGCAGAGCACCACACCGGAGAGCCCCGGAGCCCACACCATGGAACGTGACCGCACACAGGACGGGCACGTGCGCGTGCCCGATCCCGCACCGATGAACGGCAACTCCGTGCCTGCCCCGGCCGCCCGCCCCGCACTGGCCCCGTCCACGGAGACCCCGGCGACCACGCCCCCAGGTGTCACCGCACTGCGCCTGCACAAGCCGCCGGACACGGAACCCGACAGCGCCCCCGAGCCCTCGGACGACCTCCCGCGCCGCGTGCGCCAGGCCAGCCTGGCCCCCCAACTGCGCGAGCGGCCCCCTGAGGGCGACGGCGGATCCGTGAGCGTCCGCGAAGACACCGAACGCAGCCCCGAACAGGTACGGGACCGCATGGCCGCCTACCGCGACGGTTGGACCCGCGGCGGCGGCCGCCGTCCCGGGATCGTTGGCGCCGTCCCCGACATACCAGGGCCCGCACCGGCCAGTGACAGCACCGAAGGAGACCACGCATGATCCAGGATCAGAGCAGAACCGCCGGCAGGTCCGGCGAACTCGACTGGCTGCTGGATGACTTGGTACTGCGCGTCGGCGAGGTACGGCACGCCGTGGTGCTCTCGAACGACGGGCTCGCCGTCGGCGCCTCGACCGCTCTCAGCCGTGAGGACGCCGAGCACCTCGCCGCGGTCGCCTCCGGATTCCACAGCCTCGCCAAGGGCGCGGGTCGGCACTTCGGGGCCGGGGGAGTGCGCCAGACCATGGTCGAGATGGACGACGCGTTCCTGTTCGTGGCGGCGGCGGGCGACGGCTCCTGCCTCGCCGTACTCAGCTCCGTGACGGCCGACATCGGCCTGGTCGCCTACGAGATGGCACGCCTGGTCAAGCGAGTGGGCGAGCATCTCTACACGCCCCCGCGCTTCGCGGCGCAGCCGCCGGCCGTCGGATGAGACAGGGCGGTCGACGCAGATGACCACCGAGGACAGGAGCGGCGTCCCGCGCGACGCGGGCAGCCAGTGGTACGACCACGAGGCCGGACCACTGGTCCGTCCCTATGCGATGACGGGCGGACGCACCCAACCGGGCCCCGGCAAAGCGCGGTTCGATCTGATCGCACTCGTCACGCTGGATCAGAACGCACCGGGCCCCGGGGACGACACCGCGCTCGGACCGGAACACCGGTCGCTCATCGAACTGTGCCGCACCGAGACCCAGTCGGTCGCCGAACTGGCGGCCGACGCCGATCTGCCCGTGGGCGTGGTCAGGGTGCTGCTCGGCGACCTGCTGGAAATGGGCTGCGTGAAGGTGAGCCGACCCGTGCCACCCGCACAGCTGCCCGACGAGAAGATCCTGCGAGAGGTGATCGATGGGCTCCGAGCGCTCTGACGTCGGCGGCGACGACACGACCGCCATGGCGTTGAAGATTCTGGTCGCGGGCGGCTTCGGGGTGGGCAAGACCACCCTGGTCGGCGCGGTCAGCGAGATCCGCCCGCTACGCACCGAGGAACTGCTCAGTGAGGCGGGCCAGTCGGTGGACGACACCGGTGGTGTCGACCGCAAGACCACGACGACCGTCGCCATGGACTTCGGCCGCATCACCATCAGGTCTGGCCTGTCGCTGTACCTCTTCGGTACACCCGGGCAGGACCGTTTCTGGTTCCTGTGGGACGAGTTGTCCCAGGGCGCGCTCGGTGCCGTCGTCCTCGCGGATACCCGACGGCTCGAGGACTGCTTCCCCGCCGTCGACTACTTCGAGCATCGGCACATCCCGTTCGTGGTCGCGGTCAACTGCTTCGCGACCGCGCGTACGTACGGTGCGCACGAGGTGTCACGGGCCCTGGACCTCGACCGCGGCACCCCCGTGGTGCTGTGCGACGCACGGGACCGCGATTCGGGAAAGGAGGTGCTGATACGCCTGGTCGAGTACGCCGGGCGGATGCATACCGCCCGGCTGCTCGACACGGTGGGCTGAGACGCCGGAGCGTGAGGTCGGGCGTCAGTCGGCGACGCCGCCGCGTGCGACCACCTTGTCGATCTTGACGCGTACGAGGAGTTCACCGGGCACGCCGTTGCGCTCACCGAACTCCTCGGCGCGCCCTTCGCCCATGTAGCGGGCGCCGAGCCGGGCCGCCCAGTGCCGCACCTCGTCGAGATCGTCGATCAGCCGGGCCTGCCCTTGCAGCACCACGAACGCGAAGGGAGGCCTGTCGTCGTCCACACAGAGGGCGACGCGCCCGTCCCGCGCCAGATTCCGCCCCTTGACGGTCTCCGCCCCGGTGTTGAACACCAACTCGTCCCCGTCCAACAGGAACCAGATCGGTGCGATATGCGGGCTGCCGTCCGCCCGGACGGTCGACAGCTTGCCGGTACGGGTGCCCTGCGAGACGAAAGCCCGCCACTGGTCCTCGGTCATCTTCTGTGCCATGTCCCCATCATGCTTGCCGAGGCGACGATGGTGGGGAAGGCTGGCAGGTCAGTTCCTCCGGCCAGGGGGAACAGAAGGCGGGGAGACGGGAACATGGTGCAGAACACGGGGCTCGGTTGGCTGCTCGACGACTTGACCGAGCGCATGGAGCCCGTACGGCACGCGCTGGTGCTGTCCAACGACGGCCTGGTGACCGGAGCGAGCTCCGAACTGAAGCGGGAAGACGCGGAACATCTGGCCGCGGTCTCATCCGGTCTGCACAGCCTGGCCAAGGGCTCAGGGCGGCACTTCCGGGCCGGCAACGTGCGCCAGACGATGATCGAGTTCGACGACGCGGTGCTGTTCGTCACCGCGGCGGGCGACGGCAGTTGCCTGTGCGTCCTCAGCTCCGCAGAGGCGGACATCGGTCAGGTCGCGTACGAGATGACACTCCTCGTCAATCGTGTCGGCGAGCATCTCGGCGTGGGCGCCCGGCAGCCGGAGCGAACGCCCGTAGTAGACCTCTGACCAGCTGAAACGTCGACGCGGCGAGAGTTATCCACAGGCTCGGCGCGGGTCGCGGTGATCGCGCTACGGTTTTCCCGAGAGCAAAGACGCCTCACGGGGGAGAACCACCATGACAGGTCACACGATCGCGCAGGAAGCCGCTGACACGGCAGCGCAGACATCGGTCGCGCAGAGCCGCGCGGCACGGGAACTGGGGCTGAAACGAGGCGAGTTCGAGCTCGCCGTGATGCTGGGGCGCATCCGCACCGTCAGCGACACGGCCGGTGGACGGCGCCGCGTCACACGCGAGGAGATCGAGCGAGTCCGTGCCGGGGATGGCTTTCCCGAGGCATGGGTGGAGCGCATCAGAGCCGTGGGGACCACGGAGGGCGCGGCTCTGATGGACATCTCCACGGCCCGGTTCACTCGGCTCACTCGCGCGGGCTTCGTCACGCCGGTGAAGTTCTATCTCAACAGGTATCGAGCGGTGGTCTGGCTGTATCTGGCCGAGGAACTACGGCAGTTCGCCGAGGCCGAGGTCAACTCCGGCCTCCTCACCGGCCGAGCCCCTGGCACGATCCGCGCCCAACTGGAGGCAGGCGTCGACCTGCGGGCGCGGAACTGGCGGGGCCGCCACGCGGGAGCGCTGCTGAGGCAGTCCGACGATCCCTGGGAGCGCGCCGCGGCCGTGGCCTCGCTGCTCGACCCGGTCCAGATCGCGGAAATCATCAAGGATCCGTACGAACGCGCCTATGTACGCAGGCTCATGCCCGAGCCCTTCAGCGGCGAGGGCGCGCCCGATACACCGGCGGGACGGATCATGCAGAAGATCACGACCGCGGACGACCCGGACGAGATCCGATGGCTGCGGGCGAACCTGACCATCGGCCTCTCCCAGGCCCGAGGGGAGCGCCCTGCACCACGGCCCGAGTCAACGCCTGGTCCGGGGCCGGCACCGGACCAGGAGTCAGCTCCCGGCCCCGAGCCCGCCCCCGGCCTCCGGCCCCGGGCAGAGCTCGATGCTGAGCCGAGCCCTCACCCCGGGCCGGATCACGAGGCTCCATCCACCGCACCGCCCGAGCAGGAGACGAGAGGGCGGGTGCCGGAGCCGCGAGGCCTGCTCAAGTGGATGCGCCGCAGGGGAGCGTAGCCAGACGGGAGCGGGAGCGGGGGCGGTCCGTGGGCGGTGCCGCTACACGGTGGCGTCGAGATCCTTGGCGTAGTGCTCGATCGCGGGCCGGTAGCCGACGATGCCCGGGTCCTGGCTGGTGGCGGCGAGCACGGTCAGAAGGATCTCCATCGCGGCGTGCGCCCGGCCGGTGTTGTAGAGGGCCATGGCCAGGAAGGTCTTGAGGGCGGCGTCGTCGGGGAATTCGGACACCGCGTCACCCAAGGTCACGACGGCTTCGGGATACCGGCCAAGGACGCGGTACGTGCTGCCCAGGCCGAGCAGAGCCCCCCGGCGGTCATCGGGAGAAAGGCCCGGACCCTCGACCGCGCGCACGTAGTGCGGCACCGCCTCGGCCTCAAGACCGAGTGCGTCGTGCACCCACGCGGTCTGGTACGCCACGTCCGGGTCCTGGGGGAACTGCTCGCACAGGGCGAGCAGCCGCTGCCGTGCCTCCTCGCGGCGACCGTCCTCGCGCAGCCGAACGGCCTCGGCGAGCAGGCGGTCGCGGTCCCCCGTCATGTCCTTGTCCCTGGTCAATGCCCCATCCCTTCCTCTGTCTCACCCCGAGCGATCGGAGGCGCTGATGTCCTGTCCGCCCATCGCGTACGTTCCCTGCCGTTGCTGTCAGCAGGCTAATTCCTCTTCGGGACAGTACGGCGCGCGGGAACGTCACCCGTTTCCCCGCCCCTGGGTGCCGAAGGCGCCGCCGTTGCGTTGAATCCGAAGTGACCTATGCCCCCGGGAGCAAGCATGTCTGTGTCACATGGGCCTCGTGAGCGACGGCCGGACGACTCACCGCCACAGCGAGGCCGGCTGCGGCGCATCGGGCAGTGGTGCGCCCATCACTGCGTGATCGTCATCGTGGTGTGGCTGGCCGCTCTGGTCGGGCTGCAGGTTCTGAACCATGCCTACGGCGGTGAGTACTCCGACGACTTCTCCCTGCCCGGCACCCAGTCGCAGGCGGGCCTGGACGTCCTCAAGGCACATGAGCCCGCGGCCGGCGGCTACAGCGCCCAGGTCGTGCTGCACGACTCGGGCAAGCCCCTCAGCGACGAGAGTGACCAGGTCGGCTCGGCCGTCAGCAGCCTGCAGAAGCTTCCTCACGTGCTGTCCGCGCAGAGCCCACTGCCCGCGCAGCAGCAGCCGGCGGGCACACCGAACGTCGGGCCGCTGTCCTCCGACGGAAAGACGGGGTACATCACCGTCCGTTTCGACGTGCAGCCCTCCACCCTCGGCGACGACTATCTGGACGGCGTCGACAAGGCGGTGCAGCCGCTGCGTTCCGCCGGTGTGGAGGTGGAGTACGGAGGTCCGCTGGGCGAGCTGGCCCGGCCGGAGCCGGACGACCGGACGAGCGAGGCCATCGGATTCGGTGTGGCGATCGTGGTGCTCCTCATCGGATTCGGCAGCGTGCTCGCGGCACTGCTGCCTCTGGTGACGGCGCTGGTCAGCGTGCTGTGTGGCCTTGCCTGCCTGGGCCTGCTGGCGGCCGCATTCACCTTCGCCACGGTCTCGCCGACGCTGGCCACGATGATCGGGCTCGGCGTCGGGATCGACTACGCCCTCTTCCTGGTCACCCGCCACCGTCAGAATCTCCTGGGCCAGGATCCGATCACTGCGGCGGGGCATGCGACGGCGACCAGCGGCCGGGCGGTCCTGGTCTCCGGGTGCACAGTGATCATCGCTCTGTCCGGCCTGTGGGTCTCCGGGATCTCGTTCATCGGCAAGCTGGGCCTGGCCGCCGCGGTCACCGTCGTCACGGCGGTGCTCGGCGCGCTGACCCTGGTCCCGGCGCTCCTTGGCCTGATCGGGCGGCGGATCGACAAGCTCCGGGTGCGGGCCCCGATCGCCGAGACGAACACCGCGACAGGTGAGGCATCCCAGGGCAGCTGGCACCGCTACGCGCAGCGCGTGGAGCGACGACCCTGGTGGTTCCTCATCGGCGGCGCCGTCGTGCTCGCCGTCCTGTCGGTCCCCGTATTCTTCATCCAGCTCGGGCACATCGGCGACGGGGCGGACCCGAAGTCCTTCACCGACCGGCGCGCCTTCGACCTGATGTCCTCCGCCTTCGGACCGGGTTCGAACGGCCCGATGACCCTCGTCATCGACCAGACCGACGTGCCCCAGTCGGACAGATCGGCACTGGCGACCCAGGCGCAGAAGGCCCTCACCGGCGTACCCGACGCGGCCGTGATCACCCCGCTCAAGGCCACGTCGGACGGCGACGTCCTGATCTCCACGGCTTACTCCGTGGCCGCCCCGCAGGACGCGCGGACCACCGATCTGCACGAGCACCTGAGCGACGACGTGCTGCCGCAGGCGGTGTCCGGGACGAAGGCGAGTACGTACGTCACGGGGACGACCGCCGCGCAGGCCGATTTCCTGGAGATCGTCTCCAAGAAGCTGCCGCTGATCATCGCGGTGGTCGTGGCCCTGGCCTTCCTCATCATCCTTGTCGTGTTCCGAGGGCTGCTCGTCGCGGTCAAGGCCGCGGTGCTCAACGTCCTGTCGATCGCGGCCTCGTACGGGGTGGTGGTGGCCGTCTTCCAGTGGGGATGGGGCGGGCCGGCGCTCGGGGTCTCGGGGAAGGTCCCGATCGAGAGCTACGTGCCGATGATGATGTTCGCGATCGTCTTCGGACTGAGCATGGACTACGAGATCTTTCTCCTGTCCCGGGTCCACGAGGCGTGGATGCGCACCCGGGACGCGAAGGCGAGCGTCGCCCACGCCCTGGAAATCACTGCACGGGTCATCACCTGTGCCGCGTTGATCATGGTGAGTGTCTTCTCCGCGTTCATCATCAGCGACAACATCGTGGTGAAGATGCTGGGCCTCGGCCTCGCGGCAAGTGTGCTCATCGACGCCACCGTGGTCCGCCTGTTGCTGGTGCCCGCGGTCATGACGCTCCTGGGCAAATCCGCCTGGTGGGCGCCCCGTTGGATGGACCGGCTGCTCCCGCACATCGACGCCGAGGGCGAGAGCCAGACCATGGAAGCGGGCAAGAAGCCGGGCTGACGCGACCGCCTACGAACCCGTCGAGGGGCGGCCGTCCATGTGCCGCTCCCCGTAGGGCCGGAAGAGCCCTTCCTGTACGACCGAGACCAGCAGCCTGCCCTCGATGTCGTAGATACGGCCGCGCGCGAGACCGCGGCCACCCGACGCGATCGGGGACTCCTGGTCGTACAGGAACCACTCGTCCGCGCGGAAGGGGCGGTGGAACCACATGGCGTGGTCCAGCGAGGCCATGTCGAAGCCTCGCGGGCCCCACAGCGGTTCCACCGGGATGCGGACGGCGTCCAGGAGCGTCATGTCGCTCGCGTACGTCAGCGCGCAGGTATGGACGAGGGGATCGTCGCCGAGCGGGCCGACCGCGCGCATCCAGACCGCGCTGCGCGGCTCGGCGTCCTTGATCTCCTCGGGGGTCCAGCGCAGCCGGTCCACGTAGCGGATGTCGAAGGGTTGGCGTCGGGCCATGCGCTCCAGCTGCTCGGGGAGCTCGCCCAAATGCTCGGTGATCTCCTGGGCGACCGTCGGCAGCGACTCGGGGTCGGGAGCCGAGATGCGCGGCGGCAGCTGGTGCTCGAAAGCGCCCTCCTCGGGCTGATGGAAGGAAGCGGTGAGATTGAAGATGGTGCGTCCCTGCTGGACCGCGGTGACGCGGCGCGTGGTGAAGGAGCGCCCGTCCCGCACCCGCTCGACCTGGTACACGATCGGCACGCCCGGACGGCCCGGCCGCAGGAAGTACGCGTGCAGCGAGTGCACCGGGCGCTCGCCCTCGGTGGTGCGACCGGCGGCCACCAGGGCCTGCCCGGCGACCTGCCCGCCGAACACCCGCTGCAGGGACTCCTGCGGGCTGCGGCCACGGAAGATGTTGAGCTCGATCTGCTCCAGGTCCAGCAGATCGACAAGGCGGTCGGCGGGGTTGTTCATGACGGTTCCTCGACTCCTGTCCGGGGGAAGCTCGGTGCGGTCAGAGCTGGCCGACGTCGGTGACCCGGACGACGGCGCGGCCTTCCTCGTCGGAGGCCGCGAGATCGACCTCGGCGCTGATGCCCCAGTCATGGTCGGCGTTCGGGTCGGCGAACGTCTGCCGGACGCGCCACAGACCGTGCTCCGGGTCCTCCTCGATGAGCAACAGCTTGGGGCCGCGGGCGTCGGGACCGGTGCCGAGATCGTCGTACTCGTCCCAGTACTTGTCCATGGCCGCGCCCCAGGCGTCCGCGTCCCAGCCGGAATCGGCGTCCAGTTCGCCCAGCTCCTCGACGTGGTCGAGGGCGGCGAGCTCGACGCGGCGGAAGAGCGCGTTGCGGACCAGGACGCGGAAGGCGCGGGAGTTGGCGGTGACCGGCTTGACCTGGTCGGCGCGCTCCTGTGCCTCCTCGGCGGTCATGACCTCGGGGTTGGCGAGCTGCTCCCACTCGTCGAGGAGGCTGGAGTCGACCTGGCGGACCATCTCGCCGAGCCAGGCGATGAGGTCTTCGAGGTCCTCGGACTTCAGGTCGTCCGGGATGGTGTGCTCGAGAGCCTTGTAGGCGCTGGCGAGGTAGCGCAGCACGATGCCCTCGGTGCGGGCGAGTTCGTAGAAGGAGGTGAACTCCGTGAAGGACAGCGCCCGTTCGTACATGTCACGGATGACGGACTTGGGGGAGAGCGGGTGGTCGCCGACCCACGGGTGGCTCGTCTTGTACGTGTTGTACGCGTGGAAGAGGAGCTCCTCCATGGGCTTCGGGTACGTGATGTCCTGGAGCCGCTCCATGCGGTCCTCGTACTCGACGCCGTCCGCCTTCATCAGGGCCACGGCCTCGCCGCGCGCCTTGTTCTGCTGGGCGGCGAGGATCTGGCGCGGGTCGTCGAGGGTGGACTCGACGACGGACACCATGTCGAGGGCGTACGAAGGGGATTCCGGGTCGAGCAGTTCGAAGGCGGCGAGGGCGAACGTCGACAGCGGCTGGTTCAGCGCGAAGTCCTGCTGCAGGTCGACCGTCAGACGCACGATGCGGCCCGAGGCGTCCGGCTCGTCGAGCTTCTCCACCACGCCGCCGTCGAGCAGCGAACGGTAGATGGCGATGGCGCGGCGGATGTGCCGCAGCTGCTGCTTGCGCGGCTCGTGGTTGTCCTCAAGGAGGTGACGCATCGCTTCGAAGGCGTTGCCCGGACGGGCGATCACCGCGAGGAGCATGGTGTGCGTGACGCGGAAGCGGGAGGTCAGCGGCTCGGGCTCGGACGAGATGAGCTTTTCGAACCCGGACTCGGTCCACCCCACGAAGCCCTCGGGAGCCTTCTTGCGCACCACCTTACGGCGCTTCTTCGGGTCGTCGCCCGCCTTGTTGAGGGCCTTCTCGTTCTCGATGACGTGCTCGGGCGCCTGCGCCACGACGAGGCCCGCCGTGTCGAAGCCGGCCCGGCCCGCGCGGCCCGCGATCTGGTGGAACTCCCGGGCTCGCAGCGTCCGCACGCGCGTGCCGTCGTACTTGGTGAGGGCGGTGAACAGCACCGTACGGATCGGGACGTTGACGCCGACGCCGAGGGTATCGGTGCCGCAGATGACCTTCAGGAGACCGGCCTGCGCCAGCTTCTCGACCAGTCGCCGGTACTTGGGCAGCATGCCCGCGTGGTGTACGCCGATTCCGTGGCGTACGTACCGCGAGAGGTTGCGGCCGAACTTGGTGGTGAAGCGGAAACTGCCGATCAGGTCGGCGATCTTGTCCTTCTCCTCACGGGTGCACATGTTGATGCTCATCAGCGACTGCGCGCGCTCGACGGCCTGTGCCTGCGTGAAGTGGACGATGTAGACCGGAGCCTGCTTGGTCTCAAGGAGCTCGGTGAGGGTCTCCGTGATCGGTGTCAGGCGGTACTCGTAAGAGAGGGGGACCGGGCGTGTCGCGGAGCGGACCACGGAGGTGGGGCGTCCCGTGCGGCGCGTCAGGTCCTTCTCGAACATCGAGACGTCGCCGAGCGTCGCGGACATGAGGATGAACTGCGCCTGCGGCAGTTCGAGGATCGGGATCTGCCAGGCCCAGCCGCGGTCCCCCTCCGCGTAGAAGTGGAACTCGTCCATCACGACCTGGCCGATGTCGGCGTTCTTGCCGTCCCGCAGCGCGATCGACGCGAGGACCTCGGCCGTGCAGCAGATGACGGGGGCGTCGGAGTTCACGGACGCGTCACCGGTCAGCATGCCGACGTTCTCGGTGCCGAAGAGCTTGCACAGGTCGAAGAACTTCTCCGACACCAGCGCCTTGATCGGCGCGGTGTAGAAGGTGACCTTGTCCTGGGCCAGCGCCGTGAAGTGCGCACCCGCCGCGACCAGGCTCTTTCCGGAGCCGGTGGGCGTGGACAAGATCACGTTGGCTCCGGAGACCACCTCGATCAGCGCCTCCTCCTGAGCCGGATAGAGAGTGATCCCCTGGCCCTCGGCCCACGTGGAGAAGGCTTCGAAGAGAGCATCGGGGTCGGCATCCGGCGGCAGCTGATCAATAAGTGTCACACCCCCATCTTGCCTTCCTTCTCACCCGATCAGGGAACCGGCGGTTCGTACGAAGATCACGAACGCTACGCTGTGTCGCCAACGGGGCGTCAGTACAACGGAAATGAGGCGGGGAACAGCCATGATGGGTCCGGCACACTCACTGTCGGGGGCGGCGGCCTGGCTCGGCGTCGGAGCGGCCGCGGCTGCGGCGGGGCACACGATGCCCTGGCCGGTTCTCCTCGCCGGAGCCTTGATCTGCGCCGGGGCGGCGCTCGCACCCGACCTCGACCACAAATCGGCGACCATCTCGCGGGCCTTCGGGCCGGTCTCCCGAGGCCTGTGCGAGATCGTCGACAAGCTCTCGGCGGCCGTCTACAAGGCGACCCGCAAGCAGGGCGACCCGCGTCGTGCGGGCGGGCACCGCACCCTCACGCACACCTGGCTGTGGGCGGTTCTCATCGGGGCGGGGGCCTCGGGCCTGGCCATCTTCGGCGGCCGCTGGGCGGTCCTCGCGCTGCTCTTCGTCCACATGGTGCTGGCCATCGAGGGCCTGCTGTGGCGGGCCGCGCGTGGATCGAGCAGCGATGTGCTGGTGTGGCTGCTCGCCGCGACGAGCGCCTGGATCCTGGCCGGAGTCCTGGACAAGCCCGGGAACGGCGCGGACTGGCTGTTCACCGCGCCGGGCCAGGAGTATCTGTGGCTGGGTCTTCCGATCGTGCTCGGGGCTCTGGTGCACGACATCGGGGACGCGCTCACGGTCTCCGGCTGCCCGATCCTGTGGCCCATCCCCATCGGCCGCAAGCGCTGGTACCCCATCGGGCCGCCCAAGCTGATGCGGTTCCGGGCGGGCAGCTGGATCGAGATGAAGGTGCTGATGCCGGCCTTCATGCTGCTCGGGGGAGTGGGCGGCGCGGCCGCGCTCAACTTCATCTGAGGACGGTTCCCGCCCGCGGGGAGGAGGAGTGCCGGTCCGGCAGGAGTGCGGGACCGGCACTCCCCGTGCGGGGTGAGGCTTCAGCGCCGTGCGTGGCGGATCTTCAGCCGCCCGAACCCCATGACCCCGGAGATCCGGATCCTCGGCCCGTCCGGGCCGACCGGGCGGGACCGGCGCGAGGGCTTGTAGCGCGCGTCCTTCCAGTCCGTGCGCAGCTCCTCGATCTCGACGATCGCGTCGCGAGGAACCGTGATCCTGGCTTTGCCGGAACCGAGTTGCAGCTCGATGTCGACCACTGGATGCTCGAAGACCGCCTGGGACAGGTCCAGGTGCACGCTTCCGAACGCGGACTCGACCTTGAGGGTGCGAGGCACCCGCCAGGCGCCGCGCCGCTGGATCCGTCCGGAGGCGGCGCCGATCGTGGATGTCGTGCCCGGTTTCTCCGCCGGGAGCGAGGCCAAAGCTGCCATGAGCTCGCCGTGGGTCTCGACGGTGAGCACCTGGTGGAGGCGCCCGTCCATCTCCTCGTGCGGGACGTGACCTTCGGCGTACGCCTCCTGCAGGCGCAGCACGGCCTTCTCGCGGTCGTCTTCACTGATACGTGGCGGCGGGTCATCCGGCAGGCGGGTCACCGATTCACTCTAGTGCCGTACAGATCCTGCCTACAGGGTGAGGGCGCTGTGCCTCACACGTACCCGGCAAGACCGTCCGTCAGCTCCTCCTTGTCACCGTCGCGCAGTGCGGCCAGCGCCTGCTGCAAGGGGAAGGTGCCGCGGATCGCGACGGCGCGTGCGGCCACTCCGCCTTCGTCCGTGGGCACCCCGCCTCCGTCTGTGGCGACCCTGACGTGGTCCGTGGCCACCCTGACCTCGTCCGTGGCGACCCCGCCTTCGGGCCTCGGCCAGCCGCCCGGCGCGAGCATCCGTTCCAGCACCCGGTCCAGTACCTCCCCGCCGTAGCTGGCCCCCACCGCCGCGAGGTCCTCCGCCGGATCGCCGAGCGTGACCTCGTCCCAGTCCACGACCCCGCTGAGCCGTGGCCACTCCGCGGCGTCGTCCCACAGCACGTTCTGCCCGCCGAGGTCACCGTGCACCAGCGCCCCGGTGACGTGGGGAAGGCGGCCGAGGGCCGCAAGTTCTCGCTCGGCGCGCAGCCGTCCGGCGTCGGACATGAGGCCGAACAGCTCCGCGCGGACGTCCGCCGCGAACGTCCGCCACTCGTCCACGGGCGCATGCGGCAACGCTGCTCGGACCGCCTCGTCGGAGCCCGCATCAGCGAGGGCGGCCAGCAGCGTCGCGTACTGCGCCGCCACCGAATCGGCCACCTCGGGGCGGTCGAGTACGCCATCGGCCAGTGGCGCTCCCGGGACTCGGCTGAGCACCAGGTACGGCGGCTCGTCCGTGCCGGCAGCGCCGCCTGCCAGCAGCGGCTCTGGTGTGCGGAAGCCGAGGTCGAGCCCGGCGAGCACGCCTAGCGCGGCAGCCACAGTGGCCAGCCGGGCGGCTGCTGCCTCGGTGCGGGCGAAGCGCACCACACGGTCCGAGCCGATCACCACATGGTGGAACTGCCCCTGGAGGGCGGGCAGTTCCACCACCACGTCATCGGGCAGCAGGCGGCTCAGCAGAGCCTGATGCGATACGCCCGGCACAAAGCGAGAGGGGCTCTCGCCTGCCGCCGGTTCGCCTGTAGCGGGCTCTACCGCCGCCGGTTCGCCTGCCGCAGGCTCGACCACCCCCGGTTCGCCAGCTGCAGGCGGCCCGCTCGCCACCCCAGGCGCACTACCCATGCCAGGACCGCCAGAGCGCCGCGTAAGCACCCCCCGCCCCCACCAGCTCGTCATGGCTGCCGAGCTCGCTGATCCGGCCGTTCTCGACCACCGCGATGACATCCGCGTCGTGCGCGGTGTGCAGCCGGTGGGCGATGGCCACGACCGTGCGGCCGTCGAGGACGCGGGCGAGGGAGCGTTCCAAGTGGCGTGCCGCGCGCGGGTCCAGGAGCGAGGTCGCCTCGTCCAGGACCAGGGTGTGCGGGTCGGCGAGGACCAGACGGGCCAGTGCGATCTGCTGGGCCTGCGCCGGGGTGAGGGCGAAGCCGCCCGAGCCCACCTCGGTGTCCAGGCCCTCGCCCAGCGCCTGTGCCCAGCCGTCCGCGTCGACCGCGCCGAGAGCCGCCCACAGTTCCGCGTCCTGCGCCCCGGTCCTGGCCAGGAGGAGGTTGTCGCGCAGGGACCCCACGAAGACGTGGTGCTCCTGGTTGACCAGCGCCACGTGCGAACGGACCTCTTCGGCGGGCATGGCCGACAGCTCGGCTCCGCCCAGCGTCACGTGCCCGTCGCGCGGTGCGTAGATCCCGGCGAGCAGCCTGCCGAGGGTGGACTTGCCCGCGCCGGACGGGCCGACCAGGGCGACGCGCGAACCAGGCTCGACGGCGAGCGACACCTCGCGCAGGACGTCGACGCCCGCGCGGTAGCCGAAGTGCACGTCGTCCGCGAGGACATGGCGTCCGTCGGGGGTGACGGAGCCGTCGCCCGCGTCCGGTTCGATGTCCCGTACGCCCACGAGCCGAGCGAGCGAGACCTGGGCGACCTGCAGCTCGTCGTACCAGCGCAGGATGATCCCCAGCGGGTCGACGAGCATCTGCGCGATCAGCGCCCCCGTCGTCAGCTGGCCGACGCTGATCCAGCCCTGCAGGACGAACACACCGCCGATCATCAGGACGGAGCAGAGTACGAGGGTGTGCGTGAAGGTGATGACCGGGAAGAGGACGGAGCGCAGGTAAAGGGTGTGGCGTTCCCACGCCGTCCATTCCTTGATGCGGCGCTCCGACAGCTGCACGCGGCGCTCTCCGAGCCGGTGCGACTCCACCGTGCGCCCCGCGTCGATGGTCTCGGCGAGGGCTGCCGCGACGGCGGCGTACCCGGCGGCCTCCGAACGGTAGGCGGAGGGCGCCCGCTTGAAGTACCAGCGGCATCCGACGACCAGGAGAGGCACCGCGACGAGGAGGGCGGGCGCCAGCGGCGGCGCGGTCACGGCGAGACCGCCGATCAGGAGCGCGGCCCACACCACGCCGATGGCGAGCTGCGGCACCGCCTCCCGCATGGCGTTCGCGAGCCGGTCGACGTCCGTGGTGATCCGGGAGAGAAGATCTCCCGTCCCGGCCCGTTCGAGCACACCAGGCGGCAGCCCGACCGAACGGACGAGGAAGTCCTCGCGCAGATCGGCCAGCATCCTCTCCCCGAGCATCGCACCGCGCACCCGCACCTGATGGACGAAGACGGCCTGCACGACCAGGGCCACGGTGAAGATCCCGATGGTGCGCCCCAGATGGAGATCGCGGGCGCTGTCCGAGACGTTCTGGACCAGATCGCCCAGCAGGTAGGGACCGGCCATGGAGGCCACCACGGCGCAGGTGTTGACCGTGATGAGCAGGGCGAAGGCCCGGCGGTGCCGCCTGAACAGCTCGCGTACGTAGGCCCCTACCGTCGCGGGCGCGCCCACGGGCAGGGTGTCCGCGGTGGTCGGGGCCGCCGGATCGTACTCCGGTGGCGCCAGGCCGATCATGCCGTCTCCTCGATGTCGATGTCGATGCCGATACGGATGTCGACGCCGGTGTCGCTGTCGCTGTCGGTGTCGGTGTCGGTCTTCGTGTCGGTCCGCGCCTGTGGCGCCCGTTCCTCGTCCGTCTCGCGCGTCACGACCGCCCGGTAGCGCGGCTCGCTGTGCACCAGTTCGCGGTGTTCGCCCACCGCCACGACCTCGCCCTCATGGAGGAAGACCACCCGCTCGGCCCGGTCCAGGAGGAGTGGCGACGACGTGAGGACCACGGTCGTACGTCCCTTGCGCAGCCCCTTGACGCCATCGGCGACCCGCGCCTCGGTGTGCGAGTCGACGGCTGACGTCGGCTCGTCGAGCACGAGGACCTCGGGGTCGGTGACCAACGAACGGGCCAGCGCGAGGCGTTGGCGCTGCCCGCCGGACAGGGAGCGTCCGCGCTCGGTGACATGGGCGTCCATCGGTGTCTCGTCCACCGAGGCCTGCGCCAGGGCGTCCAGGACGTCCGCGCACTGCGCGGCCGTCAGGGCGTCGTCGGCGCTCACCGCTCCCGACGCCGGTACGTCGAGGAGTCCGCGGAGCGTGCCGGAGAGCAGGACCGGGTCCTTGTCCTGCACGAGGACGGCGGTACGGGCGGTGGCCAGCGGCAGCTCGTCGAGCGCCACCCCGCCGAGCAGCACGGAGGGCAGCTCCTCCGCGTCGTCGAACGCCGCGTGCCCGCCGAGACGCTCGGCGAGCAGCCCCGCCTCGTCCGGGTCGCCGCACACGACGGCGGTGAGCCGGCCCGAAGGCGCCAGGAGTCCGGTCGCCGGGTCGTAGAGATCACCCGAGGGCATCTCCACGTCGCCACTCCGGCCGCCTGCGGCAGTGTCCTTGCCGTCCCGCAGCCCGTCACCGGCATGGGTCGTGCGCTGGAGCGAGAGCACCCGGGCAGCTCGCTTGGCCGAGGGGCGCGAGAAGCTGTACGCCATCGCGATCTCCTCGAAGTGCCGCAAGGGGTAGGTCAGGAGCGTGACCGTGCTGTAGACGGTGACGAGCTCGCCGATGGTGATCCGGCCCTCGCGGGCCAGGTTCACGCCGTGCCAGACGACCGCGATCAGGAGCAGCCCCGGCATCAGCACCTGGACCGCGGAGATCGCGGCCCACATCCGGGCGCTGCGCACGGCGGCCGTACGCACTTCCTGCGAGGCACGGCGGTAGCGGTCGAGGAAGAGCTCCTCGCCGCCGATGCCACGCAGCACCCGCAGGCCCGCCACGGTGTCCGAGGCCAGCTCTGTCGCACGCCCGGCCTTCTCGCGCTGATGGTCGGCCCGCCGGGTGGCGCGCGGCAGCAGCGGCAGCACGGCGAGCGCGAGCACCGGGACGCCCACCGCGACGACGACGCCGAGAGCGGGCTGGTACACGACGACGCCCACGCAGACGAAGACGACCGTGAGCGCCGCCGCCGTGAACCGCGAGGCTGCTTCCACGAACCAGCCGATCTTCTCGACGTCGCCGGTGGAGACCGCGACCACCTCACCGGCGGCGACGCGCCGCGTGAGTGCCGAGCCGAGCTGCGCCGTCTTGCGGGCAAGGAGCTGCTGGACGCGGGCGGCCGCGGTGATCCAGTTGGTGACCGCCGTGCGGTGCAGCATGGTGTCGCCCAGGGCGATGGCGAGGCCGCTCAGCGTCATCATCGCGCCCGCCACGGCCAGTCGTTCCCCCGAGCGGTCGACCACGGCCTGGACGGCGAGTCCGACGAGGTAGGGGAGGACCGCGATCGAGCCGAAGTGCAGGAGACCCCAGGCGAGTGATTTCAGCTGGCCGCCGAGCTGGTTGCGCCCGAGCCAGCGCAGGAAGTGAGGGCCCGAGCGGGCATCCGGCATGCCCGGGTCGGTGAACGGTAGATCGCGAATCTGCATGACGTGTGACGTCCCAGGGTCGGAGAGACGGACCGTCGGTTCGGCGGAGCGTGCCGGCGTGAACGGACGGTGATGAGCGTGCGGTCGTGAACGGTCGGAGGAGCTGTCCCACAGATGGAGGCAGCGGACATCGAGCGGCGGTAACAGGCCGTGAAAGGTTCGCCTCGGACGGTGGCGCGAAGCAAACGATTTTCCGTCGGGGAGTAAAGATTCGGCCCCTTCTCCGCCCTGGGCCGGGCGTCGGGACGGCTCGCGTGAACCGGGTGCGACCATGGACGGATGCGTATAGCCGGTGCGGTGCGAGCGGCGGCCGCGGTCGCGGCCTGCGGTGTTCTTCTGACGTCCTGTGGCAGTGGGGACGACGGGGCGAAGGCCGGAGGGAAGAAGGACGACGCGGGCCGGGCGAAGAGAGCCGGGGCGCCGGCGACGACCGCCCTCAAGCGCATCCCCGACGTGGGCGACCGCCTCCAGAACCAGATCCCGAAGAACTCCCGGCAGGTCGTGGCGGTCTACGGCCAGGGCGAGGACTCGGCGAAGTCCACCGTCGTCCTGTACGAGAAGTCCGGCTCGACGTGGGACAAGACCCGCGGCTGGGCCGCGCACAACGGCAAGAAGGGCTGGACCACCGACCATCGCGAGAACGACAAGCGCAGCCCGGTCGGCGTCTACACGCTGACCGACGCGGGCGGCGTCCTCGCCGATCCGGGCGCCGAACTCCCGTACACCCAGAGCACGTCGATGCAGGCCCCGCACTACTGGCCCAGGACGCACTGGCACGATTTCGACTACGTCATCGCCATCGACTACAACCGCGCCAAGGGCACTCCGCCCAACGACCCGACCCGCCCCCAGGGCCAGTCCAAGGGCGGCAGCATCTGGCTGCACATGGACCACGGCAGCGGCACGTCGGGCTGCGTGAGCCTGTCCAAGCCGGGCATGGAGTACCTCCTGAAGAACCTCGACCCGAAGCAGCACCCGGTCGTGGTGATGGGGGACAAGGCGAATTTGAAGGGCTAGCTCCGCCGGGCCCCTCGGGCGTAGAAAGCCCCCATGAGAAGACGCGTCATGTCCATGCTCGCCGGGGTCACCCTCGCGGCGAGCACACTCTTCGGCGCGGGCCCGGCCGCGGCCGACACGCCCCCGCCGGAGTTCGGCAATGACTGGCACGACCCGGTCACGGCCGCTCCGCCCGTCCCGAAGCCGCACACCAAGTCCTGCGAAGTGACCGTGGCCGAGGCGCGGTTCAAGGACTTCACGCCCTACGAAGGCGACTACAGCCCGCCCGGGAAATGCGGCGCGGGCGACTGGGGCAAGGTCGTCCTGCGCCTCGACGGCAAGGTCAAGGGGCGGCAGTACGACCGCCTCGGCTATCTCCGCGTGGGCGGTGTCGAGGTCTTCCGGACGTCCACCCCTGAGCCGTCCGTCGACGGCATCGCCTGGTCCGTGGAGAAGGACGTCACGCGCTACCGCGAGACCCTGACGCGCGACCAGCGGGTCGAGATGCTCATCGGGAACGTCGTCAACGAGACGTACACCGGTGTCATCGACGTCAAGGCGACCCTGACGTTCTACGCGGCGCGGAAGGGCGCCAACCACGCGGTTCAGAGGGGACCCAACCACGCGGCGCAGAAGGGCGCCAAGCACGAGCAGGCGCCCCCGGACCGCGTCCTGCCGCTGGGCGACGGCACCACCCTCACCACCCCGCGCAACAGCGAGCGCATCGTCGCCGAGGTCTACGCGACCGGCTCCGGCGGCGGCTGCGAGGAGTACTGGTATCTGACGGTCCCGGACGCGGCGCCCTATTCCTGCAAGGCCGAGGACGGGCCCTACCGCGAGGTGCAGGTCACGGTCGACGGCCAACTCGCCGGTGTCGCCACGCCGTTCCCGACCGTGTGGACGGGCGGCTGGTCCAACCCCTTTCTGTGGTACGTGATCCCGGGGCCCCGCGCCTTCGACATCAAGCCCATCGAGTACGACCTGACGCCCTTCGCCGGACTGCTCAACGACGGCCGCCCGCACCAGGTGGAGGTGTCCGTGGCGGGCAGGCCGGAGGCGACGACCGGCTGGCACACCCCGACCAACGTCCTCGTCTGGCAGGACGAGAAGAGCGAGCGCGTCACCGGGAAGCTGACCGCGCACAAGGCGGGCGACCTCGCCAACCAGGCCACGTACACGCCTGGTTCGCCGGAGCGTGAGCACCGCCTCGACACCTCGGGCAGCCACCGGCTCAGCGTCTCGGGATACGTCGACACCTCCCACGGCCGCGTCGAGACGACCGTCACCCGTGCGCTCGCCAACACCTCCGTCCACCGCTGGACCGACGGCGAGACCACCGACGCGCTCAAGTCCACCTGGACCGACCGCGAGACGGTCACCCGGGACGGCCGCGCGACCCGCACCGACCGGACGTACACGATGGACGGCACGACGACGCTCGGCGCCGGCGACCGGCTGCGCACCGAGATCGCCCTCGGCGACCGGGCGGAGACCGTCGTCAGGAACGACGGGCGCCGCACCGCTCGTACGGTCACCGACGACCGCTACGAAGGCGACGCGACGTACACCGCCAACGCCCCGCGCGAGGACCGGCACGCCGTCGGCACATCCCGTGAGCGCTATCGCGTGTACGGCGACGGCGGCTGCCACGACCGCACGCTGGCCACCGAGCAGGGCGCTCTCACGGTGAACCGGCTGCGCTGCTGAGCCCCTGCCTCCGCGTCGGCTCTTGGAGCAAGATCCAAGATTTACGCCGATGTGATCTGGAGGTCTTTTGCGGAAGCGGGCACTCCGCCATAGTGGCGCCTCGCGGAAACAAATTTCCGTATGGCAGAAGTCACTTGAAGTCTCACTACAGGAGTGCCCGTGCCGCAGTCCGTACCGTCCCTACCGCGACGCGTAGCACGCACATTGCGAACCTCACTGTTCGCGCAGGTCGCCTGCGCGCTGGTGCTCGGAGTCCTCGTCGGAAGGCTGTGGCCCGACGTGGGCACCGCCGTCCAACCGCTCGGCGACGGCTTCGTGCGTCTCATCAAGGCGATGATCGCCCCGCTCGTGTTCTGCGTGGTCGTCGCCGGAATCACCAAGGCCGGAGATCTCAAGGCCTTCGGGCGCATCGGGATCAAGGCCCTCATCTGGTTCGAGGTCGCGACCACGGTCGCCCTCGTCGTCGGGCTGCTCGCCGGGAACCTCGTGAGTCCCGGCGCCGGAATGAACGTCGACCCCGCCAAGCTCGACGCGTCGGCGGTCGACGCGAAGACCGGCGGTGGTGAGCTGCCCTCCACCAGCGAGTTCATCCTGCACTCGCTGCCCGACAGTGCGATCGGTGCCTTCGCCGAGAACTCGCTGCTCCAAGTCCTCGTCCTGTCCTGCCTGGTGGGCGCGGCGCTGCTGCATCTCGGCAACACGAAGGTTCCCGCGATCCTGCCCGCCATCGAGCAGGGCCAGGAGATCGTCTTCGCGATCGTCGGCTTCATCATGAAGCTGGCACCGCTCGCCGTGTTCGGCGCCACCGCGCACCTGGTGGGGGAGTACGGTCTCGGCGCCCTGTCGACGTACGGCAAGCTCATCGGTGTCTGTTACGCGGTGGCCCTGATCTTCCTCGTCCTGCTCGCCGTCGCCCTGAAGGCGCTGACGGGCCTGAGCCTGTGGAAGTTCGTGCGCTACACCCGCGAGGAGATGCTCCTTGCGCTCGGCACGGCCTCCAGCGAGGCCGTCATGCCGCGCATGATGCAGAAGCTGCGCCAGGCGGGCTGCCGGGACGACGCGGTGGGCCTGGTCCTGCCGACGGGGTACTCCTTCAACCTCGACGGCGCTTCCATCTATCTCTCCGTCGGTACGTTGTTCATCGCGCAGGCCGTGGGCGTGGACCTGAGCCTGGGCCAGCAGATCACGGTCGTCCTCGTCCTGATGCTGACCAGCAAGGGCATGGCGGGCGTGCCCGGTTCGGCGTTCCTCGCGCTGTCCGCGACCGCCTCCGCGCTCGGGGTCATCCCGGCCGGTGCGGTCGCCCTGCTGCTCGGCGTGGACCGCATCATGGACGCCATGCGCGTCGCCACGAACCTGCTCGGCAACTGCGTCGCCGTCTTCGTGGTCTCGCGCTGGGAGGGCGCGCTGGACACGGCGCGGGCCAAGAAGGTCCTCGGCGGCGAGATCGCGTTCGTGCCCGAGCAGGCGGAGGAGCCCGGCAGCGCTGACGTCAGCGCCGCCGGGCCCGATGAGCCCAAGTCCCTTACCCCTGCGGCTTCTCCGAGTCCACTCCCGGACGCTTCTTCTTCCACATCCCGCGAGTGAAGTCGGGGATCGCCTGCGGCGCGCCCTTCGCCTTGATCGACAGATGGCTCAGGGGGACGGGCGACGTCCAGACCGCGGCGTCGTAGACGTCGAAGTCGGGCACGAGGCCGAGCTGCATGGTCTGCATCAGACGGAAGATCATGATGTAGTCCATGCCGCCGTGCCCGCCCGGCGGGTTGGAGTGCTCCTTCCACAGCCAGTGGTCGAAGTCCGCGGCGTACTTGCCGAAGTCGCCCCACTCGTCGTTCGTGTGGTCCGGCTCGATGTAGATGCGCTCGGGGTAGTCCTCGAAGACGCCCTTTGTGCCGCCGAGGCTGTTGATGCGGCTGTAGGGGTGGGGGGTCGAGACGTCGTGCTCCAGACGGATCACCCGCCCCTTCGCCGTCTGCACGAGGCTGATCGTGCGGTCGCTCTCGATGTACGTCTCCTTCCAGCTCGGGTCGCCCGCGGGCATGTGCGCCTTGCGGTACTCGGCCAGGCCGAGGGCGGGCGTGCCGAAGCTGGAGATGTGGGTGACGCGGTCGCCGCGGTTGATGTCCATGTAGTTGGATACCGGGCCGAAGCCGTGGTTGGGGTAGAGGTCACCGCGCAGCCGCGTGTGCCACAGGCGCCGCCACGGACCCTCGTAGTAGTCCGGGTCGAACATCAGGCCGCGCAGGTCGTGGTTGTACGCGCCCGCCCCGTGCAGCAGATCGCCGAACTTGCCCGCGTGGGCCATGCGCAGGACACGCATCTCGTTCTTGCCGTAACAGCAGTTCTCCAACTGCATGCAGTGTCTGCGGGTCCGCTCGGAGAGGTCGACCAGTTCCCAGAGCTGGTCGAGCTGGAGGGCGACCGGACACTCCACGCCGACGTGCTTGCCGTTCAGCATCGCCGTCTTGGCCATGTCGAAGTGCCAGTCCCAGGGCGTCGCCACGTACACGAAGTCGATGTCCCCGCGCTTGCAGAGGTTCTCGAAGTCGTGATCGCCCTTGGTGTACGTCGCCGGTGCGGGCTGGCCCGCGTCGGTGACCTTCTTCGCGGCGGCCGCCGTCTTGTCCTTGACCGGGTCGCAGAGCGCGACGACCTTCACCCCCGGGACCGCCAGGAACAGGTCGATCATGCTGCCGCCGCGATTGCCGAGCCCGACGATGCCGACGCGCACCGTGGAACGCCGCTCGAACGGTACGCCGACCATGGTCTTGCCCTTGCGGGGCGGTGCGTCGGCGGCCGTGGCCGCCTCGGCGGGCGCCGCGGGAGCGCCCTGCGGGGCGTCGGCGTGGGCCGTGCCGCCGGCGAGGGCGCCGAGGCCGAGCCCGGCCCCGGCGAGGCCCGCGGTGCGGAGCACGGCACGGCGGGAGGCGCCGTCGGCGGAGTCGTCAGGGGTCGCGGACTCGTCAGGGTTCGGTAGGGCGTGCTCGTCGTGCATCGGACCTCCGTGGCTTGGATGCCTGCGCTGGAACGGATGCCACCCTGATGCGGGGACGGGCGTGGCGCAAGGGACCGAAGTGGCCAGGGAGTTGGATTTATTTCGCGCCTCGGTTGCGGGGCGGTTGCGGGGCGTCTTGAGCGGGTGTCCTGGCGGGGTGGTGCTCAGGGGCGCGTCGCGCGCTCCAGCTCCAGGAGTACGGAGTAGTAGGCGCGGCCCGTGGCGTGGTCCATGCCCACCTCGCACATGCGGTTCGCCGAGAGGTGCGCGTCGAAGGGACGGGCCGTGACCTCCGCCGCCTCCTTGCGGGTGGCCGACTCCGTCAGCTCCTTGTGCAGCATGCCGCGGTCACCGGCGAAGGCGCAGCAGCCCGCGTCGTCCGGGACGACGACCTCGTCCGCGCAGGCCTCGGCGACGGCGCGCAGCTGGGCCTCGTCGCCCAGATGGCTCATGGAGCAGGTGGGGTGCAGGACGGCGGAGCCGACCGTGCGGTGCACGGTCAGGTGGGGGAGCAGTTCGTCCGCGGCCCAGACGAGGGAGTCGACGATGTTCAGCTCCTGGTGCAACTGCCGGTTGTCGGCGGTGAGATAGGGCACGACCTCGTGCGCGATGCCGAGCGTGCAGGACGAGGCGTCCACCACGAGGGGCAGCCTGCCGCCCGCCGTCCAGCCCCAGGCCGCCTCGACGATGCGATTGGCCATGACCGCATTGCCCTGGTCGTACCCCTTGGAGTGCCAGATCGTCGCGCAGCACGTCCCCGCGACGTCGTCCGGAATCCAGACGGGCCTTCCCGCGCGCGCGGAGACGGCGACCACCGCCTCCGGCAGGGAACGGTCACCCGGGCTCCCGAAGATGCGGTTGACGCACGCAGGGTAGTAGACGGCGCTCGCGCCCACGCGCGAGGTGCGCGGCAGCTTTCGGGCGGCGGCCCCGGGGATGTCCGGCAGCCATTCGGGGACCAGATCGGGGCGGACCGCCTTGCGCGCGGCGCGCGTCACCGTGGTCAGGAGCCGGTCGCTGATCCGGTCGGCGGAGGCGACCGCGAGGCGTGCGGCGGCCTCGACCGCCTTGAAGTTCCTGGCGGCGAGGGCGGCCACCTTCTCCTCGCGCGGCGAGTGCCGTGCGTGCCGGAAGTCCTTCATCAGGGCGCCCGTGTCGATTCCCACCGGGCAGGCCAGTTTGCAGGTCGAGTCGCCGGCGCAGGTGTCCACGGCGTCGTATCCGTACGCCTCCACCAGGCCGTCCTCGACCGGGGAGCCGGGTGCCTGGCGCATCATCTCGCGGCGCAGCACGATCCGCTGGCGCGGAGTCGTCGTCAAGTCCTCGCTGGGGCAGGTCGGTTCGCAGAATCCGCACTCGATGCAGGGGTCCGCGATCAGCTCCACCTTGGGGATCGTCTTCAGGCCGCGGAGGTGGGCCTTCGGGTCGCGGTCCAGGACGATGCGCGGCGCGAGCACACAGTCCGGGTCGATCACCTGCTTGGTGCGCCACATCAACTCCGTGGCCTTCGGGCCCCATTCGAGCTCCAGGAACGGGGCGATGTTGCGTCCCGTCGCGTGCTCGGCCTTGAGCGAGCCGTCGAACCGCTCGACGGTGAGCGCGCAGAACTCGTCCATGAATGTGGCATAGCGCTCCACGTCCGCCGGAAGAGCCGCGTCGAAGGCGAGCAGGAAGTGCAGATTGCCGTGCGCGGCGTGCCCCGCGACGGCCGCGTCGAACCCGTGCCGCGTCTGGAGCCCGAGGAGGGCCTCGCAGGCGTCGGCGAGCCGGGACGGCGGCACCGCGAAGTCCTCGGTGATCAGCGTCGTCCCGGAGGGCCGCGAGCCGCCGACCGCCGTCACGAAGGCCTTGCGGGCCTTCCAATAGCCCCCGATCGTCTTGGGGTCACGGGTGAAGGCGTTGGTCACCGAGGTGACCGGCGCGACGAGTTCGAGCCCTTCGACGACCTTGGCGGCCGCGGCTTCGTACGCTTCCTGGCGAGCCTCGTCCGGCGCGCGGAACTCCACCAGGAGCGCGGCCGTCGACTTCGGGAGCCGCGCCCAGTCGGCGGGCACCCCCGCGACGCTGGTCGAGGCGCGCAGGGTGTTGCCGTCCATCAGCTCCACGGCCAGCGCGCCCGCTGCGTTGAACAGCGGGACGGCCGCCGCGGCGGCCGTCAGCGAGGGGAAGAACAGCAGGCCCGTGGTGATCTGCCGGTCCAGCGGAAGGGTGTCGAAGACGACCTCCGAGATGAACCCGAAGGTGCCCTCGGAGCCGACCATCAGGCCACGCAGGATCTCGACGGGCGTCGCACCGTCCAGGAACGCGTCGAGGCGGTAGCCGTTCGTGTTCTTGATCTCGTACTTGGCGCGGATGCGGGCCGTGAGCTCCTGGTCCGCCTCGATCTCCCGCTTGATCGCCAGCAGGCCCGCGCACAGGGCCGGTTCGGCGTGGGCCAGCTGTTCGTCGGCGTCCGGGTCAGCCGTGTCGACGACCGTGCCCGTCGGCAGGACGAAGGTGAGCGAGGCCACCGTGCGGTACGAGTTGCGCGTGGTGCCCGCCGTCATGCCGGACGCGTTGTTCGCGACAACCCCGCCGATCGTGCAGGCGATGGCGCTCGCCGGGTCGGGGCCGAGCACGCGCCCATGCCGGGCGAGCGTGGCGTTGGCCCGCAGGACCGTCGTGCCGGGGCCGATGCGCGCCTGCTCTCCGTCGCCGATGACCTCGACGCCCGCCCAGTGCTTGCGCACGTCGACCAGGATGTCCTCGCCCTGGGCCTGGCCGTTGAGCGAGGTGCCCGCCGCGCGGAAGACGACCTCGCGGCTCCTGCCGTGCGCGTACGACAGGACGGCGGAGATGTCGTCGATGTCCTCGGCGACGACCACGACCTGCGGCACGAAGCGGTAGGGGCTCGCGTCGGAGGCGTACCGCACGAGGTCGGAGATCTTCGTCAGGACCTTGTCCGCGCCGAGCAGCGCGGTCAGCTCCGAGCGCAGCGGCTCCGGGGTGCCCGTGGCCTGCCGGTCCGGCACCCGGTCGTGGGCCGGGCCCTCCGGGCGCGATGCGGGGCGCAGGGCTTCCGGCGTGGGCTCCAGCAGCGGCATGAGCTCTCCTCGACGGGGTCGGACGGTCGGGCGGCGTCGGACGGTGGGCCGGGGTCAGCAGCGGCGGACGTCCGGCACATCGAGCAGCGCGTTCAACAGGCCGCCCAGCTGCTCGCGCTGCTCGGCGTCCAGTGGAGCCAGGATGTCCTCTGCGGCGGCCCGGCGCGCGCTGCGCAGCTGCCTGAGTGCCTTGCCGCCCGCGTCCGTGAGCTCGATGCGGATCACCCGGCGGTTGGTGGGATCGGGGACGCGACGCACGAGATCACTGGCCTCCAGGCCGTCGACCAGGCTCGTCACCGCGCGCGGGACCACTTCGAGGCGCTGGGCGAGGTCGGCCATGCGGGGCGGCGTGTCGTAGTGCACGAGGGTGCGCAGCAGGCGCGACTGGGCCGGGGTGATGCCGATCGGCACGAGATGGCGCTTCTGGATGCGGTGCAGCCTGCGGGTCAGCCGCAGCAGCTGTTCGGCGAGGAGTCCGTCGGCGTCCGGGGTGTTCATGCGGGAACATTATCAGGACCTTGTGCATTGTGAGTATAGGTAACAGTGAGCTATGCTCCCTCAGTCATAGTCGGCCCGTGTGCCGGCGTGCACGGCCGGCCCGGCGCCGACCGTCATCGCCGGTCCGTGGGCCGGTGGCCGTCTCACCTCCCGTAGGAGCCCATGCGTCCCGACGAACCCACGTGGACACCGCAGCCCCTGGCCCCCGGCCAAGAGGAACAGCCGCGGCAGATCCGCCGCATCCTGCGCCTCTTCCGCCCCTACCGCGCCCGCCTCGCGATCGTCGGCCTGCTGGTCGGCGCCGCCTCCCTGGTCTCGGTCGCCACCCCCTTCCTCCTGAAGGAAATCCTCGACACCGCGATCCCGCAGGGACGGACGGGCCTGCTGAGCCTGCTCGCCCTCGGGATGATCCTCAGCGCGGTCGTCACCAGCGTCTTCGGCGTCCTGCAGACCCTGATCAGTACGACGGTCGGGCAGCGCGTCATGCACGACCTGCGCACCGCGGTCTACGGCCGCCTGCAGAGCATGTCGCTCGCCTTCTTCACCAGGACCCGCACCGGTGAGGTCCAGTCCCGCATCGCCAGCGACATCGGCGGCATGCAGGCGACGGTCACCTCCACCGCCACCTCCCTGGTCTCGAACCTCACCAGCGTGATCGCCACCATCGTCGCGATGCTCGCCCTGGACTGGCGGCTCACGGTCGTCTCGCTGCTCCTGCTGCCCGTCTTCGTGTGGATCAGCCGCCGGGTCGGCCGCGAACGCAAGAAGATAGCCACCCAGCGGCAGAAGCAGATGGCCGCGATGGCCGCGACGGTCACCGAGTCGCTCTCCGTCAGCGGCATCCTGCTCGGCCGCACGATGGGCCGCTCGGACTCGCTCACCAAGTCCTTCGCCGACGAGTCCGAGCAGCTGGTCGACCTCGAGGTCCGCTCGAACATGGCGGGTCGCTGGCGCATGGCCGTCATCTCGATCGTCATGGCCGCCATGCCCGCCGTCATCTACTGGACCGCGGGCCTCGCCTTCCAGATGGGCGGGCCGACGGTCTCGATCGGCACGCTCGTCGCCTTCGTCTCGCTCCAGCAGGGCCTGTTCCGGCCCACCGTGAGCCTGCTCTCCACCGGCGTGCAGATCCAGACCTCGCTCGCGCTCTTCCAGCGCATCTTCGAGTATCTCGACCTGCCGATCGACATCACCGAGCCCGAGAGCCCGGTGCGCCTGGACACCATCAAGGGCGAAGTCCGCTTCGAGGGCGTCGAGTTCCGCTACGACACGGACGACGGCCGGAGCCGCCCGATCCTCGACGGCATCGACATCACCGTCCCCGCGGGCGGCAGCCTCGCGGTCGTCGGCCCCACCGGCTCGGGAAAGTCGACCCTCAGCTATTTGGTCCCCCGGCTGTACGACGTGACGGGCGGCCGCGTGACCATCGATGGCGTCGACGTGCGCGACCTGGACTTCGACACGCTGGCCCGCGCCGTCGGCGTCGTCTCCCAGGAGACGTATCTCTTCCACGCCTCGGTCGCCGAGAACCTCCGCTTCGCCAAGCCCGACGCCACGGACGAGGAGCTGATCGCGGCCGCGAGCGCCGCCCAGATCCACGACCACATCGCGTCCCTGCCCGACGGGTACGACACGGTGGTCGGCGAGCGCGGCCACCGCTTCTCCGGAGGCGAGAAGCAGCGCCTCGCCATCGCCCGTACGATCCTGCGCGATCCGCCCGTACTCATCCTGGACGAGGCGACCAGCGCCCTGGACACGCACACCGAGCACGCCGTACAGGAAGCCATCGACGCCCTGTCCGCCGACCGGACGACGCTCACGATCGCGCACCGGCTCTCCACGGTCCGCGGCGCCGACCAGATCGTGGTCCTTGACGCTGGCCGGAGCACCGAGCGCGGCACCCACGAGGAGCTCCTGGAGAGGGACGGCCGTTACGCCGCCCTGGTTCGGAGAGACGCCCAACTGGAGCCAGCAAGATGAAGATATGCACGGAATGTCGGCATTTGCGGGATAACGTGCCCGCATGCTGCAGACCAAGACTCCGCGCCGGGGCACGATTCGACTGACGCGTCGGGGGCGAATCGCCCTGATCGCGACCGGAGCCGTCGCGGCGGTCACCGCCGTTACGGTGCCGCTGCTGCTCCCGGACGACGAAGGACGCCCCGAGTCGCTGACCATCCCGGAGGGCTGGCGCTCGGGCCAGGTGTACGGGGCCGTCGACAAGGCCCTCGGTGTGCCGGAAGGCACCACGAAGAAGGCCATTCCCAAGGCCGCTCTCAAACTCCCCGGCGACGCGGGCGGCAACCCAGAGGGGTATCTCTTCCCGGCGACGTACCCCATCAGCGACCAGTCGACTCCCGCGTCCGTGCTCTCGTACATGGTGAACACGGCGACCAAGAAGTTCAGCGGCGGCCAGGTCACGGCGGGCGCCGACCGCAACGCGGTGAACGTCTACCAGACCGTCACCATCGCCAGCATGATCGAGGCCGAAGCAGGCTCCAAGGCGGACATGGGCAAGGTGGCCCGGGTCATCTACAACCGCCTCGACCAGGGCATGCCGCTGCAGATGGACTCGACGATCAATTACGCCCTGAACCGCTCGACGCTGAACACGCGCGACCACGACACAAAGATCAACAGCCCCTACAACACCTACACGCGCATGGGTCTGCCGCCCACCCCGATCGGCAACCCCGGCGATGAGGCGATGCGCGCGGCGACCAGCCCGGCGCAGGGCGACTGGCTGTACTTCGTGACGGTGAAGCCGGGAGACACACGCTTCACGTCGAGCTTCGAGGAGCAGCAGAAGAACGTGGCGGAGTTCAACAAGAACCAGAGCAAGAACAAGGAAGAGAAGAAGCAGGACGGCTAGCGGCCCGCGGGTCGGCGCGGGCGCGCGCCCGCGCCGACCGGATCAGACCGACACCGGCACGTCCTCCAGGAGCCGCTGGATGTCCCGCACGGCCGCCCGCCCCGCCCGGTTCGCGCCGATGGTGCTTGCCGATGGCCCGTAGCCCACCAGGTGGACACGGGGGTCGGCGACGGCACGGGTGCCCTCGATCCGGATGCCGCCCCCCGGTTCGCGCAGCCGCAGCGGCGCCAAGTGCTCGATCGCCGCCCGGAATCCGGTGGCCCAGACAATGACGTCGGCCTCGACGTGCCGCCCGTCGTTCCACTCCACGCCGCCCGGCGTGATGCGGTCGAACATCGGGAGGCGGTCGAGCACCCCGTCGGCCCGCGCCTGCCGGATGGCGTCGTTGACGGGCAGACCGGTCACGGACACCACGCTCTGCGGCGCGAGCCCCTGGCGCACCCGCTCCTCGACCATGGCGACGGCCGAGCGCCCCCAGTTCTCGTCGAACGGCCCCTCGCGGAAAACGGGCTCCCGCCGGGTGACCCAGGTGGTCTCGGCGGCATAGGGAGCGATCTCCATCAGATGCTGGGTACCCGAAGCCCCGCCGCCCACGACGATCACCCGCTGCCCCTCGAAGGCCTCGGGCCCCGGATAGACGGCCGTGTGCAACTGCCGCCCGCGGAAGGTGTCCTGCCCCGGATAGCGCGGCCAGAACGGCCGGTCCCACGTACCGGTGGCGTTGATCAGTGTGCGGGTCGCCCAGGCCCCGGCCGACGTCTCGACCAGCAGCCGCCCGCCGTCGCCCTCGCGGACACGGTGTACGTCGACGGGCCGGTGCACCCGCAGGTCGAAGCGCCGCTCGTACTCCTCGAAGTACTCCCGGATGACCTCGGAGGAGGGGCGAGCGGGGTCGGCGCCGGTGAGCTCCATGCCGGGGAGCGAGTGCATCCCATGCACCTTGCCGTAGGTGAGCGAGGGTCAGCGGAACTGCCAGGCACCGCCGGGCCGGGGCGAGTGGTCCAGGACGACGAAGTCCCGGTCCGGCTCGAAGCCGACCCTGCGCAGGTGATGGGCGCTGGACAGACCCGCCTGCCCGGCGCCGATGACGACTGCGTCCACCTCTTGTGCCGCGTCTGCCGCTTCATGTGCGGCCGCGTCCCGTGCCCCGATGTCGTTCACGCTTCTACTAACTCCACCGGGGCCCGAGATCTTCCCGGACAGGGGTCCGGGTCAGCGCCCGCCCGCCACCAGGAGCGGCGCGCCGCCCGGAGCGGAGGCAGGACGCCCGTTCACCGCCGGCACTCCGGCCAGCCGCGACGCCGGAATCCGGGGCAGCAGCCCGCGCGCAGCCAGATCAGGGATCACACCCTCGCCGAACCAGTACGCCTCCTCCAGATGCGGATAGCCCGAAAGGACGAAGTGCTCCACGCCGATCGCGTGGTACTCCTCGATGCGATCGGCGACGTCCGCGTGGCTGCCGACGAGCGCGGTGCCCGCGCCGCCCCGTACGAGACCGACACCCGCCCACAGGTTCGGCGAGATCTCCAGGTCGTCGCGGGAACCGCCGTGCAGCGCCAGCATCCGCTGCTGGCCGACGGACTCGCTGCGGCCGAGCGCCTGCTGGGCGGCGGCGATGGTGTCCGGGTCGAGGTCGTCGAGCAGCCGGTTCGCGGTGGCCCACGCCTCGGCAGCGGAATCACGCGAGATGGTGTGCAGCCGGATCCCGAACCGGACCGTGCGCCCCTGCTCCTCGGCGAGCCCACGAACCCAGTCGATCTTCTGCTTGACATGCTCCGGCGGCTCGCCCCACGTCAGATACACATCCGTGTGCCGCGCGGCCACCGGCCCGGCCGCCGCCGACGAACCGCCGAAGAAGATCTCCGGCAGCGGGTCCGGCGGCAGCGCGGTCAGGCCGCCCTCCACGTCGTAGTGCTCGCCGTGGAAGTCGAAGGGCTTGCCGCCCCACACGCCTCGCACGACCGACAGGAACTCGTCCGTACGGGAGTAACGCCGATCGTGGTCGAGGTGATCGCCGAAGCGCCGCTGCTCCGTCGAGTCGCCGCCCGTGACGACGTTCAGGAGCAGACGCCCGCGCGTGATGCGCTGATACGTGGCCGCCATCTGCGCCGCAAGCACCGGGGAGATGACGCCGGGACGGAACGCCACCAGGAACTTGAGCCGCTCGGTGTGCTGGGCCAGCGCGACCGTCGTCAGCCAGGCGTCCTCGCACCAGGTGCCGGTCGGGGTCAGCACCGCCTCGAAGCCCAACTGCTCGGCCGCCTTGGCGATCTGGATCAGATAGTCGATGTCAGGGGCCCGCACTCCGCTGACGGGAGTGACGCGGGAGCGCGTGATGCCGCCGTCGGTGTAGGCGTGCCGGTCGACGAGGGTGCGGCCGTCGCCGCCGGTCGGCAGGAACCAGTTGAGGTGGACGGTCATCGTCAGGACTCCTTGTCGTACGTGCGCGGCTTGCTGGTCGAGGGCGGCAGGTCGCCGTTGAACCGGGTGTCGACGAAGTCACCGAAGTCGATGCGGCGCGGAATGAGCTTCTGGTCGGTGAAGGTGTCCGCGATCTCCTGCTCGGAGGTGATCACGTTCTTGTCGACGGCCACCGGGACCCGCGTGCCGTTGCTGCGCTTGACGGCCGCGAGCGCGACCTCGTACGGCAGGCCGGTGTCCTTCGCCCAGACCTTCGCCCACGCCTCCGGGTGGTCGTAGACCCAGTCCTGGGCCTTGCGCAGCCGCTTGAGGTAGTCGTCGATGGCCGCGGACTTCTTCTTGTCCTTGAGCGCGCCGGGCGCCGCCACCTGGAAGTTGAGGCCGTTCACCAATCCGTCGCCGTCGGTCAGGACGCGGCCCTGCTTGCCCTCGAGAACCTGCGAGGTGTACGGGTCCCAGACCGACCAGGCGTCCACCTTTCCGCTGGTGAACGCGGCCAGCGCGTCGGCCGGCTGCAGATACTTGACCTTGACGTCCTTGAAGCCGAGCCCGGCTTCCTTCAGGGACGCGATCAGCTGGTAGTGCGCCGACGAACCCTGCGCCACGGCGACGGACTTGCCCTTGAGGTCCTCGGGCCTCTTCAGCGGCGAGTCGTTCGGGACGAGGATGGCCTCGCCCGCGGCGGTGCCGTGGGTCGCGGCCACCACGGAGATCTTCGAGTTCGCTCCCGCGGCGAAGACGGGCGGTGTGTTGCCGACGGCGCCGATGTCCACGGCCTTGGCGTTGACGGCCTCCAGAAGGGGCGGACCGGAGGTGAAGGTGGACCAGCGGATCTTGTACTTCAGGTCGTCGAGCTCCCCGGCCGCGCGCAGCACGGCTTCCGAACCGCCCTTCTGGTCACCGACGTTGAGGGTGAGCGATCCCTTGCCGTCGGTTCCGCCGCCTGATCCGGCGGACGAGGTGCTGGCCGAGGAGGCGCCGGAGCAGGCGGAGGCGAGCAGGGCCAGGGGGAGGAGCAGGGCGGGGGCGGCGAGGTGTCGTCGCATGGTGAGTCCGTTCGGTGTGTTCGTGCTGTTCACGGGGAGGGGGAGTGTGTGCTGTTCACGGAGCGGGGGAGCGGGCGGTTCACGCCGCGGCGACGGGTGCCGCCTCCGCCGCGTCGGGTGCGTCGACGCCCAGGCGCTGCAGAAGCTCGGCACGCAGCTCGGCGAAGCGCGGATCGGAGATGCCGCGCGGCCGGTCCAGATCGATCTCGGTCTCGTACGCGATGACCCCCTCGTCCATGACGAGCACCCGGTCGGCGAGGAGCACGGCCTCCTCGACGTCGTGCGTGACGAGCAGGACGGCGCAGCCGCGCCGCTGCCACAGCTCGTCGACGAGACGCTGGGCCTTGATGCGGGTGAGCGCGTCGAGCGCGCCGAACGGCTCGTCGAGCAGCAGCAGATCGGGCTCGCGCACCAGGGCGCGGGCCAGCGAGGCACGCTGAGCCTCTCCGCCGGAGAGCGTCTTGGGCCAGGCGTTCGTGCGGTGCTTGAGCCCGACCTCCTCCAACGCCCGCTCGGCGACACCGCGTTCAGGTTTCCCCTTCAGGCCGAGCAGGACGTTGCGCCACACGCGCTTCCAGGGCATGAGCCGCGGCGCCTGGAACGCGACGGCCTTGCGGCGCGGCACGAGGACCGTCCCCTCGATGTCGCGGTCGAGCCCGGCGAGGATGCGCAGCAGGGTCGACTTGCCGCAGCCGCTGCGCCCGAGCAGTGCCACGAACTCACCCGGTTTCACGTCGAGGTCGAGCTGATCGATGACGGCGCGCCCGTCGAAGGAACGGGTCAGTCCCTCGACGCGTACGGCCGAAGTGGCCCGCGTGGTCGAGGTGTTGGAGGTCACCGGCCGGTGAACGTCGGTCGCCATTGCAGCAGCAGCCTTTCGAGGGTGCGGACGATGAAGTCGGCGATGAGGCCGAGGAAGGCGTAGACGATCAGGCAGACGACGATCACATCGGTCCGCAGGAAGTCACGCGCCTGCACCATCAGGAAGCCGATCCCGGAGTCCGCGTTGATCTGTTCGGCGAAGACGAGGGCGAGCCAGGCGATGCCGAGGGAGTACCGAAGGCCGGTCATAGCACCGGGCAGCGCGCCCGGCAGGATGACGTGGCGCACGAGCCCCCAGCGTGAGAGTCCGAGGGACTCCCCGGCCTCGATGAGCTGCGAGTCGACCCCGCGGATTCCCGCGTACACGTTCAGATAGAGCGGGAAGGAGACGCCCAGCGTGATGATGGCGACCTTGGGCGCCTCGCCGATGCCGAACCAGATGATGAACAGCGGGATGAGCCCGACGAACGGCACGGTGCGCAGCATCTGCACGCTGGCGTCGACGAGATCCTCGCCGACGCGGAAGAGTCCTGAGACGAGCGCGAGCGCCGTCCCGACGACCGTGCCGAGCAGCAGTCCCACCGCGACCCGCTGCAGGGAGACCCCCATGGCGGAGGTCAGCGAACCGTCGCTGAGGAGGTCACGGGCGACTCCGGCGATGGTCCCCGGCGAGGCGAGGATGTCCTTGGTCAACACCCCTGTGGAGCTGAGGAGTTGCCACAGGGCGAGGAGTGCGAGCGGGCCGGAGGTGCGGCGCAGCCAGCGGGGGACGCGGGTGCGGCGCGTGGATGAGGGGACGATGGGGACGAGCTCGGTCGGCGCCGGCCGGGTGTCTTCGGCGCCCTCGATGTCTCCGGTGTCCTGGGCGGGATCGCCGGACTTGGATATACCCGAAATGTCGGACGAGGAATCCGGCGGGGCATGGCTGATGCTCATGGGGCTCCACGGCAGGAGGGAGGGATGCCCGAAAGGTCTAGGCGCGGGACGGCGAAATCAACCGCGCGAAGGCGTCAGGGCAGAGAAAGGCGCAGGGGGAAAAGCGGGCTGAGGGAACGTCAGCAGCCGCGACGACACGCAGCAGAAGCCACCCGCAGCAGGTCGATGTGACCGCGCGTGGTGAGCAGAGCTGAACGCAACATGCCGCAGAACGTAGCCAGATCGTCTGCGCACGGTCAATGGCGTCTCGAAAGGCGGACACCGCGTATCAGCGAATGGGAGGGCGGTGAGGGACGATGGGCCCATGTCTGATGCTTTCACCACACGTGTCCTGAACGTCACCACCGGCTCGGCCGAGAAGGTCTTCGACCTCACCGACGAGTGCCAGAGCTTCCTGCGCGAGGCGGCGGCAGGCCGCGACGGCCTGCTCAACGTCTTCGTCCCCCACGCGACCGCGGGCATCGCGATCCTGGAGACGGGCGCGGGCAGCGACAACGACCTGCTGGCCGCGCTGCACTCGCTGCTCCCGGCCGACGACCGCTGGCAGCACCGCCACGGCAGCCCGGGACACGGCCGCGACCATGTCCTGCCGGCGCTGGTCCCGCCGCATGCGACGTTGCCCGTGGTGGGAGGGCAACTGGAGTTGGGGACCTGGCAGTCGGTGTGCCTGGTGGACACGAACCGGGACAACCCCGACCGTCAGGTGCGGTTGAGTTTCCTGGGCTGACCGGGAATACGATGAGAATCTTGCCGGAGGCGGAAGGAACGGGCTGTGCCTGATGAGCCGATCGATGTGGTGATCGCCGACGATCAGGAATTGGTCCGGGCCGGCTTCGAGATGATCCTCGACGCCCAGCCGGGCATCCGAGTCGTGGGTGTCGCCCGTGACGGTGTCGAGTGCGTCGAACTGGCCCGACGGCTCCGCCCCGCGGTGGTGCTTGCCGACATCCGCATGCCGCGCATGGACGGTTTGGAGGTCACCCGCATCCTGGCGGGCGAGCCGCCCGGCGCATCCGCGATGAACGTCGTGGTGATCACCACCTTCG
Source organism: Streptomyces sp. NPDC044044 (assembly GCF_056434405.1). NCBI lineage: Bacteria > Bacillati > Actinomycetota > Actinomycetes > Kitasatosporales > Streptomycetaceae > Streptomyces > Streptomyces sp. NPDC044044. The sequence goes on along the minus strand of NZ_JBWKFG010000007.1, from coordinate 434,643 downwards.
ACCAGGACGACTACGTACGTGACGCCCTGCGCTTCGGCGCCTGCGGCTTCCTGCTCAAGGACGCTCCGCCCGCGCTGCTCGTGGAGGCGGTGCGGGCGGCCTCCCGCGGCGACGCGCTGGTCTCGCCCGCGGTCACCGTTCGGCTGCTGCGTGGACTGCGGCACAGAGCCGGCGGTGAGGAGCAGCAGGAGGCCGCCGGGCTGAGCAGCCGGGAGACGGAGATCGCTCGCCTCGTGGCCGTGGGACGCACCAACCAGGAGGTCGCCGAGGAGCTGTTCCTGTCGCTGTCGTCGGTGAAGACGTACCTGGCCCGGATCCAGGTCAAGGTCGAGGCCCGCAACCGCGTGGAGATCGCGGCCTGGGCGTGGGAGAACGGTGTGGTCACCTCGCGGGACCAGCGTCCGTGAGGGGGCGAGGCAGTCCGGCCACCACCTCCCACTGACCGGAGCTCGTGACACCGGCCCGGAACGTGCCGTCGAGCGCCTCGACGCGCTCGCGAAGACCGATCAGGCCGAAGCCGCTGCGCCCGCCCGCCGGATGGTCCGCCTGGCGCTGTCCCGCGCTGTTGGTCACCGTCACCCGCACCCACCCCGGGTCGGCGTCCAGACGCACGGTCACCCGCTCGGCCGGGGCATGCCGCAGCACATTGGTGAGGGCCTCCCGGACCACCCGCAGCACCGTCGCCTCGACCTCCGGGCTCAACCGGCTCGTGCGGACCGCGGCGCTCGCCTCCAGCCTGGCCGCCGGGGCGTCGGGCCGGTGCCGGGAGAACTCACCGACGAAGTCCCCGAGTTCGGCAAGGAGATCGCCAGGCCGCAGCGCCTGATGGTCGTCCTCGCGCAGCACCCGCACCAGCCGCCGCATCGACTCCAGGGTCTCCGTACCCGACCGGGCGATCGCATCCAGGGCCGGCTCGACCTTCTCGGGCGCGGTCGCGTGAACGGTCCTGGCCGCGTTGGCCTGCACGATGATGCCCGTCATGTGGTGGGCGATCAGGTCGTGCAGATCACGGGCCAGAGCCAGCCGCTCGGCGTGCCGCACATCCCGTACGGCACGCTGCCGACGGGCCTCCGACGCGCGGACGACGCACCCCATGGCGATGCCGAGCGAGAGCAGGATCGTCACCATGTAGCTGCCCCCGACGAAGCCGTCCAGGGTCCGGGTACGCAGTGTCTGCATCAGCATGCCGACGGCCAGGGCGGCGACCGTCCACGCCATGGCGCGGGTGCTGTGGACCTGGGCGAGTGTCTGAATGATCAGAAACAGCAGCGCGAACATCTCCAGATACCCGAAGTCCGTCCCGCTCACCGGCACGAACAGGCACACGCAGCTGAGCGTGAGGGAGATGGCGGCCGCCCCCAACGCCCGCGCCGGGAGAGGCAGCTGGTGGCGGGCGCCGGGCAGGGCGAGCGCGGCCAAGGGCCCGGTCACGAACACCGGCAGCCAACTGGTGGGCGCGATCGGCGGCTCGGTCACGAGCAGCAGCACCAGGATGTCGGCCGCCCACAGCAGGGCCAGGGACACCACCGCGGCGGCGGAGACGACGCGGCGGATGCCGGGCAAGAACGGAAGCTTCCAGTCCACGCCACCAGCCTAGGGAGCCGGATGGCCCCTGTGGTGTCGGCCGGATGACCGACAAGGAACGCCGCACCCCGTACCCAGGACTGACGCGGCGCCGCCGCGTACTGCCGCAGCATGGTTCGAGGGCACGGGCGTTCCCCCGGCGCCTGTGCCCCGCCCGGCCCGTCGACGACGACGGTTCGCGTCCAGGCCCCTTGGGGCTCCGGGCGTACGGGCCCCCGGGGGGTGCCGCGGTCTGTGGGGACAGCGCCCGGTACGCCCTCCGGTCAGCAGCTCAGGGCCCTGAGCGCTTCCCACCCTCGTCTCGTTCCTGACGTACGGAGACTGTTGTTCTCATGGCTACTTTTCTGCACCGGCTCGGGCTCGGCGCGTTCAGGCGTCGCTGGCTGACCCTGTTGTTCTGGGCGGTCGTACTGGGCGTCGCGGGCGCCGCTTCGGCGGGCAGCAGCGGCAGCGGCGACTCGAACATCACGCTGCCCGGCATCGAGGCGCAGAAGGCGTACGACGTGCTCGGTGAGAAGTACCCCGCGGCCAACGCCGACGGGGCGAGCGCCCGCGTCGTCGTCCGGGCACCCGACGGGGAGAAGCTGGCCGCCGACGAGCCACGGGCCGAAGTCTCCGCACTGCTCGCGGACTTGCGGGGCTCCTCGCCCCGAGTCGCCTCGGTCGCCGACCCGTTCAAGGCCAAGACCATCAGCGCCGACGGCACCACCGGCTACGCCCAGGTCACGTACAAGGCCAAGCCCGCCGAACTGACGGACGCGGACCACGGCCACCTCGACGACGCCCTCGACGGGGCACGCGGCCAGGGCCTGACCGTGGAGGCGTCCGGCAGCGCGCTGGCACCCGCCGAGGAGAGCAGCTCCTCCGAAGCGATCGGATTCGTGCTCGGCGCGTTGATCCTGGTCGTCACCTTCGGCTCGTTCATCGCGGCCGGCATGCCTCTGCTGACCGCCCTGCTGGGGGTCGGCATCACCGTCAGCGCCATCACCGCGCTCACCACGGCCCTGGATCTCAACAGCAGCACCTCGTCCCTCGCGACCATGCTGGGCATCGCGGTGGGCATCGACTACTCCCTGTTCATCGTCTCCCGCTACCGGTCCGAGCGGGCCGTGGGCCACGACGCCCGCGAGGCGGCCGGCCGGGCGAACGGCACCGCGGGTTCCGCGGTGGTCTTCGCCGGGCTGACCGTCGTCATCGCCCTGGTCGGCCTTGCCGTGGTGAACCTGCCCATCCTCACGGCCATGGGCATGGCCGCCGCCGGCGCCGTCGTCATTGCCGTCCTGGTCTCCGTCACGCTGGTCCCGGCCCTGCTCGCCTTCGCCCCCGAGCGCGTGCTCGGCCGCTCTTCCCGCAAGAAGTCCGCCGGTTCGAAGCCCGCCGGCACGAAGCCGCCCCTGGCGGAGCGCTGGGCGGGCTTCGTCCTGCGCCGCCCCTGGAAGATCCTGCTCTTTGCGGTCCTCGGCCTCGGTGTGATCGCGCTGCCCGCGACCAGGCTCGAACTGAGTCTGCCCGACGACAGCACCAAGCCCACCTCCACCACCGAGCGCAAGGCCTACGACATGCTCGCCGAGTCGTTCGGCCCCGGCTTCAACGGCGCGCTGACGCTCGTCGTCAGCGACAGCGATCCGGTCGTCACGAAGAACGCCGTCGGTCAACTCGACGACAGGGTCAGGGACATGAAGGATGTGGCCACCGTCGCCCCGGCCACGTACAACCCGGCCCGTGACACCGCGATGGTCACCCTGGTCCCCAAGAGCCCGCCGGCGAGCGAGGAGACCAAAGACCTCGTCCACACCATCCGCGACCAGGCCAGGAGTGTCCGGACCGACACCGGTGCACTGGCCATGGTCACCGGCACCACCGCGATGAACATCGACGTCGCCGCGAAGTTCGCCGACGCGATCATCCCCTACCTGGCGCTCGTCGTCGGCCTGGCCTTCCTGGTCCTGATCCTTGTCTTCCGCTCGATCCTGGTACCGCTCAAGGCGGCGCTCGGCTTCCTGCTGTCCGTCCTGGCCTCTCTCGGCGCAGTGGTCGCGGTCTTCCAATGGGGCTGGCTCAAGGACCTGCTCGGCCTGGAGGCCACCGGCCCGATCATGAGCCTCATGCCGATCCTCCTGGTCGGGATCGTCTTCGGCCTTGCCATGGACTATCAGGTCTTCCTGGTCACCCGGATCCGGGAGGCGTACGTCCACGGCGCCGACCCGCGCCAGGCGATCACGGAGGGCTTCCGACACAGCGGCAAGGTCGTCATCGCGGCCGCGCTGATCATGACGGGTGTCTTCGCCGGGTTCATCGGCGGCGACGACGCCATGATCAAGTCGCTCGGCTTCGGTCTGGCCATCGGGGTCGTCTTCGACGCGTTCGTGGTCCGCATGACCATCGTGCCCGCCGTCCTGGCCCTGCTCGGCGGGCGGGCCTGGGCGCTGCCCGGCTGGCTCGACCGACGTCTGCCGCACGTCGACGTCGAAGGCGAGAAGCTCGGCAGCGAGGCCCCCGCAGACCGCGAACCCGCCCCCAGGGAAGCCGACATCGCCCCGACCCGCTGAGCTGACCGCGGCCGGCCGCGCGAACGCCCCTGCGGGAAGTCGGCGGTCAGCGGCGGCCGGCCGCCAGGATGACGAGGTACTGGCCGCCGCCCGGCTCGATGTCGGCGGTCACCGGCAACCCCGGTACCAGTCGGGAGAACCGGTCCACCAGCCAATCCGCCGCCTCCTGGGCGTCCCGCCTGGTCGGACAGCGCCCCACCATCTCGCGGCCCCCCTTGCGCTCCAGCCTCCCGGCAACGGTGATCAGCGGCGCGGGTTCGACCACGTACAGGCGGTCCGGCCAGGCGATGGCCACCTTGACCGCGCCCTTGCGGGTGTTGCATCCGCGGTGCGCGAGCCGCTCGGTGACCTTGGCCTTCCGGTCGGCGGTCCGGCTGTCGACGCTGGGGCCCCGCGGGTCGTTCACCGACTCGTCGGGATCGACCGCTTCGTCGCACACCCAGCAGCGCCAGCCGTCGCGCTCGGCCACATCATCAAGAAGACTCATCCGAGCAAACTAGCCTGCCCCGGCCCTCACCCCGCGCACCAGGTCCCCAGCGGGAGGTCCGGCGGTTTCCGGTCGGATCATGGCCGAGACGCGAGCCGTCCGTTGACAGGTGTCCGGTGTATTCGTAGCTTCTCGAATCGTTGGAAATATCGATGATTTGAGTACTCGATCATTCTGGATTCGGGGGAACGATGTCCGGACGAACGACTTCGGTGGGCGGGCGGGGGTGGACCCTGGCCGTGGTGTGTGTGGCCACGTTCATGCTGCTGCTCGATCTGACCGTGGTGAATGTGGCGCTGCCTGACATCAGGGACGCCTTCGACGCGAGCTTCACCTCGCTGCAGTGGGTGCTCGACGCGTACGCCCTCGGTCTCGCCGCCGTTCTGCTGACGGCCGGATCGCTTGCGGACCGCCTGGGGCGCAAGCGGGTCTTCAACATCGGCTTCGTCGTGTTCCTGGCGGCTTCTCTCGCCTGCGGCCTCGCGAACGATGCCGCTGTCCTGTCCGTGGCCCGGGGGGTTCAAGGGCTTGGGGGAGCGGTCCTGTTCGCCGTCGGGCCCGCGCTGATCGGGCAGGAGTACCAGGGCAAGGACCGGGGCAAGGCCTTCGGCATCTTCGGTGGCGTGGTCGGGCTCTCCATCGCCTTCGGTCCGCTCATCGGGGGCGCGCTCACCGATGGGCTGAGCTGGCGCTGGATCTTCCTGGTGAACGTTCCGGTCGGGCTGCTCGCCATGGTGGTGAGTGCGCTGAAGATGCGCGAGTCCCGCGTGGAGTCGGCCCCCGCCGTGGACTGGTGGGGTCTGGTGCTCTTCACCGGCGCGCTGACCCTGCTCGTCCTCGCGCTGCTGCGGGGAGAGGCCGAGGGGTGGGGCAGCGCGCCCATCGTCGGCATGTTCGTGGCCTCTGTGGTGCTCCTCGGTGCGTTCGGCGTCGTGGAGAGGCGTCGCCGCGAACGGGCCATGTTCCAGCTGTCGTTGTTCAGGAACAGGACGTTCAACGGGGTGTCGGTGGTGACGCTGCTGTGCGCCGCCGCGACAATGTCCGCGATCTTCCTCCTGGTGTCGTACGTGCAGAACGTCCTCGCGTACTCGCCCTGGGAGACCGGCCTGCGGTTCCTTCCGCTGACCGCGACGCTGTTCGTCGCGGCCGCGGTCTCCGGATCGCTGACCACGCGGGTGCCGCAGCGGCTGCTGATGGGGACATCGCTCGCGCTCATCGCGATCGGCCTCTTCCTCGTCGCGCTCACCGGCCCGGACACGTCCTGGACCGCGCTGCTGCCGAGCATGTTCGGGATCGGCCTGGGGATGGGGCTGTTCAATCCGCCGCGCGCGTCCTTGTCCATCGCCGTCGTGGAACCGTCCAAGGCGGGCATGGCGTCGGGGATCAACGAGACGTTCCAGCAGGTGGGCGTCGCCATCGGCATCGCGGGATTCGGTGCGGCCTTCCAGGGCAGGGTGAGTGACCTCTTCGCGCAGTCCGCGGCGGGGCGGCAACTGGGCCCGGAAGCACACGAGTTCGGGGAGGCAGTGGCGGCGGGCGGCGGCGCGGAAGCGGTCGGCCGTGCTCCGTCGGGACTCGCTCCCGCCCTCGAAACGGCGGCACGCACCGCCTTCGTGGACGGGCTGACCGACGTGATGTTCGTGTGTGCGGCCGTCGCCGCCGTCGGCGCGGTGGTCGGATTCGTCTTCATCCGTACGCGCGACCTGCACGAGAGCGCCCGGGGCGAGACCGTGGAGGTGGAGAGCCGGGCTGTGGTGAACGGCGCCGACGCGCAAGGGCTCTTGGAGGGCGAGAGCTCCGGAGTGCCGGCCGTGGCCCAGCCCGTACGTGCCGGGGGAGATGGGTAACCCGGTCGGAGACGGCCGGGCTACCCGCCCCGATCGGACGCGACACCGTGAGTGGCACCGGCCTTGGAGGCCGGTGCCACCGCCAGTACCCTTGACGCCATCGACGATCGGCGCAGGGGATGTTCGGCATCACCGAAAAACGACATCCCCTGATCCGGTCGCTCCACTGATCCGGTCGCTCCGCCGAGATCTCAGCAGCACATCAGCAGTGAAGGGGGAACGGCCCGGATGACTGAGGCGACGCCCGCTCCGACGCAACCCGCCGCGCTCGACTTCCCCCTCGTCCGCAGGACCGGCTATCTGCTGAACAAGGCCGGGTCGATCCTGATGGAGGACGCGGAACGGGTGCTCATGGCGCAGGGCATGCGCCTGCGCTATTTCTACGTCCTGGCCGCGCTGGAGAGTGATCTGAGCCTGTCTCAGCAGGATCTGAGCAGACTTCTCCACCTCGACCCGACGACCATGGTGGCTCTGATCGACGAGATGGAGCGGGCCGGCCATGTGGAGCGGCGGCGCAACCCGTCGGACCGCAGGCGCTACATCCTGAGCCTCACCGACGGCGGGCGCGAGGCACTCGCGCGCGCCGGGCGGGCCGTCGACGCCGTGGAGCAGGATTTCCTCTCCGCCGTGCCCGCCGACGACCGTGACCGGCTGCGGTCGCTGCTCGGCGATCTGCTCGCCGACCGCTGGCCGCGCGTGGTCGCCTGCGAGTGATGTCCGACCCTTTTCCGGAATTGCTCCGGCCCAACTGGAGTTAAAGGATCCCTTTTTGAGGTTTCCTTTGGGTGGATCTGTGCAGGCCGTCACAGATTCCCTTGAATAATTGCTTTCCCCTTTGACCGCTGGATAGTCTTTTTTCTGTCCGGGCCGCATGGCTCGCGACACGGGGGAAGGTAAACGGGGAATGAGCAACAAGGAATTAATATACGGATCTCTGGACAGCTGCCTCGGGCCCGGCAGCTCCCGCTTTTTCGGAAGCGGATACAAACGCGTCACCCAAGGCCTCAAGAACATCGCCACCGACGGCTCCGCGGAACCGGGTGCACGCGTCACCGCGCGCGGCACGCTCACCTATCCACGCGACTGGTCGCGCAAATCGGGCGCCGGCGAGCTGCGACCGCATCTGAGCAGCATCGACGCGCTGGTGCTTGCCGCGAACCTGGCGGAGACGCACATCGGCCGGGCCTTCGGGCTCGGCGCCGCCGAGCGGCGCAGGATATGGCTGCGCAGTGCCGATGTACGGGCAGGCAGCACGCCTCACGAAGACCTCGCGGACTTTCCTGTCCAGGGCAGGCTGGTCGCCGTCGAGGGTCCGACCGGGGAACGCGGTCTGCTGGCCAGTACGTTCGACTGCCGGGTCGGGAGCCTGAAAGTACGGTGCACGCTGGTGCACGAGCAGGGCGGCGGCGCGAGGACACCGGCCACGTACGCGGATGAGGCGCAGGCACTCGGACCGGCGCGGGCCCGTCACTACGGCGTGGGCTACAAGCAGCGCGAACAGCACGCCGAGCAGGTCCGCGTCGACCTCGAGCGGCAGGAGATCCGAGGACTCCAGCGGGTCGTCGCCACGGACGAGGACGCGCACACCTGCGGGGCGGAAGCGGCTTACGGTCCTTCGGTCTCCCTGGTCGACGCGCTTGTGGGAGTGGCCCAGCTGGCCCAGATCCTGCTCTACGCACAGGACGGTCTCTCCCGCGGCAGCAGCGACACGCTCTGGATGAGGCGCTTCGTCATCAGCGCGGGCACACCGGTGCGACCACTGGGGCACAGCTTCACCCCGACCGTGCGCACCGCGAGCTCCCGGCTCCTGTCCATGGGCGACGCCCGATGGCGCACCGCGGAATTGGCGGTCGACGACTTCGCGGGGATCGACGGCCGTTGCTGGCTGGCGCACCGTCTGCCCGCCGCCGCATAACCGCACGACCACTGAATCACCGGCGTACTCCTGTTCCGCATCCATGACCGCCGAATTTCTCCGGCCCTCGTATGTGTTCCGGCGTGCCGGAATTATGGACAGGGTGAATTGACGGTTCGGCGTGCCCGGCGCAACAACCGCACGCTCAATTCGCACCAGAGTCACCTGCAAGAAACGCAACGGGGGAAATAGATCATGCGCTTTACGCCCACGCTCCGATTAGGAGACGTGCTCGTCGTACTCGAAGGGCCGGCCCGCATGCTCTGGGAAGAGCACGCTTCCGGACCGGAAACAAGGCACTGGACACCGACGGGACTGTGGCCGGACGAAGCGCAGCGTGCCGAGGTGCGCGAGCACCTGGACGGGGAACGGCCGCTGCTCGTCCTGCTCGACGAGGCCCGCTGCCGCGTACCGATGCTGCGCGAGGAGTGGCAGGCCGCGCCCTGCCTGCTGCCGCGCGACCCGGCGGGCTCCGGCTCCCCGGACTCCTCGGACTCCGTGGACTCCCCGGACTCCTCGGACTCCGTGGACTCCCCGGGCTCCCCGGGCTCCCCGGACGACGAGGTCGTCGAAGTCAGTCTGCCGTTTCTCGACTGGCTGCCCGAGGCACACAGGGAGCGCGCCGCGCGCTTCCTGGCGGAGAGCGACGCGGCGCTGTCCCGGACGCCGATGGCGTTCCTGCCGCCGCTGCTGGCCGAGGAACGGCGGGACGGAGTGCCGCTGAGCCCGCGCTTCGCCCGGCGGCTGCTGCCGAACGCGCTGACCGCGGACCGCCTCGCCGCAGCCGTCGAGCATCTGTTCGCCGATGCGTCGCATTCCTGCGCGGCGGCGACCGGCTCGGCGAGGTGATCCGATGAACCACGTAGGGCACGCCGACAGCGGACGGCTCGGTGTGCGGGCAGCAGATCCGCACACCGACGCCGCGGACGGATGCGATCCCTTCCCCAGCCTGGGGGAGATCGGCCTCCTGATCGTCGCGACAGCCACGCAGAACCTGGCGCTCACCGGTCGACGGGCGGCGGACGGCCGCAGTCGGCAGGCGAAGCACGCCGCCGCCCCGAGGAGTCACTGATGGGTCGTTCAGTCATGGTCACCGGTGGCAACCGCGGTATCGGATTCGCCGTGGCGACCGCCCTGGCGGACGACGGCAATCATGTCGCTGTCACCCACAGGGGCACCGCACCGCCCGACGGACTGCTCGGCGTCCGCGCCGAGATGACGGACAGTCAGAGCATCGACGCCGCCTTCGAGAAGGCGGAGGCCGCACACGGGCCGGTCGAAGTGCTCGTCGTCAACGCGGGCATCACACGGGACACGCTGTTCCTGCGCATGGACGAGCAGGACTTCACGGACGTCGTCGACGTCAACCTGCACGGCGCCTTCCGCACCATGCGTCGCGCCGTGCGCGGCATGGTGCGGGCGCGCTGGGGCCGGATCGTCCTGATCTCCTCCATGACCTACGCGTACGGAGCGCCGGGGCAGGTCAACTACGGGGCCGCCAAGGCCGGGATGCTCGGCATGGCCCGCTCCCTCGCCTGGGAACTCGGGCCCCGGAACATCACGGTCAACATCGTCGCGCCAGGCCTGATCGACACGGACATGAGCCGCGGGATCACCGAACGCCGGCGCGAACATCTGCTGGCCATCACCCCGCTCGGCCGCGCCGGAGAAGCGGCTGACGTCGCTGCCGCCGTGCGCTACCTCGCCGGTGAATCGGGGCGCTTCGTCACCGGAGCGGTCCTGCCGGTCAGCGGCGGCCTCGGCCTGGGCGGCTGACCGCATCACCCCATACCCGGCTTCGGCCGGCCACTCACGACGGGAAGAGAAGACACCATGGGGAACACCACCACCCCCACACCCGACAGCGGACCACAGCGGCTGACGCCTCACGCCGGTGCCACGCCCGCCACCCCGCAGCGCGGTCTGCACCTGGCGATCTCCGGAACGTACTCCAGCGGCAAGAGCACCACGACCGAGACACTGTCGATGGCGACGGGCATCCCCCGCACGCACGCGATGACGTCCCGGGAGATCCTCCTGGACCTCGTGCCGGGCAAGCAGGTCCAGGAACTCAGCGCGATGGAACTGACGATGCTCGGGTTGCGCCGACTCGAGGAGCGGATCCACAACGAGGCGGGGCAGGGTCCGTTCATCTCGGACGGCTCCGTGATCCACGAGTGGATCTACGGCGAGGCACGCATGCGGGTCGGCATCAACCCAGGGGCCAACCTGTTCCTGCGGACGGTGAAGAACGTCGCCGGGCTCCCGGTGAAACGGTTCTACCGCCAGTACATGGACGCCTACGGAGCCGTCGCCAAGTCCCGCGCCAAGCGGATCTACGACGCCTATGTGCACCTGCCGGTCGAGTTCGAGATGAAGGCCGACGGGCATCGGCCGGTCTCCGAGGACTTCCGGAAGATGTCCGACGACCTGTTGATCGAGACCCTGGAGGAGTTGCGGATTCCGTACCACGTGGTGGGCGGCAGCGTCCGTGAACGCGTGGAGCGGATCGTCGATATCTTCGGCCTGCCCCTGGTGATGCCGCTCGACGAGGCGATCGAACGGGCGGGCACGAAGGTGCGCCGGGCCACGGAGGTCCTGGAAGAGGACTCCCGCTTCCACGAGGCCCAGCGGACCAAGTCCCTGCGGCGGCGCGTCTCGTATGCGGTGCGCTTCTGACCGCAGCGGGGTCCCAGGTCCGGCGGACCGGCCGGTGAGCGGCTCTCGCCGCTCACCGGCCGGGCTTCGGCGCCCTCACACGTCGAGCTGCCGCAGGACCGCCTGGGCCGCCGCGCGATGCTCGGCCGCCGTCGTCGGGTCCGACTCGTCGAGGACGACCGCGATTCCCTCGTGGGCCAGCGCCTCCTCGTGTCGGTACCCCAGCTGCGGGGCCAGCTCCAGAGCCTCTCGGTGCAGGCGCAGGGCCTCGTCGGGGAGGCCCGCGAGGCGGCAGGTCTCCGCGTAGCCGTTGAGGAAGCGGATCTTCCAGTGTTCCTCGAACAGGTCGTCAAGGAGCGCGAACGCCTGCCGGTGGGCGGTCAGCGCGTCCTCGTGGCGGCCCATGTGCCGGAGCGCGACACCCAGGCAGTTCAGGCACCAGGCCTCGTTGTGCAGGTGCCCGTCCTCGCGGGCCAGCGCCAGCGCCTGCCGCAGGTGTTCCGCCGCCTCGTCGGGTTCCTCGTGGGCTATGGCCACGCCGAGGGTGATCCGGGCCGTCAGCGTGGGCGGCCACGCGGGGTCGGCGTGGGGGATGGCGAGCACCTCACGCGCCCGCTGTGCCGCCTCCTCGCGGTGTCCCAGCTGCAGCATCGCCCAGGCCTCGGACGCGGCGGCACTGGCCGTGCCCGTGGGGGAACCGGCCTGGTCGTACAACTTGCCCGCCATCCGGAAGAGTTCGAGCGGCTCCTCGACATGTCCCTCGTCCCACTTCAGATAGCCGCGGCGCAGCGTCAGTTCGGCCTCCGACCCGAAGTCCCCCACCTGGGACAGCCGCGTCCGTGCCGCCTCGTACGCGGCGTCGGCCTCCGCCATGCGGCCCGCGTTGTAGCGCGCGAACCCCAAATCGCTATGGGCGTCGGCCAGTTGAAGGGGATCCCCCAGGCGTTCGGCGGCGGACAGGGAGCGTTCGAAGAGTACGTTCAGGTGCGTCGTGCCGCAGCGGCGCGCGAAGTACGCCCGCAGGAAGCGCGGCAACTCGCACACGTGCGTATCGGCCCCGACGGCGTCCGCCGTCTCGAAGGCGGCCACGAGGTTCTCGTACTCCGCGACGAGCCAGGCGAACGCCGCGTTCTTGTCGGTGAAGTGGGGGAGGGCTGCCGGGGGCCTGCCCGCCGAGGCCGGCCGGCCCGGGGACAGGAACGGCATCGCGGCGTCCGCGGCGGCCGCCGCGTGCACGTAGTAGTCGAGGAAGCGGCCAAGGGCCCGCTCCCGCTCGGCCGGCGAGTCCTGCTCCGCGCCCGCCCGGCGCGCGTGCTGGTGCACCAGGTCGTGCAGGCGGTAGCGCCCGGCCGCCGACTCCTGCACGAGGTGCGCGTCGACCAGGTCCTCCAATATGGCCCGCGCGGCGCGCAGCGGTACGTCCGCCAGGGCCGCCGCCAGGTAAGCGTCGAAGGAACCGCCCGGCAGCAGGCCGAGGAGCCGGAACAGGCGGGCCTGGGAGCGGTCCAACTGCCGTACGGACATGGCGAACACGGTGTCGAACTCGCTCGGGCCCTCGGCCAGCCGCTCGACGAGGATCCCCACGGTCCAGCCCGGACGGTGCCGCAGCCGGGCCGCGGCGAGGCGCAGGGCAAGCGGCAGATGGCCGCACAGCCGCAGGACCTCGGCGGCGGACTCCGGGTCGCGTGCCAGGCGGCCGTCGAGGCCGCTCGGGTCGCCGCTGGCGCGGGCGAGGAGCTCCGCGCTCTCCTGCGGGCTCAGCACGTCAAGGGAGACCGGGGGCACCTCGTCCAGGCCGAGGAGCCGGTTGCGGCTGGTGATCAGGGCGACGGACGGACCGGCGCCGGGCAGCAGCGGCCGGACCTGGTCGGCGTCGGCGGCGTTGTCGATCACCACGACGACCCGGCGGCCGGCCAGCTCCGACCGCCAGCAGGCGGCCAGTTGCTCGACGCCCTCCCGCGGGACCTTCTCGGACGGGACATCGAGCGCCCCGAGCAGCATCCGCAGCGCGGAGTCGGGGTCGAGCGGTTCGCGGCCCTCGGTGAACCCGTGCAGGTCCACATAGAGCTGGGCGTCGGGGCAGTCGGCGGCGAGCCGGTGCGCGGCGTGTATCGCCAGGCAGGTCTTGCCCACACCGGCCATGCCGTCGACGGCGACCACCTGGTGGCTGTCCACCGCGGCGAGCACGGCGCTGAGTTCGGCCTCGCGCCCGGTGAAGTCGGTGACGTCACGCGGCAGGTCGTTGCGCGGCCTCGGCCTGCCCTGACGGCTGGACTTCGGGGGCGCGGGCAGGGGGTTGGAGGACCGTTCCCACAAGGGGCGCAGCGGACGGGGGTCGCGCTTGACGAGGCGACAGAGCGCGATCACCGCGGGCCAGGGCGGCACGGTCTGGCCGCTGAGGTAGCGCGACAGTGACGAGGAGCTGAGACCGGCGTCCCGCGCCAGCGCCCGTACGCCGAGTCCGGACAGTTCTTGGATCAGGCGCAGCCGGGCCGCGAGGTCGTTCTGCGGGTCCGCCGTCGCGGTCCTCCGTGGTTCATCCACCAGGTACCCCCCATGTCCCGTGTCGCCAGAAACCTACCGGGCCAAGTCTTCGCTGCTCAAGGCTGTTTCAGCTGTCCCACGGTGTCCCATCGCCGTGGTCGTGGCGGGCGGATCGGGCTGATATGGAGTCACGCCCCGAGGGAACGGGGGAGCGAACCGGAAGAAGGAGCACACCGAGATGCAGTCCCGTATGCAGAACCCCGCAGTCGTCCTGTCCGACGCCATGCCGGCCATCCAGACCCTCTTCAAGGCCGTGCACTCCGGCGGGGTGGAGGGGCAGACCCTGGAGCTCGTGCACCTGCGGGTCAGCCAGATCAACGGCTGCAGCGCCTGCGTCGACGGCGGCGCGAAGTCCTCCCGCAAGGCGGGCGTCAGCGACGAGCGGCTCGCCACGGTCGCCGCCTGGCGCGAGGCCCCGTACTTCACCGAGGCCGAGCGGGCCGCGCTCGAACTCGCCGAGGCCGCGACACGCCTCGCCGACCGTTCCGACGCGGTGAGTGACGAGGTGTGGGACGCCGCGGCCACCCACTTCGACGAGAAGCAGCTGGCGGCGATCGTCCTCATGATCGGCGTGACCAACCTGTTCAACCGGCTCAACGCCACGACCCGCCAGATCGCCGGTGCGTGGGGCTGACCTCCCGGGCACGACGCCGACGCCGCATCCCACCGAGCCACGGACAGACAGAAGGAAGCCCGCCATGACGACGACCACGCACAAGCGCGCGCCCAAGGCGACCGGGAGCACCACCGCCACCGCCGAGAAGGCCGAGAAGTTCGACGGATTCACGGATGAGGAACGCGGCGCGATGAAGGCGCGCGCACAGGAACTCAAGGCGTCCTCGCGTCGCGGATCGCGCGCCGACAAGGCGGCGGAGGAAGAGGCCGCCGTGCTCGCGAAGATCGCCGAGATGCAGGAATCGGACCGCGTGATGGCCGAACGGATCCACGCCGTGATCAAGGAGAGCGTTCCGGAGCTCGCGCCGAAGCTCTGGTACGGGATGCCCGCGTACGCCAAGGACGGCAAGGTCGTCTGCTTCTTCCAGAGCGCGCAGAAGTTCAGCGCCAGGTATGCGACGTTCGGCTTCAGCGACAAGGCGAACCTCGACGACGGCACCCTGTGGCCGGCTTCGTACGCCCTGAAGGAGCTGACCGCCGAGGGCGCGGCGAAGATCGGGGCGCTCGTGGAGAAGGCGGTGCACTGAGCGGCGCGGCGGGTCCGCCTCGGGTGGCGAGGTGGGTGGTGCGGCCGGTCTCAGGGGCCGGGTCGGCGTGTCCTTTGCTGGAACGCGGCCCGGCCCTCGCCGCATGTCTCGGCCACGAGGAGCCAGAGGCCACGCAGACTGTCCACCAGGACTTGAGCCGGCCGGGAGCCGTCGGGGTGGACCTGGCGGGCACTGATCCATTCCACGAGCATGCGGCCCGCATCGCGGGCCGTCGAAGCCGATGCGATGGCGTAATGGCGGCTGCGTCCTTCGGTCGCCATGAACCACATGGCGTCGAGCGATTCGGCCACCTGCTCGCGCAGGCTCTCCAGATCGTCGTCGGTCACGGAAAGCAGCGTGGCGAGTCGCTCCTCGCCGCAGGTCTCGCGGCGCTCCGCCCGCTGTTCGCCGTGGCACAGGGCGGCCAGCAGCCAGGCGGCCCGGGAGCGTTCAGGGGCGGCGTCGAACGCCATCGCGCTGCGCAGATCGGCCATGAAGACGGGGTCGTGGGTCGGCAGCGCGGGAGCGTTGAGCCAGATCAGAACGCCGCGGACACGTTCGTCGAGCTCCGCGCGTGAGGCCGTGGCGAGGTCGCGGCGCCGCTTGAGGTTGGCCCTCATCTGCCGTACGGCGTGCCGGTGCTGGGTCAGGTCCAACTCGGCTGCCGCCTCCGCCCAGTTGTATTCGGGCGGGTCCGCGTCGCGGTGCTCCGCCGGCACGCTGTCCAGGACCGCCCGCTCGTCTTCCCGCCGTTGCAGGTAGGTCCCGAAGTAGGCCCTGGCGAGGGCGGTCCGTACCGGATCGGTGGGCACGGGAACGCCGTTGAAGAACGCGAGGAGCACCAGGTCGTCGACCGTGCGACAGTGCTTGGCGCACTCCAGGAGGCCCAGCACGAGCACTGCGGTCTCCACGGGATGGACCCGGGAGCCGCCGACCTGGATCAAGGTGTCCGGCCCGGGGCGGGGGACGAGTCCGGCCGCTCGCCAGCGTTCCAGGCGGGCCGCGCTCAACTCCAGCCCGGAGCCCGCTGCGATACGGATCAGATGACGGTCGGCCGCGTTGGGTGTGTTCCTCACCATGGCCGTCACGCTACGGAGGTCGACTCCGCGTTCTGGGCGGGTGAGCGCGGGGAGAGCCGCGCTTCCTGCAGCTCTCATCGGCCCTGCGCTACTCGGTCGAGCTGACCCGCAAGGGCGCCGACCGGCTGCTCACGGACACCGTCAGGGTGAAGGGCAAGGCGGTGGGACCCGCCGACACGTACCGCGTGACCGTCGACGACTTCCTGGCCAACGGCGGAAACGGCTTCACGGAGTTCACGAAGGGCACCCACCGCGACGGCGGCGACGTGACCGACCTCGAGGCGCTGGTGGAGTACCTGGACAAGAACTCCACACCGGAAGCCCCGATCGGCCCTCCGGCTCCAGGGCGCATCACGTTCGTCGGGGCGAAGTAGACCCAGGACATCAGGGGCCGACGACGGAGGCGGCACGTCCCCGTGCCCACACGGCGACGGCCCCGGTGGCCAGGGCCGCGCCCAGTGCGCAGACTCCGGGCCAGCCCGCGGCCGCCCAGACGACGGAGGCGAGCGCGGAGCCCAGGGCTCCGCCGAGGAAGAGACTCGTCGCGAACGCCGAGTTGATGCGGTTGCGGGCCTTGGCATCGAGCGCGAACAGGAGGGTCTGGCTGCTGTTGAGGACCGCCTGCTGGCCGATGTTCAGGGCCACCACACCGACCGCGAGCCAGGCCAGGGAGTGTTCTCCCGCCAGCAGGATCAGCCAGCCCGTGAGCAGCAGGGCGGTGGCGACGCCGGTCACCCGCTGGACATGGCCGCGGTCGCTGAGCCGCGCCGCGAACGTCATCGCCAGCACACCCACGGCACCGAACAGGCCGAACAGGCCGATCGCGGGCGCGGACCAGTGGAAGGGAGGACCGGCCAACAGGAAGGTGAGTGCGGTGAGTTGGACGCTGTACGAGGCGAAGGACAAGGCGCCGAGCAGGGCGCGGCGGCGCAGCACCGGCTCCTCCCGAAGCAGGGAGAGGGTGGAGCGCAGCAGGGCCGGGTAGCGCAGGTCGGCGGTGACCGCCAGGTGCGGCAGGCGGCGGTGGAGCGTGAGGGCCGCGCCCGTCATCAGGACGGCGAGGACCCAGTACGCGGTGCGCCAGCCGCCCAGTTCGGACAGACCGCCCGCAGCGGTCCGGGCCAGCAGGCCGCCGAGCAGAACGCCCGACATGACGGTGGCGACGGCACGACCCCGGGTCTCGGCGGTGGCCAGGGCGGCGGCGTGGGCGACCACGACCTGGGCGCCGACCGAGGTGAGGGCCGCCAGGATGGTGCCGGCGAGAAGGACCGGGCCGCTGGGTGCGAGGGCGGAGACGGTGAGGAACAGGGCGGTGGCCAGGAACAGGGTCACCGCGAGCCGGCGCCGGTCGATGACGTCGCCGAGGGGGACGATCAGCAGCAGCCCGAGCGCGTACCCCGCCTGCGAGGCGGTGACCACGAGCCCCGCAAGGACGCTGCCCAGCTGGAGGTCCTGGGAGATGAGGTCGAGCAGCGGCTGGGCGATGTAGTTGCCCGCGGCGGACAGGCCGGTGGCGACGGCCATGAGGAGCAGCAGGCCGCGGCGCGGGGTGCCGTGCTCCTCCGGATCCGCGACGCGGTGGTGGTGAAGTCCCGTCTGTGTCATGGCAGTCAGCCTGCGGCCGTCCCCATTGATGAGTCCAACACATTCTTGTCATCCGAACGATCGCTCAGCACGATGGATCGTATGGAGCTGCAGCAGTTGCGCTATGTCGTCGCCGTCGCCGAGACGGGTGGGTTCACGCGTGCCGCCGAGCGGTGTCTGGTGGTGCAGTCCGCGCTCAGCCATCAGATCGGGAAGCTGGAGAAGGAGCTCGGGGCGCGGCTGTTCGAGCGGACCAGCAGAAGGGTGGCGCTCACACCGGCGGGCGAGGCGTTCCTGCCCGCCGCGCGGCAGGCACTGGAGGCCGCGGAGCGTGCGCGGGCCGAGGTGGCCGCGGCGACGGGGGAGATCCGGGGGCGCCTTGCCATCGGGGCGATCTCGACGGTGACGGCGGTCGACGTGCCGGGGCTGATGCGTGCCTATCACACCACGTATCCGCAGGTCACGATGCGGCTGATCGACGGCATGAGCGAGGCTCTGGTGCGCGGGGTGCGGGAAGGGGCCCTCGATCTGGCGTTCCTGGGTGTGCCGCCTTCGTTCCGTACGGACGATCCCGGCCTGGGCACTCGGACGCTCGTGGTCGACCGCCATGTGGTGGTCGTGGCCCCCGACCACCCGCTGGCGGACGAGGCGTCGGGTGACCCGGTGTCGCTCGCGCGGTTGGCGGACGAGGTGTTCGTGGACTTTCCCGCGGGCATCGCCGCGCGGGCGCAGACGGACGAGGCGTTCCAGGCCGCGGGGCTGCGGCGCGAGGTGGCGTTCGAGGCCAAGGGCCTGGAGTTCTTCGCCGACTTGGTGCGCGGCGGGCTCGGCATCGCGCTGCTGCCGTCGCGCCTGGTGCCGAGGCTTTCCCGGCTGACGGTGGTGCCGGTGAAGGACGGGCCGGTCCGCGAGGAGCGGCTGGTGTGGAGCCGGACGCGGACCTCACCGGCGGCGGCCGCGTTCCTGGAGTCGATGCCGGGTCGACCGGCGGCGGGGGAGCGAGAGCAACCGGCACCAGGATGGCACCCGATCGGTACCCGATCACCCGGGTGAGCCGTGTCTCACCAGGGCGGCTCCCCTTGTCTATGCAACGAGTTGCATAGCAGGATCGGGGCATGGCGCTAGAGCACGCGATCCTCGTCTCGCTCCTTGAGAAACCGGGCTCCGGCTATGAGCTGGCCCGGCGGTTCGAGCGGTCCATCGGATACTTCTGGACCGCCACCCACCAGCAGATCTACCGCGTCCTCAAGCGCATGGAGAGCGACGGCTGGATCGATGTCCGCGAGGTTCCGCAGCAGGCACGGCCGGACAAGAAGGAGTACTCCGTCGCCGCCCTCGGGCGGTCCGCGCTCTCCCAGTGGCTGCACGAGCCCATCGAACCCGAGAGCGTGCGGCACGAGCTGGCCGTGAAGATCCGCGGCGCGGCCTTCGACGACCCGGTCGCCCTGATCCGTGAGGTCGAGCGGCACCGCCAGGCGCACACCGAGCGGCTCGCGCGCTATCTCGCGGGGGAGCGGCGTGACTTCACCGGACCGGAAGCGCCCGCGACGCCCGATGCCGGTCAGGAGCTCCAGCATGTCGTGCTGCGCGGAGGCATCGCGTACGAACGCATGACGCTCGCCTGGCTCGACGACGTGCTCGACACCCTGCACCGGCTCGGTCCCGAGGACTGAACCGGCACAGCGCGCCACACCGCCCCTTCACCTCACCCCACCGTTCCCACCATCACCCCTCACCTCCCGAGCCGGAAAGGCGAACAACCATGGCCGACCCGCTGCTGTTCAACCCGCGCACCTATGACCCGACGCATTTCGACCCCGAGACCCGCAGGCTGCTGCGCGCGACCGTCGACTGGTTCGAGGCCCGTGGCAAGCGCCGGCTGATCGAGGACTACCGCACCCGCGCCTGGCTTGCGGACTTCATCGAGTTCTCCGCCAAGGAAGACCTCTTCGCGACCTTCCTCACCCCGGCCTCCGCGGCCGAGGGGAAGCAGGACGCGCGCTGGGACACCGCC
Organism: Streptomyces sp. NPDC044044; assembly: GCF_056434405.1. Taxonomy (NCBI): domain Bacteria; kingdom Bacillati; phylum Actinomycetota; class Actinomycetes; order Kitasatosporales; family Streptomycetaceae; genus Streptomyces; species Streptomyces sp. NPDC044044. The sequence goes on along the minus strand of NZ_JBWKFG010000007.1, from coordinate 415,180 downwards.
CGGATCGCCGCCCTCAACGAGATCTTCGGCTTCTACGGGCTCGACTACTGGTACGCGTGGCAGGTCACCATCCTCGGCCTCGGCCCGGTCTGGCAGAGCGAGAACGCGGCCGCCCGTACCCGCGCGGCGGAACTCCTCTCCCAGGGCGAGGTGTTCGCGTTCGGCCTTTCGGAGAAGACCCACGGCGCCGACATCTACTCCACCGACATGCTGCTCGAGCCCGACGGCAACGGCGGCTTCCGGGCCAGCGGTTCCAAGTACTACATCGGCAACGGCAACGAGGCCGGGCTCGTCTCCGTCTTCGGCCGCCGCACCGACGTCGAGGGCCCCGACGGCTATGTCTTCTTCGCCGCCGACAGCCGCCACGAGGCGTACCACCTCGTCAAGAACGTCGTCGACTCCTCGAAGTACGTCAGCGAATTCCGTCTGGAGAACTACCCGGTCGGCCCCGACGACGTACTGCACACCGGTCGCGCCGCCTTCGACGCCGCCCTCAACACCGTCAACGTCGGCAAGTTCAACCTCTGCACCGCCTCGATCGGCATCTGCGAGCACGCGATGTACGAGGCCGTCACCCACGCGCACAACCGCATCCTCTACGGCCGCCCCGTCACCGCCTTCCCGCACGTGCGCCGCGAGCTGGCCGACGCGTACGTCCGCCTCGTCGGGATGAAGCTGTTCAGCGACCGCGCCGTCGACTACTTCCGCTCCGCGGGCCCCGACGACCGCCGCTACCTCCTCTTCAACCCCATGACGAAGATGAAGGTGACCACGGAGGGCGAGAAGGTCATCGACCTGATGTGGGACGTCATCGCGGCCAAGGGCTTCGAGAAGGACACCTACTTCGCCCAGGCCGCCGTCGAGATCCGCGGCCTGCCGAAGCTGGAGGGCACGGTCCATGTCAACCTCGCCCTGATCCTCAAGTTCATGGGCAACCACCTCCTGAACCCGGCCGAGTACGAGCCCGTGCCGACCCGCCTGGACGCGGCCGACGACGACTTCCTCTTCCGGCAGGGGCCGGCCCGCGGCCTGGGTGCCATCCGCTTCCACGACTGGCGCACCGCCTACGACGCGTACGCCGATGTGCCCAACGTCGCCCGCTTCCGCGAGCAGGCGGACGCCCTGTGCGAGTTCGTCAAGACGGCCGCCCCGGACAAGGAGCAGAGCAGCGACCTCGACCTCCTCCTCGCCGTCGGCCAGCTGTTCGCCCTTGTCGTGCACGGCCAGCTGATCCTGGAGCAGGCGCGCCTGACGGGCCTCGATCAGGACGTGCTCGACGAACTGTTCTCCGTTCTCGTACGCGACTTCTCCACGCACGCGGTCGAACTGCACGGCAAGGACTCCGCCACCGCACAGCAGCAGAGCTGGGCGCTGGGCGCGGTGCGCCGCCCGGTCGTCGACGAGGCCCGCTCGGCGCGGGTGTGGGAGCGGGTGGAGGCACTGGCCGGGGAGTACGAGATGGCGCCGTAGCCCTCCCTGTTCAAAAGCCCCCGGTCCGCATGTCGGGCCGGGGGCTTCTGACGTGCCGGCTCACCCCCGAGCGACGCAGTCCGGGCACAGCCCCCGATAGGTCACCTCGGCCTCGGAGACCGTGAAGCCGAAGCGTTCGGAGGCCGGTAGTGCGGCCAGGGGGTCGCCGCCGGGGTGTACGTCGCGGATGGCGCCGCAGCCCGAGCAGACCAGGTGCTGGTGGGGGTGGTGGGCGTTCGGGTCGTACCGCTTCGCGCGGCCGGTGGACACCTCGATCACCTCGCCGAGGGAGACCAGCTCACCGAGGGTGTTGTAGACGGTCGCGCGAGAGATCTCCGGCAGCCGGGCGGTGGCGCGTGCGAGCACCTCGTCCGCGGTGAGGTGGACGTGTTCGCCGTCGAGTACCTCGGCGACCACTCGGCGCTGGGCGGTCATCCTCCAGCCACGTCCGCGGAGCCGTTCCAGGAGATCGCTCATGCTTACCAGCCTAACTGTGCGTCGTCTGACGACTGAATTCGTACGGACCCGTCTGTCGTATTGACTTGGACTTCGTCCATCGTAGGATCAGTTCCGGCCGACGGCCAAGGGACAGGGCAACAGCAGGGAACAGCACGTGACTTCAGGAGACGGGTCCGTTCGCCCCGGCATCCGGTGCGTTCGCCCCGACATCCACTGCCCCGCTCGCGGAGAAACAGTCCGGCGAGCGGGCGGTGGTCCTCGGCCTGGAACCGATCCAGCTCTGCCTGGAACCGGTCCAGGACCCGGCTCTCCTGGAGAAGCCTGCCCACGTCAACCGCGGGCGCACCGTTCACGCCCGCGCCGGCCCTTGGACGGTGACCACCGCGGCGTCGGCTTCTCGGCCGACGATGCCCGTGCCGTCCCTGGGCGCCCCCGACCGACCCGCCGTTCGCAGTTCCTGAGCACCGTGATCCGCCCCGTCCGGAAGGATTCCCATGACTGACAACCATGACGCGATCGTCACCGACCCCGAGCCGGAAGAGACCGGTGGCTGCCCCGTCGCGCACGGTCGCGCCCCGCACCCGACCCAGGGCGGTGGAAACCGCCAGTGGTGGCCGGAGCGGCTCAACCTGAAGATCCTGGCCAAGAACCCCGCCGTGGCCAACCCCCTCGGCGAGGACTTCGACTACGCCGAGGCCTTCAAGACCCTCGACCTCCCGGCAGTGAAACGGGACATCGCCGAGGTCCTCACCACCTCGCAGGACTGGTGGCCCGCCGACTTCGGCAACTACGGCCCGCTCATGATCCGCATGGCGTGGCACAGCGCGGGCACGTACCGCATCAGTGACGGCCGCGGCGGCGCCGGTGCCGGGCAGCAGCGCTTCGCCCCGCTCAACAGCTGGCCTGACAACGTCAGCCTCGACAAGGCCCGCCGACTCCTTTGGCCCGTGAAGCAGAAGTACGGCCAGAACATCTCCTGGGCCGACCTCATGGTCCTCACCGGCAATGTCGCCCTGGAGACGATGGGCTTCAAGACCTTCGGCTTCGCCGGTGGCCGCGCGGACGTGTGGGAGCCCGACGAGGACGTCTACTGGGGTCCCGAGACCACCTGGCTCGACGACGAGCGCTACACCGGCGACCGCGAGCTGGAGAACCCCCTCGGCGCCGTCCAGATGGGTCTCATCTACGTCAACCCCGAGGGCCCCAACGGCAACCCGGACCCGGTCGCCGCGGCCCGCGACATCCGCGAGACGTTCCGCCGCATGGCGATGAACGACGAGGAGACCGTCGCGCTCATCGCCGGTGGCCACACCTTCGGCAAGACCCACGGCGCAGGACCGAGCGAGGCCGTCGGCGACGACCCCGAGGCCGCGCTCATGGAGCAGCAGGGCTTCGGCTGGAAGAACACCCACGGCACCGGCGTGGGCAAGGACGCGATCACCAGCGGCCTTGAGGTCATCTGGACCACCACGCCCACGAAGTGGGGCCACGACTTCTTCAAGCACCTCTTCGAGTACGACTACGAGCTCACCCAGAGCCCGGCGGGTGCCAACCAGTGGGTGGCGACGAACGCCGAGGCGATCATCCCCGACGCCTTCGACGCCTCGAAGAAGCACCGCCCGCAGATGCTCACCACCGACCTGTCGCTGCGCTTCGACCCGGTCTACGAGCAGATCTCGCGCCGCTTCTACGAGAACCCGGACCAGTTCGCGGACGCGTTCGCCCGCGCCTGGTACAAGCTGACGCACCGTGACATGGGCCCGATCGTGCGCTACCTCGGCCCGGAGGTGCCCTCCGAGGTGCTGCTGTGGCAGGACCCGCTGCCGGCGGCCGAGGGCCAGCAGATCGACGCCGCGGACATCGCATCCCTCAAGGAGCAGATCCTCGGCTCGGACCTCACCACCGCGCAGCTGGTCTCCGCGGCCTGGGCCGCGGCGTCCTCCTTCCGCGGCAGCGACAAGCGCGGCGGCGCCAACGGCGGCCGTATCCGCCTGGAGCCGCAGCGCAGCTGGGAGGTCAACAACCCGGACGGCCTCGCGCAGGTTCTGCGCACCCTCGAAGGCATCCAGTCGTCCTTCAACTCCGGTGCCAAGAAGGTCTCGCTGGCCGACCTGGTCGTCCTCGGCGGGTCCGCGGCGGTCGAGAAGGCGGCCAAGGACGGAGGCGTCCAGGTCGAGGTGCCGTTCACGCCGGGCCGTGTCGACGCCACGCAGGAGCAGACGGACGTCGAGTCGTTCGCCGCGCTCGAGCCGACCAACGACGGCTTCCGCAACTTCGCCGGCAAGGGCAACCGCCTGCCGGCCGAGTTCCTGCTGATCGACAAGGCGAACCTGCTGACCCTGAGCGCGCCCGAGCTGACGGTCCTCGTCGGCGGCCTGCGCGTCCTGGGCACCAACCACGCGGGTTCGAAGCACGGCGTGTTCACCGACAAGCCGGGCACCCTGTCGAACGACTTCTTCGTCAACCTCCTCGACATGGGCACGACCTGGAAGTCGACGTCCGCGGCGCAGGACGAGTTCGAGGGCCGTGACGCGAGCGGCGCGGTCAAGTGGACCGGCACCCGCGCCGACCTCGTCTTCGGCTCGAACTCCGAGCTGCGCGCGCTCGCCGAGGTCTACGCGAGCGATGACGCCAAGGAGAAGTTCGTGAAGGACTTCGTCGCGGCCTGGGACAAGGTCATGAACCTCGACCGGTTCGACCTGGTCTGAGTTCTCCGGTCATGACGTCAGGGTCGGCCCGCGCGGGCCGACCCTGACGGCGTTCAGCTCTCCAACAGGCCCTGGGCGTCGACCGGGAGCCCGGTCACGAAGGACTGGTTCGCTGCCAGGCCCGTGGCCAGCGAGCGCGCTCCGTCGCCCGCGTCCGCCGCGCGGCCCAGGGAGTCCGCATCGCCGGGGGCCCGCTCGCCGAAGAGGTCGGCCAGCATGCGCACGTCGCCGCCGCCATGCCCGCCCTCGCCCGTGGGCACCTTCACTTCCCGGGGTTCCTCCCAGGCGCGGCGTACCAGGAGCTGGGTGCGCCCTGCCTCGTCCCCGACCGCCGCGCCGTGCAGGACGGCGCTCGCCCCGTCGGTCCGGACATCGGGCCGTGTCCAGGTGGACTCCTCCACGAGGAGTTCGACACGTCCCTCGCTGCCGTTGAAGGCGATCCGACAGCCCTCCCAGGGCGCGTACGCGGTGAGGTGGTACGAGAGGGTCGCGCCGGAGGAGTAGCGCACGAGGACCGCCATGTCGTCCTCGATGTCCACCCCGGGCCCGAACACGTTCTGGTCGCGGTGGTAGCCGTCCTCGCTCTCCGCCTCCAGGTACAGGGCGCTGAGCACCGAGGAGTCGGCCAGGCGGATGGCGAAGGGGTCGCCCTCGGCGGCGGCGGAGCCGTGGGCGCGGGTGTAGTCGCGGGCCAGGCCGCGCCGGTTGCCCGCCTCGTCGCCGTAGAAGAAGAGCCGGCCCTGGGCGTAGACGGTCTCCGGCTCCGCGCCCAGCCACCAGTTGACCAGGTCGAAGTGGTGGGTGGCCTTGTGCACCATCAGGCCGCCGGAGTTCGCCTTGTCGCGGTGCCAGCGGCGGAAGTAGTCGGCGCCGTGCCGCAGATCGAGCAGCCACTCGAAGTGCACCGAGCCGACCTCGCCGATCTCGCCGTCCGCGAGGAGCTCGCGCACGGCCGAGTGCACCGGGTTGTAGCGGTAGTTGAAGGCGACGCGGACCTCGCGGCCCGTGCGGCGCTGGGCGTCGAGGATGCGCCGGGCGCGCTCGGTGGTCGTGGTCATCGGCTTCTCGGTGACCACGTCGCAGCCCGCTTCGAGCGCCCGCACGATGTAGTGGTCGTGCAGGTGGTCGACCGTGCACACCACCACGAGATCGATGCGCTCGCGGCGCAGCATCTCCTCGAAGTCGTCCGCCGAGTAGGCGGGTACGGGCGGTCGGCCGGGGTGGGCGGACGCGATCCAGTCGTTGTGGACGGCCATGCGGTGCGCGTTGACGTCGCAGAAGCCGGCCAGCTCGATCCGGTCCGCGTGGGGACCGGCGAGCGCCTCGGTGAAGAGCTGGGTGCGGGCGCCGAGTCCCACCACGGCACAGCGGCGACGGCGCGGGGCGTCGAAGGGCATGCGGGATTCCGTTCGGGGAGGTGGAGGGTGCGGGATGTCCGGATGCGGGCGTCACGGGGGAGGCGGTGATCGGGCGGCAACGGTTGCAGGTGCGACCGCGCCGGGCAAGAGGGCCCGAACGAACGGGACGCGTCGCCGACTTGGGGGATCTCCACCGGCGCGGATGAAGATCCTGGTCGGCGCGGGGGTGGTGGGAAGCGGCCGGGCAACGTTCGCTGTCCACATATTGAGTCGATTCAGTTTTCGGCTCCGAGGTCTTGTCCTGACATTCCCGCGGTGCCTAGGGTCGGCCCCGGTGCAAGCGCTTTCTAGGCTCGTTCGAGGAGACCGTATGTCCTCCACCCCCACCCGTCTACGTGCTGCCGTCGTCGGCACGGGCGGCATTGTGACCGGCAGCCATCTGCCCGCCCTGCGGGCCCATTCCGACCGGATCGAGCTGAGAGCCGCCGTCGACGTCGACCCGGCCAGGCTCGCTGCCTTCCGTGCGGAGGCCAGGACGGCGGGCATGGAGGTCGAGGGCTACGCGGACTTCGACGCGATGCTCGACGCGGTCCACCCCGACCTGGTGTTGATCGGCACGCCGCCGTCGCTGCACCGGGAGCAGACCGTGGCCGCGCTGAAGGCGGGCGCGTGGGTGCTGTGCGAGAAGCCGTTGTGCCTCTCGCTCGCCGAGTACGACGAGATCGCCGCCGCCGAGCAGGCATCAGGAACGTACGCCTCCGTGGTCTTCCAGCACCGCTACGGCTCGGGCGCCGTCCACGCCCGCGAGCTGATCGCGGGCGGCGAGCTCGGCGCACCCCGGGTCGCGCACTGCCAGACCACCTGGCACCGGGACAGCGCCTACTACGCGGTGCCGTGGCGCGGCCGGTGGGAGAGCGAGGGCGGCGGCCCCACCATGGGGCACGGCATCCACCAGTTCGACCTGCTCCTGCACCTGCTGGGCGACTGGACCGAGGTGCGCGCCATGGCGGCCCGCCTCGTCCACGACACCGAGAGCGAGGACGTCTCGACCGCCCTGGTGCGGTTCGCGAACGGCGCGCTCGCCACCGTCGTCAACAGTGTCCTGTCCCCGGACGAGGTCAGCCGCATCCGCGTCGACTGCGCCGACGCGACCGTCGAACTCACGCACCTGTACGGGCACTCCAACGACGACTGGGTCTACACCCCGGCCCCGCACACCGACGCCGGGCGCACGGCAGCCTGGCGCACCCCCGCCGCCGACGTGCCCAGCTCGCACGCCGCCCAGCTCGGCGCGCTCCTCGACGCCTACGACCAGGGCGTACGGCCGCCGGGTAGCGGCACCGACGCCCGGCGCACCCTCGAATTCGCCGCCGCGCTCTACAAGTCGGCGTTCACCGGACAGCCGGTGCTCGCGGGCGAGATCGCCGCGGGTGACCCCTACTACCCGGCCATGCACGGCAGCCACCCCGACTGGAGTCCCCAGCGATGACGATTCAGGTCACCCACACCCACGGCGAGCGGATCACGGTCCGGTCGGGCGACGTCGAGCTGCTCAGCTACGTCTACGCGCCGGACCCGGACCCCTTCGAGGCCCGCAAGCCCTACATCCATCCGCTGCGCACCCTGGCCGGACACCAGGTCTCGGGGTACCGCCCGAACGACCACCGCTGGCACAAGGGCCTCCAGATGACCGCCAGCCATCTGTCGGGTCAGAACTTCTGGGGCGGCAACTGCTATGTCCACGGCGAGGGTTATCTGCGTCTGCCGGAGCGGGTCGGATCCATGCGCCACGACGGGTTCGCCGTCCTGGACGTCGAGGACGACCGCCTCAGCCTCGTCGAAGAGCTCACCTGGATCGAGAACGGCGGCCAGGAATGGGCCAGGGAGGAGCGCGGCATCACCGTCCACTCCGTCGACGAGCAGGCCGGATCCTGGGCCCTGGACTGGTCGATCCGCCTGACCAACATCCGTGACGAACCCCTGCGCTTCGGCTCGCCGACCACCGCGGGACGCGACATGGCCGGATACACGGGCCTGCAGTGGCGCGGGCCGCGCGACTTCACCGGCGGCGCCGCCTTCGGCCCCGACGACGAGAAGGACGCGGCCCAGCTCATGGGCACCCAGGGTCCCTGGCTCGCCTTCACCGCCGAGCACGACGACGTCGACGCGCACTCCACGCTCGTCTTCGCACATGCCCCCGAGAACCTGGACACAGCGAGCGCGATCCATGACTCGCACTGGTTCGTGCGCTCCGAACCCATCCCCACCGTCGCCTTCTCCTGGGCGTTCTTCGACGAGTTCGCGCTGCCGCCCGGCGCCTCCTTCACCTACCGCTACCGCGTCGTGGTCGCCGACGGCGCCTGGGACCGCGACCGCGTCGCCACCCACCTGAAGGGCCTGACATGGTGAGCCTTCCGCACCCGCTGCCCGGAGCCATCGGCCTCTCGCACCTGAGCGCCTACGACTGGGAGGCCGCCGACGGAGTGTGCGGCGGCAGCCCGCACCTGCACCTCGTGTGCACCGAGGCGTACGTCGTCACCGGCGGCCGCGGCGCCGTCCAGACGCTCAGCCCCGACGGCTACCGCGAGGTCCCCCTGGAGGCGGGCTCGGTCGCGTGGTTCACCCCCGGCACCGTGCACCGCATGGTCCAGGGCGGTGACCTGCGGATCACGGTCCTGATGCAGAACAGCGGCCTGCCCGAGGCCGGGGACGCCGTCTTCACCTTCCCGCCCGACGTGCTCGCCGACCCCGAGCGGTACGCGGCAGCGGCGAAACTCCCCGCGAAGGAAGGGCCGGAGGCCGAAGCCGCCGCACGCAAGCGCCGCGACCTGGCCGTCGAGGGCTATCTGCCGCTGCGCGAGGCGCTCGAAGCCGGGGACAACGGCCCCTACCTGGAGTTCCAGCAGGCCGCGGCCCGGCTCGTGCGGGACAAGATCCCCACCTGGCGCGAACTGTGGCGGGCCGGCGCCCTCGCCACCGCCGAGCGCACCGGCGCGCAGCTCGACGCGCTGGAGTCCGGCAGCCCCGACCACCTCGCGGGATCGGGCTCGTACGACAGCCGTCCCTCTCGCATCGGCGGCTACGGCATGTGTGGGCGCCGCGACGAGTACGAACTGCCGGGCACCACGCTCCCGTACCACGGCGAATAGCCGCCGCCTTCACCAGACAAGTCCGTCAAGGAACCAGAGAGGAGAGGTGTCTTCGGCATGCCCGGAAACAGGACAAAGTGGTCCTGCGCGACGGTCGCGGTGCTCACGCTCAGTGTGCTGCTCACCGGCTGCGGCGGCTCGGACGAATCGAGCGGCGGCGGCAGGACCGTCCTGCGCTACACCTGGTGGGGCAACCCCGACCGGGCGGCCCGTACCCAGGAAGCTGTCGCGCTGTTCGAGAAGGAGCACCCCGGGGTCACGGTGCAGACCTCGTTCGCCGGCTACGAGGCGTACAAGCAGAAGCTCGCCACCCAGGCCGCGGGCGGCGACGCGCCCGACGTGATGCAGCTCGACTACCGGCAGATCGACCAGTACGCGTCCGGCGGGATCCTGCTCGACCTGGGAAAGCAGAAGAAGGCCCTGCGCACCGAAGCGATCGACCCCGGCCTCCTCGCCACCGGCGTCGTGGACGGCACCCAGTACGCGATCCCGCAGGGGCGCGGCACCGAGGCCGTCGTGTACGACGCCGAACAGTGGAAGGCGGCAGGGGTGACACTCCCGCGCAAGGGCTGGACCTGGGACGAATGGGCCGACGCCATGCGGGAGTTGGCGAAGAAGGCAGGGAAGCCGGGCTCCATCGACCCCGGGCAGAGCGAGGACTGCTTCGAGGTGTGGCTGCGCGGCCAGGGCAAGTCGCTGTACACGAAGGATCGCGGCCTCGGCTTCACGGCCGATGACCTCACCCGCTGGTGGACCTTCACCGACAAGCTGCGGCGCGAGGGGGCGGTGTCGTCCGCCGAGCAGACCACGCAGCTCGACGGGTCGGTGGAGAACCAGCCGCTGGCCCGCGGCAAGGCGGTCGCCGACTTCAACTGGGACGCGCCCTCCAGCGGTTTCACGGCGATCGTGGGCGAAGGCCTGACCCTCGCCCCGATGCCCTCGGGTTCGGACGGCACGCCCGGCCAGTACTTCAAGCCCTCGATGTTCATGGGCGCGGCGGCCACCACCGAACATCCCGAGGAATCCGCCGAGTTCATCGACTTCATGATCAATGACGGGAAGGCGGCGGCGATCCTCGGCGCCTCCCGGGGCATCCCCGTCAACGAGCCGATCCGTGACGACATCGGCCCCGGGCTCAAGGACTTCGACAAGGTCGTCGCCGACTACCAGGACTCCGTCGACGGCAGTCTCAGGACACCGCCGAAGGCCCCGCCCACCGGCGACAACTCCCTCCAGACCACCTTCCAGCGCGACTACGACCAGGTGTCGTTCGAGCAGATGACACCCCGTGAGGCCGCGGAGGACTTCATCACCGAGGCGAAGGCGGAGCTGAGGTCATGACCACCACCGACGTGGCCGCGAAGCCCGTGCGCGCCAAGAGCCCCGCGCCACCGAGGCAGCAGCGCGGCAGGATCCGACGGGAGGGCGCGGCCTGGGTGTTCCTCTCGCCCTGGGTGCTCGGCGCCGTCGTCCTGACGCTGCTCCCGATGGCCGTCTCGCTGTATCTGTCCTTCACCGACTACGACCTGTTCAACGCCCCGCGCTGGGTGGGACTGCGCAACTACGTCCAGATGTTCACCGAGGACCCGCGCTACTGGCGCTCGGTCGGCGCGACCCTGATGTACGTCGTCATCGCCGTGCCGCTGCAACTGGCGCTCGCCCTCGCCGTCGCACTCGCCCTGAAGTCCATGAAGCGCGGCAAGTCCTTCTACCGGTCCGCCTTCTACGCCCCTTCGCTGCTCGGCGCGTCCATGTCGATCGCCCTGGTGTGGCGGGCGGTCTTCAACGACGGCGGCACCGTCGACAACCTCCTGTCCGACATCGGCATCCACACCGGCGGCTGGGTCAACAAGCCCGGCTGGGCGCTGCTGGCCGTGGCGCTCCTGACGGTCTGGCAGTTCGGCGCCCCCATGGTGATCTTCCTTGCGGGTCTCCAGCAGATCCCCGTCGAACTCTACGAAGCGGCGTCGGTGGACGGAGCGAGCCGCAAGCGGCAGTTCGTCTCCATCACGCTGCCGATGCTGTCGCCGGTGCTCTTCTTCAACCTGGTGCTCCAGACCATCCAGGCCTTCCAGGTCTTCACCCCCGCCTTCGCGGTCAGCGGTGGCAAGGGCGGCCCCGCCGACTCCACCCTCTTCTACACGCTCTACCTCTACGACCGCGGCTTCGTCGCATCGCACATGGGCTACGCATCCGCCATGGCCTGGGTCCTGCTGCTCGCCATCGGAGCCGTGACCGCGGTGCTCTTCCGCACCTCGCGCTCCTGGGTCTTCTACGCGAACGAGGGGGAGCGATGACCACCACCGCAACCACCGTGGGCCGTCGGTCCTTGCCCTGGCGCCGGGTCGCGCTGCACGCCGGATGTCTGGCCGCACTCCTGGTGATGCTGTATCCGCTGGCCTGGCTCGTCGCCACGTCGCTCAAGCCCGCCGACGAGGTGATCGCGAGCCTGAACCTGCTGCCGGGCAAGCTGGAGTGGTCGAACTACTCGACCGCCCTCGACGGTGTGGACGACGTGTCCGTCGGGCGACTGCTCTCCAACTCCCTGCTGATCGCGGGCGGCGCCGTCATCGGCAACGTACTGAGCTGTTCCCTCGCGGCATACGCCTTCGCCCGGCTTCGGTTCCGCTTGCGCGGCCCGCTGTTCGCCTTCATGATCGCGACGATCATGCTGCCGCACCACGCCGTCCTGATCCCGCAGTACATCATCTTCAACCAGCTCGGCATGGTGAACACCTACTGGCCGCTGATCCTGCCGAAGTTCCTCGCCACCGAGGCCTTCTTCGTCTTCCTCATCGTGCAGTTCATGCGCGGCCTGCCGCGCGAGCTGGAGGAAGCGGCCAGGATCGACGGCTGCGGCCCGTTCCGGAGCTTCTTCCTGGTCGTCCTGCCGCTCACCAGGCCCGCGCTGATCACCACCGCGATCTTCACCTTCATCTGGACCTGGAACGACTTCTTCACCCAGCTGATCTATCTCTTCTCGCCGGAGAAGTTCACCCTGACACTGGCGCTGCGGTCGTTCGTGGACGCCTCCAGCCAGTCGGCGTTCGGCCCGATGTTCGCCATGTCGGTGATCGCGCTGCTGCCGATCGTGCTGTTCTTCCTCGCTTTCCAGCGCTTCCTGGTCGAGGGCATGGCCAACTCCGGGGTCAAGGAATGAGCGCGCGGACCCGCGAGCCGGGCGAGATGTTCGGGCCCCGGATGACCTTGTTCGCCGATGTGCTGGCCCTGGGCGTGGTCACGGCGCTGGCCTGTCTGCCGCTGATCACCGCTCCTGCGGCGCTCTCCACCGCCTGCGCGGTCGTGCGCGGCACGGGGGAGGACCAACCCGCCACGGCGCGGCGTTACGTGGCGCTGCTGCGTCAGCGGTTCCGTGCCGGTGACCTCGCCGCGGGCGCGGTCGCGCTCGCCGGGGTGCTGCTGTTCGCCGCCGATCTGGCTCTGGCCGGGGTGGGGCTGCCGGGTGCCCGTGTCTTCGCCGTGACGGCCGCGGCGATCGGGGCGTGCGCCGTGATCGTGGGGCTGCGCGCCTGCGCCCGCCCCGAAGCGCTCGGCGACTGGCGCGCCGCGGTGCGCGGCGCCGCCGGTGACTCGGCGCGGGACGTGGGCGGCAGCCTCCTGGTCCTGCTCGCCCTCGCGGCCGCCGTGCTGTGCGCATGGATGATGCTGCCGCTCGCGTTCCTCGTGCCGGGGCCGCTGGCCCTGGCGCTCACCGCCATCGACGTACGCAACCACGTACGCGTGCCCCAGAGGGAGACAGCGTGATCGCCCGCAGGACCTTCCTCGCCACCTCCGCCACGGTCACCGCCGCGGGAATCTCCGGCCGCACGGCTGCGGCGGCGGACGGCGGCCGACCCGAACAACCCGCGCAGGACACGGACTTCGTCGCCCTCCTCACCGCCGCCGCCGACGAGCGCGTCGACGCAGTCCTCGACACCTACGACGGCAACATCACCGAGCTGCGCGACCTGGGCAAGGCCCGCGCCGCCGCCCGCAGCCTGCGCACCCTCACCTCCGTCCACGTGCACACCGCGTCGGCGCACCATCACGACGGTGCGCTCCTGGGCCCGATGGGAGAACTCGCCGACGCCCTCGCCGACGAACAGTTCGACGACGGGCTGTGGGACCAGGGCGCCGTCCACTCGCCGCCCGACACCGCCTTCTCGATCGTCGACCTGAACATCGTCCACGCCTTGCTCGACAAGGACGGCGAGCGGTCCACCGAGAAGGTGCGGGCCACGGTCGAGCGGATTCTGCGCAAGGCGGGCCCCGGCCTCGCGCACGGCGGCGTGCACACCGCGAATCACCGCTGGCTGGTGTGCTCCGCGCTCTCCCGCATCCACCGGCGCTGGCCCGACGCCTCCTATCCCAGGCGCATCGACGCCTGGCTCGCGGAGGGCATCGACCAACTGCCGGGCGGCGAGTACAGCGAGCGCAGCCCCACGTACTCGGCGGTGGTCACCAACCCGGCCCTGCTGACCATCGCCCGCTTCCACGACCGCCGCGACCTGTACGCACACGTACGGGACAACCTCACCGCCTCGCTCTACGTAACCGAGCCCAACGGCGAGGTGGAGTCCGTCCATTCGCGCCGCCAGGACCAGGCGGCGCTGCGCCAGTTGCCCGAGTTCTGGCTCCAGTACCGGGAGTTGGCGATCCGTGACGGCAACGGAACGTTCGCCGCGGTCGCCGAACTCCTTCGGGAGCGCGGCACCGGGCAGACCTTCGGCGAGACCCCGCTGGGCGACCGGCTCGCCGAGGTCCTCGACCGCCCCGAGCTCGCCCGTGAGCTTCCGGCGGCGAAGGAGATTCCGGCCGACTTCGAGCACCACGACGCCGACTGCCGCCTGGTGCGCGTGCGCCGCGGTGAGCGCACGGCGAGCATCTTCGGCGGCACGGACCTGCCCGAGGTGCACGTCATCTCCTCGGGCCTTTCCACCAACCCCACGTTCTTCAAGATGCGCAAGGGCGCCGCGATCCTCGACTCACTGCGTCTTGCCCCGCAGTTCTTCTCGCTCGGCCCCTTCCGGTCCGAGGGTCTTGAGCGCCGGGGCGACGCGTGGCGGCTGCACGCGGAGGTCCGTGCGGCGTTCCACCAACCGCTGCCGCGCCGCCACCGGCGCAAGGACGGGCTCTACCCGCTCACCGACGACGGCCGATTCTGGTCGGCGATGGACTTCCCGCACCGGCCGGGGGAGTACCGGTCCCTGCGCACCGAGATCCTGGTGCGCGAGACGGACGACGGCGGCTGGGACCTGTCCTTCGACGTGTCGGAGTCGGCGGTGCCGCTGGCCCTTGAGCTGTGCTTCCGGCGGGGCGGGGAGCTGTCGGGGGACGGCCTGGAGCCGGTCGCCGGAGCGGACGACACCTACCAGCTCGTCAGCGGCGATGCGACCTACGCGGTCGGCGACGACCGGATCACGTTCGGCCCCGGCAACGGAAAGGGCGGCAAACAGCCGCCCGTGGTCGAGCCGGGGGAGCGCTACACCTGGATGAACGGCTCCCTCACCCCGGACGGCATCCGGGTCCTGATCACCGGGCGTTCGCCGCTGACGTATCGGATGACGCTGCGCTGACCTCGCCCTCGTGGACCTCCGGGCGGCGGGCGAAGAAGACGAACTCCCTGCCCGGCCGGTCCGGGGCGTCACGGACCTCGTCCACCACGTAGCCGTGCGCGGTCAGCGAGCCGGTCACCTCGTCGCGTTCGCGGAAGCGCAGGGTCGAGTCGGAGGTGAGGGTCTCGCCGGTCGTGGTCAGGACGACCGTGCTGCGGAAGGTCACCAGCGGCCAGGTGACGTCGGTGACGTCCAGCCAGGTCTCGACGTCGCCGACGCCCTCGACGGCGACCGTGCGGTGGGTCGCGGCGCGGTTCCACTCCTCCCACGCCCGCCTGGCCGGGTCGCGGGTCTCGAAGACGAGGTGGCCGCCGGGCCGCAGCGCGGCGTGAATTCCGCGCAGGGTGCCCTCCCACACCTCCGGGTCCGTGATCGCCTGGGCCACGTTGGCGGTCATGGTGGCAAGGTCCACCCGCATCGCGGGGAGCGCGGTCGCGTCGCCGTGGATCCACCGCACGCGCTCGCTGCCGGGCTTGGACCGCGCGACGTCGAGCGAGGCGGCGGCCGGTTCGACGCCGGTCACCCGCACTCCGCGGCCGGACAAAATCAGCGCGAACGTACCCGTGCCGCATCCCACGTCCAGCACGTGATGTGCCGTCAGTTCCGCTGCCACGGCGGCGTACACGTCCAGGTCGCCGCGGTCCGCTTCGAGCGGATCGTAGAGCGCCGCCAGCCTCGGGTTCTCGTACGCCTCGTCTACCACGCCTGCGAGGCTAACAACGGGAGCGGCGGTGGCGGCACTCCTTTTGTGCCTCCACCGCCGCTCCCGCCGTCACTTATCGGCGGCGGACGGTCAACTCCTGGATGCCCGCGGGCTTCTTCGCGTCCTTGGAGGTGAACGTCACTCGGATGTAGCGGGCGGTCTCTCCGTCCGGTGAGGCGGTCTTCCAGTGCTTTCCGTCGAGTGAGGTCTGCACGGTGTGCTGCGTCGGCTTCACGTCCGTCCAGTGCGGGGTGATCTTCGAGATCGGGGAGACCTTGCCGAGGTCCGCGGTGAGTCCCGCGCGGGCGGTGTCGGGAACCCAGGCGGTGGCGGTGTTGCCGTCGAGTGCGGCGTTCGCGTACTGGCCGGGCTGCTCCGAAGTCGCCTTCGCCGTACGGCACCTGGCGACGTTGTCGGTGGGCTCGAGGTCAGGGCGGCGGGTCTTGACGTGCGCGGGCGCGCCCTGGCTGACGATCTGCTTGCCCTGCGGTGTCTCGATCTCGAAGGGCTTGCCGTGGGTGAGGCGCACGGTGGTGTCGTGGGCGCCGATGGCGATGTCGTACGTACGGCCCTGCCAGCGCAGGCCGTCGAGCTTCACGCCCTGGGACAGCTGCGGCGGCAGCATCGGGTCGAGCTGCACGCTGTTCTCGCGCATCCGCTGCCCGGTCAGGCCGTTGGTGAAGACCTGGAGGAAACCGCCCTGGCCGGTCGTGAAGTTCTGGGCCGGGGAGCCCGACAGCGGGTCGGAGGCGCCCGCCTTGTCACCGCGCGCCTCGGAGAACAGGTCGAACGGGCCACGTACAAAGGGCCGGATGGAACGCTCCAGGTAGGTGTACGCGGAGCAGCCCGGCTCGCCGATGGCGGCGGCGTCGATGGCGTGCACCGAGTCGGTCATCGCGGGGCCGTCGGGGTCGGTGCGGGCCGCGTAGTAGTCGAGGGTGTTGGTGGCGGCCTGCTTCGACATCGGCCACTCCAGCGGGTACATCAGGAGCACGGTGTCTGCCTGCTTGATCACCGAGCCCTTGTAGCCGTCGTACTGCTGGAAGACCTGCTTCTTCTTGTCGTAGGGGATGCGCAGCTTGTCGGCGACGGTGTGCCAGCTCGCGGGGGCGTCCTTGCCGAGGATCTTCGCGGTGCGGGCGGCGGTGCGCAGGGTGGTCGCGGCGCCCGCGTTGGTGAAGACGCCGTCGTCGACGCCGTTGCTGTACTCGTCGGGCCCCGCGACGTCCTTGATGGAGTAACTGCCGTCGGCGTTGCGGGTCGCGCGGTCGGCCCAGAACTCGGCGATGCCCTTGATCACCGGCCAGCCGCGGGTGCGCAGCCAGTGGGTGTCCTTGGTCGCGAGGTAGTACTGCCAGGCCGCCAGGGCGACATCGCTCTGCAGGTGGTTCTGGGTGCGGCAGTGCGGCGGATCCACGCTGTGGCACTCGGACTGGAGGTCGCCCTCGCTCGCGCTGGTCCAGGGGTAGAAGAGGCCGCGGTGGCCGAGCTTCTCCGCGTTGGCGCGGGCGCCGGCCCGGGTGCGGTAGCGGTAGTCCACGACGGACCTGGCGAGGTCGGGGTGGGCGGCGAGCAGCGCCGGGTACATCCAGGTCTCCGCGTCCCAGAAGACGAGGCCCGCGTAGTTGTCGCTGCTCAGGCCGGTGGGGGAGATGCTGTTGGCCGCGCCGGTGCGGCTGCTGGAGAGCAGCCCGTACTGGGCGGACCGCACCCACGACTGGAGCTCGCCCTGTCCCCGCAGTTCGATGTCGCTGCGCCACAGCTTGCGCCAGGCGGCGGTGTGGCCGCTGAACAACGCGTCCCAGCCACGTCCTGCCGCACGCTGCGAGGCCGTGACGGCGTCGCGCTCGGGGGCGCGGGAGGTCAGTGCGGTGTCGACGCCCACGTACTTGGTGAGTTCGTAGGTCCGGCCGGAGTGGACCGGGACACCGACGGACTGTTGGGCGCTCAACTTGCGGGCAGTGGCTGAGTTTTGTTCATTTCCTGTACGCACACCCTGCCCCGCGCGCAGGGTCGACGCGACCGTCCCTTCGGTCTTCGTGCCGTCCGTGCGGAACCCCACGGCCATGGTCCGCCCTCCGGAGCGGGCGCCGCCGCCGGTGGGTGTCATGCGCCGGGCGCCGCGGCCGTCGATGCGGTCGGTGACCTTCGCGCTGCCGTTCCAGTGCGGGGTCATGCGCAGGCGTACGGCGCCGACGTGGGGGTTGTCGCGGTCCGCGAGGACGTCGTAGGCGAGGTCGGTGGCCCGGCCGTCGGCGGCCGTCCAGGTGAGCTCGGTCCGCACCAGGCCGCGGCGCAGGTCGAGGCTCTGCCGGTAGTGCGAGATCCGGGAGGCCGGCGTCGCGGAGGTGAACGTCTCGGACGTGGGTCCGCCGGTGGACACCGTGAGCGGGGTCCACGTGGGGATGGCCGCGGCGACCTGGCGGTTCTCGGTGGTGTCCTTGTTGTGGCCGTAGAGCCCGGAGACGAAGGAACCGTCGTAGCGGGGGGTGAACAGCGGCCACCCGGTCTTGGCGTCGGACGCCGCGTAGCCGGTTCCGCTGGGCGGGACGCGCTGGCCGAGATAGCCGTTGCCGACGAAGGCGTGGTACGTGTCCTTCGCGTCGATGCGGGTCGACGTCAGCGTCCAGTCGTCGTGGGGGGATGGCGCGGGCGTCGTCGGCTCTTCGGTTCTCGGGGTCGCGATGTCGGCCGCCGCTGTGGGGGGAACGGCCGCGGCGAGCACACCCACGAGGAAGGGTGCGATGAACCGGGCCGTGCGGGGGAGGGACCTCATTGTGCTCCGTTGCGGGGTCGCCGGGGAAGGTCAGGCGACCATAAAGATGTGAACGGTCCGCGTCAACGAATCGCGCAATGTGTTGAAGAAACAAACGAACCAGCGAGTAGGCCCCCCCGTCTACTCCTTGGCGCCCCGCGCCCACAATGAGCGCACATGCCCGAGATGGCGGGTCATGCACTGCTCCGCGCCCTCGGCGTCGCCCGCCACCATCAGGTCCAGGAGCTCGATGTGCTCCTGGGCCGACGGGATCAGACGGCCGCGCTCGTCCAGTGCCGTCAGTCCGTACAGGCGGGAGCGCTTGCGCAGGTCACCGACGGTCTCGACGAGCCGGTCGTTGCCGCCGAGTGCGAGCAGGGAGAGGTGGAACTGCCGGTCCGCCTCGAGATAGCCGATGAGGTCGTGGTCGCGGGCCGCGCGCACGATCTCATCGGCGACGGGGCGCAGCCGCTCAAGATCCGCGCGCGACGCGGAGCGGGTGATGCGGCCGATCATGGGGACCTCGATGAGCGTGCGGATCTCGGTGTACTGGTCGAGATCGCGTTCATTGACCTCGGTGACCCGGAAGCCCTTGTTGCGGACCGGCTCCACCAGGCCCTCGCGGGCCAGGTCGAGCATCGCCTCGCGCACCGGCGTCGCGGAGATCCCGAAGTCCTCGGCGAGAACGGGCGCCGAGTAGACCTCGCCGGGCCTGAGTTCACCGGATATCAGCGCGGCCCGCAGATGGTGGGCGACCTGATCACGCAGCCGCTCCCGGGGAGTGACGAGGGTGCGCTGTGGGAGGTGGCCCATGGTGGTGATCCCTTCGTGGCCCCGCAGGTCGTGGCCCGCGCGCCCGCCCCGAGTGGTGCACCAGCGTACAAGGTCACATTGTTCTCTCCCCGGCTTCCGGTGCGCCGGTAGAGCGCACGAGCAGGGTGAAGGACCCGGTGCCGCAGGGGACTTGGGAGACCTCCCGGCGTCTGAGGGGTTGTCAGTACCATTTCACATTACTACGTTACGCATCACATGGCGCAGGCCCGCTCTCCTCAAGTGCCTCTGCACATCTGGCAGTTGATGCAGGGAAGTCCCGGAAGGGTCTTCGCGCCACCCGCACGCACTGCTTGCCCCACCTCCCACACACCAGGAGCCTGTCGTGCACCAACCCCGAACCCTGCGCAGATCCGTGGTCGCCGCGGCGATATCCGTGACGCTGTGCGCCACTGCCGCGCCGATCGCCGGCGCGGACGCCCCCACTCCCGACCGGCGGCCTGCCGCCACCTCGCCCGCCGCGCCGGGAGCCGAGGCGCCGAGCCCGTTCGACCGGGTCGACCGCCGGGCCAACGAGCCGAAGTCCGCCACCTGGAAGCTTCCGGCGCCGGGCGAGCTCGCCGACGGCCGCGTGCCCGGCCCCCGCACGAAGAAGGCGAAGGGCACGGCCACCGTGCCCCGCGCCACCGTCGGCAAGATGTCGGTCCCGTGCACCCTCGACGGCGTCACCGGCCTCTCGCCCGCGCAGTTCGTCGACTTCCTCGCCGACCCGGCCGTGACCGCCGACGGCTGTCTGCGCGGACTCATCTGGACCTGGGACCAGCGCCTCGCCCCGGTCATGTCGCGCGCACACATCCAGGCCGTCTCCCAGCGCGCCACCCGGCTCTCCGCATCTCACGACGGCACCAACGGCAGCCACCTCCTTGAGATGTTCACGTACCTGCACGCCGTCTCCTACCAGGCTTTCTCGCACGAAGAGGTCGACATCGGTGACCCGTCGACCCTGGCCGCCATACGCGGGGCCGTGGACGCCTTCGGGGCGGCCGCCCGCGCCTTCGACGTCACGCGCTCCAACGCCGAGACCCTCCGTGAGGCGCTGACGGCGGCCAGCGCGACAGGGCTGCGCCAGCATCAACTCCCGCTCGTCAAGCGGGTCCTGGCGACGATGGACGCCGCCCACCCCGACACCGCCCAGGACGCCTCCTGGGCCGGCGCCGCCCTCTCCGCGCTCAGCCTGAACTACCTCGGCGTCTACCCCGGCAACCAGGACACCGCCTTCCGCACCGCGGTGACCGCCGACGCCTCCTACCGCGCCGCCTTCAAGGCCTTCGGCGGGTACGTCCACCTCAAGGGCAAGCCCAACGCCTGGGTGGTGCGCGACGCGGTGAGCGAGTACGGCCGGTTCGGCCAGATCGACGCCCTGCGCACCGAGACCCTCGCCGGGCTCGGCCCGCTCCTCGACACCGTCGCCCGCACCTTCGGTGACGGCAGCGCGCCGTGGGCGAAGGTCGTCACCTGGCTCATCGAGTTCGACGCCTGCAAGCCGTACAAGGTGTGCAGGGACGACATCGAGCGCCGCCTCTTCCCGCAGACCTACGCCTACGACGCGGGCGGGATGAAGGTCCGCACCGCCCTCGACCGCGACACCGTCGACCAGCTCTACTACGCGAGCAAGCAGGTCAAGGCCCAGTTCCACCGCGTCGTCGGCACCCAGGAGCCACTCGGCGGCGACCCCAACGCCACCCTGAACACCGTCCTGTACGCCTCGCGCGCCG
Organism: Streptomyces sp. NPDC044044; assembly: GCF_056434405.1. Classification (NCBI taxonomy): domain Bacteria; kingdom Bacillati; phylum Actinomycetota; class Actinomycetes; order Kitasatosporales; family Streptomycetaceae; genus Streptomyces; species Streptomyces sp. NPDC044044. The sequence continues at coordinate 394,417 of NZ_JBWKFG010000007.1, read as the reverse complement.
ACTACGAGAACTTCCACCCGCTCCTGACCGGCATGGGTACCGACAACGGCGGGGTCTACATCGAGAGGGGCGCGACCTTCTACACCTACCAGCGGCGCGTGCCCCAGGACTCCTCGCTGACCCTGGAGGAGCTGTTCCGGCACGAGTACACGCACTACCTCAACGGCCGCTGGGCGGTGCCGGGCTTCTTCGGTGAGGGGCCGTGGTACGAGGGTGACCGGACGACCGCGATGGACGAGGGCACCGCGGAGTTCTTCGACGGCGCCACGCGCGACGACGGCATCAAGGTCCGCAAGTCGCTGATCCAGGGCATCATCGACGACACCGCGAACGGCGCCCCGCGCATGAGCGTGGACCAGCTGCTGCACGCCACGTACGACGGGGACGGCTTCCGCTTCTACGACTACGCGGGCGCCTTCTTCGAGTTCCTGTGGACCGAACGCCCCGCGCTGATCAAGGAGATGTACCGCCACCTGCGCTCCGACGACCCGGGCGCCTTCGACGCCTGGCGCGACCGCCTCGGCCGTGACAGCGGGCTGCAGAGCGCCTACGACGCCTTCCTCGACAAGCAGATCGCGCACGTCGACGACCTGTTCGTCCCCGACACGAAGTACGTCCCCGTCGGGCAGCTGCGCGACAGCACGGCCGACCAGGTCCGCACCTCGTTCACCGCGACGACCGGCATCACGCCCGACTGCCGTTCCACCGGTGCCCCGGAGCGCCCGCGGTTCGTGTGCACCGGACGGATCACCGCGAACCTCGGCGACTCGGCCGATCCGGACCTCGTCTTCAAGGACATGTCCGAGACCGTGGACACCTTCATCCTCGACCGGGCGGCGGGCGGCGACAACAACCTCACGGACATGAACTGCGCCTTCGGCGAGGTGGACATCTGGACCGACGGACGCGCCGGAACATCGGACTACTCCTGCGAGGGTCCCCTGCGCGGCTGACGCTGCCCACGTTCCCGCGACACCGGTGATTTCGCCGATGTCGACACCCTGTCAGTACCGCCACGGTGGGGACCGCCAACGAACACGGCGGTCTCCACCGGGGCGTATCTCCCTCCTCCCGCGTGGTCCGCCACGATCGAGAGGACCCCTCCGTGCGCCTGCACGTCTTCTCCCGCCCTGTGGTGCGGGCCGCTCTGGCCGCCGCTGTCGCCACCGCAGGACTGCTCGGCACCGGCCTCGCGCCCGGCGCCCAGGCCGCCGCCGACAATCCGTACGAACGCGGCCCCGAACCGACCGTCTCCAGCATCGAGGCCTCGCGCGGCTCCTACGCCGTCTCGCAGACCAACGTCTCGTCGCTGAGCGTGTCCGGCTTCGGCGGCGGCACCGTCTACTACCCGACGTCCACCGCCGACGGCACCTTCGGCGCGGTCGTCATCTCCCCGGGCTTCACCGCCTACCAGTCGAGCATCGCCTGGCTGGGCCCGCGGCTCGCCTCCCAGGGCTTCGTGGTCTTCACCATCGACACCCTCACCACGCTCGACCAGCCCGCCAGCCGGGGACGCCAACTCCTCTCCGCCCTCGATTACTTGACCAAGACGAGCTCGGTGCGGGGTCGGATCGACGCCTCCCGGCTCGGCGTGATGGGGCACTCGATGGGCGGCGGAGGAACCCTGGAGGCCGCCAAGAGCCGCACATCGCTGAAGGCGGCGATCCCGCTGACCGGCTGGAACACCGACACGACCTGGCCCGAGCTGCGGACGCCGACGCTCGTCGTCGGCGCCGACGGTGACACCGTAGCCCCCGTCGCGAGCCACTCCGAGCCGTTCTACCGGTCATTGCCCAGCTCCCTGGACAAGGCGTACCTGGAGCTCAACGGCGCCACCCACTTCACGCCGAACTCGTCCAACACGACGATCGCGAAGTACAGCATTTCCTGGCTGAAGCGGTTCATCGACAACGACACCCGCTTCGAGCAGTTCCTCTGCCCGCTGCCGCAGCCGAGCCTGACGATCGAGGAGTACCGGGGCAACTGCCCTCACACCTCCTGATCCTGATGACCCGTCATGGGGGCCCGTCGTCCGTCGCCGGTCAGCCGGCGGCGGACGACGCGTGTCGTCCCAAGGCCCCGGGACTGTGCCCGCGCACACCCGGACGCGGCGACCGTTGGGGGCGTGCCCAGCCGTGCGGACGCGGGGCTTCCGGGCCGTGTTACGCGAACGTAACGTGCGGGCGTGACCCCTTCGACGACCGTTCCCGGCACGCTCAGGCCCCCCGAGCTCCACGGCCGCCGCGAGGAAATCGCCGCCGTGGAATCCCTGGTGGGGCGATTACGGACCGGGCGGGGCGGCGTGCTCGTCCTGACCGCGCCGCCCGGCCTCGGCCGCACCGCGCTCGTGGAGCACGCGCGGGACATCTGCGCCCCGGCCGTCCCGTCGGTTCAGCTGACCGTGTCGGCGTCGCTGCCGCGGCAGGGCCCGCTGCTCGTCTGTGTCGACGACGCGCACACCTGGCCGTCCGCGGCCCGGTCCGCCCTCCTGGCGGAACTGCGCCTCCTGCCCGCCGAGAGCCCCGTGGCCGTCCTGCTCACCCTCGCCGAACAGCGTGCGGGATCAAGCGAGTTGGGGGGACTGGACACATTGCGCCTGGGGCCGGTCGACGACAGTGCGGCGGCCGCCCTGCTCGACCGGCTCACCCAGGGCTCCGCGGACCCGGTCGTCGCCGCCTGGCTGATCCGCGAGGCCGTGGGCAACCCGCGCCTGCTCCGCGCGCTCGTCGCGGCCCTCACCCCCGGCCAACTGGCCGGACGTACCCCGCTGCCCGACTCCCTGCCCGGCGGGGAAGACCTCCTCGACGACTACGCCGCCCGCATCGACGAACTGCCCGCCGATGCCCGCGCCCTGCTGCTGCTCGCCGCCGCGGCCGGGGAGCACGAGCCCGACGGCGCCGGCGCGGACCTCGCCCTGCTGGTGCGGGCCGGCGCCGACCTCTCGGGACTCGCACCCGCCGAAGCGGCCGGCGCGGTCGTCGGAGCGGGCGGGCGCATCCACTTCACCCACGCGCTCCTGCGCCGAGCCGTGCTGCGCCGAGCCCCGCTCGCCCGCCGCAGAGCCGCTCACGCCCGCCTCGCCGCGGCCTGCCGTGACCCCCTCTCCAGCCTGGTCCAACTGGCCTGCGCGGCAGGGGATCACGACGCCCGGCTCGCCGGAGCCCTCGCCGAGGCGGCTACCGGACCCCGCCCGCACGCCGAGCGTTCCGCGGCCCTGGCCCGCTCCGCCGCGCTCACCGCCGACACGACCCTGCGCACCGACCGGCTCGCCGCCGCGGCGGAAGCGTCCCGGCTCGCAGGCGACCCCGTCCGGGCCCGCGCCCTGCTGGCCCGCACCGCAGGAACCCCCGCCCACGGCGGCGTCCACCGGGTGCGCGGACTGCTGTCCCTCACCGACGGCCCCGCCGCCGACGCCAGGGAGGACCTGTTGACCGCCGCCCTGCTGCTCCCGCCGGAACCGGCCCGACACGCGCTGATCGGCGCTGCGGAGGCGGCCTGGGCGATGGGCGACGCGGCGGCCTACCGGGAGGCGATGACGCGCGTCCCCGTCTGCGCGGACGACCCGCCCCTGGAGGCATACCGCGCCGGGATGTGCGCGGTCCTCACGGGCCGCACCGCCGAGGGTCACGCCCTGCTGCGCCGTTGCCTGGACGACGTACCAGGGGCGAGCGACCCCGCAGGACTGCTGCGGGCCGGAGCCGCCGCCCTGGTCGTCGGCGAGGTCGAGACCGCCTGCGGGGCGGGTGCCCGAGCGCTCGCGGCCGTACGCGCCTATGGCCCCGAGGTCCTGCTGCCGCGTGCCCTGGAGCACCTGGCCTACGGAGAGCTGCGCGCGGGCCGCCACACCAGGGCGCGGGCGCACGCCCTCGAAGGACTCAGGGCCGCGCACCGCATCGGGCAGCCCAACGTCGCGGTCTCGCTGCACGCCGTCCTCGCCCTCGCGGCATCCGTGGAGGGCGACGCGGACGCCTGCGCGGCTCATGCGTCAGCCGCGGCGGCGGGCGCGGGACCGCACGGTCTGACCCAGGCCGCCACGCTCGCCGTCTGGGCGGTCGCCCGAGCGGACCTCGCCGCGGGGCGCCCCGGGGACGCGGCGGCGCGGCTCGCCCCCCTGGTCGCTCCGGGACCGCGGCGCGGGCACTTCGCCGTACGGATGCTGGCCGTCCCCTGCTTCGTGGAAGCGGCTGTCCAGGCGGGGCGCACGGCGGAGGCCCGCAGCGCCACGGCGGAGTTCGCCCACTGGGCCGGGGCCACGGCCGACGGTCTTGCCCCGGCCCAACTGGCGCGCTGCCGAGCCCTGTTGGCCCCACCTCAGCAGACCGCCGCAGCGTACGAGAGCGCGCTGGCGCACCACGACCGCTCGCCGGGCGAGTTCGAACGGGCCCGTACGCAGCTCCTGTTCGGCCAGTGGCTGCGCCGCAGGCGCCGTACCCGCGAGGCGCGCGATCCGCTGCGGGACGCCCTCGTCGGCTTCGAGCGGTGCGGTGCGCGCGCCTGGGCGGACCGCTGTCGCGGTGAACTGCGTGCCGCGGGTGAGGCGGTGGCGGGGGAGCGGGGGCCGGGGCCGCTCGCGGAACTGACCCCGCAGCAGCAGCGCATCGCCCGGCACGTGGCGGAGGGGGCCACCAACCGGGAGGTGGCGGTGCGCCTTTCGGTGAGCCACCGCACGGTCGACCACCACCTGCGCAATGTCTTCGCCGCGCTGGGCATACGCTCCCGCGTCGAGCTCTCACGGTTGCTCGCGGGCGACGGCGGGTTGCCGGACCGTGATGAGGAGATTGCCGCACACCTCTAGGTACCGACTGGGCGGTATGCCATTCTTCGGGCGTCAGGAAGATCCGGCAGTGCGCACACTCCCGTGGAGGCCCCATGCCACACGTCCTGCGGTCACGGGTCGGGCCCCTGCACGAAGTGCCCGCCATCACGCCGCTCGCACCCGGAGCGCGCTCCCTCCTCGACGCCGATGCCGTCGCCGTGCTGCACCGGGCCGCCCGCGCCCTGCTGAGGGACCTGGCCGCGATGACCGACCGGCTCGTCGCCGAGCTGGGCGAGCAGGAGCCCGTCTACCGTGCGGACATCGAGACCCGCCCCACCGAGGTGTGGCAGGAGGTGCACCGTTCGCTGCGGCACAGCGTCACCTCGCTCCTCCAGCCGGGGGAGACCAGGGAGGCGGCCCACCGCACGTCCATGCAGATCGCCGGGGTGCGCGCCGAACGGGGCCTGCCGCTCGACGCGCTGCTGCACGCCTTCCGGCTCGGCGGGGCGATGGTGTGGCAGGGCCTGGTCGACGAGGTGTCGCGCGGCAACCCCGACGACATGCGGCTGCTCATCCATGTCGCCACGGACGTATGGAACTTCGTCGACGAGCACTGCGGTGTCGTCGCCGACGCCTACCGCCGCACCGAGCGCCGTATGGCCTGGCAGCACGAGAACCGGCTGCGGCTGCTCACCGCGGGCCTCCTCGACGGAAGCGCCCGCCTCACCGACCTGCCCACCGCCGCCGATGTCCTGGGGCTGCCCGAGGACGGGTGGTACGCCGTGATCGCCCTGGCGGGCGATGACACCCCCCTCACCCTGCCGACCGCGACACGGACACTGCGCCACTGCGCTCCCGGAGTCCAGTACGCCCTGGTCCTGCTCGGCGACGCCGAAGGCGACCCGGCGGCCGAGGTGTCCGCGCTCGGCGCCTCTCTCTCCCTGCCGCCCGGAGCCCGCGCGGGGATCGGCTCACCCGTGGAGGGCCTTGCCGCCGTCCCCTACGCCCGCCGCCTCGCCGACACGGCACTGCGCGCCTGCCCCCGCAGCGGCGGCACCGTGCTCCTGGACGAACGTCTGCCCGACGCCCTGGTCGTCTCGTCGCCCGAGCTGGCCGAGGCGCTCGCCGAGCGGGTCCTTGGCCCGCTGCGCTCCCTCGACCCCGCCGACCGGGACCTCCTGCTCGACACGCTCGTCGTCTGGCTGGAGAGCGACGGCTCCGCGCAGCGCGCCGGCGCCCGCCTCTACTGCCATCGCAACACGGTCCTCAACCGGCTGCGACGCGTCGAGCAGCTGACAGGGCGCAGCCTCACCCGGGTCGGCGACCTCGTGGAGATCTCGCTCGCCCTGGGGGCCCGCAGGCTGCTCGGCGGTTGACCGTGGAACGCCGGTGGGGCGGCAAGGGAATCCCTTGCCGCCCCACCGCGGGGTCGTACCGCCGTATCAGGCCACCGGCACCGGGTAGGTCGGGTACTCCACCCCGGAGACGTGCTGGACGACGCGGATCACCTGGCACGAGTAGCCGAACTCGTTGTCGTACCAGAGGTAGAGGATCGCGTTGTCGCCGTCGACCTTGGTCGCGCCCGCGTCGACGATCGACGCGTGACGCGAGCCGACGAAGTCCATGGAGACGGCGTCGGGGGCGGTCGTGAAGTCGATCTGTCGCTTCAGCGGCGAGTGCAGCGAGATGTCGCGGAGGTGGTCGAGAACCTCCTCGCGGGTGGTCTCGCGGCCCAGGCGCAGGCTCAGGATGGCGATCGAGACGTCCGGGACGGGGACGCGGATCGAGCTGCCGGTGATCGGCGCCTTCAGGTCGGGCAGCGCCTTGGCGACGGCCGAGGCCGCGCCGGTCTCGGTGATCACCATGTTGAGCGGCGCGGAGCGGCCACGGCGGTCGGCCTTGTGGAAGTTGTCCAGGAGGTTCTGGTCGTTCGTGAACGAGTGGACCGTCTCCACGTGGCCGCGCAGCACGCCGTACTCGTCGTCCATCGCCTTCAGGGGCGGGACGATCGCGTTCGTGGTGCAGGAGGCGCAGGACAGGATCTGCTCGTCCGGCTTGATCGTGTCGTGGTTGACGCCGTGCACGATGTTCGGGACGTCGCCCTTGCCCGGAGCGGTCAGGACGACCTTGTCGACACCGGGGCGCAGGTGCTTGGAGAGCCCCTCGCGGTCGCGCCACTTGCCGGTGTTGTCGATGAGGATGGCGTCCTTGATGCCGTACGCCGTGTAGTCGACCTCGGAGGGGTCGTTGGCGTAGATCACCTTGATCGCGTTGCCGTTGGCGATGATCGTGCTGGTCGCCTCGTCGACGGTGATCGTGCCCTGGAACTGGCCGTGGATGGAGTCACGGCGCAGCAGCGATGCGCGCTTGACGATGTCCTGCTCGCCGCCCTGGCGGACGACGACGGCGCGCAGGCGCAGTCCGTTGCCCGAACCGGCCTTCTCGATGAGCAGGCGGGCGACGAGGCGGCCGATGCGGCCGAAGCCGTAGAGGACGACGTCGCGTCCCTCGCGGCTCTCGATCTTGTTCTCGCCCGTGGCGCCGGCGACGGCCTCGGCGGTGAACTCCGCGACCGACAGACCGCGGTCGTCGGTCCTGTACGTCTCGGCGAGCAGGCCGACGTCGATCTGCGAAGGGCCGAGATCGAGCGTGGTGAGGGCCTGCAGGATCGGCAGCGTGTCGGTGACGGAGAGTTCCTCACCGGCTATCTGCCGGGCGAATCGGTGGGTCTTGAGGAGGCTGACCACCGACTTGTTCACCAAGGAGCGGCTGTGGAGCAGGACGGTGACGTCCCGCTCCCGGTGCAGCTTCCCGATGATCGGGATCATCGACTCCGCGATCTCCTCGCGGTTCTTCCAGTTGGTGAACGAGTCGTCATTGACAGTCACAGGCTTATCTTTCGAGCTAGGCGGCGCTCATATGCTAACCCGGTGCCACTTTTGATCTTGCAATGGGTGCCGCCTGGCCTCGCTCCGGAGAGGATTCATCGCTCCAGAGGGGATTTCAGAGGGGGACGGCGACGGCGTTGAAGGTCGTGCCGGGCTCCTGTGGGCTGGTGAAGCGGGCGTTCACGAGGTAGAGGCGATCGCGCCAGCGGGCCGCTGTGGTGGGGATGTCGAAGCGGGGGTCGGTGATCGTGCGGCGCAGGGTGGCGGTGCCGGCCCCGGCGTCGAGGTCGAACACGCTGATCAGGTTCAGGCGGTTCTGTACGACGTAGAGGGTGCGGCCGATGCGCAGGAGGCCGTCGCCGTTGACCACGCCGTCCGCTCCGACCAGGGTGATCTCTGTGGCGTGCCCGGTCTTGAGGTGCACGCGGTAGAGCTTGCCGGGGCCGCTGCTGACGACGATCAGCCCCCGGCCGTCGGGGGTGCCGACGATGCCGTTGGCGTTGATCACGTCCGGTGTCTGCACCCAGTCGCCGCCGAGCGGCAGCGCGCGCACCCTGCCCTTGCGGCCGCGCGGCACTCCGTGGAGCACGCCGTCGCGCGAGTCGGTGAACCAGGCGCGGTCGCCGAGCAGGGTGACGTCGTTGATGAAGTGGCCTGCCGCCTCGGTCAGTTGATACGTGGCCACCAGCTTGCCGCTGCGGGTGTCCAGGACCCGCGCGACTCCGGTGTTCCCCGCGATGTAGAGCAGGCCGTCGTCGTCCAGTTTCAGGCCGACCGCCACCGTGCCCGCGGCGCCCTCGAAGAAGACCTCGCCCCGGCCGGTGCGCAGGTCGGTGCGGTGGACGGCGCCGTTGGCGCGCGAGCCCATGTACGCGTACGGCTTGCTGCCGATGGCGATTCCCTCGGGGAGGAAGCCGTCGGGGAGCGGGAACTCGGTCGGCCATCTCGCGCCCTGCGCGGCGGTGGCGGCGCCTGCCGTTCCGGTGCCGGTCGCCACCGCGAGGGCCGCGACGGTGGCGCCGCCGAGGACGGTGCGACGGGACGGATGGGGGTGATTTCGGTTACTGGGGGTCATCGTTCCGGGCCTCCGTGAAGAGCGGGGATGGGAGTCTGCGAACTCGGCGACGCAACAACTCGACACAACTCGACAACGCGACGGACTCGGTGCACCGAGCGAGCTTTGCTCCAACTCGGGCGCGGGCTCGGTGAGTTGACAACGCGGCGTCGCCTGCGGGAGTTCCCTCGCGCCCCGCTCGTATCTCCATACGCCCCGAAGGGCGGTGGCCCCTTGCCGGGCCGCGCGCCCGCACGGCGCAAGTCAAACCCTGTCTACGGGACCCCATAAGCTGGCCTTATGGGGTCATAGATCCGGCCCGCGTACTAACTTAGGATTGCCTTAGTTTAGGCTTCCCCACGAGCCCCATGTCTTCGCTCGAAGGGAAACCTGATCATGTCTCGCCCTCTGCGGGTAGCCGTTGTCGGAGCCGGTCCGGCCGGCATCTACGCCGCCGACGCGCTGCTGAAATCCGCAGTGGCGGTCGAGCCCGGTGTGTCGATCGACCTCTTCGAGCGGATGCCCGCGCCCTTCGGCCTCATCCGCTACGGCGTCGCCCCCGACCACCCCCGGATCAAGGGCATCGTCACGGCCCTGCATCAGGTCCTCGACAAGCCTCAGATCCGCTTCTTCGGCAATGTCGACTACCCGAACGACATCGACCTGGACGACCTGCGCAGCTTCTACGACGCGGTGATCTTCTCCACCGGCGCCACGGCCGACCGGGCCCTCGACATCCCCGGCATCGAGCTCGACGGCTCGTTCGGCGCCGCGGACTTCGTCTCCTGGTACGACGGGCACCCGGACGTGCCGCGCACCTGGCCGCTCGACGCGGAGAAGGTCGCGGTCCTCGGCGTCGGCAACGTGGCGCTCGACGTGGCGCGCATCCTGGCCAAGACCGCGGAAGAGCTCCTGTCGACCGAGATCCCGCCGAACGTCCACGAGGGCCTCAAGGTCAACAAGGCGCGCGAGGTCCACGTCTTCGGCCGCCGCGGCCCCGCGCAGGCCAAGTTCAGCCCCATGGAGCTGCGGGAGCTCGACCACTCCCCGAACATCGAGGTCATCGTCGACCCCGAGGACATCGACTACGACGACGGCTCGATCGCGACCCGGCGCGGCAACAAGCAGGCCGACATGGTCGCCAAGACCCTCGAGAACTGGGCGATCCGCGACGCGGGCGACCGCCCGCACAAGCTGTTCCTGCACTTCTTCGAGTCGCCGACCGAGATCCTCGGCGAGGACGGCCAGGTCGTCGGCCTGCGCACCGAGCGCACCGCCCTCGACGGCACCGGCAACGTCAAGGGAACCGGCGAGTTCAAGGACTGGGACCTCGGCGCCGTCTACCGCGCCGTGGGCTACCTCTCCGACGAGCTGCCCAAGCTGCCCTGGGACGTCGCGTCGGGCACGGTGCCGGACAAGGGCGGCCGGGTCATCGAGGAGACCGGCGAGCACCTGCAGTCGACGTACGTCACCGGCTGGATCCGCCGCGGCCCGGTCGGCCTGATCGGGCACACCAAGGGCGACGCGAACGAGACGGTGGCCAGCCTCCTGGACGACCACGCGAACGCCCGCCTGCACACGCCGACCGCCCCCGACCCCTCGGCGGTGGAAGCCTTCCTCGGTGAGCGGAACATCCGCTTCACCACGTGGGAGGGCTGGTACCGCCTCGACGCCGCGGAGAAGGCCCTCGGCGAGGCGGAGGACCGTGAGCGCGTGAAGATCGTCGAGCGCGAGGCCATGCTCAAGGCGAGCGGCGCCTAGGCGGGCCGGGCTCTCCCGCGCCTGACCGGTACGGCACCCGGTCAGGCGTTGAAGGCCAGGAGCTTGGCGATGCCGTTGCGCTGGATCTCGGATGTTCCGGTCAGGACGCGGAACATCCGGATCTTGCGGAACAGGAACTCGATCTCGTTGCCCTGGGTGAGACCTTCCTTGCCGTGGATCTGGACGGCCTCGTCGAGGATCCGGAAGGCGGACTCGGCGACGAAGAGCTTGCACATGAAGGCCTCGGCGTGTGCGTCGTCACCCCGGTCCAGTGCCGCCAGCGCCGCGTACGTCATGGAGCGGGCCGCGTAGAACTCCGTGGCCATGTCGGCGACCTTGTGCTGGATGGCCTGCAGCGTGAGGAGGGGCATGCCTCCCGCGACTTTGCGGTGCCGCGTGCGGTCCAGGGTCAGGCCGATGGCGCGGCGCGTGGCGCCGATGACGGTGGGGCAGTGCAGCAGCCGGTTGGTGGTGACGCGGCCGAGCGCGATCCGCATGCCCCTGCCCTCCTCGCCCAGGAGGTTGGCGGCGGGGACGTGACAGTCGTCCAGGACGATGTCGCTCTCGATGTGCTCGCCCGACATCGGGGTCGCGCCGTCCTCGACGCGGCACCCGGGGCTGTCCAGGTCGACGAGGAAGGCGGAGAACCGCGGCTTGTCGCCCTCCTGTTCACCGGTGCCTGCCATGCGGGCCACCACGATGGCGAAGTCGGCGAAGGGCCCGGCGGACGAGAAGACCTTGTGGCCGGTCAGGCGGTAGCCGTCGCCGTCGCGGACGGCGGTGGTGCGCATGGAGCGCACGTCGGAGCCGGCGTCGGTCTCCGTGAGGGAGAAGCAGCAGGCGCGCTCGCCGCGGACCAGGGGCATGAGGTACTTGGCGAGCTGGTGGTCGGTGGCGTGCTTGAGGATGTCGCCGGCACGCAGTGGGCCGCCCATGTCGCCCAGGACGCTGTGGGCGAGGACGCGGCCACTGGCCCCGATCTCCTCCTTGAGCGCGGCGAGCTGCGTGTACGTCAGGTTCCGGCCGCCGTACTCCTCGGGCAGATGGATGCCGTAGAAGCCGAGTTCGCGGCTGCGGCGCCAGATGGGTTCGAGGTCGGCACGGGTGAGGCGGCTCTCGTGGGTGAGGCCGCGATCGCGTTCGTGGTCGGCCAGTTCGCCGTCCAGGTAGTGGCGCAGCCGGTCGACGAGGTCGGCCAGCTGCGGGTCGTCGTAGGTGGGGCGCAGTGTGAAGGTCATGTCGGGTCGTTCCTCATTCCTGGACGGCGGATGCGGGGGAGGGTGCGGGCGGATCAGTTCACGCGTCGCACGGCATCGGCCCAGAACGGTTCGCGCACGGCCTTGCGGTCGAGCTTTCCGTTGCGGTTGTGGGGAAGCTCGGTGACGAAGTCGACGGAGCGGGGCTTCTTGAGGCGGTCGAGGCGCTCGGCGCAGAAGGCGATGAGCTGGTCCGCGGTGACGGCGGCGCCGGACTCCGCCACGACGACGGCCTTGACGGCCTCGCCCCACGTCTCGTCCGGCACGCCGACCACGCAGGCTTCGCGCACGGCAGGGTGTTCGTAGAGGGCGGACTCGACCTCGGTGCAGTAGATGTTGAACCCGCCGGAAATGATCATGTCCTTCTTGCGGTCGACGAGGAAGAGGTAGCCGTCCTCGCGCATCCACGCCAGGTCGCCGGTGTGCACCCAGCCGTCGCGGAAGGTCTCGGCGGACAGCTGCGGCTCCTGCCAGTACTCCCGTACGCAGTCGGGCCCGCGCACGATGACCTCGCCGACCTCGCGCGGCGCGCGCTCACGGCCGCTCTCGTCGACGACGCGGATCTCGGTGTCGTACGAGGCGCGACCGCAGGACTGCAGGAGTTCGGGGTCATCCTTGACCGCGTGGGCGATCTCCTCGCTGGTCAGTCCGGCGACCACACTGGTCGTCTCGCCCAGGCCGTACCCCTGGGCGACGACAGGACCGAAGAACTCCACGGCGTCGCGCAGCCGCTGGGGTGAGATGGGGGCGCCGCCGATCCGCACGCTGGTCAGCGACGACACGTCCCGTGCGGCGGCGCCGGGGTGGCCGAGCACCATGTTCAGCATGGCGGGCACGAGGAACGTCGCGGTGATGCGCTCCTTCTCCACTGTCTCCACGAAGGCCTCGGGGCTCCAGGCGGGCAGGACGTGCGTCGTCGAGCCGCCGAACACCCCGGCGAGCAGACCCATGCCGGTGGCGTGGGTGATGGGGCCGCAGGCGAGGTAGCGGGTGCCGGGCCGGGGCCGGGACTCGTCGCTCATCAGCAGCTTGCGCATGTTCGCGAGCCGGTTGCCGACCGTCTGTACCGCGGCCTTCAGTGCGCCGGTGGAGCCGGAGGTGAAGTTCAGGACGCAGGGAGCGTGTTCGTCGACCTCGACGGCGACCTGCGCCTCGCTGCCTTCGGCGAGCAGCGTCTCGTAGGCAACGGCCCGCGTGTCGGCCTCGGGGGTGCCTTCGATGGGGCCGTCGAGCGGCACCGGTAGACAGTCGGTGCCGGCCGCGGCGATCGCGGCGAGCGCGTCCTCGCGATGCGCCGCGTCGAAGACGAGGGCACGTACGGGGGCGTAGCGCAGGATGTGGGCGATCTCCCCGCGGCCCAGGCGGGCGTTGACCGGGGCGCGCATCAACCCCGCCTTGTAGAGGGCGAATTCGACCTCCACCAGCTCGCCCCGGTTCCAGGCGAGCGAGGCCACGGCGTCGCCGGGACGCAGCCCGCGGGCGAGCAGTGCGGAGGCCAGCCGGTTGGTGGTGGCGTCAAGCCGGTCGAAGGTCCACGAGCGGTTGCCGCAGACGAGGGCCGTCGCCTGCGGCCAGTAGCGGGCGCTGCGGGTGAGATAGGTGCCGAGGTTCATCACGGTTCTCCGGAACAGGGCAGAGCAGGGGAGTGGCAGCACGAAGCAGGTAAGTAAACATGCTGCTCAATAACAGACAGCTTGTTCAGTAACCTCTGAACTGTCAAGAGTCTTCTAGACTGAGGCCGCGATCACGACTGCGGGCGAGGAGGGCCACGATGGCCGAGGACAGGCGGACACGAAGGTCACGGCGGGCTCTCGGCTCGGCGTTGGTGGAACTGGTCCTCGAGCGCGGCTTCACCGCGCTGACCGTGGAGGACGTCACCGAGCGCGCCGACGTGGCCCGCGCGACCTTCTACGCGCACTTCAAGGACAAGGAGGGCCTGTTCGCGCGCGTGACGTCCGACCTGCTCGACGAACTCGGGGAGCGGTTGCGCCCGACCGTCGCCGACAGTGCCGTCGGCTTCACCGGCAAGCCCGTCCTGGAGATGCTGCGGCACGCCCGCGAGGAGCGTGACCTGTACCGGATCGTGCTGCGCGGCGAAGGCGACGGCAAGCCGCTGCAGATGTTCGTGGACACCTGCGCGCGGGCCACCGCCGAGGAGTTCCGTGCCCGTGCCGAGCGCAACGGCGTCGAGCCGCGCATCGAGGCCGACCTCCTCGCCCGGGTCTGGGTGGGGGAGCAGATCGCGGTGCTGCGCTGGTGGGCCGAGCAGGAGACGCCGCCGATGCCTCCCGAGGAGGTCGTGCGCCAGCTGCTCGACCTGGCCCTGCGCGGTCGTTACTGGGCCAGTGGTTTCGACGCCCCGGCCTGAGCGGGCTCGTCGGGGGCGAGGCCGAGCCGCCGTGCGTCCCGCTCCGGCCGTATGTACGCCAGTGCCACGAGGCCGGACAGCAGCATGACCGCCGCGGAGAGCAGGAACGAGGTGGTGTAGCCCGCGCCCTGCGAGTCCGCGGTGTCGAGCAGGTGGCCGGTCAGGTAGGGGGCGACGAGTCCGGGCAGGGTCCCCGTCGCGGCGACGACGCCGAAGAGCGCCCCGCGCTGGTGGGCGGGGACGACGGCGGCCGTGGTCATGTAGTGCAACGGGAAGACGATGGCGTTGCCGCCGAACGCCACGGCGATCAGCAGGACTTGGAGCCATCCTTCCCCCACGAAGGAGAAGCTCGCCATGGCGAGCCCGGCGACGACGACCGCGATCCCCTGCGGCGCGCCGTTCGCCCACCGCCTGGACACGCCCCGCCGGTTCAGTGCGTCGGCGAACGGAGAGACCGCGAGGAGCAGGACAAAGCTGAAGGCGGAGATGCCGCTGATGAGCGTCGCCGCGGCGCTCGGCGTCATGTCGAGCTGGGTCCTGAAGTAGGCCGGCAGCCAGGCGTGGCTGAGGGCCAGCGCCCACGAGGCGCCGAACGCTCCGGCGATGCTCCCCAGAACCGTGCCGTTCAGCAGGAGCTTCCGGTAGGGGAGCCGGGGTTCGCTCGGCTGCGGCGAGCCCGCGCCGGAGCTGGGGCGCGGGTGCCCGTACGGACCGTCGTGGCCGACCCGCCACCAGATGAGACTCCACGCCAGGCTGGTCACCGCGAGCGCCGCGAAGGCCGAGCGCCAGCCGAAAGCCGTGATGAGCCAGGTGACGACGGGTGCCGCGATGAGGGTGCCCAGGGCGGCACCGCTGATCTGCAGCGCCGACGGCAGGCCGCGCCGGTCGATCGGGAACCACTTGTAGAGCGCGTGCATCGACATTGATGCGGCGGGCCCCTCGGCCGCTCCGAGGAGTACACGCCCCGCGATCAGCGTCGGCACCGCCGCCACGATCAGCACGGGCAGTTGGGCCACCGCCCACAGCAGGGACATGGTGAACAGCAGTGCCCGGCTGGAGATGCGCGACGAGATGAATCCGACGACCAGCCCGGAGAGGCTGAACAGGATCGAGAACGAGCTGGAGATCATGCCGTACGTGCTGTTGCTGATGTCGAGCTCATCCATGATCGGGACGGCCGCGAGCCCCAGAACGGACTTGTCGGCGTAGTTGATCAGCATGAACAGGACGATCATCGCGGTGATCAGCCAGGCGCGGCGGCGGTCGAACTCGGGTGGCGGCGGGGCGTCTTCCAGGGGCAAGGACGTGGTGCGCGGGGTGGCCATGGGGACTCCTGCGGTCGGGGGAGCAGGGGCGGGTGCGGCGAGAGGGCATGCGGAGGCGATGGCATGCGGAGGCCCGGGAACCGGGGTCGCGACGGTGTCGCGGTACTGAACAGTCTGTATGTTAACGATTAGAGTGAAGTGAATCCATGGCTTGATGATGCCTACCTGAAGCTGTTGATGGGAGCGATCCATGACCGAGACTGCGCCGCTGAGTGACCTCAGATGGGCCCGCGGATACACGGACCCCGCCTGGGTCCGGCGCTACACGGCCGCGGGCCGCGAGATCTCACCCAGCCGTCGGGTGTGGCGGGGCCGGGCGCCCGCCCGCGACCTGCCCGTCAGGCCGC
The DNA here is from genome assembly GCF_056434405.1 of Streptomyces sp. NPDC044044. Classification (NCBI taxonomy): domain Bacteria; kingdom Bacillati; phylum Actinomycetota; class Actinomycetes; order Kitasatosporales; family Streptomycetaceae; genus Streptomyces; species Streptomyces sp. NPDC044044. The sequence goes on along the minus strand of NZ_JBWKFG010000007.1, from coordinate 378,662 downwards.
ACGACTTGGACTCCCTGGAGATCTCCGCTCCTGACGGCTCCACGCTCAAGCTTCCGGAGCTCTTCGCAGCCGCCCAGACCGACGCCTTCGTAGTCCTGCACCGCGGATCCGTCGTCCATGAGCGCTACTTCCACGGCGCCGAACCGCACACCCCCCACTTCAACGCCTCGGCGGCCAAGTCCTACATAGGCCTCATGGCGGCGATGCTCGCGCACGAAGGGGCCTTGGACCGCACGGCCCTGGCATCGCACTACGTCCCCGAACTGGCGGGCACGGCGTTCGGCGAGGCCCAGGTCGACGACCTGCTCCACATGGGCACGCAGATGAGCTACGCGGGCCGCAGCTACGACAAGGCCATCGAGGCGCAGCGCTACTTCGCCGTCGTGGGGCCCCAGCTGAGGCCCTACGGCTACAGCGGCCCCGGCAGCATCCGCGAACACCTCGCCACCGCACGGGCCACCGGGGCGCCGGGCATCGAGTTCCGCTACGAGAACGGCAACGTCGAAGCACTCGCCGAGGTCCTTCGCAAGGTCACCGGGGTCACCACCTCCGCCCTGCTCGGCGAACTGATCTGGTCCCACCTGGGCGCGGAGGAGGACGCCTATTACGTCCTCGACAGCGAAGGCGTCGAAGCCGCTTGCGGCGGATTCAGCGCCACGGCCCGCGACGTGGCCAGGCTCGGGGAGATGCTCCGGTGCGGTGGGGCGGTCGGTGAGCGGCAGGTCGTGCCGGAGGCCGTCGCCACCACCATCACCAGGGGTGTGCCCGACGGTTACCCCCGGCGCGTCCGTTTCCCGGGCGCGCCCGCCAACTCGCCCGCCACGCTCTCGTACCACGACCTGTGGTGGATCCTGAACGACCCCTACGACTCGTACATGGCCAGCGGAATCCACGGCCAGCGGCTGTTCGTCTCACCCCGACTGGAGCTCGTCATCGCCCACTTCGCCTCCCAGGTCATGTCGCCCGCGGTGCCGGCTGCCCCGCTCGTCCCCGCCTTCCTCCGGATCGGCACCCACCTCGACACCCGGGGCTGACCGGGAACCAGAAGCGACCCGCGCCCGACCACTGGTGAGCAAGGACCGGACAGCCCACTGGATCGAGGTCGCGGCAGCATGCACTGGTACGAGGACGACGGATTCTGGTCCGACTTCTCCGAGACGATGTTCTCCGAGCGGCGGCGTGCGGAGACGGCGGAGATCGTCGCGCACTCGCCGCTGCTCGGGTTCCCGGCGGGCAGCCGCGTCCTCGACCTGTGCTGCGGGCCCGGTCTGTACCTGGTGCCGCTGGCCCGCCGCGGCTACACGGTCACGGGCGTGGACCTCAGCGCGGAGCTCCTGAAGCGGGCCCGCGTCGTGTGCGAGGACGCCGCGGCCGATGTCCGCCTGCTCCGGGCGGACATGCTCACCCACGTCGAGCCGGAGTCGTACGACGCCGTGCTCAACGTCTTCACCTCCTTCGGCTACTTCGACGACCCGCACGACAACTTCCGCGTGCTGCGCAACGCCCATGACTCACTGGCGCCCGGCGGACAGCTGCTGATCGACGTCATGGGTAAAGAGGTGCTCGCGGGCTGGATCGGCCGCCCCCAGATCGTCGAACTCGACGGCGCCTACGTGGTGCAGCGCGACACCGTCCTGGACAGCTGGACCCGGCTGCGGACCGACTGGACGCTCGTCCGCGACGGGGTCGCGCGCGAAGCCTCGATCACCTCCTTCCTCTACAGCGCGGCCGAGCTGCGCGCCCTCTTCGAAGACGCCGGCTTCACCGAGGTGGAGTGCTTCGGCGGCTTCGACGGCGCGCCCTACGACCACCACTCGCGTCGTCTGATCGTGCGAGGAACCAAGCCCGTGCAGTGACCGGGCAGTTCGTGAATCCCCGGGAACTCGGCGGCGACGCCCGCCGACTACTGGATCGTGCCGCACCCCGCCGGGGCCGCCGCACCGCTCCGAACTGTCCGATGGGTGAAGGGACTTCATGACCGAGGCCACAACCGGGACCGCCTCCCCACAGGCAGCCCCCTACGAGCCGACGGCGCGCAAGGCGGGCCGCGGACGGCTCGTGACCACCTTGACGGTGCTCTCCGTGACACTGGTGATCTCCGTGCTCGCCGGAATCGCGCTCGGCCCGACCGTCGTGCCGCTCGGGGACGTCGTGCGATTCCTGACCGCCGCTCTCACCGGCGGCAGCATCAGCGCGGACGAGGTGAGCGGCTACTCCATCGTCTGGCATGTGCGCACCCCACGGGTGCTGCTCGCCGCCGTGGTCGGGGCGGGGCTCGCGGTCGTCGGCGTCGCCATCCAGGCGCTGGTGCGCAACGCCCTCGCCGACCCGTTCGTCCTCGGCATCTCCTCCGGCGCGTCGGTCGGCGCCACCGCGGTCGTGGTGTTCGGGGTCTTCGCCGGACTGGGTGTCTTCGCGCTGTCCGCCGCCGCGTTCCTCGGGGCGCTGGCCGCCACCGTCCTGGTGTACCTGGCGGCGCGCGGACCGCTCGGTCTGACGCCGTTGCGTCTCGTCCTCACCGGAGTGGCGCTGGCGTACGGATTCCAGGCACTGATGAGCGTCCTCGTCTTCCTCTCCCCGAACGGCCAGGCCGCCCGCACGGTGCTTTTCTGGCTCCTCGGCAGTCTCGGCTCGGCGTCCTGGGAGTCGCTGCCGCTTGCGGCGGGCGCCGTCCTGGTGACGGTCGTGGTGCTGCTGCGCCAGAGCCGGTCCCTGGACGTGCTGTCGCTGGGGGACGAGACCGCGGCCAGCCTGGGCGTGGACGCGGAGGCGCTGCGGCGCAGGCTGTTCCTCCTCACGGCGGCGGTCACCGGCCTGATCGTCGCGGTCAGTGGCGCGATCGGCTTCGTCGGGCTCGTCCTGCCGCACGTCGTGCGCATCCTGGTGGGCTCGACGCACCGCAGGGTCCTTGCCGTCGCGCCGCTCGCCGGGGCCTGCTTCCTGGTCTGGGTCGACCTCGTGGCCCGTACCGCGTTCGCCCCCGAGGAACTGCCGCTCGGGGTCATCACCGCGCTCATCGGCGTACCGGTGTTCATCGTGCTGATGCGCCGCCGCGGCTATCTGTTCGGAGGGCGCTAGATGACCCTCGTACTGCGGGAGCTCTCGGTCGAGGCCGCGGGGCGCGCCCTGGTCGACCGGCTGAACATCGAGGTGGAGGCAGGGCGCATCGTCGGGGTCGTCGGCCCGAACGGCAGTGGCAAGTCCACCGCCCTGCGCTGTGTCTACCGGGCGCTGAAGCCCACGTCGGGAGCCGTGCTCCTGGACGGCGCCGACCTCGCCTCGCTCAAACTGCGCGACAGCGCCCGGTCGATCGCCGCCCTCACCCAGGAGAGCCACACCGAACTCGACTTCACGGTCGACGAAGTCGTGGCCCTCGGCCGCGCACCGCACGCAAGCGGCAACCACCCCCTCACCGCACGCGAACGCGCCCTGTGCCGGGACGCGATGGACCGCCTCGACGTCACCCATCTCGCGGACCGCAGCGTGCTCACCCTCTCCGGCGGCGAGCGGCAGCGTGTGCTCGTGGCGCGCGCCCTCGTCCAGGAACCCCGCGTCCTGGTCCTCGACGAGCCCACCAACCACCTGGACATCCGCCACCAGGTGGAGCTCCTCTCCTTCCTGCGCGGATCGGGCCTCACCGTGCTCACGGCCCTGCACGACCTCAATCTGGCGGCCGCCGCCTGCGACAGCATCGCCGTCCTGAGCTCCGGCTCCCTGGTCACCACGGGCAGCCCGGCACACGTCCTCAACCCCGAACTGATCCGCAAGGTGTTCGGCGTCGACGCCACCGTCGTGCACCACCCGCGCACCGGGACGCCCCAACTCGTCTACGACCTCGCCCCGACCGGCAATCCGGCACCCGCCGACGCCCTGGCAGAAGGACCGCACTCATGAACCGACCACCGCTGCCCCGCACCCTGGCAGCCGCCGTGCTCCTGACGACCGGGCTCCTGGCCACCGGCTGCGGCGCCGAGGTCGAGCCGACAGCGAAGAGCAAGGCGAAGACGGTCACCGTCTCCAACTGCGGCAAGGACGTCACGTACACCCGCCCCGAGCGTCCGGTGGCCTACGACGTCAGCGGCGCCGAGAAGATGTTCTCCCTCGGTCTCGCCGACCGGATGCGCGGCTACGTCATGAACAAGCTCGGCGACCCCTCCATCAAGGGCTCGCCCTGGCGTAAGGACTACGCCGACGTGGAGCGCCTCGGCACCGAGCGCATCACCCGGGAGATCGTGGTCGACGCCAAGGCCGACTTCGTCCTCGCCGGGTGGAACTCCGGCTTCAGCGAGGAGCGCGGCATCACGCCCGCCCTCCTGGAGAAGGTCGGGTCCGCCAGCTATCTGCACACCGAGACATGCTGGGACTACGGCGACAAGAGCGTCGACGTCACCCCCCTGGAGGCGCTCTACACGGACCTGGACAACCTGGGCGGGATCTTCGGCGTGGAGAAGCGGGCCGAGAAGGTCGTCACCGACCTCAAGGGGCGCGTCGCCGCACTGAAGAAGACCTGGCCCGAGAAGGGCGACCCGGCCAAGGTCTTCGTCTACGACTCGGGGACCGACCAGCCCTTCACCGCGGGGCGCCATGCCGCACCGAACGACATCATCGAGGCCGCGGGCGGGACGAACGTCTTCGACGGCCTCGACAAGGGCTGGACCACGGTGGGCTGGGAACCGGTCATCAAGGCGAAGCCCGAGGTCATCGTCATCATCGACTACGCGGACCAGCCCGCCAAGGAGAAGATCGCCTACCTGAAGTCGCTTCCCGGCCTGAAGTCCGTACCAGCCGTGAAGGAGGGCCGCTTCTTCGTCATGTCCTACGGCGACGCCGTCAGTGGCCCGCGCAACGTCAAGGGCGCCGAGGACCTGGGCGGCTACCTCCGGTCGGTCGGGCGGTGACCCCCTTGCGTACGGCAACGGCCCCCGCGGCCACCGTCCACGGGCACATCACCGACGCGATGAAAGCCCCCGACCTGCTGCGGCTCTCCGACAACGTCGTCCTCGCGCGCTTCGAGACGATGAAGGTGTATGCGGCGCTCGGCGCGGTCCGCACCCTCCTCGAACGCGGCACCGTACGGCCCGGCCAGACCCTCGTCGACAGCTCCAGCGGCATCTACGCACTTGCCCTCGCCATGGCCTGTCACCGCTACGGCCTCGGCTGCCACATCGTCGCCTCCACCACCGTCGACGCCGCGATGCGCGCCCAGTTGGAGATCCTCGGCGCCACCGTGGACCAGATGCCGCCCTCGGACAGCCTGCGGCTCGACCAGGAGCGGCGGGTGCGGAAGGTGCGGCAACTGCTGCTCGAGCGTGCCGACATGCACTGGATGCGGCAGTACCACGACGGCGTCCACTACGCCGGCTACGAGGAGTTCGCGGACCTGGTCGACGCCGCGCTGCCCGGCGCGCCGCTGACCGTGGTCGGCGCCGTCGGCACCGGCGCCTCCACCGGCGGTCTCGTCCAGCCGCTGCGCGAACGCGGCCGTGAGGTAAGGCTGCTGGGGCTCCAGCCCTTCGGCAGCGTCACCTTCGGCAGCGAGGACTTCAGCGACCCCGAGGCGATCATCGCCGGGATCGGCAGCTCGATCCCCTTCGACAACGTCCGCCACGACCTGTACGACACCCTCCACTGGGTCGACTTCCGGCACGCCATGGCGGGAGCCGTCGACCTGCTGCGCGCCCACGCGGTGTTCGCGGGCCTCTCCACCGGGGCGGCCCACCTCGTCACGGCCTGGGAGGCGGCCCGCAACCCGGACCGCATGCACCTGGTGATCGGCGCCGACACGGGGCACCGCTACACCGAAAGGGTCTTCTCCCGCCACCAGGAGGCCCTCGACCCGCGCACCCTCAAGCCGCACCAGATCACGGACCTGGCCGACCTCGCCCTGCCGTGGTCGGCGATGGAGTGGAACCGGCGCAGCTACGACGTACGTACGAAGAAGCACGAGGACGCACGCACCAAGAAGCACGAGGACACACGTACCAAGAAGCACCAGAAGGAGGGGAAGGCATCGTGACGATCGCCGCCCTGGAAGCACTCACCTTCGGCCTCGGACGCCTGGTGGAGGCGGCCGGTGCCGCCGGACACCGGCTCTGCCTGCTCACGGGCGACCGAGCTGTCTACCGGCATGAACTGGACCGCCTGGAGCCAGGAGCACTCGACATCGTCGACGTCGACACCCGTGACACGGCCGCGTCCGCCGCGGCCCTTGCCGTGGTGCCCGGCCTCAAGGGGCTCATCAACTCGACCGACACCTGGAGCGTGCCGGGCGCCGATCTCGCCGCCGAACTCGGCCTGCCGGGGCCCGACCCGGCCGCGGTCCGCCTCCTGCGGGACAAGTCCCGGGTGCGCAACCTCCTCCACGAGCAGAACCTGAGCAGCGGCCCCGGCCTCGCGATCCCGGCCGACCCCGCGGCGGCCGACGAGGTGCTTCAGCGCATCGGTCTGCCGGTGGTCCTCAAGGACTCCGCGGGCACCTCGTCGCGCAACGTCTGGCTGGTCCGCGACGAGCGGCAGTTGCACACCGCTCTCCGTGAAGCTGCCCAACGTCCCTTCACAGGACGGCTGTTCGCGGAGCCCTTCTTCGCCGGGCCCGTCTACAGCGCGGAGACGCTCAGCTGGGCGGGCGAGACGAAGCTCCTGGGTGTGCTCAGCCGGCAGATGTCCCCCGAACCCTCCGTCCGCGAGGAGGCCGCGGCCTTCCCCGTCGCCCTGCCGGAACCGGAGTTCGCCCTGATTCAGGACTGGGTGGGGCGCGTCCTGAGGACGGCGGGCCACGACGCGGACTTCGCACACGTCGAGTTCGTCCTCACCACCGACGGTCCTCAGCTCGTGGAGATCAACCGTCGTATCGGCGGCGCACTCGTCGGCGAGGCACTGTGCCGCGCCCTGCGCACCAACGTGTACGACGCGACGGTCGCCGTGGCCCTGGGCCTGCGCCCCGCCCTGCTCGACGCACCGGCGGCCACGGGCCCCGCCACGGGATTCGTCCTCGTCTACCCCGACCGGCCGGGCACCCTCACCGGATGGACCGGCCTTGACGGCCTCGCCGCCTTCCCCGGTTCGCCCGAGTGGTATCCCACCGCGGCCCCCGGCGACCGCCTGGAGCACGTGAACGACCAGCGCGGCTGCACCGGGATCGTCCTCGCCGAGGGCGTGACCGCGGAACTCGCCCTGCACCGTGCGCTCAGCGCGGCCGGGAGCATACGGCCGCTCGTCGCCGCCCACACCCCGAAGTGACGCTTCTCGGGAAGCCGCGCGGACGCCTGCGATCCGGCTTCGCGCGGCTGACCGGGCCGCAACGGTTCCTGCTCGCCGGGTCGTTCCTGATCCCGCTCGGCAGCTTCGCCGTGCTGCCCTTCATGTCGGTGCTGCTCCACGAGCGGCTCGGCATGGGGCTCGGCACGGTCGGCGTCGTGCTCGCCGGCGCCTCGCTGGTGCAGTTCTCGGGCGGTGCGGTGGGTGGCGCGATCGCCGAGCGCATCGGGCTGCGGCGCACGATGCTGCTCGCCCTGGTGATCCGCACGGCGGGGTTCGGCTGCTTCCTGCCCGGCCTGCGCCACCCGGCCGCCGCCGTCTTCGCCCTCTTCCTGGTGTCCGTCGGCGCCGCGCTCTATCTGCCCGCGAACAAGGCGTACTTGATACACGAGGTCGATGAGGAGCAGCGCCCTCTGCTGCTGTCCGCGAGCGGCTCGGCGCTGAACGCGGGCATCGCCCTGGGGCCGCTGGCGGCGGCCCCCTTCGTCCTCAGCGCATCGGCAGGACTCTTCACCGCGGTGACCGTACTGTTCGCGGGGATCACGGCGGGCCATGCCCTGCTGCCCACGGAGAGCCCCGAGCACGGTCGGATCAATGGTGCGGGACAGCGACAACCTGCCCACCGGGAAGGGGCGTTCGCCGGTCTTGCCGTGCTGCCCTTCGCGACCACCGTCCTGAGCCTGTACGTCTTCATGTTCTTCCAGCACTACCTCGCGCTGTACGCGGTGCCCCGCACCTCGACGACGTACTACGGCCTTGTCCTTGCGCTCTACGCGTTCCTGCTCGTCGTCGCGCAGCCTCTCCTCTCGGACCGGATCGCGCGCCTGCCCTACGCCCGCGCCCTGTGGCTCGGCTTCGGCGCGATGGCCGCAGGCATGGCCATGCTCGCCGTCGGCAGCCATGCCGCGATCCTCGCCGGGGCCCTGCTCGTCTGCGTCGGCGAGATCGTCCTGTTCTTCAAGAACGACCTCGAAGCCCTGGCCCGGTCGCCCCGCGCACCCGCCGTCGTGTTCGGTCACCAGCGGCTCGCGGCCGGGATCGGGGCCTTCGTCAGCGGGGTCGCCGGAGGCGAGGGCTACCAGCTGGCCGAACGCGCGAGCGGTGCGGGCCTGTTCTGGATCGCGGTCGCCGCGCAGTGCGTGCTGCTTCCCCTGCTCCTGAGGTGCTGGTTTCGCCGGTCCGTCGTCACAGGCCGAGATCGCTGAGCCCGGGGTGGTCGTCGGGGCGGCGGCCGAGCGGCCAGTGGTACGTGCGGTCGGACTCCTGGATGGGCAGGTCGTTGATGCAGGCGTGCCGGACGCGCATCAGGCCGTCGTCGTCGAACTCCCAGTTCTCATTGCCGTACGAGCGGTACCACTGGCCGGAGTCGTCGTGCCATTCGTAGGCGAAGCGCACCGCGATGCGGTTTCCGTCGTGCGCCCACAACTCCTTGATGAGGCGGTAGTCGAGCTCGCGGTCCCACTTGCGGGACAGGAAGGCGACGATCGCGTCGCGCCCCGTGACGAACTCCGCGCGGTTCCGCCAGCGGGAGTCCTTGGTGTAGGCGAGGGCGACCTTCTCGGGATCGCGGGAGTTCCAGCCGTCCTCGGCGAGGCGGACCTTCTTTGCCGCGGTCTCCCGGGTGAAGGGCGGGACGGGGGGTCGTGTGGTCATGGCTCTCTCCTGAACGTCGCACACCACGAGAACGATCGTTCTCCGGCGAGGGTGTCCACGATAGGAGAACGCACGTTCTCGCGCAATGATGCGGGCGCGCTCACGGGCGTAGTAGGGTCAGAGAACGAGCGTTCTCACCCCCCGTCCTCGACCCTTGGAGCCCTCATGGATCGCGCTGAAGCGGAAGTCAGGCTCCTCGACGCCGCCGACGGGCTCTTCTACGAGCGCGGGATCCAGGCCGTGGGCATGGACCAGGTGCGTGCGGCCTCGGGTGTCTCGCTCAAGCGGCTGTATCAGGTCTACCCCTCGAAATCGGAGCTCGTCCTCGCCTGCCTCGAGCGCCGCGACCGCCGCTGGCGGACCCGGCTCGCCGAGTACGCGGAGCGCGTGCCGGACGGGGTGGAGCGAGTCCTCGCGGTCTACGACTGGCTCTACGAGTGGTTCTCCGAGCCGGACTTCCGGGGCTGCGCCTTCATCAACTCCTTCGGTGAACTCGGGGCCGCCGACCCGGCGGTGGCCGACACCGTCCGGGCCCACAAGAGCGCCTTCCACGACTACATGGCGGGACTTGTGGCCGCGGCGGGCGAATCGGGGCAGACTGTCGGCCCGTTGGTCCTGCTCGCGGAGGGGGCCATGACCACGGCCGCGATCACAGGTTCACCCGAACCGGCGCGCCAAGCACGCCTGGGCGCAGCCCAGTTGCTGGCCGCGCGGCGACCGCCGGTCACCCGACAGGAAGAAGGCTGATGGCCAAGACGTATCGCATCGGTTTCGGCACGCGCCTGATCAACGGCGTTTTCCGGACGATGACCCGGTTCGGCGTGGGCAAGGGCTACCGCTACATCCTGACCGTGCGCGGCAGGAAGTCAGGCCGCCTGTTCTCCACCCCGGTCGACGTGATGTCGGCCGGGGGCGAGCGCTGGCTCGTCGGCGCCTACGGGGTGAGCAACTGGGTGCGCAACGCCCGCGTGGCCGGGCAGGTCGACCTGGCCAGGGGTGGCAAGTCGGAGACCGTGCGGGTGGTCGAGCTCGGACCCGAGGCGAGCGTCCCCGTGCTGCGCCAGTACTGGCGCGAAGTTCCCGTCACCCGCCCCTACTTCGACGTGACGGGCGACTCGACGGACGAGGAGTTCGCCGCCGAGTCGGTACGTCATCCGGTGTTCCGCCTGGTCTAGGTCAGCCGGTCTTCGAGCCGCTGTGCAGCGCCAGGGCACTGTGCGCGGGCAGGGTGGTCTCGATCTTCCCGTCGTCCCCGACGGTGACCGTGTTGCCGTCACAGCTGTCCGGGGACGCCTTGGCGACATTGCAGTACGTGCCGCCGGGCAGGGACGTCGCGAACGTCTGCGTCAGCTCGCCGTCGCCATTGTTCAGGGCGACGAACCCCTTGTCCCCGCGGCCGAACGCGAGGGCGCTGCCGCCGTTGTCCCACCAGTCGGTCAACTCGGCGGCGCCCACCGCGTTGCGGAACCCGACCATGCCGGTGACCGCCTGCTGGGTGTGCGTGTCCGTCCAGCCGTCCGCGCCGCTGGGCGGGCCCGCGTCCTTGTCGGACCACTCGTAGCCGGAGTACACGTTCGGTGAGCCGTAGGGGGACGCCAGCATGAAGACGTTGGCCAGGGCGTAGGCCGCGCCGTCCTTGTAGGTGAGCGTCGAGCCGTTGCGCTCGGTGTCCCAGTTGTCGACGAACGTACGGGCCGAGCCGCTGCCCAGTTTGCCGTCGGCGACCGACTTCAGCTGTGCGATGTTCCCGCCCTGGAAGGCACTCTTGAGGTGCCCGCCGTAGCGGAACTCGTCCACGTCCCCGACGCCGGTGTACTCGTCGGGCTGGACGGCCTCGCCGCCTCCGTGGATGACCTCCGAGACCCAGAAGCCGGGGTCGCTCATCTTGCCCTTGATGGCGGCGACGTCGTCGGCGGCCATGTGCTTGGCGGCATCGATGCGGAAGCCGTCCACGCCCAGGGACCGCAGGTCGTCGAGGTACGCGGCGATGGTGCCGCGCACCGCGTCGCTGCCCGTGTCGAGGTCGGCAAGGCCCACCAGTTCGCAGTTCTGGACGTTGTCACGGTTGGTGTAGTCGTTGATGCTCGTGCGGCAGGTGTGGAAGTCCGCGTCCCGGAAGTAGCCGGGATACTCGTACTTGCCGTACTGCGTGCCGCCGGTGCCCGTTCCCGCGCCGGCCGCCATGTGGTTGATGACGGCGTCCGCGATCACCTTCACGCCCGCCTCATGGCAGGCGTCGACCATGCTCTTGAAGGAGGCGCGGTCGCCCAGACGGCCCGCGAGCCGGTAACTGACGGGCTGGTACGAGGTCCACCACTGGTCGCCCTGTATGTGCTCGGTGGCGGGTGACACCTGGACGTAGCCGTAGCCCGCGGGGCCGAGCTGGTCGGCGCAGGCCTTGCCCACGTCCGCGTACTGCCGCTCGAACATGGTGGCGGTGACGGTCTTGTCGCCGGGCGGTGTCGCCTGCGACTGCGAGGGCGCGAACGTGGCGAGGCCGGCCGCGGCCAGGATCCCGGCCGATGTGGCTCCCAGCAGGCGGGAACGGTGCTGCATGGTGCGGCTCCTTCGAGACCGGGCACAGCAGTGCCCGAAGAAGGGCAGCTGCTCGTGGGGGAGGCTGCCGTGGGGGGATTCCGAAGGGGAGCCTGCCGTCCACGCATGTACGCGTCAATGCTTTCTGCAAGATATTTCAACTAACGGTGCTCAATGCGGCTTTGGCGTCCGGTGTTGCAGGTGAGTGGCGTGGCATCGGTGCCCGAATGGGGCACCGAGGGGGCCTGACCTGCGCAGGGTTCTTGCCGCAAGAACTTGCGTGGATTCAGTTCTTACTCGGGGGTAGGCTGCCCGACCCGCTTGTTATACGGTCTGTCTAACAAGCGGGCCGCCGCGCGTCGCGGGACGACGCCCCGGTCCGTTGCCTGAGCGAACAAGAGAACGTACGCATCAGAGTCAAGGAGCCGCAGCATGGCAAGCAGCACTGTTCGGCCGATAGCGCAGGACCGTCCCGAAGAGGACGACGTGGCCCGGCGACTGCTCGATTCGGCCGCCGTGTTGGCGTACGACCCGGCCACCGAAGTGGACTGGGAGACCCCCCTCGACCGCGACTTCCATGGCGCGAGCCCGGAATGGTGCTCCCTGTACGGCACGCCGTACTGGCAGGAGCTCACCGACGCGCAGCGCAAGGAACTGACGCGGCAGGAAGCCGCATCGGTGGCCAGCACGGGCATCTGGTTCGAGATGATCCTCCAGCAAATGGTGCTCCGCGACGTCTACATGAAGAACCCGGCCAGCGCCGAAGTGCAGTGGGCGCTCACCGAGATCGCCGAGGAGTGCCGGCACTCGATCATGTTCGCCCGCGGCGCCGAGAAGCTGGGCGCGCCCGCCTACCGGCCCAAGCGGTTCGCGATGGAACTCGGCCGCGTGTTCAAGACGGTGGCCTTCGGCGAGGCGGCCTACGCCGCGATCCTCGTGGCCGAGGAAGTGCTCGACGTCATGCAGCGCGACTGGATGCGGGACGAGCGCGTCGTGCCGTTCGTCCGCACGATCAACAACATCCACGTCGTCGAGGAATCGCGGCACATGAAGTTCGCCCGCGACCAGACGAGCAAGCGCCTCTCCGGAGCGGGCCGACTGCGCCGCCAGATCAACGCGTTCGTCGTCGCGATCGCGTCGTACTACATCGTCACCAGCATGGTGAACCCCAAGGTGTACGCCAATGCCGGGCTCGACGAGAAGCGTGCCCTCGCCGAGGCGAAGGCCAACGAACACCACAAGTCCATGATGCGGTCCAGCTGTTCGGGACTGATGGAGTTCCTGGCCTCCTCCCGGCTGCTCACCAAGCCGGCGCTGGCCTTCTACAAGCGCGCCCACCTCATCTGAGCGATCCGAGCCGAGCGAGTCGAGCCGACGACATGACCTACGCCATCACCCAGACCTGCTGCAGCGATGCCACATGCGTCGCCGTGTGTCCGGTCAACTGCATCCACCCGACGCCCCAGGAGCGGGCGTTCGGCAGCACGGAGATGCTGCACATCGACCCGAAGACCTGCATCGACTGCGGCGCCTGTGCCGACGCCTGCCCGGTCGACGCGATCTTCCCGGTGGACAGCCTGCCCGTCGCACAGCAGGAGTACGCGACGATCAACGCGGCGTACTACGCGGACCGGGAGCCCGAACCGGCCCCGGACGGACCGAACTTCCACGCCTGGGACGAGCCGTCCTTCCCGCGCGTCCTGCCGTCGGACTTCGCGCCGCTCAAGGTCGCCGTCGTCGGCACAGGACCGGCCGGGATGTACGCGGTCCAGGACCTGCTCCTGCACACCAGCGCCGAAGTCACGCTCATCGACCGGCTGCCGGAGACCGGCGGCCTCGTCCGCTTCGGCGTGGCACCGGACCATCCCGCGACCAGGAAGGTCGGCGACACCTTCGCGCGGTTCCACACGCATCCGCGGGTGCGGATGCACCTCGGGCTCGACGTGGGCGCCGACGTCACCGCGCAGGAGCTGGCCGCACACCATGACGCGGTCATCTACGCCGTGGGCGCGTCGGCCGACCGCACCCTGGCCGTCCCGGGCGAGGAACTGTCCGGCAGCATCTCCGCGAGGGCCTTCGTCGCCTGGTACAACGGCCACCCGGACGCGGCGCCGGACGCGATCGACCTGTCCGCCGAGCGCGTGGTCGTCGTCGGCAACGGCAACGTCGCGCTCGACGTCGCCCGGATCCTGCTCGCCGACCCCGACAGCCTCGCCCGCACCGACATCGCCGACCACGCGCTGGCGGCGCTGCGCGCAGGCAAGGTGCGCGAGGTGGTCCTGCTCGGGAGGCGGGGGCCCCAGGACGCCGCGTACACCAGGTCCGAACTGCTCGCGCTCAAGCACGTTCAGGGCGTCGACCTGGTCGTCGACGACCACGATCCCCGGACCGGGACGGCCATCGACGAAGCGGGCCCGGGGACCGATGCGCAGGGCAAGGCGGCCCTCCTGCGAGGCGTCACGCGCGACCGCGTCGACTGGGCCCAGCCGCCCGCTCCGGGGCGCCGCATAGTGCTCCGCTTCCATTCCGCTCCGGTGGAGATGCTCGGCGAGGAAGCCGTCCAGGGCCTGCGCGTCGTGGAGTCGTCGGGGGAGCGGACGATACGTACGGACATGGTGCTGCGGGCGATCGGTTACCGCGGGGTGCCGGTCGACGGACTGCCCTTCGACGAGACCACCGGCACCGTGCCGCACGAGGGTGGCCGGGTGGCCGGAAAGCCGGGGACCTACGTCGTGGGCTGGATCAAGCGGGGCCCCAGCGGCGGCATCGGCGCCAATCGCACCTGCGCCGCCGAGACGGTCACCACGCTCCTTGCCGACGCGGTCGCCGGCGCCCTGCCCGCACCGCGGTCCGCGCCGAAGGCCTTCCACCGGCTCGCGCGGCGCCGCAACCGCGGGGGGAGCCCCGCTCTGAGCCGGTAGGGCCGACGGCGGGGGCTCACGTGGTGCGGGTCTCGGCCAGGGTGTGCGCGACCAGGGCGTTGGCGTGTCCGTGACCCAGGCCGTGCTCGGTCTTGAGCCAGCCGACGAGTTCCATGTGCTTGGTCAGCGGAGAGGAGCGGATGAGGTCTTTCCACTCCGCGACCGGGCGCCCGTACTTCTTCTCGATCGAGGGGAAGTAACTGGCAGGGCCCTTGGTGGCTTCGGTCATGGTGATGCCGTCCCGTCTTCCGGAGTGTTGTCGCCAGTAGGACGGGCGGGGCCCGATCAAGTCATCGGCCGGCCGAGGTGTCGTGGGTCACACCACGCACCCCGGCCGGGGTGCGCCGCGACGGCTCTCACCCCGACCGTGAAGGGCCGAAGCCGTGCCCCGCGAACGAATGGCGGGGCCGGGCGGACGGGCTTAGCCTGAGACCAGTGAACGCCTCCGTTCGCTGCTCGCACGACACACCGGCAATCCCATGACGGGCTCTCGGACGACACCCTCAGAGCCTGCCGCCTCCCCGAAGCGGGGCAGCGGCAGCGGTATCGCACTCCTCGTCATCGCCTCGTGCCAGCTGATGGTGGTCCTCGACATCACCATCGTGAACATCGCTCTTCCGCACATCCAGACCTCGCTCGGCTTCTCCACCGAGACCCTGTCCTGGGTGATCAACGCCTACACGCTGACCTTCGGCGGTCTGCTCCTCCTGGGCGGGCGCCTCGGCGACATTCTCGGGCGCCGTAGAGTCTTCATGTTCGGTGTCCTGCTCTTCGTGTTCGCCTCGCTGCTCGGCGGACTCTCCCAGGAATCCTGGCAGTTGCTCGCCGCACGCTCGCTGCAGGGCGTCGGCGGAGCCATCGCATCGCCCACCGCCCTCTCGCTGATCACCACGACCTTCCGCGAAGGACCCGAGCGGAACCGGGCGTTCGGCGTGTTCGCCGCCGTCTCGGCGGGCGGCAGCGCGATCGGACTGCTCGCGGGCGGGCTGCTCGTGGAGTGGCTCGACTGGCGCTGGGTCCTCTTCGTGAACATCCCCATCGGCCTGCTCATCGCCGTGGCGACACCCCGCTACATCCGGGAGTCCGAGCGCCACCCGGGACACTTCGACCTCCTCGGCGCACTCACCTCCACCGTGGGCATGGTGCTGCTCGTCTACGGCTTCATCCGCGCCTCCGAGGACGGCTGGAGCGACAGCCTGACCATCGCGTCCTTCGTGGCGGCCGTCGTGCTCCTCGGCCTGTTCCTCGCCGTCGAGCGCCGCTCGAAGCAGCCCATCACCCCGCTGTGGATGTTCCGCGACCGCAATCGCGCCGGTGTCTACGGGATGATGCTGTGCCTGGCCGCGGCCATGTTCGGGATGTTCTTCTTCCTGACGCTCTTCGTGCAGAACATCCTGAACTTCAGCCCGCTGCGGGCCGGTCTCGCCTTCCTGCCGGTGAGCGCGATCATCGCGGTCGGCGCGGGACTCGCCTCCCAGCTGCTGCCCAAGTGGGGGCCCAAGCCCTTCATGGTGGTGGGCGCGACGCTGGCCGCCGTGGGGCTCGGCTGGCTGACGCTGACCGATGTCGACAGCACGTACACGGGAAGCCTGCTCGGGCCCGTGCTCGTCTTCGGCTTCGGCATGGGCATGCAGTTCGTGTCGCTGACGCTGATGGCGGTATCGGGCGTGGAGCCACAGAACGCCGGAGCGGCCTCCGGGATCCTCAACGCGACCCAGCAGGTGGGCGGTTCACTGGGCCTGTCCGTCCTCGTCACCGTCTTCGGCACGGCCAGCCGCAACGAAGCCACCGACCAGGTCCCCCGATTCCTGGCGGAGGCGACCCCGGCCCAGCTGGTGGAGTTCCGCAGGACGGGCGAGCTGCCGGGGCGCTGGGGCGACCAGGTCCTTGCCTCGGGCATTTCGAGTTCCTTCATAGCCGCTGCCGTCTTCGCCGTCGTCGCCGCCCTGATCGCCCTGATCGTCATCCAGGTGCGGCCGGCCGACCTGGAGCGCCTCCAGGGCGGTGGCGCCGTGCCGCTCGCGCCGGCCGCCGACGAGCCGGTGTCGAGCACGGACGCGCCGGCTCCGGGCACGGGCGAGGCTCCGCCTCCCCGCGACGGCCCTCCCCGTGACGACCCTCCTCGCGGCTGAATCCGCCCCCTTTGGAGCCACCATCCGGTGCTGCCCGGTGCCCGGACGACGGATGGCCTGATTCCCTTGGTGTGCACGCGAGTCGGGAACGGGCAGACGTACTATGACCAGCCGATCGGGGCTGGGGAGCTCAGAGGCGGTGGGGGCGGCGCGGGGCAAGGACCCATGGAGACGGGCGTGAACACGGACACCGACTACCGCTTGCTGGGCCCGGTCGAAGCATGGCGCGCGGGCCGCCGGCTCGCCCTGGGCGGACCCAAGCCCCGGGCGCTCCTCGCGGCGCTGCTCCTGGAGCCGGGGCGCGTGGTGTCCGTCGACGCGCTGATCGACGCCATCTGGGGCGAGAGGCCGCCGGACACGGCACGTTCGCTGATCCAGTCGTACGTCTCCGCGCTGCGCCGCGCGCTGTCCGCCGACGCCATCGAGACCCGGCCGCCGGGCTATCTCATCCACGCGGACGCCACCCTCGTCGACCGTGTCGAGTTCGAGCGCCTCTCCGTGCGGGGCAGGCAGGCCGCGGCGGACGGCGATCACGCCGCGGCCGCCCGGCTGTTGGGGGACGCCCTCGCCCTGTGGCGCGGCCCCGCGCTCGGCGGGATCGGCGAGACGCTGCGGGCCATGGCCGACCAGCTGGAAGAGGCGCGGCAGGCGGCCCTGGAGGAGCGCATTGCCGCGGATCTCGCGCAGACCGGCCGCGAGACGGAACTGGTGGCCGAGCTCACCGCGTTGGTCGCCACGCACCCCACCCGCGAGCGGCTGCGCGGCCAACTGATGCTCGCCCTCTACCGGTTGGGGCGCCAGGCCGACGCGCTCGCCGTGTACGTGGACGGGCGCGACGTACTGGCCGAGCAGCTCGGCATCGATCCAGGGCCCGATCTCAGACGGATGCACGAGGCGATCCTGCGGGCGGACGACGCGCTGCTGCCCGCCGCGGCAGATGCCCCCGACCCCACCGTCCCCAGGGACACCGTCGCCGTCCCGGTGGCGGCCCTCCTGCCGCCCACCATCGGTGACTTCACCGGGCGCGACCTGCAACTCGCCGATGTACGGGCCGCGCTGTCGGGGACCCGCGAGGCCATGCCGGTCGTCGTGCTGTCCGGGCCCGGCGGCGTCGGCAAGTCCACCCTGGGCGTCAGGGCGGCGCACCAAGTGGCCGACGCGTACCCGGACGGGCAGTTGTACGCCGAGCTGCGGGGCGTCACCGATCCCGTGGCACCCGGCGAGGTGCTCGGGCGGCTCCTGTACGCCTTGGGGGCGGACCCGCCCGACGGGGACGCCGAGCGGCGCGACCTCTTCCGCAGCCTGGTCGCGGGGCGCCGCATCCTTCTCGTGCTCGACGACGCGGCCAGCGAGTCCCAGGTGCGCCCGCTGCTCCCGGGGAGCGCCACCTGCGGGGTCCTGATCACCGCACGGGCCCGGCTCGGCGCCCTGCCCTGCACCCACCGCGCCGATCTCGACGTGCTCGACACGGAGCCGGGGACCGAACTCCTCGGCCGCGTCGCGGGGGAGCGACGCGTCACGGACGAGCCGGACGCCGCCCGGCGCATCGTCGAGCTGTGCGGCGGGCTCCCGCTCGCCATCCGGATCGCCGGTGCCCGCCTCGCGACCCGCAGACACTGGACCGCGCGCATGCTCGCCGACCGGCTCGCGGACGAACGCCACCGCCTGGACGAACTCGCCGTCGGCGACCTGGAGGTGCGCGCCGGCCTCGGCATGAGCTACCGGGCACTGGACGCCCCCGCCCGCACCGCCCTGCGCCGCCTCGGCCTGCTCGCCGCGCCCGACGTGGCCGCGTGGGTGGTGACCGCGCTGCTCGACGTTCCGGAGGCCGAGGCCGACCGCGTCGTGGAACAGCTCATCGACGCCCAGCTCCTGCACTGCACCGGCGTCGACCGCGCGGGCCAGCCCCGCTACCGTCCCCACGACCTGGTGCGCGTGTACGCCGCCGAACGCGCCGACGCCGAGGACCCGCCCGCAGAACGGGCCGCCGCCGTGGGACGCGCACTGGGCGCCTGGCTCTGGCTGACCGGCCGTGCCGCGTCCGCGACGCCGTCCGGCGCCGTCGAACTGCACCGCGGACTCCTGGACGCGAGCGGCCCGGGGGGAGCCGCCGCCGAAGCACTGCGGGGGCTCGTCCGCCCCGTGGGGCCGGAAGCCACCCAGCGAGCCCTCGCCGACCCGGCCGCCTGGTTCGAGGCCGAGGCCGACGCGATCGCCGCCGCCGTCGAGCGCGCCGCGGCCCTCGACCTGCACACTCTCTCCTGCGAGGCCGCGGCCGCCCTGTGCTCCTCCGCGTACACCGTCGGCAACCGCTTCGAAGCCTGGTGGCGCACCCACGACGCGGCCCTGGCCGCCGCCCGCCGCGCCGAGGACAGAGCGGGCGAGGCCCTGTTGCTGATCGGCCTCGGCCAACTCCGCTACGAACAGGACCGGTTCCCCGAATCGCAGGGCTACTTCAAGCAGGCGGCCGGGCTCTGTGCCGAACTCGGCGACATACGCGGCCGGGCCGCCGCCTTCGCCGGGCTCGGCAGCGCGCTGCGGGAAGCGGGGCGGCTGCGCGCCGCGCAGGAGACCCTCGTCCGCGCCGTCGACGGCTTCCGTCGGCTCAGCGACGACCCGGGCATCGGACTCTCCTGCCGGTACGCCGGATCCGTCCAGCTCGAACTCGGCGACTTCGAGGCCTCGCGCGCCTTCCTCGACGAGTCGCTGCGGGCCTACCGAAGACTCGGCAGCCGTCGCGGCGAGTCCCTCACACTGCGCTCGCTCGGCCTGGTGCACCGCGCGCTCGGCGAGTACGGGGCCGCGGAGGACCTCTCCGGCCGTGCGGTGGACCTCCTGCGCACGCTGGGGGACCCGCTCATGCTCGCGTACGCCATGCAGGCAAGGGCCAAGTCCCGCATCAGGCTGGGCCGTTCGTCCGAAGCGGCGACAGAGATCCGCACGGTCCTCGATGTCTGCCGGGGCCACCGCGACCGCTTCGGCGAGGCACTGGGCCTGCGCACCCTGGGCGAGTGCGAGCTCGCCGCGGGCCGCCTCGACGCCGCGGAACAGCACCTGACCGCGGCCGCCGGCCTCTGGGACGACCTGGGGCTGCCGCTGCCCCGCGCCCGCACCCTGCGCGATCTCGCCGCGGCGCGGGAGGCCGCGGGGGACCGGGTGGCGGCAGGCGCGCTGCGCGCCGAGGCGCGGGAGGTCTTCACGGCGTACGAGGCGCGCGAACGGAACGAGCCGGGACTCTGACCCGGTCCCGGTCCCCGTTCCGGTCCGGGCGTGCGACGTGCGGCGCCCTGCAGTCCGCTTGCCGCGTACTTGCAGAGAATTTGCAGCGGGCTGCGTCACTCTGTGGATGTCGGCGGGTGAACACGCCGACGGCAACGGGGGATCGCAGTAAACAACGGGGGACTCAGCGGAATTCATCGGGGGAAGCACGGGGGAAGGCCACTGATGCCTCGTACGGCCCACACCACCGACACCGTCGGTCGTGTGGGCCGCTCGTCGCGTAGAGCCCCTGCCAGGGCACGGAGGGGACTCCGGGGGCGGGCGGCAGCCCGTCCCCGGAGCTGTGCCCGCCACCGTCGCCACGAAGGGGCAAGCATGTCGCCGATCATCCTCATGAACGACCCCAGAGTCGTCGGCATTCAGGTCGACGAATGCGGCGAAGCCCTCGTCGACCTGCGCCAACTGCCCTTCCTTGACGTCGACGACCGCCTCGCCGACCCGGCAGGGGCCTATGCCCAGCTACGGGAGGGCGTCGCCTGGCGCCTGGCCCGCGCCGCCCGGCTGCTGCCCGAGGGCCTGCGCTTCCTGGTCACCGAGGGGTATCGTCCGCTCGCCCTGCAGATCCAGTATTTCGACGACTACGCGGCCGAGCTCAGGAAGGCCAACCCCGACTGGTCGGACGCCTACCTCCACCGGCAGACGAGCCGCTCCCTCTCGCCGCCCGAAGTGGGCCCGCACGTCGCGGGCGCCGCGGTCGACCTCACCCTGTGCACCACGTCCGGCAGCGAACTCGACCTCGGCACCCCGGTGAACGCGAGCCCCGAGGAGAGCGAGGGCGCCTGTTACATGGACAGCGACCGCATCACCCCGGCCGCCCGCCGCAACCGCCGCACCCTCACCGCCGCCCTCGTCACGGCGGGCCTGGTCAACTACCCCACGGAGTGGTGGCACTGGTCCTACGGCGACCGCTACTGGGCCCTGGCGACCGAGGCACCCACCGCGCGGTACGGCCCGATGACGCTCGAGGCCTCGGCGACCTGAAGGCCGAGCCCTTGGCCGGGAATCCGAACGGTCAAAGATGCGCCGATGAGTTAAGGGCGTCCGTCTGGTCTGTCCGTGTAGCCGGCGCTCTCGCGCCGACACCACGAGCGACGGAGCCCCAGATGTCCGACATCGAACCGCAGCAGGCAGCAGGCAAGGTACTCCTTCACTTCAGCATGTCGCTGGACGGGTTCGTGGCGGGCCCGAACCACGCCATGGACTGGCTGACCGGCGTCACCGGCCGCGACGGCGTGGAAGAGGAGTACATCGAGACCACCGGCGCGGTCCTCGGTGGGCGGAACGGCTGGGACCGCGCCCCGGGCGCCCGGCCCTACAGCGAGGACTGGAAGGGCCAGATCTTCGTCCTCACCCACCACCCCGAAGACGCCACACCCGCCGAAGGCGTCACGTTCCTGAACTGCGACGTGGCCGAGGCGGTACGCATCGGCCTGGAGGCCGCCGACGGCAAGAACCTCGAGGTCCTCTCCCCGACGATCGGCCGCCAACTGCTCGAACGCGGCCTGATCGACGAGATCGACCTGCACATCGCCCCCATCCTGCTCGGTGACGGCATCCGGCTCTTCGACAATCCCGGCGGACGACCGGTCCGCCTGCGACATGCCCACGGCTCACAGCCCTTCGCCGAGGTCGACGTCCGCTACCGCCCCGCCGCAGGATGAACCAGGGATCTCGGCCGGGAGGCTACGAGGCGAACGGCACCGCCGCCGGTGTCCCGTCGAGTGATGCCGCCGCGGGGTGGCGCCAGAGCCCCCGCGCGGCCAGCTGCGGCAGCACGCCCTCGCCGAACCAGTACGCCTCCTCCACGTGCGGGTAGCCGGAGAGCACGAACTCGTCGATGCCCAGGGCGTGGTACTCCGCGATGCGGTCGGCGATCTCCGTGTGCGAGCCGACCAGGGCCGTGCCCGCGCCGCCCCGCAGGAGGCCTATGCCTGCCCACAGGTTCGGGTAGATCTCCAGGCGGTCGGTGTTGCCGCCGTGCAGGGCCAGCATGCGCTTCTGGCCCTCGGAGCCGGACCGGGCCAGGCCCTGCTGCACCTCGCTGATCACGGACGGGTCGGCGCCTGACAGGAGGCGGTTCGCCTGGGTCCAGGCTTCCTCGGCCGTGTCGCGGGCGATGACATGCAGGCGGATGCCGAAGCGGACCTCGCGGCCCTCGGCCCTGGCCAGCGTACGGATCCAGGCGATCTTTTCGGCCACCTGGGCGGGCGGTTCGCCCCAGGTGAGGTACACGTCGCTGTGGCGGGCCGCCACCGGTCCCGCGGCCTTTGAGGAGCCGCCGAAATAGACCGGTGGCACCGGGGCGGGGAGGCGGGTGAGGCGGGCCTGTTCGACGCGTTCGTGTGCGCCCCGGAAGTCGACGGTCTCGCCGCGCCACAGGGAGCGGACGATGTGCAGGAACTCGTCGCAGCGGGCGTAGCGCTCGTCCTTGCCGAGGAAGTCCCCGTAGGCGCGCTGCTCGTGGTCCTCGCCGCCCGTGACGACGTTCAGGAGCAGACGTCCGCCGGAGTGCCGCTGGTAGGTCGCCGCCATCTGCGCGGCGAGGGTCGGCGTGACGAGACCGGGGCGGAAGGCCACCAGGAACTTCAGGCGTTCGGTCGACTCGACCAGCATCGCCGTGGTGAGCCAGGCGTCCTCGCACCAGGCGCCGGTGGGGGTGAGCGCTCCCTCGAAGCCCAACTGCTCAGCCGTACGCGCCACTTGGGTGAGGTAGGCGAGCGTGGCGGGGCGGTCGCCCCCGGCGGCGCCGGTGGGCACGCCGTGGCCGCCGCCGACGATGTGGCGGCTGTCGCCGTTGGTGGGCAGGAACCAGTGGAAGGTCAGGGGCATGGGTGGGGGTGTCCTCTGCGAGCCGTGTGTGCTGCGTGAGTCGTGTGGTCGGTGATGTTTGATGTGGCCGTGAAGTCGGGCCTGTCTAACAACAGGCCGTCGTGGGGCGGCGGGGTGTCGTTTGCCGGGGGCGGGAGGACGTGGGGAGGGGCGCTTCGTGCGGAAGGGAAAGCCGATTGCCCCCCTCACGCCACCGCGAGCCGCGTCGGCTCCGCGAGCACCTCGCGGAAGCGGTCGACGACGGGGGCAAGGCCGGCGTCCGCGTCGGGCGTGAGACTGACCGTCCCGTCATCGGCGGCCGTGATGTGGCGGTCCAGGACGAACCACCCCTGGGCGACCTCGGCACCGAGCGACGTGAGGACGGGCCGCAGCGCGTAGTCGACGGCGAGGACATGGGCGGGGGAGCCGCCGGTGGCCAGCGGCAGGACGGGCTTGCCGCGCAGCGCGTACTGCGGAAGGAGGTCGAGGAAGGTCTTGAGGACGCCTGAGTACGCCGCCTTGTAGACGGGGGTGCCGACCACGAGCGCGTCGGCGTTCTCGACGAGGGCGACCGCGTCGGCGACGGCGGGGTGCGAGGTGTCCGCGGACAGGAGCGCTTCGGCGGGCAGCGCGCGTACGTCCAGGGACTGGACCCGGTGCCCCTGCGCGGCAAGGCCGCGGCCCAGGTGCTTGACGAGACGCGCGGTGCGGGACGAGCCGGGGGCGGAGGCGCTGCCGGTGAGCGTGAGAACGGTGGCCATGGCGGAAGTCCTTCGGGTACGCGGCCACGTGGGCCGGTGGTGCGAGGCAGGGGGAGGCGGGCAGGCGGCAGGCCTGCGGGGATGCGCGCAGTCGCGAAGGGCGCGACGCTGCTCGGTGCGTACGCGGGGACCCGTCAGACCCGTCGGATCCGGCAGGGAATCGCGCGGTCCTTCAACGGGCCCGGCGGGGCGCGGAGTTCACGTGCACGAGAGGCGGTGGAGTGCCCGGCGGATGCTCAGCGGCCGTGGCGACAGCAGGCGCTGCACACCCGCGCGAGGTCGACGTACCGTCGCCGCGTGAGGTGGGGTCGCACTGCATTCATGTGCTCGATTCAAGCACCTGTCCCCACGGGGCGTCGAGTCGGTAATCACTAAGCCCTGATAGGGTTTCCCTCCCACATCGGGGTTCGGTGAGAGGCGCGCGGGATGCGGACAGAGCAGCTCGAGTACATCGAGGCTGTCACCCGGCTCGGCTCACTGCGCCGCGCCGCGGGCGAACTCCACCTCTCCCAGCCCGCGTTGAGCGAGACCGTGCGGAACCTCGAGCGGGAGCTCGGCGTCTCGCTCCTGGACCGGCACCGCTCAGGGGCGAAGGTCAGCGACGAGGGCCGTGAGCTCCTGCCGCACATCATCGGCGTACTGGAGTCGGTGGACCGGCTGCGCAGGGCCGCGCACGATCAGCACCAGTCCAGCCGTGTGGTGCGCGTCGGCACGGTGAACGCGGCGACGGCCCCGCTCCTGGTCCCGGCCGTGCGCGCATTCCGGGAGACCCACCCGGCGACGCAGGTGGAGATGGTCGGCTCGCAGCAGGACGACATCCACCGCGGCCTGCGCGAGGGACGCTTCGACCTGGGCCTGGTCAACTACCTGGACGGCGACGACACCCCACCGGACTTCGACACCACGGAGCTGCTGCGCGGCAGGCCCGTCGTCTGCCTGCACCCGGAAAGCCCGCTGGCCCGTCTGAAGGCGGTCTCGCCCGCCGACCTGGAGACCGAACCGTTCATCGCGATGCGCGCCGGCTACGTGATGCACCGCTACGCCCACCGTCTCCTCCGCGGCTCCCCGCCGTCCTTCGCGTACTCCACGGACGGCGCGGAACTGGGCAAGCTGATGGTGGCCGAAGGCCTCGGGGCCGCGCTCCTGCCCGACTTCAGTGTCATCGGCGACCCACTGGAGCGGGCCGGAATGATCACGCACCGCCCGCTCACCGACGAGACCACCCGCGTCCTCGTGGTCCTTCAGCGCCGCCGCAGCGAGTCCTTCCCGCGAGCCGTGAGGGAGTTGCACGTGGCCTTCGTGACCAGGGCGGCGGGGCTCAGGGAACGTCCGTGAGCCCGGTCTCGCCGCTCCTGCCTCACTGCCCCTGACCGCCGCGCACGGCCCCGCGTGCCACGGCTGACAGAAGCGAACCGACGGCGACGCCGATGGCCAGGTAGACGGCCGCCGTGCCGATCTGGGCTTCGAGTGACGCGTAGAAGGTGAAGGGCAGCAGCACCATGACGACGGTGGCCAGGGAGACGATCCAGACGAAGAAGCGGCCTGCCTGGGGCGTGCCGAGCAGCAGCAGATGCAGCAGGAGCGTCGCCGTCAGGGCGGCCAGCGCGGCACCGCCGGCCAGCAGCCCGGTCGAGGCATCGCCCATCGCGCCGTCACCTTCGGGCGCGAAGACCGGGATGCCGAGGATGCCCCGGACGAGCAGCAGCCCGACGACGGCGGTGAGGGCGGCGACCAGCGCGGTGACCAGGCCGCCGATCCACAGCCGCCCGGCGTCGACGCGGGAGTGCGAGGGCGGCGCCTGGTTCCCGTACTGGGCGGGCTGTCCGTAGCCGGTAGGCCCGCTGTAGACCTGTGGCGATCCGTTGTCGTACCCCGGCTCGTAGCCGTAGGGATGACGTGGTGGCTCCATGTGGCCTTACCCCTCCTCGCGGGACCCGTTCCTACCGATCGTCCCGGCGTGTGGCCACACCACCAGTGGACAGCCGCCACACGAGTGCGGGCCTTCCGGGCGACCGGCGGGCAGGGGAGGGCGGTCAGCCGGCTTCCGCATCGGGCTGATCGAGGGCGTCCGCGAGGCAGGGAACGGGGTCGAAGACCGGGAGGAGGCCGGTCACCCGGAGTATGTGCAGGGTCAGCGGGTGGGCGCAGACCAGTTGCAGCTGTCCGCCGTGTTCCAGGATGCGCCGTCGGGCCCGGCACAGCAGGCGCAGGCCCGAGCAGTCGAAGAAGTCGACAGGGCTGAGGTCGATGATCGCCGTGAGGCCGGGCCGTTCCGTGTGCGCGTCCAGGGCGGCGGCCATGTCGATGGCGGCGCTGATGTCGATCGCGCCATGGAACTCCAGGACCAGATGGCCTTGCGTGCGGTAGGTGTTCAGATGCCCGCTGCTGGCGGGCGGAGCGCCGTTGATCATGGTGGCATCCTCGGTGTGGACGAGGCCTGACATGTGCCAAGGAGGGGAGGGGGGCGGACTCACCGGGGGCCAGGGTGATCGTGCGCGGCGAACCGAGGGGCAGGTTGCGGCAAGGCGTCTTGCCGGGCCGTGGCTGCGGTCCGCGTATCTCTCATCCGCCCTGGTGAGGCAGGGAGGTGAGAGGTTTCCATCATGACCCCATCGGGTCGCGTTTGGCACATGTCCGGGGCAACTAACTGCCATTGCTGCGAAGTTGGCAGGCTGCCGCCTCGGTGCGCGGTGCTTTCGGGGGGCGTCTCACACGGTCGCCTGCGTACGTCACCCGGAGCGGGCGACGTGCGGCGGGGCGTCGAACCGGAAGGTGTCCGGCAGGAGTTGGCTCCTGCTACGAGAGGACACCGCCATGCCGATCGCCGGTGCGGCCCGGCCGCTGGCGGGGCGCGTCGTCCAGCAGCTCGTGCGCGTCACCATCCTCGACATGTCGACGCGTCTCGCGGCGCAGGCGTTCCTGGCCGCGCTGCCGATGCTCATCGCGGTGGCCTCGTTCAGTCCGGAGGCCGTGCGGAGTGAACTGCTGAGCTCGCTGCGCACCCTGATGGGTTCGGGCGGGCCCGTGGTGGCGCAGGCCGAGGGTGTGGCCGGCGGCGGTGACACCGAGATGCACAGCTGGGGTGCGGCGGGCGTGCTGGTCGCGTTGCTGTCCGCCACCGCCTTCACCCGGGCCCTGCAACGCATGTGCGAACGCTCCTGGGACCTGCCCCGCTCCGGTGTGCGGCTCGTCGCCTGGCGCTGGGCCGTGTGGCTTCTCGTGTGGATCGCGATGCTCATCGTGCAGGGCATGCTGCACCGGGCGTTCGGAGCGGGCCCCGTCCTGGGCGTGCCCCTGCAGCTGGGGGCGTCGGTCCTGATGTGGTGGTGGACCCAGCACCTGCTGCTCGCCGGACGGGTGCCCTGGCTGCCCCTGCTGCCGGGCGCCGTCCTGACGGGCACGGGAGTGGTCTCGTTCTGTGCGCTGTCGGGGCTGTGGCTGCCCCGTGCGCTACGGATGAGCGAAGGTCGCTACGGCGCGCTCGGCTCGGTGTTCACCGTGCTGTCCTGGCTGATCCTGTTCTTCACCGTCGTCGTGTTCGGCGTCGCCGTCGGCCGGTTGCTCGCCCAGGAGGAGTTCCTGGGCCGGCGGCTGAGGCTCGGCGGGCTGACCGAGCCTCACCCCGACGGATCCGGCGCCGCGGTCACCCGGCCGTCCCGCACCGCGGCGGCCAGCGCCCGGTGGTCGCGTTCGTTCTGGTCGGCGTACGACTCCGCGAATCGGGCCAGGGCCCGGTCGAAGGAATCGGAGCCGCCCAGATAGGAGCCGATGGCGATCCGGTCACCGGAGCGGGCATGCGCGCGGGCGAGGGTCGCGCCGCACATCCGGCCGAAGAGCCGCATGACGCCCGGGGTCATCAGCTCGGCCTGGGGGATGGCCTTCCAGTCCCGCAACTGCCGTATGTAGAAATCGCGTTCACGGCCGTCGAGCCCCTCGACCCGCTCCCAGCCCAGGAACATGTCGCTGGTCGCCTGCATCAGACGCTGTCCGGCGACGACCCGTTCGCCCTGGTTGAGGTGGCTGCTCGCGCCCGCGAACTGCGCGAGCACCGACGCCGGTGCTTCCTTCGCCTGGAGCAGCAACGGGTCGTTGTCGTCCCGGCCGAGCAGCAGGATGATCCAGCAGCGCGTCCCCACGCTGCCCACCCCGACGACTTTCCGCGCCATGTCGACCA
This sequence comes from Streptomyces sp. NPDC044044, assembly GCF_056434405.1. Lineage (NCBI taxonomy): Bacteria > Bacillati > Actinomycetota > Actinomycetes > Kitasatosporales > Streptomycetaceae > Streptomyces > Streptomyces sp. NPDC044044. Next base: position 351,142 of record NZ_JBWKFG010000007.1, on the reverse strand, counting down.
CCCGGTACTGGGCCAGCAGGGCCCGGCGGTCGGCGGGGAGCGTGGTTGCGTACCGGTCGATCAGGTCCCGCAGCTGATGTTCGAGCTCCTTGCGCTCGACCCCCGGCATGAGGTCGTCGAGAGGAGTGATCAGGGGCGGGTCGGGGGCGATCCGCAGCTGGCCGTCGACCACCCGGGCCAGTTTCTCCAGGGCCTGGAGATGGTCGCGGGTGCGGGCCTTGCTGATCGTGCGGGACACCCTCCGCCGCGCTCGCGAGTCCAGCTTGGCGGACAGCGTGGCGTGCAGATCCTCCACGTCGATGCGCGAGTACCACACGTCGAGGGTCCGCATCCGGGCGAATCCCCGCATCGCCTCCCGGTACGAGCGGACCGTCGCTCGCACCACGCGGGCCCGCTGCGACGGGCTGAAGCCGTTCTCGCGCCCGGCGATGACGAGGCTCACCGCGAGGCGTTTGACGTCCCACTCCCACGGTCCGGGAAGCGTCTCGTCGAAGTCGTTGACGTCGAACATCAGATGCCGCTCCGGCGAGGCGAGCAGCCGGAAGTTCAACATGTGCGCGTCCCCGCACAGCTGGGCCCACAGACCGCTGTCCGGGGTGGTGGCCAGATCGGTGGCCATGATGGCGGCCGCCCCGCGGAAGAAGCGGAACGGCGATTCCAGCATGCGGCCGTAGCGGATCGGCACCAGTTCGGGGAGCCTGCTCGCCGACTGCCGCTCGATCACGTCGATGGGGTCGGGCCGGTCCGGCGCGGGCGCGAACTCGGCGTGGCTCGACCGCCGGGCACGGGACCGGCCCGCCCTTCCCAGGGCCGCCCGTTGCTTCGGGGTGAGGTGATGGTGCGTGGTCTCGGTCATGGTGTGCTCCCTCCAGGCGCTGAGGACTCTGGGCGCGGCGCGGCCGCTCGGCGTCACCCCGATGGTGTGAAGTCGCCTTCCAGGGGTGAGGCCCGGGGTGCCGCGAGGCCACAGACTGAGAGGCATGGAACCGACGATGCGAGGACAGCGATGGCTGGCCCGTGCGTCCCTGGCATCCGCCGCTGCCGCGGTGCTGGTGCTCGGAGTGTTCGCGGGATTGAAGACCTTCGCGCTGCTCGGCGTGGGGCTCGCGGGCCTGGCGATCACGGCCGCCGCGGTGTGGTGGATCCTCAGCAGGCGTGGCCTGCCGCGGATCCTGGCGGCGCTGCTTGCGCTCATCACGCCGATCTGGGTGCTGGTGGAGTTCACCCAGGCCCGGCTCACCTGGGTGGTCCTGGCCTCCGGTGGTCTGTGGCTCCTGGCGGCGGGCACGGGCCGAGCGGCCCTCACCCGGCACGCTGCACCGGACGAGATGCCGGAGCAGCCGGCCGCGGAGTTCCGGCACCCGGTCCTGATCATGAATCCACGTTCGGGCGGCGGCAAGGTGCACCGGTTCGCCCTGGACGAGCGGGCCGGCGCGCTGGGCGCCGACGTGATGCTCCTCGAAGGGCCCGGCGAGACCGATGTGGCGGCCCTCGCCCGCAAGTGCGCGGCCGAGGGCGCCGATCTGCTCGGCGTCGCCGGCGGCGACGGCACCCAGGCCCTGGTCGCCGAGGTCGCCGCCGCTCTCGACCTGCCCTTCCTGGTGATCCCGGCGGGCACCCGCAACCACTTCGCCCTCGATCTGGGCCTGGACCGCGAGGACCCGGCGAAGGCCCTCGGCGCGTTGCGCGACGGGGTGGAACTGCGGGTGGATCTCGGCAGGGCCGGAGGGCGGCCCTTCGTCAACAACGTGTCGTTCGGCGCGTACGCCGAGGTGGTGCAGAGCCCGGCCTACCGGGACGGCAAGACGCGCACCACCCTGGGGCTCCTGCCGGATCTCCTCGTGGGCCACCGGGGCGCGCGGCTGACGGCGCGGGCCGGGGAGCACGACTTCACGGATCCGCAGGCCCTGCTGGTGAGCAACAACCCCTACGGTACGAACGACATCGCGGGCCTCGGCCGCCGCACGCGCCTGGACGGCGGGACCCTCGGCTGCGTCGGTGTGCACGTCACGAGTGCCGCACAGGCCGCGGGGCTGCTGCGCGGAGCGCAGTCCACCGGGCTGACCCGGGCGACCGCGGCCTTGGTGGTCGTCGACGCCGACCAGGAGGAGATCCCGGTCGGCATCGACGGCGAGGCGGTGCGTCTGCGTGTCCCCGTGCACTGCGAGGTGCGGCCCGGTGCCCTGCGGGTGGTCGTGCCCCGGCTGCGGCCGGGGACGTACCGGGAGCGGCCGCGGCTCGACTGGCGTCTGATCAGCAGGCTCGCGCTGACCTCCCGGTACCGACGGCCAGGAACAGCCGGCTACACCGGAGCTCCGTAGACCTTGTGAGCCTGACGGTGCCCGTACATGGTCAGCGACCAGATCACCAGGACGTCGAGGGCGATGATGATGGCCGACCACACCGGGTAGTACGGGGTGAAGAAGAAGTTCTCCAACGCGCTGAACCCCGCGATGGCGATCCCGACGGCACGGGCCCACGTACGGCCGCTGAAGATGTTGAGCGCCGCCGCGAGGACCACGACGCCGGTGAGCATCTGGACCCAGCCGCGGACGTTGACGTCGAAGTCGAACGGGTAGTCGTTCTGCGATTGGTAGAAGTTGTCGTCGAGGATCGCGGTGAGTCCCGCGATCGCGTGGAACGAGCCGATGATGCCCAGTACGCATACGGCGAAGACGACTCCGCCGACGGCGACCGGACTGACGTGGGGCTGCGGTTCGGGCGCGCCGGAACGCGTCTGGTCCGGCGAGATCTGATCTGCCATGTCGAACCTCCTCCTCGGTGGACCCGGAGCATCCCGCCCGTCGCCGCCCGGCCGGTTCACCCGCAGCGGATGAGCCCGCAGGCCCAGGTGGCGCCGCCGTCACCCGCACAAGGTGATGCCGTCGGCCGTGCCGCCACGACAATGGCGGCTGATGGCAGGGCCGTCGCACTGGAGGTGGCGCCATGGGCGGGGCACAGGAGAGCTCGGGGCCCGAACCGGCCGCGACACCACCCGGCGGCGCCGACTTCGAGATCCGCGTCCGGGGCAGGATCGGCGAGGCCTTCCGGTCGGCGTTCGGGGAGTTGACGGTCGTGCTGCGCCCCGCCGAAACGGTGCTCTTCGGCGCGGGACTCGACCAGGCCGCCCTGTACGGGATCCTCGACCGCATCCAGGCGCTGGGGCTCGAACTCCTCGAGGTGCGCCGGGTACCGGGCACCAGTACCTAGACAGTTCCCGTACCTGGACGCTTCCCGCCACCGGCACCGCGCGCCTGGGCGGCGGCGCGGACTCAGCGGGCAGTAAGGATCGAGCCTCCGTTCGAAAAGGGCCGACCGGCCTCTTCCGAAGTCGCGGTGGACGCCCCACGGTGTAGGAGTAATGCCCTCCACATGGGGAGGTGAGGGGCATGTCCGCAGCGCTGCGCACGGAGCCAGGAGGTGGCTCGAGGGGGACGGCGGGCGAAGTGTCCGTCCTGCACGGGCGGTTGCATGAGCTGCGCGGGGAGGACCAGGCGGCCGATCCGAGCGTGACGGCCTGTCTGGTGTGGGTCGCCGGCACCCTCGTACGCATCGCGGGGGACGTACGTGATCTCCGCAGCGCGGGTGTGCTGGTGGGCGAGGCGGCGGCTGTGCTGGCCCTGGTGCCCGCGCAGCCGGGGCGGCCCGAGTGCGTGCCACCGCCTCCGCAGCCGTTGACGAGCTGTCAGCTGGTGGTGCTGTGCCGGTTGCAGCAGGAGGTGCCCCTGCGGGAGATCGCCGAGGATCTGTACGTCTCGGTGAACACGGTCAAGAGCCATGTCCGCGCCGTCTACCGGAAGCTGGGCGTGGCCTCCCGGGCCGAAGCGGTGCGGCGTGCCCGCGTGCTGGGGCTCGTGTAAGGCGGAAAGCCAAGGCCTGAGCCACAGCGGCAGCCATCGCCCCAGCCACCGTCACAGGAGCTGGAGTTCGCGAGCCCGCCGGACAGCGGCCGAGCGCCGGGTCACGGCGAGCTTGCGGTAGACGCTCTTGAGGTGTGTCTTCACCGTGTTCACCGAGAGGTACAACTCTTCGGCGATCTCCTCGGTGGTCATCATCTGCGCCAGCCGGTTCAGGACGTCGCGTTCCCGCGCGCTGAGCCGCTCGGCGGGAGCCGCTGGGGCGGCCACGACGGTGAGGGCCTGCCGGGCGGCCGTGTGCTGCGGCGCGGCGGTGACGGGTGTCCTGTGACGGGCGGAGTCGAGCAGGGAGACGCAGGCGGGCACCAGGGCCCGCAGCACGGTGCGCGGCAGCCGGGACGCGGCCACCACATCGGCGATCGGAGCGGGTGCCGAACCGCACTGCTCCACCACCGTGGCGAGCCCCGCCACCAGGGAAGCGATCTCGGAGAGGAAGTCGTCAGGGGATCCGCCCAGCACGGCCCCGGCCCTGGTGAGTTCCTGCCGGGCCCGGCGGGGTTCCGCGCGTGCCAGTTCGACCCAGGCGCGCACGAGATGCAGGCACGCCTGCGAGCGCTCCGCCACGGTCCAGGCGGGCAGGGGCGGCTGGGTGGCCTGGGCGGCGAGTTCGTCGGCGGCACGGAAGCGGCCGCGCAGCGCCTCGAGGAGCGCGAGTTCGATGAGGCAGTCCCGGCGCAGTGCGCCGTTCCCGGCGGCGCCGGCGGCCTTGAGCCCGCCGGTGAGAGAGGCTTCCGCGGGCTTGAGGCCGCCGGTCCGCAACTCGCCGCTGCCGCGGGTGGCCAGGGTGAGGGCGAGGATCTCGGGGCGCTGCGCGAGCGCCGCGTGCGGCAGGCGTGAGAGGGCCGACTCCGCGTCGGCCGCGGCGGCGCGTGCCTCGTCAGGGTTCCGGGAGCGCAGCTGGTCCATGCGGATCACGGCACGGGCCAGGCGGCACCGGGCCACGCGGTCCTCCTCCGCCGGCAGCTCCGAAAGGAGCCGGTCGGCGAGGGCGAGGTGGCGCGTGCACGCCTGGTCGTCGTCGCGGACCCGGGCGACCGCCGCGGCGAGCAGCGCCGGTTCGGGGTTCTCCGTCGGCAGCTGTTCGGGCAGCCGCCGGGTCAGCTCGTTCGGCAGCCGCAGTTTGGTGAGGCCGAGCACCTGGCCGATCGCGAGGCGGTCCACGATGAGCCGTCCTGCCGTGCCCCAGTCGCCCGCGGCGAGCAAGTGCCGCACGGCGTCGGCCAGCAGACCGTGCTCGCCGAGCCAGGCCGCCGCGCGGCGGTGCAGCGGGGCGACGAGGCCGGGCTTCTCGTGACGCAGGCACATCCGCAGCACGTCGGCGAACATCTGGTGGCAGCGGTACCAGCCCTGGCCGACGGGTTGCAGGAACGAGTTCTCGCGGACGAGGGCGGCGAAGTGCCGGCCCGCGTCCTCGCCGGAGAGCTCGACGGCCAGCTCGGCGTTCACGCGATCCAGCACACTGGTCGTGAGCAGCAGCCGGCGCATGCCGTCGGGCTGTACGTCGAGCACTTCCTCGACGAGGTAGCTGGCGACGGCCTCGTCGTCGCCGGCGAACTGGGTGACGAACCGCTCGGGGTCACTTCGCTTCTCCATGGACATCGCGGCAAGGCGCAGCCCCGCCGCCCAGCCGTCCGTGCGCCGTCGCAGCGTGGCCACCGTCTGCTTCGGCACGTCGATCCCGTGCTGGGCGAGGAGCGCCGCCGTCTCCCGGTCGTCGAAGGCCAGGTCGCCGGTCCGCAGCTCGGTGACCTCGCTGGTGAGCCGGCCGCGGTGCAGATGCAGGGGAGGGTCCCGGCGGGCGAGCGCCACCAGGCGCAGCACCCCCGGCAGGTGCCGCAGGAGGCTGTTGACCCCTTCCGCGATGGGGGAGCCGGGAGTGGGCTGGAAGTCGTCAAGGACCAGCACCACCGGCTCACCGCGCTGGTTGAGATCGGCGGCGAGCGCCGCCACGAGCAGCGGCTCCGGCTCCGATGCGACGGGTTCGGCCACGTCCACGCCGGCCTCGCGCAGCGCGCCGATCACGCGCGGCCAGAAGACGCTGGACTGCTCGGCCGGGCCGTCGCAGCTGACCCAGGCGAGCGGGCCCGGCAGGCGCCGGGTGTGCGCCCACTCCAGGGCCAGAGCGGTCTTGCCGGCGCCCACAGGCCCCACGATCACGGTCAGTGGTCCGAGGGCGCCTCTCACAAGACGGTCCGTCAGGCGGGGTCTGGGCACCAGCCAAGGGGGCAGCGAGGGTGCCGTGCCGGCGGAGGCCCGGTCCGGGTCGGTGTCCCGTGCGGGGCGTGAGCACTCGGCCATGGGCGGCACCTCGCTCTCGGAGCCATGTGGTGCGGCTGCGGCAAGTATGGGGTCGACAGGACAGCGCGAACGCGCGGCAGGCGCCATCTCACCCGGGTGAAATTCCCGTGGGGACGGCGCCTGCCGCAGCGGCCTGGCCCGGGGAGCCGGGCCGCCTGCGGTCACTGCTCCTGAAGAGCCTTGACCAGTTCCTCCTCCCGGTCCTTGGTGAGCGACGTACGGATCACGGTGGGGTTGAAGGGGCGTACCGCGTCACGTACGCGGTCGGGTGTCGAGCGCCGGACGAGGGCGAAGACGGCGGCGCGGCCCGGTTCGAGGGCGCTCGCGGTCTCCTTCACGAAGGCGTCGTTGATGCCGATGTCGGTGAGCTTTCCGGCGACGGCTCCGGTGGCGGCTCCCACCGCGGCACCGAACACCGGCATCAGGAAGAGCAGCCCGAACAGTGAGCCCCACAGGGCACCGCCGGCCGCGCCGGTCGACGTGGTGCTGAACGTCTGACGCACATGGATCTTGCCGTCCATGGTCCGCCAGGCGAGTGCCGCGTCCTCCAGGTCGAGCAGCTCCTGGCGGTGAAGTTCCTTGGAAAGCCGCAGAACCCCTTCCGCCTTCTCCTTGTCCGAGAATCCGAGCACGACGAGATCGGCCATCAGGCCCTCCTCCGGTGGTTGCGGGTCGTCGGGTCCGGCCCCGCTTCAGGCGTGACCGGGTCGCCCAACTTCTGTGCCATTGCCGTCAGTTCGGCGAGTACGGGGGCCAGCGCCTCTGCGGTGAGGAAGCCCTCGGCGACCGGCACCGCGCCGGCGTCGCGGAGGGCTTTGCGCAGGTACTTGGCCCAGATGTGTTCCAGCAGGATGAACGCCGCGGCGGCCCCCGGGTCGAGGGACTCGGCCATCTCCCTGATCTCTGGGAGGGTCAGGCCGAAGGCATTGCCCTCGGCCAGGCTCGGGTAGGTCTCCTCCGCGGCACGGACCTGCTCCTCGGAGATGCCGAGAAGCGAGGCGACCGTCTCTCCCATGCCCTCCGCCTGGAAGTCCAGGGCGAACAGATTCCCGCCGGGCTCCTTGCGGACGAAGAGCATGTCCAGGACGCGGATCTGTCCGTTCGCCTCAAGGATCGCCAGTTCCTCGATGATCCGTCCTTCGAACTTGGCGTCAGGTCCGAACTCGACCGTCAGGAGTTGTACCGGTCCGATCCCAGCCATCGTGTCTCCTCTCGCGGATGTGCCGCCGTCACGTCCCCCGTCACGGCCGTCATCACAGCGTCGGCACCGGGTACGGCGCGTCACCCGCCGCAGGTGAGCAAGGCGGGCACGGGCGCGGTGACGGTGGGAGGCGGAGGTACGACGCCCATGACTCATCACGAGACACCGGACCCCGGCGACGACGGGCCCACCCGGGACAGCACCACCGAGTCCGAACTGGAGCGCCTGCGGGCGGAGGTCACCGCACTGCGCGACCGGGCCGGCACCGAACGGCGGCGCAAGGTCCGCCTGCTGTCCGTCCGGCGCACCGTGGCGGCCGTGCTGATCGCGCTGGTCGCCGTCCTCGCCGTCACCTCGATCGTGGGTGTGTGGGGTGCGCGGACCACGCTCGATACGGACCGCTGGATCGCCACGGTGGGGCCGCTGCCCGACGACCCCGACGTGAACGCCGCCGTCTCGACCTATCTGACGCGCGAGATCTTCGACCAACTGGACGTCGAGCAGCGGCTGTCCGAGACGCTGCCGCCGCGCGCGTCCTTCCTCGCGGCACCGGTCACCGGAGCCGTCCACGACTACCTGCGGGACTCGATCTCCCAACTCATCGCCACGGACCGCTTCCAGGAGCTGTGGCGTGCGACGAACCGTCTCGCCCACGAGCGGATCGTCGAGGTGCTGGAGAAACGCAACGAGAACGTGCGGGTGAGCGGCGACACGGTCACCCTGAACCTGCTGCCGATGGTCAACAACGCGCTGCGCTCCCTGGAGCAGCAACTGCCCACCCTGTTCGGCAAGAAGCTGGACCTGCCCGCCCTCTCCTCCGGTGAGATACCGCCGGGCCTGCACGAGCGCATCGAGAGCGCGCTCGGCGTCTCGCTGCCCGAGGACTTCGCGCAGATCCGGCTCTACAACCGCAACGAGCTGGGCCAACTGCAGGAGTCCGTACTGCTGTTCAAGCGCGCGGTGGTGGGCCTGGTGATCGGTGTGCCGGTCCTGCTCGGGCTCGCCCTGTGGATCTCGCCCCAGCGGCGGCGCACCCTCCTCCAGCTCGGTCTGTGGCTGGTGGTCACCGTCACGGCCTTGTCGACCGTGCTGCGCGCGGTCCGGGACCAACTGCTCGACCAGGTGCCGTCCGGCGTCTACCGCGACGGCGTACAGGCCGCGCTGTGGACCGTGTTCACGACCCTGCGCGAACGGGGCGACCAGCTGCTGTGGCTGGGGATCGCCATCGCCGTACTGGCGTATCTGGTGGGACGCGGACGCCTGCCCGTGGCGCTGCGCCGGCACACGGCGCAGGGAGTGCGGGCCACGGGGCACTTCGTGGCCAAGGCCGGCGAACGGCTCCCCGAAGGTGCGCGGGTGCGGCCGTGGCTGGCCCGGCACGCCGATGTGCTGCGGGTGTCGGGAGCCGTGGTCGCGGCCCTGATCGCGCTGCTCCTGTCGTCGTGGACCGCGCTGCTCGTGGTCGGCGCGCTGCTGGCCGCGTACGAGATCGCGCTCACCCTCGTCGCCCGCTCGGCAGGACCGCCCCCGGACGGCTCACCCCCGAAAGGTGAGGCGGGCCGTGGGACCCCCGCGAAGACTGGCGCATCCGTTTGACCGAGGCAGGGAGACGCGCATGAAGACGCGGACGCACGCCGGGCGGATCGGACCGAACGGCGACGGGAGCGGTCGCTCACGCCTGTGGGGCCCATACCTGAGCGAACGGCAGTGGGGCACGGTCCGCGAGGACTACAGCCCTGGCGGCGACGCATGGTCCTACTTCCCGCACGATCACGCGCGTTCACGTGCCTACCGGTGGGGCGAGGACGGGCTCGGCGGCATCTGCGACGACAAGCAGCGCCTGTGCCTGGCCCTCGGCCTGTGGAACGGCCGCGACCCGATCCTCAAGGAGCGCGCCTTCGGCCTCACGAACGGTGAGGGCAACCACGGTGAGGACGTCAAGGAGTACTACTTCTACCTCGACAGCACCCCCAGCCACTCCTACCTGCGGTACCTGTACAAGTACCCCCAGGCCGCGTTCCCGTACAACGACCTCGTGACCGTCAACCGGGACCGCACACGCCAGGAGTTCGAGTACGAACTCATGGACACCGGCGTGTTCGACGACGACCGGTACTTCGACGTGACGGTGGAGTACGCCAAGGCGGACCACGACGACATCCTGATGCGGATCACCGTCGACAACCGGGGGCCCGACGAGGCGACCCTGCACGTGCTGCCGACCCTGTGGTTCCGCAACACCTGGTCGTGGGGCGAGCACCACGAGGGGGAGGCCAGGCCGCGGATGCGGGCGGTCGACGGGCCGCGCTCGACCGTCACGGTCCGGGCCGACCACCCTCAGCTCGGCAGCTACGACCTGCGGTGCGGTGACGGGGTCCCGCTGCTGTTCACGGAGAACGAGACCGACAACGAGCGGCTTTTCGGCGCACCCAATGCCGGTCCCTACGTCAAGAACGCCATCGGCCGGTACGTCGTGGAGGGGGACGAGAACGCGGTCAACCCGGCGCAGGAGGGCACCAAGGCGGCCGCCCACCACACGCTGAGCGTTCCCGGCGGAGGATCGCAGACGCTGCGGCTGCGGATGGGCCCCGCCGGCGCACAGCTCTCCCTCACCCGGGGCTTCGACACGGTGTTCAAGGACCGCATCGCCGAAGCCGACGCCTTCTACCGGGAGTTGACGCCCGATGGGGCGAGCGAGGACGAGGCGCGAGTCATGCGCCAGGCGCTCTCCGGGATGCTCTGGTCCAAGCAGTACTACGGCTTCGACCTGGAGATGTGGCTGGCCGAGCACGACCTGACCCCATGGAGCCCGCCGCGTCCCGGCATACGCAACGGCGAGTGGTTCCACATGGTCAGCGACGACATCGTCTCGATGCCGGACAAGTGGGAGTACCCCTGGTTCGCCGCCTGGGACCTGGCGTTCCACGCCGTGGGCCTGTCGGTCGTCGACATCGGCTTCGCCAAGGAGCAGCTCGAACTGCTGCTGCGGGACGCCTACTTGCACCCCAACGGCCAGATACCGGCCTACGAGTGGAACTTCGGCGACGTCAACCCGCCCGTGCACGCCTGGGCCGCGTACTTCGTGTACACGATGGAGAAGGGCACGACCGGCCACGCCGACCACGCGTTCCTCGAGCGCACCTTCCAGAAACTGCTCACCAACTTCACCTGGTGGGTCAACCGCAAGGACCCGAACGGCCGCAACATCTTCCAGGGCGGCTTCCTCGGCCTCGACAACATCGGCGTCTTCGACCGCAGTGCCCCCCTGCCCACCGGCGGCTCCCTGGAACAGGCGGACGGCACCGCCTGGATGGCGCTGTACTGCCAGTCGATGCTGCAGATCGCGATGGAACTCGTCGAGCACAACCCGGCGTACGAGGACCTGGTCCTGAAGTTCGTCGAGCACTACCTGTGGATCGCGGCCTCGATGGACCGTGTCGGGGACCTCCACGACGAGCTGTGGGACGAGGAGGACGGGTTCTTCTACGACGTGCTGCGGCTGCCCGACGGACAGGCGGTCCGGCTGAAGGTCCGCTCCATGGTGGGGCTGCTTCCGCTGTGCGCCTCGACCGTCTTCCAGCCGGACCAGCTGGCCCGGCTCTCCGGTCTGAGCGATCGGCTGCGGCGGTTCGCCGCGCGCCACCCCTCGCTGTCCGTGACGCTGACCTCGGCGCAGGCCGGCACGGCGGGCGGTCCGCGGCTCCTGTCCGTCCTGGACGAGAAGAAGCTGGTGCGCGTGCTGGCCCGGCTCCTGTCGGAGGACGAGTTCCTGAGCCCCTACGGGATCAGGGCGCTCTCCCGCCACCACGCCGAGCACCCGTACACGTTCTGGGTGCACGGCGAGGAGTACAAGGTCGGCTATCTGCCCGCCGAGTCGGACACCGGCATGTTCGGCGGCAACTCCAACTGGCGCGGCCCGGTCTGGCTGCCGATGAACGCCCTCGTCATCCGCGGACTGCTCAACCTGTACGGCTTCTACGGCGACGACCTCACCGTCGAGTGCCCGACCGGCTCGGGGGTACGCAAGAACCTGTACGAGGTCGCCGAGGACATCAGCGGCCGCCTCGCCCGGATCTTCCTGCGCGGCGACGACGGACGGCGGCCCGTGTACGGCGGCCAGGCGAAGTTCACGGACGACCCGCACTGGCGCGATCTGATCAGCTTCTACGAGTACTTCCACGGCGACAACGGCGCGGGAGTCGGCGCGTCGCACCAGACGGGCTGGACCGGCCTGGTCGCGGCCCTGATGAAGATCTTCGGCACGCTCGGCCCCGACGACTTCCGCTCCGGGTCCGCGAGGAGGCAGAAGTGATGACCCAGTTGCCCGCGCAACCCGTCGTGCACGAGGTCAACACCCGCGTCTGGCTGAGGGAGACCGGGCTCCGCGCAGGCCGTCCCGTCGGCCTCGCGGACGTACCCAAGGACGTGTGGGACGAGATCACGCCCGCCGGGATCGACGCCGTCTGGCTGATGGGGGTGTGGGAGCGCAGCCCGGGGGGACGGGCCATCGCGCTGGACAACCCGGCGCTGCGCGGCGCGTTCGCCGAGGCCGTCCCGGACATCGGCGATGAGGACATCGCCGGATCGCCGTACTGCATCCGCCGCTACGAGGTCGACGCGGCGCTCGGCGGTCCCGCCGGCCTTGCGGCCGCCCGGGGCGAACTCGACCGCAGGGGAGTGGGGCTGCTGCTCGACTACGTACCCAACCACGTGGCCCCCGACAGCCCTTGGGTGGACGCGCACCCCGAGTACCTCGTGCAGGGCGACGCCGAGGACGCCCGGCGTGATCCGGCCGGATTCCTCGACACCGGGCGCGCGGTGCTCGCGCGGGGCCGCGACCCGTTCTTCCCGCCCTGGCCGGACGTGGTGCAGCTGAACGCCTTCGCCCCGGCCCTGCGGCGGGCCACCGCGGAGGTGCTCGGCGACATCGGCCGGGTCTGCGACGGGGTGCGCTGCGACATGGCGATGCTCCTGATGAACGACGTCTTCGCGCGGACGTGGGGCGAGCGGGCCGGGACCCAGCCGCAGCAGGAGTTCTGGCCCGAGGTCGTGACCGCCGTCCGCCGGCAGCATCCCCATATGGTCTTCGCGGCCGAGGCGTACTGGGACCTCGAATGGGCCCTGCAGGAGCAGGGGTTCGACTTCTGCTACGACAAACGCCTCTACGACCGGGTGCTGAACGAGAGCGCCGATTCGGTCCGGGCGCATCTGCGGGCCGACGAGCAGTACCAGCGCCGGCTCGTGCGCTTCCTGGAGAACCACGACGAGCCGCGGGCCGCGCGGACGCTGCCCCCGGCCAAGGAGCGGGCGGCGGCCGTCCTGATCGCCACACTGCCCGGCGCCACCCTGTGGCACGAGGGCCAGTTCAGCGGGCGCCGCGTCCACTTGCCGGTCTTCCTCGACCGCCGTCCGGACGAGCCGCCGGATCCTTCCCTGCGGGCGTTCCACGAGCGTCTCCTGTCGGCCGTGCACCGCAGCGCCATGCGTACGGGGCGATGGCAGCTCCTGGACAGTGACGGCTGGCCCGACAACGACTCCGGCCGCGCCCTGGTCGCCTCGTGCTGGTCCGGTGAGGCGGGACGGTTCCTGACGGTGGTGAACCTCTCGGAGCATCGGGCACAGGCATGCGTGAGGCTGCCCTGGAGCGAACTGAGCCAGGGCACGTGGGAGTTGACCGGGCTCCTCGACACCGAGCGGTACGAGCGACCGGGCGTGGAGCTGGCGGCGGACGGGCTCTACGTCGATCTGCCGCCGTGGGGCACGCACCTGCTCTCGGTCACCGCGAGCGGATCCTCCCGGCCCTAGGGGCTCTCGCCCCAGTCCACGCCGTTGCCCGAACGGAACGCCTCTATGGCGCCCTCCACGGTGGGGTAGAAGCGGCGCGCGTCGAAGGTACGGGTCAGGCCGTAGCGCTCGATCTTGCTCCGTACCGGATCCTTGAGCTCGGCGAAGACCAGGCTGACGCCGAGCTCGAGGAGCGTCGCGTCCAGCTCCTCCAGGATGTCCGCCGCGGTCGTGTCGACGTCGGTCACCGGTTCGGCCGCGATCAGCACGCACCGCGTCGCCGGTTCGGCGTGCGTGTACCGCAGGACCTCCTCGCGGAACGCCTTGGCGTTGGCGAAGAACAGCGGTGCGTCGAAGCGGAAGATCACAAGGCCGGGCAGGAGCTGGGCGCCCTCGTACGACCGCACGTCGTGGTAGCCCTCCAGGCCCGGCACACGCCCGAGCACGGTGCTGTAGGGCCACCAGGCGCGCCGGAAGACGTTCAGGATGGACAGGCCCACCGCGACCGCGATGCCCGGCAGCACACCCAGCAGCGCCACCCCGAGAAAGGCCGCGACGGACAGCCAGAACTCCGCCTTGCGCTGCCGCCAAAGGCGCCTGGTGCCCGCGAGGTCGGCCAGCGAGAGGGAGGCCGTGATGACCACGGCGGCGAGCGCGGGCTGCGGCAGATCGCTGAAGAGCCCCGGCAGCAGGACGAGCATGAGGACGATGAGCGCCGCGCCGACGACCCCGGTGAGCTGCGTCTTGGCCCCGGCCCGCTCGGCCACTGCCGTGCGTGATCCGCTGGTGCTCACGGGGAAGCCCTGGAAGAGACCGGCGGCCATGTTCGCGGTGCCGATCGCGATCATCTCGTCGTTGCCGCGGACCTGCTGCCCGGTGCGGGCCGCGAAGGCCGATGCGTTGGAGATGGTGTCGGCGAGGGACACCAGGGCGATGCCGAGCGCGCCGACGAACAGCGGTCCCAGGTCGTCCCAGCCGATGTGCGGGACCGTGAACGGCGGCAGCCCCTCGGGGAGCCGGCCGACGGTCTTCACCCCGTGCTCGTCCAGATCGAGGAGAACGGACGCGGTGATGGCCATGACCACCATGATGAGGACGGCCGGGATCTTCGGCAGCAGGCGCTGCAGGAGCAGGATCAGGAGGATGCAGCCGCCGCCCACCGCGACGGCCGCCGCCACCGTCCGCCCGTCCGCAACTCCCCGGACGAAGGCGTCCAGTTCACCGATCAGCCCGTCGGCATCGGTCGAGAAGCCGAACAGCTTCGGCAACTGCCCGATGAGGATGGTCAGGGCCAGGCCGTTCATGTAGCCGATCATGGTGGGCTTGGAGATGAGATCGGCGACGAAACCGAGCCGTGCCACCCCCGCCAGGAGCGTGATCGCGCCGACCATCAGGGCAAGCATCGAGGCGAGCGCGATCGCGCGCCCGCTGTCCCCGTCGGCGGCGAGCAGCGGCAGGACCGTCGCGGCGATCATCGGGCCGAGCGAGGAATCCGGACCGAGCACCAGGACGCGGGAGGGCCCGGCCACGGCGTACGCGAGCAGACAGAGCACGGAGGTGTACAGACCCGTGATCGGCGGCAGACCTGCCAGTTCGGCGTAGGCCATGCCCTGCGGCACCAGGAGTGTGCTCAGTACGACGCCTGCGACCACGTCCTTGAGCAGCCACTCCCGGCGGTAGTTCCGCAGCGTCCTTACCCCGGGCGGCGTCCCGTGCACCGGCGTCTCACCTCTGCCCGGCGCCCGTGGGCGCTCGTCCGTCCCTCATGGGCCACCTCTGCTAGTAGACGGTTTCCTTCTTCACCACGCACAGGGCCCAGATGATGAATCCGTTCATCGCGATCAGGGTGATGGACCAGACGGGGTGGTAGGGGAGGGACAGGAAGTTGGCGATGATCATCAGGCTGGCGATGATCACGCCCAGGATCCTGGCCCACTTCGCGGCGACGAGCAGGCCGAAGCTGATGATGACGGCCACCGTGCCGATGAGGATGTGGATCCAGCCCCACGCCGTCAGGTCGAACTCGAAAGCGTACCCGGGCGTGGCGAGGAAGATGTCGTCCTCGAGAACGGCCATGAGACCACGGCAGAAGTCCATGGATCCGGAGAGGAACAACAGAACCCCCGCGAAGATGGTCAGCCCGCCGGCCGCAATCTGCGCGGTGCCGGGGCGATGGTGCTGTGTGGTCGAGGTGGCCATGCCTGGACCTCCGAATTCGAGGAGGGTGCCGGTTGCACCGCTGTGCCCCGAGTGTTGCCCCCGGCAGGTACCCCCGGTCGTCACCCTCCGGGGGTGACGCCGCAAGGCGGGCCTCCCACGAGGCTGGCCGTCGTCCGGCCAGCGAAAGGAGGCGAGGCGATGACCGTGCCGTCCACACCAGACGGAGCAGGCGCCCGGCAGGAGAAGCGCCCCTGGCCGCGTCAGGTGCTTCTGCCGCTCGCCCTCGCCCAGTTCATCTGCAGCTTCGCGGGATCGAACATGAACGTCATGATCCAGGACATCAGCGAGGACCTGGACACCACGGTGCAGGGCGTGCAGACCGCGATCACGGTCTTCCTCCTCGTCATGGCGGCCCTGATGATCCCGGGCGGCATCCTGACCGACAAGTACGGCCGCAAGCGCTGCCTCGTCATCGGCCTCGCCGTGTACGGGGTCGGCGCGCTGCTCAGCGCGGTGGCGCCCGGCCTGGGCATCCTCATCCTGGGCAACTCCATCTTGGAGGGCGTCGGCACGGCCCTGCTCATCCCGCCCGTCTACATCCTCACCACCCTCCTGTTCACGAACGTGGCCGACCGCGCCCGTGCCTTCGGGGCGATCATGGCGATGGGCGGCATCGGTGCCGCCGCGGGGCCGCTGATCGGCGGCCTCATCACCTCGGCGATCAGCTGGCGGGCCGCCTTCGTCTTCCAGGCCCTGGTGGTCGCGGTGATCATCGTGCTGACCCGCCGCATCGACGATCCGCTCCCGCCGAACCCCGACCGCGACTTCGACACCGGTGGCGCGGTGCTCTCCGCGACCGGTCTGGTCCTGGTCGTCATGGGAATCCTCGCCGCCGACGACAATGTCTGGCTGATGAGCGGTCTGCTGCTGGTCGGCGCCCTGCTGTTGGCGGGCTTCTTCCGCTGGGTGCGGGCGAAGGAGCGCGCCGGGGCCCAACCGCTGCTGCGGACCGAGCTGTTCCGCAACCGCACGTCCAACCTCGGTCTGATCACCCAGCACACCCAGTGGCTGATGCTCATGGGCGTGTCCTTCGTGGTGGCCGCCTACCTCCAGGTCGTCCGGGGGTACAACGCGATCGACACCGGCGTGATCTTCAGCGCATCCACCCTCGGCCTCCTGGTGTCCTCGCTGGGCGCCGCGCGCTTCGCCAAGAAGCACGAGCAACGCACCCTCGTGATGGCCGGGTTCGCCGTGACGGTCTGCGGCATCGGTGTGCTGCTCGCCATGGCGCACGGTGAACCGAAGGCCTGGACGTCCGTCCCCGGTCTGCTGCTCATCGGCATCGGGATGGGGGTGATGCTGACGCCCTCGGTCAACGTGGTGCAGTCCAGCTTCCGCGAGGACCAACAGGGCGAGATATCCGGCCTGTCGCGCAGTGTGTCGAACCTCGGATCCTCGGTGGGCACCGCGATCGCGGGCACCATCCTGGTCGCGGACCCGGCCGTGGGGCCGTACGCCGTGGCGCTCGTGGTGCTCGCCGTCATCGGGCTCGGAGGGTTCGCCGCCGCCGCCAAGCTGCCCCGGGCCCCGGCTCCCACCCGGCAGGGGTGAAGCCGCGCGGACCACACCGGCGGGACGGCATCAACGCCCGTCGTAGCGGACGGTACTGGCGACCATCAGGTCCTGGAGCGACGCGCGGCGTCTGCTGAACGGGATCAAGCACAGCCCCAGCGGGAACGTCACGCACAGCGCGGCACGCACCAGGGCGCGCGGCAGCCCGAGAAGCCGGCCGACGCGGGTGGTGACGCGCAGTCCCATCAGCATGTCTCCCGCCGTGCGCCCGATCGCGGCCCAGGAACAGCCGAGATACAGGACGGCGAGAGTCCACCCCGCGGCGCCGGAGAGCCAGCCGGGGAGTTCGGGGAACCGGAACGGGGGCCCTGCGACGAGGAGTTGCACGCACCCGGCGCCCGCCTGGACCGCGAAGCCCAGCGTGGCAACGACCAGCGCGTCGAGCACCGCGGCGACGCCGCGCGACACGATCCCGGCCGGTTCGGCCCGGGGCTCGGACCCGAGCCCCGGAACGGTCACCGCGCACGCCCTGGCGGCGGACCGTCCCCATTGCCCTGCGGCGGCCCCGCACGCCCGAGGAGCCGGTCGCCGAACCGGTTGAAGCCCCGGTCGCCGCGCTTCCCGAGCAGCCGGATCGCGTCGGCGGTCTCCGCCGCCATCCCGCCCCCGGTGTCCCGGACGATCCGCCCGAGATCGATCTCGGCCAGCACGCCGCGGGTGAGTCCCACCAGATCGATACGGACGATCACCGCGTCGACGTCGACCCGGTCGGCGACGCGATTGACGTCGACGCGGTCGGCGATACCGTTCACGTCGACCCGGTCGGCGATACCCTCCACGTCCACCCGCTCGGCGATCCGCTCCACGTCCACCCGCTCGGCGATCCGGTTCACGTCGACGCGCGACACGAGGTCGTCCAGGTCGATGCGGTCGAGCACCGCGCCGGCCACCGCACGGATCACCGTGGTCGCCGCCTCGTCCATGATTCCCAGCACACTCCGCGCCCGCCGGGCGACGAAGTCCAGCGGGCCACCCGCGTTGTCTTCAGCCATCCGGTGATCGCAGCGCCGACCGGGATCCCTGACATCCTCCGCCGCGGGTGAGTCGGCCCCGCGGGGCTGATCCTTCAGTAGTGCGGGACGACGACGACCGGGCACCTGGCATGGTGGATCGCCGCGTGCGCGGTCCGTCCCAGGTGCGGCCCTGCGGGGATGCGGCGGCCGACGACCAGCAGACCGGCGGTCGAGGCCGCCTTGACCAAGTGGTGGCCCGGCAGACCGTGCAGGAGCCGCTCGGTGAGCTGTGTGCGGGGGAACTTGTGCCGCCAGGGGGTGAGTACGGCCGCCAGAAGGCGCGACTTCTCCTCCACGGGGTCGACGGCGTCCGCGGAGGGGATCAGGGGCGCGGTCCAGATGTGCACGGCGTGGAGCGGCGCTCGGCGCGACGCCGCCGCGTCGAAGGCGTACTCAAGGAGTTCGTCGTCGGGGCGGTCGAGGTCGAGGCCGAGCACGACCGGGCGGCGCGGACCGTCCGCACCCCGGTGTTCGTCGTCGGGGTGGTCTCCCGCCCGGACCAGAGCGACGGGGCAGGCGGCACGCGCGGCGACGGCCAGCGCGACAGAGCCGACCAGGACCCCGGTGAGCGCGCCGAAGCCGCGTGAGCCGAGGACGAGCAGAGCCGATGATCTGGCCGCCGCCGACAGCGCCTGCACCGGTGCTCCTGTGACCTGCTCGTCCAGGATCCCCAGGCCGGGGTGTGCGCGGGAGAGCTGCAGGACGGCGCGGTCGAGCGCGCCGTCCTCGCGGTGGAACGGGACGTCGATCTCCGGCGGCCGGCCGCCTTCCGCCGGTGGGTCGCAGGCGTGGACGAGGTGGAGGGGCAGGCCACGGCGCAGGGCTTCGCGGGCTGCCCAGCCGGCGGCGTCCAGGCTCTCGGGTGAGCCGTCGATGCCGGCGGTGATGGTCTGCTGCGTAGTCATGGTGCGCACCTCCGGGGTGCGATGGGGGCGTCGGCCGGTCCGGACCCGGGCGGCGGCGTCGGGGAGGCCGGTGCCGTGGGCGCGGATCCGGGCGAGGTGACGGGGGCGGGTGTCGGCCATGGTCCGGCGGACGGGAGGCGCGGACGGCGGGACGGCCGAACGGCGTGGTGGTGTCCGCCGCCGGTGGTGGGCAAGTGCCTCGTCCCCGGCAAGCGGGCATGGCTTGATGTGCTCGGTCCGCGGCGGTTCGGACAGCACGCGGACAGCACAGGAACGCTCATCCGGTGGATCCGGTGGATCCGGTGGACGGTCGGACGGTTCGCCGCGCGCCGGCAGGCGTCGAGGGCTGTCGTTCCGACGAGTGGCACGGCTGCCTCCTGCATGCGGGTGTTGAGGCCGTGCGCCTGGGCGGTCAGGCGTGCGGGACGACGGCCACCGGGCAGGCCGCGTGGTGGAGCAGGGCGTGGTTGACCGGGCCGAGCTGCATGCCGACGTGCCCCCTGCGGCGACGGGCGCCGATCACCAGGAGATCGGCGCCCCGGGAGGCGGCGAGGAGGGCGGTGCGCGCGTGGCCCTCGACGGTCTTGCGGCGGACCGTGATCTCGGGGTGGGCGGCCCTCGCGTCCCGTACCGCCTCCTCGACCAGCTCTGTGGCCCGGCGCTGGTGGTCGTCAGGGGCCGTGGAAGGGGAGTCGGGGATCTCCCGGGCGGGGCGGCGCCAGGCGTGCACGACGGCCACGGTGGCATTGCGCGCCGCTGCCTCGCGGAAGGCGAACTCCACCGCGCCGTCAGCCTCTTGAGGGGCATCGACGCCGACGACGACGGTGCGGAACCCGCCCCGCAGACTCTTCTCGCCGCCGCGTACGACGAACACGGGCGACGTGGCGTGCGCGGCCACCGACAGGCTGATCGAACCGAGCAGCAGCTCGGCGAGCTCGCCGCGTCCCCGGCTGCCGACCACCAGGGCACAGGCCTCCGGGCTGATCAGGGCGAGCGCGACGGCCGGGTCCTCGGGCAGCACCTCGCTCGTCACCTTCACGACGCTGGTGCGGTGCAGAGCGCGCTCGACCGCCGAAGCCGCGATGTGGTCCGAAAGGGCCTGCACCGACGTCCGGTTGATGTCGAAGGACGGTTCGTGCCCCTCGTACCACTCCCACCTCGACGCATGCACGACATGCAGCGGCACCCCGCGCGTCGCGGCCTCGTCCACGGCCCAGTCCAAGGCTCGCAGGCTCGGATCCGAGCCGTCGACTCCGACGATCAGGGGCTTGTCCACGCTGCCACCGCCTTCCGGCACGCCCCGGCAGGGGCCCTGCTTCGGACGGTTCCACCGTGCGGGCCGACCGGGGAGGGGCGAACCGGCCTCGGTAGGGGGACGGGTGACCGCTGCCCGCCGCCTTCCCGTACACAGCGCGTCGGCTTCTGGTCGCGGCGCGTGGCCGCCGTGGCCGACAGACACCTGCCCGATGTCGGTGTCCCCATGGAATCCCCGTGCGTCTCCCGGCAAAGGCCGTTCCTCGGACCCGTGTCCACGTCACGGCCGTCGTGCCGTTGGCGGCGGAGGTACTGGCCGGATCCGTCTGCCGCGACCACGTCCCGTGGCGGCGGCACCTGGCCTTTCGGGCACGCGCTGATAGCACGCACCGAGGCTGAGCGGCAACAGGTCGGACACCAGCGGCAGTTGACGGCGTTGTGGCGGCCGTCGCCATTCTTCCCCGGTTCCGGTGGCTCCTACGGTTGCCGGCACCCCGGCGTACCGGCCCACGGCAGGAGTGGACGGTCTCCGGGGTCGCGTGATCCGCCCCGGAGACCGCGTCGCCCTCCGTCGGGAGCCGCCATGCCGTCGTACGAGAGACGTTTGAACCCGCAGTTGCATCCGCAGCCGTCCGCAGGGCCTCCTGTCCGAGCGGCACGGCGGGGGCGGTTGCGCCGGGCCCTGGGGCGGGTGACGGCCGTCGTGGGCCTGGTCGTGGCCGCAGCGGTGTGCGCGCCGTCGCCCGCCGCGCAGGCGGCTCCGGCGGCCGTCGTCCTGGAGAAGGTCGGCAACTTCGGCGCCAATCCGGGCAGTCTGAACATGTACGTGTACCGGCCGGCGAACCTGGCGGCCAAGCCCGCGGTGGTGGTGGCCATGCATGGCTGCAGCCAGAGCGCCCAGCTGTACGCCGACAATGCCGGCCTGGTGAAATTCGCCGACCAGTACGGCTTCCTGCTCGTCTTCCCCGAGCAGACGTCCGCCAACAACAGCAGCAAGTGCTTCAATTGGTTCCAGCCGGGAGACACCCGGCGCGGGCAGGGCGAGGCGGCATCGATCCGTCAGATGGTGGCGCACGCCGGCTCCGCGTACGACGCCGACCCGGAGCGGGCGTACGTCACCGGTCTGTCGGCCGGCGGCGCCATGACATCGGTGATGCTCGCCACCTACCCGGACGTGTTCAGGGCGGGCGCCGTGGTCGCGGGCCTCCCGTACGCCTGTGCCAACGACGTGCTCTCCGCCTACAACTGTATGAGCCCCGGCGTCGACCGCACCCCCTCGGCCTGGGCCCAGGGCGTCCGTGACGCCCACCCCGGCTACGGCGGCCCCTGGCCGCGGGTGGCGATCTGGCAGGGCGACAACGACCCCACCGTCGCCAAGCGGAACGCCGACGAACTGCGTGACCAATGGACCGCGGTCCACGGCCTTGACCAGAGCCCGGACCGTACCTCCGCCATCGGCCCCGACTCGACCCGCAGGGAGCAGTACCTCGGGACGGACGGCAGCGTCGCCGTGGAGGTCGACCGGGTCCCCTCCATCGGCCACGGCACCCCGGTCGACCCGGGGACAGGCGCGCAGGAGTGCGGTGCGACGGGGACGGCGAACTTCATCGACTCCATCTGCTCCAGCTACTGGATCACCGGTTTCTTCGGCCTTGACGGCGCCGACCCGGACCCCGGCGGTCCGCCCGCCCCGGGCGGCCTGGCCGCTACCGGCGCGACCGACACGTCCGTCACCCTGAACTGGAACAGCGTGACCGACGCCGCGTCGTACGCCGTGTACCGGGACGGCATCCGTGTCGCCACGCCGACCCGGCCGCCGTTCACGGACACCGGCCTCAGCCCCGGCTCCGGCCACACGTACACCGTGGCCGCCCGCGACACGGCCGGCACGGAAGGCGCGCGGTCGGCCGGGCTCACCGCCTCCACCACGGGCTCCACCGCCAAGTGCTGGACGGCGAACAACTACCAGCAGGTCAAGTCGGGACGAGCCACCACCACCGGCGGCTACGTCCACGCCAAGGGCTCGAACCAGAACATGGGCCTCTACAACACCGCGGTCACCCACACCCTCAAGGAGTCTCCGACCGGCCATTACGTCATCGCCGACGGCACCTGCTCCTGACGGTCCCCTGCAGCCGCCGCAGTCGGCCGTACGCATTCATGTCCACCGGAGGTACCCGTGCCCGCCACAGATCCGCCCATGGACCCGTCCATGGATCCGCCCAGACCTCTGCCCGCAAAGGCGCGTCCTGCCCGGCCGCTGCGAAGCGCTCTCGCCCTGACGGCGCTGCTCGTCACCTTCGCCACGGTCCCGGCCGCCGCCGAACAGTCCGGCGGAACCCACGGCGGCGGCGCGCAGCACTGCGCGTCCTCGGCGCGGCTTAAGGTGCCGGGCGCCGAGCGCCAGGAGAAGTCCTGTCTGGCCGAGTTGACCACCGCGGGGACGGTGTCCTCCGGCCACACCGACCCGGCCGACTGGGCAGGGCTGACGCCCGCGGGTCTGACGACGCCGCGCGGGGTGCCCGGCCTGCAGATCGACGGCTACTTCCCCGACACGTCGGCCACCAACACCAACCACGGCTGGAAGCACGACGCGCAGTTCGTCATCCGCCTGCCCGACCGGTGGAACGGCGGTCTGGTGGTCGCGGGCACACCCGGGGTCCGTGAGCAGTACGCCAACGACCGGGCGATCGGCGACTGGGTGCTCTCCCAGGGCTACGCGTTCGCCTCGACCGACAAGGGCAACACCGGTGCGGCCTTCCACCGTGACGGGGCCGAGCCGGGCGACGCGATCGCCGAATGGAACGACCGCGTCACGCAACTCACCCGCGCCGCACGGCAAGTGGTCGCGCAGCGGTACCACAGGCCGCCCGCGCGCACGCTGGCCACCGGCATGTCCAACGGCGGGTATCTGGTGCGCTGGCAGCTGGAGAACCATCCCGAGCTCTACGACGGGGGAGTGGACTGGGAAGGCACGCTGTGGAGGACCAGGGGCCCGAACCTGCTCGACTTCCTGCCGCCCGCGCTGCGCGCCTATCCGGTCTACGCGGCGGGTGGTGAAGGCGCGGGCAGAGCCCATCAGGAGATGGTCGCCGCCGGCTTCCCCGCCGGTTCGGAATTCCTGTGGCCCTATCACCACCAGGTCTACTGGGACCTGACCCAGCGGATCTACCGCGAGGAGCTCGACCCGGGCTACGACGGTGCGACGGAGGCCGGAACTCCCTTCTGCGCACCGGGGACACCGGCGTGCGACGCCGACTACGCGTACGGGACCCGGCCTCGGGAGGTCCGCGACGCCGTGCGGAAGATCGCCCTGACCGGACGCATCGGCAAACCCTTGATCACCGTGCACGGCACCCTCGACGTCCAGCTGCCCATCAGCAGGGACTCGGACGTCTACGCGACGATGGTGCGCGGTGCAGGCCGCGGCGATCTGTTCCGCTACTACCGCGTGGAGGGCGGCACGCACGTCGATTCGCTCGTCGACACGTTTCCGGACAAGCTGCGGCCGATGGTGCCCTGCCACCGCTCGGCCCTCACGGCGATGGAGGCCTGGACCGGCCGGGGTCAACAGCCGCCGCCCAGCCGGACCGTGCCGCGTCCGGATGCCGCCGATCCGGCGTCTCTGCTGGCTCGATGCCCCCTGGGCAGGCAGTGATTTCGGCCAAGCCCCGGCAGGAGAAGGCGTGCCGGAAGGCAGGCTTCCTCAACGACGAGCCAAAAATGCCGTGTTGACCTAAGATCGCCTCGCTCCCCATTCGTAAGGGAGTTCGGTGCTTGCGGGGAGGGTTCGTTCGTCGTGGTGAAGGTGTGCAGGATCGCCGGGTCAAGTGCGCCGTGGTGAGCCGTCTCAAGCGCGGGTCCGTGGGCCGCGAGGCCGCGGTGTGGCTGGTGGCCGTGGTCCTCGCGATCCTGGGTGCGGTGCTCGCCGCCCTTGACGCGGCGGCCGAGTGGCGGCAGGTCCTGGCCGGAGGCTGCGCCGCGGTCGCGGTGCTCCTGATCGCCTGGGTACTGGTCCTCGTCCGGCAGTTGTCCGCCGAGCGGGCCGAGCGCGCCCGGCAGGAGCGTCTCGCCGCGGTCCGGGAGACCGAGGTGACGCACCTCGCGGGCGTGCGGCTCCCGGCGATCGCGGAGCGGGTGCGCGCCGGACAGCGACTGGAGGGTGTGCCGGGGCCGTTGGCCGCGCCCGCGGAGAGCGGTGAGGAGTTCGCGCGGGCGCTGGCGGTCGTGGCCGTGGCGCTGGGTTCGGACGAGGCGGTACGCCGCGAACGCGGCCTGCGGGACTCGGTGCAGGCCGCCTTCGAGTCCGTCGCACGCACCATGCACGCGATGGCCACGGTGCAGCAGCAGGTCCTCGACCGGGTCGAGCGCTCCATCGACGACCCGCACCTCATGGGCGAGGTGATGAAGGCCGACCACGCCGCCGCGCAGATGACCCGCAAGGCGCAGACGCTCCTGGTGATGTGCGGGATCTGGCCCGCCCGCCGCGAGACACGGCCGGTCTCGCTGTACGACTGCGTACGCGGCGCACAGTCGCGGATCGTGGAGTACAGCCGGATCGAGGTGCACGGCGGGCAGACGCTCTACGCGGTGCCGCCCGCGGTGGAGGGCCTGATGCACGCCATCGCCGAACTCCTGGAGAACGCCACGGTGTTCTCGCCCTCGCGCTCCCACGTGGTCGTCACCATCCGCGAGGTGGGCGCCGGGGCGGTCCTGGAGATCGACGACGCCGGGCTCGGCATGCCGCCGGACGTGCTGCACCGGGCGATGGGGCAGCTCCGCGACGACCAGGACCTGGCCCGCCTGGGCGCGGTGCCCCGCCTCGGCCTGGCCTGCGTGGGCCGCTGGAGCCGGGAGCTCGGCTTCAACGTGGAGCTGAGCGGTGCCTCGGCCTACGGTGGCACGCGCGCGGTGACGTTCGTGCCGTTCCGGCTGCTGACCGAACCGCCCTCGCACCTCACGGGGTCCCATCGCGTGAGCGCCCAGATGGCGGCGCCGCCGAGGCAGGCCGCCGAGCCCGAGTCCGTGGGCGTTCCCACCCAGCGGCCGACGGCACCCGGCGGGTCTCCGGAGCACGTCGGCGCGCAGGTGCACGAACAGCATGATCCGGCCGAGCACGTGGAGTTGTCCGTCCGGGCCGCGGCACCGGGCACACCTCCCGCGAGCGAGACAGTGGCCGGCCTGCCCCGGCGGCGGAACCGGCGCCAGGCGGGTCCTGCCGCGGTCCGTCGGCCGGTTCCGTCGCCGAACCAGGCGCCCCCGGCCGCACCCGCTGCCCCCTGGACCCCGGAGGCGGCGCGCGCGTCGATCGCCAGCGTGGTGTCCGGCTCGCTGCGCGGCCGCGCGGCCCTCGACGCGGACCGGCCCCCGGCGCCGGACGCGAACCCGTCGGCTCAGCCCCCGCCGACCGTGACACCGTCACAATCCCCCACCCCCGACGAGCAAGACGGAGGCCGGCAGTGACCGGAATCATCACCCCCCTTCCCGACCTGGGCTGGATGCTGCGCCCGCTGATCGAGATCCCCGGGGTCCGGCACAGCGTGGTGGTCTCCGAGGACGGGCTGCGGCTCGGACACGCCTCCGCGGAGAACCTCTCCGGCCCGGTGGCCGACCTCAGCGTCGCCGAGGCCGAGTCCCTCTCCGCGGCCTGTGCGGCAATGACCATGACGGGCCGTTCCACGACCTCGCTGCTCTTCGGGTCCGGCGCCGGCGTACGGCAGTTGATGCTGGAGTCCGACCACGGGTTCGTGCTGTTCACCCACGCCGGTGTGGGCGCGCACCTGGGAGTCGCCACCGACCTGGAAGCGGATGTCGGCCTTGTGGCCCAGCAGATGCAGCTGCTCGTGGTGAAGATCGGCGCGCATCTGAGCAGCAAGCCGCGGGATCCGGCCGCCGCGGCGTCATGAACGGCCCGCGGCCGGAGGAGCCGAAGGCCTCGGCGATCCGCCCGTACGTGATCACTCGCGGACGGGCG
The DNA here is from genome assembly GCF_056434405.1 of Streptomyces sp. NPDC044044. Lineage (NCBI taxonomy): Bacteria > Bacillati > Actinomycetota > Actinomycetes > Kitasatosporales > Streptomycetaceae > Streptomyces > Streptomyces sp. NPDC044044. The sequence goes on along the minus strand of NZ_JBWKFG010000007.1, from coordinate 325,004 downwards.
GCAGCCGACACCGAGGCCCTGGCCTGGGAGTCCCTGGTGATGGCGACGGACGCGCGGTTCCCCGCGTCGCTCCAGCCCGAGCACCAGACCATCCTGGCGCACTGCCAGGGGCTCCTCTCGGTGGCCGAGGTGGCCGCCCACATCGGCCAGCCCCCTTCGGTCGTACAGGTGCTGCTCTGCGATCTCCTCGAATGGGGGCTCATCGTGACCCGCCCGCCCGTGCCCCCGGCCGAACACACCGATGTGACCATGCTCAGAAAGGTCCTCCATGGTCTCGAAAGCCGCCTCTGACGCGCCGTCCCAGGCCTCGCAACCATCCGGCGCCGAGGCCGCTCCAGGGCCTGGGGGCGGGTCCGGGAAGTACCTCACATCCAGCGTCGCGGGCGCCGCCAAGATCCTGGTCGTCGGACCGCTCGGGGTCGGCAAGACCACCCTGATCGGCACCGTCTCGGAGATCAAACCCCTGTCCACCGAGGCCGTCATGACCCAGGCGGGCGCCCGGGTCGACACCGTCGTCGCCGACGGGAAGACGACCACGACCGTGGCCCTCGACTTCGGCCGCATGACCATCGACGGTGAGCTGGTGCTCTACCTCTTCGGCACCCCCGGCCAGCAGCGGTTCCTGCCCGCGTGGCGGGACCTCGCCAAGGGCTCGCTCGGTGCCCTGGCCCTGGTCGACACGCGTGACCTGGAGGCGTCCTTCGACGCCCTGGGCAACCTGGAGGATCTCGGACTGCCCTTCGCGGTGGCCGTCAACGTCTTTCCCGGCAGCCCCCAGTACGGCGCGGACGACCTCCGAGCGGCCCTCGACCTGCTCCCCGACACCCCCGTGGTGGCCTGCGACGCACGTGACCCCGCGTCCTCGGTCCGGGCCCTGATCGCCCTCGTCAGCCATCTCATCGACGTCGCCACGGAGACCTCATGACCTCGCCCCACGCCGCGGCCGGTCCGCCGCCCGCACGCTGCCCGGTCACCGGAACCCAGGCGCCGACGACCGCGCTCTACGGACCCGACCTCGACGGCGACGCGCTGCCCGCCCTGTATGAGCAACTGCGCGGCGACCACGGGCCGGTGGCTCCGGTCACCATCGCCCCGGGTGTCGACGCCTGGCTCGTCATCGGCCACCGTGAAGTGCTCCAACTGACCCGCGACGAGCAGGACTTCTCACACGATCCGCGCCGCTGGAGCCTGCTCCGGGAGGGCCGGGTGCCCGCCGACTCGCCGATCCTGCCCATGGTCGGCTGGCGGCCCGCCCTGCTGTTCGCCGACGGACAGCAGCACCGCAGGATGCGCGCCGCCGTCTCCGCGGCGCTGGCGGGGATCAACGGCCACGAACTGCGCCGCACCGTGCGGGCCACGGCCGAGCAGGTGATCGTGGCGTTCGCGGAGCGCAGCGAGGCCGACCTGGTGGCCGACTACGCGCGCCAGCTTCCGATGCGCGTCATCACCGAGCTGCTCGGCCTGGACGACCGGACCGGCCGGCTCCTCGTGGAGGCCGTCGCCGGAACGGTCGCCGCCACCAGCGCATCCGCCGACGCCAGCAAGCGCATGGGCGCGATCCTGCTCCAGCTGATCGAGGAGAAGCGGCGTCGGCGCGGCAACGACATCACATCGGCGCTGCTGCACCATCCGGCCCGGCTCACCGACGAAGAGGTCCTGCACAACCTCGTGGTCATGTTCGTCGCGGGCAACCAGACCACCGTGAACTGGATCGCCACCACCCTGCGCATCCTGCTGTGCGACCCGGAGTTCCGCTCCTCGCTCACCGGCGGCCACCTCAGCGTGGACGACGCGCTCGACGTGGTGCTGTGGCGCTTCCCGCCCACACAGAACTTCCCCGCCCGCTACGCCACCCGCGACATGACCTTCGGCGGGCAGTCCATCCGCACCGGCGACATGCTCATCCTCGGGCTAGCAGGCGCCAACGCCGACCCGCAGATCCTCCCGGACGACGGCACACCGGTCGTGGGCAACCGCTCCCACCTGGCCTTCGGCGCGGGCCCGCACATCTGCCCCGCCCAGGACCCGGCCCGGCTCATCACCCGCACCGCCGTGGACACGATCCGCCACCGGCTGCCCGACCTCGAACTGGCCATCCCGCAGGGCGAACTGGAGTGGATCAAGTCGCCCTGGAGCAGGGGACTCGCCGCGCTCCCGGTCCGCTTCACCGCCCCCGTCCTGCCCCAGCATCCCGCGCCCTTGCCGGACCATCAGCCCGTGCGCTGAGCTGACCGGACGCACACCGACGGCCCACCCGGCGCGTCCTTCGCCGCAGCCGACCCGCCCCCTCGACCAGGAGAGCCCCGTTGAACACGTCACCGGTGAACACCGCAGCCGACCAGCCGCACCGCTTCGACCCGGCCGGCGGCTGCCCGCACGCGGACAATGCCCGGCTTCTGGCGCGCGGCGCCGTCACCCACGCCGTCCTGCCCGGCGACGTACAGGGCATGGCGGTCCTCGGCCACGACGCGCTCAAGGAGTTCCTCGCGCACCCCGATGTCGCCAAGAACGCCCAGCACTTCGCCGCCCTGCAGGCCGGCGAGATACCCGACGGCTGGCCGTTGAAGACGTTCGCGACGGTGCAGGGCATGACCACCGCCGACGGCGTCGACCACCGCAGGCTGCGCTCCCTGATGGGCAAGGCGTTCACCCCGCGCCGGGTTGCGGAACTCCAGCCGCGGATCACGGCCCTGACGACCGATCTGCTCGACGGCCTCGACCAGGCGGCCGCCGCCGGTGACGGCGTCGCCGACCTGCGCAAACACTTCGCGCTTCCGCTGCCGATGGGCGTCATCTGCGAACTCCTGGGCGTGGACGCCGAGTACCACGACCGGCTGCACCACCTGTCCAACCAGATCGTCGCCACCGACATCGGCCCCCAAGAGGCGATGGCGGCCAACAAGGAGATGGTGGAAGTACTCGGCGCCGTCGCCGCCGCCCGCGCCGAGAACCCGGGGGACGACCTCACCACCGCCCTGATCGCGGCCCGGGAGGAGAACGGCGACCGGCTCAGCCCGCACGAGCTGCTCGGCACCCTGATGCTCACGATCATCGCCGGGCACGAGACCACCCTCAACCTGATCACCAACGCCGTACGCGCCCTGTGCACCCACCGCGACCAGCTCGCCCTGGCCGAGGCAGGAAAGGTGGCGTGGGCCGACGTGGTGGAGGAGACCCTGCGCTGGGACAGCCCCGTCAGCTACTTCCCCTTCCGCTACCCGACCCGCGACCTCACGCTGGACGGCACCGTCATCCCCCAGGGCACCCCCGTCCTTGCCGGATACTCCGCGGCAGGCCGCGACAAGCAGGCCCACGGCCCCGACGCCGACCGCTTCGACATCACCCGTGACAACACCACCACCCGGCACCTCTCCCTGGGCCACGGCGCGCACTTCTGCATGGGCGCCCCGCTGGCCCGCATGGAGGCGACCATCGCCCTGGAGCAGCTGTTCGGCCGCTTCCCCGACCTCGACCTCGCGACCCCGGAACCCGAACTGCCCCGCCACGCCTCCTTCGTGGGGAACAGCGTGCAGAAACTTCCCGTGCGCCTGCGCGCCCCGCGGCCCTGAGCCGTCAGCGGGCGGTGGCCGCGATGACCTGGTGAGCGAGGGCCACCAGGTCCGGGATGGCCGGGTGCCCGAGCCCGGCGCGCCAGGCCAGCGTGACGGGGACGGGCGGCGCGTCCGGGAGCGGCCGGAAGACCAGCGAGGGGTGCGTGTGCTGGCTCGGGGTGGCCGTCGTGGAGACCCCGACGGCGCGGCCCGCGGCGATGGCGATGAGCCACTCGTCGGTGTTGGTCACCTCGATGGTCGCGACCGGGCGGGCCGCCGTCGGCCACAGATCCATCGTCGTCGTGCCGGAGACGGTGTTGAGGGCGATCGGATGGGCGGCGAGATCCGCCAGAGTGACCCGGGGGAGCGACGCCAGAGGGCTGTCGGCCGGCATGACCACCACCCGCTCCTCCGAAAGGAGCAGCTCCGTGCAGAGCCCGGCCGCGGCGACCGGACCGCGTAGCAGCGCCACGTCGACCTTGCCCTGGGTGAGGCCCGCCGTGCGGTCGTCGATGCGGAACAGCTCGAGCGGCGTACCGGGGTGCGTCTCGTCCCAGCGGCGCAGCAGTGGGACGGTGTGGTCGCCCAGGGCGGCCCAGGTGTGGCCCAGGCGCAGCGGCCACCTCCGCAGCCCCCGCGGATCCAGGGCCGTCTCGACGGCGGCGAGCGCGGCAGCCGCCTTGTCGCGGAACGTACGCCCCTGGACGGTCAGCTCCAGGTGATGGGTGGAGCGGTCCACGAGACGGGCGCCCAGATGGTCCTCCAGCTGGCGCAGGGTGCGGGACAGCGCGGGCTGGCTCAGATGGAGGCGGGCGGCGGCGCGCGTGACGTTGCCCTCCTCGGCGATGGCGAGGAAGGCGCGCAGATGCCGCAGCTCGATGGTCATGCTTCCGGAGCATAACCGCGGCGGGCGGCAGCGGCCCTCAGGCCAGGATCTTCTCCTTGGCCTTCTCGTACTCCTCGGCGGTGAGGTCACCGCTCTTCTTCAGCTCGGCGAGCTTCGCCAGTTCGTCGACGTGGCCGCCGCCGCCCGGCCCGGAGCCCGCCGCCTTCTGTACGTAGCTGCGGAACGCCTGTTCCTGTTCCTTGGCCTGAGCCACGTCCCGTTCGCTCATGCTGCGGCCACGGGCGATGAGGTACACGAGGACCCCGAGGAACGGCAGGACGAGCACGAAGATGAGCCAGCCCGCCTTCCACCATCCGCTGAGCGTGTGGTCACGGAACAGGTCCGTGATCACCTTGAACAGCAGGAAGAACCACATGATCCACAGGAAGAGATACAGCATCGTCAGGAAGAGATTCAGCAGCGGGTAGTCGTCCACGGCGGATGCCCCTTTCACCGGGTCCGCGAGGTCGCGGAACCAAGTCCGGTGAGTCAGGCATATCGCTGAAAGGGGCCTACTGCATCTCGGGCGGCAGGACATTTTCCCGGCCGGCGGCCGAGTGCGTACGCGGCGTGGTCCCGCCAGCGCGTGCCGTCCCAGACGATGAGGTGGACCGCCCGGACGCGACAGTTCAGCGGCAGAAGGGGCTCCAGTTCGGCCTGCAACGCGTCGTAGGCGGCGTCCTGGGTCGCGGGGCCCTCACTGTTCGCGACCGTCAGATGCGGGGCGAGCGGGGGCTCGAATATCCCCCGGTAGGGCACCGCCTCGGGCCAGCGCCCGGTGAGGTCCTTGGTCAGAGCCGTGACCGGGGCGTGCGGCCACGGGGCGAGGTAGAGGACGCCGGGATAGCGGGCGAACTCGGCGAACGTCAGGGTGAAGGCGTCGTGCCCGGCGAAGAGCCCGGACAGTTCACGGTGGGCCGCGGCATCGATACGGCTCTCGTGCACGAAGGGGTAGAGCACCGTCACATGGGCAGGGAACCCGGCCCGGACCAGCGGGTCGGCTTCGGGGACCTTGATCGTGAGGGCGGTCTCACCCGGTACGTCCGGCCACCCGCCGTCCACCGCGGGCTCCCGCCCGTCACACTCGTCATCGGCGTTCATCACGCGCCATGATCGCACCGCCGTGGGATTGCCTGCGTACCGGCGGAATGGCTACGCCATCACGCGATGTTCGACCAGACATGACGACCGATCAGCGCACGATCACCAACCCCGCCGCCCTCCACGATCCGACCCCCTTCGGCTACAGCCATGCCGCATCGGCACCCGGCGAACTCGTCTTCATCGGCGGCCAGTACGCCTCCGACGCCAACGGCGCCCCGGTGCCCGGGGACTTCGCCGCCCAGGTGGATCTCGCCTTCGACCGACTGCGGTCGGCCCTGGAGGGGGTCGGCCTCGGGTACGAGCACGTGGTCCGGCTCGGCACCTTCGTCGTCGACCACGACCTGGACAAGCTGGAGATCCTGGGCAAGGCCCTGCAGGCCCGGTTCGGCGAGCGGTTCCCCGCCCAGACACTGAGCGGCGTGGCTTCTCTCGCGCTGCCGGGGATGCTGTTCGAGGTGGATGCCGTGGCGGTGCGGTCATGAACGAAGGGACGACGGGCGTGGCGAACAGTGCCCTCCTCGTGATGGACGTCCAGCGCGAGATCGTGGACCTCGCCGACGACGGCTCGGGATACCTGCCGCGCCTGCGCCGGGCGATCGACGGTGCCCGCGCGGCGGACATCCCCGTGATCTACGTGGTCATCGCGTTACGACCGGGCCGGCCTGACGTCAGCACCCGCAACAAGGCACTCACCGCCGTCGTGCGGGCAGGCCTGCACATCGAGGGTGAGCCCGGCAGCGAGATCCACCCCGACATCGCGCCCCGGCCGGGCGAAACCGTGGTCACCAAGCGGCGCGGGAGCGCGTTCTCGGGCAGCGACCTGGACCTGGTGCTCAGGGCGCGCGACATCAACAACCTCGTGCTCACCGGCATCGCCACCAGCGGCGTGGTGCTGCACACCGCGTGCCACGCCAACGACCGGGACCTCGGGCTGACCGTTCTGGCGGACGCCTGCGTCGACCTGGACCCCGAAGTGCACACACTCCTGACCGAGAAGCTGTTCCCGCAGTGGGCGGAGGTCGTCGCCGTCGAGGAGTGGCTCAAGGCCGTCGCACCGCGATAGGGCCGCCGGCTCAGACCTCGGTGACGGCGGTCAGGACGACGGCCGAGTCGTCCAGGGCGGTCAGGCCGTGGCGCTCGTGCGGGACGGGCGCGAACTCGCCCTCGCCCAGTTCGAGCGTGTCGTCCGCCGTGGTGAGACCGATCCGCCCGCGCAGGACGAACAGCGTCGCTGCCGTGGGCGTGTCGTGCTCTCCGAGCTCGGTTCCGGTGGTGAGCACGATGAGGCTCTGCCGCAGCGGACCGTCGTGCAGGAGCAGCTCGGCGCTGCGTCCGTGCGCGGCGGTGCGGGCCTTCTCCAGGTGCTCTGCGACAAGGGCGTAGAGATCCGCCACGGTGTGTCCCTTCGACAGAAACGGAAGGTGCGCGCGTGCGTCCGGGCACACGCACCCCCAGTGTTCCCGCCGCCCGCGCACGCCGCATCCGGCCGCCGGAACCTGATCACCCGGTGGTGGCGTCCTACCCGGCACGTCGCGCTACGGGTGGGCGAGCGGGGACACGGGGGAACCGGGTGGCGAAAGAGGACGACGGCGCGGCGCGAAGGGTGCGGCGGGGACGAGTCGAGTGGCTGCGGTGGGGCGCGGAGGCGACAGGGCGGTCCCCCTGGGCACGCGGCCGGATCCTCGCGTCGCTCGCCGTCCTCACCGCCGCCCTGCTGGCGTTCCACTCCGCCGTGCCCAACACCGCCGTCCGCCTCGGCAGCCTCGTCGAGACGTTTCTGCCGTGGCTGGGCCTGGCCGTTCCCGTTCTGCTCGTCCTGGCCCTGCTGCGCCGCTCGGCCGTCGCCCTGGTGGCACTGCTGTTGCCCGCCGCGGTCTGGGGCGCCCTCTTCGGCGGTCGGGTGGCGACGGCCGAAGGAGGCGGCGCCCACGACATCACGGCGGTCCAGCACAACGTCAGCGACGTGAACGCCGATCCAGCGGGCACCGCCCGAGCCCTGATCGGGCCCGAACCGGATCTCATCGCCCTGGAGGAGCTGACGCCCTCCGCGCTGCCGGTGTACGAGAGGGAACTGATGCCGCGGTATCCCTACCGGGCGGTGCGGGGCTCGGTCGGAGTCTGGTCGAAGCATCCGCTGACGGACGTCCGGGCGGTGGACATCAGGCCGGAGGGGGTCGGGAAGGACTGGAACCGCGGGGTGCGGGCGACGGCCCGTACGCCATGGGGCGAAGTCGCGGTGTACGTGGCCCACTTGCCCTCCGTCCGCGTGCAGTGGCACGGCTTCAGTTCCGGCCGACGGGACGAGAGCGCCGGGCTGCTGGGCGCGGCGCTGGCCGCCGAGAAGCTGGACAGAGTGATCGCGCTCGGCGATCTCAACGGCACGGTGGACGACCGCGGCCTTGCCCCCATCACCACACGGCTGGACACATCGGGGCGGGACTTCGCCTTCAGCTGGCCCGCCGCCTTCCCCGTGTCCCGGATCGACCACGTCATGACCCGCGTGGCAACGGTCACCCACGTACGGACGCTGCCCGCCACCGGCAGCGACCACCTGCCCCTCGCTGCCGAGATCACCTTCGCCCCCTGACCGGGACGGATCGCGGACGAGGAACGGCGTGACGTCGGTGCAGTGATGAACGGCGGCGCGGTGTTGTCGGCGCGTATGCGGTTTTTTTGATACGCGGACGATAGGTGCCCGCTCGTAACATCGAGAGCATGCGTGTATTGATCGTCGAGGACGAGCCCTACATGGCGGAAGCCATCCGGGATGGCCTGCGCCTGGAAGCGATCGCGGCCGACCTCGCGGGCGACGGCGACATCGCCCTGGAGATGCTGAGCATCAACACGTACGACATCGCTGTCCTCGACCGCGACATCCCAGGACCTTCCGGTGACGAGATCGCCAAGCGCATCGTCGCCTCCGGCAGCGGCATGCCGATCCTCATGCTCACCGCGGCCGACCGCCTCGACGACAAGGCGTCCGGCTTCGAACTCGGCGCCGACGACTACCTCACGAAACCGTTCGAACTGCGGGAACTCGTCCTCAGGCTCCGGGCGCTCGACCGCAGGCGTGCCCACAGCCGGCCTCCTGTCCAAGAGATCGCGGGGCTGCGACTGGATCCGTTCCGACGCGAGGTCTACCGGGACGGCCGCTATGTCGCGCTGACGCGCAAGCAGTTCGCCGTACTCGAAGTCCTCATCGCCGCACAGGGTGGTGTCGTCAGCGCCGAGGAACTTCTTGAGCGCGCATGGGACGAGAACGCCGACCCGTTCACCAACGCCGTCCGCATCACCGTCTCGGCGCTGCGCAAGCGGCTCGGCGAACCCTGGATCATCGCCACCGTGCCCGGCGTCGGCTATCGCATCGGAGGCGACAGTGGATAGATCCCCCGGCCTCAGCGTCCGCCTCAAACTCACCCTCAGCTACGCCGGATTCCTCATGCTCGCCGGTGCCTTGCTGATCGTCACCGTGGGCTGGTGGCTCCTGCGAGAGGGGTGGTTGCAAACCAACGAAGAGGGGGCATGGAAATCAACTCCGGGCACCACTTTGGTGCGCGGTTTCGCTCCCATCGCGGCCGCGGTCCTGGTGTTCCTCCTGGTGTTCGGCCTCCTCGGCGGATGGGTCCTCGCCGGCCGTATGCTCGCCCCCCTGACCCGTATCGCGGACGCCACTCGCACCGCCGCGACAGGGTCGCTTTCGCACCGCATCCGGCTGCCCGGCCGCCAGGACGAATTCCGCGAACTCGCCGACGCCTTCGACGCGATGCTCGAACGGCTTGAAGCACACGTCGCCGAGCAGCGGAGATTCGCGGCCAACGCCTCGCACGAACTGCGCACCCCACTGGCCATCTCGAAGTCACTTCTCGACGTGGCCCGCACCGATCCGTCACACGACACCGGTGAACTCCTTGCCCGCCTCCAAGCCGTCAATACCCGAGCGATCGACCTCACTGAAGCATTGCTCCTGCTCAGCCGAGCCGGCCAGCGGTCCTTCACCCGAGAACAGGTCGACCTGTCCCTCATGGCGGAAGAAGCCACCGAAACGCTGCTCTCCCTCGCGGAAAAGAACGGTGTCACCATCGAGACCCGCGGTGACATCACACCCACGAGCGGATCGCCTGCGCTCCTGCTGCAACTGACCATGAACCTCGTGCACAACGCGATCGTCCACAATCTGGCCGACCAGGGCATGGTGTGGGTTACCACCAGCGCCCACCCCGGCTCCGTGATGCTCACAGTCGAGAACACCGGCGAGAAACTGACTCCACGTCTGGTCTCGACGCTCACCGAACCATTCCAGAGGGCCACCGAGCGCATCCACGCCGACCAGGCGGGCGTCGGCCTCGGCTTGGCAATCGTCACCACCATCACGCGCGTGCACGACGGCACCCTCACCCTCACCCCGCGCGACACCGGTGGCCTGCGCATCACGGTGCAACTGCCCGCGCGTACGCACCCGCAGTCGCCTGCGCCGGGTCGACACCGGTAAAGCGGGCCGACAACTTATCGGCAGCGTATCGAAAACCGCATACGCGTCGGCAACACCGTGTTTCCTTGAATGGAGGCATGACCTACAGAGAACCAGTGGGAATCACCGCTTTCGGATGCGGGCGGGACGAAGCCGCACGGTTCCGGGATCTCGCGCCCCGATTCGGAGTGACGCCGACGATCACGGAATCCGCGGTGTCGGAGGAGACCGCCCATCTGGCATCCGGAAACCGGTGCGTCAGCGTCGGACACAAGACCAGGATCACCCCGGCGACACTCCGTGCGCTGAGCCGATTCGGCGTCTCCTACATCTCCACGAGAAGCATCGGGTACGACCACATCGACGTGGATCATGCGGGCCGCGTCGGCATCTCCGTCGGGAACGTCTGCTATTCCCCCGACAGCGTCGCCGACTACACGGTGATGATGCTGCTGATGGCGGTGCGCCACGCCAAGTCCACCGTCCGCCGCGCGGATGTGCACGACTACCGTCTGCACGACGTACGAGGGAGAGAGCTGCGCGACCTGACCGTCGGCGTGGTCGGAACGGGGCGCATCGGCACGGCCGTCATGGAAAGGCTCCGCGCCTTCGGGTGCCGGATATTGGCGTACGGAAATCGTGCCGGTGAATCCGGTGAATCCGGTGAATCCGGTGACCCCGGCGGCCCCGGTGACGAGGTGTCGCTCGATGAATTGCTGAGGTCGAGCGACGTCGTCACGCTCCACGCGCCGCTCAACGCCGACACGCACCACCTTCTCGACCGTGAGCGCATCCGGCGGATGAAACCCGGCGCGTTCGTGGTCAACACCGGGCGCGGTGCCCTCATCGACTCGATCGCGCTGGTCGCGGCACTGGAGGACGGACGCCTGGGTGGTGTCGCCCTCGACGTCGTCGAGGGCGAGGAAGGCGTGTTCTACGTCGACCGACGGAGCGCGCCCATCGACAGCAAGCCACTGCTGCGGCTGCAGGAGATGCCGAACGCGTTCATCAGTCCGCACACCGCGTATTACACGGACCGTGCCCTGAGCGACACGGTCGAGAACTCGATCACCAACTGCCTGGAATTCGAAAGCAGGAATCAGCATGCCTAAAGCCAAGCTGCAGGTCGGAATCCTCTTCGGTGGCTGCTCGGAGGAACACCTCATCTCCATCAAGTCCGCGCAGGAGATCGCGCGGAACCTCGACCCGGACACGTACGAGCCGTACTTCATCGGGATCACGCGCGGCGGCGCCTGGAAACTCTGCGAGGGCCCCGCCGCGGACTGGGAGAGCGGCGCGTACCGGACCGCCGTGCTGTCCCCGGACCGTGGCGTGCACGGACTGCTCGTCCTCGATCAGGGGAAGTACGAGACGATCGGCCTGGATGTCGTGGTGCCGGTCCTGCACGGAAAGCTCGGGGAGGACGGCGCGATACAGGGCCTGCTCGAGCTGTCCGGCATCCCGTACGTGGGCTGCGACGTCCAGAGTTCCGCGCTGGGCATGGACAAGTCCCTCGCCTATGTCGTCGCCGCCGGCGCCGGAATCGCCACGCCGAATTTCTGGACGGTCGCGGCGGGCGAGGACATCGACGCCGAACGGCTCACCTATCCCGTCTTCGTGAAGCCGGCCCGCTCGGGATCGTCCTTCGGGGTCAGCAAGGTGGCGCATGCGGAAGAACTGCGGGGCGCGCTGGACATCGCCCGGCGGTACGACACGAAAGTCCTGGTCGAGGAGGCGGTCGTCGGCAGCGAGGTCGGCTGCGCGATCCTGGGCGGCGGAACGGACCTGACCGCGGGAGAAGTCGACCGCATCGCCCTGTCCCACGGATTCTTCCGGATCCACCAGGAGGACGAACCCGAGACCGGCTCCGACAATTCGACGCCGATCGTCCCTGCCGACATTCCGGCTGAATCCCGGGCGCGCGTCCAGGAAACGGCGAAGGCCGTCTACCGCGCCCTGGGCTGCAGCGGACTCGGCCGCGTGGACCTGTTCCTCAAGGACGACGGGCAGGTCGTACTCAACGAGGTCAACACCTTCCCCGGCATGACCTCGTACAGCCGCTATCCGCGGATGATGGCCGCCGCCGGGGTTCCGCTGTCCGCGGTGATCGACCGCCTGGTGACCGGGACACTGGACCGGTCCCTGACCCCGACGGAGCCGGCCCATGCGTAACGACTTCGTCTTCATGGACGAGTTCATGCCCGGGGTCCGCTGGGACGCCAAGTACGCCACCTGGGACAATTTCACCGGAAAGCCGGTCGCCGGATATCTGGCCAATCGCATCGTCGGCACCAGGGCCCTGTGCGCGGCATTGCAGACCGCACGAGAAGAGGCGACCGCGCACGGATTCGGCCTGCTCCTCTGGGACGGCTACCGCCCGCAACGCGCCGTGGACTCATTCCTGCGCTGGTCGGAGCAGCCGGAGGACGGCCGCACCAAGCACCGCCACTATCCCAATATCGACCGGCCCGAGATGTTCGAGAACGGATACGTGGCCGCCAAGTCGGGCCACAGCCGCGGCAGTACCGTCGATCTGACGCTGTACCACCTGGAAAGCGGTGAGCTCGCAGCCATGGGGAGCGACCACGATCTGATGGACTCGGTCTCGCACCACGGAGCGGAAGGAATCTCGCGGGCCGAGGCGGACAACCGCGGGAGTCTTCGCTCCATCATGGAGGCCAGCGGATTCGTCTCCTACGTCTGCGAATGGTGGCATTACACGCTCAAGGACGAGCCCTACCCCGACACCTATTTCGACTTTCCCATCACCCAGGTGAGTCTGGGATGAATACGGCGAGGCTCCGGCGGTCCGCCCGGAGCCTCGTCCCGTCCCCGGACGCCGAGCGGCGAGGGCGGGCCTCACCAGAGCCCACCACGTATCGCCGGCGTATCGAGAACCGCATACGCGGCGGCAACACCCCGCCGCCTTGACTGAGACCATGACTCAGAGCCAGCCATCCCTCGCCCCGCTCTCGCTCCCCCTCTCCCTCGCCGAGATCGCCGCGCTCGTCGGCGGCCGGGTCACAGGTGACGCGACCGTCACAGTGAGCGCACCGGCCGTACTCGACAGCCGGCACGGCGAACCGGGTGGTCTCTTCGTCGCCATGGCCGGTGAGCGCGTCGACGGTCACGACTACGCCGGCCGCACCCGTGCGACCGCCGTGCTCGGCTCGCGGCCGACACCGCTGCCCACCGTCGTCGTCGACGACGTACCGGCCGCACTGCAGACGGTCGCCGCCCACGCCGTGGCCCGGCTGCGCGAGCGGCTGACCGTCGTCGCGGTGACGGGATCGCAGGGCAAGACCAGCACCAAGGACCTGCTGTCCGCGGTCCTTTCGGGCGCGGGGCCGACCGTCGCCACACACGGTTCGTACAACAACGAGCTCGGCGTGCCCCTGACCATGCTGCGCGCCGACGCGCACACCCGCTTCCTCGCCCTCGAAATGGGCGCCCGCCACGTCGGCGACATAGCCCACCTCACCGGCCTGGTCGCACCCGATATCGGGGTCGTGCTCAACGTCGGCCAGGCCCACATCGGGGAGTTCGGCTCGCGCGCGGCCATCGCACGGACCAAGGGCGAACTCGTGCGCGGCCTCGCACCCGGCGGCACCGCCATCCTCAACGCCGACGACCCTCGCGTCGCCGCGATGCGCGCGCTGACCGACGGGCCGGTCCTGACCTTCGGCCGCGCCGAACACGCCGATGTGCGTGTCCAGGACCTGGTCCTCGACCGCCTGGGCCGGGCGACCTTCACGCTGCGCACCTCGGGCGCATCGGCCCGTGTCGCGCTGCCGTTCGTGGGCGCCCACCAGGCAGTCAACGCGGCGGCCGCCACCGCGGCGGGACTCGCGGCCGGCATCCCCCTGGTCACATCGGCGGTGGCCCTCAGTACCGCCTCACTGTCCAGGTGGCGCATGGAGCCGCGCACCCTGGCCTGCGGCGCGACCCTGCTCAACGACTCCTACAACGCCAACCCCGACTCCACCCGAGCCGCCCTGGACACGCTCGCAGCCATCGCGGGCCGCCGCCGTATCGCCGTACTCGGCGCGATGCTCGAACTCGGCGCAGGCAGCGAGGCCGAACACCGAGCGGTCGGTGAATACGCCGCCGCGCGCGCCGATCTGGTGGCCGTCGTCGGCGGAACCGCCCGTCCCGTCGCCGACGCCGCGGGGGAGCGGGCGCTCGCGTTCACCGACGGCCAGGCGGCCGTCGCCTGGCTGCGCGAGATCCTGACCGGCGGCGACATCGTCCTCGTCAAAGCGTCGCGCGGCGCCCGCCTCGACGAGGTGGCCGCCGCACTCGGGTGACCGCGTGGCGCGGGCTCAGCGCCCGCGCCGCCGCATGTACAGGTCGAAGGCGCGGTGGACCAGCGGTCGCAGCGGCAGATCCCACTCCCCGACGTACCGCACCGCCCGCCCCCCGGTGCCGACCTTGAACCGGATCAGGCCCACCTGCGGATCAGCGGCGTCGAGCGTCGGCGGGATACCCCGCAGGTCGTACACGTCGCAGCCCGCCGCCAGGGCATCACGGATCATCGCCCACTGGCACGCGTGGGAACCCCGCACCTCACGCTTGGCCGTCGACGAGGCGCCGTACACGTACCAGGCGTGCGCGCCGACCCGCACCAGGATCGTGGCGGCCACCAACTCGCCCTCGTGGCACGCGAGATAGAGCGAGATGCGCCCGGGGTCCTCGCCACTCAACTCCGCGAACATGGTCTCGAAGTACGCCGCCGGCCGCGGTCTGAATCCGTCGCGCTCGGCGGTGTGCACGTAGAGCTCGTGGAACGCCGCGAGGTCCGACGCGGCACCGACCGTGACCTCGACCCCCGCCTTCGCGGCCTTCTTGATGTTGCGTCGCCACTGCTGGTTCATGGCCTTCAGGACGTCGTCCTCGGACCGTCCCGCCAGCGGCACCTCGTACGTGAACTGCGGTTGCCCGGCACCGAACCCGTCCTCCGGGCTCTGCGGAAGCCAGCCGGCCGCCCGGAGCCGTCGGCTGACCTCGGCACCGACCGGATCGGCGTGCCCGTCGGGCAGTCCGGTGAGCCGCCGCACCCCCGGATCGGCCACGCCGTCCTTGACCTGCGCCGCATCCCAGGTGTGCGTCCGCACCGGCGGGCACAGCCGGATCGCGAACGCGCCGCGGGCCTTGAGATGGGCGGCCAGTGGGTCGAGCCACGCACCGATGTCCCCGGACCAGTCGATGTCAGGACCCCACGGCAGATACGCGAGCGTGAACCGCGAAAGACCCGGCACCGGCCGGTGAAGGACGAGCCCCGCCCCCACGAGCCGCCCGCCGTGGAACCATCCGAGCGACTCACTGCGCCACTCCGTCTTCACCCGCCCCCACGCCGGGGTCTGCACAAAGTTCACCGACCGCTGTGCCCGCACGAAGGCCAGGTGCTCGGCGTCGCTGATCGGCGCGACGGTCGGCGACACGGGGAGGGACATGGGTGCCGGTTCGCGGTATGACATGGCGCCAGTCAATTCGGCCCTGTGTTGCCGGCGCGTATCCGCTTTTCGATACGCCGACGATATGCGCCGCCGAGGCGCTCATGTCAGGAGTTCTGCCGCTTCCAGTCGGCCTGTGCGGTGTTGAGCTGGTCGGCGAGGTCGTCGAGGAAGTCCTTCGCGCTGGTCTTGCCGAGCATGACCTTCTGGAAGGCGGGTTCGTTCTCGGCCTTGGAGATCGTGTTCCAGTCCGGGAGGTAGTACGGCAGCTGGACGATCGTGGTGGCCGGGGAGTTGAGCGCGTCGGCGGCCAGGCGCGTCGGCTCGGACTTCTCGACCCAGGCGTCCTTGACCGCCTTGTTGTTGGCGGGGATCAGACCGGCGGACTCGTTGAACTTGGAGCTGGCCCGGTGCGACGAGGCGAACTCGACGAACTTCCAGGCCGCCTTCTTCTTGGTGCTGGTCTTGAAGATCGAGAGCCCGTCGATCGGGTTGGACACCTGGACGCGCTTGCCGCCCGCCGTCTTCGGGTTCGGCAGGCCGCGGAACTTGCCGGGGCCGAGGGCCTTCACGTGGTCCTGGTAGGAGCCGAGGTTGTGACTGAGCATGCCGATCCGGCCGCCGTCCCACTGGGCGACCATCTGCGTGAAGTTGTTGTTGAGGTCGGCGGCCGGGGTCGTCTTCTTGTAGAGGGCCGTGTACCTCTCCAGGGCGGCGACGTTCTTCGGGGCGTTGACGGTGGTCTTCGTCTCGTCGGCGTTCCAGAAGGACTTGATGCCGCTCTGCCCGTACATCGCGTCCAGGGCCTGGGCGATGGAGCCCACACCGCCGCGGATGGTGTAGCCGAACTGGTTCTCTCCCTCGGCGGTCAGACGGTCCGCCGCCGCGTAGAACTTGCTCCATGTGGTCGGCGCGTCCAGACCGGCGGCCTTGAAGAGGTCGGTGCGGTAGTACAGCACGCCATTGTTCGCGGAAGTCGGGACCATGAGCAGCTGCGACGTCCCGCCCGCCGACGTCGTCGACGCGAGCATGCTCTTGCTGAGCTCGCCGTCCAGGGGGCTTGCGGCCAGCCGGTCCTGCAGCGGTTCCAGCGCGCCCTGGGCCGCGATCGCGGCGAGCATGGCGGCGCCGACGCCGCCGACGTCCGGCAGGCCGCCGCCCTGGATGGAGTTGTCGTACTTGGACTGGGCGTTCTCGGCGGGGACGCCGACGTAATCGACCTTGATGTCGGGGTACTTCTTCTCGAAGTCCTTGATGATCTCCATCCAGATGCCGCGGCGCACGGCGGTGTTGTTGTCCCAGAAGGTGATGGTCCCCTTGCCGGAGCCCTCGCTGCCCTCCTCGCCCGCGATGCCGGAGCCGTCGTCCCCGCAGGCGGTGGCGGTGATGCCGAGGAGGAGTGACAGGGCGATGGCTGCTGGGGCGGATCGACGTGGGCCCTTACGGATGCGGGAACTCAAGACGGGCTCTCCTCCTCTGGCGCTGAACTGTGTCCGGGTACGCCAACTCAGGGCATGCGTACACCGCGTATGGCATACCGCGTCTCGTATATGACATACGAAGCGCGGCGACTCGAAGCTAGGAGCAGGTAGTTGGTTCGTCAACGCATCTGACAAAACTCGCCGCGGGGTGCCCGAAGATGCCCCGAAGCTCCCGCACGCCTCTTGGCCGCCCCGTCTCAAGAGGCGCCGCACTCATGTCCCGGCTGTCTAGAGGAAGTTGACGTTCTGGGCCAGGGCGAGGCGGCCGGAGTAGTTGATCGTGTTGGTGGCAGGCCGCATGTACGCGCGCCAGGCGTCGGAGCCGGACTCGCGCCCGCCGCCCGTCTCCTTCTCGCCGCCGAACGCGCCTCCGATCTCCGCGCCGGACGTGCCGATGTTGACGTTGGCGATGCCGCAGTCGGAACCCTCGGCGGACAGGAAGACCTCGGCCTCCCGCTGGTCGCGGGTGAAGATGCTGGAGGAGAGCCCCTGTGGGACGCCGTTGTGCAGCGCGATGGCCTCCTCCAGGGTGTCGTACGTCAGGACGTACAGGATGGGCGCGAAGGTCTCCTGACGTACGACGTCGGTCTGTTCGTCGACGCGGACGATGACCGGTTCGGCGTACGCGGCCCGCGGCGCCGTGTCCGCCAGGCGCCGGTTGCCGCCGGCGAGGATCTTGCCGCCCTGTGCCTGTACGCGGGCGAGCGCGTCCTGCATGGCGTCGAGGGCGGCGGTCGAGATGAGCGGCCCGACGAGGGTGTCCTCGTCGAACGGGTCCCCGATGGGAAGCCTGGTGTACGCCGCCGTCAGGCGCGCGACGAGCGTGTCGGCGATGTCGCGGTGGACGATCAGACGGCGCAGCGTGGTGCAGCGCTGGCCGGCCGTGCCCGCGGCGGCGAAGACGATGCCCTGCACCGCGAGGTCGAGATCGGCCGACGGCGCCACGACCGCGGCGTTGTTGCCGCCGAGTTCGAGCAGGCTGCGCCCGAACCGGGCCGCCACGCGCGGCCCGACCTCGCGGCCCATGCGGGTGGAGCCCGTGGCGCTGACGAGCGCGACGCGCGGGTCGTCGACCAGCCGTTCGCCCACCGAGCGGTCGCCGAGCAGAAGACGGTGCACGTCACCCGGGGCGCCCACCTCCTCCGCGGCCCGGCCCAGCAGCCGGTCGCAGGCCAGGGAGATCAGCGGGGTCAGTTCGGACGGCTTCCAGACCACGGTGTCGCCGCAGGCCAGCGCCACTGCGGTGTTCCACGACCACACCGCGGCAGGGAAGTTGAACGCGGAGATCACCCCGACCACGCCGAGCGGGTGCCAGGTCTCGGCGAGACGGTGGCCGGGGCGCTCGGAGGCGATGGTGCGGCCGTAGAGCTGGCGCGAGAGGCCGACCGCGAAGTCACAGATGTCGATCATCTCCTGGACCTCGCCCAGCGCCTCCGAGCGGATCTTGCCCGCCTCGATGGTGATCAAGTCGGCCAGGTCGCTCTTGTGCTCGCGGAGCAACTCGCCGAGACGGCGCACGAGTTCACCCCGGTGGGGCGCCGGAGTGGTGCGCCAGGCGAGAAATGCCCCGCGGGCGGCGGCGACGGCGTCCTCGGTGTCGGCGGCGGTCGCCGCGGTCAGGCCGAACAGGCCCTCGCCGGTGATGGGCGTACGCGCCTGGAAGTCGCTGCCCTCCGGGACCGTCACGCCGATGCGCCGCAGGCTCGTGCGGGCACGGGTGCGCAGGTCGTCGGTGCCGGGCAGGGTGGTGGTGCCGGTCATGATGCTCCCTGGGTGAGGTGGGGCGAAGCGTGCCGGGGTTCAGTGGCGCGTGCTGTCCAGGTCCAGGTCCAGGCCCAGTTCGCGGCCGGCCTCGGTGATCGAGAGGCGCTGCTGCTGCTCGTACAGGGCGTACGGGTCGAGGACCTCGCGGTCGATGGCGCCGGAGAGCCAGTCGCTGTCGTACGAGGCGCCCTCCCGCTCGGTGTTCCGGGAGCCCTCGCCGCTGAGGTTGGACTGGAAGATCCCGGCGGCGGAGCGCGGCAGGAAGTCCTCGTATACGACGGGTTCGGCCCGCACCCAGCCCCGGCGCTCCAACTCGACGATGGTCGCGGGTGGTTGGGTGCCGTCCCGTGGGCGGTCGGGTGCGGCGTGGTAGGTGAAGTAGGCGAGCTCCTGCGCGGCGAGCTCTCGCTCGGTGGCGGGGACGTGCGCGGCCCACAGTGTGCGGGCCAGTTCGGTGCGGTCGGCTGCGGGGTGCCGGGTGGCCTCGTCGTCGGCGAGGGTCAGCAGGCGGTCGTAGAGCGCGCGGCCGGCGGGGGTGAGGGCGATGCCGCGGGCCTCGACCTCACCGAACCGCACCCGGAGCGCGCCGTGGGTGACGCTGCCGTCGGCCAGGCGCAGGGCGCGTGGTTCGGCCAGGGCGCGGAACGACGTCTGGCGCAGCAGCAGGTCGGGGCCCTTCCAGTTTGGCGGGCCCTGGATGGTGTCGATCATCTCGATGCCGCGTTCGGTCATCCGCCGGTACAGCTCGTCGATGTCCAGGACGCGCGGGGTGAGGTGGTTGATGTGGGTGGAGCGGACGCCGCCGATGTCCGCGGCGACCGCGGAGACCCTCTCCAGCTCCTCGTACCAGGCCCGGTCGATCGGCTCCGCCGACAACTCGAAGGCCCGGACGGCGAGATGGAGGAAACGCTCGGCTTGCTCCTCGGGCAGTTCACGCTCGCTCCCGGCCCGGTCGGCCAGGGCGAGGAGCTCCGGCGGGAACAGTTCGCGCCCGGCCAGGAACGTCTCCAGGCGGGAGCGCAGCTCGGCGTCGAAGAAGCGCGGGTCCGCGGGCGTGAGCAGCGAGGTGAAGACCCGGAAGGGGTTGCGCGCCAACTCCTGCGCGTCGACCGGGCGGAACGCCGTCGACACGACGGGCACCGCGCTCGCTGCCGCCTCCCGCAGGTCGTAGAAGCCGACCGGGTGCATGCCGAGCGCGCCGAAGATCCGGGCGACGTGGCGCAGTTCGGCGGGGGTGCCCACACGGATGGCGCCGTGCCGTTCCGCGGTGACCCGGCTGATGGAGCCGAGCCGTTCGGCGTCGGCGCCCTGCGCGCGCAGGGTGTCCTCGTTGACCTCGCGTGAGACGTCGACGAGCGTGTTGTAGGCGGGGACCTCCCGCCCGTACATCTCCGAGAGCCGTGCGGCGAAGGCGGCCCGCAGCTGCCACTGGCTGATCATCGAAGGTCTGCCTTTCGAGTGTTCGGACATGGAGTCGGGACGAGGGATCGGGAGGTGGGATGGGAGCCGGGATGGGAGCCGGGCTTCGGCGCGGGAGAGGGTCATACGACGTGGGCCTCGGGGCGGCTCGCGGCCCCGGTCCGGAAACGGTCGGCGCTCAGCGGCGCGATGTCGACGCACGGCTCGCGCTCCAGGTACAGGTCGCGCACGACCTCGCCGACGGCCGGGGCCTGGAGGAAACCGTGCCCCGAGAACCCGGTGGCGTAAAGGAAGTTGGGCAGCTCGCCGCAGCGGCCGATCAGCGCGTTGTGGTCCGGCGTGACTTCGTACAGGCCCGCCCACCCGTCGAGGGTCGGCATCGTGGCGAGGGCGGGGGCGCGGCGGCGTACGACGTCCCGGAACAGGTCGAGCCACTCCGGGGTCCATGTGGTGTCGAAGCCTTCGGCCTCGCGGGAGTCGGCGAGGCCGAACAGCAGCCCGTCGTCGCTGTTGTGGAAGTACGCGGACGAGGTGAAGTCGATGGTGAAGGGGATCCGCGGGGCCGACGGCGAAAGCCGTTCGGTGAAGGCCAGTTGGCGGCGCACCGGCCGGACGGGGAGGTCGACGCCGACCATGGCGCCGATCCGGCCGGACCAGGCGCCCGCCGTGCAGATCACGGTGGAGCAGGCGACGGTGCCGCGGTCGGTGTGCACGGCGCTGACACGGTCGCCGGTCGTGTCCATGCCGGTGACGCGGGTGCGCGTGGCGAAGCGGACGCCCGCACGGGCCGCGGCGTCGGCGTACCCGTGCACGACAAGCCGGGGGCGAGCGTGCCCGTCGGTGGGGGAGTGCACGGCGGCGACGAGGCCTTCGGTGCTCAGATACGGGCAGAGGCGCCGGGCCTCGTCGGCGTCGACCATGCGGCTCGGCACGCCCAGGCTGTTCTGGAGCCGCACGCTCTCGGCGAACTCCGCGGCCTGCCGCTCGCTGGTGAGCAGGAAGAGATAGCCCACGGTGTCCAGGCGGATGTCTGCGCCGGGCCGGTGCGGGAAGTCCTGGTAGGCACGCAGACTCCGGTGGCCGAGCTCGATGTTGAGCGGGTCGGAGAAGTGGGCGCGGACCCCGCCGATCGGCTTCCCGGAACTGCCGCAGGCGAGCTCGCCGCGTTCGACGACGACGATGTCACGCACTCCCGCCTCGGCGAGGTGGAAGGCGATGGATGTGCCCATCACGCCCCCGCCGACGATCACGACATCGGCGGTCGGCGGCGGGGTGCGGAAGACGGGGGCGGTGGACGGACGGGAAGAGGAGGACGGATGCGGAGAGGTCGACGGATGCGGAGAGGCGGATGAGGACGGACGCGGAGAGGAGGACAAGAGGCCGATCCCTTCCAGAGGCCGGCGCCCGTACCGACGGGTCTGAAGAGGCGTCAGTTCACGGGTGCGGCATGGGCCGTCAGTAACGTGCTCAGAGAGTTGAGGGACGCTGATCAGCTGGCTGCCCGTCATCGTGACGCACGCCGACCGTTGACGTCCATGAACGGTTTCTGCTCCTGATCTTTGAGGATCTCTATACGGTCGTTCCATGGATTGGACGAGCTCCCAGCTGCGGTCCCTGGTCGAGCTGACCCGGCGCGGCACCATCACCGCCGTCGCGCAGGCCCTGGGATACACCCCGGGCGGCGTATCCCAGCAGATCGCCGCACTGGAAAGGGCCGCGGGCACACCGCTGCTGCGCCGTGCGGGCCGCCGGGTGGAGCTCACCGACGCCGGGATCACGCTGGCCCGGCACGCCGAGCGGATCCTGGCCACGGAGGCCGAGGCCGTCGAGGAGCTGGAGCGCGGCAGCGGCGTGGTCTCCGGCACGCTGCTGGTCGGCCTGTTCACCACGGCCGCCGCCGAGATCCTGCCGCCCGCCCTGCGCCGGATGCACGCGGCCCACCCCGAACTGGCCGTGCACAGCCGTGACATGGACGTGGACGAGGTGTACGACGCCGTCGCCTCGGGAGGCGTGGACCTCGCGCTCGGCCTGGACTACCCGGACGTGCCCATCCCGCGCGACGCCGCTCTGCGGGTGACCCGGCTCTGCCGCGAGCGCTTCGCCCTGGCCGTACCGACCGGCTGGATGGAGGGCCGCGACCGCGCCGCCCTGGCCGAGACCCGGGACCTGGCGTGGATCCTGCCGTCACCCGGCAGCTACTACGGCCGCGCCGTGCGCACCGCGTGCCGCCGCGCGGGCCTCGAACCGGACGTGCGCCACGAGGTCACCGACACCGCGGCGACCCTGGCCCTGGTGGAGGCGGGCATCGGCGTGAGCACGGTGACCGAGCTGATGCTCGGCCTTCGCGCCTCACGCTTCGACGTGGTGCGGCTGCGCGAGCGGATCGAGCGGCATGTCGTCGTGGTGTGCCGCGCCTCGGCCGAACGCAGGCCGGCGGTGGCGGCCCTGGTCGCAGTGTTGCGGACGGTGGCCGACCAGCGCCGTGACACACACGCGTAGGTCCTTGTGGGGGAGGCGCCTTCGGGGAGCTCGCCCCCGGGCGCACAAGAGGGCGGCGACCGCGCCCCGACAGGCTTCCCGGCATGAGCGGCCAGACCTCTCACCTCTGACCTCTCACCCCCTGACCTCTCACCCTTGACCTCTCACCTCTGACGCAAGGCCAGAATCAGGTCGCGTGGCAGACCGTGGGTGTCGTGGAGGTAGTGGAAATCCTCCTCGTCCAGCGAACCCTGGAACCGGGGCCGGGCCAGGACCTGGTGCCCCCGCTCCAGGAGCTTCCTGAACCGCTGTTCCTCCTCGATCAGTACCCGGCGTACATCGCCCGGATCCACGTCCTGGCTGAAGTGATCCAGGGTGTGCTGCATCAACTCACCCGGCAGGTCGGCAAGTTCGCGCGAGGAGTTGTCGTCCCGCCACAGCACGGTGAGGACCCGCCGCACGAGTCGGCGCAGCACGTAACCGCGGCCGGTGTTGGCCGGGCGTACCCCGTCGCCGATCACCACCATGGCCGAGCGCAGATGGTCGCAGACGAGCCGCAGCGACGGCTCGTCCATGTGCCACAGGCCCGGCATGAGCCGAAGCCAGGGGTCGAAGAGGTCGCTCTCGAAGACCGACGTCCGCCCCTGAAGCAGCGAGGCAAGCCGCTCCAGGCCGAGCCCGGTGTCGATGTTGCGCTGGGGGAGCGGTACGAGTGACCCGTCGGAGAGGCGACGGTGGCGCATCATGACGTGGTTCCACACCTCCACCCAGCGGTCGTCACCGGTCGGCGTCGATTCCGGCGGGGTGTCGCCGGTCCACAGAAAGATCTCAGAGTCGGGGCCGCACGGGCCGGTGGAGCCGTTGGACCACCAGTTGTCCTCGACGGTGAGCTCCACCGGCACCCCGCGGTCCTGCCACAGCTCCAGGGAGGCGGTGTCGGGCCCGACCTGGTCGTCGCCGCCGAAAACGGTGGCGTGCAGCAGATGCGGATCGACGCCGAACCCGTCGGTGAGCAGCCCGTAACCCCAGTCGAGGCTCCGCGGGCCTTCGTAGTCGCCGAGGGACCAGGTGCCGAGCATCTCGAAGACGGTCAGATGGGTGGAGTCGCCGACCTCCTCCAGGTCCGTGGTGCGCAGACAGCGCTGCACATTGACCAGACGCCTGCCCAGCGGATGAGGCTGCCCCTCCAGGTACGGGGTGAGCGGATGCATGCCCGAGGTGGTGAAGAGCACCGGGTCACCGGGCGGCGGAAGCAGCGTCGAACCGGTGATCCGGCGGTGTCCTCGCTCCTCGTAGTACTCGACGAACGTGCGGACGACGTCTTCGGTGGTGATCGTTCCGGAATTCATGGGTGGCTCCTTCGCATACGCAGCGGGGAGGCACCGGACGACGGGTCCGCACACCGGAACCGAGGCGGCAGAGCCACGGAAACCACCGGCGGACCGTGTCCGGTCGCCGGTGGAAAGGGGGAAGTCCGTCAGGCGGCGGCAACCGGCGAGCTGGTCGCTCGCGCGGTCGCGGTGGTGTGTGGGCCGTTGACGTTCATGCGGCCGACGATAACGCGGGCAGATCTTGGTTGCACGTGATTTTCCGCCAGGGGGACTCGCACACCCCCTGCCGACCTCGGCCGCAGGAGTGATCAACTGAGGGCCTGCGACGCGACGCGGGGGGCAACAGGGTTCGCGGGGAACGCTGCCGACGGCTGCCGATGCTGTTCGCCGTCAACGGCCCTTGACCTAGAGCGCGGTCCAGCACCTAGCGTCTCCGCCATGACGACACCTCAGCACAAGATCGGATCGGGCTTCGGTGCCCGGAGCACCGCGAACGACGTCCTGAGCGGGATCGACCTGTCCGGCAGCACCGCGATCGTCACCGGTGGCTACTCGGGTCTCGGCCTGGAGACTACCCGCGCTCTGGCCGGTGCCGGAGCCCGTGTCGTGGTCCCCTCCCGGCGACGGGCGGCCGCGCAGGAGGCGGTCGAGGGCATCGACGGTGTCGAGACCGACGACCTCGACCTTTCCGACCTGGAGAGCGTCCGCGGTTTCGCCGACCGGTTCCTCGCCTCGGGCCGCACGGTCGACATCATGATCAACAACGCCGGGGTCATGGCCTGCCCCGAGACGCGGGTCGGCCCAGGTTGGGAGGCACAGTTCGCCACCAACCACCTCGGTCACTACGCGCTGATCAACCATCTCTGGCCGGCGATCGCCCCCGGTGGCGCGCGGGTGATCGCGGTGTCCTCCGGCGCCCACGGCATCACCGGAGTGCGCTGGGACGACGTGCAGTTCGAGCGCGGCTACGACAGATGGCAGGCGTACGGGCAGGCCAAGACGGCGAACGTGCTGTTCGCCGTGCAGCTCGACGCGCTCGGCCGCGATGCCGGAGTCAGAGCGTTCGCGCTGCATCCGGGCAGCATCCTCACCCCGCTGCAGCGCCACCTCGCGAAGGCGGAGATGGTCGAAGCGGGCTGGATCGACGAGAGCGGCAACCCGACCGATCCCACCTTCAAGACGCCCGAGCAGGGCGCGGCGACACAGGTATGGGCCGCGACCTCTCCCCGGCTGGCGGGCATGGGCGGCGTGTACTGCGAGGACTGCGACATCGCCGAGCCGGCCGGCGAAGGCTCGGAAGGCGGCGTGCACGCACACGCGACCGACCCCGAGCAGGCCGCGCGCCTGTGGGAGCTGTCGGCCGAACTCACGGGCATCGACGCCTTCGCGGCGGCGACCTAGCCCCGACCTAGCCCCGACCTAGTCCCGGAGGACGTCGCGGGGCACCGCGTCAGGTCTGTGTCCGGCTAGTCCCCGGGCCGCGTCAGATCCTGTTCCCGGGGGCCGCAAATTCGCAGGCGGCGACCCCAGCAACCGCCCTATCGTGTACCGCTGCCGTCTGTACCGGGACGGCCCGACGGGAGAGGCGGCGGAGTGCCGGACGCGTACGAGGCCATGGCGGACGCCGAGTTGAGCAAGGCGTTCGACGTGTGGTCCGGCTATCTGGACGCCCGCACGGGGGAGGACCCTCAGGTCCGCGCCCGACTGCGGTCCCTGTTGGAATCGGCCCGCGACTCCGCGGCTGAAGGCGATTCCACCACCGCACGGGCCATGGTGGCGGACATGTATGACGACGCCCGGGACGCGGCCCTCCGCTGGGCTCCCTGTCCGCCTCGCCCCTGCGAGGCGGACAGGCAGGCACGCGACTACGCCAAGGACGTACTGCGCCAGGTGCTTCCCCGGGCTTGCGGGACCGTCTCGATCACGTCGCGCTCTCCCTGTACGTCACGTGCCGCCGACTCCAGGCCGCCCCGGGCCTGGACGCGGCCACACGCCAGGACATCCACTACGTCAGTGCCCGCGCCGAGATGGCCATCGACCTCGCCCACCCGACCGCGGCTCGGCGCGAACTCGAACGCCTGGAGGCCATCGCGCGACGGTGTGGCGTGGAGTCCTGAGAGGTCCCCGTCTGCCAGGCGGTTCCTGCCCCCCCACGCGGCCGACGGGCCGGGAACCGCGTGCCCGCCGCGTTCCCGCTGCCCGCCTTTACGGTCGGCGTCCCCACGCGGAGATCATCGGGGAGGTGGTGAGGTCGAGGCGGCCGGACGTGACGCTCGCGAGGTGCCGGTCGATCTCCTCGTCGGTCGCGAGCCCTGCGGCCACCAGCCTGTCGCGCACCTGCCGTACCGTCGCCGCTTCCAGGACATCGCAGGCCGGTGACGTGATCGGGAAGTAGGCGTCCGCGGTGACATCGGTCAGTCCCGCCTCCCGCAGCAGCCGGGGGACCTTGCGTCCGTAGGCCAGGTCTGCGCCGCGAGCCGCGAGCAGCGAGCGGAACCCGGCCCGCAATCTGTTGGCCAGTGCCTGCTCGGGGCCGTACTCGTCCAGGCAGATCAGCGGCTGCGACGCCGGGTCGGCGTCCTCCACCAGCAGCCACCCGCCGGGCCGCAGCGCGCCGACCATAGCGCGCAGCGCCCGCTCCCTGTCGGCCACGTGCACCAGCACCAGCCGGGCGTGGACGAAGTCGAAGCCGCCCACCGGCGGTTCGTCCCGGCCTACGTCGTGGCGCAGCACCTCGATGACCCCTCCCGCCGCCCGGGAGGCCCAGGAAGTGTCGATGTCGGTCGCCAGTACCCGGCCGGTGGGGCCGACCCGGTCGGCCAGCCACGTCACCACCGAGAGGCCGCCCGCGCCGACCTCCCAGCACCGCCACCCCGAGGTGATCCCCAGGGCTTCGATGTGCCGGAACGTGGTCGGGTCGAAGAGCTCGCCGAGCGCGTCGAAACGGGTGCCCGCCTCGGACTGCGCGTTGTCGAGGAGATAGCCGCCGTCGTCGTGGGCGTCCGGTGCAGAGCGCGTCATGAAGCGATTGTCCCCCTCTTGAGTCCCCCTCCTGTGCACTCCCGGGGGACTCATACCCCCCGGTCGCCCTAGCCCTGCAAGGCCCCGTCCGCCCTAGCCCTGCAAGGCGGAACGCATGTGGCGAAAGCGGTCAAGGGAACGGCGACGCATCCAGAGGACCCAGCAACAGAACCCGATCAGGCCGCCCGCGAGGACCAGCGGATAGACCAACGATCCGGTGACCGCCCCGAGGACGAGCATGCCGACGGCTATCAGAGCCATGGAGCCGAGCCAGTAGGGCAGCCACCGGCGCCCCCGTTCCATCTGCCCCAACTGCTCGGCGACGAGCCGCCGCATGGTCGCCCTCTCCTCGGGCTCCCTCGGCACCTCACGATGACGGATCTTGCGGTTGAGCTCGACGATCCCGCGCGCGTCGGTGCCGGCGGCGCGACCGGCCTTACGGCGCTGCACGGCCACGAACGTGATGACGACGGCGGAGTAGAGCGCCCCCTGAACCACCCACACGACCGGATGCTCGTCCCGGCGGAACAGCGCGGTGACGCCCACGCCCAGCAGGAAGATCAGGACCGCCTGCGCGGTAAGACTTCGATCGAACCAGAGCTTGAAGGCGCGCACGGCACGTTCCTCCTCGGAATCGACGGATACCGCTGTCGAGCTACCGAGTACCCCGCCAAGACGGGCCCATGGGCTGCCCGCACGTCGCTGCGGACCCCACAGGCGTGAGTCGTCCGCTCATATTCTTTGATACGAATATTCTTCTTGACGAATACTTGCTCCATGGACGCACTCCTCTCCGCACTGGCGGACCCGGCCCGCTGGCGGCTCGTGAGCCTGCTGGCCGAGCGGCCCCGTCCGGTCGGGGTCCTCGCCCAACTCGCCGACGCACGCCAGCCGCAGACGACCAAGCACCTGCAGATCCTCGAACGCGCCGGTGTCGTCACCTCCCGGCGCACCGGCCAGCGCCGCATCTACGCGCTCCGCTCCGCTGCCCTGCGGGACCTGGCGGCCACGCTCGGCGGGATCGCCGACATCGCGGACCAGGAGGGTGGCCCGCGCGAGACCTTCGAGCGGTACGGGGCGAGCCTGGACGCGGAGCGGTCCGCCGCGGGGGAGCCGGGATGGGCCGACGGCCGCTCGTTCAGGTTCCTCAGGTCGCTGGCGGGGCGCCCCGATTCGGTCTGGCGCCACCTGACCGAGGCCACCCTGCTGGCCCGATGGTGGACGCCCGACGACCTTCGCGTCTCCGAGCTGGTCTTCGAGGCGCGAGAGGGCGGACGGATCGCCCACGAGTACCGGGACGCCGAGGACGCCGATGGTTCCGCCCAGGTCGCCGGGCGCGCGGAGGGAGTCGTCGACGACGTACGCCCCGCAGAGCGCCTCGCCTACCGGCTCTCCCCACTGCTTCCCGACGGCGGCCTCGCGTTCACCGCGCACGTCGACCTCGGCCTGACGCCCACCGACACCGGCACGGACCTCGACGTCCACTGGCGGATCACCGACAGCACGGTCGACTCCGCGGACTTCATCGCGGGGATCGAGATCGGCTTCGGCCAGAGCCTCGACAAGCTCGCCGCGATCCTGACCACGGACACGCACGACACCGGCACCACCGAAGAGGCCGCAAGCACCGAAAGCACCGATCACGCAAGCCACAGCGCCAGCGACAGAGACAGCGACGCCGACACGAGGAGCACGAAGTGAAAGAGCAGATGCAGAGGCCGAAGCAGACCGCGGGCCGCCGAATCGTCACCAACATGAGCCTCTCCCTCGACGGTCACTACGCCGCGCCGGACAACCCGCTGGACATGCGCTGGGTGATGCCCTACGCCCTCACCGACGTGGCCCGCGACCACCTGACCAGCCTCTGGGAGTCCGCGACGACGGCGCTGCTCGGACGGGTCAACGCCGAGGGATTCCTCGGGTTCTGGCCCACCGTCATCGGAACGGAGGGCGCCGACCCGCGGGACGAGGCCTTCGCGAAGTGGCTCGTCGACACCGACAAGGTGGTCCTCTCCTCCACCATCGGCGAGGCGCCGTGGTAGCGGACGACGATCGCCGACAAGCCGACCGCCGAGGTGGCCACGGACCTCAAGGCGACCGAAGGCGGCGACATCCTCGTGCTCTCCAGCGCGAGCGTCATCAAGGCACTCCTGGCGGCCGACAAGGTGGACCGGATGGCGCTCACGATCTTCCCTGTCTTCCTCGGCGGCGGTCCGCGCCTCTTCGGCGACGGCCTGCCCACGGGGAAGTGGTCGCTCGTCAGCCAGAGCGCGGGCGAGCACGGGACGTTGGCCCTCGTCTACGACCGGGTCCGCTGAGCCGTCCCCTCGCGCGAGTCGCCAAGCGTGCGCCAGGGGGGATACCGCGCGGATGGGCGCGCGGTATCCCCCGGCTGTGTGAAGGTCAGTCCTGGCGAACGATGTTGGTGCCGGGACCGCCGGAGAGGGTGTCCCGGCCCGCGCCGCCGTACAGCTCGTCGTTCCCGCTGTTTCCGTAGATCGTGTCGTTGCCGCTGTTGCCGTACAGGATGTCGTTGCCCTTGCCGCCGTACAGGAAGTCGTCGCCGGCCCCACCGCGGATCGTGTCGTTGCCGTCGTCGCCGGACAGGCTCTGCCTCTCGGCGCCGCCCTGGATCACGTCGTCGCCCGCGCCGCCGTCGACCGCGCTCTCCTCGCCGTCCGAGTAGATCGTGTCGTCGTCGTTGCCGCCCTGCGCGATGCTGCCGGCCGCGGCGTGGAGCGTGTCGTTGCCGTCACCGCCGCTCACCACACCGGCCTCGCCCACCGAGAGGTCGTCGTTGCCCGCCCCTCCGATGACGGAGTTGCCGTCGACGCCGCCGGTGTGGTTCCAGGTGTCCTTGCCGTCGCCCAGGTCGGCCCGCGCGAAGTAGTACGTCTGGTCGCCGGCATTGTCGTAGGAAACGGTGTCGTCACCGTCGCCGAGCGCCAACTTCAAAGTGGCGTACGGGTCCTGGCTCTCCAGGGTGGCGACCGTGCAGGAGACCTTGGTGCGGTCCGTGCTGTCGGGGTAGGAGCAGCCGTCTCCCGCACTGACCGGCACGGCATCGTCGATCACATAGGTGATCTCTTCGGTTCCTGCGGACTTCGACGCGGTGACGGTCACCTTGTTGATCTGGCCGGAGGCCGCCGTGTAAAGGATCCCGTGGTCGCTCTCGCTGAACGCGGCGGTCGCTTCCGGCGCCACGGCAGCGGCGGTGCCCGCCAGGAAGAACGGAGCGGCCAGCCCCGTACCGAGAGCGAGCGTCACCGCCGACGCGGTACGGATAACCCGGCGGCTGATGAGATGAGAGGGCATTACAAAACCTCCATGAGGCATACGTGGTCCTTGCAATTACGTGTGACTGCCGGGGTTTGGGGTTGGTTGTAATGCGATGCGCGGGCGATGCGCACGTCGATTCCTGACGCTTGCGGCACAAGTACCCGCTGGCCAGGGGTGTTTGACGGCTCATCCGCGGCCCGATCTTTCCTCGTAAGACGCGGTTGGGCTGAAATTCATGAGGGAGGGACGACGGCGAATCCCGGCCGGAGTCGGCAGAAGGCGTAGTTTTTTCCCGGGGAATTGCCGTCGCCGGATTTCCTTCGCGGCGGGGGAATCGGCGGTCGGGGAGCTAGCCCTCCCGCGCCCACGGGCGCAGCTTCTCGGGGTTGCGGACCGCCCAGATCCGCGTGACGCGCGCGTCGGAGACGTCGAACGCGGCTACGGTCATGACGATGCCGCCACGTTGGGCCACCAGGCCCGGCACACCGTTGACCGAGCACTCCAGGAGTTCGAGCCCCGGAGCCCTGTCGGCGATGGCGACCATGTACTGGGCGATGCGTGCGCCGCCCTCGACCGGGTGCAGGACGGTGCCGACCATGCCGCCGCCGTCGGCGGTCATCACGGCGGCAGGGTCGAGGAGACCGACGAGAGCAGCGATGTCCTTGGTCTCCCAAGCCTGTTTGACGTGCCTCACCACGTCCGCCTGGCCGGTCGCCGTCACCGGGGCGTGCGCGCCGCCCACCCGCCGCCGGGCCGAGGCCGCCAGCTGCTTGCAGGCCGCGGGCGTCCGGCCGAGGACGGCGGCGATCTCGGCGAAGGGATACCGGAAGACGTCGTGCAGGACGAACGCCACCCGCTCGGCCGGCGTCATCGACTCCAGGACGACGAGGAAGGCCATGGCCACCGACTCGTCCAGGACGATCTGGTCGGCAGGGTCCGCGAGGCCGGGGAGACCGGCGCCACCCGCATGGTCCCACTCGGTGCGATCGGGCAGCGGCTCGGGCAGCCACGCGCCGACGTAGCGTTCACGGCGGGCCCGCGCCGAGCCGAGCAGATCCAGGCAGATGCGGCCGGTCACCGTCGTCAGCCAGGCGCCGGGGGACAGGATCTCCTCCCGACGGCTCTGTGCCAGCCCGTACCAGCGTGTGTAGGCGTCCTGTACGGCGTCCTCGGCCTCGGTCACCGAGCCGAGCAACCGGTAGGCGACATTGATCAGTTGGCGTCGCTCGCCGACTATCTCATCGGCTCTGGTCCCGACAGTCCCCATGCTTCCGGCCGCCCCTCGCCTTACCTTTCGCGGGCCCGCGTCGTCGGGCTCGTGAGACCTTATCGATCCACTGCCCACGGGCGGAAAAGGGGACTGCGACATGGCCACCCAGGTGACGGCGAAGGTGAACGCGCACGCACGGCGCGGCGTTTCGTTCCTGCAGATCGCGATCGCCCTGCAGACCCTGACCATTTTCCTCCAGGCGGTCTCCTCCGGGCTCCTGCTGACCTCGTCCTATGGAGAGACGCTGCACAGCGCCGGAGCCCGCGTGATGTACGGGGCGTCGATGCTGTACGTGCTTACCGCTGTGCTGGCGTGGAAGCCGGGCGGCGGCTCGCCGCGGCCTGTCTGGCACGCGTCCGGCTTCCTCGCACTCGCCTCGGTTCAGGTGGTGCTCGGCATCGCGCACGTCCCGTCGGTTCACCTCCCCCTGGGGGTCTTGATGTTCGGCCTGAGCGTGCTGGATCTGGCCCGGCGGCAGGGGCGCACCTACTGATCGGTGTCCGGCCTGCGGTAGCGCAGGTGCAGGACGGTACCGCCGGCGAGGATCACGGCACCGGCGCCTGCGAGGGCACCGACCAGGTCGGCGCCAGGGGAGCCCAGGGGTGAGTCGGAGGCGGTGTTCGCGATGTCCGGGGTGGTGTCGGGCGCGGGGCGGGCGCCGGCCGACGAGCCGCCGTCGTGGCTCTCGTGGCCCTCGTGCACCGCTTCCGCCTCGGTGTTCTGCTTGCCCGAGCTGCCCGAGCTGCCCGAGCCGAGCGCGGTGACGGCGGTGCCTGACCGTTCGCCGCCGGTCAATCCGGTGACCTCGCCGTTGCCTCCGTCGAAGACGACGTCCGAGCAGGAGAAGAAGTTCTCCTGGCTGTCGGAGCGGATCCACTGGACGAACAGAATGTGCTGACCGGTCCGTTCGGGCAGTTGCAGGTCCCAGTAGTAGTGCCCCGCCTCGCTGCCGGGGCCGCCCTCCTGCGGCGGGTTCTGAACGGTCTGTACGTTCTCCAGGTCCGACCACCCCAGCGGCTGCTTCGGGTCGAAGCCCTCCTTGGTGACGTACACCTTGAACCGGCCCGGGTGGTGGGCCCAGTTGCTGTAGTTCACCTCGATGGTGTCGCCGGCCGTGAGATGGGTGACGGGCCAGTCGGTGCGGGCGGCGTTGTACGGGGAGAATTCGTAGGGGCTGCGGTCGCCCGCGCTGCACAGCGTGCCGTCCTCGACGTAACCCTCGCCGCGACCGCCCGCGTTGGAGTCGAGGACGGCGAACCAGTTGTACAGCGGAGTGGTGCCGGCCTCCTGGACTGCCGCCTTGCAGGCGGGGTTGGTCGGCATCTGGGTGGAGGAGTTGGCGAGCAGGTCCTTGTAG
Source organism: Streptomyces sp. NPDC044044 (assembly GCF_056434405.1). Taxonomy (NCBI): domain Bacteria; kingdom Bacillati; phylum Actinomycetota; class Actinomycetes; order Kitasatosporales; family Streptomycetaceae; genus Streptomyces; species Streptomyces sp. NPDC044044. The sequence continues at coordinate 292,142 of NZ_JBWKFG010000007.1, read as the reverse complement.
CAGAGGTAGGTGCGCGATCCGGGCATCATGGCGACGCCGTGTGCGGCGGCCGTGCCCGGGACGGCAAGCACGGCCGCGGCGGCGATGCCTGTGGCGCCGGTGAGGGATGCCAGGCGCCTGGCACGCACCGAGTTCCATAAGCGGGATCGGACTGGTCGGACTCTGACGAGCGCGGGGGAGCGGGGGATGGTCATGGGAACGTCTCCTTCGGGGAGTTTCCGATGAGCGGCTCGCCTCCTGGTTGCCGCCGGGCGCGTGATGGTTGCCGCGATCCGCGATCCGCGATCCGCGATCCGCGATCCGCGCACGGAAGCGGCAGATTCACATCTCGTCGGTGCGCGCCTGCGCAGGGTGGGGGTGTGTCGCGCATGTCGAGCCGAGGAGACGCAGTGCTTCTTCGGTGCTGGTTCCGGGTTCGGCGTGGTAGATGACGAGCTGCTGGCCGGGCGCTTCCCGTATGTCGAAGGCCTGGTAGGTGAGGGTGAGGGGGCCGACCTTCGGGTGGAGGAGGCGTTTGGCGTCCTTGGTCTTGCCGCGCACGGTGTGAGCGTTCCAGAGGCGGGCGAAGTCCGCGCTGTGCTCGGTGAGTTCGGCCACGAGTTCACGCAGGCGCGGGTGGTCCGGGTCGAAGCCGGCCGCCTCGCGCAGGTTGGCGACGATGGACTCTGCTGCCCGGTCCCAGTCCTGGTAGAACGTGCGGCCCGCCGGGTCCAGGTAGACCATGCGGGCCAGATTGTGTGCCGGGTCGAAGGGGGCGTAGAGGGCATCGGCCAGGGCGTTGGTGGCCAGGAGGTCCAGGGCGGGGCTGAGGACGGATGCCGGGGTGTTCCGGTAGCCGTCCATCAACTGGCGAAGCGCCGGACTGATCCGCTCGGTGCCGAGGGCGGACGACCGGCCGCTCGGAGAGGCCCCGGCCAACCGGTACAGGTGCGCTCGGGCATCGGCGTCCAACTGCAGCGCGTGGCTGAGGGCCTTGAGCACCTGGGGCGAGGGGTTGCGATCGCGCCCTTGTTCCAGACGGGTGTAGTAGTCGGAGTTCACCCCGGCCAGGACCGCGACCTCCTCGCGGCGCAGTCCGGCCACTCGGCGGATGCCGTGGCTCGCGATGCCCGCGTCCTGAGGCCGCAGCGCGGCACGGCGTGCGCGCAGGAAGTCTCCCAGGTGGTTGCCGTCCATGTCCTTCAGGCTAGGCGGCGGCTGGGTGCGCAGCCTGGGTGCGCTGTACCCAGTCTCACCGCGACCGGCCCGCCTACTGCGGCTCGGTCGCGATCTGGATCAGGTTGCCGCAGGTGTCGTCGAAGACGGCGGTGGTGATCGGGCCCATGTCCAAGGGCTCCTGGGTGAAGTGGACGCCGAGGTCGCGCAGGCGCTCGTACTCCGCCTGTACGTCGTCGACGGCGAACTGGGCGAGAGGGATGCCGTCCTTGACGATCATGTCGCGGTAGGGCTTGACGGCAGGGTGGCCCGCGGGCTCCAGGAGGAGCTCGGTGCCGCCGGGCTCGTCGCGCGAGACGACGGTCAGCCACCGGTCCTTCTCGCCCACCGGGACGTCGTGCTTCTTCACGAAGCCGAGGATCTCGGTGTAGAAGGCCGCGGCCTTGGCCTGGTCGTCGACGAAGATGCTGGTCAGATGGATCTTCATGAGGTGCTCTCCTCCGGTCGGGGCGTGTCGGGCACGGGCCATCGCTCGACGATGTGCCGCAGTGGGGCCGTGTTCAGGTCGTGGAACTTGTAGCGGCCCTCCCGCCTGGTCTCGACGAGCCCGGCGGCCTCCAGCACGGCAAGGTGCTGGGAGACCCCCTGACGGGAGATGCCGAGCTGATGCCTCATGCTCAGCCGCGAACAGATCTCGAACAGGGTCTGTCCGGATTTCTCCGTGAGTTCGTCGAGGATGATGCGGCGGGTGGGGTCGGCCAAGGCTTTGAAGAGTTCGTCGGCCACGACCACACGATAGGCAATTGCTCACTTGCCTATCAAGCCGGGCCGCCGCAGCGGAGGACCTGGGGGTCAGGAGGCAGGGGTTGCTTCTTGGTCCAGGTCGGACAAGTCGAGCACGAAGCGGTAGCGGACGTCGTTGCGCCCGAGGCGGTCGAGGGCCTCGTTCACGCGGGCCGACGGGAGCAGTTCGATGTCGGCGGTGATGCCGTGCTCGGCGCAGAAGGCCAGCATGGCGGCGGTCGCCGGCCTCCCGCCGCTCCCCGCGGAGCTCAGCCGCTTGCGTCCGATGAGCAGGTCGGTGGTCTCCAGTGTGATGGGCCCGAGGTGCCCCAGATGGCTGAGCGTCCCGTCCATCGCGACCAGGCGCAGGTAGGGGCCGAGGTCGTGCGGGACGGCGATGGTGTCGATGACGACGTCGAACCGGTCGCGGGCGGCGGCCATGTGCTCCGGATCGGTGGAGACGATCACCTCGTGCGCGCCGAGGCGGCGTGCGTCGTCGGCCTTGTCCGGCGAGCGGCTGATGACCGAGGTCTCGGCGCCGAGCGCCACGGCGATCTTGACGGCGAGATGACCCAGACCGCCGAGGCCCGCCACGGCGACGCGGGTGCCCGGTCCCGCGGCGAGGGCGTGCAGCGGTTCCCAGACGGTGATCCCGGCGCAGAGCAGGGGAGCGGCGGCAGCCGGGTCGAGGCCGGGGGGAAGGGGGTACGCGAACCGCGACCGGACGACGTACTCACGGGAGTACCCGCCCTGGGTGGTCGATCCGTCGTGGCGGTCGACTCCGCCGTAGGTGAGGGTCGGGAACGCGTGGCAGAAGTTCTCCTGGCCTGCCCGGCACATGGCGCACGTGCCGCACGAGTCGACGATGTTGCCCACCGCCACCGCGTCACCGAAGCCGAAGCCCGTGACGCCGGAGACCTCGGACCCCGTCTCGGTCACCACGCCCGTGAACTCGTGCCCCGGCACCAGGGGTTGGTCGTCGTCGCGGGACCGGAGGGCGTGCAGGTCCGTGTGGCAGACCCCGCAGTAGTCCACCCGGACCGCGAGATCGTCGGGGCGCAGGTCGCGCCGCTTCAGTGGTGTCCGCCGCAGCGTCGTCGCCGGTCCTTCGGCCTGCCAGCTCACAGTGGTCCTCATGGCCCCTCCTCGGATATTCAGACAGACTGTTCGGTCTATTTGGAGCGTAGGCGCCCGTGGGCCGCCAGGCAAACCAACTGTTCTGTTTGGTAGCCTGCGGGCATGGCCGACCAGCCCTTGACCACCCGCGGAGCCGCGACCTACCAGCGCATCCTCGACGTGGCGACCCAGGAATTCGCCGAGCACGGGATCGCCGGAGCGCGCATCGAGCGGATCGTGGCCGCCGCGCGCACCAACAAGGCTCAGCTCTATTCCTACTTCGGGAACAAAGACGGGCTCTTCGACGCCATCTTCTTCGGTTCGCTGGAGCGGATCGTGAACGTCGTGCCGATCGACGCCACGGACCTCGCGGACTGGGCGGTGCGCCTGTACGACGAGTACCTCCTGCGCCCCGATCTCATCCGGCTCGCCACCTGGGCCCGCCTGGAGCGACGCCCGGAAGGTCACCTGGTCGAGGACCCCGACCGCCTCGATGACCGCAAGCTGCGCGCCATCGCCGAGGCGCAGGCCGCCGGGCTGGTGTGCGAAGGGGATCCGTTCGACGTGATGGCCATGGTCATCGCCATGTCGATGGCGTGGTCACCGGTCAGCAATGTCTACGCCGCGACCGCCCAGGAGCCGCCGGAACTGCACGAGCAGCGCCGCGCCCTGCTCCACGAGAGCGTCCGCCGCGCCATGGCGAGCGGCTAGTCGGGGACTGTCGGACAGCTGTCGGTGGCCTGTCGGCGTGTCCTGACACCTTGCCAGGAACGGCCGCCGGAGATCACGGGCGGCCCCGGCCTGGAGGAGTCGCCATGCGCACCCCCGTCACGATCATCGGCGCCGGACTCGGCGGCCTCACGCTGGCCCGCGTCCTCCACATCCACGGAATCCCGGCCACGGTGTACGAGGCGGAGTCATCGCCGACGGCACGCACGCAGGGCGGGATGCTCGACATCCACGACTACAACGGGCAACTCGCCCTCGAAGCAGCCGACTTGATGGACGAGTTCCGCGGCATCATCCTGGAGGGCCGCCAGGCCATGCGGGTCCTTGACCCGGACGGGACCCTCCTGCACGAGATGACCGACGACGGCACGGGGGGCCGCCCCGAGGTGCAGCGCGGCGAGCTGCGACAGATCCTGCTCGATGCGCTCCCCGCCGGCACCGTCCGGTGGGATCACAAGGTCAGCGGCACCCGTGCACGCGGCGATGGCCGTCATGAGGTGACGTTCGCCGACGGCGGCACCGTCGTCGCGGGCCTGCTGGTCGGCGCGGACGGCGCGTGGTCACGGGTCCGGCCGCTGCTCTCCGCCGCCATACCCGAGTACGTCGGCAAGTCGGTCGTCGACACCTACCTGTTCGACGCCTGCGCCCGGCACCCCGCCACCGCGAAGGCGGTCGGCGGCGGGTCGATGATCGTGCCCGCGCCGGACCGGGAGATCTTCGCTCACCGGGAGAAGGGCGACACCCTGCACGCGTACGTGGGACTGTCCAGGCCGCAGGACTGGTTCGACGGCATCGACTTCGGCGATCCCGCCGTGGCCACCGCGCGCATCGCCCTGGAATTCGACGGCTGGGCGCCGGAGTTCACCGCGCTGATCACCGACAGCGACACCCCGCCGGTCCTGCGCCCTCTCTTCGCCCTGCCGACCGGCCACCGGTGGGACCGGGTCCCGGGAGTGACCCTGCTCGGGGACGCCGCCCACCTCACTGCCCCGAACGGCGAAGGCGCCAACCTGGCCATGCTCGACGGCGCCGAGCTCGGCAAGTTTCTCGCCGCGCACCCCGACGACGTCGAGGCCGCGCTCACCGAGTACGAACAGGCCATGTTCCCCCGCAGCGCCGAGCCCGCCATGTTCGAAGGCGTCGAGATGCAGGGAGGCGACTCCGAGGAGCCCTCCGCCCAGGCCATGCTCAAGATGCTCGCCGAGCTGGGACAACAGGCGACCTGAGTCACCGTCAAGGGACCCGGACCAAATGCACCGCCACGCTGGCCCAGTCACCGCGCGGCAGTTCGGGCAGGATTCCGTAGTCGCTCAGCACCGTCGCGGAATGGACCGCACCCGTGCGGGCGTCACGGTAGCGAGCGGACGGATCGAGGCCGGCGAGGCGCAGCGGTGGGTGCGCGGCGCCGTGGCGCGGGGCCCTCTGCCAGGCAAGGAGCAGGGCCTCGCTGCCGTCCTTCGCCGTGTACTGCACCGCGGCCGGGCCGTCGTCGACCGGGCCGCGCGGGCGGTGCTGTGTCCCGTGCTGCACGAGGTGGCGCACGCGCTTGTACTCGGCCACCAGCTCCGCGCCTTCGGCCAGTTCCTCGTCGGTCCAGCGGGTCAGGTCGCCGCCGAGGCCGAGCACCCCGGCCATCGCGACATGGAAGCGGAAGCGCAGCGGCACCGACCGGCCGGTGAGCGGGTTGGGCACGTCGGTCACCCACGCGGCCATCGTCCGGGCCGGGTAGATCTGGCCGTAGCCGTGCTGGATGAGGACGCGGTCCGCCGCGTCGGTGTTGTCCGACGCCCACGCCTGGTCCGTGCGGGACAGCATGGCCAGGTCGACCCGCCCGCCACCGCCGCTGCACGCCTCGATGCGCAGGCCGGGATGGTCGGCGCGGAGCCGGTCGATGACGTCGTAGAGGCGGTGCACGTACGCCGTCCGGACGCGCTCCGTGCCGTCCGCCCGGTCCGGCCAGCCCGCCTCGCTGAGCGCGCGGTTCATGTCCCACTTGAGGAAGTCGATGCCGTGGTCGCCCACCAGGCGGGTCAGCCAGCCGTACGCCCAGTCCGCGACGTCACGGCGGGCGAAGTTCAGCACCAGCTGGCTGCGGAGCTCGGTGCGGGTGCGGTGCGGGAAGTGCAGGACCCAGTCCGGGTGCTGGCGGTAGAGATCGCTGTCCGGGTTGACCATCTCGGGCTCCACCCACAGACCGAAGCGCATCCCGAGCCGGTGCACCTCGCGCACCAGGGGAGCGAGCCCCTCGGGGAAGCGGTCCGGTGACGGTGTCCAGTCGCCGAGCCCGGCGCCTTCGTCGCGGCGTGCGCCGTACCATCCGTCGTCCATGACGTAGAGCTCCGCTCCGAGCGCCGCCGCCCGTGCCGCCAGGCGCAGTTGGCCTGCCTCGTCGACGTCGAATCCGGTGGCCTCCCACGAGTTGTAGAGGACCGGTCGTGTCTCCTCGGGGTGGGGGAGCACGTGGGCCAGGACGTACGCGTGCCAGGCGCGGCTCGTCGCGCCGAAACCACCGTCCGTGTAGAGGCCGACGTGCTGGGGAGTGGTGAACTCCTCGCCAGGGGCGAGGGGTTGGGCCATGCCGTCGTGGCCTGCGCCGCCGGTGAAGCCCGTCCGGCCGTCAGGGGTGCGCTGCACGGTGACGCGCCAGCCGCCGCTCCAGGCCAGGGCCGCGCTCCACACCTGGCCGTGCTCCTCGGTCGCGTCGCCCGCATCGAGCATCACCCAGGGGTTGGCGTGATGGCTGGTGATGCCCCTGCGGCTGGTGAGCACGGTCTCGCCGAACGGCACGCGTTCCCTGTGCAGTTGGGTCTCGGCGGACCACTGGCCCGTGACATGACTGAGCCGGTAGTCGTCCCTCGCAGGAAGCGTCCAGGCGGCGGAGTCGGCGCGCAGCAGCGTCACGGCTTCCTCGCCGGTGTTGCGCAGCACGGACCAGCGCTCGATGGCGTCGCTGTCGTCGTGGACGCGGTAGTGGAGGGTGATCCCCAGGGGGTAGTGGCGGTCGCGGAACTCCAGGGCAAGTTCCGTCGATCCCGGCGCGGGCTCGTGGACGCGATGGCCTGTCGCCTGCCATTCGAAGGCGCGGGTGCCGTCGGCGAAGCGCACCTGCAGCGAGGGGGTTCCGAACCGTGCCCCGCCGTCGACGGGCAGTTCCTCGCCGACCGGAGGCCGCCCCTCGAAACTGCTGGGGTGCGGGGCCGGGGGAGCGGCGAACTCCTCTGCATCCTCCAGGGTCAGCCGTGGTCCCCACGCGAGATGACAGGGCGCTCCGGTGTCATCGATCCGGAGCGCGTACGACGTGCGGGGAGTGCAGAGCAGCCAGACCCCGGTCGCAGGGGCGAAGGAGATCACAGGCATGGATCCTCACGTTCAGATAGCGCCTCGAGAACATGCGGCAGCCAACACTCCCTTGGATCAGCTGTCAATACCCGATGGCTGTCGCATATTTGAATGTCTCGGCTCCTCTGCAGAGGCTTCTTGAAAGGTGCTTGCTTCTTTCATTGACAGAGGAAAAGAACACCCCCTACGTTTCGGCCATGCGCTCGACGACCCCTCGTATCGACGTGGTTCCGGCACCCACACCGGCCGCCTCCCTGGTCTTCACCACTGTCCTGACCCACGGCCCGCTCACGCGGATCGAGATCTCCCGGCGGACCGCGCTGTCATCGGCGGCGGTCACCAAAGCGGTACGGCCGTTGATGGCGGCCGGCTACCTCGTCGAGGACGCGGACGAGGAGGCACGGCCCTCCCTCGGGCGGCCCGCCACTCTCGTGCGGGTCGACGGCGGGCGAGCCCTGTTCATCGGGGTCAAGGTGACCGGCGACGAGATCATCGCGGTCCTGACCGACCTGTGCTGCCGCATCCGCGTCGCCCGCCACCTCCCGGTCACCGACCGCGACCCCGGCGCCGTGCTCGCCTCGATCTCCGGACTCGTCCAGGAACTCCTCACGGAGGCCGAGGGTTTCGGCGTCGAGGTGCGCGGGCTCGGACTCGCCGTCTCCGGTGACGTGGACCGCGCCGCCGGTGTCGTGCGCTACTCGCCCTTCCTGGACTGGCGGGACGTGCCACTCGCCGAACTGGCCTCCACGGTCACCGGGTTGCCCGTCACCGTCGACAACGACGTCCGCGCGCTGACGGTCGCCGAGCAGTGGTTCGGCGCCGGGGCGGGCATCTCCGACTTCGCCCTGGTGACCGTCGGTGCGGGCATCGGCTGCGGTCTCGTCGTGCACGGCAAGGTGGTCTCCGGCGCGCACGGCGTGGCCGGTGAGATCGGCCATCTGCCGATCGACCCGCTGGGCCCGCCGTGCCACTGCGGCAACACCGGCTGTGTGGAGGCGATCGCCGGGGACGCCGCCATCATCCGCCGCGTGCGCGAGGCGACCGGCATCCCGGTCGCCGACTCCGCAGGCGCCCTGGAGCTTGCGCACCAGGGCGACCCCGGTGCGCGCGAGGCCTACACACGAGCCGGGGAGGCGATCGGCCGCGCCATCGGGGCCGTCGTCAACGTCCTCGGACCGCAGCGAGTGATCATCTCCGGCGAAGGTCTCGCGGCGTACGACCTGTTCGCCGAGCAGATCCGCGACGCGTTCACCGCGTCCGCCTTCGGCACCGCCGCGCAGTGCGACGTGATGACACGTCCCCTGCCCTTCGAGGAGTGGGCGCGCGGGGCCGCGGCCACGGCGATCCAGTCCTTCATCGGCATAGACACGTACTAGGAGTTGCGATGACGCAGCAGAGCCGCAGACCCTTCCCCGCCCGAGAGGCACGCGAGCCGAGCCGCCGCACCGTGGTCCGCGGATCCCTCGGGGTCGGCGCCGCCGCGCTGGCCGCCCCGCTCCTTTCCGCCTGCGGCGGCGGACCGGCCGCCGATCCGAAGACGGTGACCTTCGGGTCGAACGGGGCCGATGCCACCCCCGAGAAGGCCTACGCCGCCGTCACCGGCGCGTTCACCGAGGACAGCGGCCTCAAGGTGAAGACGAACACCGTCGACCACGACACGTTCCAGAAGAGCATCTCCACCTACCTCCAGGGCACACCGGACGACGTCTTCACCTGGTTCGCGGGCTACCGCATGCAGTACTTCGCCAAGAAGAAGCTGGCCCATCCCATCGACGACGTATGGGAGAAAATAGGCTCCGGATTCAGCGATGCCGCCAAGCAACTGTCGAAGGGCGAGGACGGGAAGTACTACTTCGTCCCGCTGTACAACTACCCGTGGGCCGTCTTCTACCGCAAGAGCGTGTTCAAGCAGCGGGGCTATGAAGTCCCCCGGACCTGGAGCGAGTTCACCGCGCTCGCCAAGAAGATGAAGAAGGACGGGCTCTCACCGATCGCGTCCGGCTACGGCGGCGGCGACAGCTGGTCCATCCTCGGGGCCTTCGACTATCTGAACCTCCGCGCCAACGGCTACGACTTCCACATGGACCTGATGCGGGGCGAGGTCGCCTGGACCGACCGCCGCACCACCAAGACGCTCGACCTGTGGCGTGAGCTGAGCGGCTTCTACCAGCAGGGCGCGGGCGGCCGCTCCTGGCAGGACGCCGCCCAGTCGCTGCTCGACAAGAAGTCGGGCATGGCGGTCATCGGGCTCTTCCTCGGCCAGCAGATCACCGACGAGAAGCTCCGCGCGGACATCGACTTCTTCCCCTTCCCGGAAGTCGACCCGGCCCACGGCCAGGAGACCGTCGAGGCCCCCACCGACGGCTTCATGCTCAGCCGCGAGCCGAAGAACCTCAAGGGCGCCACCAAACTGCTCGAATACCTCGGCGGAGCCGAGGCCGAGAATCTCTACATGGGCGTCGACCCGAGCAACGTCGCCGTCAACTCCCGTGCGGACACCGGCAAGTACAACGCACTGCAGAAGAAGTCCGCCGACCTCATCGCGTCGGCCAAGCACATCACCCAGTTCGGCGACCGCGACAGCGACCCGGGCTTCATCTCCACCGTCGTACTGCCGGGATTCACCGAATGGCTCGGTCACCCGGACGACGGCGCGGCCCTCCTGAAGAAGATCGAGTCCCAGCGTTCGCGCTTCTTCACGGCCTGACACCTCCTGACACGGCCTGATCAGGACCGGGAAGGTTCACCATGTCCTCCGTGCGCACGGCGCGTCCAGCGCCCCCGTCCAAGCGTGCCCGGCCCCGGCGGCTCGGCCCCGGTGACCGCGTCTTCCTCACCGTCATCGTCGGCATTCCGCTGCTCGCCCTGCTGGTCTTCGTCTGGCTTCCCGCGCTCGCCTCCGTGGGCCTGTCCTTCACGAACTGGGACGGCATCGCGCTGTCCGACATCCGCTGGACCGGTCTCGACAACTACCGGGAGATCTTCACCAATTACCCGCCGTTCTGGCCTGCCGTCCAGCACAACGTCGTCTGGCTGCTGTTCACGGCGCTGCTGCCCACCCCGTTCGGCATCTTCCTCGCCTACCAGCTCGACCGGAAGATCCGCTTCACGCGGGTCTACCAGACCGCGATCTTCCTGCCGATGGTGCTCTCGCTGGCGGTCGTCGGCTTCATCTGGGAGATCATCTACAACCCCGACAACGGCCTGCTCAACGGCATCCTGAGCGGTGCGGGCTCCGGTCGGCCCATCGACTGGCTCGGCGACCCCGACCTCAACCTCTGGGCCGTGCTGGTCGCTTCGGCCTGGCGGCACACCGGCTACATCATGATCCTCTACCTGGCGGGCCTGAAGGGCTTCGACCCCGCGCTGAAGGAAGCCGCCGCCCTCGACGGCGCCAACGGCCGCCAGACGTTCCTGCGCGTGGTCTTTCCCGCACTCAAGCCGGTCAACATCATCATCCTCGTCGTGACCGTCATGGAGTCGCTGCGGGCGTTCGACATCGTGTACGTCCTGGGCGGCGGCACCGGCAGCAAACCGGGCATGGAGCTCCTCTCGCTCCTGATCACCGACAACATCATCGGCGAGTCCAGCCACATCGGGTACGGTTCCGCGCTCGCGGTCGTCCTGCTCGTCGTCTCCCTGCTGGCCATCTGCGCCTTCCTCGTACAGACCTTCCGCAAGGAGGACCAGTGACCGCGACCGTCACCCCGCCGGCCGCAGGCCCACGCACCCGCCGCGCACCGCTCTCGGGCGACGGCCCGCCGCGCCCCAAGCGGCAGACCGGCAGGCACCTCCTCCTCGGCGGGATCGCCCTCCTGTGGCTCGTCCCGCTGCTGTGGGCGATCTACACCTCACTGCGGCCCTACGAGGACACCGCGAAGCACGGCTATCTGTCCTGGCCGCACGGCATCAGCCTGGAGAACTTCTCCAGCGCCTGGAGCCAGTCCGGGATGCCGCACTTCTTCTGGAACTCCGTCCTCATCACGATCCCCGCTGTGCTCGGCACCCTGCTGTTCTCGGCCGCCGTCGCCTTCTTCGTCTCGCGCTTCGACTTCCGGTGGAACATCGCCCTGCTCATGTTCTTCACCGCGGGCAACCTGCTGCCCGCGCAGGTGCTCATCACCCCGCTGTACCGGCTCTACCTGCAGATCCCGCTGCCCGGCTGGATGAGCGACTCGTTCCTGCTCTACGACTCCGTCTGGGGCATCATCGCGATCCACATCGCCTACCAGTGCGGCTTTTGCACCTTCGTCCTCAGCAACTACATGAGGACGATCCCCAAGGAGATCACCGAGGCCTCCCTGGTGGACGGCGCTCCCGCGTGGCGGCAGTTCTTCCAGATCGTGCTCCCGCTGTGCCGGCCCGCGTTCGCGGCGCTCGCCACCCTGGAATCGATCTGGATCTACAACGACTTCTTCTGGTCGCTCGCCCTGATCGACACCGGCGACAAGCGGCCCATCACCTCCGCACTCGCCAATCTCCAGGGCCAGTACTTCACCAACCCCAACCTCATCGCGGCCGGTGCGCTGCTGACCGCGATCCCCACGCTCCTTGTGTACTTCGCGCTCCAGCGCCAGTTCATCAGCGGACTGACCATCGGTTCCGGCAAGGGCTGACCCGATCGGCCGCGCGTACGTCCCGCACCCCCGACACGCTGCCCCCGACTTCAGGAGGTCCGGCCCATGCGGTCGTCCCTGTACTCCTCCCTGCTCGTCCTCGCCCTCGCCGCCGGTCTGACGACGGCCGTGCCCGCCGCCGCTGATCCCGTGGCCGAGGCTAAGCCCGCCGCGGATCTTGCCCGGAAGCCCTACATGGGCTGGACCAGCTGGAGCATGCAGTCCTCGAAGTACCCCGGGCTCAACCCCGACGGCGACTACAGCTACCTCACCGAGAAGAACGTTCTCCAGCAGACCGGCGCCATGGCTTCCAAGCTCAAGAAGTACGGCTACGAGTACGTCAACATCGACGCCGGCTGGTGGCGTGACATGGCGTGGAAGCCGGAGTTCGACGCCTATGCCCGCCAGGCACCGAACGCGGGCCGCTTCCCGCGCGGCATGAAGCCCGTCGCCGACGACATCCACGCCAAGGGCCTCAAGGCGGGCATCTATCTGCCGGTGGGCCTGGAGAAGGAGGCGTACGGCGAGGGAAAGGTGCCCATCTGGAACGCGGAGGGCTGCACGACCGCCGACATCGTCCACGACGACCTGCGCACCACCAACGGCTGGGACAGCGCCTACAAGCTCGACTTCTCCCGGCCCTGCGCGCAGAAGTACATCGACTCGCAGGCCCAGCTCTTCGCCGACTGGGGCTATGACTTCCTCAAGCTGGACGGCGTGGGCCCCGGCTCCTCCAAGAGCGGCGACAACTACAACAACGTCGCCGACGTGGCCGCCTGGAAGAAGGCGATCGCCAAGGCCGGACGCCCGATCCACCTGGAGATCTCCTGGGCGCTCGACATCAACCACGTCGCCGACTGGAAGCAGCACTCCAACGGCTGGCGCATCGACACGGACGTCGAGTGCTACTGCAACACCCTGGTGTCGTGGGAGAACTCCGTCGACGACCGCTGGGACGACGCACCGGGCTGGACCCGGCACGCCGGTCCCGGCGGCTGGAACGACCTCGACTCCCTGAACGTGGGCAACGGCGAGATGGACGGCCTGACCAAGGCCGAACGGCAGAGCTACGCGACGCTGTGGGCCATCGCCAAGTCTCCCCTCTACACCGGCGACGACCTCACCCGCCTCGACGACTACGGTGTATCGCTCCTGACCAACCGCGAGGTCATCGCCCTCAACCAGGGCAGCACGCCGCCCGCGAGGCCCATCACGGCATCCGGCGACCGGCAGGTATGGAGCGCGAAGAACGCCGACGGCAGCCACACCGTCGCCCTGTTCAACCTCGGCGACTCGCCCGCCGCCGTCACCGCCGACTTCTCCACCCTCGGCTTCACGGGCCGGGGCAAGGTCCGTGACCTGTGGAACCACGAGGACCTCGGCACCTACAAGGACAAGGTGACGCAGACGCTGCCCGCGCACGGCTCGCGCCTGTTCACCGTCGCACCCCGAGGCCCCGAGCAGCAGATGACGGGGTACGAGGCCGAGTCCGCCGCCAACACCCTCAGCGGCAACGCGACGGTCGGCGACTGCGCCGCGTGCTCGGGCGGCAGCAAGGTCGGCAATCTCTACCAAGGCGGAAAGCTCCGGTTCAACGACATCGTGGTGCGCGAGGCAGGGCGATACGTGATCGACGTCGCGTACGTCAGCGGTGATCCGCGCACGGTCCAGGTCTCCGCCAACGGCCAAGGCTCCACCGCCCTGAAGTTCCCCTCCACCGGTGACTGGGGAACCGCCGAGACGATCGGCGTGCCGGTGACCCTGAAGGCCGGCAGCAACACGGTCACCTTCGACAGCGGTGACGGATACGCCCCTGACGTCGACCGGATCGGCGTACCGAAGCGTTCCTGACAGGCAAGCCTCCCCGCACCTCCCGCACGCACCATCCCTCCGGAATGGAGTGCCTCGTGGACGACGACCAGCACACCGAATCGACACGCCCCAGACCGAGCCGCCGCGACATCCTCTCCGTGGCCGCCGCCGCGGGCGCCTTCACCGCACTGGGCGGTCTGCCCGCCTTCGCGGCTTCCGCCCCCGTGGCCCGGGAGACGGACTCGCCCCTGCTCGCCGCAGCGGAGACGACCCGCTTCTGGTACCAGGCGCCCGCATCCGACCGGGCGATGATCGAACAGGGCCTGCCCGTGGGCAACGGACGTCTGGGCGCGCTCACCGGCAACGACCCCGCCCGCGAACTGCTCCTCATCACCGACGCCACGATGTGGACCGGCGGCCCGAACGCCACCCTCGACGCCGACGGCCAATTCCCGTACGGCCGGGACAACTTCGGCTCCTTCACCCTCCTGGGCCGCCTGACCGTCGACCTACCCGACCACGACCTCTCGGCGGTCTCCGACTACCGCCGCGAGCTCGACATCAGCCAGGGGCTCGTCACCACCTCGTACGTCCGCTCGGGGGTGAAGTACCGGCGCCGGATCTTCGCCAGCCATCCCGACGACGCCATCGTCCTGCACTTCTCACAGCAGGGCGGCGGCCGTTACACGGGAATGGTCACCCTTGCGGGGACCCACGACGAGACCACCACCGCACACGGCCCCCGTTCCGCCTCGTTCGGTGCCGCCTTCCCGGACGGCGGTCTTCGCTACGGCGCCGCGGTGACGGCGTACAGCACCACCGGCACGGTGGCCGTCGACGGCTCGCGAATCTCCTTCACCGGATGCAAGGAGCTCACCGTCGTGGTCAGCGGCGGCACCAACTACGCGCCGGACGCGGCCGCCGGCTACCGCGACCCCGACCTCGACCCGCAGCGGCTCGCGAGGACCAAGGTCCTCGCGGCGGCCCGCCATTCGGCGACCACGCTCCTGCACTCCCATGTCGCCGACCATCGGCGCCTGTTCGAGCGGATGGCCGTCTCGCTCGGCACGTCGTCGCGGACACAACGCGGCCTCGACACCTGGGAACGTGTGCAGGCGCGCGACCGGAGCGGCGATGCGGACCCCGAACTGGAGGCGTCCTATCTGCAGTTCGGCCGCTACCTCATGATCGCCGGATCCCGCGACAGCCTGCCGCTCAACCTCCAGGGCCTGTGGCTGGACGGCAACGACCCGGACTGGATGGGGGATTACCACACCGACATCAACATCCAGATGAACTACTGGTTGGCGGACCGGGCGGCACTCTCCGCCTGCTTCGACGCGTACGCCGACTACTGCCTGGCGCAGCTTCCCTCCTGGACCGAGCTCACCAGGACCCTGTTCAACGACCCGCGCAACCGCTACCGCAACTCCAGCGGGAAGATCGCGGGCTGGACCGTGGCCATCTCCACCAACATCCACGGTGGCAACGGCTGGTGGTGGCATCCCGCGGGCAACGCCTGGCTGTCCAACTCCCTCTTCGAGCACTACGAATTCACCCAGGACAGGGCCTACCTCGCCAGGATCCACCCACTGCTCAAGGGAGCCTGCGAGTTCTGGGAGGCGCGGCTGCTCACGACGACCGTCACCGACGAGGCGACCGGCAAGGGCCGCGAGGTCCTGATCGCCGACAGCGACTGGTCCCCCGAGCACGGCCCGCTCGACGCCAAAGGCATCACGTACGCACAGGAACTGGTCTGGGCGCTCTTCGAGAACTACCGCACGGCCTGCTCCGTCCTCGGCAGGGACGCCGCCCACGGCAGGAAGGTCGGCAAGCTCCAGGACCGCCTCTACCTCCCTCAAGTCAGCTCGAAGACAGGCTGGTTGGAGGAGTGGATGTCACCCGAGAATCTCGGCGAGACCACCCACCGGCACCTCTCCCCGCTGGTCCAGCTCTTCCCCGGTGACAGGATCCGCCCCGACGCATCGACCCCGAAGGCCTTGGTCGAAGGCGCGACGGCGCTGCTCACCGCGCGCGGCATGGAGAGCTTCGGGTGGGCGAACGCCTGGCGGAGCCTGTGCTGGGCCCGGCTGAAGGACGCGGACAAGGCGTACCAGCTGGTCGTGAACAATCTGCGGCCGTCGACCGGCGGGAGCAACGGCACCGCGATGAACCTCTTCGACATCTACGAGGTCGAGAAGGGCCGCGGCATCTTCCAGATCGAGTCCAACTTCGGCACCGCGGCGGCGATGCTCGAGATGCTGGTCTACTCACGGCCGGGACACGTCGAACTGCTGCCCGCTCTGCCCGATGCCTGGGCGCGCTCCGGCTCGGTCACAGGCGTCGGCGTGCGCGGCGGCTTCGTGGTCGACGTGCGGTGGCGGGCGGGGAAGGTCACCGAGGCCAGGCTGCGCAGTGTCGGCGGACGCGGCACCACGGTGTCGTACGGGGGTGTGACCAGGAAGGTCGTCCTGGAGCCGGGCGGTTCCATCACGCTGCGGGGGGAGGGCAGTTGAGGCCCCGCGAGTGGTGCGCGCGCCGTGCGCGGGCCGTCGGGATCGCCTGCGGGCTCGTGTTCGCGCTGTGCTTACCGGCGACGGCGACGGCGACGGCTTCGGCGGCGACGGCTTCGGCCGCAGGGGAGGCGAACCGGCATCAGGTCGTCACGTGGGGAGCGAGCGCCGACCGGCTCGGCCAGGGGCTCGCCGACCGCAGCTACCGCCTCGTCGTCAGGACGAGCGTCGGCGGCGCCCATCCGCGCATCAGGCTGTCCAACGCCTTCGGCGACCAGCCGGTGACCTTCGGCAGCGCCTACGCCGGAGCGCGTGCGGAGGGCGCGCGGCTCGTCCCCGGCAGCAACCGCAGGGTCACCTTCGGGGGCGGGCGGTCCGTCACGGTGGCGCCGGGCGAGAGCGTGACCAGTGACCCGTTGCCCGGACGGCTCGCTGCACAGAGCGATCTGGTCGTCAGCCTGTACGTGGCCGAGGCCGCGGGCCGGGCGACGGGGCACGGCATGGCCATGCAGACGTCGTACGCGGCGGTCGGTGACCATGCCGGGGAGGAGGGCGAGGGCAATTGGGGCGAGCGGATCGGCTCGTGGTTCTACCTCGACGCGGTGAGTGTGGAGAGCGGGGCGGGCACGGGCGCCGTGGTCGCCCTCGGCGACTCCATCACCGACGGCTGGCAGTCCACCGGTGACACGAACCGTCGCTGGCCCGACTACCTGTCGCGGCGGCTGCAGAGTGCGTCCGGAACCGGCATCAGAGGTGTCGCCAACGAGGGCATCTCCGGCAACAAGGTGCTCGCCGACGGGGCCGGGCAGAGCGCCCTGGCCCGGCTGGAACGAGACGTCCTCTCCCAACCCGGCGTGCGCACGGTGTTCTTGTTCGAGGGCATCAACGACATCAAGGCGCACACGGGTGTCACGGCGGGTCAGCTCATCGCCGGATACCGGCAGATCATCGAGCGGGCGCACGCGGCGGGCAAGTGCGTCGTGGGCGGAACGGTGCTGCCCTTCAAGGGCTGGTCGGAGTTCGACGCCGAGGGTGAGGCGGTGCGCCAGGAGGTCAACGACTTCATCAGGGACAGTGGCGATCTTGACGCCGTCACCGACTTCGACAAGGTGCTCCGCAGCCCGTACGACCACGAGCGCCTGCTCCCGGTCTTCGACGGCGGGGACCACCTCCATCCCAACGACAAGGGCATGCGAGTGATGGCCGAGGCCGTCGACCTGAGGGATCTGGAGTGCGGGCGGTGAGGACGGCGAGGGCTACTTGCTGAAGTGGCAAAGAAGATTGCCGATCCGCGGCGGTCAGGCGCACGGTGTCCGCATGACTGAGACGAATGAGCAAGACGTGGATGTACTGGTGGTCGGGGGCGGCGCGGCCGGTCTTTCGGCCGCGTCGACCCTGTCCAGGGCCAGGCGTTCGGTGCTGGTGGTCGACTCCGGGGAGCCTCGCAACGCTCCCGCCGGCGGGGTGCACGGGTTCCTCACCCGTGAGGGCCTCGCGCCGGGCGAACTGCTGCGGATCGGCCGGGACGAGGTCGCCGGGTACGGCGGGCGGATCGTGTCGGACCTGGTGACGGGCGTCCGTCGGGTCGGCAAGCGCTTCGTGGTGGAGACCGCAGGCGGCCGTAGCCACGGCGCGCGACGCCTGCTGGTGACGACGGGGCTCGTGGACGAGCTGCCCGATGTGCCAGGCCTGCGGGAGCGGTGGGGCCGTGACGTCCTGCACTGCCCGTACTGCCATGGCTGGGAGGTGCGCGACGAGCCGATCGGCGTCCTGGCGACCGGTCCGATGGCGGTGCACCAGACGCTCCTGTTCCGCCAGTGGTCGCCGGACGTGACCCTGTTCCTGCACACCGCGGGTGAGCTGACCGGGGAGCAGTGGGAGCAACTGGCCGCCCGTGACATCGCCGTGGTCGACGGCGAGGTGACGGGTCTCGATGTCGAGGCGGACCAGCTCTCCGGCGTACGGCTGGCATCGGGCAGGCGCATCCCGGTGCGGGCTCTCGCCGTGGCGCCGCGGTTCGAGGCGCGCGGCGCGGTCCTTGCGGGGCTGGGCCTGACGGGCGTGAACCACCCGATGGGCGTGGGCAGTTACGTCGAGTCGGACGCGACCGGTCTCACGAGCGTCCCGGGGGTGTGGGTCGCGGGCAACGTCACCGATCTCGTGGCCGGAGTCATGGTGTCCGCGGCTTCCGGCATGACGGCCGCGACAGCGATCAACGCCGACCTCGTGGCCGCCGACACCGCGGCGGCGGTGGCGGCGCGGCACGTGGTGGAGTCCTTCAGCCCGGCCGCGGAAGCCGCCAACTGCCATCGGGTGCTGGGGGAGCGGCGGCACGGGATCGAGTCCGTCCTGGCCGGTGGCGAGGCGGGCCATCGCGGGGCCGAGGGGTAGTGAGGGGGGCGGGTGAAGGGTCCGTTCTGCCGGTGTCGCTATCCCGTTGAAGGCTGTCATTAATGCCACTGGGAGGCGGCCACGGCCCCGGATAACTTCGGCGGTGATCCCGGCACGGACCGGGCGCGCGCCACCAGTGAAGGAACTCCATGCAGGTCATGCCCTATGTCGCACCGGTACTGATCGGCGTCCTCTACGCCCTCGCCATGTCCCTGATCCGCGAACCGAACCGGCGCCGCTTCAACGCGATCATGGTGGCCGGTGCGGGAGCGGCCTACCTGAGCGGCGGCGGATTCGGAGGCTGGGAGTTCCTCTTCACCGCCGCCGTCACGTACTGCGCCTACCGGGGCCTGGAATCCTGGACGTTCATCGGCATCGGCTGGCTGCTCCACACCGGCTGGGACCTGCTCCACCACATCAAGGGCAACCCGATCATCCCTTTCGCCCACGACTCGTCCCTCGGCTGCGCCATCTGCGATCCCGTCATCGCGCTCTGGTGCCTGCGCGGCGGCCCCTCGCTGATCGCGCTCGTCCGGGGACGCCGGGCCGGAGACCACGCGGCCGAGCTGTGAGGGTAGTTGCGGTGCTGTGACCGGTTTTACCGGATTCCGTTACGCGCTCTCCGGGTGATCGCAATGTCGGGTGCATACGTTTATGTTCCTCATTGTGCGGCTCGTTGCACGACGAGGACCGCGTACTGACCGACGACCAAGGGGATCACTGCCGTTATGCGAAACATTCGCCGCCACAGCCTTCTGCGCACCGCCGCCGTCTCCGCCATCGCCGGATCGGTCCTGTTGATCCCCGCCACCGCCGCGCTGGCCGCCGGATCGGGCCCGGAGCCCGTCCCGGCGCAGGCCGCAGCCAAGCCCGCCCCGGCCACGCTCACGGCGAAGGCATCCGTCTCCCACGTCCGCGCCTGGCAGGAGCTGCGCATCACGGGCAAGGCGACCGGGCTCAAGGCCGGCAGCAAGGTGACCCTGCAGCAGAAGCAGCACGGGGTGTGGAAGGCCCTGCCCGCGAGCACGGTCACGAACACGTCCGGGAGCTACGGCCTGCGCGCCAAGCTCGGCCTCAAGGGCAAGAACGAACTGCGTGTCGCCAGTGGCGCGACCGTCTCGCCGGTCGTCAAGGTGACCGTGAGCTGACCCGCGGCGCGCCCACCGCTCGTGCCCGAGGCCCTGCCCCGTCAGGCCTCGGGCACGCGCACGACGAGCAGGTAGTAGTCCATGTGGTCGCGGCAGAAGGAGCGGTAGGGAGCCATGAGCGGATCGGTGTGGGCCAGGGCCTCCTTGCCGAACCGCTCCTCGATCTCGCCGCGCCGGTCCTCGTAGAGCACGCACATGAGCTCGCCGCACAGGGCCGCGTTCGCGGTCATGTCGCGCACGGACTCCACATGGAAGCCCGCCTGTTGGAGCTCGCCGACGAGCGTGGCGAAGGGGGTGAGCGGGGGACAGGTCCACATCCGCGTATAGGCCGCCACTTCCTCGGCGGTGGGGCTGCCGCGCAGGGCGAACTCCGTGAACAGGAACCGCCCGCCGGGACGCAGCACCCGCAGGGCCTCACGGAGCCCGGCGGGCCGGTCCGAGAGGTGGGGGACGCAGTCGATGGACCACGCGGCGTCGAAGGCCGCGTCCGCGTAGTCCAGCCGCATGGCGTTGCCGTAGGCGAAATCCACCCGCTCGGCCAGGCCCTGGGCCGACCGGCCCCGGGCCTTGAGGCGCTCCTGGCATCGGGCGAGCTGGCTCTTGCTGACGTTGATCCCGGTGACGCGGGCGCCGGTGCGCTCGGCCAGGCGGACGGCCGGGCCGCCGGTCCCGCAGCCGATGTCGAGCAGATGCTCGTGGGGCGCCAAGTCGATGGTGTCGACGAGGAATTCGGTCTGACGGTCCTGGGCGAGGTCGGCCAGCGCGGTCAGCGTGGTGACGGGCGGGCGCTCGCCGTGCGGCGCGTACATGCCGATGTGCACGGCGGTGGAGCCGAGTGTCAGGGCGAGCATGTCGCCGAACTGGTCGTACATCGCCCCGACTTCCTCGGGGGTGGGGGCCGTCGTGCCGCTTGCGCCGGTGTCTTCCACGGTCATGGGTGCATCCCTTTCAGCGACGGGCGGTCGGTCGTCAAGGAATCGCGCTCGATGAGTTCGAGAAGTTCGACAAGGCGTGCTCGATCGACAAGGCGTGCTCGATCGAGAGGGCGTGTTCGATCGGGAGCGCGTGCTCAAGAAGGCGTGCTCAAAAAATGGACGATGCAGGGGCGTGCGCGGTACGCGCCGGACGCTGGGACGCTAGCACCGGGCGCCGTCGCGGTGGAGCCCCGAAAGCGCCAAGCGGCTCTGCGGCTCAGCCGCCTGGCGCCCGGTGGCGGTCACTCACGCTCGGCGGGCTCCTGAGGTGCGGCGGAGCCCTCCGCCTCGGCGTGCGCGTCGACCTGCCGCCCCACCTCACGCGCCTCGTCGGTCAGCATCCGCAGTCTGGCCTCGGCCTGATCCGCGCGGGCCTGGAGACGCGCGGTGTCGTCGGCGATGACCTGGCAGGCCAGATCCATCGCGGCGTCCACGTCCTCGGCGGAACCGCGCTCCGCCAGCTCCTCCAACGCGCTCTTGACCGCGGGGATGCCGCCGCGGTGGTGGATGTCGTTCCAGAACTCATAGTCCATCCGGGCAGTTTGCCGGATCGGCGACCGCGGAGCGAACCGCGGGCTCGGAGCCGCGCATCGCCCTTCCCGTGATCAGGGCCCGCCCCTCCCGGAGGCCACCCGTGATAGAAAGTGGGACGTTCGTTCAAGTTTCTCGTGATGCGCTGCGGAGGCCCGAATGCACCACTTCCTGCTGTCCGGAAACGACCGGGGGGCGCTCGATGGCTAACCCCTACCGCGCACTGTTCTCCGCGCCGGGGGCCAAGGGCTTCTCCGCGGCCGGGCTGCTCGCGCGGCTGCCGCTGCCGATGACCCACATGGGCATCCTCACCATGCTGTCCGAGCTGCGCGGCGAGTACGCGCTCGCGGGCGCCGTCGCCGGGACGTTCACGCTGTCCATGGCCCTGATAGGCCCTCAGATATCCCGCGTGGTCGACCGGTTGGGGCAGGGGCGCGTCCTGCTCCCGGCCACAGGTGTCAGCGTCGCAGCCCTGGGCGGGCTGCTCCTGTGCGCGTACGGCGACGCGCCCGTGTGGACCCTCTTCGTCTTCGCGTTCCTGGCCGGGTTCATGCCGAGCATGGGCGCGATGGTCAGAGCCCGCTGGACCCACCTGTACCGCGGTTCGCCGCGGCTCAACGCCGCGTACTCCCTGGAATCCGTGGTCGACGAGCTCACGTACATCATCGGGCCCGCCATCGCCGTGCTCCTGGGCACGGCCCTCTTCCCCGAAGCGGGGCCGATGGTCGCCGCTGTGCTGCTCGTCGTGGGCGTACTGCTCTTCGTCCCGCAGAAGCGCACCGAACCTCCCGTGCAGCCGCAGGCCCACGGTCGGGGGCGGTCGGCGATCCGGTCGGGGTCGCTCCTCGCGATGGCGCTCACGCTGCTGTTCGGCGGCGCCATCGCGGGGACCGTCGACACGATGGGGCTCGCCTTCGCCCAGGAACAGGGGCAGAAGGGAGCGGCGGGGATCGTCTTCGCGGTGTACGCCGTCGGGTCGGCCGTCTCGGGGCTGACCTTCGGGGCGCTGAAGTGGAGCGTGCCGCTCCCAAGGCTCCTCGTGATCGGGGTGACGGGCACGGCCCTGACGACGCTGCCGTTCCTCGTCGTGAACAGCATCGCGACCCTGTCGGCCGCGGTCTTCCTCGCCGGCGTGTTCTTCGCGCCGACCATGGTCACCATCATGGGCATCGTCGAGAGGCTCACTCCCGCGGCCCGGCTCACCGAAGGCATGACCTGGATGATCGCGGGCCTGCAGATCGGCGTGGCGCTCGGCGCCGCAGCCTCGGGGCAGGTCGTGGACTCCTTCGGAATCCGCGCCGGCTTCACCGTGTCCCTGGCCATGGGCGCCCTCGCTCTCCTGACGACCCTGCTCAGCTACCGCCACGTGAGCGCGGAGACGGCACGCGCGGCCGGGCGGGAGCGGGAGGAGGCCACGAGGGAGCCTGAGCGGCCAGGTATCGTCGCGGAGACCGCCGCAGGACAGGAGTCGCACACTGAACGAGCCGATCACCGACGGCCGTAGAGCCAAGGGCGAACGCCGTCGGCGTGAACTGATCGAGGCCACCTTGCGCGTGATCGCCCGGGACGGCGCCTCCGGGGTGACGCACCGCAAGGTGGCGCGCGAGGCGGAGCTGCCGACGACCGCGAGCACGTACTACTTCGAGAGCATCGACGCCTTGCTGACCGCGGCGCTCACGTCCTGCATGTACGAGGACTCCGAGCGGCTGCGCGGGCTGATCGAGGCACCCGACGACGGTACCGACAAGCGCGGCGCCCTCGCCCGTCTGATGGCCGACCTGCTCACGGCCCCCGGGCGGCTGCTCGCCGAGTTCGAGCTGTACCTGCTCGCCTCGCGCAGGCCCGAGCTGCGAGGGTCGACACGGCACTGGACGGACACCCTGAGCGCCTTCGCCCGGCTCTTCACCGACGACCCGCTGCGCGTCAGGCTCTTCGCCAACGCCTACGACGGCATGCTTCTGCAGGCGCTCCTCGCCGACACGCCCGTCACGGCCGACGAGTTCGAGGCCATGCTGCGCGAGCTGCTCCCCGGGGACGCCAGGACGGACGCCTGAGCCCGGACCCGGCGCGCTAGCGGCGCAGGCTCCGCAAGGCCTCGCGGCAGGCGGTCGCCGCACGGTCGGTGGCCTCGGAACACAGGCGGCAGTGCTCGTGCTGCGGCGCGTGCTGGGAGCACAGCTCGTGACTGTGCTCGCAGGCCATCACGCACGCCTGCAACTGCGCGGCCAGCGGCGCGTGATCGGCGTCCGTGCCGCGCGTCAGGACCCGCCGGGTGGCGCGGGCCACGTCGGCACAGTTGAGGTCGCGGTCGATGGCGGCCCGCAGTTCATCGGCCTCCTTCTCGGTGAGCATGCCGACCACGCAGGCGGTCACGGCCAGTTCGCACGCGGAGAGGGCGTCGGCGGCGGTGGCCAGGGACTGGTTGTCGAGGTGGTCGGCACGGGAGGCGAGGCTGTCGAAGACAACTCGCGCGTCTGGAGCATCGCGTCTCCAACGGAGTCTTGAGGGGCCCCGGTTCCGGGGGTTCCCGGACCTGAGGACTCCCGGTCCCTCGACGCTGGTCCCGCCCCCCGCCGCCGGTGAAGGGCGCGGGGTACGCCCATCGCAGCGCACGAGCGTCCGCCGGATCCTCCCCGTGGACCCGGGGCTCCCGTACCGGACTGTGTGGTGCGCATCACACGACTCGTGGCCGTCGCCGGGAACTCATGCGCCCCCACGGCCGACTCCTGCACCGGCCCGCCCGCTAACGGCCGCTCCGCACCACCCCTTCATCCAGGAGAGCAGCTCATGTCCGCCGAACCCACACTCCTCGCCCCGGACGACGGGCGGGAGACCCAGGAGGCGCAGCCCTCCGCAGGACGGTCCGGATGGGCGGCGCTGCGTCCGCTCGTGCTGCGCCTGCACTTCTACGCCGGGGTGCTCATCGCGCCCTTCCTGCTCGTCGCCGCCACCACGGGACTTCTGTACGCCTGCTCGTACCAGGCCGAGAAGATCGTGTACTCCCACGAACTGCGCGTCCCCGTGGGCGAGAACAAGACCGAGCTGCCGCTCTCGAAACAAGTGGCCGCCGCCCGCAAGGCGCACCCCGAGGGCACGGTCAGCGCGGTACGGCCCTCGCCGGAGGAGGGCGCGACCACCCGCGTGCTCCTGTCCGGAACGCCGGGCGTGGACGCCGACCACACGCTCGCCGTGTTCGTGAACCCGTACAACGGCGAGGTGCGCGGCGCCCTGGAGCAGTACGGCTCCACCGGCGCGCTGCCGCTGCGCACCTGGATAGACGAGCTCCACCGCGATCTGCACCTGGGTGAGACCGGCCGGCTCTACAGCGAACTCGCCGCCAGCTGGCTGTGGGTGATCGCGGCCGGCGGTCTCGTGCTGTGGTTCGGACGGCGAAGGTCCCAGCGCAAGCTGCGCGGGGCCACCGGCCGCAGGCGCACGCTCTCGCTGCACGGTTCGGTGGGTGTGTGGGCCGCCGTCGGGCTGATCTTCCTGTCGGCGACGGGTCTTACCTGGTCGACGTACGCGGGAAAGAGCGTCGGCGACCTGCGCGAGGCCATCGGGCAGACGACACCGGCGCTGGCGGCGACCGCCGCGGGCGGGGGAGAGCACGCGGGGCACGGTGGATCGGGCTCGTCGGGCGCGACGAGTGGTGACGGTGCCGGGCTCGACGCCGTACTGAAGGCGGCCCGTGCCGAGGGGCTCTCCAACCCGGTCGAGGTCGTGCCGCCCGCCGACGCGTCGTCCGCGTACGTCGTGAGGCAGATCCAGCGCAGCTGGCCCGAGAAGCAGGACTCCGTCGCCGTCGACCCGGCCACGGGTGAGGTCACCGAAGTGCTGCGGTTCGCCGACTACCCGGTGCTCGCCAAGCTGACCCGCTGGGGCATCGACGCGCACACCGGAACGCTGTTCGGGCTGGTCAACCAGATCGCCCTCGCCGTACTCGCCCTCGGCCTGATCCTGATGATCGTGTGGGGGTACCGCATGTGGTGGCAGCGTGGGCGCGGCAGCTCCTTCGGGCGTCCGCTGCCGCGCGGTGCGTGGCAGAACGTACCTGCCCACGTCCTGGTGCCGTTGATGGCGGCGATCGCCGCGCTCGGCTACTTCGTGCCGCTGCTCGGCATTCCGTTGGCGGCTTTCCTCGCCGTGGACATCGTGCTGGGGGAGATCGCCTACCGGCGCGGCAGGCGCACCTACGCCTGAGGCCCGCTCAGGGGTCTCCGCTCAGTCGTGGGTGGCCGCACCGCTGAGGTGGTGGTCGGCGAGGTTCAGGACCTCGTCGACCACGCGGCGCAGATGGCCGTCGGGCGGGCCGTAGACCATCCGTCGCCCCTCCTTGCGTACGGAGACGAGCCCGGCGAGGCGCAGTTTGGCCAGGTGCTGGCTGACCGCAGGGCGCGCCGCGCCGCACGCGGCGGTCAGGGTCGTGACATCCGCTTCGCCCTTGCCGAGGGTGTGCAGCAGGGCGAGCCGGGTGCGGTCCGAGAGGAGGCCGAGGACCTCGGCGGCATGGGCGAAGTGCTCGGTGCCCGGATCTTGCGGGTGCGCATCGTGCGCAGGTGATAGGTGCATGCGTGCGCTCATACGCACATAATGGGTGCGGGCGCCCAGGGGTGTCCACTCTCCGTCCCGCGTCGGAAGGCCGTACCTGTGAGTGAGCAGCACGGACACCCGCACCCGCACCCGCGCCCGAACCCTTCGCACGAGCACGAGCACGAGCACCACGGCCACGAGCGCGACCACGGCCACGAGCATGAGCACGACCACGGTCATGAGTCCGGTGGCGCGAGGCACTTGGCCCGGTGGCGGCACAAGGCCGGGCATCTCCTGAAACCCCACTCGCACGAGACCGCGGACAAGGTCGACCCGGCACTGGAGTCGTCCGCGCGCGGCATGCGCGCGCTGTGGATCTCACTGGCCGTCCTGGGCGTGACCGCCGGGGCCCAGGCGGTGGTCGTGGTGCTCACCGGTTCGGTCGCGCTCCTCGGCGACACCGTGCACAACGCGGCGGACGCGCTGACCGCGATCCCCCTCGGTATCGCCTTCGTCCTGGGCCGGCGGGCCGCCACGCGCCGCTTCACCTACGGCTACGGCCGCGCCGAGGACCTCGCGGGCATCGTCATCCTCCTGACGATCGCCGCATCCGCGGCCTTCGCGGCCTGGGCGGCCGTCGACCGGCTGCTCAACCCCCGTGCCCTGGACCACCTTTGGGTGGTGGCCGCCGCTGCCGTCATCGGTTTCATCGGCAACGAATGGGTCGCCCGCTACCGCATCCGAGTCGGCCGCGAGATCGGCTCGGCCGCTCTGGTGGCCGACGGTCTGCACGCCCGTACGGACGGATTCACCTCTCTGGCCGTTCTGTTGAGCGCGGGCGGCGCCGCCCTGGGCTGGCGGCTCGCCGACCCGATCGTGGGCCTGCTGATCACCGTGGCCATCCTGCTGGTGCTGCGGGACGCGGCGCGCGAGGTGTTCCGCCGGGTGATGGACGCCGTCGACCCGGCCCTGGTCGACGCGGCGGAGGAGGCCCTCCTGGCGGTTCCCGGCGTACGCGGTGTCGGCGAGCTGCGCCTTCGCTGGATCGGCCACAGGCTGCGTGCCGAAGTGGCGGTCGTCGTGGACGGAGAGCTGTCCGTACGGGAGGCGCACGAGGTCGCGGTCGACGCGGAGCACGCCCTGCTGCACGCGGTGCCGAAACTGACCGCCGCCCTGGTGCATGCCGACCCGGCGGTCGTGCCCGGAGCCCCGGACCCGCACAAGGCCCTCGCGCACCACGGGACGTGATCGGGAAGTCCGTGCCCGGGAGGCAGGCGGTGACTTGGCAGCGGCTACTATCTGCGGCCATGGCGTCAGGTCTGCGGGACACGGTGTGCGAGGAGCGGCGCATGGCCGCGCGCTGCGCCGCGTTCGGCATCAGCCTGGCCACCCTGCTGGCCGTCCTGTGCGTGTGCTTCGGCTCGGCCGCCCATCACGACGACACGCGCGCCAGTGACGTGGAGGCTTCCGTCTCCGCCGCGTCCGCCGTCTCCGCCGCGTCCGCGGGCGAAGACGGTGGCGCGTCACCCGCCGAGGAAGCCGCACTCGGCCACAGCTGTCCGCCCGGCGACCGGTGCGCCTCCGCCACGCACGCCGCGGCGACGGCTCTCCCGGCCCCCGAACCCTCGGTGCCGATGACCCTGGTGGAGACGGGACTGCCCGCGGCCCCGGCCACCTCACATCCCGTGCCGCGGAAGCCTGTTCACCGTCAGGCCCCGGATCTCCACGTCCTTCAGGTGCAGAGGACCTAGGCCGCACCTTCGCGCGACCGGACCCGTCCGTTCACGGACGTGGTCGCGGTCGCGCGCTTGCGCCGCCCACCTCACACACCATCACCACTGCCGCGCCCCGGGCACGGCGGGGACAAGGACATCCCGGACATGGGCACCTCCAAGACAGGCAAGAAGGCCGCGACCACCGCCGCACGCAAGGCCCGCATCCAGGAGTTGCGCCGCGCCGAGCAGGCGCGCGACCGGCGCAACCGCGTCATCGCCATCACGGCGGGCGTGGCCGTGCTGGCCGGGCTCGCCGGATTCGGCTCGTACGTCCTGCTCGACGCGTCGGAGAAGAAGGACAAGGAAGAGGCCGCCGCGCAGGCCCCCGTGAGGGGCGAGAAGACGTGGGACGCGAAGAAGCTCGGGCGCAACCACGTCACGAAGGAGGTCGACTACCCGATGACCCCGGCAGCGGGCGGCGACCACAGCCAGGCGTGGGCCAACTGCCAAGGAGATGTGTACGACAAGCCGCTGGGTGAGGAGAACGCCGTCCACTCGCTGGAGCACGGCGCCGTCTGGATCACGTACAACGACAAGGCGTCGGACGGGGACATAAAGACGCTGAGCCAGAAGGTCAAGGCGACGCCCTACACGCTGATGAGCCCGGTCGAGGAGCAGAAGGGCGCCCTCACGCTCACCGCGTGGGGCAGCCAGCTCACCGTGGACAGGGCGTCCGACCCCCGGGTCGGACAGTTCCTGGGCAAGTACGTCCAGGGCGAGCAGACCCCGGAGCCCGGCGCGGCCTGCACGGGCGGGGTCGGACCGGCGTGAGCTGAGGGTCGGCGTCCGAGCGGGAGAGGGCGGCGGGAGCGGGCGGTGGGCAGGGCGGGCACGGATCCATGCCTCCAGGCCCGCCGCCTTGCTCCCGCCGCGTGCCATTGAGGAGTGGTACGCCTAGTGTTCGTGGTGTGCTGAGCATCGTGGATGATCTGGCCGGGTTCGGACCGCTGCGGATGTGCGCCCACGCGCCGTCGGCCGACGATCCCGATGACCTGACCGGTCTGCGCGTGCTGCTGGTCGCGGACGTCCTGGCCCGCGTCGCCGAGCTGCGCGGCCGGACCGTCCTCATCGGATGGACCTGCCCACCGGCGGCGTCGGCCGACGCCGCCGGTATCCGCCCGGCCGACGCCCACGGCACCCCGGACGAGATCGCCGAAGCTCTCGGCGGCCCGCCGGCCGTGCACCTCACCAGCCGTACGTATGAAGGAGCGGGCGGTCTGTCCCTGCACGTCGGTGAAGCCGTGGCCGGGGGAGGCGCGGATCAGGACGCGGGCCGGGACGCGGGCAGGGATGCGCTCGCCCTGCGGCTGTTCCTGCTCGGCCACCCGCACCACGAATCCGTCGACGTCACCGCGGAAGCCGTCGCCGCCGCAGGCGAGAGGCTGGCCAAGTGGCGCAAGGCCGTGGCCGCTTGGGCCGATGAGCCGTCCAAGGCGATGCCCGCCGACTTCGTGGACCGGGCACGGGCCGCCCTGGAGAACGGCCTCGACACCCCGGCCGTGCTACGGCTCCTGGGCGGCCTGGAAGCGGCGGTCGACGTACCGGGCGGCGCCAAGTTCGAGACGTTCGCCCACCTCGACCGCGTGCTCGGTCTGGAGGTGGTCCGCGACGTCGGCCGCTCGCACCCCGCCGAGGTGTACCGGTGATGGAGCGCGCTCGTGCGGAGCGCATCGCGGGCGTGCTCAAGGCGATCGCGGACCCCACCCGCCTGCAACTGCTTGACCTGATTCGGTCCGCCCCCGCCGGTGAGGGGTGCGTGGGGGATCTGACCGAACGGCTCGGGCTGCGGCAGCCGACGGTCAGTCATCACCTGAAGACGATGACCGCGGCGGGTCTGCTCGCGCGCGAGCGGCGCGGGACGTGGGTCTGGTACTCGGTGGATCCGGACGGCATGGAGGCGGTGCGGGAGATTC
Source organism: Streptomyces sp. NPDC044044 (assembly GCF_056434405.1). Lineage (NCBI taxonomy): Bacteria > Bacillati > Actinomycetota > Actinomycetes > Kitasatosporales > Streptomycetaceae > Streptomyces > Streptomyces sp. NPDC044044. The sequence continues at coordinate 262,817 of NZ_JBWKFG010000007.1, read as the reverse complement.
TGCGCGCGCCTGCACGGGCAGCTTCTTGACGCCTCGTCAAGAATTCTCCTGTCTCCCTCAAATGCCCCGGGTGTTACGGGAGTTCGATGCGTCGTGGGCCGCCGCAAGATCCTGTGCGAACTGTGGGGCGACGAACTCACCGACACCAACACGCTCACCGTCCACATCAAGCGACTGCGCGAGAAGATCGGTTCGGAGTCCGGCAGTTGCTGCACCATCGACACGGTCCGGGGGCTCGGATACCGCCTGGAGTCGGCCAGTTGACCGACGGAAGGTCGACGCGTGGCGGATCATGGCAATGTGCTCCCTCTGGCCGTCCACACCATCGAGCGCCTCGTGGCCCTCGACGCCACGTCCGGCGCGACCTCCGCGATGCCCGCCGTGCGCGAGGCCATGAGGCGCATTCCGGACCTGTCGGCTGATCCCGCAACCCTCCGTGCCCGGGGGAGCGACCGGTTCGCGGCGCTCGCCGAGCTGTGCGAGGTCATCGGGTGGATCCTCTTCGACGCGGGTTTCTACCGCGAGGCCCACCGGATGAACGCACGGGCGCTGGCCCTCGCGGAGCTGTGCGGCGACCGCTGGACGGCCCGCTTCGTCCTGCTGAACGACAGCATGCTCAAGGCCCATACGGGGGCGCCGCGCGCCGCCCTGGAGACCGCGGCCCGCGTGAGCGGGGCGCGAGCGCTCCCCGCCAGGGTCAGCAGTCTCGTCCTGATTCGCCAGGCGCACGCGATCGCCATGCTGGGCGGCCACCGGGAGCCCAGGGACCTCATGGCCCGCGCCCAGAGCCGGTTCCTCGACGGCATCTCGCGCCACGATCCGCCCTGGGCCTGGTGGATCGACCGCACCGAGCTGCTCGGCCACCGGGGCTGGGTCCTCGCCCGGCTGCGCCAATGGGACCAGGCCATCCCCCTCCTGTACGAGGCGGCCACGGCGCCAGGCCCGTCCTACCGGAACCTGTTCACCGCGCAGCTCCTCTCGGCCCTGGCCCGAGCCGGAGCCTGGAGGGAGGCGGAGGACCTCATCGCCGAGCTGGCCCCCGGCGCCGCCCGCACCGGATCCGTACGCACGACCCAGACACTCAGGCGGACGGCATTCCACCTGCTCAGGAGGCCCGGCGCCCCGGCGCAGCTGCGGGAGGCGGCAGCGTTCCTCCTGGAGTCCCTGCCCGCGCCACAAGCCGTCAGCTCACGTCCACGGCCTGCGACGCCCTGACGTCGACCACGAGCTTTCCACGGACTCCGCCCGCCTCGAGCGCGCGGTGCGCGCCGGCGATGTCGGCCAGCGGGTACACCGTGTCCACCACGGGCCGGATCGCCCCGCTCTCGGTCAACCGGGTCAGTTCCGCGAAGAGTTGGTGGCCGGGATTGCCGCTGAAGAACCGCACACGCCGCGGACCGAACACCGCGGATCCGAAGATGTAGGAGAACGACGCGGCCACGCGCCGGGCGTCGAACGTGACGGACACCATGCGGCCTCCCGGTGCCAGCAGCCGGCGATACGCGCCGAACTCCGTGCCGACCGTGTCCAATACGACGTCGAAGGGGCCGAGGCCGGCCGCGCCGGTCGTCGCGTAGTCGAAGGCCTCATCGGCGCCGAGGTCCCGCACGAAGTCGAGGTTCCTGGCCCCCGCGAGCGCCGTGACATGCGCGCCGTACGCACGCCCGAGCTGCACCGCCACGCTCCCGACGCCGCCGCTCGCACCGCGCACGAGCAGCCGCTCACCCGCCGCGAGCCGTGCCTTGTCCCGTAGCGCCGTGATCACCGTCGTGCCGACACCGGGCAGGGCCGCGGCCTTGACCGGATCAAGACCGGCCGGTGCCAGGGCCAGCTGCCGAGGGCGCACGACCACGTACTCCGCGGCGCTGCCGAATCCCTGGGACCGCGCCATGGCACCCCACACCCGGTCACCCGTCGCCAGGCCGGGCATGGGCGAGCCGAGCGCCGCCACCTCACCTGCGAAATCGACCCCCGTGCGCTTGGGCCAGCCCCGCCCGGCCAGGCCCGTCACCAGACGCACCTTCCCCGCCCGGCCCATCAGTTCGCCGCCGTTCACGCTGGCGGCGTGGACGCGCACCAACACCTCGCCGGGGCCGGCGACCGGCCTCGGCAACGTGCCTTCGTACAGGACCGCCGGAGAGCCGTACCCGTCGTACAGAGCCGCGCGCATGTCACTCATCGTTTCCGTATCCCCATCTGTAGCCGCCGAATGTCACTGTCAGCGACGCTAACGCGCTAAACGGAGAGGGGCATCCACTTGAGCTAATGTGAGAAACATGCCTGCTGATTCCTCTCGGATGCGGCCGACGACGGACCGTGAACCTGCCGCGCGCACGGGGCTGCGCGCGGACGCGCTCCACAACCGCCGGCGCGTCCTGGAAGCCGCCCGCGACCTGTTCGCCGCGCGTGGCCTCGACGTGCCGATGGCCGCCATCGCCCGCCGGGCCGGCGTCGGCGTGGCCACCCTCTACCGCCGTTTCCCCACGCGGGACTCCCTGGTCACGGAAGTCTTCGAGGACCAGCTCGGGGTGTGCGCGGCGATCGTCGACGACGCCCTCGCGGACCCCGACCCCTGGCACGGGTTCTGCACGGTCATCGAGAAGGTGTGCGCCATGCACGTGGCCGACCGCGGATTCACCGCGGCGTTCCTGACCGCCTTCCCGGACGCGATCGACTTCGAGCGCGAACGCGCGCGTGCCGAACGGGGCTTCGCCCGGTTGGTGCGCCGCGCGAAGGACGCCGGCCGGCTGCGCCCCGACTTCGACGCCTCGGACCTCCCGCTCCTGCTCATGGCCAACAGCGGCCTCACCGCGTGCTCCACCGAGGGGGCGCCTGCCGCGTCCCGGCGGTTCGTCGCCTACCTCCTCGATTCCTTCCGCGCCGATCGCGCCACCCCCGTGGAGCCCCTGCCCGCGCCGGTTCCCCTGGTGTTCCACCACAGGGGACTTCAGGGGGCGACATTCAGCCCTCCGCCGGAGCCGCCCCCCGGTGTATTGCGTCCCGGCCCCGGCAGTACGACAGTCAAAGTGTCCTCCGCGGAAGCGAGTTGAGGACTCGCCCGGGGAGGAACCGCCGCCCAGGACCCCGGCGATGGATCTCGCCCGTGATGTAACCCTGCCCGTCGAGTGGGCAGGCATCCCGCTGGGGAGCCGGGACATGGACCGAAGCGAACGCAGTGCGCTGTCCGAGCAGGAGTGCCGCGAGCTGCTGGCCCGTACGCAGGCCGCCCGTCTGTCCTTCGTCCATCGCGGTTGTCCGCACATCGAACTGGTCGGCCTGATCGACCTCGACGGCGAGCCGGTGGCCCTGCTGCCCGACGACAGCGACATCGCCCGCGCCCTCTCGGCCGTCATCTCCCCGCGCAGACTGGTCGTCGTGCAGACCGACGACCTGACGGAGGCCGGGCGTTGGGTGCGCTCCGTCACCGTGGTGGCCCGGCCCCGCTGGATCGTCGGCGTCGACGGGCTGCGCGCGTGCCGGCACGCCGCCGCGGCCCGCGGCCTGCACGCCGCCCTGGACGCCTGGTTCCTGGCCCTGAGCAACCCCGCGCTCTCCGGCCGGCGTACCGCACTGCGCGCGGCGCACCCCCGGCTCACGACGGCACAGGCCCCCAAGAGCGCCGTCGCGAGGTGATCAGACCCGCGGAGCCTTGCTCGCCGCCCGGCCGCGGCCCGCGACCGGCACGTCGAGAGGCCGGGCGAGGCCCACCACTCCTTCGTCGAGGCGCTGCAGATGGCGCAGGACGCGGTAGGTCACCGTGCCCGAGCGAGGCGCGCCGGACCCCTCGGCCTCCAGCATCGAGGCGATGCTGGCACCCGACTCGACCTCACCCGTGGCCTTGTCGTCGTCCACGTACGCGGCGATGACCTCGATGTTGTGCGCGATCCGCAGACCCGCCCGTTCCAGACGCGGATCGGCGGCGACGTTCTTGCTGTAGGGCACGAGCTCGGCCGTCGCCGCCAGGGAACGGGCGTGGTAGGCGCAGGTCTCCAGGAGCGCCACCAGATAGCGGGCGGTCCTGCGGCGGCCGCGCAGCGGGGTGATCGGATGGGTCAACGGCTGGATGGAGGCGCGCAGATCGTCGAGCGCGGTGTCCAAGTCGCGCGCCTTGTCCAGGAGATCGGCGGCCGGTCCGCCACTGAGCTGCTCGACCGACGCGGAGATGACGTCGGCGAGCCGGGTCAGGACCGTGTTGAGGAGCTCGTCGGTGCGATGGTCGGTGCGCACCGGCAGGACGAGGACCGCCGCGATGATGCCGCAGGCGGCCCCGAGCGCCGTCTCCTCGATGCGCAGCCAGAGCACGGAGAGGCTGTAGGTGTTCAGGAGTGTGTAGAGCAGGCCCAGCATCGCCGTGACGAAGAAGGACATGAGCGCGTACGACAGGGGAGCGGTGAAGAACATCGCGAAGATGAAGACCAGGACGAGGGCGAACGCGACCCAGGTGTGGTTGCCGACCAGACCCGCGAGCGCCACACCGGCGACCACCCCGAGCACCGTGCCGAGGAGCCGTCGATAGCCCTTGACCAGGATCTCGCCCGTGGACGCGGTGTTGAGGAACACCACCCAGCAGGTGAGCACCGCCCAGTACCAGCGCTGGGTGGAGAGGAACTCGCCGCCGATGATGGCCAGGGTCGAGCCCACGGAGACCTGGAAGGCGGCCCTTGTGGTGGGGCGCCGCAGCCCGGTGCGCTCGTCCTCGTCGGGTTCGGCGGCCTCCTCGGCACCGGCGATCGCGATGTCCTCGGCGTCGAACTCCTCGCGGGAAAGGGTCGTCGCCGGTGAGTCGTCGGACTCGTCCTGGGGGCCGTCGAGCGCGAGCCGCAGGCCGAGGATGGCGCGAGCGGCTTCACCGATGCCGCGGAAGACGTCCTGGACGGCCATCGAGGCCCGCGGCAGATTGTCCTCGTCGCGGTAGCCGAGCAGCCTGTTGCGTACGTGGGCGAGGCCCGTGCCCCGGTCGTCGGCGACAGGGCGGCCGACCAGCAGGTGCAGCGCGTTCAGGTCGCGGCGCAGGGTGACGGTCGCGTCGTCCTCGGCCCGGATGCGCGTCCCCGTCGCCGGGACGGGCGCGTGCGGCAGATGCAGGGTGAGGGTGTCCGCGCGTTCGGCGTTGCGCGCGTTCAGGAGGAGTACGCCCAGACGTTCGGCGGCGATCTCCGCGTCCGCCACGCGGCGTTGGACCAGCGTGGCCGTGGCCGCGTCGGGGGTGCCCTCCGCGAGGCGGCCCTGGATCATCAGGGCGGTCTCGTGCAGCCGCGCGGTGCCACGGCGCAGTTCGCCGAGTACCTTCTCCAACTGCTCGGGCGCGGCGTCGAGAAGCTCGATCTGCGTGGCCACCAGCTGCGCGAGGCGTGCCCTGAAGGCGACGCGCAGCCGCCCCAGATCACGGCCGGGCGTCTCCGGCACGACGGCGAACCGTACGACGGCACTGCACACGAAGGCGACGGCAAGCGCCAGATACAGGCTGGGCAGGGCGGACGTGGTGGCACCCACGAACAGCGAGACGAAGTAGACCTGAAAGCCGATCAGGCCGAGTGCCGTGCCCCGGTCGCCGAACCGGCGGCTGTAGACGGCACCGAAGATCAGCGCCACGAAGAAGATGTCACCCGCGATGACCTGGTCGTGCAGCAGCGCCCCCAGGGAGATCGCCGTGATGGCGACGGGCAGGCCGAGCGCGAGCGTGAGGGCCTGGCCGCGCACCTCCTTCTCCTTGATGGCGAAGGTGGAGACCATCGCGGTCATCGCGCCCGCGACCATGTGCGTGACATCCGTGCCGATGAGCGCGAGGACGACGAGAGTGAGCGCGATCGCGCCGACCGTCCGCAGCCCCGCCATCAGCCGCAGGAGTCCGGGATCCGACGCGACAAAGCGGTCCCATGTGCCGGTCCTGGTCCGCCGTGTCACTGCGCTCACACCCTCATCGCCGCTGTTCAGGGCGGATTCTGTCATGGCGGGGTGCAACCGGGGCTTGAGGGTTCACAGCGTGATACGCCCAGGGCGCCGACCGGAAGTGAGCAGAAGTCTCCGGGGCGACTTCAACGAAACACTTGAAGTCATGAATCCAGCAGACAACGGACTGTCCGGGGCGGAACTGCGCGCCGACGCCCCACCGACCCATGACACGGCGCCGGTGGCGGCCGCCGACTCCGCCCACCGCGAGCCTGGCCACCGCGGACGTACCGCCGCACGACATCGGGGCCGCGGCGGCGGCGTACAACGCGTCCCAGCAGCTCGGAGCGGCGCTCGGCACGGCCCTGCTCAACACGGTCGCGGCCAGCGCCACCGCGTCGCACCTGGCGTCCACCGCGGAGGCCACCGCCACGGCGGCGTCCGTGCACGGCTACACCACGGCCCTGACGGTCGCCTTCGTCATCCTGCTGGCCGCGGCAGGCGTCACCGCGGCGCTCCTGCGCGCAGACCGTCCATGACCAGGTCGAGAAGCCGTCCGGCGCGCGACTGCCAGTCGCCGTGCGGATCGATCTGCCAGAGGCCCGCGATGGCGAGCAGGAAGTCGTCGGGGGTGAGGCCGGGGCGGATGGTGCCGGCCTCCTCGTTCGCCTTCAGGAGGAGCGCGACGGCCGAACTCACAGGACCGTGGCCCACTCCGGCCAGCGTGCCCTGCGTACGGGTGGCCTTGCGCATCGCGTCGGCCAGGCCCGCCTTGGCCATGGCGTACTGCGCGAGGCGGTCCATCCACTCCCGCAGGGCCTGGTCGGGCGGGCGGGTCTGCAGGAGCTGGCAGGCGGCGTCGGCGACCTGCTGGACCTCGTAGCGGTAGACCTCGAGGACGAGTGCCTCGCGGTTGGGGAAGTTGCGGTAGAACGTCCCTTGCCCGACGCAGGCCTTCTTCGCGATGGTGCTGAGCGGGGCGTCCGCCGAGCGCGTCAACTCGTCCAGGGCGACTTCCAGGATGCGCTCGCGATTTCGTTGCGCGTCCGAGCGCAGCTGCGGGTCCTTCTTCTGGTGCACTCGTCCTCCTCCCGAGAATCGCGGCCCAAACCACTCTTGCTAAGCGGACAGCTGTCCGTTAAGTTTTGAAGCTAACGGACAGCTGTCCGCTTAGGGTCACCATACCGGCAGAACCAGCCGGTGGGGATGATCGGTCCGCGATCGCCGTGGGTCGCCCGCCCCACCGCATGGGCCATGGGTGCCCTGAGTCGACCTCCCTTACGCACAGCGCCATCCCCTACCGGGGCCTTCGCCGGGACCGTCCCGCACGACGCTCCCGCTCTTACGTGACAAAAGCTGACAGAACCGAAAGAAGGCTGATCGTGGCCCTATCGACGTCCAGCGCCATCACGCTGAACATCAACGGCGAAAAGCACACGCTGCCCGTCGACCACCGCACCACCCTGCTCGACGCCCTGCGCGAGCGCCTCGATCTGACCGGCACCAAGAAGGGCTGCGACCAAGGGCAGTGCGGCGCCTGCACGGTGCTGATCGACGGACGCCGTGCGGTCTCCTGTCTGCAGCTCGCCGTTGCCTCCGAGGGGCGTGAGATCACCACCATCGAAGGCGTGGCGGCGGAGGGGGATGAGCTGCACCCGGTGCAGCAGGCATTCCTCGACCTCGACGGTTTCCAGTGCGGCTACTGCACACCGGGCCAGATCTGTTCGGCCATCGCGGTCATCGAGGAGCACGCGGCGGGCTGGCCCAGCGCCGCGACCACCGACGTACGGCCCGAAGCGGGCGTTCCCGAGCTGAGCGCCGACGAGATCCGGGAGCGCATGAGCGGCAACCTGTGCCGCTGCGGCGCGTATGTGTCGATCGTCCAGGCGGTCGCGCAGGCGGCAGCCGCCGAGACCGAGGGTACGGAGGCCGTGGCATGAGGGAATTCGGATATCAGCGGGCGCTCGACGTCCCCGGCGCGGTCGCGCTGCTCGGCACCGACCCCGACGCGCGCGTCCTGGGCGGCGGCACGAACCTCGTCGACCTGATGAAGACCGGCGTGGAGCGGCCCGGACTGCTCATCGACGTACGCGAGTTGCCCCTCGACCGGATCGAGGCGACGGACGACGGCGGGCTGCGGATCGGCGCCACCGTCACCAACAGCGACCTCGCGGCCGATCCCGAAGTGCGCCGCCGCTACCCCGCGTTGGCGGAAGCCGTCCTGGCCGGGGCCTCGGGCCAGCTGCGCAACATGGCCACCGTCGGCGGCAACCTGCTCCAGCGCACCCGCTGCGGCTACTTCGCCGACCTGTCCAAACCGTGCAACAAACGCGACCCCGGCAGCGGCTGCCCCGCTGTCGGGGGTGAACACCACAACCACGCCATCCTCGGCGCCACCGAGCACTGCGTGGCCGTCCACCCCTCCGACATGGGGGTGGCGCTCGCCGCCTTCGACGCCGTGATCTCGTACGAAACGGCCGATGGCACCGGCGAGTTGCCGCTCGCGGACTTCTATCTGTCCGTGGGCTCCACCCCGCACCTGGAGACCGCGCTGCCGTCCGGCGCACTCATCACCGGCATCACCCTGCCGCCCGCCCCGGTCGCCGCCCACTCCCGCTACCGCAAGGTGCGCGAGCGCGCGTCGTACGCCTTCGCGATCGGCTCGATCGCCGCCGCGCTCGACGTCCAGGACGGCGTCGTACGCGAAGTGCGCCTGGCCTTCGGCGCGGTGGCGTCCCGGCCGTGGCGCGCACGGGAGGCCGAGCGGGCCCTGACCGGGGGCCCCGCGACCGCCGAAGCCTTCGCCGCCGCCGCGGACGCCGAACTGGCCGCCGCGCAGACCCTGCCCGACAACGGCTACAAGGTGACGCTGATGCGCAACCTCGTGGTCGCCCTGCTGACCGAGCTCACCGAGGAGGCGACCCGATGACGGCGCGTACCGCGACGACCACGTCCACCGGTTCCGCGAGCGCCGTCGGCGCTTCGTTCACCCGTGTGGAGGGCCGGGAGAAGGTCACCGGCGCGGCCCGGTACGCGGGGGAGATCCCCTTCGCCGAACTCGCCCACGGCTGGCTGGTCCTCTCCACGATCGCCCGCGGCCGGATCCTGTCGGTCGAGTCGGACGCCGTCCGCACGATGCCCGGCGTCCTGAGCGTCCTGCACCACGGGAACGCCCCGCGCGTCGACAGCGACTACGTCAGCATGCTCGGCCCGCCCGACCCGATCGTCGAGGTCTTCCAGCACGACCGGGTGCCCTTCGTCGGCTGGCCGGTGGCGCTCGTCGTCGCCGAGACCTCCGAGCAGGCGAGAGAGGCCGCCGAGGCGCTGGTGGTGCGGTACGAGGAGGAGTCGCACGACGTCGCCTTCTCCGCGGGCCACCCCGGCACGTACACGCCGGACGGCGACGGCATGCTGGTGGAGAAGGGCGACCTGGAGGCCGAACTCGCCGCGTCCGCCCACGTCGTGGACGCGGAGTACACCACCCCCGAAGAGCACCACAGCTCCATGGAACCGCACGCGGCGATGGCGCGCTGGGACAACGGACGCCTCGAAGTCGTCGACTCGAACCAGGGCAGCACCTGGGTCGCGGACGAGCTGGCGAAGCTGTTCTCGCTCGACCCGGCCTCGGTGCGGGTGCGGTCCGAGCACGTCGGCGGCGCCTTCGGGTCCAAGGGCGTACGCGTGCACCAGATCCTCGCCGTGATGGCGGCGACACAGCTCGACCGCCCCGTCAGGGTCGTCCTCAGCCGCCGCCAGCTGTTCTCGCTCACCGGCTACCGCAGCCCCACCGCCCAGCGCGTGCGGCTCGGCGCCGACACCGACGGACGGCTGCGCGCCGTCGACCACCAGGCGCACAGCCTCACGTCGACGGTGCACGAGTTCGTGGAGACGAGCGCCGGGTTCGGACGTCCCATGTACGCATCCGACGCCCACCGCAGCGTCAACCGCGTGGTGCGCCTCGACGTGCCGACGCCGACCTACATGCGCGCGCCCGGCGAGGCCCCCGGTTCGTTCGCCCTGGAATCCGCGCTCGACGAACTCGCCGAGCGGTGCGGCGTCGACCCGATCGCGCTGCGCGCCCGCAACGAACCGGACGTGGGCCCCGTGTCCGGTCTTCCGTTCGCAAGCCGCAATCTCCTGTCCGCCTTCCAGGAGGGTGCCCGCAGGTTCGGCTGGGCGGACCGGGACCCGCGTCCCGGGCTGCGGCGCGAGGGGCGCTGGCTGCTCGGCACCGGCACGGCGGCGGCCACCTTCCCGGTGATCGTCGCGCCGTCCACGGCCGCCGTGACGGCGGAGGCCGACGGCACCTTCACGGTGCGGATCACCGCCGCGGACGTCGGTACGGGCGCGCGGACCGCGCTGACCCTGATCGCCGCGGAAGCCCTGGAGGTGCCCCAGGAGCGCGTCCATGTGCGCATCGGGGACAGCAATTTCGGCCCGGCGGCGATCTCCGGCGGTTCGATGGGCACCCGCTCCTGGGGCTGGGCGGTCACGGCGGCGGTGGCCGAGCTGCGGGAGCAACTGGCCCTGGGCGGCGACATCCCGTCGCAGGGAATCACCGTGCGCTCCGACACCAGTGCGGCCGTCGGAGGCCTCTCGCAGAAGGAACGGCACTCCTACGGCGCGCAGTTCGCCGAGGTCGCCGTCGACGTCACCACCGGTGAGGTGCGCGTGCGGCGCATGCTCGGCATGTTCGCGGCGGGCCGGATCATCAACCCGCTGACCGCACGCAGCCAGTTCGTCGGCGGGATGACCTGGGGCCTTTCCATGGCCCTGCACGAGGAGGCCCACCGGGACCAGGCGACGGGCGGCCACGTCGGAGCCGACTTCGCGGGCTACCACTTCGCCGCCAACGCCGATGTGCCGGTCATCGAGGCGGACTGGGTGGAGGACACGGACGCGGACGACCCGATCGACATCAAGGGCATCGGCGAGATCGGCATCGTGGGGGCCGCCGCGGCGATCGCCAACGCGGTCTGGCACGCCACCGGCGTACGCCACCGGAATCTGCCGATCCGGCCCGACCGCATCCTGAACGGAGGAGGAGCCCCGGGTGCTTGACATCGCCGAAGAGCTGAACCGCTGGGCCGAGGAGGGCCGGGACTTCGCCGTCGCCACCGTCGTGACGGTGGGCGGCAGCGCGCCGCGCGACCCCGGCGCGGCCCTCGCCGTCGACAGCGAGGGCACGGCCATCGGTTCGGTCTCCGGCGGCTGCGTGGAAGGAGCGGTGTACGACCTGTGCGTCCAGGCGCTCCAGGACGGCACGGCCGTGCGCGAGCGGTTCGGCTACAGCGACGAGGACGCCTTCGCGGTCGGCCTGACCTGCGGCGGCGTCATCGAGGTCCTGGTCACGCCGCTCGGCGCGGACGCGCCCGACAGGCAGGTCTTCGCGGCGGCGCTCTCGGCCGCGGCCCGGGGGGAGGCGGCAGCCATCGCCCGGGTGGCCGAGGGCCCGGCCGAACTCCTCGGCAGGGTCGTGCTCGTCCACCCCGACGGTTCGTACGAAGGAGGTCTGGACGGTCATCCGGACCTCGACCGGACGGTGGTGGGGGAGACCCGCGCGATGCTGGACGCGGGCCGCACCGGCGAGTTCGTCGCGTCGGAGAGCGGTTCGCGCTGCGGGGCGCCCCTGACCCTGTTCGTCGAGTCGAGCGTGCCGCCGCCCCGCATGATCGTGTTCGGTGCGATCGACTTCGCCGCGGCCCTGGTGCGCACGGGCAAGTTCCTCGGCTACCACGTGACCGTGTGCGACGCCCGTCCGGTCTTCGCCACGCGGACCCGCTTCCCCGAGGCGGACGACATCGTGGTCGACTGGCCGCACCGCTACCTCCGGGACACCGCGACCGACGGCCGCACGGTCTTGTGCGTCCTCACGCATGACGCCAAGTTCGACATCCCGTTGCTGGAGGTGGCCCTGCGGCTTCCGGTCGCGTTCGTCGGTGCGATGGGCTCGCGCCGCACCCACGAGGACCGCGACCAGCGTCTGCGCGAAGTCGGCGTCGGCGACGAGGAGCTGGCCCGCCTGCACTCCCCGATAGGGCTCGACCTCGGGGCCCGCACGCCGGAGGAGACCGCCCTGTCCATCGCGGCCGAGATCGTCGCGGCGCGGCGGGGCGGGTCGGGCGTTCCGCTGACCGGTGCCGGGACGCCCATCCACCACGAGGCGGGCGCCGCCGGGGCGGGCGGCTCCCACGCGGCCGCGTGACATGACCGGGCGCGGGGCGGTCGCGGTGTTCGGTCACCGCGGCCGCCCTCGCCCTCACTGAGGCTCCACCGCCTCCCACAGCAACTGCACCGGATGCCAGGCGTCGCGCTCGGTCCCGTGGAAGATCTGCTGACGGCAGGACACACCCGTGGCGACCACGACCGTTTCGGCGTCCTCCGCCTCGATCGCGGGGAAAAGCCGGTCCTCACCGACCGTCATCGACACCTCGTAGTGCTCGGACTCGAAGCCGAAGGAACCCGCCATCCCGCAGCAGCCGGCGTCCAGTTCGTCCACCGTAGCTCCCGGGATCCGCTTCAGGAGCGCGACGGTCGCGGCCGTGCCGACCTCCGCCTTCTGGTGGCAGTGACCGTGGTAGAGCAGCTTGCGTCCAGCGAGCCAGGAGTCGCCGCGCAGCCGGAGCCGACCGTCGTCGATGGCCTCCACCAACAGCTCCTCGACCTGGCGCACCCTTCCCGCGATGTCCTTGACCGCGGCGTCGTCGGGCAGCAGGGCCCGGTGTTCGTCGCGCAGCGTCATCAGGCACGAGGGCTCGCACCCCACGATCGGCGAGCCGGGCTCGCTCGACTTCCGCAAGGCGTGCGCGAGTTGGCGCGCCTTGTTCTTGGCGTCGTCCACCAGGCCCTTGGAGAGGCTTGACCTGCCGCAGCAGCCGCCGCTCTCCAACCGCACCTGCCACCCCGCCCGTTCGAGGAGCTCGATGGCCGCGCGGCCGATGCCCGGTTCGGTGAACGTGGTGAAGGAGTCGGCGAGATAGGTGACGGTGCCCTGGGTGGCCGGATGCGCGGCGGGCGTACGGCGCCGGAACCAGCGCAGCAGATTGCGGCGCTCGAACACCGGCAGCGGCCGCTGCGGGGCGATGCCGACCAGGCGGTCCATGAGCCGGCGCACCGGTGTGATGCGGCCCGGCAGATTGGACAGCGGGGCGGTCGCGGACCCCAGGCGGTTCAGGACGCGGATCGCGCCGAACAGGCGTGAGCGCAGCGGCACTCCGTGGGTGTCGTGGTAGTGCGAGAGGGTCTCGCTCTTGAGCGTGGCCATGTCGACACCGAGGGGGCATTCGCTCTTGCACGCCTTGCACATCAGGCACAGGTCGAGGATCTCGTGCAGCCGTTCGTCCCCCAGTGCGGCCTTCGGGTCGGGCTCGGAGAGCGCCTTGACCAGGGCTCCCGCCCGGCCGCGGGTGGAGTCCTCCTCCTTGCGGGTCGCCATGTACGAGGGGCACATGGCGCCGCTGCCGGACTTGCGGCACAGGCCGATGTTCATGCACCGGTCCGCCGCCGCCCGCATGCCGCCACCGCCCACGACCTCGAAGGACAGGCGGGTGCGCAGCGGCTCGGCGGGCGTGAGCGCCGCGTCGCGCAGGTTCTCCGTCATCGGCGCCGCGTCCACGATCTTGCCGGGGTTGAGCACTCCTGCGGGGTCGAAGAGCCGCTTGACCTGGCGCATCGCCTCGTACAGCTTGTCGCCGAAGATCTCCCGGTTGAACTCGCTGCGCGCGAGACCGTCGCCGTGCTCGCTGGAGTTCACGCCGCCGTACTCGGCGACCAGGTCCTTCACCTCCTCCGCGACGGCACGCATCCGGCTCACGTCCGCCGGGTCGGCGAGGTCGAGATAGGGGCGGATGTGCAGACAGCCGACCGAGCAGTGGCCGTAGAACCCGGCCGTCATGCCGTGCCGGTCGAGGACGTCCTTGAACCTGCGGGTGTAGTCCGCGAGGTGCACGGGGTCGACCGCGGTGTCCTCGACGAAGGCGAGCGGGCGCCGGGTGCCCTCGCTGGCGGCCATCAGCAGGCCGAGCCCCGCTTTGCGGACCTTCAGGAGGGACGACTGCTGGGCCGGGGTGACGGCCTGGAGGGTGTGGTAGCCGTGTCCGTGCCGGGACCACAGCTTCGTGAGCTGCCGCATCCGGTCGAGGAGTTCGGCCTCGTCGTCGCCCGTGAAGGAGACGAAGAGCAGGGCTTCGGGTTCGCCTTCGAGGAGGTCGCCGAGCGCCGCGTACTCGATCTTGCGCCGGGACAGATCGAGGATCGTACGGTCCATCAGCTCCACGGCGGCCGGATCGCAGGCCAGCGCGTCCTCCGTGCCCGCGATGGCTGCGGCCACGGAGGTGAAGTGGCCGACGGCGATCACCGTGCGGCTCGGCTTGGGCACGAGATCGACGAGGGCGCTCGTGGCGACGGCGAGGGTCCCCTCCGAGCCGACGACGAACTTGGCCAGGTCGAAGGCCGCGTCCTCGCGGGCGAGCCGGTCCAGGCGGTAGCCGCAGGCGCGGCGCCAGTGCTCCGGGAACCCCTCGGCGATGGCTGCCGCATTGGCCCGGACGATCTCGGGCAGTTCCCGGTACAGAGCGCCCTCAAGCGTCGACTGCCCCGCGCGGTGCGCGCGTTCGGCCTCGTCGACCCGGCCCAGGGGCACCCGGCTCCCGTCCGAGAGCACCACGTCGAGTTCGCGGACGTGGTCGATGGTCATGCCGTAGCGCACCGAGCCGCTGCCGGCCGAGTTGTTGCCGATCATCCCGCCGATGGTGGCGCGGTTGCTGGTCGAGGTGTCCGGGCCGAACATCAGCCCCCACGGGCTCGCGGCGCGATTGAGCTGGTCCTGTACGACACCGGCCTCGACCAGGGCCGTGCCGGTGGCCGGGTCGAGCTCGACGATGCGGTTCATGTGCCGGGACAGATCCAGGACGAGGCCGGGCCCGACGGTCTGGCCCGCCAGGCTGGTTCCTGCCCCGCGTGGCACGACGGGCACCCGGTGGGCAGCGGCGGCCGTGACCGCCGCGGCGACGTCGTCGGCGTGCCGGGGGAAGACCACGCCCATCGGCGTGATGGCGTACATGCTCGCGTCCCGGGCGAACAAGTGCCGGGTGTAGTCGTCGAATTGGACCTCTCCGTCGAGATCCCTGACCAGGTCCTCGTGGAGACCACGGGCCTGTTCCTGGCGCTCGGCGCCTTCGGCGCTGTCGTGCGTGGGGCTCTCGCCCTCGGTGACGGTCATGCTCGGCAACCTCCTCGGCCGGTTGGGGAGTCGGGCGGGCGCACGGCCGTCGTCACCCGGCGCGCAGGACGTCCAGGGCGTCGGTGAGCCCGCCGGGGTCGATGCGTACACCGGCCAGCTGAAGGCCCATCTGCACCCCGGCGAGCGTGCCCGCGAGCGTCAGGTCGTTGAAGTGCCCGAGGTGGCCGATGCGGAAGATCCGTCCGGCGAGCTTGCCGAGGCCCGCGCCGAGGGACATGTCGAACCGCTCAAGGATGATCTTCCGCACCTTGTCGGCGTCCTGGTCCTCTGGCATGAGCACCGCGGTCAGCGAGGACGAGTACTCGCGGTCGTCGGCGCACAGCACCTCAAGTCCCCAGCCCCGTACGGCGTTTCGGGTGGCCTCCGCGTGCCGGTCGTGCCGGGCGAAGACCGCGGGAAGGCCCTCCGCCTGGAGCATCCGCAGGGCTTCGGCGAGGCCGTAGAGGAGGTTGGTCGCGGGGGTGTACGGGAAGAAGCCGCGCCGGTTCGCCTCGATGATCGGCTGCCAGTCCCAGTAGGACCTGCGCAGCCGCGCTGTGCGGGAGGCGGCCAGAGCCTTCTCGCTCACCGCGTTGAAGCCGAGCCCCGGCGGGAGCATCAGCCCTTTCTGGGACCCGGCGACGGTGACGTCGACGCCCCATTCGTCGTGTCGGTAGTCGATCGAACCCAGTGAGGAGATCGTGTCGACGAGCAGCAGCGCGGGATGTCCCGTCGCGTCCATCGCCTGCCTGATGTCGGCCACCCGGCTGGTCACGCCGGTCGACGTCTCGTTGTGCACCACGCAGACGGCCTTGATCGTACGAGCGCTGTCCGCGGCGAGGCGTTCGGCGACCGCCTCGGGTGAGGCGCCGTGGCGCCAGTCGCCGGGCACGAAGTCGACGTAGAGGCCGAGACCCGTGGCCATCTGCTGCCAGAGCGTGGCGAAGTGGCCGGTCTCCACGTGCAGCACCCTGTCGCCGGTGCTGAGCGTGTTGACCAGGGCTGCCTCCCAGGCGCCGGTGCCGGAGCCGGGGAAGAGCACGACGGGTCCCGTGGTGCCGAAGACCGGCTTCAGCGAGGCGAGCAACTCCGTGGTCAGCGCCGCGAATTCGGGGCCCCGGTGGTCGATCGTCGGCGCCGACATGGCGCGGAGCACCTGGTCGGGGACGTTCGTGGGGCCGGGTATCTGCAGGAAGTGCCGCCCGGGTCGAGAGGTCACAGTGGCCAACTCCCTTGCTATGCGTGCCGCATTGTGGCACGGTGTGTCGTAAGGTGGCACGGGGAGCGTAGGGGTCGACCCGGTGGGGAGTCAACGGATGCAGAGCGTTCTCAACGCACTTCGCGTACTGGAAGAGGTCGCCGCGCGGCAGCCGATCGGCGTCGCCGACCTGGCCCGCGGCCTGGAGCTGCCCAAGAGCTCCGCGCAGCGCGCCCTGCGCACACTGCACGAGGCGGGCTGGATCCGCCCGGCCGCCGGCGAGGTCACCCGCTGGGTCGTGACCACCAAGGCCTTGCAGGTCGGACGGCGTGCCACGGGGGAGTTGAGCCTGCGGGACGTGGCTCTGCCGCTCATGGAAGAGCTGCGGCGGCGCATCGACGAGACGGTCCATCTGACCGTCCCGGACGGCGACAAGGTGGTGCTCATCGAGCGACTGGAGACCTCCAAGCCGGTGCGAATCATCCTGGCGCTGGGCACCCAGCTGCCCCTCCACGCCTCCGCGAACGGCAAGGCGGTCCTCGCGGTGAGCCCCCGGGAAGTGATCGACCGTCAACTGGACCTGGGTCTAGAGGAGTTCACGGGCTCGACCATCACGGACAGGGAGCGGCTGCTCGCCGAGCTCGCGCGGATCAGGGAGCGGGGGTACTCCACCAACGGCGGGGAGTGGCGCGACGACGTGTCCGCGGTCGCCGCCGCCGTGTGGGACGAGTCGGGGACGCCGGTCGCGAGCATCAGCGTCAACATGCCGACGAGCCGAATGACGCAGGAGGCGAGCGCCGCGTACGGGGCCCTGGTGAGTGAGACCGCGCGGCAGGTCAGCGCGGCGTTGGGGCATCCGCGGCAGGGGGGCGGGGGCATTCCCGAGGCCGGGCGCTGACGAACTCGACCCGGTCGCCGCCCCGCTTCCACCCCGTCTCCACGCCGCGCAACGCATTCGGGCGTTCCCCTTGACGCCCCGGGAAGCGCACTCCAATACTCCCCATTGCGAAAGCTCAATTCCGCCAGGCGGAATTCATCATCCCCCCTGGGCTCATGCGGCCCAGGGGTGGACGTCCGTGCGCGCCGTCATCCACCGCGCACTCTTCGGCGCCGCGCGCACCCCTCGTCACGCGCCCCGGCGCACCGCGACATGACCATCGGCCGACGGCAAGGGAGCCCTCGTGTCAGATCAAGTCATCTCCATCATCGCCCTGGTCCTTGTCTTCGCCATCGCGACCTTCTCCGCAGTCCACCTGGGTGCGCTCGCCCTCGTGGCCGCATTCATCATCGGCTCCACCGTGGCGGACGAGTCGACGGACGATCTCTTCTCCGGGTTTCCCGGCGACCTGTTCGTCGTCCTCGTCGGCGTCACGCTTCTGTTCGCCATAGCGAAGAACAACGGCACGGTTGACTGGCTCGTG
Source organism: Streptomyces sp. NPDC044044 (assembly GCF_056434405.1). Lineage (NCBI taxonomy): Bacteria > Bacillati > Actinomycetota > Actinomycetes > Kitasatosporales > Streptomycetaceae > Streptomyces > Streptomyces sp. NPDC044044. Next base: position 245,089 of record NZ_JBWKFG010000007.1, on the reverse strand, counting down.
AACGCCGCCGTGAAAGCGGTGCGGGGCCGGATCGCCCTCATTCCCTGGGTCATGTTCCTCGTCACCGCCATGCTCACCGCCGTCGGCGCGGTCACCCCCGCTGCCGTCGGCATCGTCGCCCCCATCGGCCTCGGCTTCGCCGTCGCCTACGGCATCAATCCCGTGCTCATGGGGCTGCTCATCGCCAACGGAGCGAGCGCCGGAGGCTTCTCCCCGATCGGCGTGTTCGGCAGCATCACCAACAACGTGGTCGAGCGCAATCACCTGCCGGGCAACCCCGCCCTCCTGTTCACCGCCTCGTTCCTGTTCAACGTGGTGCTGTGCGTCATCGTCTTCTTCGTCTTCGGCGGACGACGATTGCTCGGGCAACGCGCAGGAACGTACAAAGACGGTGGCGACACAAACGCCGGCAGTGAACGCCATGACGACGCGCCACCGCCCGGCGAAAGCGGCGGACCCGGCGGCGAACTGGTCGGGGCGGGCGGGGCACCCCGGCGCGCCCTCGCCGTCGCCACGACCACCACCCCCACGGCGCGGGACGAACCCCTCAAGCTCGACGGCCCGCGCGCGCTCACCCTGCTCGGACTGCTCAGCCTCGTCGCCGGAGCGCTCTTCTTCGACCTCGACGTCGGCCTGATGGCGCTCAGCATCACCGTCGTCCTGTCCCTGGTCTCCCCGAAGTCGGTCACCGGAGCCGTGGACCGGTGCGCGTGGTCGACCGTGCTGCTGGTCTGCGGCATCGTCACCTACGTGAGCCAGATGGAGCGCATGGGCACCATCGACTACCTCGGCAAACAGGTCGCCTCCATCGAGGCACCCCTCATCGGCGCCCTGCTGATCTGCCTCATCGGCGCCCTGGTGTCCGCCTTCGCCTCGACGACCGGCATGCTCGGCGCGCTGATCCCGCTGGCCGTGCCCTTCCTGCTCGCCGGTGAGGTGGGAGCGGTCGGACTCATCACGGCACTGGCCATCTCCGCGTCGGTGGTGGACGCCTCACCGTTCTCCACCAGCGGAGCACTGGTGACCGCCAACACTCCCGAGGACCAGAGGGACTTCGTCTTCCGGCGCCTCATGGCCTGGGGGCTCGGCATCGCCGTGATTGGCCCCCTCGTCACCTGGGCCCTGTTCGTCGTGCCCACCTCGCTGTGAGGCCGTACGGGTATGGGCCGGTGCCGTACGTCGTCGTGCCACCCGTCAGGGTGTCGGGATGCCGCCCGGCCGCGCCGGCCGCCCGAAACGGACCGGAACGCCCGGCGAATACAGCACGCTCACCGGATCCCCGACCGGTCGCGGCAGCCCCGCGGCCGCGACCAGGTCCTCGTCGCACTCGATCAGGTCGGCCCGGTGCAGCGGCCAGCGCGGATGGACGTTCGGCAGGAACATCTGCCGCCCGAAGAAGGTGTTGTGCATCCCCCACCGGGCCGTCAGGAAGTGCTCGAAGTCGGTGGGGTCCTCGACGCGCTCGCCCACCCGGACGGCGATCCGGCTGTGTGCCCCGCGCGGGCCCGGCCAGCGCCTGGCACTCGTGTACGTGACGTTGTCGCCGCTGCGGTGGATGCTCATCCGCGACCACTGGTACGGCAGCCGGAAGGCTCCGCGTGCGACCGCCACCGGAATCAGGCGCGAGGCGTCCAGGGAGCGGAAGACGACGCCGCGGCGGCCATGGGCGTCCACCGAGTAGAGGCGCACGTTCGTCTCGGGAAACGTACCCAGATAGGGGATGCCGGGCAGCCGGAACCAACCGACCCGGTGCATGCGGAACGCGACGAGGCCCACATAGGTCACCCCGTCGTGCAGGTCGGGAACCGTCCCGGCCGGAAGGAGGGGCGCTACGTCCGCGGGGTCCACGGCCCAGTGCACGAAGGCAAGGTCGAGCCACGACTGCGTGAGCAGCGGGTTCTCGGCAAAGACGGGCGGATCGGCGGTTATCGGTTCCGGCACGGCGGGAGTGAGGACCACGGCATCAGCATCGCAGGGACCCCGGCCGCGCCCGGAACGGGGGCGGACATCCGGGCGGGCACGGCCGCTGACCTGGGGCAGCCGCGCATGACTGAGCCTGCGGCGCATGACTGAGCCCCCGGACACTGACGGTGTCAGCGTGTCCGGGGGCTCGGTCCGATCCGGTTCAGGAACGCGGCCTGCGGTCCTGCTCGGCCCGCTCCGCGTTCTTCTCCTTGATGCGTACCGTCTCCTTGCGGACCTCGGCCTGGGTGGCGCGCTCCTTCTGCAGCCACTCGGGGTTGTCCGTCTTGAGCGCGTCGATCTGCTCCGTGGTGAGGGCCTCCGTGACCCCGCCACGTGCGAGACCGGCGATGGACACGCCGAGCTTCGACGCGACGACCGGCCGGGGATGCGGGCCGTTGCGCCGCAGCTCCTGCAGCCACTCGGGCGGCTCGGTCTGCAGGGCGTTGAGCTCGGTGCGCGAGACGACACCCTCCTGGAACTCGGCGGGGGTGGCCTCGAGGTACACACCCAGCTTCTTCGCCGCGGTCGCGGGCTTCATGGTCTGGGTGGTCTGGTGCGACGTCATGGTCCCCAGGGTATCGAGCATGTGAGCTACCGCCGACCACGACCGGTAACCTGGCGGAGTGACAGACTCGCAAGTAACCCCTTCGTTCAGGCTCGCGTATGTCCCGGGGGTGACGCCCACCAAGTGGGTGCGGATCTGGAACGAGCGGCGGACCGACGTGCCGCTGACCCTCGTGGCGGTGGATCCCGGCGAGGCGTTCGAGCTCCTGCGGGGCGGCGGCGCCGACGCGGGATTCGTCCGGCTGCCGGTCGACCGCACCGACCTCAGCGCGATCCCCCTCTACACCGAGACGACGGTCGTGGTGATTCCCAAGGACCACGTCATCGCGGCGGTCGACGAAGTGACGACCGAGGACCTGGCCGACGAGATCGTGCTGCACCCCCTAGACGACACACTCGCCTGGGAGAGCCTGCCGGGACAGCCCGCGAACGAGCGCCCCGCCACCACGGCGGACGCCATCGAGCTGGTGGCGGCGGGCGTGGGCGTCCTGGCCGTCCCCCAGTCGCTCGCCCGGCTGCACCACCGCAAGGACCTCACCTACCGGCCGCTGGCGGAAGCCCCCGAGTCAAGGGTCGCCCTCTCGTGGCCCGAGGACGCGACCACGGACCTGGTGGAGGACTTCATCGGCATCGTCCGGGGACGCACGGTCAACAGCTCACGTGGCCGCACCCAGACTCCCGCCGCAGGGTCGGCCACGGACCAGTCGAAGCGCAAGAGCCCCGACAAGGGCGGCGCCAGGCGGAAGCCGACGGCCGGCAAGCCCACCGGAAAGACCGGAAAGACCGGGAACCCCGGAAAGAGCGGCAAGAGCGGGACGCCCGGCAAGAGCACACGCAGCGGTTCCGGCGGCGCCGCCAAGGGCGGCAAGAAGGGCAAGACCCGCCGTCGGCCGTAGCCCCGCCGTCGGCCGTGGCCCCGGCTTCGTCGTCTCCCTCAGGACACGTCGCGGCAGCCTCACCCGGCGCCGTTCTGCCGCGCCCACCAGGCGAGCACCCCGCCGAGCACGATCAGCAGGCAGATGGCCGCATTGGTCCGCTTGTAGGCGACGAGGACCGCGGTGAACTCGCGGATCGTCGCGGTGGGCCAGAAGTACGCGGCGGTGGGCGAGCCCACCACGTGGCCCCTGATTCCGGTCCGCCGAGCCGTGAGGGCGGCCCGGAAGGCGTGGTAGTTGTTCGTGACGATGACGCACCGGTAGTCCGGCTTCGTCTTCTCCATGATCGCCTTGCTGAACCGCAGATTCTCGTCGGTCGTCGTCGAACGGTCCTCCCGCTCGATCAGGTCGGCGGGAAATCCACGGGCGATCAGATGGTCGGCCATCGCGTGGCTCTCCGGCACGTCCTCGTCGGGACCCTGGCCTCCCGAAGTGATGAGCACCGGCGATCCGCCCCGCTTGGCGAGGCCCGCGTGCACCGCATGCGCACGCGTGAGGCGACTGGCCAGCAGAGGCGGCACGGTGGAGCCCCCGACGAGTCCCGAACCGAGTACGACCACGTAGTCGGCCTTGCGGCGCACCCGCAGCCGCCCGTACAGGAACGCGTAGAAGACGAAACTCAGGAACAGGAACGAGAGGTAGCCGGCGAGACCGCCGGCCGCCACGCCCACCCCGACCCACAGCGGTGTCCGCACGACCACGGCCGTGACCAGCAGCGCCACGACAGCCAGGACGCACAGAGCGGCCAGCAGCGAGAGCAGGTTGGTGGGGCTCCTGCCTTCCTTGCGCACCATCTGCAGGCCGTTGAGGAACAGAAGACAGGTCAGTACGAGGATGCCGAGCGCCCCCAGGACCAGCAGCGCCCACGCGACGGCCTGCCCCGATGCCGAACCGGACCTGACCAGTTGGAACACCCAGGCCGCTAGAGCACAGAGCACGGCGAGTCCCAGGATCACGGCATTGCTGAATTTCCTGCGCTCGCGCACCACGCGCACGCAGAAGACGAGGAACAGGAGCGCCGCCGGGGCGTAGACCAACATCCGCACAGCGTAGGCGCCGTGAGCCCACGCCTCGCACCGGAGTCGGAACCGGCACCAGAACCGGCACCAGAACCCGAATCAGGACCGGACCAGGATCAGGATCAGAACCAGAATCGGAGCCGTCCGCTGCAGTGATCTCCGGGGTCAGGCCGTGCCCTTTGAGGGCTACGGGGAGTTGACCCCGGTATGAAGAAGCGAAGCGTACTGGCCGTTGCCTCTCTCGCCGCCGGGGCTGTCATCGCCGCGATCAGCCCGCCCCCGGGGGCGGACACGGCCGACACGAAGGGGCCCGCCCACGCCGCGGGGACGCTGGAGGAGATCGGCGACGCCGAACCGTGGACCAACAGCGCCCCGCCGACGCCCGGTGCCGGTGTCGGTGTGGTCGCCCCTGACATCTCCAGCACTCAGACGCTCTGAGGCGACCGACGCGGGGCCGGGACGTACGCGTCCCGGCCCCGCGTCGCTCCCCCCCGGAAGAACACGTGGAGCTCGCGCCCACACCTGGAGGACCCACTTGTCCCGAACCCGACTGGCGCGCAAGAGCGCGACCCGACTCGCAGCCGCGCTGGCCTTGAGTCTGCTGACGCTTCCGCTGCTCGGCGGCACCGCCGCAGCCGGTGGCACGTGCTTTGCCACCCACGCCGATGCCCCGATCTACGCCGGTGACAACCCGTGGACCGAGATCGTCGGCTACCTCGATCCCGGCACCCCGGTGAACGGCACCCGCCAGGGCGTGGACGCCTTGTGGCAGGTCTCGCGCACCGACAACGGCCAGAAGCTCGGCTATATGCGGCCCGCCGACCTCACCTGCGACGGCGGCTGACCGCTCGACCGCACGGCCCTGGCTGATGCCCCACATGCCCCACATGCCCCTGACGGGCTGCGGAATCCAGGAGAGCGCTCCAGGAGAGCGCTCTCCTGTGCTGCATTCCCTCTGCATCCTTCATGCGCCGCACTGAGGCGCCAACGCCCGTAAGCCGCTTCTTCAAGTTGCCGCCGGACGGCGTCGACTGGCGCGGCGGCGCCCGGATGCACGGGCGCCGCGCCCCCAACGCCCTCTGACCAACCGGAAGTTGCGCAGAGCGGCTCACGCGACCGGGGGAGCGGCCGGTCTCGTACGTCATGTGCGTGCCGCGGAGCCGCAGTCGTCGGCATCCATTCGTTCACCTTCTCTTGACACGTTCGTGTCACGGTGGGAACACTCCGGGAGAGCGCTCTCCCGGCTCTGTTGCCGTAACGGGTGCTCTGCAACAGGTGCCCCAGGGCTGCCGTTTGGCGTGCCCTCGGCCACTCATGTCCCCACCCGGTGTCCGGGAGCGCACGGCCACGGCTCCCGGCAGGCCGGTCCCCCCCGTCCCTCTCCACGTGGCAGGAGGTCTCCATGGCACGGAGATCGAGAACGATCTCAGGAGCGCTCATCGCGGGCGCCCTGATACTGAGCTCACTCGGCATCGGCGGCATCGCGGTGAGCGCCGACAACGCGTCGCAGTCCCGGTCGCCGAAGGCCATGGCATCGCACGCGGGACACGCCATGGCCGCATCCACCCGCGCTTCCGATGAGGACGCCGACGCGGACGGGTACATCCCCGCGAAGCCGACCGTCACCGGCGTCAAGCCGTCGGCCAAGGCGCCCCCGCACCGCTACTTCCACGAGTTCCAGGCGCACTGTTCGGTCTCGCACACCGCCCCCGACGACCCCGTCGTCTATCCCGGGCAGCCCGGCAAGTCGCACGACCACACGTTCATGGGCAACACCACGACGAACGCCCACAGCACCACGGGGTCGCTGGACAGCGGCTCCACCAAGTGTCTTGCTCCCGGTGACAGGTCGGCGTACTGGATGCCCACGCTGTACAACGGCGACAAGGAGATCCGTCCCGTAGGGGATCAGACGATCTACTACAAGGCCGGGGTCACCGACTACACGAGCGTGCGGCCCTTCCCCAAGGGGCTCAGGTTCGTCGTCGGCAGCCCGATGCAGACCGCGCAGGAGTTCCGTGACCATCCCGGCTTCGTCGAAGGGTGGGAGTGCGGGACCAGCTACTTCAACGTCGAGTTCCCCAAGGACTGCCCCACCACGGCGGACACCCAGCTCAACATCCGTTTCCAGGCGCCCAGTTGCTGGGACGGCAAGTCGCTGGATTCCCCGAACCACCAGAGCCACATGTCCTACCCGGTGGTCAAGGACGGCACCAACGACAACATCTGCCCGACCAGTCACCCCGTCGCCCTGCCGATGGTCGAGTTCAAGATGGCGTTCCCCGTCAACGGGGATCTGTCGAAGGCCCGTCTGGCGAGCGGCGCGAGCCACTCCTTCCACTACGACTTCTTCAACGCGTGGGACGACGCGACGCTGAAGGCGATGGTGGACCACTGCATCGTCGGCGGCCTGCAGTGCGACCCGCGCGGCTATGACCAGACGCACCCCGAAGCGGGCGCGGCACTCGACGAGAACTACGAGCTGCCGTGACCGAGACCTGTGAAGGGCGGGGCTCCCTCCCGCCCTTCACAGGCGCCCGCCCCCACTCCGCACCTTCCCCCTCGCCCCGACACCTCATCCCCCTCGCCCAGGAGACCCCCATGCGCAGACCTGGTACCGCTCTCTCCCCACGCAGCATCGTGGCCCCCGCGATAGCGGGCCTGCTCGTGGCCGGCGCGCTCGCGCTACCCGCACAGCAGGCGCACGCGGCCGGCAGCGTCGTGAAGGTGACCGGTTCGCAAGGCGACTGGCAGCTCACCGTCGACGGCTCGCCCTACCAGGTCAAGGGCCTGACCTGGGGGCCTTCGGTCGCCGACGCGGACAAGTACATGCCCGACCTGCAGTCCATGGGCGTCAACACCATCCGTACCTGGGGCACCGACGCCTCCAGCAAGCCGCTGTTCGACTCCGCCGCCGCCCACGGCATCAAGGTCGTCGCGGGCTTCTGGCTCCAGCCCGGCGGCGGCCCGGGAAGCGGTGGCTGTGTCAACTACCTGACGGACACCGAGTACAAGAACAAGATGCTCGACGAGTTCCCCAAGTGGGTGGACACCTACAAGGACAACCCCGGTGTCCTGATGTGGAACGTGGGCAACGAGTCGGTGCTCGGGCTGCAGAACTGCTACGCCGGTGACGAACTGGAGAAGCAGCGCGACGCGTACACCACCTTCGTGAACGACGTCGCCAAGAAGATCCACGCGGTGGACCCCAACCACCCGGTCACCTCCACCGACGCCTGGACCGGGGCCTGGCCGTACTACAAGAAGAACGCCCCGGACCTCGACCTCTATGCCGTCAACGCCTACAACGCCGCTTGTGAGATCAAGGCCGACTGGGACAAGGGCGGCTACACCAAGCCCTACATCGTCACCGAGACCGGTCCCGCGGGGGAGTGGGAGGTCCCCGACGACGCCAACGGGGTTCCCGAGGAGCCGACCGATCAGGCGAAGGCCGCCGGTTACACCAAGGCCTGGGACTGCGTCACCGGTCACCGCGGCGTCGCGCTCGGTGCCACCATGTTCCACTACGGCACGGAGTACGACTTCGGCGGCGTCTGGTTCAACCTGCTTCCCGCGGGCCAGAAGAGACTCTCGTACTACGCGGTGAAGAAGGCCTACAAGGGCAGCACCGCCGGTGACAACACCCCGCCGGTGATCTCCGATCTGGCCGTGGACGGCGACGCGGGCAAGGTCCCCGCGGGTGGCCCGCTCACCCTCACCACCAAGGTCAGCGACCCCGACGGCGACGCGCTCTCGTATGAGGTGCTGGCCAACAGCATGTACATCGACAAGAACAAGGACCTCACCCCGCTGACCGCCACGGACCAGGGGTCGGGCCGCCTGAAGGTCACGGCGCCGGACAAGCCCGGCGTCTGGAAGATCTACGTCAAGGTCACCGACGGCAAGGGGAACGTCGGCATCGAGACGCGGTCCGTGCGCGTGGTGGTGCCGCCGGTCGACGGCACGAACGTCGCCCTGGGCAAGCCCGCGACCGCCTCCTCCTTCCAGCCCGGCAGCGGGGACTGCCCGTGCCCCGCGGCCAACGCCGTCGACGGCAAGAACGGCTCGCGCTGGGCCAGCGACTGGAGCGACCCGCAGTGGCTCCAGGTCGACCTCGGCGCCACCACCTCCTTCAAGCACGTGCAGCTCAACTGGGAGACCTCGTACGCGAAGACGTACACGATCCAGACCTCCGACGACGGACAGAACTGGAAGACCGTGCACGAGGTGCGCGGCGGCAACGGCGGTGTCGACGACTTCGATGTGAGCGGCTCCGGCCGCTACGTGCGGGTCAACGGCACGGAGCGAGGCACCGGATACGGCTACTCGCTCTACGAGTTCGGTGTCTACAAGTGATCGACGACTGACCGTCGACTGATCTGTGACCGGTCTGCGACTGATCCGGCTTCGGCGCCGCATCCTCGCCGGGGGCAGGAGGAGCAACGAATGACGCGGGACGAACTGCTCACGCTGGTGGGCACGCTGGACCTGGCGCAGAAGGTGGGTCTGCTGACCGGAGCCACGGTGTGGCGCACCCGGGCCGAACCAGCCGTGGGGCTACGGGAGATGGTCTTCTCGGACGGTCCCGCCGGAGTACGGGGGGAGGCGTGGGACGAACGCAGTCCCTCGCTGCTCCTGCCCTCCGCCTCCGCCCTTGGCTCCCTGTGGGACGAGCGACTCGCCGGTCAGCTCGGCGAGCTGCTCGCCCATGAGGCCCTGCGCAAGGGCGTGCACGCGGTCCTGGCGCCCACCTTGAATCTCCACCGCACCCCGCTGGGAGGGCGCCACTTCGAGTGCCTGGCCGAGGATCCGGAACTGGCCGCCCGCACCGGAGTCGCCCTGATCCGCGGTATCCAGGCCCACGGCGTCGCCGCGACCGCCAAGCACTACGTGGCGAACGACTCGGAGACCGAACGGCTCACCATGGACGTACGGGTGGACGAGCGGACCCTGCGCGAGGTGTATCTGGCCCCGTTCGAGGCCGCCGTCAGGGCGGGCGTGTGGCTCGTCATGAGCGCGTACAACGGCGTCAACGGCACGACGATGACCGCCAACGAACTGTTGGCCGAACCACTGAAAGGAGAGTGGGGATTCGACGGGGCCGTCGTCTCCGACTGGGGCGCCGTGCGGCTGACGGCCGAGAGTGCTGCGGCCGCCCAGGACTTCGCGATGCCCGGCCCGGAGGGTCCATGGGGCGAGGCCCTGGTGGCCGCCGTCCGGAGCGGCGGCGTTCCCGAGGAGGCGATCGACGACAAGGTGGTACGTCTGCTCACCCTGGCCGACCGGGTCGGCGCGCTCGGGAGCGGACGCACGCTCCCGCCGCGCGCATGGCCCGGTGGCACCGCCCGCCATCTGCTGCGGCGGGCCGTGGCGGCCGGCACCGTGCTGCTGCGCAACGACGACGTCCTGCCCCTGGACGTCTCAGCGCTGCACAGCGTGGTGGTCATCGGACGGCACGCCTGCGCGCCCCGGCTCCAGGGAGAAGGCAGCGCCGGGGTCTACCCGGCGGCCGTCGTCACGCCACTGGACGGTATCCGGGCGCGGCTGCGCGGTCGGGCCCAGGTGTCGTACGCCCCGGGCCTGGACCTAGGCGGGCAGCCACTGCCGCTGGATCCCGCACGGTGCGAGAACCCCCTGACCGGGGAGTCCGGCGTACTGATGCGGGTCCTGGACGCGTCCGGGCGTGAGCTCTCCGCCGAACACCGCCTGTCCGGACGGCAGTTGGAGCCTTCTCTCGCACCGCGGGCGCACACCGTCGAGATCAGCGCCCTGGTCCGCCCGCTCGGCGACGGAAAGTGGACGTTCGGCGTGGGCGGCTACGGCCGGATGAGTCTCGCCGTGGACGGACACCTGCTGGTGGAGGGGGAGTTCGCGCGCGACACCGAGGATCCCGCCGTCATCCACCTCGACCCTCCACGCCGGCATGCCTCGGTCTGGCTGGCCGGCGGCCACGCCGCGCACGTCGTGGCACGCCGGGAGCTGGCGCCCGGCACCGGCCGCGCCGTCGTCGTGACGGCCGCGGCGCCCGAGCCGGATCCCGAACAGGCGCTGGCCGAAGCGGTCGAGGCCGCGCGGGACGCGGACGTGGCCATCGTCGTGGTCGGCACCACCGGCGGCAGCGAGTCCGAGGGCCACGACCGCACCTCGCTCACACTCCCCGGCCGCCAGGACGAACTGGTCGCGGCGGTGGCGGCCGCGAATCCGCACACCGTGGTCGTCGTCAACTCGGGCGGGCCGGTGGAGCTGCCCTGGCGGGAGCAGGCAGGGGCGGTGCTGCTGTCGTGGTTCCCCGGGCAGGAAGCGGGATCCGGGCTCGCCGACGTCCTGTTCGGGCAGGCCGAACCGGGCGGCAGGCTGCCCACCACCTGGGCAGCCGCCCTGGCGGACGTGCCGGTCAGGGACACAACACCGCGCGACGGTGTGCTCGAGTACGCGGAGGGCCTGCACATCGGCTACCGGGCGTGGCTGCGGGCGGGCCTCGAACCCGCCTACTGGTTCGGTCACGGCCTGGGCTACACGACGTGGAGCTACGAACGCCTTCGGGCGGCGGGAGCGGTCGACGCCGACGGGATCGACGGGATCGAGGGTGGAGAGGCGCTGGTCGTCGAGGTCCAGTTGCGCAACACGGGCGTGCGCCCGGGACGTGAGGTGGTGCAGGTCTATCTCGCGCGGCCCGACTCCGCCGTGGAGCGCCCGGTCCGCTGGCTCGCGGGCTTCACGGCGGTCCGGGCGGAGCCGGGGGAGACGGTGACGGCATCGGTGCGGGTACCGGCCAGGATGCTGCGCCACTGGGACACGCGGGCGGGCCGATGGCGTACCGAAGCGGGTCTGTGGCGGGTCCTCGCGGGGCGCAGCGCGGGGGATCTGCCGCTGACGGCGACGGTACGCAGGTCAAACGGCCGCCGGTAGCCGGGGAGTCGGCGCGGGAGAGCGCTCTATGAGCCTTCGGGTGCGGGGCGTTAGGGTTCCCGAATGGACAGACAGATGCCGACGCTGGAGGACGTGGCGCGCGAAGCGGGGGTTTCACGCGCCACCGTCTCCCGGGTGGTCAACGGCGTGCGCAATGTCGCCCCCGCCATCCAGGACGTGGTCCGGGCGGCCATCGAGCGTACGGGCTACGCGCCCAACCGGGCGGCGCGCTCCCTGGTGACCCAGCGCGCGGGCACCATCGCCCTGGTCGTCTCGGGCGCCGGGGACAACTCCGACACCGCGCAGAACGCGTTCGCCGCCCGGGTGTTCGCCGACCCGTTCTTCGGCAGGGCGGTCAGCGGGGTGGTGGGATTCCTGCGCCCGCGTGCCATGCATCCGGTGCTGATGTTCGCGGAGACCGAGGACGCCCGCCAACAGGTCCTGACCTACCTGCGCCAGGGCAACGCGGACGGCGCCCTGGTCGTCTCGACACACGCCAAGGACCCGCTGCCTGCCCTGCTCGCCGAAGCGCGGCTGCCCGCGGTGTTCTTCGCGCGCCCCGCGCTGCGGGCCCACGCCACGTTCGTCGACTTCGCACACCGGGACGGGGCGAGGCTGGCCGCCGACCATCTCCTGGCCCGCGGCTGCAGACGGGTGGCGACCATCTCGGGCCCCTTGGACATTCCCGCGGGCCGGGAACGCCTCGCCGGTTTCCAGGACGGCATGGAACGGGGCGGCCAGCCCTACATCCCCGTCGTCGAGGGCGGGTTCACCCTGGAGAGCGGAGCGAAGGCGATGCGCCGCCTGCTGGCCGAGCATCCCGACGTCGACGGCGTGTTCGCGGCCAACGACCTGATGGCACAAGGCGTGTGCCAGGTCCTGAGGGAACAGGGCAGGCGGGCGCCTCAGGACGTGGCGGTGGTCGGATTCGACGACTCGAGCGTGGCGGTCACCTGCGTGCCCCCGCTGACGACGGTGCGGCAGCCGGTCGAAGAGATGGGCGCGGAGATGGCCCGGCTGCTGCAGGAACAGATAGAGGGCGTACGGACCGACCCCACCTCAGTGATCTTCGAGCCGGAACTTGTGGTGCGTGAGTCCGCCTAGCGCGACGGCGGGCCGTCAGCGGCGGTGCATGGTCTGCAACGCCTCGACCAGCACCTTCGGTTCGTGCCCGCCCTTGTAGACGGGCGGGGGCTGCTTGTCGAGACCGAGCAGCCGCGCGACGGCGGTCCAGGCGGTGCGCACCGAGTACTCGACCGTGAACACCACGTCGTCGGGGACCTCGGCGTACTGCCCGATGAAGGCGAGGTTGGTGGAGCCCTCCGGCACGACCGGAGCCCGGTCGCCCGCGCTGCGCACCAGGAACTGGCTGGTGATGTACGGCATCAGGGCCGGGCGCACGATCGAGTGGTCGAGGATCTCCGGGCCCTCCTCGAAGCGCAGGTGGTGCAGGACCTCGTCGAGGATCTCCCGGCCGGTGCACTCGCGCATCGGCTTGCGGACGAAGTCGCCCTCCTCGTCCGGGAACAGGGCGTAGCCCCACCAGACGAAGGTGTCCTCGGGCTGGTCATGGAAGTGCGGCTGATGGTTGAGGACGATGGTCAGGAGCCACTTGGAGTCCTTGAAGGTGATCAGCCCGCCCTTGCCGGCCTCGCTGCCGCTGAACTTCTCCATCAGCTTGAAGAAGGTGGGGTCCTTGGTCGTGACCGTGAAGGACTCCCAAGTCGACTCGGGGATCGAGGAGTTGAAGACCTCCGGCTTGCCGAGCCCCGGCCGCTTGGCGGCGAGGGTCTCCCACAGGCGCCAGGCGCCGTCGCGTCCCGAGGTGTCCAGGGCGGGCACCGTGTCGGTGGACCCGAGGGTCGAACCGGCCGTCATCGAGCCATTGGTGACCATGACGAGGTCGTCGGCCCCGAGCGTGATCTCCTCGGTCCGGCCGCCCCGCGTGCAGCTCAGAGCCTTGACGGTGAGGGCGTCGCCGTCGGTCAGGGTCAAGTCGGTCACCTGGGTGCCGAGTTGGACGCTCACGCCCTGATCGGTGAGCCACTTCAGGAGCGGGCGCACGATCGAGTCGAACTGGTTGAAGCGGGTCCGGTAGATCCCCGACATGGAGTCGAAGGTCTTGAAGAGGTGGATGAAGCGGTTGAGATAGCGGCGGAACTCGATCGCGCTGTGCCACGGCTCGAAGGCGAAGGTGGTGCACCACATCCACCAGAAGTTCGTGCGGAAGAACTCCGGGCTGAAACAGTCGGTGATGCGCTTGCCGTCGAGCAGCTTCTCGGGGGTGCCCACGCACTTGACCAGTTCGAGACGGTCACGCTCCGAGAAGCCCATGGAGTGCGAGTCGATCACCTTGCCGTTGGCATCGACGAGCCGGGCGTGGTCGTCCCAGGCGAAGTCCTCGTGGAAGGCGAAGGTGTCATCGGTCACCGACTTCGACGGATCGTCGAGTGAGGGGATCGAACCGAGCAGGTCGTACGTGCATTCGAAGTGGATCTCGAACATCCGGCCGCCACGCATCGTGTACCCGGTCTCGGGTGACCCGGAGGCGTCCAGACTCCCGCCCTCACGATCCTGTTCCTCCAGCACGACGATGTCGGATCCCGCGAATCCGCCCTCGCGGATCAGGAACGCCGCCGCCGACAGGGACGCGATTCCGCTGCCCACCAGATACGCCTTCGCCATGAACGCCTTCTTCCGAGTTGGATGCGTACGCCGTGCCGCTCGCGCCCTCAGCTTCAAGGGGTCCCCCCTCCCGTGCAGCAGGGGGCGCCCGAACGGGTTACCGCAGGCAGGGGCGCCGGGGCGGGCCACCGGATGCGTATCGCGCCCCGCAATGTGAGTCTGGTGGTGGGGGCGACACAGAGAGGCGACTGCGCATGTCAGTCATGGACAAGCTCAAGCAGATGCTCAAGGGCCACGAGGACAAGGCCGGGCAGGGAATCGACAAGGCGGGTGACTTCGTCGACGGGAAGACCCAGAACAAGTACTCCGGCCAGGTCGACACCGCCCAGGACAAGCTCAAGGACCAGCTCGGCAGGGACCAGGGCCAGCCCCCGCAGCCGTAGGTCCGGCCTCGCAGTCGTAGGTCCGGCCCCGGCAGCCCTAGGGCGCCCGGCGATTGTCAGTGCCCGCCGCTAGCCTGGGTTCTTCCATCCGCGCTGTGGCTGCAGCGCTGCCGCCCCGCCCCCGTGATGCAGGGGGCGGGGCACTCGGCTGTCCCCTCCCGGCTTCACGGGAGGACGCGGTAATGGGTGGTCAGGCGGTGGTCGTCGTCGAGGACGTGGAAGGCGAGGCCGGGCGGCTGCGCGCGGTCGGCGGGCTGGTCGCTCTCCCAGGGCAGGCGAAGCGTCCAGGTGATGGCGGGGCCGACGATCAGCGGGCGTCCGGCGAAGGTCGTGGCGGCCGCGGTGTGGGCGTGGCCGGTGAGGACGGCGGCGATGCGCGGGTGCGCATCGAGGAGCGCGGCGAGCTGCTCGGGCTGCTGGAGGCTGTGGGCGTCGGGCAGCGGGTGGTGGAGTGCGACGGGCGGCTGGTGGAAGGCGATCAGCGCGGGGGTGCCGTCGGGCAGCGCGGCAAGGGTGGAGTCGATCCAGGCGAGTGTCTCCGCGTCGAGGCGCCCCTCGTCGCGGCCGGGAATGGTGGAGTCGCACATCAGGACGGCGGTGCCGGCGATGTGGTGCACCTGGTTGATGGGGCCGTCGTCGGGTGTCTCGCCGAGCAGGGCCTTGCGGTAGGCGGCGCGCGCGTCGTGGTTGCCGGGGCAGGTGAGGACGGGGAAGGGTGCGGCCAGGATCCGGGCCGCCTCCTCGTACTCGGCCTCGTCGCCGTGGTCGGCGATGTCCCCGGTGACCAGGAGGGCGTCGACCGGGCGGGGCAGGGCGCGCAGGTGGTCCATGACGTGTGTGGCGCGCCGGGTCGCCCTTTCGCTGCCGTCCAGGTGCAGGTCGCTGATGTGGGCAAGCAACGCTGTCATCGCTCTGTCGCCTCCAGTCGGCGGATGCCCGCCGCAATGTCTAACGGAAGTTAACGTATTTACCGTTAGGGAGATTAGGGTGTGCGGGGGATGTGATCAAGTGGTTGAGAGCGGATCTCGGTGCGGGCATGGGGAGAAGGAGACAGACGGGTGGAGCGTTGGCTGGCACTGGAGTTGGCGAGCACGGTCCGCCATGACGGGGACGGCGGCGTCGCCGACGACCTGGCCACGGTCGAGGACGTCACCCGCTGGATCCGCGGGCAGGAGGACCTGCTGCCCGTCCATGTCCGGGCGGGGCACCTCATGGCGGACGACCGCCTCAGGCAGGGGATCGTCGAACTGAGGGGAGCGGTGCGGGCGTTGTTCGCGCGGGCGGTGAGCCCGGCGCCGCCCAGCCCGGCGGACGCCCGTCACCTGATGCCCGCTGACGCGGCGCTGGACCATCTCAACAAGGTCGCCGCACGGGAACTGGTGGCCCCGCAGCTGGAGTGGCCCCGAGACGGGGCCCCCACCGCACGGCTCCTGACGGAGCAGCCTGACCCGCACACCGCCGTCTTGGCGACCCTGGCCCGCGCCGCGGTCGACTTTCTGAGCGGCCCGCAGCGCGAGCAGCTGCGCGCCTGTACGGCGCCTCGGTGCGTGCGCTATTTCGTCAAGAGTCACGGCCGGCAGGAGTGGTGCAAGGCCTCCTGCGGCAACCGCGCCCGCGCGGCCCGCCACTACAGGCGCCACCACGTGACACCGGGCGATCAAGCTCGCTAGGCACCGAAGTCCCAGGCGCCGACATCGCGGTAGTGGATGGGTCCGGGCCCGCGGCCGATGTTGCTGGCGACCAGGTGCAGACGGGCGGCCTCCCACTTGCGGCCGCTGAACCCGGCGAGCCCGGCGGCGGCTTCCACCGCGCAGGACGGGGTGTCGCGCCGGGCGCGGGCCAGGGTCAGATGCGGGCGGAACGGCCGATCGGCATGAGTGAGGCCGCAGTCGTCGACAACGGCACGCACCTCGGTGGCGAGCTGATGCAACTCATCGAGGTCGCCGTCGATCCCGCTCCACAGCACACGCTCGTCGAAGTGCCCGCCACCGCGCAGCGCCAGGGTGAGAGGGCTGCGGGCGGCCGCGATGCGCGCGAGCGGCGTACGCAGGAGGGCAACCGCCGAGGCGGGAACCTCACCGAGGAACGCCAGAGTGATGTGCCAGTCCTCGATGCGGTTCCACCGCATCCGTGGATGCGCGCGGTAGGCGGGTTCGAGTACCCGGGCCAGTTCCTGTTTCGCGTCGTCGGGCGGGGCGAGGGCGATGAACACCCGAACGGTCGCGGGCTGAATCTGTTCGTTCACAGAAGACTTCGTACCGCATGAGGGCCGCCTACCGGCTGCTGCCCCCTGCCCCTGGTCGCGGGCCACCGAGAGACGCTTGATGCCCCAGGAGCCCGGCCGCACCGAGTTCTGCGTATCTCTCGTCCGGGACGTGCCGCCCGCGGGCAGGCTCTGCTACGCAGGAACAGGCCCCGTGCGAGGGCGCAGCCGGTGCCCCGCGGTGTGCCAGGGGGGAATCATGGCCGGTTCCGTACGTCGTGAAGGACCGCGGGTACCCGAAATCGATCCCAGGGTGGGGGTCGACATCAGTACGAAGTGGGCGGGGGATCCGCGGCACCGGCTGGTCGCGGTGGGGGATTCGCTGACGCAGGGATTCCAGAGCGCGGCCATCTTCAACACCCCGCTGTCGTACCCGGCGATCGTCGCCCACGAGCTGGGATGCCTGCCGGACTTCCGCCATCCCCTGTACGGGGGCTTCGGCGGGCTGCCCTTCAACCTCGAGCTCTTCCTGCGTGACCTGGAGTCCCGCTACGGGCGGTCCGTGGACTGGTGGGAGGCGCCGCTGGCCTTGTTCCGGGCCCGCAGTGTGATGGACCGCGTGGAGGACTACTGGGAGCGCGGGCCGGGCCGAACCGTGCCCTCGACCACGGCGATCATGCACAACCTCGCCGTGTTCGGCTGGGACCTGCGCGATGCGCTGTCGAAGTCGGCGGACGAGTGCCGCAAGCGGATCGATGTGCCCAAGGACAACGTGGTGAATCAGGTGGTGCAGAACGCCGGTGAGCGGGCGGCGCTGCGGGTGCTGCCCACCCGGCCTCAGGCGGCGGGGGCCCTGACGCAGTTGAGCGCGGCGGCCGAGCTGGGCAAGGACATCGAGGGAACCGGGGCGAAGCACGGTATCGAGACGCTGATCGTGTTCCTGGGCGCGAACAACGCGCTGCGCGCGGTGACCGAACTGAGGGTGGTGTGGAGTGAGGACTCCGGCTTCGACAGCTTGGACGACAAGCGGCGCTTCACGGTCTGGCAGCCCAAGCACTTCACGTCCGAACTGCGCAAAGTGGCCGCGGAAGTAGCCGCCATCAAGGCGCGTCACGTCATCTGGTGCACGGTTCCGCACGTGACGATCGCGCCGATCGCGCGCGGGGTGGCGAGCAAGGTGCAGCCCGGCTCGCGGTACTACCCCTACTACACCCGTCCGTGGATCAAGGACAGGGACTTCGACGCCGGCCGGGATCCGAAGATCACTGCGGACGAGGCGCGGCAGGTGGACGAGGCGATCGACGAGTACAACGACGCGATCACCGCGACGGTCCGCGCTGCCCGGAAGAACGGGAAGGACTGGTATCTGCTGGAGACCTGCGGCCTGATGGACCGCCTGGCATCGCGCCGCTACGCCGAGGACCCGCAGGCGCGTCCGGACTGGTGGCAGCCGTATCCGCTGCCATCGGCGCTGCAGGCTCTGTCGCCGCCACCGAACTCCCACTTCCTCGCCGGCGACGGCGAACGGCGCACCGACGGCGGCCTGTTCTCGCTCGACGGCGTGCACCCCACGACCGTCGGGTACGGGATTCTCGCGCAGGAGGTGATCAATGTGATGCGGTTGGCGGGAGTCCGGTTCTTCCGCCCGGACGGCGGCACCCTCCGCCAGGACCCGGTGCTCGTCGACTTCGACCGGCTCATCCGCCACGACACACTGGTCAACCGGCCGCCGGGAAATCTGGGTTCGTCCCTGAAGGCCCTTGGCTGGGCCGATGAGGCATTGGACCTGTTCCGGCGGGTGTTCTCCCTTCTCTGACGGCGGCACCAGTACTCCCGGTGAGCAAGAGCGCCCCGGGAATCCTGCTCCGGGTGATAGGGCGGCGCACGTGCTGTTCGCCTAGGCTCACGCGCGCAGAGCTCGGCCTAGCCCGTCGCCCTTTCTCGAACGGAGCCGCCATGGAGTATCCGGACCTCTCCGCACTGCCCGTGGAACTACAGGAGGTTGTGACGTCCCACGGCTCGCTCAACGTCTTCCGGATGATCATGCACTCACCGAACCTCGCACCGGGCGTGCTCAGGCTCGGCGACGCGATTCTGCAGCGGAACTCGCTGCCGGACACCTTGCGCGAACTCGCGATCGTGCGGGTCGGTCGTGCCTACGGAGCGGCCTACGAGGTCCACCACCACGAGAAGGCCGCGCGTCTGGTCGGGCTGGGCGAAGAGGCGCTGGCCGCCGCCGAGACCGGTGCGCCAGAAAAGCTCTCCGGCCCCGAAGCCGCGGTGCTGGCCGCCACGGACCAGCTGCTGGCACGGCACACCCTCGATGAGGCCGCACGGGAGGCGCTGCTGGCGTTCCTGACGGTGAACCAGCTCGCCGACCTTGTCGTCACCGTGGGCTTCTACCAGCTCATCTGCGATTTCCTCAACACCTTCGAGGTGGGTGTCGAGGGCCGGACCCCGTCGTCCGACCGAGACGGGCCCCCGGCCGGAGGCCGGGGGCCCGTCTAGACGGCCTTGCGGAGGCCGGGGGAGGAACCTGTCACCGCCCCTGGTGGTGCCGGCGTCACAGGTGGCGTGGCGGATTGTTGCGAATGGCCGAGCGTCGGGCCCACAGCGCGCAGGCGAGCAGAATCAGACCGGCGAAACAGTAGACCCATGCGTTGGTGCTGCCCCTGGCCACGCCGATCGCCCAGGCCAGAGTCCAGACGGCGAGGAGGACGCACAGGGCGGTCCAGGCCACCGTCCACATCCCGTTGCGCGCCGCGAGACGGTGCGGGGTACCTCGTTCCATCTCGCCGATGTCGGGCGAGCCGCCATGCTCATCACGGATTGTCATACTTCGCCGAATGCCCCCGCCTCGGTGAGCCAATCACCTTTTGTGGCCCACGCGGCAGAGGGAGGCCGTGAGCACGCTGGTCAACCCGTCGCCCGCGCCACGTCATTGCCCGCGCTTACGGCCTCGCGTGGAGTCGTTCCGGCCCCCACGGGGATGCCACAACCGCAGCCATACGTCGCGTGCGTGGCGCCCCGCCTCCGTGCGGCTGCGCGCCACCATCTCGCGGGCCTCGTCGTGCGTCTCGACCATGGGGCCTGAGCCACGCAGTGGTCGGCCCGCTGTCTCGTGCAGGAAGAACGTCGAGACCAGGCCGATGACTCCGGCCACCATCAAGTAGAAGGCCGGCACCAGGGTGTTGCCGGTCCTGTCGACCAGGAAGGAGGCGAGCAGCGGGGTGGTGCCGCCGAAGAGGGAGACGGAGATGTTGTAGGCGATCGACAGGGCGCCGTAGCGCAGACGGGTGGGGAACAGGGCCGGCAGCGTCGCCGCGGCCGTGCCGGCGAAGCAGACAAGCAGCAGACCGAGGATGGCGCAGCCGAACGCGGGCAGCAGGATGCCGCCCTCCCGGATCAGCAGGAACGCGGGGATGGCGAGTGCGATCAGCGCGATGCTGCCGCCCATGAACATCGGGCGTCTGCCCCACCGGTCGGAGCTGCGCCCCACGGTGGTGATGGCGAGAGCGACAAGGAGCATGGTGCCGAGCACCAGCAACTGGGCGGTCGTGTCGCTCTCGCCCAACGTCACGGTCATGAAGGTGGGCAGATACGACGTCACCATGTAGTTCGTGACGTTGTAGAGCAGCACAAGACCCATGCAGATCAGCACCGCCTGCCAGTGGCGGGTGAAGATCTCCTTGAGGCGCCCCTTGCCGGACTGGCGGGCCTGCTCGACGGGGTCGTCCTCACCGCTCTCGGGACCTGCCTCTCGCTCCGCGGCGACGGAGGCGGCTTCCTGCTGGAAGGCGGGTGTCTCCTCCAGCTTCAGCCGCATGTACAGGCCGATGAGCCCGAGCGGTCCCGCGATGAAGAAGGGGATGCGCCAGCCCCAGCTCTCCAGGCCGTCCGATCCGAGGGTGAGCGTAAGGACCGTCACCAGGCCAGAGCCCAGGGAGTAGCCCACGAAGGTCCCGAAGTCGAGCCAGCTGCCCAGGAAGCCGCGGCGCTGGTCGGGGGCGTACTCGGCGATGTAGGTGGTGGCACCGGCGTACTCGCCGCCCGTGGAGAAGCCCTGGACCAGTCGGCACACGAGCAGCAGCAGCGGGGCCGCGAAGCCGATCGAGGCGTATGAGGGCAGCAGGCCGACGGCGAACGTGCTCGCGGCCATCATGATCATTGTGGCTGCGAGCACCTTCTGCCGGCCGATCCGGTCACCCAACGGCCCGAATACGAGACCGCCCAAAGGGCGTACGAGAAAGGCGGCGGCGAAGGTGGCGAAGGTGGCGACGACCTGCGCCCCGGGCGAACTCGACGGAAAGAAGACTTTGCCGATCGTGCCCGCCAAATAGGCGTAGACGCCGAAGTCGAACCACTCCATGGTGTTGCCGAGTGCGGCAGCCGTCACCGCGCGCCGTACTTTCGGGCGATCCGAGACCATGACGTCCTCGGCGCTGAGCGCCTTCTTGCGGCGACGCAGCAGCGTACGCGCCATACGGTCGGTCGCCGACCGCGATGTGCGTGTCGATTCCGTCTCAGGCCCCCGGGGTCCAGGGGGCCTTCTGTGCGGAAGGCCTTTCACCATGGAGCTTTTCTCCTCTTGCCTGAGAAAAAGCTGTGTCGCCGCAAAATTAGGCTGATCAAGAGAGACCGGCAAATTGTCCGCCTGCCGGTTCGGCGGGAATCAGGCCGAGGTGGCGGCCTTGGCCTGGAGGGCCTCGCCCATGTTCTCCTCGCGCCAGCGGCGCAGAAGTTCGTGGAAGGCGACGGCTCCGTGCGGATAGGCCGTCGGACCGTTCGGGCGGCCGCGGCCCTCGCCGTTGTAGTAGCCGGGGGTGCATTCGGCGTGGAACCACGCGTGGTCGGGGGCACCCTGCCCGCAGACATCGACCCAGGCGTCCTCGGCCTCGGGGGTGGGCTCCACGACGGCGCCCTTCTCCTCCGCGGCGGCGACCAGGGCGGCGGCGTGCACGGCCTGCTCGTCCAGGATGTGCGTGTAGTTCACGCTGCTGGCGTTCTGCAGTGAGCCCATCCGGATCAGATTCGGGAATCCGTTGCTGGTGAAGCCGTGCAGGGTGCGCGGACCCCGTTGCCTCAGCGTGTCCAGGAGCTGGATGCCGTCGCGGCCGGTCACGGGCAGCTTCCCGGAGGTGATGCCCGAGAGGCCCACGGAGAATCCGGTGGCGAACACCAGGCAGTCGACCTCGTACTCCACCCCGCCCACGACGACGCCGCGCTCGGTCATGCGCTCGATGCCATGGGTGTCGGCCGTGTCCACCAGGGTGACGTTGTCGCGATTGAACGCGGGCAGGTACTTGTCGGAGAACGTGGGGCGCTTGCACGCGTACCGGTACCAGGGTCTGAGGGCGGCGGCGGTGGCCCGGTCGGTGACTTCGGCGGCCACGCGGGCGCGGATCGTGTTCATCGTCGCGTGGTCGGCGGCCTCGTAGGCGGTCTCGAAGTCCGGCTCGCCGTGGCGGCGGAAGCTGGGCAGGAGCTTCTCAAGGAGGCCGGCCGACTCGGTCCAGCGATCCGCGACCAGATCCTGCTCGGCGTACTCGCCGGAGCAGATCCGCAGGAAGTTCTCGCGGCGCTCGGCGGCCCAGCCCGGCCGGTCCGCCCCGACCTGCTGCGCCGTCATGCGCTGCTGGCCCCGCACGTCCACGGCCGAGGGCGTTCGCTGGAAGACGTACAGATGGCCGGCGTCCTCGGCCAGCATCGGGATGACCTGCACACCGGTGGCGCCGGTGCCGACGACGCCGACCCGCTTGCCCGCCAGGCCCTTCATGCCGCCCTCGGGGCTGCCGCCGGTGTAGTCGTAGTCCCAGCGCGAGGTGTGGAAGGTGTGGCCCCGGTAGTCCTCGATGCCGGGGATGCCGGGCAGTTTGGGCTCGGAGAGCGTGCCGGTGGCGGTGATGACGTAGGTGGCCCGGAACTCGTCGCCCCTGTCAGTGCTGACCAGCCACTGCTCGGCCGTCCGGTCCCAGGTCAGGGAGGTGGCGGCAGTGGAGAACAGGGCGTGCTCGTACAGGCCGAACTGCTCGGCGATGCGCACCGCGTGCCTGCGGATCTCCTCGCCCGGGGCGTACTTCCACTCGGGCACGTATCCGGTCTCGTCGAGCAGCGGCAGATAGACGTGCGACTCGATGTCGCAGTGGATGCCGGGGTAGCGGTTCCAGTACCACGTGCCGCCGAAGTCACCGCCCTTCTCGATGACACGCACCTTCGTGACTCCCTGGCCGCGCAGACGCGCGCCCGCCAGGATCCCGCCGAACCCGCCACCGACGATCGCGACGTCCACCACGTCGTGCAGCGGCTCGCGCTCCGCCGTCCCGCCGGAGTACGGGTCGGCGGCGAAGTAGCCGAACTCCGCCTCGGTGGACCGGTACTGGCCCGCGCCTTCGGGGCGCACACGGCGTTCCCGCTCGATGCGGTAGCGCTCGCGCAGGGCGACGATCTCCTGAGGGGTGGGCTGGGCGGAGTGCTGCGGCAGGGGCATGGTGCGAGGCCTCTCGTGGGGGAGTGGTTCGGGCACGTGGGGGAGGCGCGTCGGGTTCCGAACAGGCTTGGTCAGTGCCCTCGTTGGAGCGTCCCGCGCGGCCACAGGTACCGTAACCCAGGAACCGGACAGTGTTGTCCGGTTGGGGTCGGTCACCCCGCGTCCCGCCCGAGCGCCACGACATGAAAGGCCCTGCGATGCCGAACGTCACCCCCGCCTCCCCACTGCGCGACTGGCTGGCGGAACCCACCGCCGGACAGGTGCTGCGTGGCCTGCTTGCCTCCCAGGGGCAGAGCGAGGAGGCCCTTGCCCCTGCCCTCGGCCTGCCGCTCGAGCAGCTCGTGAAGATGTCCGGCGGGAAGTTCCCGCCGGAGCTCGTCGACGTGCTGGTCACCGCGGCCGAGACCGGGCAGATCCTCGACGGCGTGCCGACCGCGGCACCGGGCCCGTCACCGACCGGTGCCGCTGTCCCTGCCGTGGTGCCTGATCCGGGCGTCGAGATCGGCACCCCCGAGCCGTGGACCGAGCAGGTCACGCCCGGCCGCTTCGATGGCCGCAGCGTCGTCGTCACCGGCGCCGCCTCCGGCATCGGCAGGGCTGTCGCGTCCCGCATCGTGCGCGAGGGCGGACGCGTCATCGCCGTCGACATCTCCGCCGCCGGCCTCGCGGCCCTGGCCGCCGACCTGGGCGAGGAACTCGTGCCCGTCACCGCGGACATCACCGCTCCCGCCTCCGCCGACGCGGTCCTGGCCGCCGCGGGCGGGCGCGTGGACGCCCTGGCCAATGTCGCGGGCGTGATGGACGACCACGCCGCCGTGCACGAAGTCGACGACACGATCTGGGAGCGCGTCATGCGCATCAACGTCGACGGCCCGATGCGTCTGATGCGCGCCGTCGTGCCCGGCATGCTCGCCGCGGGCGGCGGCCGGATCGTCAACGTCGTCTCCGAGGCCGCCCTGCGCGGCTCGGCGGCAGGCGCCGCCTACACGACCTCCAAGCACGCCCTGGTCGGCCTGACACTGTCGTCGGCCTACCAGTACGCGGGAACAGGCGTGCAGATCAACGCCGTTGCCCCCGGCGCGGTCGCCACCGGCATCCCGATGCCGGCCGCCGCTCCCTACGGCTCGGCCCGTACGGCCAAGATGCGCGTGGCGATCCCGAGCCTGGCCATGGCCGAGGAACTGGCCGCCTCGATCACCTTCCTGCTCAGCAGGGACGCGGTGAACATCAACGGCGCGATCCTGCCCTCCGACGGCGGCTGGTCGGCCGCCTGACACCTGTCCGGCCGGGGCCTCGCCCCCCCCACGCATCGGCGCCGCAGCCGGCCGCACGCCTCCTGCACACCACCACGTCCGGCCCGCCCGGACGCGCGGAAGGAGCACCTCCACCACATGACAGCCCACCGCACACCCCACCCCCACATCCACCCCCACATCCACCCCCACATCCATCCCCGCCCCCGTCCCCACCTCCGCGCAGCCCTGGCGGTCCTGGCCGCAGGCGGCCTGCTGGCCCTGACCGGATGCGGCACCCAGACCGCCACCACCGCCGCATCGGCCTCGCGCCCCGAGCCGTCCGGCGAAGGCCGCACGATCCGCGCCACCCAGATCGCGCACGTGACCGACCCTCACGAGGCCACCGGCAGAACTCTGCTGGAGGGCCCGGTCCTGGACGAGGACGGCGACCTGTACGTCGTGGACGTCACCGCACCCGCCGGTGAGCCCAAGGTCCTCTCCGTCGACCTGGCCACCGGAAAGAGCGAGGGCGTCTACACCGACAAGACAGGCGCCTACACCTCCGCGCAGATCAGCCCGCACGACGGCCGCCTCTACCTCACCGACTACACCGGGTCGATCGTCAGCATCGAGCCGGACGGCTCGGACCCGCGTACGTTCTTCTCCGGCGAGGTCGACGGCTCCGCCACGAACCTCGACGACATCGCCTTCGACGACGAGGGCAACCTCTACGTCAGCGACCTGCACGGCATGAAGCCCGGCGAGGCCACGGGCCGCATCGTGCGCATCGACCGCGACGGCGAGAGGGCCACCGTCCTGGCCGACGGCCTCGCCCACCCCAACGGCGTCATGTTCGACCCGAAGCTGCACGGCTTGTGGATCAGCGAACTCGCCGAGAACACCGTCTCCTACCTCCTGCTCGACGCCGACAAAACCGCCGTGACCTCCCAGCACGAGGCCATCCACGTCGATGCCGGGGTGGCCCAGACCGACTCCATCGCGGTGGACGCCGACGGCAACCTCTACCAGGCACTGCACGGCCGGCCTGCCATGGCCGTCTACAGCCCGAACGGAGAACGGCTGGCCACCGTCGAGATCCCGGCCAAGGCCGCCAAGGGCCTGGAGTCGGCCACCAACGTCGCCATCACGCAGGGCGGCAAGAAGGCGTACATGACCGTCAGCGGTCCCGACGGCGGGTACGTCTTCCGGTTCACCGCGCTCGCCGGGGGCATCCGCCAGTCCAACGGCGGCTGACGGTCACTCGTCGACGGCGGTCTCGACGGGCCGCAGCGGTCCCACCTCGACGCCGAGCAGGCCCCAGGCGGCCAGAGCGCGACGTTCCCGTTCCTCCGGGGTGGGGCCGGTGACAGCCCCGGAGACCATCGCGACGGCGAGCATGACGTCGTCGGCGGTCAGCCGATGGCCGGCGGGCAGGCACCGGGACAGGACGCCGTGGACGCGCCCGGCCAGCGCCCGGGCCTGCTCGCCGTCGCCCCGCGCACCCCGTATGCGCAACAGGTCGACGAACGCCGTCGAGCGGGTCAGATGCCAGGTGACCACGCCAAGGACGCTCGCGAGGTCGGCTTCGGGTTCGGCGGCAGCCAGCTCGATCTGCTGGACGTTCTCGTCCAGGACGGCGGAGGCCAGCGCGATCCGGTCGGCGAAGTGCCGGTAGAGGCTGCCCTGCCCCACCCCTGCACGCCGGGCGACGGCCGAGAGGGGCGCGTCCAGCCCCTGCTCGGCGAACACCTCACGGGCGGCCGCGATGAGCGCGGCACGGTTGCGGGCCGCGACCCGCGGCCCTTGATTGGCCGGCCGCGGGCCCTGGCGCTCGGGGGGTTTTGTCACGCTGGAAGGGTAGTACGCCCACTCTGCGCGGTGATCGCCCAGCGCTCGTGGTCCCTCCACTCGCCGTTGATGAACTGGAAGGCGGTGGAGAATCCCTCGCGCTGGAACCCCAGGCGTTCGACGAGGCTGAGCGAGGCGGTGTTGTCCGGCTGGATGTTCGCTTCCAACCGGTGCAGTTCCAGCCGTTCGAAGGCGAACTCGACGACGATCCCAAGGCCTTCCGTCATGTAGCCGCGGCCGGTGGTGGAGGCGTAGGAGGTATACCCGAGGGCTCCGCTCTGGAGGCTGCCCCCGACGATGTTGTTGATGTTGACGCCTCCCACGATCGCGCCGGTGTCGTGACGGCAGATCACGAAGCCCTCGTGCGTGGGCTGCTCGAACCGCTCAAGGGACAGTTCGAATGCCTCGGCCGTCAGCTCGCCGACGCCCAGCCAGCGGTGGAGCATCTCGGCGCTCTCCCGGCGCAGCGCGGAGAGCTCCTCGTAGTCCTGACGGCGGATGCGGCGTATGGCCACGCGCGGGCCCTGCCTGAGGTATCTGGTGGCTGCCATCCGGAGAGGGTAGAGCCGGGTGTCCGGATCAGCCGACACACGGCCGTAGTCCCCCTGTCGTAATCCGCCTGCATGGTTGATCGTTGGGCCGTCGGAATCAGCCGTACGCCGAACAGGGGGACGATCAATGACCATCAGCCGCAGAGGACTGCTCGGGGCGAGCGCGGCGTTGGGGCTGCTGAGCGCATGTGGTTCCAACACGGGGCGGGACGACGGTGGTTCGGGGGGCGGGCCGAAGCTTTCGCAGTGGTACCACCAGTACGGCGAGCAGGGCACCGAGCAGGCCGTGAAGAAGTACGCCGCCGATTACAAGAAGGCGAATGTCACCGTCCAGTGGCGGCCGGGCAACTACGACGAACAGACCGCGGCCGCGCTCCTCACCGAATCCGGCCCCGACGTCTTCGAGGCCAACGGACCCACCCTCGACCAGATCCAGGGCAAGCAGGTCGCCGACCTCACCGAGCTGTTCGACGGCGTCAAGGACGACTTCAATCCGGCCGTCCTCGCCCCGAAGACGTACGACGGCAGGATCTGGGGCATCCCGCAGGTCATCGACATGCAGATGCTCTACTACCGCAAGAGCCTGCTCGCCGACGCCGGTGTCCAGCCGCCCCAGACACTGGACGAGCTCGTGGACGCCGCGAAGAAGCTCACCACGAAGAAGACGAAGGGCCTGTTCCTGGGCAACGACGGCGGCGCCGGCGTCCTGGGCGGCACGCCCCTGCACGCGGCCGGCCTCGAACTCGTCACCGCCGAAGGAAAGGTCGGCTTCGACGACCCGGCGGCCGCCCGCGCCCTCGGCAAGATCCACCAGTTGTACGCCGACAAGTCACTGCTCCTGGGGGCGCCCGCCGACTGGTCGGACCCGTCGGCGTTCGTCCAGGGGCTGACCGCCATGCAGTGGTCGGGCCTGTGGGCGCTGCCCACCGTGCAGAAGGAACTCGGCGACGACTTCGGTGTCCTGCCGTTCCCGAAGGACGGCAGCGCGGGCAAGCCCTCGGTGCCGGTCGGGGCGTATGCCGCCGCGGTCAGCACCCGCAGCAGGCACCAGCAGGCCGGCAAGGACTTCCTCAAGTGGCTGTGGATCGACAGCACCGAACACCAGGAGGACTTCGCCCTCGCGTACGGGTTCCACATCCCTGCCCGCATCTCCCTGGCGAAGAAGGCCGACAAGCTCAGGAAGGGCGCGGCTGCCGACGCCGTCCGCTACACCACGGAGTACGGCCACGCCGAACCCCTCCTGTGGACCCCGGCCAGCAGAAGCGCCTACCAGGACGCCCTGAGCCGCATCATCAAGGACGGCGCGAGCCCCGACGACGAGCTCAAGAAGGTCGTGCGCAAGGTGTCCGCCGAGCTCGGCCGGGTGAAGAAGACGTCGTGACGACAGCAGCCCGTGGCGACCAACAGGCAACCGGGCGAAGGAAGGTGTGGGGGCACCAGAACCGCACCCTCTGGTTCTGGGTGTTCGTCGGTCCCTTCCTGCTCGGCCTGGGCATCTTCACGTACATCCCGCTCGGCTGGAGCGTCTACCTCAGCTTCTTCGACGCCCACAACACCGTCACCCCGAGCGACTTCGTCGGCTTCGGCAATTACACGGCGATGCTGCAGAACGAGGCGTTCACCGACAGCCTGTGGACCTTCCTCGTCTTCTCGCTCTTCATCGTGCCCGCGACCTATGCGCTCTCCCTCGCGCTCGCCCTCATGGTCCACCGCCAGCGCCGCGCCCAGGCGTTCTTCCGCTCGGTCTTCTTCCTGCCCGCGGCCTGCTCCTACGTGGTGGCCGCGCTGATCTGGAAGATGTCCATCTTCAACGGGGTGCGGTTCGGGCTCGCCAACACCGTCCTCGGCTGGTTCGGCGGCGACCAGATCGCCTGGCTTTCGACGACCGACCCGCCCTGGTACTGGGCGGTCATCGTCACCGTGCGGCTCTGGCTCCAGGCGGGCTTCTACATGGTGCTCTTCCTCGCCGGACTCCAGCGCATCAGCCCCACCCTCTACGAGGCTGCGGCCGTGGACGGGGCACGGCCCGGCTGGCAGGTCTTCCGGCACATCACCTTCCCGCAGCTGAGGGCCACATCCGTGGCGGTGGTGCTGCTCCTGGTCATCAACGCGTTCCAGGCGTTCGACGAGTTCTACAACCTGCTCTCGGACTCCCGCGGCTATCCGCCCTACGCCAGGCCCCCGCTCGTCTACCTCTACTACACGGCGCTCGGCCAGGGACAGAACCTCGGCCTCGGCAGCGCGGGCGCCGTCCTGCTCGCCCTGATCATCGCGGTGGTGACGGTGGGACAGGCGAAGTGGTTCGGCCTCGGCAGGAAGGAGGCGGAGTGAGAGACGACTCAAGGGTCAGGGCGGGCCGCGCGCTGCGGCTCTCGCTGCTGATCGCGCTCGCGCTGCTGTTCCTGATCCCCTTCTACCTCCTTGTACGCAACGGGCTCTCGGCCGAGAGCGACATCACCTCGCCCGAGTGGACCTTCTTCCCCTCCTCGCTGCGCTGGGGGAACGTCAAGGAACTCTTCGACGACACCTCCGTGCCGTTCGCGCGCTCCCTGCTCAACTCCTCCCTGATCGCGGTCGCGACGACGCTCGGCACGCTGCTGCTCGCCTCACTCGCGGGCTACGGCCTGGCCCGCATCCCCTACCGCCACGCGAACAAGGTGTTCTACGCGATCCTCGGCACGCTGATGGTCCCCGCCTCGGTCACCTTCGTGCCGTCCTTCGTCCTGGTCTCGTCGCTCGGCTGGGTGTCGACGCTGCGCGGCCTGATCGTCCCGACCCTGTTCTCCGCCTTCGCGTGCTTCGTCTTCCGGCAGTACTTCCTCGGATTTCCAAAGGAGTTGGAGGACGCGGCGCGCGTGGACGGGCTCGGATACTGGCGCACGTACTGGCGGGTGGTGGTGCCCAATTCCCGGCCGGTCTTCGCGGCGGTGGGCACGATCGTCTTCATCGGGGCGTGGAACTCGTTCCTGTGGCCACTGGTCATCGGCCAGGACAGAAACGCGTGGACGGTACAGGTGGCCCTGTCGTCGTTCACCACGTCACAGGTGATCAGACTGCACGAGCTCTTCATCGCGGCCGCCGTGTCGATCGTGCCGCTGCTCGTGGTGTTCCTGTTCTTCCAGCGGTGGATCGTGGCGGGGGTGGAGCGGTCGGGCATCGACGACTGATGGCGCCGCGTGTACGCCGGGCGCGCCGTCGTCCCGCGGGGTCTACGGGGTGGTGTGTTTGCGGGCGCGGTAGGCGGCGGCCTTGACGCGGTTGCCGCAGGCCTGCATGCCGCACCAGGTGCGGCGCGTGCCCCGGGAGCGGTCGAGGTAGAGGCGGGTGCAGGTGGGGCGGCCGCATTCCTTCAGGCAGGTGTGGGGGTCGGCGAGCAGGGTGATCGCGCGGCGGGCGATGTGGGTGAGCGCGGAGCGGAGATCTCCCGTCAGGTGGGTGCCTGCGTCGCTGAGGCGCAGGGCGGGGAGAGGCCCGGCGGCGGCGTCGTTGAGGGTGTCCAGGCTGTCCGGCGTGTAGGGGCGGCTCTGCATGAGGTCGAGGGCGAGCTGGTGGATCGCCTCGCGGAGCTGCAGTGCGCGGGGGAGGGCCGCGGGGTCGGCGGGCACGTGGTCGGGGAGTTCGTCGCAGGCCATGACCCACTGTTCGAGGTCGGCGGGGGTGGCAAGGAGGTCGCGGGGCTGGTCGCGGCGGGATTCCACGGTGGCGACGAGGTCCAGGGCGGGGTTGCCGCTGACGAAGGCGAAGTGCACGTCACCATCTTGACCGGTGACGCGCGATCGGGCAACACTTGTCACCTGTTGAACCGGTGACGCAGTGACAGCAGGGGCAGTAGTGGACGGGACTGGGAGAGCGGATGCCCGAGGCGCGCGATATCGAGGTCGTCGTCTTCGACGTCCTGGGAACGATGGTGGACGAGTCCGGTGGGCTTGGTGCGGCCATCGCCGAGGCGGTCGCCGCGTCTGGCGACGCGTCAGGAGAGACATCGGCCGAGCACTTGCTCACGGTGTGGCACGAGCATGTCGAGCGTGCGCAGCGGCGCATCGGAGAGGGGGACCGGGCCTATGCCAACAGCGAGGTCATCGACCGCGAGGCGGCTCAGCGGGTGGCTCAGTGTGCCGGGCTCACCGACCCGGTGGCCATCGGGCGGCTGGCCGCCGCATCGCAGCGGCTCGGCCCCTGGGAGGACTCCGTCGCCGGGCTCGCACGCCTTTCGCGGCACTTTCCCGTACTGGGACTCTCGAATGCCACTCCCGGCGCTCTGCTCCGTCTGAACGCGCATGCGGGGCTGCGCTGGCATCAGGTGTTGTCCGCCGAGGACGCCCGCGCCTACAAGCCCGCTCCAGAGGTCTACGAGCTCGCGGTCGAGGCGGCGGGCTGCCCGCCCGAGCGCGTGTTGATGGTTGCCGCGCATGCCTGGGATCTGCGTGGAGCCCAGGCACTTGGCATGCGAACCGCCTACGTTCGGCGGCCGGCCGGGGATCCACCCAGGACGACCGACTCCTTCGACTGGCGGGCGCAGAGCCTGGATGAGCTGGTTGCTGCTCTGACCGCGACGTAGCGGCACAACAGAAAGCCCCGGACGCTGAAGAATCGTCCGGGGCTTTCTTCTGTGAGCGCTGGGCAGGCCTTGCACCTGCATTTCCCCGCAGGAAGCGGGGCGTCTTTCCTTGGACGACCAACGCCGGGCCCGCTGCCGGGGTTTCACCGGCTGCGGGCTCAAGATCAACCATAGCGTACGGAGCCGGTTCCTCGCGCCACACCCACGCTGACCGGGTGAGTGGCCTCGCCGTGGCCGTGGGGAGGCCACGGCGAGGTTCGAGGGCGGTGACCCGCAGGCGGCCACCGCCCTTCATCCTGGATGGGCGACTCGTCAGGCGGCGGTCCCGTCGCCCACCACACCGGAGAAGCCGAGCTTGTCGACTGCCTGGTAGTAGGTCCAGGCGGTCCCGTCGCACGTGGTCTTGGTCGCGCCGCTGTATCTCGCGCACACTCTCTTCAGGTCCTCGTAGAAGGCGCTGTCGATGCGGGCTTTGTTGGCGTTGAAGGTGCCCGCTTCCTTGTAGTTGCGGTACCCGAAGTCGTGCCGGGCGCAGGCCGTCTTGAAGGGGAAGCCGAGGGGGTTGTCGGGCGAGCTGGAGCAGTAGTCCGTGGACCAGTTGAACTGGTAGGCGCTCCAGGCCCCTTGGTTCCCGTTGGCCGACACCCAGGCGTTGTAACTGCCCGCGCTGGTCTGGGTCCACTGGCTGAGTACCTGCGCCTTGTCGGCGGGCACGGCGTGCGCGGGGGCGGCGGCTACTCCTAATCCGAGAGTGAGGGAAGCACTGCTCAGGGCGAGAGCGGTCAGTCGACGGCGCATGGGGCCTCCTGTGGGGGATGACACTTACGTCTCAACAAGCGCTTTCATGCCCACAGTTGGGGCTTCAATAAACGAGACGTTCGCGTGAACTCCCGCTGACCGGGCGGGGGTTGAGGCGGTGCCGCCGCCGGGTGCTCGGTTCTGCCGGTGGGTGGAGGGCATGGTCATCCTGTGGCGCTGAGGGAGCGCGCCGCGCCCCGGCCGCGTGTCAACGCCGGGCCCCGGGGCCGGGCGGCCGCCCGGCGACAAATCACCCCCTGTTACACACCTGTGTCGAATCGCCCTACAACGAACCTCGGGGCCACGTCGTCTAGCAGGTGGGATCCGACCCACGGACGAATGACGAACGAGGAGCAGGCAGCAATGGGGGATATACGCAGATCAGGAGCCATGGCCCTGGGGATCACCATGTTGGTGGCCCCGCTCACGGTGGCGCTCGGCACGGGCAGTGCTCAGGCCGCGTCGTGCTCGACACAGACCGGGCCCTACCAGAAGCAGGTCGAGAAGTTCCTCGGCCGCCCGGTGGACGGCAAACAGTCGGCAGCCGACTGCAAGGTCATCAAGGCTTTCCAGACCAAGCACAAGATCAGCCCGAACGCCGGGTACGCGGGCAGCGTCACTTGGGGCGTCATGAACCTCATGAACAAGCAGAAAGCGGTGGGCAACAACCCCAACAAGGCGGGTAAGTGCCCGACCAACAAGGGGCGCATCGCCTGTGTCGACCTGACGCTCCAGCTCAGCTGGATCCAGGACGGCCGAAACCTCAAGTACGGCCCGATCCCGGTGCGCACCGGCCGCAACGGCCACGAGACCCGCACGGGCCTGAAGAAGGTCTACTGGCGCAACATCGACCACGTGTCGAGCATCTACCACGTGCCGATGCCGTACAGCCAGTTCTTCGACGGCGGCCAGGCGTTCCACTCGGTCGGCATCAGCGTCTGGTCCCCGCCGGGCTCCCACGGCTGCGTCAACATGACGAAGAAGGACGCCGTGCAGTACTGGAACATGCTGCGCAAGGGCGACGACGTCTTCGTCTACGGCCGCAAGCCGGGCACCTGATCCGCCGTTCTCGCGGATCCGACGGCGAGAACCTCTATAAGGCTTCAGACGTCAGGGTGGCGAGAGGGCTGGTCCCCTCTCGCCACCCTGACGTCTGAAGTGGTGGGTCTATGCGGCAGAAGTCAGATACGTCCATGTGTCAGCCGAGTCAGCGGTCCGGCCTGGATCTTCGCTGACCGGCGTCCGGCGGTGAAAGAAGCTCCGACCACGCCGACCAGGCCGGCGGCAGCTCCTGCGGCAATGGCCTTGCGGTTCTTCACCAGGGTCCAGCCGGCGACTGCCGTGGAAGCGACCTTGCCGGAGGCCGATACCACTGTCTTGCCGCCGCTCTCGATACCGGCGGCTGCCGCCTGCTTCGCGCGCTGTGTCGCGAGACCGAACGTGTGGGCACCAGAAGCGGCGGCGTCGGCCGCCTCGCCGGCGGAATCCTTCGCCTTTTCGGCAGCCTGAGTCGATTCCTGCTTGGCCTTCTGTGCAGTGGTGTTCACCTTGTGCGCTCCTGTACTTGCGGCCGACCGCCCCTTGGCGGCTGTTGCCTTCGTGCTGTGCCGAGTGTTTCCGGCGCTGTCATCGGAGGTTCTTCTCTCTTCAGCCATGCAGTCCGTGTTGCCAGTCAACGCCCTGTGAAACTCGGTGCGTCTGAAGGTTCCTTGCCGAAAGGCGGCAAGGAACCCAGCGGACCCGGGCTCAGATGCAGGTCACGAGCGCGGACAGCCGCTGACACCGGTCGACCGGGACGGGTTGAATCGGATCTTTGCCAGAGCCTCGTCTGCGCCTCGCGCGGGTCGGTGCTGTTACCAGCGCATCGCGGTGAAGTCGACCGGGCGGGGCCGGAGTTCTTGAGTACGCGTTGTCAGGTGCCGCAGCCGTAGTGCCATGTCGTCGCCGGGGAGACGTCGGCGGTCGCCGTGGCCCGGTAGCAGCCACTCGAAGCGCAGCCGGTGGGCGGTGCGGGCCAGGGAGGCGGCCAGCTCCTCGATGGAGTACCAGGTGACACTGTCGGCCACCTCGATGTCCCCTGTCGTGCGTGACCAGTAGAAGCTGTCGCCGCTGAAGCAGTACCGCTGGTCGGCGAGGTAGAGCACGCTGCCCCGCGTGTGTCCTGGAAGGGGGAAGGCGACGACCCCGCCTGCGATCTCCGTCGGGTCGGTGCCGCGGAGCACACGGTCGGCGTCCGGGGCGGCATCGAGGTCGCCCTCGTGGATCCACAACCGGGCGCCGAAACGATCGGCGTAGCGACGGCCGTGCGCGGCGTGGTCGCGGTGGGTGAGCAGGACGTCGGTGACGGGCCCCAGTGCCTCGTGGCGCGCGGCCAGCGAAGTGCTCCAGCGCGGCGTGTCCACCATCATCACGGTGCCGTCGGCGCGGCGTAACAGGTAGGAGTTGGCCCCTGCGGTGTGCGGGGAGTTGTGTCCGCACAGGTACACGGAGTCGTCCAGTGCCAGCGGGAAGGGGTCCAGCGACGGATCAAGGCGCCCGGTCGGGGGACGAACCGAGCGGGTGGGACAGGCGTGCGCGGCGGCGTGGAACTGCCGTATCTCGTTCTGGCCGTGCGGCTGGTGCAGGACGACCGCGCGGCCGTCGGCCTCACCGATGAGGCCGGGGGCGAGCTGCCGGGCAACGTCGCAATTCATGCAGCGCTCGTCCACGTGCCAGCCGCCCGCTAACCGTTCATCGCCCATGGTCCACTCCCTCGCGTACTGCGCCCGCTGACCGGCCGCTCGTTCTCAGGGGTATCGCGCGTCGTGCGGGGAGAGGAAGAGGGTACGGATCTTGTGCTTGGACCGCTGTCCTGTTCTGGGGGTGGTTTTAAGTGCGTTTATCCATATTTTCCGGCGTCCCTGAGCTCCTCCGTCCGGGCTCAGCCGCCCATCCACCGCAAAAAACCGTTGGGCGGACGAGGGCGACCACTGCTACGTTTCCGGAGGCCGTGCGAGAGATCCAGGAGGTGGTACCCGTGAACGCAGTATCGACATGGGTGCTCCCCTCTGGGGCCACGGTCGGGCGATAGGCAGGTCGTCCGGGAGCGCCGTTCCAGTGCACTCCCGAAAGGCACGACCATGCATTTCACTTCCGAGCAACGCCTCGACGACGGCGTCCTCGAACGCGAGTTCACCCTCGGTGAGATCCCCGGCATCCTGTGGACACCCGCGTCCGCCCCCGCATCCGCACCGGCGCCACTGATCCTGCTCGGCCATCCTCCCCTGGGGCTGCGCAAGATGTACCCCCGGCTGGTGGCCCGAGCCCAGCACGCTGCGGCGGATGGCTTCGCCGCGGCCACCATCGAGCTCCCTGGAAGCGGCGACCGGCCCCGCCTGCCCGCGGCCGAGCAGGCACGGGCCGATCTGCGGCGGGAGATGGAGGCCGGTGAACCGGTCAGCGACGGGATCGTCGACGCCCTCATCCTCCCGCTGGTCGACCAGGCCGTCCCGGAATGGCAGGCCGCCCTGGACGCCCTCCTTGCGCTGCCCGAGATCGGTGGCCCGGTCGGGTACTCGGGGGGAGTGATCTCCATCGGCATCCGTCTTGCGGTGGTCGAGCCGCGTATCTCGGCGGGTGTCCTGTTCGCCGGAAGTTTCGTGCCTCGCGCCATGTTCGAGGAGGCCCGGCAGGTCACCATTCCGCTGCACGTCCTGCTGCAGTGGGACGACGAAGGCAACGACCGGCAGGCGGCCCTGGATCTGTTCGATGCCTTCAGATCCAAGGAGAAGTCCCTGCACGCCCATCTCGGCGGGCACACCGGCGTCCCGCCGTTCGCGGGGGACGCCGCTGCCCAGTTCTTCACCCGACACCTGAAGTGAGGCCGGTCCGTCCGGTCGGCAGCAGCCGGTAGCTGACGTCGACCGGCATGCCGCTCACCGAGGACAGGTACCGGCCCCTCGGCAGCTCTTTCACCGTGGGCCTCTGCTGAACGTTCGGCGGGGGCCCACGGGCAGGCGGCGCCTGGCGCCTGGGCCTGGCTCCAGGAAGGTGGAGGCAGCCGACCGTGCGTGACTGGCTGAGGAACATCTCCCCGCTCCGGGAGGAGCGGGGAGGGCAGGTGGGTTCAGATGACGCCCTGGGCAAGCATCGCGTCCGCCACCCGTTCGAAGCCTGCGATGTTCGCCCCCGTCACGTAGTTTCCGGGCGCACCGTAGCGTTCGGCCCTCTCGTGGCAGGTGGTGTGGATGTCGTTCATGATGTGCGTCAGTTCCTCCTCGACCCGTGCTGCCGACCACGAGGTGCGGGCGTGGTTCTGGGCCATCTCCAGGGCGCTGACCGCCACGCCGCCTGCGTTGGCCGCCTTGCCGGGCCCGAACGCGACACCCGCCTGCTGGAACAGATGCACCGCCTCGGGGGTCGTCGGCATATTGGCGCCCTCCGAAACGGCCTTCACGCCGTTACGGATCAGAGCGGCGGCGTCGTCGCCGTTGAGCTCGTTCTGTGTGGCCGACGGCAACGCGATGTCGGCCGGGACCTCCCAGACCCTTCCGCCCGGCACGAAGTGGGCCGATGCGCCCCGTCGTTGGGCATAAGTGTCGACACGGCCGCGCTCCACTTCCTTGACCTGCCTGAGGAGGTCGAGGTCGATGCCCTTCTCGTCGACCACGTAACCGGACGAATCCGAGCAGGTCACTGCGTTGGCGCCGAGGGCGGCCAGCTTCTGGATGGTGTGGATGGCGACGTTGCCGGAGCCGGAGACTACCGCCGTGCGGCCCTCGAGGTCCTCGCCGCGCTCGCGCAGCATGGCCGCCGCGAAGAGGACGTTGCCGTACCCGGTGGCCTCTGGACGGATCAGTGAGCCACCCCAGCCTGGTCCCTTGCCGGTGAGGACACCGGCCTCCCAGCGGTTGGTGATGCGCCGGTACTGGCCGAACAGGTAGCCGATCTCGCGCCCGCCGACGCCGATGTCACCCGCGGGCACGTCCGTGTGCTCACCGATGTGCCGGAACAGCTCCGTCATGAACGACTGGCAAAAACGCATGACCTCCGCGTCGCTGCGGCCGCGCGGGTCGAAGTCGCTGCCACCCTTGCCGCCGCCGATGCCAAGACCGGTCAGCGCGTTCTTGAAGATCTGCTCGAAGCCCAGGAACTTGATGACGCCGAGGTTCACCGACGGGTGGAAGCGCAGGCCGCCCTTGTACGGGCCAAGAGCGCTGTTGAACTCCACCCGGAACCCGCGATTGACGTGGACGCGACCCCGGTCGTCCTGCCACGGCACTCGGAAGATGACCTGCCGCTCCGGCTCGCACAGCCGCTCGATCAGTCCGGGTTCGGCGTACTCGGGGCGAGCCGCGATGACTGGCGTCAGAGTCTCCAGGACCTCCTTGGCGGCCTGGTGGAACTCCGGCTGGGCCGGGTTGCGCTGCTCGATCGCGGTGAGCAACTGCGCGAGCGTGGTCTTCGTCTCGGAACGCGTGGTCAAAGGAGCCCTTTCTGAAACGGCTGACACCGGGGATCCGGCGCGGCGTGCGGCGGACTCCGGTACAGCCGGTCGGGTCGTACGGCGCCATTGCCGTGCGCGGGATGCTCAAGTCTTATGCGCATGGAAACATGCTGCCCAGTGCCCAGGTCCAGAGCGCGACCACGATGCGAGACTGAACTCGCGCCCTGTCGGCAGGTCGGAGGGCGACCGTCGTTGCGGGCGTGTCCGGCGACGGCGGCAGCGATCGGACCGGCTCTCCCGCGTACGCGGGTCGTACGTCGCATCCCTGCGTTCCGACGCGCCGCGCCGTGGCCCCGGGGCTTCACGGATGTTCTGGTCGACGCGGAGAATGCCTACGAGAATGCCAACGCACCAGTTTTCGGGGCCAGTTGGCGTGGCACACTGCTCAGCGCCAGCCACCCGCCCGCCTCCCTGTGACGATGGAGTCCGCTCATGACGGCACCCGCCCCCCGACCTCGCATCGACACCAGCCAGGCGCACCCCGCACGGGTCTACGACTGGCTGCTCGGGGGCAAGGACAACTACCCCGTCGACGAGGCAGTGGGCGAGAAGCTGCCGCCCGAGGTGCGCATCGGCGCCCTGCAGAACCGCGCGTTCATGAAGCGGGCCGCCGCCCATCTCGCGGGACTGGGAGTCGACCAGTTCCTCGACATCGGCGCCGGTATCCCCACCGCGCCCAATCTGCACCAGATCGTGCAGCGCATCGCGCCGTCCGCGAAGATCGTCTACACGGACAACGACCCCGTCGTGCTGCGCCACGCGGAGGCCCTGCTGGTCAGCAGCCCGGAAGGCGCAACCGACTACATCCAGGCTGATGTGCGAGAGCCGGAGGTGATCCTCGAACACGCCCGTACCGTCCTGGACTTCGGCCGTCCGATCGGTCTTTCACTGATCGCGCTGATGCACTTCGTCGCGGACGAGCAGGACCCGTACGGCATCGTCGGCAGGCTGGTCTCGGCCCTGCCGTCCGGCAGCCACCTGGTGCTCTCCCACGCCTCCAACGACATCTTCCCTGAGGTGGCGGAGCAGGTGACCGAGCAGTACGCGAGGAGCGGCATGACGCTCGCGCTCCGCTCCCGCGAGGAGACAGCCCGCTTCATCGAGGGTCTGGAGCCCGTCGAGCCCGGCCTGGTGACGGCCCCCGAGTGGTTCCGCGAGGAGCCCGCGCCGCAGCCCGCACCGAGCGGGATGTACGCGGTGGTGGCACGGGTGCCTTGACCTTACGTGCCTTGACCTCACTTGGATTCGAGTCGTCCCAGCGGGTGTCCGTTGGTGAGAACGTCCCGGGCTCTCTCCCAGTGGCTGTGGTCGGTCCCGGTGACGTGGCGCAGGTAGGCGAGGGTGACCTGTTGGACGAGTGTGACGCGGCCGGGATCTGCGTCGGTGGTCTCCGCCGCCTGGTAGCCGGAGATGCCGCCGAGAAAGTGCTCGCCGCCGTGGACGGTGAGAAGGCTCTTGCCGCCGCGGCTGAGGGTGTAGGGGTCGGTGGTCCAGGCAGGTCCGCGGGTGGAGAGCGGGAGGTCGTCCGCGTCGCCGGCGACGACGAGTCCGGGGGCGGTGATGTGGGAGAAGTCCTGATCGCGCAGCCAGGGAAGGTTCTCGTGGGCGAAAGGAGTCAGTTCATCTCCGCCCTTGCCGGCGGTGGCCAGCTGGATGCTGGCCATGATCCGGGAGTCCGAAAGGTCCTCGGCGGTGCCGGTGTGCGGGTCCTTGACGCGCAGACCTACCAGGATGCCGGCGGTCTGGCCGCCGAAGGAGTGCCCGGCCGCGACGACACGACTGTGGTCGGCCCGGCCGGCCAGGCCCGGCACGGACGCCTCCAGGGTCCCGAGGTCATCCAGGATGCGCTGCATGTCCTGCACCCGGTGGCGCCACAGCCAAGGCCTGCGGGGATCGTCTGCGGCCATGCCGAGCCGTTCGGAGTCCAGATGGGTGGCCCGAACGACCATGAAGCCGCGGGAAGCCCAGTGGTCGACCAACGGCGCGTAGCCGTCCAGGTCCGAGCCGAACCCGTGGGCGAACAACACGACCGGCAGGTCGGTGCCGGTGACCGGGGCGGAGACGCTTACGTGCAGGTCCTCACCGCGCTGCGGTGCGCGCAGCACGAGAGGCTTGACCGTCACGGTCGAGGTGGGCTCGGGGCCAGTGAGACCGGTGTCCTGGGAAGCGGTCATGTGTGTGCCTTCCACGTGTGCAGCGGGGGCAGGCGCATGGAGCACTCCATTCATCAGAGCCAGGGCATATGTGGTCCAGCCGGGAGGAAGCGCCTGTCGGTGGGTACTTCGGCTACGCTAAAACTTGACGTTGACGTCAGAGGCAAGTGAATGTGCCTCACACCACAGGAATCCGGAGCGGGCCATGCGCATTGGGGAACTCGCCCTCCGCACGGGCGTCAGCACCCGGGCCCTGCGGTACTACGAGGAGCAGAACCTGCTCGCCGCCGAA
Organism: Streptomyces sp. NPDC044044; assembly: GCF_056434405.1. Lineage (NCBI taxonomy): Bacteria > Bacillati > Actinomycetota > Actinomycetes > Kitasatosporales > Streptomycetaceae > Streptomyces > Streptomyces sp. NPDC044044. Next base: position 205,019 of record NZ_JBWKFG010000007.1, on the reverse strand, counting down.
CGCAGCGCCAGCGGCCAGCGCCACTACGCGGAAGCCGCTGTCGAACGGATCCGCCTGATCCGGCAGCTGTACGGCGCGGGGCTGTCCAGCAAGACCATCGCTGAGCTCACGCCCTGTGTCATCGACGGCAAGGCCACGCCCGAGCTTCTCCAGCGCCTGACCGTCGAACGCGACCACCTCGACCGGCACATCACGGATCTCACCCACACCAGGGACCGGCTTGACTCCGTCATCGCCGGAGCCTCCGCCAGCATGCACACCGGGGCCCCGTGCCGGCGGGACACGACCGCCTAGTGTCCTGAGCCAGAGAGCCGTGGCATTTCGTCTGCACTGTTCGCAGTTCGGGCGGTCCTCGCCACGTTCCGGCGGGCGGCGCGGCGAGCGACGTCCGTGCGCCGGTGAGTTCGTGGCGGCTGAGCCGACCGGAGCCGATGCGGTGGCCCGGAACATCGCCGTGACGCCATTTTGGCCGCGGCTCGCTCGGGCGTCGCCTTCAGACGTCAGGCGCCGTCAGCCCTGTCGGACACGGTTGCGCTGACCGGTGTGCCCGCCTCGACGGTGCGGCTGACCGTGCAGAGCCGGTCGTGCGAAGTCTTCACGGCCCGGGGCAGGATGGTGCGGGCGCGCTCCCCTGACGGCCCGTCCGGGAACGCGACGGAGAAGGCGACCTCGAGGTCCGACATCCGGTTGCCGCCCTCGTCCTCGACCTTGCTGCCGGTTACGGTGACGGAGAACGTGGTCGGCTCCTCGTGACGACTCGTGGCGACCTCCACGTCGGCCGCGGTACAGCCGCCGATCGCCGCGAGGAACAACTCGACCGGCGTGAAGTCGGCGCCCTCGCCGGTGCCGAAGCTCAGCGTGCCCCCTCGGGTGTTGGTCACGGTGAACCGGCCCGGTCCGGCTCGCTCGATGGTGACAGTACGCAGCGAGTTGTCAGTCATGGCGACGACATTACTGTCACGTCCCGCGGACCGTCCTGATGCCGCGCCTGCCCGTACACCGAGCACCGACAGCCGGGTACCGGATGCGACGGCGGGCGGATGTCGTGCGCGGCCGTCTCGGCGTGGCACCTGGGCCAGTGACTGCTGAGCGATGGCCGAGTCCTGCACGATGGCCTCTTCAGGACCGCAGGGCGGGCTGGAGCGGCGCTTTTGGCCCTACGTGATCCACGGCGGGTCTCATGGCACGCAGACTCCCGCACCGACCCGGCCGAGCCCCGTCAGCCTTCGGCCGGAGGGCGGGTGGTGTGCGGGGTCCGCAGTTCCGCCAAGTGGCCGACGACGACGGCGTACATGGACTCGGGGGTCTCGATGTCCGGCCGCATTGCCGCGTGCACGGCGAGACCGTCCACCAGGGCGTGCAGCCGGGCGGTCTCCTGATTCAGGTCGCGGCCGGGATCGATGAGGCCCGCCACGAGGCCGCGGCAGCCTGCGCGGAGCGTGTCGTACCCCTCGTCGCGCAGCGTTCGCAGCTCGGGGTCGGTCATGGCGCGAGCCGTGAAGGCCAGCCACACCTCGTTCTCCGCCCGCCGCTGGTCGTCCAGCGGCACAGCATGATGAAGGCCGTGCTCACCCTGCGCACCGGCAATGCCTGGGTGCACGTGTGGGCGTACCACGCCCTGGCCCCGCACACCCTGGCCGATACCCGGCACATCGTGCACATCTTCCGCGCCGCGTCTGAGCTCGAAGGGCAAGTCGAACCAGCCGTCCGGGGGATGTGCCGTGCGCATGTCGCGCCGCCCACGGGAGTCCTGTGGACCAGGTCTTTCAACTCTCCGGTAGCGTCACCCCATGAGCCATCCGCACCCCGAGCTGAAGCCTGCCCCGCCGCTGCCCAAGGGAGGCCTGCGGGTTGTCGCCCTGGGCGGCCTGGGCGAGATCGGCCGCAACATGACCGTCTTCGAGTACGCCGGCAAGCTGCTCATCGTCGACTGCGGCGTGCTGTTCCCCGAGGAGAACCAGCCCGGCGTCGACGTCATTCTTCCCGACTTCACCTCGATCCGGGACCGCCTGGACGACGTCGTGGCCGTGGTCCTCACACACGGCCACGAGGACCACATCGGCGGTGTGCCCTACCTGCTGCGTGAACGGTCCGACATCCCCGTCGTCGGGTCGAAGCTGACACTTGCCTTCCTGGAGGCCAAGCTCAAGGAACACAACATCCGGCCGCGCACGGTGCGGGTGCGGGAGGGGGACCGGCGCGGATTCGGGCCCTTCGACTGCGAATTCGTGGCGGTCAACCACTCCATCCCCGACGGGCTCGCCGTCGCCATCCGCACGGGTGCCGGGATGGTGCTCCACACCGGCGACTTCAAGATGGACCAGTTCCCGCTCGACGACCGCATCACCGACCTGCGCGCCTTCGCGCGGCTCGGCGAGGAGGGCGTCGACCTGTTCCTCACGGACTCCACCAACGCCGAGGTGCCGGGCTTCACCACCTCCGAGCGCGAGCTCAACCCCGCGATCGAGCAGGTCCTGCGCACCGCGCCGCGGCGGGTCATCGTCTCCAGCTTCGCCAGCCATGTGCACCGTATCCAGCAGGTGCTCGACGCCGCCCACCAGCACGGCCGCAAGGTCGCGTTCGTGGGCCGCTCGATGGTCCGCAACATGGGCATCGCCCGCGACCTGGGCTATCTGAACGTTCCCTCGGGCCTGGTCGTGAGCATGAAGGAGCTGGAGAAGCTCCCCGACCACCGGATCACCCTGGTGTGCACCGGATCCCAGGGCGAGCCGATGGCCGCGCTGTCGCGGATGGCCAATCGCGACCACGTGATCCGCATCGGAAAGGGAGACACCGTTCTCCTCGCCAGCTCCCTGATTCCCGGCAATGAGACGGCGATCTACCGAGTGATCAACGGGCTGACCCGTTGGGGCGCGAACGTCGTCCACAAGGGCAACGCCAAGGTGCATGTCTCGGGGCACGCCAGCGCGGGTGAGCTCGTCTACTGCTACAACATCGTCAAGCCCCGCAACGTCATGCCCGTACATGGCGAGTGGAAGCACCTGAAGGCCAACGCCGACCTGGCCATCCGCACCGGCGTCGACCCCGACCGGGTCGTCATCGCCGAGGACGGCGTCGTCGTCGACCTCGTCGACGGCCGCGCGTCCATCACCGGCAAGGTGCCCGCGGGCTACGTCTACGTGGACGGGATGACCGTCGGCGGCGTCAACGAAGCCTCGCTGAAGGACCGGCTCACGCTGGCCGAGGAGGGCGTCGTCACCGTGGTCGCCATCGTCGATGCCGACACGGGCGCGCTCGCCGAGGCCCCCGACTTCCTGGCCCGCGGCTTCGTCCACGACGAGACCACCTTCGAGTCCGTCATCCCGATGATCGAGAAGACGCTGGCCACCGCAGCCGAGGAAGGGGTCGGCGACGCCCACCAGCTCGAGCAGCTCATCGCTCGTGCCGTGGCGAACTGGGCGTACCGCACACACCGCCGCAGGCCCCTGATCATCCCGGTCATCATCGACGCCTGAGCGAGACCTGACCTTGGCCGCCGGCACCGGCCACACGAGCGTCATGAGCGGGGAGTTCAATGAGCGGGGACAAGAGCGGGGGCCTGACGGACCGGGCCGCCGTCGAAGAGAGATTCCGGCACGACTGGGGGCTCGAACTGCCAGAATCCATCTTCCGGTTCTGGGAGTTCCTGGGAGCTCTCGGCCCGGACGGAGAGCGGGCGCTCCGGGACCTGGACGTGAGCCCGGTCGGCATCCTGGACCTGTTCGCAGACCCTGGTCTGCGACCGCGGGACGGCATCGACGTCCGGGTGCACGGTCGCTACTACCGCGATCCGCCGGAGTTCCTGACCTTCCTGCACGGCGGCTCCGACGGTCTGCACCACGGCCTGTGGTTCGACGACGGCCGCACCTGCAGCGGTGTCGCCTCCTACTACAACAACGACGGCGGCGGCATCGACACGCGTTCCAAGACCCCGCTCGAAGCGGTGCGGGTGATCCTCGAACGCTGCTGGCGCGACCTCGACGACGACGTGCAGGACGACGAGGAGGGGTCGGCCCGGCGCTCGCGCCTGGGTCTGCTGCGCGATGCGCTGACCGCCGTCGAGACGGGTGAGCGCACCGAGACGGGCCTCGCCTACTCCAGGGCGTACGACATGGCCGTCCCGCCCGTGGACCCTGACCGGATCACCACGCTTGACGGCGCCGGCGCACTCGCGTCGGGCGATTCCGCGCTGGGCCGCCCTGCCCACAACGGGGCCGACGAGTACAAGTTCGCGACGTACATGTACGGCCTGTTCGACGAGGCCGAGGCCCTGGGGGAGTCCCTGGACGAGGCCCGCCGCCGCTGCTCGGCGGGCGACCCGACGGAGGCCCTTCTGCTGGGCCGCGACCTGCACTGGGCGTCCGCGGGTGACCCGGCGCGCGAGGCTCTGGCGAACGAACTCCTCGTGACGGCCTATCGCGCGCTGGGCCGTCCCAGGCTCGCGGAGATAGCGGACGCCCACCATCGGCACCGTTCCTTGCCGCAGGTGGACGTCCTGGAGACGAGCGGGGAGCAGGTCTAGTACGGACCGTTCACGTTGTCGATCGAGCCGTACCGGTCGGCCGCGTAGTTGCAGGCGGCGGTGATGTTGGCGACCGGGTCGAAGCTGTCCAGCGACGTCCCGGGCACGTGGTACGCGGAGAATGTGGGGGCGATGACCTGCAGGAGCCCCTTGGAGGGAGTTCCGGCGGCGGCGTTGGAGTCCCAGTTGTTCGTGGCCAGCGGGTTGCCGGAGGACTCGCGCATGACGTTGCGGTGGATTCCCTCGTAGGAGCCGGGGATGCCGCGCTCGGCCATGATGTCGAGCGACTCCTTGATCCAGCCGTCGAGGTTGTTGGCGTACGACTTCTTCGCCGGGGCGGCGGCGGGCTCAGCGGCGGGCGCGTTCGTGCGCTTGGAGCGGTCCGCCCGCTCGGTGGAGGCCTTGGAAGCGCCCTCCTTGTCGAGGGTGAGCCGGAGACCGGGGCGGATCAGCTTCGGGTCGTCGCCGAGGGCGCTGCGGTTGTCCTCGTACAGCTTCTTCCAGCTGCCGCTCACGGAGTGCTCTCGGGCGATCTTGGAGAGGGTGTCGCCCGCGACGACGACGTAGGTCTTCGGGGCCGCGGCGGGCTTGGCGGCGGTGTCCGCCTGCGCCGCTCCGGCGGTGGTCGCGCCGAGCACCGGGAGGACGAGCACGGCCCCGCCCGTGCCTGCGGCGGCGATACCTCTGGTGAGCGAGCTGGACTTGGGACGGCGGTGCTTTCCCTTTGCAGGCATGACGAATTCCTCTCCGTCGCCTACGAGGTGAGCTGTCGGGTTCGGACGGGAGATGTCCGGTCGCGCTGCAAAGGCGACTTCACCCCGAGCCGTTCCGGAATCCGGATCGGCGGCTTACCTGGGTCCCCCGCTCCTGCCGGGCGTATGTGAGTGGGTGGGAGTGATTCCGGACAGCGGCAGGATTCGGCGTTCCATCCGGATTGACGGTGACGTTAGGCGAGAAAGCCCGGACAGAACAAGGTCAGAATTCAAATAGAAATGTGCGAGGCCCGGCCGCCGACCACCGGAACCCCGTGTCCTCTTTGATCGAAAAGCCCAACTTTCTTTGCGTGGAACGGAAATGTGCTCAGCGGCTCCCGTGGGCGCGGCCTCCTGTGTGACCCGTTTCACTGAATGGGGAAGGGGGCGGAATGCGGTTCGACGGGGCATCGAGGTATGCCATTTAGTTGGACCTCGCCGCAATGCAGGGGGAAATCTGTATATGACTCTAATGATGCAAAGGAGTATCTTTTTGGCTCAAAAATGGACATACTGCGGATGTTGCTCGTCGTGCTAAAACGGGGCGTATCGCCATCAATGGCGGCTTGATCGCCGCACGTGGTGGGGGCTGACGGCGGTTCGTGGGCGGGTGATGAGGGTGATGATCGGCCGCTGCTCCCGCCGTCCCTTTCCGTTTGGCCGCATGCCGTTGGGGCGGACCCCGAGGAGGAGCCGCCCCAACGGCGCGTAATGGCACGGGTGTTAGTGCTTGCCGGACCGCTCGGCTGCCCGCCAGACATCATCACCGCGATCGGATCCCTTCAACCTGCGTGGGAAACAAGCTTCTTGTGTGTTTGCTCGGCAGGAATGGGAGCACATGGTCGTCTGGAGGTTGATAAAAATGGTTCCCCTGATTGTGGTACTTCTTCTGGCCCTGCTCCTCTTCGGTGCGGGATTCGCACTGAAGGCGTTGTGGTGGGTCGCGGTCATCCTGCTGGTCGTCTGGCTGCTCGGCTTCGTGATCAAGCCCGCTGCGAGCGGCGGCCGAAAGGGCCGCTGGTACCGATGGTGACGCGCACTTGACGCGCACCCGAATGCGCACCTGAATGCGACAACACAGAGCGGCGCGGCGCCACGGGCGGTGGCGTGCGTGCCTGAGGGGTGGGCCTGACCTGGGACGGTCAGGCCCACCCCTTCGTCGTTCTCCGGCCGCACCTCGCGCTACGCCGAAGACCGCGCCCCCGGTCGTCCGTTGGCCCTGGCCGCCACGGTGCGCGGCCTGGGGGTCAGGGCCGCGCGCAGAGCCGGTGCGAGGACGTGGCGGGTCTCGGACGGGGTGAGGGCGGCGGGGGTGGGGAGAGGGTTGAGGTAGCGGGTGTAGATCAGGCCGCCGAGGATCGTCGTCACGGCGGTGGCGCGTGCGGTCGCGTCCTGGCCGCCCAGAAATTCAACAAGCCGGGCCAGCAACTCGCGTTCCAGGTATTCACGGATCACCGCGGCGGCCTCGTCGCCCTGGGCGGTGAGCGCCAGGAAATCGGCGTCCTCCCACAGACCCGTCACCGCATCGATCAGACGCTCGGGAAGGGTGGTCGGGTCACCGCCGAGGACATGATCCACCGTCAGCGCATTGGCGCACTGGAACTGCATCACATCCGCGAACAGGCCCTTCTTCGAGCCGAAATGGTAGGCGATCAGCGCCGGATCGACTCCGGCGGCGCCTGCGACCGCGCGCAGAGTGGTGCGCCGGTAGCCGCGCTCCAAGAACAGCGCACGGGCGGCCAGGACGATCGACTCACGGGTCGGCGGATTGCCGCGGGGACGGCCTCGTGTGCGCGCTGGAGCAGGGGCTTCGTTATTCATCAGCGTTGAGCCTGCGCACACGGATCGGCACAGTCAAGGGCGTTCCGGGAGCCACACGTTCAGGGAACCACACGATCCGGCAACCACACGACGGGATGTCCCGACACCATGCGCATCGCAGTCTTCGGCGCCAACGGACCGACCGGCCGCCACCTCACCGACCAAGCCATCGCCGCCGGCCACGAGGTCGTCGCCGTGACCCGCCGCCCCGGCTCACTCGCCCCGCGAACAGCCCTCACCGTGGCCGTCGCAGATGCCACCGACCCGGCAGCCGTCGACGCCGCGATCGGCGGGACGGATGCCGTCCTTTCCGCGCTGGGCGCACGATTCAGCAAGGAGGCCGTCACCACGTACTCGGCGAGTGCCAGGGTCATCACCGAGGTCATGGCGGGTCACGGCATCAAGCGGCTGCTCGCCGTCAGCTCCAGCATCGCCGACCCGCACTGGCGCCCCACCGGCGCGCACTTCTTCAACCATGTGCTCGACCCGCTGGTGAACCGACGGCTCGGCCGCACCCTCCACGAGGACATGCGCCGTATGGAGGCCGTGATCCGGGAGACGGACCTCGACTGGACCCTCGTCCGGCCATCGGGCCTCTTCGAGCACTCCGTCGTCACGGACTACCACACAGCCGAGACCAGCGCCGACGGCGTCTTCACCGCCCGTGCCGACCTCGCCGCGAGCATGCTGCGCGAGCTGGCGGAGCGGGAGTACGTCCACCGGGCCATGGGCGTGATCACCACGGCCGTGAAGCCGAACATCGCCAAGCTGATCTGGAACGAAGGCGTGAAGAAGAAGTGAGCCGGGCCGCCGAACTCCCGGACACCGCAAGGGCGTTCCTCGCTCGCCCCCACACGGCCACCCTCACCACCCTGCGCCCCGACGGCACGCCGCACGTGACCCCTGTCCGCTTCACCTTCGACGCTGCCGCCGGCCTGGCTCGGGTGACCACGCGGGCAGGGGCCCGCAAAGCCCGCAACGTGACGGCGGGCGGCCCGATGTCACGTGTCGCGCTCTGCCAGGCGGACGGTTTCCGGTGGATCACCCTCGAAGGCCGGGCCGTAGTGACCGACGATCCCGTGCGCCTGGCCGAAGCGGTCCGCCGCTACACCGTCCGCTACCACGCGGCCCCGCCCGCCCCGCCGGACCTGGCCGTCATCGAGATCACCCTCGAACGCGCCCTGAGCCTCAACCTCTGACCCCCCACGTCTGACGCCCAGCCTCAGGCTCCCTGCGGCTGACTCCCTACCTCTGACTCCCCACCTCAGACTCCCCGCCTGAATGTGAAGTGACCCCGCGATGCCCACCCTCTCCGTCCTCGGATCCACCCTCCACTACCGGGAGTCCGGCGACCCCGACGGGCTGCCGTTCGTCTTCCTCCACGGCAACCCCACCTCCTCCCACCTCTGGCGGAACGTCCTGCCAGGTGTGGCCGCGCCCGGCCGCCGCCTCCTGGCTCCCGATCTCATCGGCATGGGCGAATCCGGCAAGCCCGACCTCGCCTACTCCTTCGACGATCACGCCCGCCATCTCGACGCCTGGTTCGACGCCCTCGGGCTTGCCGAGGCCGTTCTCGTCGGCCACGACTGGGGCGGAGCGCTCGCCTTCGACCGCGCCGCCCGCCTTCCGGATCGCGTCCGTGGCATCGCCTTCACCGAGGCGATCATCAAACCGCTGGTCGGCGATGAATTCCCCGCGGCCGGAAGGGAGTTGTTCACGCTTCTTCGCACTCCCGGCGTGGGCGAGGAGATGATCCTGGAGAATTCGCTGTTCATCGAGGGGCTGCCGGACACCTTCGCCACCCCGATCGACCCCGCGGACCTGGCGGTCTACCGCCGCCCCTTCCCGACCCCGCACAGCCGCCGCCCGGTACTGGCATGGACCCGCATGATGCCGCTGGACTCAGAACCCGCCGACGTCGTGGCCCGCATCGAACGCTACGACGCCTGGCTTGCCGCCAGCCCCGAAGTCCCCAAGCTGCTGGCCGCATTCGAACCGGGACCGGGCGCGATGACCGACCAGGGAGCCGTCGCCTGGTGCGAGGAAAACATTGCGGGCCTGGAGGTCTCCCGCCACGGCCTCGCGGGTCACCACTCCCCGGAGGACCGCCCCGAAGAGCTGGCCGCCGCGATCAGCGGCTGGGCCGCCCGCCACGGACTGGAGCGCGCATAGCCGGGCGGCCTGCCTCGAACACCGGGACGGATCCCGCCGGAGGGCAGAGCCGCCCAGTCGGCCGGTGAGCAGGGCACGCCGGTACGCCACCCCAGCTCAACCGCCTGATCACCTCCATCGGCTTCCCTGTCAAGTTCTAGTGTTCAGAGATCTTCCTTGAGTGGCTGTTGCCCGGTTGAGTGTGATCCAGCTACCCGACCTCATTGAGCTGGCGTCGGGCGCCCGAGCAGCCTCCGCCCGACGGTGTTCGCGCCAAACGGTCGGGTGCTGCTTTGTTCGTCCCATGGAAAGACCAGCGAGTTTCTTAATAGATGCCATGGTGAAGTTGTACTTACGGCAGGGTGGACCGCATGTTAAGACGAAAGCGGCCAGTCCAGAGCCGTGCGATCTCAAACCGCATGCGAACTGTCTTTCGAGGAATCGACGGACAGCAGCTGACAAGTAGGGATGTGGCGCTGCACTATTCAGCTAGCCTCATCGAGGATGTGCCACAGAGGGCGGGGGTGAAGCTGGTTTCCGCGAGGAGGATTTCGCGCTCACGATTCCACGTAGGACTTTCCACTGACGGAATTGGACTCACGGATATCACCAAGCGTGCGGCGCTGGTGTCCGACACGTTACTACTCACTCACCAGGAGGGCGAAATTCGCCACACTCTGGGAGAGCGAAACTTTCCTGGCACCAACAATTCACGCATGGGCGGTGCCCCGGTCGGCGCAGAGGTAATTGAATATGGAATCTACTGCCCCAACCTTGAACGGCTTGGCGAATGGATCATTGGCGCTGAGGAAATGCTCAAGATGGGCCTCGTTTGGTACCTTCCAAATTACTGGGTGAAGTCACGCACGTATCAGGGATCTTCCATGCCGATTGAGGCCGTCGACTATCTGATCCGTGATGGGCGGGCTGTGGACGCTTCCGGGGCTGAGCCGATCAAGAGCCAAGTGGTTCGCCCCATCATGCAGATGGACCTTCCCTTCATCGAGGGTGTAGATCTGACCACCTTCAGCAAAATCACAGCGGAAGAGTTCGACTCATATATTGCTTTCCGTGGCTTCCTTCAAAGCAGCCTACTGGCGATGGACGATTCACTGAATGCCGTCCAGTCGGAGCGTGAACTCCTGCGGCTCGGTATGGAGATCAAAGACCAGGTGCGTTCGATGCGATTCGAAATGCAGAAGGCGCGAAGGAAGGGGGCTGTCGCCTCAAGTGGCGCCTTGATCGGATCCGTTAGCACGATTCTCGTGGCCGTCTACGGGCCTGCTTTGCAGGCAGCCATCGCCGCTATTGGCGCATCGGGCGGGATGTGGTCCATCATCCACTCTGCCGCAGAAAATAACACCCGCCATCTCCGTGAGGACAAGTGGTACTACGTGTGGGCGCTGGCCAAGAAGAGCGACGCTGGCACCCTTTGATCTGGCCCTGATCGGACCCCTGGTTTCTACCTGCTCCTTTCGAGAGCACAACCCCGGCCGGAATGGCGCGCTGAGAAACGAGAGCCTGAATACACGGATCGAACGTGCGGCTCTTCTTCGCCCGGGTCAGCGCGCTTGCCACCTGACCGTGCAGGTAGCGGCCATGACGAAGACGCTGAGCAGGCAGCTCGAAGACAAGCAGTGATCCGCCCTCCTGCCGCCGCAGGCCCGAACTCAACAGCAACTGCACGAAGCTGGTGTTGCGCAGCTCAACCCTCGACTTCCATCCAGAAACCGGCACCCCGCCACGAGTGTGCCCGCGCAGGCCGACGTCCGACCACAAACCCCAGGTCCGCGGCGCCAGCCAAGAGACCCGTGCGCTGACCGAGTCGACGGCCCGGTCCTCGCGCCGTGCCGCATCGATCGGCAACGGGAAGACCTTCGCCCACCTGAACAGCTTGGTGTACGCCGCCACTTCCCGATTCCATTTGGTACCGCTGATGCGGCACGAATTTTCCGGAGCCCTGCATCTCCAGTGCCGAAAGTCCCGCAGATCCTGCCGCGACGCATCCCGCCAGGCCACCCCGCGCGAGGACAGAAACGTCAGCAGTATCCGCATGTCCGCCGCGTAATTTCGCCTCGTCTCCCTTTCCAATAGCTGGAACTCGGCTGACCGAACAAAATCCAGCAGTTCCCGGTCCACGACGCACTCCGGGGTTAAGAAGACGGGATCCCCCGGCCGCAGTCCGATCCCGGCCACCGCCTCCGGCAAGTCTCGTACCCCTAGGACGCCCTCCGTCGGCAGGGCCCCCACCGCCCTCGATCCGGCACCCACACCACACGCCACTCACGCAACGGACACCCTCCCTGATGCTTGAACACGCCCAGTCATCAGGGAAAGCGCCAAGATCACCACTACCTGGGATGAGGGCAAGGCCCCGCTGTACGCTGCGACCATGCAGCCGTCCGCGTCCTCCTCGTCACCAGGTTCCACCCAGCCGGGCCGTCTCCCCGAAACGGCTGAGCGCGGCCTGCTGACCGAGCGGATCGCGCGTCAGCTGGAACACGAGATCCGCTCCGGTGAGATCGAGGTCGGGGCCAAGCTGCCCTCCGAGCGTGACCTGGCGGCCCAGTTCGGCTCCAGCCGCAACGTCGTGCGGGAGGTGCTGCGGCGCCTTGAGGCGCAGCACCTCATCGAGGTCGCTCCGGGGCGCGGATCCTTCGTACGTGAGCAGACTTCGGGCCAGGCCCGGGGGTATGACGCGCTGTACCGTGCGGGCCGGCCCACGGTCCGTCAGCTCATCGAGGCACGGCTTCCGTTGGAGGTCGAGATGGTCCGGCTGGCCACCCGGCTGGCCACGGACGAGGACATCGCGGTGATGCGGGGCGCGTGCGATGCCCTGGAGTCGGCCACGGACGTCGTCGTCAAGGCGCAGGCGGACATGGAGTTCCATGACGCGATCGCGGTGGCGAGCAAGAATCCCGTACTGCGGATCATGCTGTCGTCGATCAGCGGAATGATGTTCGAGATGATGCTCCGCTCGAACTCGGATCCCTCGATCGGGGAGCCCGGTGTGCCGCATCACCCGGAGATCTTCGAGGCGATCGAGGCACGTGACGAGGAGCTGGCGGCCGCGCGCATGCGGGAGCACCTCATGCTCGGACTGCGTACCTACGGCGCTGATCTCGATGTGCAGGTGGACATCATGGCGCGCAACCACATCGAGACGCTGCTTGGCCAGGCGGAGGTCCGACGGGCGGGCGGCAGGGCGGGGGAGTAGCCGCCGGACGCCATCGGTCAGCCTCTGACCTGCAGTTGAGGGCTGTGTGCGGCACGGCTCGTGGCGGTGGGCGTGACCGCTTCGTTGTGTGGATCTTTCTTGCGGGGGCTGTTGGGGAGCCTCCGCATGCTGCTACGGTCCTGCCAGATTCCAACTGGTCCTACCAGTTGGACCACTCTTGAACCGCGGTGGCAACCACTGCTGGAACTGCTGGCACCGCGGGTTCAGGAACATCCCAAGCACAGAGACGAGGACAACGATGTCCACGAGCAGCCAGCCCTTGAGTCGGCGCTCTTTCGGCAGGTTGGCCGCAGGCGCGGCGGGAGCCATCGGCGTGGGCGCATCGGCCGCCTGCTCGCCGCAGGGCACAAGGCCTTCGGCCCGCAGCCCGTTGCGGATCATGGCGATCAACCATGTGTGGTCGCAGGCGATCAAACGCCGGACCAAGGAGTTCGAGGAGCGGATCGGGCGCCGGGTCTCGATGACCCTGCTCACCTCGGATCAGCTGTCGAGCAGCTACAACGTCAAGCTCAACGCATCGGGCACCGACGTGGACGTCATGATGGTGCGCGCGCTGCAGGAGCAACTGGTCTTCGCGCACAACGACTGGCTCGCCGACCTGACCGACCGGGTCGAGAGCGACAAAGAGTTCGCCTGGGCGGACTTCCAGAAGGCACCGCGCGATGCGTCCCTGGCGGAGGGGAAGATACTGAGCGTCCCCGTGGTGACCGAACGTCCCACGCTGTACTACCGCAAGGATCTCGTCGAAGGGCTCGGCGGCCCGCCCCGCACCCTGGACGCGCTGATGTCGGCCGCGCTCGAACTCACCGCGAAGAAGAAGGGGTTCTACGGATACGTCGGCCGCGGGCAGCGCAGCGGTGCCGTGTCCCAGTGGTCGAGTTTCCTGTACTCGTACGGCGGCGACTTCCTCGTCGACGGCAAGTCCGCCATCGGGAGCCGCCAGGCGCTGGCCGCCTACGAGTACTACGGCAGGCTCCTGGGCACGGCGGGACCGCCGGGCGCGACCAACATGAGCCTCGAACAGGCCATGCCGATCTTCGCGCAGGGCAAGGCCGCGTTCTACATAGACGCCGACGCCATCTACAGCAACTTCCTCGACCCGAAGATCGCGACCCCCGCCGTACGGGAGTCCGTCGGGTTCGCGCCTTTCCCCGCGGGCCCGGCCGGCGCCAAGCCGCACAACATCCCGTCCTGGAGCCTTGGCATCAACAAGTTCTCCCTCCTGCGCGACGACGCCTGGGAGTTCATCAGGTGGGCCGCGGGGCCGAAGATGTCCGCCGCCCTCCAGTCGGACGGCATCCCCGGCGCCCGCAGTTCGGTGTGGGCCGACCGCCGGACTCTCGCCGCCTTCCCGCCGGATCTCGCCGAGGCGATGCGGGTCAACGCCGAACGCGGTCTGGGCTACGACCGGCCGCGGGTCCTCCAGGTCGGCCGGGCCAGGGACATCGTCGGCAGGCCGCTGGTCGCAGCCATCCTCGGCGAGTCCGTACGGCCCGTCGTACGTGACGCCGACGCGGAGTTCGCCGAGTTCCTCGTCCGCGACAACCGCCACAAGGAGTCCTGATGGCCGCCACCGAGGTCTCCCCGCCCCACGCCGACACGCGCTCGTCGACGCCCCGTCCGGGCACGCGCCGCACCCGCACTCCCCGCACCTTCGAACAGGCCAACCGGCGGCTGAAGTGGGCGATGCTCGCCCCGGCGCTGCTCTTCGTCGGCCTGATGATCGTCTTCCCGCTGGCCTTCACGCTCGACCTCAGCCTGACCGACGCGTTCGGCGCGGTGAACGCCGACAAACGCCACATCGGCCTGCAGAACTTCACCGACGCACTGGGCGACACGCGGCGGTTCTGGCCGGCCGCACGCCGCACCCTGGTCTTCACGGTCGGCGCCGTGATCCTGGAGACGGTTCTGGGACTCGCGCTCGCGATGCTCATGCGCAAGCCGTTCCGCGGCATGCGCCTGGTCCGCACCGTCCTGATCATTCCGCTGCTCGCCACCCCCGTCGCGATCGGCATCCTGTGGCTGCTGATCCTCGACCCCACCAACGGCATCGCCAACCACCTCCTCGAAGGCCTCGGACTGCCCCGCCAGGAGTTTCTCGGCTCGGTGAGCCAGTCACTGCCGATGCTGATGCTCATCGACGTATGGCAGTGGACGCCGATGATGACGCTGCTTCTGCTCGCAGGCCTGAGCACGCTCCCCGAGGAGCCCGAGGAAGCGGCACTCGTCGACGGCGCCAAGGCCTGGCAGCGCTTCCGCCACGTCGTCCTGCCGATGCTGGGCCCCACGCTCGCCACAGCCCTCGTCCTGCGTGCCGTCGACGCGCTCAAGACCTTCGACATCCTCTACGCGACCAAGGGCGCGGGCGGCGGCTCCGACTTCGAGGTGGAGACGCTCAACGTCTACGCCTACGGCCTCACCTTCGACTACCAGGAGTACGGCCTTGCCGCAGCCGTCCTGGTCCTGTTCACGCTGTTCATCATCGGTGTCGTGGTCGTGCTGCGCCGCCGCGGAGGAGGGAAGAACGCATGAGTGCCACCGCCACCCCCGCGACCCGGCCACCGGTCACCACACAGCCCCGTGGCCGCAAGACACAGCCCCGCGGGCGCCGGAAGTGGACGTGGCTGCGCGGGACGGCCATCACGCTCGTCACGCTGGTCTTCGCGCTGCCGCTCGTGTGGATGTTCGCCGCCGCGTTCAAGACCAACGTGCAGGTGACCGACCCCAGTGTGGGCCTGTGGTTCAAACCCACCCTCGACAACTTCCGCAGCATCGTGGAGGCCGGACAGATCGTCCGCTCCATGGGCAACTCCCTGCTGGTGGGCGTGATTTCCACGGTGCTCTCCGCCGTCATCGCCGTGCCCGCGGCGTGGGCCGTGGGCCGGTTCGCCATGCACCGCACCGGCTCCGTCATCCTGGTCGCACGCATCGTTCCCGCGATCTCGCTGCTCGTGCCCTGGTACTACCTGTTCGCGCAGATGGGGCTCGTCGGCTCCTACACCGTCCTCGTGCTCAGCCACATGTTCGTCTCCGTACCGCTGATCATGTGGATCATGATCAGCTTCTTCGCCGGGCTGCCGGTCGAACTCGAAGAGGCCGCGCGCACCGACGGCCTGAGCGCGTTCGGCGCCTTCTGGCGCATCTCGCTGCCGCTCGCCGCCCCCGGCACCGCGACCGCCTCGCTCCTGGCGTTCGTCTTCAGCTGGAACAACTTCATGTTCGCGCTGGTCTTCGCCGACGACCGCACCCAGACGGTGCCGGTGACCCTCTTCAACTTCATCTCGTACGCGAGCACCGACTGGGGCGGCCTCATGGCCGCCGCCACGCTCATCACCGTCCCCGTCGTCATCGCCGCCGTTGTCGGACAGAAGTATCTGGTGGCAGGCCTGACGTCGGGCGCCACCAAGGGCTGAACAAGCCCCCCACCGCCGCCCCCACCACCCCCATCGCATCGCACCGCACCGGAAAGAGCACCCGCATGAAGATCGTCGACGCGAAGGTCGTCGTCACCAGCCCCGGCCGCAACTTCGTCACCCTGAAGCTGACGACTGACGACGGCCTCACCGGCCTTGGCGACGCCACCCTCAACGGCCGGGAACTCGCCGTCGTCAGCTACCTCACCGACCACGTCGTACCCCTGCTCACCGGCCGTGACCCGCACCGCATCGAGGACACCTGGCAGTACCTGTACCGAGGCGCCTACTGGCGGCGCGGCCCCGTCACCATGGCGGCGATCGCCGCCGTCGACGTCGCCCTGTGGGACATCAAGGCCAAGGCGGCGGGCCTCCCGCTCTACCAACTCCTCGGCGGCGCCAGCCGTGAACGCATCCGTACCTACGGGCACGCGAACGGCCGTGACATCCCCGAACTCCTGGACTCGGTACGGGCCCGGCTCGCCGAGGGCTACCCCGCGGTGCGCATCCAGTCGGGCATCCCCGGCTTGAAGGCCGTGTACGGCGTGCACAGCACCGAGGACGACGGCTCGCCCGTCCTGCACCAGCAGGCCCGCCCTCTCGTGGAGGACTGGGACACCGACGCCTACCTGCGCCACACACCCACGGTCTTCGAGGCGGTCCGCGCGGAGTTCGGCGCCCAGCTCCCGCTCCTCCACGACGCGCACCACCGCCTCACCCCGATCCAGGCCGCCCGGCTCGGCAAGGACCTGGAACCGTACCGGCCGTTCTGGCTTGAGGACTGCACCCCGGCCGAGAACCAGGAGGCACTGCGTCTGGTCCGGAGCCGCACCTCGACACCGCTGGCCATCGGTGAGGTCTTCAACACCGTGCACGACTACCAGGCCCTGATCACCGAGCAGTTGATCGACTACGTACGCTCCGCGGTGACCCACTTCGGAGGCGTGACCCCGCTGCGCAAGCTCTTCGATTTCGCCGCGCAGTACCAGATCAAGAGTGCGGTGCACGGCCCCGAGGACATCTCCCCGGTGGGCATGGCCGCGGCCCTGCACCTGGACCTCGCGGTGCACAACTTCGGAATCCAGGAGTACTCGGGCCACACGCCGCTCACCAACGAGGTGTTCCGGCACGCCTACACGTTCACGGACGGCCACCTGCACCCGGGGGAGGCCCCGGGCATCGGCGTGGAACTGGACGAGGACCTGGCGGCGGCCCACCCCTACGAAGCGGCGTATCTGCCGGTCAACCGCTTGCAGGACGGAACCGTCCACGACTGGTGAGCCGAACTCGCGGGCGGCCACGCGGAGGGATGGCGTGGCTAGGCGGGCACGGGGGGAGTGGTGGTGGCCTGGGTGACATCACCCACCAGCTCGACGACCTCCGGCCCGTAGGCCTGCGAGTCGACGACCCGGAGGAGTTGGCAGAAGGACGCACCCTTGTAGGTGCTCGCCAGCCGCGCGTGGTGGCGCGAGAGATAGCGTGCGGCGGCGTGGTTGGCGTTGGAGTGCTGGCCGCAGATGAGAAAGATCGGCCGGGATTCCTGCCCCTCGGTGCGATCCACCAACCGTGCCAGGAGCACGTGTTCGGTCCTGCCCCGGTCCATGCGGTAGACATCACCGCCGATGTCGAAGGCTCCGCAGTCCGGCCCCGACGAGGCAACCGTGTTCATCGTGAAGCCCGGCAACAGGTTCCGCAGGTGTGCCGCCATCCGGCTGTTCGACACGGGGCCACCTATACAGAACTCGGTCGTCTCGCCCAAGCCCCGCCGCGCCATGTCATGCGCGACGATCTGCACATTCGCCTTGCACTCCTTGATGAGCATGGACAGTTCGAGGAGCGCGAACACGTCATGCCGGGCGACGGCCCAACGGGCGTCCCCGGCCTTTCCGTTGACGACCAGCAGGCACTCGGAGTCGGGAGCGAGTCCGAAGAAACGCTGCTTGCGCACGAGGGCCCGGCGCCACAGGTAGGTGCGGGTGAACCAACCGAGGCCGGCGCTGATCCCTGAAGCCGCAATGCCCAGAAGGATGTTGCGCACGTCGTCGTTCATGTTCAGCAGTCTCCCGTGCGACTCGTGCGACTGCTCACCGCGAACTTGTAGCTCGGAACGGTCACCGTCCCCTGGCCGCCTGCCACACCGGGGGGTTCGTAGTCGTCGCCTTTCGACCTGGTGCGCTCAACGTGCACGCACACGGTCGCCTTCGCCCCGGAAGCAGTGACGGTATAGAGGGCGTCGGACGCCTCATTGGCGGCTGCCGGGGCGGCATCCACCCCGTGCTGCGGGGCGTCACCGCCGCCGTGCTCGACGACCTCGTCCTCGATCATCGTCGCGTACTCGTCGTCGAATCCGCTGTCGTCACCGAAGATGTCACCGAAGCGGGAACTGCCGTCCAAGGCCGTCACGGCCTGGCCTGCCGCGGAGGTCAGTTCGTCATCGCTCCACTCGACGCGGTCCGAGGTGCCCATCAACTGGACGGTGGTGAACACTCCCACCCCCGCCATGCTGAGGAGCACGACGCGGCCGACGGCGAAAGCGGCATCGGGGAGTTCGGGCGCCGACGGATTCAGGGCATGCCGCACCGCGCGCACGCGGGCCTTCGTGATGCACGCCATGCCTACCAGTACGGCAGCCAGCGCGAAGCCGAACACAATCATCCCCGTCACCCACGAACTCCCGCCCCCGTGCGCGCCTGTCGACGCGGATCCAAGCAGCCGCGGTATCCGGCCGCGCAGCACACTACCCCGGCAACTTCACCGTCCTGCTTGCATGGCGGGAGGCAGCCGATTTCGGGCAACTCCCCGAGGTCCGGGACCGATGCCGGGGCGCCCGGAGTCCGCTGACAGCGCTCGGCGCCGCCAGCGGACCCATGGGAAGACTTGTTCCCGCAGGGGCAACTACACGTAGACGACGCAGACGTTGGGAACGTAGCCCACGGTGCCCTTGTAGTTGATCTTGCGCCAGCCGTTGTACTTGTCGATCCCGCACGCGTTCGTGTACGAGCCGCCGGTGGTGCCCGAGATGTCGCAGCCCTTGGCGCCCTTGGGCCACGTGCCGAGGATGGTCGACTTGGTGGTCGCCGACTTGCGTATGTTCAGGGTGCTGAGCGACTTGAGGCTCTTGCACTTCGCCGCGGCCGTGGTGGCCGCGGTGCCGCTCTGCGCGGTCGTGGCGGCGGAGGCCGCCGGTACGAACCCGGCCAGCGACAGAGCCGCGACGACCGCAGGAACGATGAGACGCTTGTTCAAAGGGTTGCTCCAGTTCTGGTGTGCCTGTGCTCGCGCCCGAAGGCGCGGGACGATCTTATGTGTACCTGTCAGCCGCACCGGCACCCCGGTGGGGGCGCCAGAGCCACCGGACCTGCCGCCCGGCAGCGGTAGCCGACGCGTCAACTGGACTCATGTCGCAGCGAGTTGCCCTCAACGTCCTGACACGGGTGTGTCGTAGGCCGGGATGCGCCGAGTACTGAGGGTGGGGGAGCGGCGCGAGCACATCGCCCCGATACTCTGCATGCCGTGATCAACTCCATTGCGAGTCTTGACGATGCCGATGTGGCGATAGCTGCGGCGCGTGCCGGCGCGGAGGCCGTGCACGCCAGGTACGGGCAGCGGCTCACCCGTATCGACAAGGGCGAAGGGGACTTCGCCACCGATGCCGACGTGGCAGCTGAAGAGGCGATCCTCGGCGTCATCCGTGCTGCGCGGCCCGACGATGCGGTGCACGGCGAGGAGGGAGGACGGCAGGGTGCGGCCGACGCGGAGCGCCAGTGGTTCGTCGACCCTCTGTGCGGCACGCTCAACTACGCCGTCGGCAACATGCTGGTCGCCGTGAACGTGGCCCTGCGCAACGGTCCGGCCGCAGTGGCCGATCCGTTCAGCGGCGAGGTCTTCTTCACCGACGGCACGACCGCCTGGGTTCGGCGCGACGGGAGCGACACGCGGCTGGCGCCGACGGCTGCCACGCAGTTGGTGGACGTGAACCTGGACCCGCCCTTTCCGAGCGCGCCCGGGTTCCGGGCTGTGGACCTGCTCGCTCACCCCGGGTTCGTCGCACGGTTCCGGCCGCGGGTCGTGTCCACGACGCTGGCCCTGGCGTGGGTCGCGGCAGGCAAGCGCGCCGCATACGTCACCGACGGCGGTGACCTGGCCGAGAGCGTGCACTTCGCCGCAGGCATCGCCCTGTGCCAGGCCGCCGGCTGTGTCGTCACCGGAGTCGACGGCGCGCCGGTCGGGCGGGCGGGCCGTGGGATCGTGGTGGCCGCGGACGCCGAGACTCATGGGCTGCTGTTGTCGATGATCCGTGGTCGAGGCTGACAGAAGCGGATGAGCGCGAACGAGATCAAGGGTGTGGCGTCGCCGAACGCGTAGGGCTTTCCAGCCGGGCCCTCGTCCGGCGGTTGACCGAACGGTTCGGCATCAGTCCGGGACAGGCGGACGAGGCGGCGGGAGCATGCGCGTATCGGGTAGGCTGCGAGAGATCTTTTGCTGAGGTGGCGGCTTCCGTGAGGATTCTGCGTCGTACATACCTTCGGCTAACACATCCCTCATGTGTTGGCTTGAAGTGAGGTGCGTGACTTCGTAGATGTCGCCGCAATGGGGCGGCCACTCCACGACAAATCGAGACCCAGAGGGGCCCTCTTTCCCATGCGTATGACTCTCCGCGTTCTGCGCACCAGCATCATCCCCTAGCCGAAGCCGAGCAAGTGCGTCCTGGTGTCCACCTACGCCCTGGCCGACGGGAAGGGCTCGGCGAAGGTCTACAAGCTGTCGACGAACCCCTTCCAGGCCGACATCTTCGGCCGGGGCGCCAACCTGGGCACCCTCGACGCGAACGGCCGCTCGGCCGCCGGTGAAGACAGCGGCGTGCACATCACCTTGTCGCCCGACGGCCGGTTCAGCTCCTGGGTCGACCAGGTCAAGGAAGACCCCACCCCCGCGCCGGACCCGACGCCCACCCCGGACCCTGACCCGGAGCCCACCCAGGACCCGGTGCCGGACAACGACCAGACGCCTGCCCCGGACACCACTCCGGACGCCGCGCCCAAGCCTGCCGACGAGATCAAGCCCGCCGACGATGCCAAGCCCGGCTCGCACCGGGTGCGGTGGGACTCACTCGGTGCGGGCCTCGTCGGCCGGGTTCGCGCACGCGCGCCCGATGGCGTCGACGTGGCGCTCGGCGAGGCCGGTCACGTGCGCGGGAAGCTCGTGCTGCTGGTTGGCTGATGCGGCTCGCCGCATCTGGTGATCTCGGGATTGCCGGCCAGGATGGCCTCGCTGGTCTGCCAGAGCCTGGGCAGGAAACGGGTGACTTCTTCGGCCCGGTGGAGGAGGTCACGGCTGGAGCTGATGCCCAGGTCGGCGACGGCTCCCCGGAAGGCCGGAGTGCGGGACTCGTGCAGTTCGGGAGCGTCAACCGCCAGGATGGTGTGGCAGCGGGCGAAGGTCGCGATGATCCAGAAGACCGCCTCGCGGCAGTCACCGGCATCGATGAGGGCCTGGCTTCCGTCGATGGCGACCGGCCGTGCGGTGGGGGTGATGTCGCTGCTGAAGAAGAACGGGGTCCTCGCCACCTGAGCGGTGGCGTCGAACGTCACGGCGAGTTCCCACAGATGGTGCTGGACGTGCCGCGCGGACAGGTGCGAGCAGCCGAGGAGCCGCAGGAGTTCGGGGTACAGGCTGCGGTGGCCGTACTCGGCGAGAACCGTGCGCGCGGCCGGGTAGCGCAGGCGGACGGTGGGGTTGCGCAGAGCTGCGGCGAGCAGCACGTGGCAGGTCACGCCCGTGGAGAACAGCCAGGCGGTCACCTGCTCGTGGAACGGTGCCGAGGTGTCGATCGCCGCGAGACGGGTCTCGATCCGACGGCGGGCATCGTGGCATCGGCGCCGGACCCAGGGCTTGGCGGCGAAACGGGGCGAGACGTGTGTGTGGAGCCTGTGCAGATGGCCGGTGGGGTCATCGATGACCGTGTCGGTACGGAAGCTGCCTGCCAGGTGGTACGACGCGAGAACGTCATCGGCGGAGGCGAGCTCGGCCCAGGGGAGGTGACTGACCTCCAGGAGAGCGCCCTCGTAGCGGAGTTTCCCCAACTTGGCCGGCGGCTTGTCGGCGGCCGTGACGACGACGATGTCCACGTCGGAGGAGGACGGTAACTCGGCGTCGTCCGGCAGCCCGACGGTCGAACCGCTGAAGTACGCGCCCCGATAGCCGGCATCGGCTGCGGCGTGCCGGGCGACCCACTGGACTGCTGCGGAACGTGCCGGGCCGACCTTCACGGACGAATTCCCCCTCGTGACGAGTGCAGGTGCGGGTACAGGTGCAAGACCTTCAATGTTCCAGTGTGCTGCGGCTCGTGAGATCCGACGGGGCTCCTTCGGTCCGCACGACTCAGGTCTTTTGTCCCGTATCGCGGTTACCTTCGCAATCGCGACGACCCACCTGCGTGATCTAGGTTTGTCGTCATGGTGCAGCTCAGCGAATTCCTTCCCGTAGAGGCGATCCGGCTCGACGTCTCGGCTCCCGACTGGCAGGGGGCGATACGGGCGGCCGGTGACCTGTTGATCGCGAACGGCGTCAGTACCGATGCGTACACCCAGGAGATGCTTCGTACGGTCGAGGAGAACGGACCGTACATCGTCGTCGCGCCGGGTTTCGCGTTCGCACATGCCCGCCCGTCACCTGCCGTGCAGCGCACCGGCATGTCGTGGGTGCGCCTTGCCGGGCCGGTGCCCTTCCACCACGAGAGCAACGACCCCGTCGGCCTGGTGGTCGCGCTCGCCGCCACTGACGCGACGGCGCACACCGAGGCGATGGGCGCCCTCGCACGGCTGTTGGCCGACCCGGAGACGGTCCAGGCCCTCGACCAGGCGGCTTCCCCCGAGTCGGTGCGGCAGATCCTCTTGAAGGCCGAGGGGCAGGAACAGCCGGCCCCGAGTGGAGTCCGGGGGGCCGCGGGAGCGCAGAAGATCCTCACCGTGTGCGGCAACGGCGTGGGCACCAGCCTGTTCCTGAAGTCCACTCTCGACAACGTGCTCGATCGGTGGAAGTGGTCGCGTCACGTGACGACGGAGGCCACCGACACCATCTCCGCCAAGGGCAAGGCCTCCGAGGCCGTTGCCATCCTCACCTCGCGGGAGATAGCCAGGACGCTCGGCGACCTGGGCGTCCCGGTGCGCGTCGTCGAGGACTTCACGAGTGCGAGAGAGGTCGACGCGATACTGCGCGATCTCTACGACATCTGACCGACGCCCGCCGACTGTCCCTGGAAGCACTCATGAACGTACTCGTCGACATAGCCAAGTTTGTCGTCAATGAAATCCTCAGTGTCCCTGCCTACCTCATCGGCATCATCACGGCCGTGGGCCTCATCGCCCTCAAGAAGTCGGTCGGACAGATCGTCGGCGGTGCCATCAAGGCGACGCTCGGCTTCCTGCTGATCGGAGCGGGTGCGTCGCTGGTGAGCGCGGCGCTCGCCCCCTTGGGCAAAATGATCACCGGCGCGACCGGATCACACGGCGTCATCCCCACCAATGAGGCCATCGTCGGCATCGCGCAGGCCGAGTACGGTTCGCGCGTCGCGTGGCTGATGATCCTCGGCTTCTTCGTGAGCCTACTGCTGGCCCGCTTCACGCCGTTGTCGTACGTGTTCCTGACGGGGCACCACATGCTGTTCATGGCGACCATGCTGACCATGGTGCTCGCCACGGCGGGAGTCACTTCGTGGGTCGTGGTGGTCGTCGGCGGTGTTCTGCTCGGCATCCTGCTGGTGGCCATGCCGGCCTTCGCCCACCCCTGGACGAAGCGCGTCACCGGCAACAACACCGTCGCCGTAGGTCACTTCGGCACGGCCGGCTACATCGTCGCCGCGGTGACCGGCCAGGCCGTCGGCAAGAAGAGCCGCTCCACGGAGGAGATGAGACTCCCCGAGGGGCTGCGGTTCCTGCGTGACTCCATGGTGGCCACCGCCCTGTCCATGGGCCTGATCTATGTGGTGATGGCTCTCGTCTTCCTGGCCAAGGTGGGCAAGGAAGAGGCGTTCAAGGCCTTCGGCGGTACGGGGGCGACCGGGGTCGGCAACTATCTGATGTCCTCCCTCAGTCAGGGCCTGCAGTTCGGTATCGCGGTCGCGGTGATCCTGTTCGGCGTCCGGACGATCCTGGGCGAACTCGTCCCCGCGTTCCAGGGCATCGCCAAGAAGGTCGTCCCCGGCGCCATTCCGGCCCTGGACGCGCCGATCGTCTTCCCGTACGCGCAGAACGCGGTCCTTGTCGGCTTCATCTGCTCGTTCGCAGGCGGCCTGGTCAGCCTCGGCCTGCTCGCCGGGGTGTTCAACCCGGCGTTCGGCACCGCCCTGGTCCTGCCCGGTCTGGTCCCGCACTTCTTCACCGGAGGCGCCGCGGGAGTCTTCGGCAACGCCACCGGTGGGCGTCGCGGAGCCGCGCTCGGATCCTTCCTCAACGGCGTGCTCATCACGTTCCTGCCCGCGCTCCTGCTCGGCGTCCTCGGGTCCTTCGGCTCGGCCAACACCACGTTCGGCGACTCGGACTTCGGCTGGTTCGGCCTGCTGATGGGCAACGCGGCGAAGGCAGGATCGGTGGGCGGAATCATCCTCATCCTGCTGCTCGGCGCGTTCATCCTGATCGCGGCCGTCACCTGGCAGAAGAAGGTGGTGGACGCGGGCTGGGACCCGGGCGCGGCCCGCGACGTGTTCCTGCCGGCACAGGCCCGCACCGGCGGAGACGATGACGGGACGTCATCTCCCGCGGCTGGGCGCACCTATGCCAAGATCCCGGTCCCGTCCGGCGCACCGACGCCGCCGCCCCCGCCCACCGACTGAGAACCCGCCATGTGAACCCTGATCAGGGCAGTGCGCCTGCCTGCTCAGGGCCGTGCGCCTGTGACAGAACGAAGACGTGGCAGAAGACTGGCTGTAACTCGGTGCGCGATACAAATACTTCAGACCGCACGCACCGCGCTACCTCTGGGGAACACCGTGAAGCACACCCGCACCCGCATCGCCGCTCTCGCCGCCGTCGGCGTCGCCGCCACCCTTTCGCTCACCGCCTGCGGCGGCGACGACTCGGGGAAGGACTCGTCCTCCAAGGGCTCCTCGTCCTCGTCTTCTTCCTCCTCGGACGGTGGATCGAAGGCCTCGGACGGCGGCTCGGAGTCGGAGGCCGGCTCGGAGGCCGGTGACGCGAAGTCCGGCTCCGGTGAGGACACCAAGGCCGGCGCCGCGAGCGACGCGACGAAGACCGGCGGCAAGGTCACGTTCTGCAAGACGGAGGACCTGGCCATCGACGCCAGGGACGCCGCGCCCGACGAGACCTCCGGCAGGATCGACATCACCATGATCAACCGGGGTTCGGCCACCTGCTCGGCGACGGGCTTCGCGGGCGTCGACATCAAGGACGCCGACAACACCTCGAACCCCATCGAGCGCGGCCAGGCCCAGCCGCGCATCACCACCCTGAAGCCCGGCGACGCCGCCGTCTTCAACCTCGCCTACGACATCGACAACAGCGGCGAAAGCCTCGCGTCCCCGACCCACATCCAGGTCACGCCCCCGAACGAGACCCACACCGTGGACCTGGAGTGGCCGGCGAGCGCGGGCGACATCAAGGGCGCCTACACCGACGTCGAGGTCTACCCCACGCACACCACCAAGTAGGCACCAAGCGGTCACTGCTCACGCCGGCGCCCCAGATCAGTGACCGCCATCAGCCGGCCGTGCTGGTCGTGCACCAGGGTGCGCTGCCACGACCAGTCGCCGTCCTGGTCCGGAACCTCGGCACGGGACTCCTGTGCCGAGGGCCGGACGGCTGTAGGGCGGGCGGGACGCACCTGGGCGTCGAGCAGCCAGGCGTGGACGTCGCGCAGCGTGGTCGGCTCCGGTGGGCGGCCGGGCCGCGCGCGGTCCCTCAGCTGCGGCACGGAGGTCAACAGCGCCGACGAGAAGTACGACGTCGAGGTGCGGACCAGCGCGGACGTGCCGCGGTAGGCGCGATGGCGCAGTACCAAGGTCTGCAGGCCTTCGCCGAGTGAGAGCACCTTGGCGACGTCCGGCGGGACCCGCTCGTAGGTGAGCCGGGCCGTCGTGGCCACATCGGGCTTCTGCCCGGCGCCGCTTTCGGGGGCGGCGCGCAGAGAGTAGGCGAACGTGCCGCGCTTTCCCGTGTAGATGCGCCGCTGCTCCCGCAGCCTGCGCAGGGCGCGCCGCACGGTGTCGCGATGGACGCCGTACATCTCGCTGAGTTCCCGTTCTGAGGGGAGCCTGATGTCGGCGGGTCCCTGCGCCTCGGTGATCAGGTTCGTGATTCGGGCGGCTATTTCGAGGTACCGCGGCGTGGTGCGGGACTTCCGTTCGTCCATATTTCGAGCTTCGCTGTTTTCCCGGGCCCGAAAGCATGCCGAAAGTCATGGGGATACCCGCCGAAAGTCAGGAATTTCGATCCGAGGGCGTTTTGCGTCGGCGCTGCAGGTGCGTCCGCTTTATGCGGACCACACCTCAGTGACCTGCGTCATTCGTGGCCGTCGCCCTGATGTCCAGGGGCAGGTCCGGGGCCGGTCCGTGCTTCCGTGCGCCGGGCGGAGGTCCGCGCCGCGCGCCCGTCCCGGAAAAGCGCTGTTCCTCAGGCGTCCAGGGGGTCCGGCGCCGATCGGCCGCCCTTCGGTCACGCCGCTGCCGTGATGGGCTGGATGACCCGACGCGCGGGTAACCCCACTTTCCGTGAAGATGCATCGGACAGCCATGAATTCGTCCGGGATTTCAATGCAGTTGATCGTGCTAGCGTCCGTCGCTGCGCATTGAAGATCACGAAGGGAATTCCTGTGGCTCATCTGCAGCATTTCGGCGGAGGGTGGGTATCTCCCCTCCTCGCCTTTGCGATGGCCAGCATCGGCGCGGCCCTCGGACTGCGTTGCACCGTACGGGCGTTGGACCTGGAAGGCCGTGCGCGGCGCAACTGGCTCCTGACTGCGTCCGTCGCGATCGCCTCGGGCATCTGGACGATGCACTTCGTCGCCATGCTCGGCTTCCGCGTCGCGGGAACCCCGATCCGCTACGACATTCCGCTCACCCTGCTGAGTCTGCTGGTCGCGGTCGTCGTGGTCAGCGCCGGCATGCTCACCGTCGGGCACTACGCGCACGCCCGCTTCCGGGCGCTGACGCTCGGCGGTCTCGGCACCGGGTTCGGCGTCGCGGCGATGCACTATCTGGGCATGGCGGCCCTGCGCCTGGACGGCACCATCGGATACGACGCCACCCGCGTCGCGTTCTCGGTGCTGATCGCCGTCGCGGCGGCCACCGCCGCCCTCTGGGCCGCGCTGAGCGTGCGCGGCATCACCGGAGCCGTGGTCGCGTCCCTGGTGATGGGCCTGGCCGTCAGCAGCATGCACTACACGGGGATGAGCGCCGTGCGGGTCGCGGTGAGCGGCGATGGAGCCGTACTCCCCGGTGCGACAGCGATGGAGTTCATCTTCCCGCTCACGGTGGTGCTCGGTTCCTTCCTCTTCCTCACTTCCGCCTTCGTGGCGCTTTCGCCGACGGCACGCGAACGGGCCGACGCCGCCATGGCACGACCCGTCGAGGAGATCGAACTGCCCACCCGGTGAGGGCTGAGGGCACGTGCCTGCCCCTTCCCGGTTCCCCCTCCACGCTCACCCGCTGACTGAACGAGGCAACTATGCGCGCACGCAGCGCACTTGGCCGACTGCGCCCAAAATCCGTACGGGCGAAGATCGTGTCCCTGCTCATGGTCCCGGTGGTCTCCCTGATGGCGCTCTGGGCCTTCGCCGCCGTAGGAACCGCCCGAAGCGTCTCGGAACTGGCCCTCCTCAAGGACGTCAACACGACCTTGCTCACTCCGGTCGACGACGTGGTGAGCGCCGTGCAGGCCGAGCGATCCGCCGCCGCACGTGTTCCCGCCCAGGGCCGCTCCACGCGCGCCACCGCACTGCGCGAAGCGGCACGGGACACGGATGCGGCATCGAAGCGGCTGCGGCACGAAGTCGCCTCCGCGTCCTCGGAGATGGTCACGCTCCACCCGGAGCTCCCCTCCAGGATCCAGCGGTTGCTGACCGCGGCCGAGAACCTGCCGACCCTGCGGGAGCGCTCGCCCGTGGGCGGCGCCGCCCAGTCCGCGTACGCCACCGTCGTCGATCGCGGGCTCGCCGTCCAGAGCGCGGTCGCCGGATCCGGCCCCGCCGAAGTCGTCTCGCAGGCGCGGCTTCTGCTCGACACCGCTCGCGCCCGTGAACTGCTCACCCGTGAGGACGCCCTCCTGGGGGCGGCCCACACCGTCGGCGGCATGACCCGGGCGCAGCACGCCGAGTTCACCGGCGCCGCTCACACCCGCCGCGCGCTGCTGACGGCGGGGGCGAGCGAGTTGCGCCAACCCGACGAAGCCACCCTGCGATCGGTCCTGTCGAGCGGCGCAGAACGCGCCCTGCGGGCCGACGAGGACGCGGTCATCGGCTCGACCGCCGGGTCCTCGGCGGCCGACGCGGTCTCCGCCACCCGCTGGGACGAACACAGCCGCGCCGCGCTCGGAGCCCTGCAGCGTGCGGGCGGCACGGATCCCACGAGCGGGGCCGACCTCGATCCGTACTCCTTCGACAACCTTGGCGCGGCAGGAATCGCCGTCCTCCTCGGCTTCGCCGGAGTACTGCTCTCCCTGGTGATCTCCGTCGGCATCGGACGGGCGCTGGTGGTCGAACTCGTCGACCTGAGGACCGACGCCCTGCGCCTCGCCGGAACCGAACTCCCCGCCGCCATCCGCAAGTTGCACCACGGGGAGCAGGTCGACATCGAGGCGCCGGTGTCCGTCCGCAGGCACGGCGCCGACGAGGTCGGCCAGGTGGGCGCCGCCCTGGTCGCCGTGCACCGCGCGGCCCTGCGGTCGGCCGCACTGCGCGCGGAGGCCCTGCGGCGTGTCTCGGACGTCTACGTGAGCCTGGCCCGCCGCAGTCAGGTGCTGCTGCACCGCCAGCTCGCCCTGCTCGACACCATGGAGCGGCGCACGCAGGATCCCGCCGAGCTGGAGGACCTGTTCCGCATCGACCACCTCACCACCAGGATGAGGCGTCACGCCGAGAGCCTGATCATCCTGTCGGGGGCCTCACCGGGGCGGGCATGGCGCCATCCGGTGCCGCTGATGGATGTCGTACGGGCGGCCGTCGCCGAGGTCGAGGACTTCGGGCGGGTGGCGGTCCGGGAGATGCCGGGGCACCGGATCCCCGGTGGCGCGGTCACCGACCTCACCCACCTCCTGGCCGAACTCGTCGAGAACGCCGCCGTGTTCTCGCCCCCGCACACCACGGTCGAGGTGCGTGGAGAACAGGTCGGCACCGGCTTCGTCATCGAGATCGAGGACCGTGGCCTGGGCATGGGCGCACAGACCCTGGACGATGCCAACGCCCGCGTCAGGGACTCGGCGCGCATCGACCTCCTGGACACCGAGCAGCTCGGTCTGTACGTGGTCAACCGACTGGCACGCCGTCTCGGCGCCGCCGTGTCCCTGCGGCCCTCGGTGTTCGGCGGCATCACGGCGGTGGTCCTGCTGCCGCAGGAGCTGGTGACGGCGGAGCCCCTTGAGCAGGCGGGCAACGCGGAGGGCACGCTGCCCCGCCGAACCACCCGGCGGACCCATGCGGTCACCACGGCCTCGGCAACGGGCGCGCCCGAACCGCGGCCGGCCACCGCTCCCGGGCAACCCGCACCGGTGCCTGCCGTTCCCGGGCAGGGCGCACCCGGTCAGAGCGACCTGCCGACAGGAGCAGCGGCAGACGGGCCGCCCCCGGCCGCCCACGCGCTGCCGCGCCGCGTACGCCAGACGCACCTCACCCCCGAGCTTCAGCAGCCATCGGCCCAGCAGGCCGACCCCGCGCCCACGACGGAAAGGTCACCGGAGGACGCCCGCGCCACCATGGCCGCACTCCGCTCCGGGTGGGCCAGGGGCAGGCACTCGGCCGAGTCGCCCCCGTCGCCGACGGGCCGTACGCCACAGACGTATGACCTGGAACGTCCACAAGACGTGCCACGGCCACATGACCCGCAACAGCGCCGCCCCGAACCGTGGACGCCGTCCGTACCGACGCAGGAGCAGCAGATCCGTAACGAGGAGACGAACAACCATGACCGGTGACGTCCAGCGCAGCAGCAGCGAACTCAGCTGGCTCCTTGACGAGCTGCCCGGGCGGGTGCCGGAGGTCCGCCATGCCGTCGTGCTCTCCGCCGACGGCCTGGCGATCGGGGCCTCCTCCGGACTCAGCCGGGAGGACGGCGAGCGTTTCGCCGCCATCGCATCCGGCTTCCACAGCCTGGCCAAGGGAACCGGTCGGCACTTCGAGGCGGGCCCCGTGGTCCAGACGATGGTCGAGCTCCAGGGCGGATTCCTCTTCGTGGTCGCCGCGGGAGACGGCTCGTGCCTGGCCGTGTTCTGCACGTCCGACGCCGATCTGGGCCTGGTCGCCTACGAGATGGCCCGCTTGGTCAAGCGGGTCGGCGAACACCTGTCGGCACCTGCCCGCCACCCTGAAGAGGCGCCGTCCCAGACATGACCGGCGACACCCCGCAGTGGTACGACGACGACGCGGGACCCCTGGTCCGGCTCTATGCGATGACGCAGGGCAGGGCCCGCCCCAGCAGTGCCGCCTTCGACCTGATGGCAGTGGTGCACACGGTCCCTGACCTCGCGCCGCCGCCTCTCTCACCGGAACAGCGCGCCCTGCACCTGCTGTGCGAGCAACGGCCCCGGCCGGTGGCGGACGTGGCCTCCGAGTCCGGGCTCCCGCTGGGGGTCGTGCGCGTCCTGCTCGCAGATCTCCTCGCGGCAGGCCTGATCCGTGTCACGCCGCCCGTTCCGCCCGCCCGGATACCCGAACCCGACCTCCTCAGGAAAGTGATCGATGGACTCCGCGAGCTCTGACCACCTGCAGGCACTGAAGATTCTTGTGGCCGGTGGGTTCGGAGTCGGCAAGACGACGCTGATCGGCGCGGTCAGCGAGATCCGGCCGCTCAGCACCGAGGAGGTCCTCACGGAGGCCGGCCGTCCGGTGGACCGGCTGGACGGCGTCGGGCAGAAGACCACGACCACCGTCGCCCTCGACTTCGGCCGCATCACCATCGACTCGAACCTCGCCCTGTACCTCTTCGGCGCACCGGGACAGGACCGCTTCTGGTTCCTGTGGGACGAACTGGCGCAGGGCGCGCTGGGCGCCGTGATCCTGGCGGACACCCGACGCCTGGAACAGTGCTTCCCCGCGGTGGACTTCTTCGAGCGCCGAGGGCTGCCCTTCGTCGTCGCCGTCAACTGCTTCGACGGCGCCCGCGACCACAGCACCGAGGCGGTCGCCCAAGCGTTGGACCTCGATCCCGGAATCCCCGTGGTGCTGTGCGACGCCCGGACCCGGGTGTCCGGCAAGGAGGTCCTCATCGCGCTGGTGCGGCAGGCGGGCGGGGCGGAGGGGCTCTAGTCGGGGGAGTCCGTAGCCCGCAGTCCGTAGTTCGCAGTCCGGAGTCGCAGTCCGAACTTCGCATGGTCTGTTCGCCGACTTGGTACGCGGCCAAGGACGTGGGCCGGTCGCGGACGTGGGGTGCGGGACGGGCAGGATCACCGGCCACCTGCGGAAGCTGGACCTGGACGCGTTCGGCATCGATCTGTCGCCGGGAATGCTCGATGTGGCCCGGCGTGATCACCCTGGTGTGCGGTTCGATCTCGGATCCATGACGGAGCTCGCCTTGGCCGACGCCTCGGTCTCCGGACTGGTCGCCTGGTACTCACTGATCCACGTTCCTGACGACGAGATCAGCTCGGTTCTCGCGCACTTCCGCCGAGTGCTTCGGCCCGGTGGGCCGCTGCTGCTCGGCTTCCACGTCGGCGACGAGTCGCACTTGAAGACCGAGGGGTATGGCGGCCACCCGATGAAGGTCCATGTCCATCGACGGCAGCACGACCAGACGATCGAGTGGCTCGACGAAGCCGACTTCGCCGTCGAGACGCACACGACTCTCACCTCGGCCGAGAGCAAGCTCGGAGGGATCATCCTCGCGCGTCGACGGCCCTGACCCTCGCGCTGTCCTGAGGTGTCCCGGCGCCACCACTCCCATCGCGGGGGTTGTTCACCCCCAACCCGCCTTCCCATTCACTTGCCCCACCAGGTATCTTGCATCGCATGGAACCAGGTGATTCGACCAAGCAGGCCAGGGCAGCCGCCCAGCTGCGCAAGGGCGTCCTGGAGTACTGCGTACTCGCCCTGATGCGGGACCGCCCCCGCTACGGCGTGGAACTCCTCCAGGCCCTCGAGGAATCGGGCGCCCTGGCCACCAGTCAGGGCACGGTCTATCCGCTGCTCTCCCGGCTCCGCCGCGACGACCTGGTCACCACCACCTGGCAGGAGTCCGCCTCCGGCCCACCCCGTCGCTATTACGCGCTCACCGGCAGCGGCCGAGCCGCACTCGACGAGTTCACCCGCGTCTGGCCCGGCTTCCGCAACGCCGTCGACGCCTTCCTGACCACCGCCCCGCAACCCCCCACCGGAGACCCCGCATGAAGACCTCTGCCGATCCCGTTCGCGACTATCTCTCCGCCGTCGACCGCGAGGCCTCCGCACTCCCCGCCGACCGTCGCCAGGAACTCCTCGCCGACCTCGCCGAACACATAGAGGTGACGCGCGCCGAACGCCCCGATGCCCCGATCGGCGAGGTCCTGGCGGCGCTCGGGGATCCCCGTACGATCGCGGCGACGGCGCTGACCGAGGCGGGGAACGGGTTCGCCGCCGGGACCCGGACCCGGGGCGATGCCGCCGCACCCGCCCGGCAGGGCAAGGTGCACCCCCTGGTCCCGCTCCTGATGCTCACCCTCTCGATGGCCTTCCTGATGGTCTTCCCCGACAACCTCGGGCCGCTGATCGGCGTTCTGTTCCGCATCATCGGCGCGGTTCTCCTCTGCACCTCGGTGCACTGGGCCGCAGTCCAGAAGACCAGCGGCGTACTGCTTGCCGCCGTTCTGCCGACTGCCATCATCGCCACCTGGAACCTGTCCAGCGGCGGCCCGGATGCCGGCACCCCGGCCCTCCTGGCCAATCTGGCGATGCTCGCCCTGATGGTCGGCACGGCAGCATGGCTCTGGCGGGTCCGCCGCGCCTGAGAAGAGGTTTCGCTGAGCGGCACACGCCCATACGGTGGCCTGATGATGTCGATCAAGAAGTTCCAAGTCACCTTCGACTGCGCGGAACCCGAGCGCCTCGCTCGTTTCTGGTGCGAGGTGTTGGGGTACGTCGTCCCGCCGCCACCGGAGGGATTCAGCACGTGGGACGATTTCAAGAGCTCGCAGCTACTTGAACAGCAGGACGCGTGGTTTGCCTGTATCGACCCTTCGGGCGTGGGCCCGCGGCTGTACTTTCAGCGCGTCCCCGAAGGGAAGGCAGCCAAGAATCGGCTGCATCTTGACGTGCGGGTCGGCACCGGCCTCGTGGGCGAAGAGCGCCTCGCCGCACTTGAGGCCGAGTGCGCACGGCTGGTCCCGCTCGGGGCGGTACACGTGCAGACGCTGTATGACGGCAACGATTCGTGCATCCCCATGCAGGACATCGAGGGGAACGAGTTCTGCATCGACTGAACGGACGCGAACGCGCCTCGTTCGATCATGTCCCGCAGAGCGGTGTAGTGGCGCGGCAGCGTCTGACGCCCTCCCGGCGCTGGCAGGCCGATATGACGGATCCCCGTGGTCTATCTGGGCTGCTGGGTGATGTTGACCATCCAGGTGATCCCGAACTGGTCGACAAGCGAACCGGCTTCGTCACCCCATGACTGCTTCTCCAGGGGCAGCGCCACGGTGCCGCCGGTGGACAACCTCTCGCAATAGTCGCGGAGTTTGAGGTCGCTGCCGTCCAGGAAGACCGCGACGTTGTTCCCTGGAGTGTGGGGCATCTCTTCCCGGACGTCCCATGCCATCAGCGTGTAGCCGTCGGGGGTTCGGAGCGTGGCGTGCATGATCTTGTCGGGGTGAGGCACGTCCGGCGAGCCGTATTCGGCGTAGGTGCCCATGTCCAGCTGGCCGCCGAGGATGTCCTGATAGAACTCGATCGCGTGCCGTGCGTTCCCGTCGAAGGCGAGGCACGGGTTGAGTTGAGATCCCATCTATCTGATGCTCCTTTGCTGCTGTGCTCCCTGGCGTGAGTAATTCGACCGGATCGAACGTAGCAACGGGCACTGACAACCGTCCGAGCCCTCACGTCCGTCCGAGCCGTCACGTCGTGACGGGTGGTGAGTTGACGGTTCTCGGACCCGACTGGCCTGCCTGGTACGGGTGTTGTGGGTGTCGCGGGTTTCGGTGCACCGGCTTGGCGGTGCGGGTGCGGGCCGGTCTTCGAGGACTACAGCCAGAGGGGGCAGCGGATAGCGTCAGAGAGGTGGAAACAACGCAACGGCCCGCCGCCCGTGTCATCTGTCTGGACGCTGCCCATCGCCTGCTTCTTCTGCGCTGGCGTGATCCGTTCGACGGGACCTGCCTCTGGGAGCCACCCGGTGGCGGGATCGAGCCGGGCGAGACGCCGCTCGTGGCGGCACGGCGCGAACTGGTCGAGGAAACCGGACTCGACCCGGGTGCGGTGCTTGATCGGTCTGTGGCAGTCGACCGTGATGTGTGGTGGAACGGCCGGCGGTACACCGGGACGGAGCGCTTCTTCGTCGCGCGGTTCGCCGACGAGCAACCGTCGCTCGTGCGGACCGGCCTGCTCCCCGATGAGCAGGCCAGCCTCGACACCCATGTCTGGACCGCGTGGTCGGATCTGGGCTCACTGTCAGACCCGGTTGAGCCGCCACAATTGCTCGCCGTGCTCGGCTCCCTGGTGCCGGACGGCCCGTGGCGCGATCGTGATCGTGCATGACGGGCGGTCACTGAGCCTGTCGGATCGGGCATGAGCCATCATGATCCGAATGGACTCTCATTTCCTTGGCATCACTGAGCTGGCCGAAGTCCCGTCCGTGGCGGTCGTGGTCGACGTCATGCGTGCTTTCACCACGGCTGCCTGGGCCTTTGCCCAGGGAGCGGAGAGGATCGTCCTCGCTGAGTCGTTGGACGAAGCCCTCGCGCACAAGGACCGCCACCCGGATTGGGTGGCGCTCAAGGACGGTCCGTCCGCGCCCGGGTTCGATGCCGTCAACTCGCCGGGCCTGCTGAGGTCTGTCGACCTTGCCGGACGGACAGTTGTGCAGAAGACCACGGCAGGCACGGTCGGCGCCCTCGCGGTCAAGGACGCGGCGTTGGTGCTGTGCGCCAGCTTCGTGGTGGCGGAGGCGACGGCTCGGCTCCTGCGGAAGCGCCGGACTGACCGTGTCACGTTCGTGGTCACCGGCGAAGACGGGCAGGCCGACGAGGATCTGGCGTGCGCTCAATACATCGCCCGGAGGGCCACGGAGGCCGGGACGGACGCTGCTGAGTACGTCCGCCGCGCTGCCGAGTCGCGCGCCGCCGCCGAGCTGGCAGAGGGCGTGCGCCAAGGAGTTCACCCTGATGACGTCGAACTCTGTCTCGAGCTCGACCGCTTCCCCTTCGCCATGGTGGCGACGTTGGAAGACTCGCTCATGGTCCTCCGCCCGTACGCCATGCC
This sequence comes from Streptomyces sp. NPDC044044, assembly GCF_056434405.1. Lineage (NCBI taxonomy): Bacteria > Bacillati > Actinomycetota > Actinomycetes > Kitasatosporales > Streptomycetaceae > Streptomyces > Streptomyces sp. NPDC044044. The sequence continues at coordinate 169,517 of NZ_JBWKFG010000007.1, read as the reverse complement.
TTCGCTGACCGACGATGCCGAGATCTGATCCCCGGCGAGGTCGAACTCGCAGCGTGTGAGCGCCGGCACCCGGTCAGACATGCGACGTCAACTGCATGTCCGGTTGTGGTGGTTCGGAGGTTCGGAGTGGGGGCAGGTGACGCCAGCCCGCCACCCCGCGGGGTGGCCGTCAGCCGCGCGTCACGCCATTGCGACGGGCATTGCCCCCCCGTCGTGCGTCGGGTCGCGCGGTCCGGGGAATCCCGGCTACCGCGCGACCCGACGGAGCAGTCAGTACTGCTGGGTCTCGACGAAACCGGCGTCCGCGTCGTCGTCGGCGGCGAGCGTGTCGACGGCGGCGACGGGGTCGAATCCGGGCGGGCTGTCCCTGAGCGCGAGGCCCATCCCGTGGAGCTTCATCTTGATCTCGTCGATCGACTTCGCACCGAAGTTGCGGATGTCGAGCAGGTCCGCCTCGGAGCGGGCCACGAGCTCACCCACGGAGTGGATGCCCTCGCGCTTGAGGCAGTTGTACGACCGGACGGTGAGGTCCAGGTCCTCGATCGGCAGCACCAGGTCGGCGGCCAGGGCCGCGTCCGTCGGCGAGGGGCCCATGTCGATGCCCTCGGCGTCGATGTTGAGCTCGCGCGCCAGACCGAACAGCTCGACCAGGGTCTTGCCCGCGGACGCCATGGCGTCACGCGGCCGCATGGCCTGCTTGGTCTCGACGTCGACGATCAGCTTGTCGAAGTCGGTGCGCTGCTCGACACGCGTCGCCTCGACCTTGTACGTGACCTTCAGGACCGGCGAGTAGATCGAGTCGACCGGGATACGGCCGATCTCCTGGCCCACCTGCTTGTTCTGGACGGCCGAGACGTAGCCGCGACCGCGCTCGACGGTCAGCTCCATCTCCAGCTTGCCCTTGCCGTTCAGCGTGGCCAGGACCAGGTCGGGGTTGTGCACCTCGACACCGGCCGGCGGGGCGATGTCAGCGGCGGTGACAAGACCGGGACCCTGCTTGCGCAGGTACATCACGACGGGCTCATCGTGCTCGCTGGAGACCACCAGCTGCTTGATGTTGAGGATGAGGTCGGTGACGTCTTCCTTGACGCCCGGCACGGTGGTGAACTCGTGCAGGACACCGTCGATGCGGATGGACGTGACAGCCGCACCCGGGATCGAGGAGAGAAGGGTCCGCCGCAGGGAGTTGCCGAGGGTGTAACCGAAGCCCGGCTCCAGCGGCTCGATCACGAACCGGGAGCGGAATTCGTCGACGACCTCTTCGGTCAACGAGGGACGCTGAGCGATCAGCATGAAGTATTTCCTCCAGTGGTTAGCGCCCGCTATTTGACGCCGTAGACACTGCGAAGCGTAACGGTCCAGAGGACCACTCCTGGTGATCGGGGTTCACTAGCTGCGTGTCAGAACCGCTGATCTGGGATGTTGAAGGCCGAAGAGAGCGGCCGGAAGGCCCGTCTCCACGGCGCAATTCGCGTGCTCGGCAGGAGCGTCGCGGCTACGTTGACCTCGTTCAGACTCGCCGCTCACCAGCTGATTCCGGCCGCCACCGGCAGGTGGTCGCTGCCGGTGTCCGGCAGTACCCACGAGCTCTCCGGCTGCACGCCGCGGACCAGGATCTGATCGATCCGCACCACCGGGAACGTCGCCGGCCAGCTGAAGCCGAAGCCGCTCCCGGCCGCCTCCTGGGCCGATCGCAGCTGCGAGGTGATGGCGGAGAACGCGCGGTCGTCCATGGAGCCGTTCAGGTCCCCGAGCAGCACCACCCGCTCATTTTGCTCGGCGGCGACGGCCGCGCCGAGCGCCCGCGCGCCGCGGTCCCGCGAGTCCGTCCAGAATCCCGCCCTGGGATTCACCCGTGCGGACCCCAGGTGGGCCACATACACCGCCAGCGGACCCTGGTCCGTGGCCACCGTGGTGCGCAGCGCCCGGTTGTAGGCCATCTTGACCTCGGCCGATTTGGCGTCCCCCAGCGGCCCGGCGTCCTGCTTGATGTCGACCGGCCGGGTGTTCGACAGCGGCAGCTTGCTCCACAGTCCGACCGTGCCCTGCACCGTGTGGTGGGGGTACGCCTTCGCCAGCTCCTTCTCGTACTCCGGCTTCGCCTGCGGAGTGATCTCCTCCAGGGCCAGGACGTCCGCGCCGGAGGCGGCCAGTTCGCGGGCGGTGCCGGCCGGGTCGGAGTTCTCGGCGCCGACGTTGTGGCTGACCACGGTGAGATCGCCGCCCGGGTGGGACTTGTCGCCGAGCAGCCCGCCGAAGAGGTTCAGCCATACGATGACCGGCAGCAGCAGCGCGGCGACCGCGGATGCGGAGCGGCGCCACAGCGCCCCGGCCAGCAGCACCGGGATGAACAGGCCGAACCACGGCAGGACGGTCTCCGCCAGGCTGCCGAGGTTCCCGATCCGGTTCGGGATCTTCGAGTGCAGCAGCATGACCAGGCCGAGCAGCAGCGCAAGGGCCGCGAGCACCCGGCCGCGTTTCCAGGGGCCGGGCCGGGAAGCGATGCGGATCGCCCGGCGGATGCGCGTGTGCCGGGCGCCGGGAGCGGTATCCGGGCTGACGCCCGCGCTCCGGGCCCCGGAGCCGGTATCTCGGCGGCCGGCGCCGCTCTGTCCGGTCTGTGCCGTGTCCACCTGCGACGAGTCCACGTGCGCCGTGTCCACCTGCGCCGTCTCCACCTCTGCCATGGTCTGTCCTCGCTCCCTGCCGGTCACTGCTGCGTCCTCGGGTCCTCGGTGGGGTCGGCATACATGCGCGGGCAGCCGTGATCGATCGCCTCGGTGCGCAGTTCGTAGTGCCAGGGTTCGTTCTTGTAGATCCGGCACAGCCCGTAATCGGCGCCATGTTCGGACAGCCACCCCGTGGCATCAGATGGCCCGATATCGACGGCCCTGCCCGACACGTGAGGAGACGTCGCCGCGGTGGCCACCCACCGTGCGGCCTCGTGTTCGGACCCGTACTCGGCGACCGCCTTGCGGAGCAGCTGATTCTGGTACGCCGGGGAACGCCAGCCGCTGTTGACGTGGAACTCGACTCCGTCGTCCGCGGCAGGCGTCGCGGCCTGGCGGAGGGCCTTGAGCAGACCTGGATCGAGTTTGGCCACGGCCGGCATCGCGTCGTCGAAGACCGTCACGCCGTCGGGCACGACACCATCAGCCTCACCGACGGCGCCACGGTGCTCACCGCGGTGAGCACCCGAGGGTGACGCGGCCGGGGCGGGCAGGGAGGCCGAGGGGGACGAGGGGGACGAGGAGAGCGAGGCCTTCGGCAGCCGGTGCCAGAGCGCCGCGGTGATCACTCCTATGACGACGGTCAGGCCGAAGACAATGAGCCATCGAATCCGGCGGCTCGTTGTTCGTGCGGGGATGCGAGTCATACCGCCAGTCAAGGCAGCGCGGCGTTGCCGGCACGTATGCGGTTTTCGATACGCCGACGATATGTGCCGACTCGTAGCATTCCTCATGCACTGCGCACATGGCTCGGCGAACCCTGGATCATCGCCACCGTGCCAGGGGATGAGCTCCGCACCACTGTGGAACTCCCGGCGGCGACAGCCCCGTACGCCGAGCGGTGAGCGTGGTCGTCTACGACAGCAAGGGCACCGCACCGCCGTTGAGCAGATCGGCGCCCAAGGGGGTGAGGATGTGCCGCACCCGCTGGCGCTCCCGCATGCTGGCGATCAGCCCGGCCCGGCGCAGCACCGCCGCATGTTCGCTGGCCGATGACAGCGATACGCCGGCGTGGCGAGCCAGTTCGGTGGTGGTACGGGGTTCGTGGAGCGTCTGCAGCACCGCGGCACGGGTGTGCCCCAGCAGCGGCGCCAGCCTGGAGTCCGCCGTGGCCGCCTGCTCCGGCACAGGGGAGCAGGCGGGGTAGACGAGGACGGGCAGCAACTGCTCGTCCAGGAGGGCCACCGGCGTACGGCGGCAGAAGTAGGACGGGACGAGCAGCAGTCCACGCCCGCCCAGGTGCACGTCCCTGTCCACCGGATAGTCGGCGGCCAGCACCGAGGATTCCCAGCGCAGCATGGGCGCGAAGGTGTGCATCATCGCCTCGGTCCCGGCGCGGCACTGCACTCCGGTGCGGTGCTGCCGGTCGGCCTCCACGCGGGCGGCGACTCCGGGCCAAAGGGGCTGAAGGACGCACCTGTTGTACCGGTGCAGGGCCCTGCCCAGCCAGTGCAGCGTGTCCACTTCGCCGTCGGCGAGGGATCGTGTCCAGGCGGGCAGGGCGCGGTGCTGCGCCAGCAGGGAGAGTTCCTCGCGCATGCGGCGCCGGGGTGTGGAAAGGACGGCGTCGATGCCGCTGTCGATCCCGTCCAGCGCCGCAGCGGGGGTGAGGAAGTCCGGAAAGTATCCGCGGGCGGGCATCAGCGGGGTCAGCGCACGCAGTATCTGCTGTTGCGGGTGGGACGGCGTCCGGCCGCCGAGGATCGCGCGGGTGTTCCTTCTGCCTTCCTGGAGTTGGTGCATGCTCAGGACGATTTCCCACAGTGGGTCCGGCCTCTCGGCGACCCGGGTCCGGGACAGATCGCCCCTGGTGAAGTGCATACGCAGCACGGTTTCCCCCGATGGTCCGCTACGGCGCTGTCCTGCCGGCGCAGGGTCTTCGCGTTCCTCGGCAGCCGACCCCTCACGGGACGGCCCGAATCGCCGGGGCAGGCAGGCGCTGCCCCTGACGTTCGGCTCTTCCGGCGCTGGTCAGGGCGCCGAAATCGCCTGGTGCGCGGGCAGTTGTCTACAGGCTAGAAGTCACCGGACCCGCGGACCAATGTGCACGGTGCTCAACTCCGGGCGCGGGTTGTGCACGATGCTCAGATGCCTCGGGTGGTCCGGGCCGCGGCGATGTGCAGCGCGTGGACGACGTGGTGGGTGCCGGTTCCGGTGGTCAGGAGATCCAGGCCCAGGGCGGCCTCGGCGGTGCGCAGGTGGGCCCGGACCGTGTTGCGGCTGATGCCCATGTGGTGGGCGGTCCGCTGCGCGTCCGCATTGGCATCGATCCATGCCTGGAGCGTGCGGCGGTGGCGGGGTTGCAGGGGGCGCAAAACCGTCTGGGCCCAGGCGGCGGCAGACTCTGTGCTCAGCAAGTCCTCCAGGGCAGGGGGCACGTGGTGGCCATCGGGTTCGGGACCGGAGCCGGAACCGACGAGCGCGAGGGCCAAGTGGACAGCAGCGCGGCAGCGGACGTCTGCGAGGTCCTGACCGAGAGCTTGTTGGGCACGTCTGAGGTGCGCGGTGACGGTGTTGCGGCTGAGGCCCAGCAGACGGGCCACGCCGGAGCGGGGCATGCTCGTCGCGAGCCGGGTGATGTCGGCACTGGTCTTGGGGGCGGTGTCCAGCGGCCGCAGAAACGCCCGTGCCCAGGCGAGGGCGGGCTGAGCGGGCAGGAGGCCCGTCAGTGAAGTCTGGCCCTGGTGGAAGGCGACACGGCCGGCCGTGGTGCGGGCGCCGGCCAGCGCATGGGCGGCCTGGCTGTAGGCCTCTGCCGTGGCGTGCAGGGGCTGTACGCCGCTGATGCCCAGTGCGTAGCGCGGATTGTCGCGCACCAGACGCCGCAGCGTCTCACCCAGCCTGCGCGCCGGGACGTCGCTGCCGCCGTCGCTGCTGGCGTCGCGGGCGCGGCCGGTGTCGTCGTCCTCGGCGATGAGACAGATCAAGTGCTCTTTGAACACGGGGCAGTGCACTATCAGCGCCGACCCGTGATAGCCGGAGGAATCCTGGTGGGCCTGTGCGATCCGGTCACGGTCGGCCGACGGGCAGCGCAGCAGGTGGATCCGCAGCCGATCAGCGTCCAGGAGCGGGGGAACGACACCGGTCGTCATCCGCCGGGCCAGCAGCGGACCTCCGGCCAACAGCCCGTGCAGCACGGCGAACCGCAACTGGCGTGCCTTGTCGTCGTAGACCCGCCGCGATTGCTGTCCGGCCTCAGCGCTGCGCAGCAAGGCCAGCACGCTGCCGGTGTGCGAGGTCAGCGCGACGGTCTGGGCAGTCGGCTGCGATTCGGAGACCACCACCAGTACCGGGCGCGGTCCGTGCGGCCCCAGCGCTTCGCAGCGCACGTGCAGTCCCAGCCCCAGCCCTAGTCCCTGGGCCTGGGTCGCAGCCGCGGCCAACTGACCCCCGCACAGGCGCGCGAGGAGGCCGGCGAGCTCGGACAGCACCTCCTGAGGAAAGCCTGCCGTGGACGCCTCCTCCGTGCCCGCGTCCTGCGCGACCACCGCAGCGTGGACGCCGGTCTCCTGGCGCAACCAGTCGAGCATCCTGCGGACGTCCGGCCCGGCCTCGCACGATGCCTGGCGTCGCACCTCGCGCAGCAGCCCGCCCAACTGGGCTTCCAGTAACTGCTCCCCGTTGTCCCTCACGGCTCCGCGCCCCCTGCCGTCAGCCAGATTCTCCCCGCGTGACGCTCGACGAACCACCCGCCCACGGGCTACGCGCCGGCCGCACCCCATCCCCACGAGGGCGTGGCCACCCCAACTCTCCTGCAGGCAGACGGACGTCACGACCAGCCTGCCCGAGTTCGCCGTCCCTGCGCAGCCAACTGCCCCCCGGCTTCATCCTGTCGTGGCCGCGCAGGCCTGGTCCGTGGACGGGTAGAGGTTGAGGACCTGGTCGGCGCCGGTGATCTGGAGCATGCGCAGCAGTTGGGGCGGCGGAGCGGCGATGCGCAGCGTGGTGGCCTGATGGATGAGGAGCAGCAGGTTCAATGCGGAGGAGTCCGCGAAGCTCACTGCGCCGGTGTCCAGGATGAGCACCGGGAGTGCGGCGGCCGCCCTCTCCATGGCTTCGCGCACCGGGGGCATGGAGTCCATGTCGAGGTCCCCACGAACGACGACGACCCAACTGCCCTCCCTCGTGTACTGCTCCACGACGCACTTGGGGCGGCTGAGGCCCTCGGGCATGGGGCTACTCCTGACATGCGGGTTCTGGGTACGCGCTCATTGTTACTACCACCAATACCCAATGTCTAATCTGGCGAGGATAGATTTCTGCATTCTGGTCTGTGAGGTAATCGACTCCTGTCGGGTTAGGGGAGTGCTGGGCGGGGCGCGAGGGGGTGGCAAGGCCGAGGATCTCCATCCCGGACACCGAACGTGGGTTCGTCGTGGGCCGACGCGGCAGGCGCCTCGATGAGCGAGGTGCCGTCCGTCGGCTCCGGCTGAGGCCTCGTGCCGGCAAGCAAGGCGCACGTTCGGTGCGGGCGCGCAGAGCCACGTTCGTGAGTCCCGCGTCGGCGCAGTCCTTTACCGCCTCCAGGGGAGTAGCCTCAAAGTATCGAGAGTCTTTCGCACACCGGCTTCCACGTCGGTGTCGTTCTCGGCGAGTGACGACACCGAGCCGGGCCCCCTGGGCCAGCGGTCCGGAGACAGGTTCGCGCAATGCCCGCGACCACCGACCGACCCACACTGCGGATCGTGCCCTTCAGGGCTCCGACCGCCCGCCTCGCGCTGAAACCCGTGAGCTCCGCCCGAGGGGTTCTGGACGGCGCCTGGTGGCCTCGCTCCCGGGACTTGGCGCAGGAGCTCTCCACTCTGGCCGACGTGCTGGATCCCTTGTGGGGGCGGATCACTCGCATCGCCGTCAACCCTATGTACTGGCCGGTCGTCCCGCGGGAAGTGCCCGTCAACGGCCATGTGGTGAAGGTGGGTTGGTTCACGACGGAGTTGGACCCCCACAAGATCATGCTCCTGTCCTACACCGCGGGTCGATGGGACCTGCTGGTGATACCGCCCGAGTCCAGCGCCCCGGCAGCAGCCCGCCTGATGGCCGCCGCGAGCGAGAGCGCCGGGCCTCCTGTGACCGCGAGCACGCTCATGGCAGCGGAACAGGTCCTCCACGGCAGTTCAGAGGCCGGCCGGGAGCCGGATGCCGAGGACGACTGGGAGTACGGCGGTGGCGGCACCCCGTTGGCGCTGGTCGCTGTGGCTCTGCCGAGCCGCCTGACCGGGGAGACGTGAGCGTCGTGCTCACAGGCTTGGCCTTCAGCGTCCTGCTGATCCTGATCGTTGTCGCGACACGGGCCGGGCAGGCCGCAGGCCAGTCACCCACCGCCCCCTCCACGGAGCCCGCCGCGATCCGGCCGCGGCGCGCAATCGCGACGGCGGCCGGGGACGATCGCGCCCTTGGCGCCGGAACACGCATCGTCGCCGGCGCTGATCCGGCAGCGGACGGACGCGGACTCTCCGCGCGCTTCCGCCCGATCAGGTGGCGCCGCTCGCGGCGGCGGCCATGAGGGGCTCGGCGGTGTCCGGCGGGGTGTCGGGCGGCACGACCAACAGGTCCCAGCGTCCCCGGCCGGGGGCGAGCAGGCAGATCGTGTGCGGGGCGGATGCTGCGGTGGACCTGTGCAGGCGCACGACCTGACCGAGCACGAACATCCGGCGGGGTGTCACGGTCCACGTCGATCCGTTGACGGTGACGCTGCTGATGTGACCCCAGGCCCGCGGCAGCCCGGTGAGCAGCCGGGGGAGTTCTGCCAGCAGGTCGTACGAGGAGGGCCACCACACACCGTCGATGGGGTGCGGCAGAGGGCCGGGAGGCACGAGACGCAGACGGAGGAGGGGCTGTGAGGGGAGTGAGGGCTGCAGTGCGGTGGCCATGAGAACTCCTGTGGAGCGCTGTGCGGAGGGGGCGGGGGGATTCACAGCCGGCGGGAGGCGACGCGATCGGGGGTCGGCCAGCGCACGTCGTGCAGCCAGCCGAGGCGCTCGAAGAGACGGATGACGGCGGCCGAGGGGTCGAGCTGGCCGCGGTCGACGCCGTGGCGCGCACTGGTGGGGTCGGCATGGTGGAGGTTGTGCCAGCTCTCGCCGAAGGAGAGCAGGGCCAGCGGCCACAGATTGGTGGCCCGGTCGTGGCGCCGGGTGCGGAACGGCCGGTCCCCGATCACGTGGCACAGGGAGTTCACGCTCCACGTGACGTGGTGGAGCAGCGCGATGCGCACAAGTCCCGCCCACAGCAAGGCGGTGAGGGCGTGGACCAAGGTGCCGCCGATGGCCCAGCCCACCGCGAACGGCAGTGCCAGGGTGAGGATGCACAGGGCGGGAAAGGCGCGCGAGACAGCGCGGATGTCGCGATCCGCGAGCAGGTCGGGGGCGTAACGTTCGGCGGGCGTGGCGTCGTTGCGGAAAAGCCAGCCGATGTGCGCGTGCAGCAGACCGCGCAACTGGCCGCGCAGGTGCGTGCCGTAGCGGTAGGGGGAGTGCGGATCTCCCGGCCGGTCGGTGAAGGCGTGGTGGCGGCGGTGGGTCGCGACCCAGCCGATGACGTCCCCCTGGAAGCTCATCGACCCGGCCACCGCGAGAGCGATGCGTACCGGCCGGACGGCTCGGTATCCGCCGTGGGTCAGGCCGCGATGGAAGCCGACCGTGACGCCGAAGCCCGTGACCATGTAGAGGACGAGGGCGAGCAGGACGTCAGCGGGATGGATGAGGCTGCCCCACAGCAGCCAGACGGCCAGGCCCAGCGCCAGGAAGGGGGCAACGACGATCACCGTCGTCACGATCACGTACAGCCGCTCACCACGGCTGCGCGGAGCGGTCGGTTCTTCACCGGAGAACGGCGCCGCTCCGTCGTACTCCTGAGCGGGCTCAACGGTGCTCGACGGCAGGGCCGTTGAAGGGGAACGGTTCGTGGACGTGGGGGGACTGGCCGACATGTGGAGCTCCTTGACTTCGGCGCGATGGCGCGGCCGGGGTCACGGGCTGCTCCTGTGCGGGCGGATGGCGTGCCGCGAAAAGACGTTCAGCGGGCGATCCGACTCTCGACATGGCCGGTGAACCAGCGATGAGAGGCGGACTTCGGCGGATGGAACCGCGAGGCCCAGGCCAGCCTGAGCGCCGGCATACGAAAGGTCCCGCTGCCCTCAGCGTACTCCTGGTTGCCCGAATGACGTGGCTCTGTGCATCTGCGGAACCGCGGCTGAGTCGAACTGCCGCCGTCCTGCCCGACGTAGAGGAATCGGGCTGTGCGGATCGGTTCTGGGCCCCGTCGAGGGAGGAGGGTGGAGGCAGGGCGCGCCGTCCGTGTCGAGGTCTCCTCCGCGGCCGGCGCAGACCCGATCGTGGGCACCGGTGCAGCGGGACGCATCGGTGCCCATGGAAAGCTGCCGCTCCCGCACCTCACGATGGCCGGGCCGGGCTCAAGGGCGCCCCGCCCTACTGGAGAAGGCGGCCAGGTATCGCCGGAGACGGCGGGCCATGGAGAGCGGGCGCGAGAGCTCGGCTACTTGGATTCGTCCCGCGCCTTCAGCAAACGCCCGATCTCCGCGACGAGTTCGGCGTCGCTGGTCACCGACTTGTCCGAGGCCAGCGCGCCAAGACGCTCGGCGGTCTGGAAGTCGTAGGCCCGCTCCACCTCTTCGCCCGCCACCTTGTCGTAGGTCTCCTCGGCGCGGAAGCCGACAGTTCTGTCGACCACCTTCGCGATGATCCAGGTCAGGATGAAGGAGAACGCGATGACGGAGACGATGGCGACGAGCTGGCGGCCCAGCAGCCCGAGCCCGCCGCCGTAGAACAGCCCCTCCTTGCCACTGATGCGCGCGGTGGCGAACAGGCCCACCATGATCAGGCCGATCAGGCCGCCCACACCGTGCACACCGACGACGTCCAGGGTGTCGTCCACGCCGAAGCGGTACTTCAGCGTGATGGCGAAGGCGCAGACCGCGCCGGCGACCAGACCCGTGACGACCGCTCCCAGGGTGTTGATCTCTCCGCAGGCCGGGGTGATGGCGACCATGCCCGCCACGGCCGAGGAGACGACACCCATGGTGGTGACGCGGCCCGTGCGCCACTTCTCGACGAGCGGCCAGGTGACCATGGCGCCTGCCGCCCCGAGCTGGGTGTTCAGGAAGGCGGCCGCGGCGGCCCCCTGATCGGACAGGGCGGAGCCGGAGTTGAAGCCGAACCAGCCGAACCACAGCAGACCCGCGCCGATGACGACGAGCGGGATGTTGTTGGGCCGCTCCTCGCGGCGCTCCAGATCGCGCGGCGAGCGCAGCACCAGCGCGACCGCGAGACCGGCGACACCCGAGTTCAGCTCCACGGGCAGTCCGCCGGCGAAGTCGAGCGCCCCGAGATGGCGCACGATCCAGCCGTCCTCGTCGAACACCCAGTGCGCGATCGGGATGTAGACGATCAGCAGCCACAGCACGACGAAGACAAGCCAGCCCTTCATCCTGGCGCGGTCGGCGATGGATCCGCTGATCAGCGCGACGGTGATGATGGCGAAGCCCATCTGGAACGTGCTGTAGACGTACGTGGGGATGTGACCGGTCAGGGTGGTCAGGTCGATGCCGCGCATGAACACGTGGTCGAGATTGCCGATCACTCCGGCGCCGCCGACGTCGGGGCCGAAGGCGAGCGTGTAGCCGATCACCCACCAGAGGAGGGTGCCGAAGGCGAGCGCCGCGAAGCTCATCTTGATCATCATCAGGACGTGCTTGGTGCGGACCATGCCGCCGTAGAAGAACGCCAGTCCGGGCGTCATCAGCAGCACCATCGCGGTGGATGCGAGCAGCCAGGCGGTGTCCCCCGAGTCGTATGCGGGGGGCATCGGAGGGGGAGCGGTGATCATCGGCGAATACCTCGTGGGGTGCGGGAGAAGCGGCGGGAACGCCTAGGGCTTACGCAGGTCGGGAGCGGGATGGCCGGTGAGTAGACGGCGTACGGAGTCCCAGGCGGCGTCCTTCGCGGCGGCGACCTGAATCGGGTCGTCGCCCAGGAGGCGCACCCAGGCGCCGCACTCCCTGGGCAGGACGCTGACGCCGTACGGCAGACCGCAGCCGGACAAGCGGGCGTGCAGGGTGTCGGCGACTTCGCCGGCGGGGCTGCGGTCGGTGACGACGAAGAGCGAGGCGACGTGGTCGTGCCCGGCGAACACGCCGGGCCCCGTGACGTCCGCCCGGCCGCCGTTCGGTGCGAGGCGCAGGGTGTCGATGGCAAGGACGGTGCCGTCGGGACGGCCGACGCGCAGGTCGGTGGCGAGGATCCGGTAGTCGTGCCGCTCGCCCCGGGCGAGCCGCCCGGCGGTGAGGGTGTCACCGAGGACGACGGTGGCGCCGGGGGCGACGGTCACCTCGGTGCGCTGGTAGAACCGGGCGTCCTTGAACGGGATCAGGGGGTCGGGGAGGTACTCGACGTAGGAGTCCTCCTGCGCGGTGATGTGCACGCGTTGGCTCGCGTAGTCGTGCTCCATCCGGAAGACCTTGCTCGCTGCCTGGGTGGTGAGATGGACCTGGGTGCCGGGCCCGCAGCGGAAGTCCGTCCGGTAGCGGTCGGCCTGGGCGATGCCGCCGCCGGTGGCCATCAGATACACGTAACTCATGCCGGGCAGCGCCGGATCGATCCACAGCGGCCGCATGATCTGCAGCGGGGACTTCTGATAGCGCTCGACCAGCTCGGTGCGACCGTTCCGGACGGCGAAGGCCAGATCCAGGATGCCGACCTTGGCCGGTGAGCCGGGTGCGAGGGTGTCGGGAAGGGACGCGAGGGCCGCCACGTCCGGGGGGAGACGCACCGCGGCGTAGTGCTCCGGGGCGAGCCGGTCCGTGCCGGGCCGTCGCGTCACGGGAGGCGCGGGCGTGGGCGGCACGTCAGATCAGTACCTTGCGGCGGGACTCCAGGTAGCTGGCGATGTCCTTGATGCCCACTCCGGTCAGGCAGTCCGTCAGGACGACCGGGCGGTCGTCGCGGACCCGGTGGGCGTCGGACTCCATGACGTCGACATCGGTCCGCACGTACTGCGCGATGTCGATCTTGTTGATGACGAGCAGATCGGATTCGGTGATCCCGGGGCCACGCTTGCGCGGCATCTTCTCGCCCTCGGCCGTGTCGAGCACGAACAGGAACAGGTCGACCAGGGCCGGGCTGAACGTCAGGGTGAGGTTGTCACCGCCGGACTCGTACAACAGCGTGTCCGTGTCCGGGAAGTGCTCCAGCATCTCGGCGCCGGCCGCCAGGTTCATCGTCGGGTCGTCGCGTACGGCGGTGTGCGGACAGGCGCCCGTCTCCACGCCCACGATCCGCTCCGGATCCAGGATCCCGGCCAGGGTGCGGCGCACGTGCTGGGCGTCCTCCTGGGTGTAGATGTCGTTGGTGATGACGGCGGGAACGTGGCCCTGGGCGATGAGCACCGGCACCAGCGCCTCGATGAGGGCGGTCTTGCCGGAGCCGACCGGACCGCCGATGCCGACCCGCAGTACGTTGTCGTCCATGGTGCTCCTTTGCACGGTGGGGTGAGAGTTCAGCTGGCGAAGAGACGTGCCTCGGCGCGCTCGTGGCGGCCCGACATGATGTCGGAGGCGAAGACGGTGGCGCCCACGTCGTCGAGATCGCGCCGCAGCGCCTCCTCGACGACGCGCTCGATGACGGGCGCGGCGCCGCGCAGCAGCGTCTGCGCCTTGCGGTGGTCGGTCAGCCGCAGCCGCAGGGCCGCACCGGCGAAGCTGGCGCAGAAGGCGAACAGGTCCGCGGCGACGGCCTGCCGGACGGGGACCTCGGTGGCGGCGTAGACGACCCCGGCGGCGACGGCCTGGGTGCCGGGTGCCTCCCGGCCCCGCACCCGGGCGAAGTACCCGGTGATCGCCGGGCGGTCGAAGACCTCCGCCGCCAGGTCGAGCAGCTGACGTCCGGTCCTGGTGGATGCCTGACGCATCTCCCGGCCCAGTTTGGTGGCGAACAGGTGCTCGTCGATGCCCGCCACCGCGTCCAGGTCCGCGGCCGATGCGGCACGGTGGGCCAGGGCCAGCGCGGTGGCGTCCGCCGGACCGACACCGTGCAGCAGCAGGTCGCTCAGGAGCGAGGACAGGCTGTCCGGACCGACGGCCCCTGCCTGTGCGAACCCCTCCAGGCTGTGCGACAGCGTGTAGAAGCCGCTGGGGAACGCCGAGTCGGTCAGCTGGAGAGCGACCAGCAGGGGGGCGAGGCGGTCACCCTCGTGGGAGCGCACCGGCTTGGGGGAGTGCACCGGCTACACCAGGAAGAACAGGTGGTTGAGGGGAAGTTCCTCGGCGGGGTCGATCGTGGCGACCTTGCCGTCGAGGGTGACCTTGAAGGTCTCGGGGTCGACCTGGATGTCCGGCAGGGCACTGTTGCGCACCATGTTGTGCTTGCCGATCGTGCGGGTGGCGCGGACCGGCAGGACCCTCCGGTCGAGGCCGAGCTCCCCGGGCACTCCGGCGGCGATGCCCGCCTGCGACATGAAGGTGACGTGGGTGGCCGGGAGCGCCTTGCCGAGCTGTCCGAACATCGGCCGGTAGATGACCGGTTGGGGAGTCGGCAGCGAGGCGTTCGGGTCGCCCATCTGTGCCCAGGAGATGATGCCGCCCTTGATCACCATCTTCGGCTTGGCCCCGAAGGAATGGATGGGCCACAGCACGATGTCCGCGATCTTTCCCTTCTCGAGGGAGCCGACGTGGTCGGCGATGCCGCTGGCGATGGCCGGGTTGATGGTCACCTTCGCCAGGTAGCGCAGGACCCGCTGGTTGTCGTTGCGGGCGGAGTCTCCCTCCAGGATCCCGAGCTTGTCCTTGCAGTGGTGCGCGGTCTGGAAGGCGCGCGTCACCGACTCGCCGATGCGGCCCATGGCCTGGGAGTCGGAGGAGAACATGCTGATGACGCCGAGATCGTGGAGCACCGACTCGGCAGCGATCGTCTCGGCGCGGACCCGGCTGTCGGCGAAGGACACGTCCTCGGGGATGTCATGGCTGAGGTGGTGACAGACCATGACCATGTCGAGGAGCTCGTCGACGGAGTTCTTGGTGTACGGCAGGGTCGGGTTGGTGGACGAGGGCAGGATGTTGGGCTCGCCCGCCACTCGCATGATGTCGGGGGCGTGGCCGCCGCCCGCGCCCTCGCTGTGAAAGGTGTGGATCGCACGTCCGTCGATCGCGGAGCGGGTGTCCTCGAAGAAGCCGCTCTCGTTCAGGCTGTCCGTGTGGATGGACACCTGGACGTCGTACCGGTCCGCGACGTTGAGCGCGTTGTCGATGACGGCCGGTGTGGCGCCCCAGTCCTCGTGCACCTTCAGGCCGCAGGCACCGGCCTCGATCTGCTCGTCGAGCGCCTCGGGAAGGCTGCCGTTGCCCTTGCCCATGATGCCCAGGTTCACCGGCCAGCCCTCGGCCGCCTGGAGGAACCGGGCGATGTTGTACGGGCCGGGGGTGCAGGTGGTGCCGTTGGTGCCGTCCGAGGGGCCGGTGCCGCCGCCGATGAGCGTGGTGATGCCGTTGGTCAGTGCCTGTTCGGCCTGCTGAGGGGCGATCAGGTGGACGTGGGTGTCGATGGCCCCGGCGGTGGCGATGAGGTGCTCGCCCGCGATGGCCTCGGTACCCGGACCGATGACCAGATCGGGGTGGACGTTGTTCTGTGTCTGCGGATTGCCGGACTTGCCGATACCGGCGATCATCCCGTCCTTGATGCCGATGTCGCACTTGACGACCCCCACCATCGGGTCGATGACCACGACGTTGGTGATGACGGTGTCGAGCGCGCCCTGGGCACTGGTCGCCTGAGGGGAGGAGGCCATGCCGTCCCGCATGGTCTTGCCGCCTCCGTAGAGGACTTCGTCGCCGTACTGGCCCTCGCTGAAGTCCTTCTCCACCTCGACGACGAGATTTGTGTCGGCGAGGTGGAAGCGGTCTCCGGTCGTCGGGCCGAACATGTCGGTGTACTGCTTACGGGGCAGGATGGGCATCAGCGCGGACCCTTCTTCTTGGCCTTCGCGCTTTTGACGCTCGGCGTGCTCTTGGCCTTGGACGTCTTCCCGGTGCCGGATGCCTTCGGGCTGCCGCTGGTTGTGCCGGTGGAGCCCTTGCTTCCGTCGGACTTCTCGCTGCGCGGGGAGGCCGTGGGCCCGGCCGGTTGCCCGGCACCCTGGAAGCCCTGCTCGATCGCCTTGCGTACGGCCTCGACCTTGGCCGGGTGGGAGGCGAGGCTGCCGTTGAGGAGCCCGCTGAAGCCGACCAGGCGGCCCGTTCCGGCGTAGGCGCACAGTTCGACCTCCCGTGAGCCGCCGGGCTCGATGCGTACGGAGGTGCCCGCCGGGATGTTGAGGTGCATGCCCAGGGCCTGCTGCCGGTCGAACGACAACGCGGAGTTCACCTCGAAGAAGTGGTAGTGGGAACCGACCTGGATCGCACGGTCGCCGGTGTTGCTGACGGTGAGCTTCGCCGTGCGCCGGCCCGCGTTGATCTCGACCGGGTCATCCCCGTAGATGTACTGCTGACGGAACGTCATGCCGAGCTCCCAAGGACGTGTCCCGCGCGCGTGTCTTGCGGGTGCGGGTGCGGGTGATCGTGGCTGTGGCGCTGCTCTTCACCGAGAACGTGACCGGCGGCGTGCGGGTGGCCGGGGCCCGGTCCATCAGCGTGGCCCTCGCCCGGTGGGTGGGTGTGCTGGTGTCCGTGTCCGTCGGCCGCGCCGAGGCCGGCGGTGATCCCGTCGTCACCGTGCTCGCGTCGGCGGCGGACGGCGACGGCGACCCGTTCGCGGAGCACCTGCCGCAGCGCGGAGGGAGGCACGCAGGGACCGGCGACGGTGACGTTCGCGCCCGGTACGTCGGGGACTTCCGGCACCGCGAACGCGGCGGGCAGCAGGACCACCCGGTCGGCGCCCAGCAGCAGACAGCGCCGGACGCCCTCCGCGAGGTCGGGGTCGCCGCCGCCGAACGCGACCTCGACCAAGGCGTGATCGCCGTGGCGTCGTACGAGGCTCGCGACCCGGTACAGCTCGGCGTCCTCGAAGGGGTCACCTGGCGGCGCCGTGACCAGCAGCGCAGCGGAGGCCGGAGTGCGACGGGCGGCGGCCCGCAGCCGGCCGACGAGGTGCTGTGCGGTACCGAAGGGTTCCGCCAGCACGGCCCCGCGCCGGTCCGCCGCCGGTACGGCTCGCAGCGTACGGGCGGAGTCGGCGACGAGTCCGGGGTCGCGCCCGAAGGTCATCGGCACGACGCAGCACGCTTCGCCCCTGCGGCCGTGCTCGACGACGGACCGGAACAGCTCCCGTCCACGGGTCACCAACGTGACGTCCGGGCCCGCGAGTTCCACCAGCGCGCTGCCGTCCCCGGCCTCGTGGCCGCGGACGGCGATCACCCGGCAGGGCGTGTCCACCGGGATCAGCCGCCGACGGGGTCGTGGCAGGAGACGAGTTTCGTGCCGTCGACGAAGGACGCCTCCACCTGGAGCAGGCCGAGCATGTCGCGTACACCCGGCATCGTGTCGTCCTCGCCGACGACCTGACGGCCCAGTTCCATGCAGTCGGCCACGCTCTTCCCGTCCCGTGCGGCCTCCAGGATCGCCTCGGTGATCAGGGCCACCGACTCGCTGTAGTTGAGCTTGAGGCCTCGCCCCTGGCGCTTGCGGGCCAGATCGGCCACGACGTACACCAGCAGCTTGTCGATCTCGCGAGGGGCGAGGTTCATCGTCGCTACCTTCCTCATCGGGGGTATCGGGGGTACCGGCAACACGCCGACCGGCGGGCGGCTCAGTCGCTCGGGCGGAGACGTGGCAGCAGCGGCACCGCGGCCATGAGCACCCAGGTCGTGAGAATGAAGGGCCAGGTGAAGGTGTGGCCGCCGAAAGGCTTGAACAGTGAGGTCAGCGAGGCTGTCAGCCCGGTTGAGGCGGCGGCCCCGAACAGTGCGTACGCACCGTTCCCCACGGTGCTCGCCAACAGGACCGCTCCGACCGCGAGGGCCACCAGGACCGCGTTGTACCCGTAGATTCCGTTGGCGATCAGCTCCGTGGGTGCGCCGAGCCCCCAGGCGGTGAGGATGCCGACGACACTGCCGGCCGCGGCGAACAGGACGACGCGCGCTCCGGCGAGGGCGAGTCCGGCGAGCATGATGAGCCCGACGTACCACTCGTCGACCAGGAAGACCTGCGAGACGTTGGTGAAGAACGCGTGCCACAGGTCGTCCCAGGTCAGCCCCGTCCCTCCGGCGGTCGTGCTGGAGACCGGCGCCGGGTCGCCGTGCCAGATCCTGCCGAACGAGGGCGCCCCGAGAACCATGACGCCGGAGACCAGGCAGAACGGCGCGGTGAGCGGGGTGAGGCCGGCGGGGGCGAGCAGTGTGGTCAGAGCGGCCATCAGGATGGTGCACATGACGGCGCCGACAACGGTGAGCACGTAGGTGGCCGGGTGATGGCCCAGTGAGGTGAGGAGTGCGATGCCGGTGAGGCAGCCGCAGTAGCCCTGAAGCCCCAGAGCGATTCCCGACCGGTCCGCACGGAACGCGTAGGCGGCCGCGGTGGAAACCAGTGTGCCCAGTGTGGCGAAGAGCCCGATCTGCCAGCCGGCCACCCACAGGGCGATAAGGATGACCGCCCCGGTCCACGCCCGGGACTGGAGGTCCACCTGGCCGACCCCGCGCACCGAGGCGAGCAGGAACGTCAACGGCTGAGGAGCCTGCGATCCATGATGCTCTGGCGCTTGGGCGGAAGACACGAGGAACTCCGTAGCTCGGCAAGGGGGAGCCCGGCGGCGCAGCCGCCGCCCCTCGTGCAGGGGAACGTGCATCGCCATATATATCCCATTTGTATATGTTCATCTCGGCGAGGCTGTGCGAGTGTTCCGCCATTGGAGGGGATGGCGGCAATGGGCGGTGGGCCGGCCTCCGCAAAGGCCGACCTCGACCTCGGAGTGCCTTGCCACGGTGGCGGCCTGGCCGAGAGCGATGACCAGGATGCCGTCGTCCTACTCGGGTTCCGGGATGGTGGCGACGAGGATCTGGGCGGCCTCGGTGATGTTGTCCGCGTGGACAGCTCGGGCCATCGCTTCGCGGGCGGCGTCGGCTGCGGTGTCCGGGGGAACCACCAGCAGGGCGAAGTGGTCGTTGTCGCCTCGGGTGATGAGGATGGTGTCGTCGCCGACGGGGTCGGAGTCGAGGTGCACGACCCGGTCGTCGATGACCAGGCGGGTCGGGAGGCCGTTCCAGGCGGACGCGTCCACGCCCACCCGTGTGATCGGCCCCAGGTGCCCGGTCAACACGCTGATCAGCGCGGGCAGCTCGGTCTCGATGTCGCGGGTGCGCGGCCACCACGCGCCGTCCAGGAGCCCCTCCCTGGATCGCTTGGTCTCCAGCCGCAGCAGGGCCGTACCCGGTTTCACCGCCTGGTGGATCGCGTCCGGCAGGAGCAGTGGAGGCGTGTGGGAGATGTCGGAGTCAGTCATGTCGGTCCGCCTGTCTGCGGCGTGCGGCCGTGCATCGCCGCAAGCCGGCGCCGATGCCGACGCCGGTACCCGGTCGGCGATGTGCCCGAACCCGCCGTCGTTTCACGATACTCCGCCCGCCGGAAAACTCCTGGTCAAACCGGTCAGAGTCGGCCGAACAGGCGTAGGGTGAAGGCACCGGGAGTATTTCGCACACCGGCTTTCACGCGGGTGTCATTTCCGGCGATCGCCTAAAAACCGGGCTGCCGACGGGCAGTCCGGGGGCAGGTCCGCATCATGACCACGACCCTCGACCGGACCGCGCCCCGCGACCTCGCCGTAGAGTTCCCGGCTCGCTTGTCCCTCACCCCGAAGACCACGCTCGCCGGCCAGCTGGACGGGGCCTGGTGGCCGCACTCCCGCGACCTAGAGGTCGAGCTCCCACCGCTCGCCGCCGCCCTGGAGGAATCCTGGGGCCGCGTCACCCGCGTCACGGTGAACCCCACCCGATGGCCCGTCGTCCCGCACACGGTTGCCGTGGACGGGCGCAGGCTGCATGTGGGGTGGTTCACGGAACAGGACCCCGACAAGCTCATCCTGCTCTCCTACGCCGTCGGGCGCTGGGACCTCCTCGTCATCCCGCCCGAGACCGCACCGGCAGCTGCCGCGCGCCTGATGGCGGCCGCGGCGATCCCGGGCAGTGTTCTCACCGCGGGCATCCTGATGGCCAACGATGCCCTCGTCGGGCGCGGCATCCGTGACGCCCTGCGTCAGGAATCCACCTGGGAGGGCGAGGGCGGGGCGTGCATGTCGCCCTTCGGGGACCGGATGGGACGAAGCGCCCTCCCTCTGCCCGGTCATGGATGGAGGTGAGCCCCATGGAGACCCTCGTCTTCGTCGCTGTGATCGTCCTCGCGATCGGCATCGGTATGCGGCTGATCCACCTGCTCAACGCCCAACACGACGCACGGATCGAGGCCTACCACTTCAGCGACCCCCTGCCGAAGCCTCCCGGTCTGCCGGACGACACCAGTCGTCGGGCCCACCGCAGGGATGCCGATCAGTGAGCAAGAGACCTTCCTCCGGCCCGGGGCAGCGGGTGGGGCGCTTCGGCGCCCCACCCGCCGGCTTTTCGGCCGTCCTGAAGCTCAGTGCGCCGGGTGCGACAGCTCGATGTCGAGTGCGTCGGTGCCGGGGCCCGTCACGCGGAGCGGGGTGGCGACGGGCGGGTAGCCGCTGGCGATGACGGAGTACTCACCGGAGTCCAGGTCCGTGAAGGCGTACGCGCCGTCCGCACCGGTGGTGGCCGTCGCGGCGACGTTGCCCGCCGCGTCGACCAGTGTGACGCGGGCGTCCGGCACCACGCGCAGATCGGCGGAGCGTACCGCGCCCTGGAGCCGGGCGCCCGGGATGAGAGCGATCTCCACTCGGCCGGTTCCGCCGTCGCCGACCGTGGCGGGAACGGCGGCCGGCCGGTGCCCCTCCGCCGTCACGGCGACGGTGAACTCGCCGGCGGGCAGCTCCTCGAAGGCGAACTCCCCGTCCTGGCCGGTCTGTCCGTTCCCGAGCACCTCGCCGCGCACATCGGTCACGATCACCGTGGCGCCGACGACCGGCAGCCCGTCGGCGCCGCTGACGCCCCCGCTCAGACCCTGCGGGCCGGCGAGCAGGATGTCGTACGCGAGCGGCTCGTCGCCGATGGTGACGGTGGCCGCCTGCGGCTGGTGCCCGTCGGCAGCGGCGATCAGTACGTAGGTGCCGGCGCCGGGTGCGGCGAGCTCGTAGCCTCCGGCGGAGCCGGCCACGGTCCGGCCCAGTTGACGTCCCGTCAGGGAGATCAGGGTGACGGTGGCGCGGGAGGCGCCGGTGGAGGTGCGGATGTGCCCGTGGAGGGTGGGGCCGACCTGGGTGGGCGCTTCCTGGGCCTCTGCGGGAGCGTCGGCCCGTGGTGTTTCCTGGGCCTCTGCGGGAGCGCCGGCCTGGGGCGTTTCCTGGGCGGAGGCCGGAGTCGCCGGCGGGGCCTGCTGGGGGCGGCGGAAGCCGATCAGGGTGGCCGTGGCGATCAGGGCCACCAGCATTCCGACCGCGCCGATGGTCATGCAGACGTGGACCGCGTCGGTGAAACTCGCGCCGATCGCGCCCAGTGCGGGACCGGTTGCCTCGGGGGACAGCCCGAGGTGTCCCGCGGCACCCACACCGCCCTGCGCGAGGGCCTCGCCCACCCGCTGCTGGTCGGCGGTGGACAGTCCGGAGTCCGCGAGGTGCCCGGGCAGGGCGGAGGTGAGCCGGCTGGTGAGAACCGCGCCGAGGACGGCGGGGCCGAGAGCGCCGCCGAGCTGGCGCAGGGTGTTGTTGCCCGCGCCCGCCATGCCCGCCAGGTGGTGCGGGACGCTGCCGACGGCGACCGCGCTGATCGGCGTCATCACGAAGCCCATGCCGAGGCCGAACAGGGCGAGCGGGCCGGCCATCGCGCCGAACCCGGAGTCGGTCTGCAGGCCGGTCAGCCACAGCATGGCGCCGCCGGTGCCGAGCAGGCCGACGCACAGGAGTACGCCGGGTGCGACCTTGCCCATCAGACGGCCGACGAGCGGGCCGGCCACGATGGAGACGCCGTTGAAGACCAGCATCCGCCAGGCGATGTCGAGGACGGAGAGCTGCTGGACGCTGCCGAAGAAGAGGCTGAGGGTGAAGACGGAGCCGATCATCCCGAACATGACGATGGCGTTGACGACACCGGCGCCGGTGAAGGGACGCACTGCGAACAGCTTCAGGGAGAGCATCGGCGAGGGGGAGCGCAGTTCGGCGACGACGAAGGCGATCAGGCCGAGCGCGGCGACGGCGAACGCGACGACGACCTTGGTCTGGCCCCAGCCGTGGACCCCGCCGCCCTCGATCACGCCGTAGATCAGGCCGATGATGAAGACGATCGCGGCGATCTGGCCGGGTACGTCGATGGCGCGGCCGTGCGCGGAGCGGGAGTCCTCCAGCATCCGCACGGCCACCAGGCCGGTGACGGCGGTGATGACGGCGGCCGGAAGGAAGATCCAGCGCCAGGTGGCGTGCTCCAGGATGACGCCGCTGATCAGCGGGCCCAGGGCCATGCCGATGCTCAGGGACGCGGCCCAGGCGGCGATGGCCTTGGCGCGGGCCCGGAAGTCCGGGTAGGCATGGCTGATCAGGGCAAGGGTGGAGGAGGCGAGAGCCGCGGCACCCGCGCCGGCGATGGCCTGGCCGGCCCAGACCTGCTCGACGCTGTGCGCGGTCAGGGACGTCACGGAACCGGCGGCGAACAGGAGCATGCCCGCGAGGTAGGCCTTCTTGCGGCCGTACAGATCGCCGATCAGGCCGAACGTGAGGATCAGCGCGGCCATCGGCAGGATGAACGCGTCGGAGACCCACTGCAGGTCGGACGTGGAGGCGCCGAGCCCTTGCTGGATACGTGACAGGGACACCGAGACGCTGCCGATCGGCACGTAGGCGGCGAACATCCCGAGACACGCCAGCACGGTGGTCAGTGCCGGGCGCGCGACGGCGCGGTGGTGGGGGGTGGATATCGCGGACATGGTGAGACGGCCCTCCTGATCGAACGCGCCGGTCAAGTTATCAGTTGCCTGTCAAAGTCCCAAATGACTGAGACCGGAGGGCGGAGAGCTCTCTCTCGGTACGGAGGGTGTGGACGCACGGTTCAGGCGCCGGGGTCTGCGGGCGCGGGCGCCCCCCGGTGATCGCAAAGTGGCCTTGGTCGGCCGGGCTGTGAAGGGCTCGGCTCTCAGCCGGCCTTGGGCGGGTCCGGCCACATGCGGGCCACGGGGGAGTCGGGGCCGTCGAGGGCCACGGCGATGCGGCGCATGCCGAGCGTGAGACGTTCCAGTTCCTCGGGCCCGCCGACCACTTCGCAGAGCCGTTCGACGACCGCTTCGACGAGCTGCCGCCCCTTGGCCATGCCCAGCAGCCCCGCCTCGGTCGGCTCGACCAGCAGCACACGTTTGTGCACGGGGTGCGGATGCCGCTCGATCCACCCGATCTGCTGCAGGTGCGCCAGCGCCGTCGTCACGCTCTGCGGCGTGATGTTCTGCCCCCGGGCCAGATCCGCCCCGGACAGCGGACCGTGCTGGTCGAGCGTCATCACGATCCCGAGCTGCGTCATCGTGACGCCCAGGGAGCGCAGCCGCTCGTTGAGGGCGCGATGCACGGAGTTGTTCGCCCGCCACATCGAGTGGCTGAACGTCTGGTTCCACGGCATGTCGGAGGCGGTCCCCTCCGGGCGGCGGCTCGGCATCTTCAACTCCCTGCGGGCAAACGGCCCTCATCCTAGCGGTGGGGCGACCGGCCCCCGGCCCGGCCGCGTGCGGGGGACGAGCCATCGGCAGCGTATGCGCAAGGTCAACAGCTGACCTGCGTCCGTTCAAGTGTCGTTCAGCGCACAACCATCGACCGTTTCCGCGTGTCTCGCAGATGAATCACATCTGCGCGCACGCGTCTCGACATCGCTCGCGCTCTAAGGAGGAACCGTGGGCATCCGCAGACCCGCCATATCGACCGCCGTGGCCGCCGCACTCATCGGGTCGTTCAGCGTGCCGATCGTCGCGGGCACCGCATCCGCGGAGGACGGCGCCGCCACCGTGCGCGAGGACTTCGACGGCGACGGTTACCAGGACGTCGCCGTCTCCGCCCCCGGCGCGAAGGTCGGCGGCCACGACTGGGCCGGCTACATCACGATCAGCTACGGATCGGCCAATGGCATCGACTCCGCGCGCACGACAGTCATCACCCAGGACACCCCCGGCGTGCCCGGCGCCTCCGGCGACAACCAGGTCTTCGGCTACGCGATGATCTCCCGCGACCTGGACGGCGACGGTCTGACCGACCTGGCGGTGGTCGCCCGCGATCACCGAGCGGAGAACAACGTCAACGGATCGGTGATCGCCTTGTGGGGCCGGAAGACCGGCATCTCCGGCGAGGGCGCGGTCCGCGTCGATGCACCGGCCAATGCCCAGGTCGGCGACGACATCACCGCGGGCGACTTCGACAGCGACGGGCACACGGACCTGTTCATGCGCAACGGCGAGGACTACGACTACCACGACGTGCTCTACGGCCCCTTCAGCCGTGACGGCGCCCCCGCCCGCGAGCAGCAGGTGCAGGTGTACAGCACCGACAACACCATCAACTCGACCGCCGCGGGCGACTTCAACGGCGACGGCATCGAGGACCTCGCGACCTTCTACGTCTACGAGAACCACGCCGAGGGCGGCAAGCTGTGGCTCGGCACCAAGGACGGCCTGTCCACCGTCCCGCAGCGCCTGAACTCCTCGTCCAGCACGGCCGTGGCCGACTTCGACCAGGACGGCTACGCCGATCTCGCCACCCGCATCTTCCCGAACGGCGACACCGAGGGCACCGAGGAGGACCCCGGCACCGTCAAGATCTACTACGGTTCGTCCTCCGGCCCCAGCCAGACCCGCACGCAGACGATCACGCAGAGCACGGCGGGTGTGCCCGGTTCGAACGAGAAGGGTGACCAGTTCGGCGGACGGCTGAGCGCAGGCGACGCGAACGGCGACGGATACCCCGATCTGGCCGTCGGCGTCCCCGGCGAGGCGATCGGCTCGAAGGCGAAAGCCGGCGCCGTGGTGCTGCTCAAGGGCGCCAAGGCCGGGCTCACCGGCAAGGGCGCGCAGGCGTTCCACCAGGACACGGCGGGCGTGCCGGGCGTCGCGGAGTCCGGCGACGTGTTCGGCGGTTCGGCACGTCTGCTCGACGTGACGGGTGACGGCAAGGCGGACCTGGCCGCGGGTGCGCCCGGCGAGAACCTGGATGCCGTCGTGAACGGCGGCGCGGTGTGGCTGCTGCGCGGCGCGGCCTCCGGCCTGACGGCCTCGAAGTCGGTCGCGCAGAACCCGAAGGACATCGGGGCGCCGGCGACGAAGGCGTTGTTCGGCGCGAACCTGAGCGGCGACAACGGCCCCGGCACCGTGATCCCCTAGCGCGCGCAGCATGATCACGGTCACGATCGGGTCCTCAGTGTTGCGGTGGCCGGCGCTCGGAGCAGCCGACCTCGCACCACTGACGGCCTGTGGGACCGCTGTTAACCTGCGCCCATGATCAAGGGGAGATCGTCCGGCCGAATAGCTCACATGGCGGGGGCCAACAGGTCGGAGCGTGTGCTGATCCTGGCCAGCTTCGTGAACCGAGTCGGCAATGGGCTCTTCAACACGGCGGCGGCGCTCTATTTCACGTTGGTCGTGGATCTACCGGCGGTGCAGGTGGGTGCCGCCCTCACCGTCGCCGGATTGATCGGCCTGCTCGCGGGGATACCGGGAGGGCACCTGGCCGATCGACGTGGGCCGCGCACGATCATGATGCTCGCCCTGGCCGTTCAAGCAGTGGCGATGTCCGCTCTTGTGTGGGTCGAGAGCTGGGCCGCCCTCACCATCATCGCCACCGTCGACCAGCTTGCCGCAGCCGCTGCCGGCGCGGCCTGGGGAGCCCTCGTGGTCCGGGTCGGCACTGACCGCCCGGCGCTGTTCAGGGCGAAGCTCCGTACTTACGTCAATTTGGGCGTCGTCCTGGGAACGGTGGGCGCCGGCTTCGCGGTCGCAGCGAATACGCGTACTGCCTACAGCGTGCTGATTCTCGGCAACGCGGCCAGCTTCGCCCTGTGCGCCCTGCTCCTGTTCCTGCTCCCCAACTACAGAGCCTTGGCGGCGCCGCCGCAGCAGCGCCGCTGGATCGCTCTCACCGACCGTCCGTTCGTGGCCTTCACCGCCCTCTATGGCGCGATGGGGCTGCAGTACCCGGTCGTGTCGCTGCTGCTGCCGATCTGGATCTCGTCGCACACGGACGCACCGCGCTGGACCGTAGCCGCGGTGTCCGCGATCAATGCGGGAGTCTGCGTCCTCTTGCAGACCAGAATCGGGTCCCGCATCGAAACCCCTCGCGACGGCGGCAGAGCGTTCCGCACGGCAGGGCTGCTGTTCCTCCTCAGCTGTCCGATGATGGCCCTGAGCGCGCACACTCCCGTGTGGGCGGCCGCAGGCCTCGTGGTCGCGGCGATCTTCGTCCACAGCCTCGGAGAGATATGGGAGTCCTCGGCCGGCTTCGCCCTTGGCTTCGGCCTGGCACCGGACCATGCCCAAGGCCAGTACCAAGGGCTTCTCGGGCTCGGCTTCAGCGCGGGCCAGGCGCTCGCCCCCGCCATCCTCACCACTGTCGTCCTTGGCCTTGGAACGGGTGGCTGGCTGCTCCTCGGCGTGTTCTTCGCCGCTCTGGGGGCCGTTGGCCCATCGATTGAACGCTGGGGCACGCGAACCCGTTCTCGACAGGAAGCTGCGGCTTCGGGCCCCAGCACGGCAGCCCGAGGCGGTCGCCTCTGACCCTGCTCAGGGTTTCATCGCCACCGCGCCGAACTGGGGTAGTACGGAAGCGGAGTTGGACTCAGGGCGCCATTGGGAGCACGACACGAGGCCGGGTGCGACAAGGTTCAGGCCTTCGAAGAAGGAACTGATCTCTGCGCGGCTGCGGGCCGTGATCGGCGGGGTGGCGTTTTCGTTCCAGAACTTCATGGCCTCGACGTTGCCCTCGCCACCGAGATCGGCGTCGGTGGTGGGGTGTGTCAGGGCGAGACAGCTGCCGGAGGGGACTGCGTCCATGATCCGGCGGACGATGTGCTGCGCCTCGCCCGTGTCGAGAACGAAGTTGAGGATGCCCAGCATCATGACCGCGACGGGCTGATCGAGGTCGAGGGTGGCCGACGCGCCCTCCACGACGCCGTCCGGGTGGTGGACATCGGCGTCGATGTAGGCGGTTGCTCCCTCGGGGGTGCCGGTCAGCAGGCTGCGGGCGTGGACCAGCACGATGGGGTCGTTGTCGACATAGACGATGCGGGACTCGGGTGCGATCCGTTGGGCGATCTCGTGGGTGTTGTCCAGGGTCGGCAGCCCGGTGCCGATGTCCAGGAACTGTCGCACTCCGCGGTCGGCGGTCAGGAATCGGACCGAGCGGCCGAGGAACTGGCGGTCGGCGCGGGCCACGTCCCGGATCACCGGGAACATCGTGGCGACCTGGTCACCGACTCGCTGATCGATCTCGTAGTTGTCCTTGCCGCCGATCCAGTAATTCCACACGCGTGCGTTGTGCGCGACTCCGGTGTTCAGCCTGCCCGACACGTCTGCCGGGTGGTGCTGTCTCTCACTCACGTCTTCCCCTTCTCCCGCTCACCCGCGAGGTGTTCAGGGCGAGCAGCGCCGCGGCGGCATCAGAACGTGGTGCCATTGTGATGCACGTAGATCACGGCGTCCGGGTATTCGGCGTTCCCGAGGCTGAGGTCGAGTGGCGGACTCAGGTGCGGGGCAGCAGGGACTCGACGATCACGGCGGTGCCGACAGCAGGTCGAGCTTCGTGCATCGTGATCACGTCTCCGCACCGCAGATGTCTCCACTGTTCCGGGGCCAGAGGTGCCAGCCGGACATCGGCAGTCCCTCCCGGACCGAGCTCTTCGGCGAACTCCACCCAGAGCCTTGCGATCATCAGGCCTGGGTCTCCGTCAGCGGTGCCGCCCCCGATGTCCCACAACGGCCTGAGCCGGCCGTCCCCGGAAACGGCGCTCCGGCGTCCGCCCTCCTCGGGGCCCAACAGGCTCAGCGTTGCCCGGAGGGTGCCGTGCCGGACCTCCCACCCTCGCCACTGACACCACCGGTGGCTGCGGTCGAGCATCATCTGCCGGGCGGACTCGGCCAGAAGCTCCCAGAACTCCACGGACACGGGGCAAGAATCACCGATCTCGATGAGAACGCCGAGCGCCGTCTCCCACTCCTGACGAGCGACGTCCTGACGGACATCGCCGACCGTGACGCCGTTCGCCGCCGAGGCGCCTGCGGGCAAGAGGTCGACGGCCTGCCGAATGAGTGTGAACGCGTCATCCATGTGCTGCATTTTCCCTGGTTCCCGTACCCCCTCTGTGCGATCGCGACCAGGCGCTGCGGAGGGTGACAGGGTGCGATGCCCGTCATCTCCGGGCAGAGTTGAGCGCGACGGTTGTGCCAATCGTGCACGTGGTGGAAGACAGCTGAACTGACGCGAGGTGCTCTCGCGGAACCGGGGCGATCAATGTTCCGTACGCAGGCGGCCGACGACGGTGACGAGCTGCTTGCCAGGCTCGGGGCGCTGACTGCCCGGGCCCGGGAGCTCGCGGAGATGCAGCGCTCCCGGGTCGAGCTGGCAGTGGCCCTGCAGCGCGGCATGCTGCCCCACGACCTTCCGCAGCCCCCGGGCATCCGGCTGGCCGTGGGCTACATGCCCGCCAACCACGGGCTCAACGTCGGGGGCGACTGGTATGACGCCTTCACCATGCCCGACGGCCGCATCGGCCTGTCCATCGGAGACGTGCAGGGGCACAACATCAAGGCCGCCGCGTTCATGGGGCAGGTCCGTGTGGGGCTGCGGGCGCTGGCCTCGGTCACGAGCGACCCTGGGGAACTGCTCGCGCGTACCAACGATCTCCTGGTTTCCCTGGGCGCGGACCTCTTCGCCACCTGCACTTTCCTCCGGCTCGATCCGGCCACCGGTGTCCTGGAGTGCGCCCGGGCCGGCCACATCCCCCACATCTGGGCCACGGCCGACGGGCGATCCGGTGTCGACGAAGGAGAATGCGGCCCTCCGCTCGGCGTACTCGAAGGCGCCGAGTACCCCGTGGTGTGCCACAGGCTCACCACGGGTGGCGTAGTCGTGCTGCTGACCGACGGAGTGGTGGAGGGGCCGACGCTGAGCCTCGATGAAGGCCTGCGCCGGGTGACGCGGCTCGCCGAGGTCACGGCCGCTGCCGGACTGGGCATCAACACTCTCGCAGGCGGTGTCATGCGGCTGGCGGACACGGTGGGGCATGAGGACGACGCCGCCGTCCTCATCGTCGGTCACGACGGCGGCGCCCCGTAGACGTGCCCACCGCACACCGCCCGTAGACGTGCCCGCGCGGGCGCTCGCATGGCCGAAATGGCCCGCCCGGTGTCTGATGGCTGCTGTGTTGGTGACCCGGCGGTTCCGGCTGTCCATGGAGGTAGTCCTCAAGACACTGGCTGTTGCCGCCTGCTACTACGTGGCCGGGCGGCTTGGCCTGCTCGGTCGACTCACCGTCGAAGGAGTGATCGTCACCCCCATCTGGCCGCCCACGGGCCTCGCCGTCGCCGCACTGCTTGTCTACGGCGTGTCGGTCTGGCCCGGGATCGCCCTTGGGTCCTTCCTCGTCATCGCGTCCCTTGCCACCCCGCAGCCCGCCACCTTCATCACCGTCGCGGGCAACACCGTCGCCCCGCTCTGCGCCTACTGGATGCTGCGCGCGGTCGGATTCCGGCTCGGGATCTCACGAGTGCGGGACGGCCTCGCCCTGGTCTTCATCGGCGGGCTCGGCGCCATGCTGATCAGCGCGACGGCGGGGGTCGCGCCACAGCTGGTGACCGGTGGACTGGCGACAGGGGAGTTCTGGTCCGTGTGGCTTGCCTGGTGGGTGGGGGATGCGATGGGCGTCCTGCTCATCACTCCGCTCCTGCTCGTGCTTGCGGGAGCCGCTGGACCACTGAAACTGAGGCGCTGGAAGGAAATGCTGTGCCTCGGCATCGTGGCCGTGATCGTCGTTCCCGTGGCCGTGCTCGGCGAATTGAGCCTGCTGTTCCTCGTCTTTCCGCTGCTCATCTGGGCGGCGCTGCGCTTCCAGCTGGCCGGGAGCATGCTGTGCGCGCTGTTCGCGTCCGTGCTCACCACGTTCGAGGCGAATACGCAGCACGGCGCCTTCCTCCATCTGTCGGCCATCGAGGTCATGACCAAACTTCAGGCGTTCAACGGTGCCACCGCGCTTACGGCGCTCTTGTTGTCCGCCATGGTCGCCGAACAGCGCGCCACCCGACGATCGGTACAGAGCGCCTGCCGGGAACTCGCCGAGGTCCTGGAGCACCTCGCCGCGGGAGAATCCGCACCCGAACCGTCCGCCAGGGGCGCCACCGGCGTCCGCACGGACCACACGGCGCCGGGGGCCTACCGCGACCAGGAAAAGTAACCTGGTCCGCTCCTGAGGCATCCGCTGCGGGCGTGACCGGGGTACGCGGGCGCCCGCCACGTACGCTGGCAGCTATGCGGATGCGCCCCACACTGACCTGGGAGCCCACTGGTGGCCTTCTCCCGGCCGTCACCGACCTGACGCCTGTCGTAGAGGCGGTGCGCGGAGGCGGCGTCGCGGTGCTGAGCGGGGCCGGGCTGTCCACCGAGTCGGGTATCCCGGACTACCGCGGGGAGAACGGTTCCCTGCGCCGGCACACCCCCATGACGTACCAGGAGTTCGTCGGCGCTGAGCAGGCCCGGCAGCGGTATTGGGCCCGCAGCCAGCTGGGGTGGAGGGCCATGACGCGGGCCCGCCCGAATGCCGGTCATCGGGCTGTGACCGCCTTGCTCGACGCAGGCCTGCTCACCGGTGTGATCACACAGAACGTCGACGGGCTGCAGCAGTCCGCCGGGGCCCGGGACGTCATCGAACTGCACGGGAGCCTGAGCCGGGTCGTGTGCCTGGCCTGTGGGCAGAACAGCTCCCGTTCCGAACTCGACCAGCGGCTGCGTGAGGCCAATCCACGGTTCGAGGCCGACGCCGAGAGGCACCGAGCGGCGCGGGTCAATCCGGACGGTGACGTGGAACTGCCCGACGAGGCGGTCCGTCAGTTCCGGGTGGTGGCGTGCTCGGCCTGTGGCGACGGGGTTCTCAAGCCGGATGTCGTGTTCTTCGGAGAGAACGTGCCGCCCGAGCGAGTTGCGGCGTGCCGGGGCCTTGTCGAGGAAGCTGCCGTTCTGCTCGTGCTCGGATCCTCCCTCACCGTCATGTCCGGACTGCGCTTCGTGCGCCAGGCGGCACAGTCCGGCACGCCGGTCCTGATCGTCAACCAGGGCCCGACCCGAGGTGACCGTTACGCCACCCAGCGGGTCGCACTGCCCCTCGGGGAGGCGCTGGCCGCCCTGGTGGCCCGGGTGAGTCCCTGAGGCCCGAGAGGCTTCAGGCGTGGGCGGCCACGGTGTCGAAGTGAGGCTGGACGGTGAGGAGTTCGGACGCATCGGCGCCGGTGGGGAGTTCGCGTGGGCCTGTGCCGCGGGTGAAGAAGCGTGCCGGGTTCTCGCCGCCGAGCGTGGCGCGGCCCTCCCGCACGCGCAGCCACGATCCCTCACGCAGGCCGAGCACGGGGACGTCGTTCTCCTCGAGGAACTCGGTGAGGCGCTCCTCGCGGGTCTCTCCCTTGTGAGTTGAGGCCGGATCCGGGTCAAGGTAGTGCGGGTTGATCTGGAAGGGGACGAGGCCGAGGCACTCGAAGGACGGCGGCTGCACGATGGGCATGTCGTTCGTGGTGCGCAGGGTGGGAGCGGCCATGTTCGTGCCGGCGCTGGCGCCCATGTAGGGCAGCCCGCCCCGTACGGCGGAGCTCAGGGCGTCGCGCAGTCCGGTCCGGTACAGCGCGCTCAGCAGGCGGAAGGAGTTGCCGCCGCCGACAAAGACCGCGTCGGCCTGTGCGAGTGCGGACAGCGGAGCGCCGTCCTCGTGCACGCCGTGGACGTCGATGCCGCACGGGGCGAGCGCGTCGCGGACCTTGGCCGTGTAGGCGTCGTGGTCGGCGAGGGCGTAGGGGACGAAGGCGAGGCGGGCGCGCTCGGGGAGGAATCCGGTGACGGTGTCGAGGGCGTGGGCGAGGTAGCCGCGGCCGTGCTGGGTGGAGTTGGAGAGCAGCAGCAGGTTCGTCCGGGTCAACTCAGGCTCCTAGCAGGGTATTTGGTGTGTGGGTATTCGGGTGCTGGTGGGTTGTTGCTCGCGTGACGTGGGCGGTGACGGCGGCGGGTGGCCGTCGTGCGGCGTCTCGCTCAGGCGGTGTCGACGCGGGGGCGCCGGGTGCGCTGCGGGGGGTGGGTGAGGCGCTTCTCCAGGAGCTGGGCGGCCCGGCGGAGGGCATCGAGGCGACCGTCGGGACCTTCGGGGAAGCGCTCCTTGGCCGCGCCGAGGCTGAGGCTTCCGTACGGTTCGCGGCCGAGGAAGACCGGTACGGCGACGGTGCCGATGCCGGCGTCGTACTCGCCGACGGTCCAGGCGTACCCCTGCGCGCGGATCTGCAGGAACTCGCGCTCCAGGACGTCCGGGTCGGTCACCGTGCGGTCGGTGAAGCGGGCCATGGGGCGCCCGCGGAAGAGCCGGTTGCGCTGCTCGTCGGGCAGGAAGGCGTAGTACGACTTGCTGGTGGCACCGGCGTGGGCCGGATACAGCTCGCCGACCAGGGGGTAGTAGCGCAGCGGCCCCTCCTCGCCCTCGACGGCGGCGACGCAGCGCATGTGGAAGCTGTCGGGCAGGCAGAACAGGACGGTGTCACCGGTGGCGGCGCGCAGCTCGTCCAGGACGGGTCCGGCGAGGAGTTCCAGGGACCCGGAGCGTTCCCAGAGACGGCCGAGGCGCAGTACGGCGGGCCCGATTCGGTAGCGGCGGGTGACCGGGTCGGAGACCAGGAAGCCGCGGCCGGCGAGGGTGGACAGCAGCCGCTGGGCGACGGAGGTGTCCCAGCCGAACTCGGCGGCGACCTCGGTCACGCCCCAGTCCGGCCGGGTCCGCTCGAAGGCGAGCAGCACGAGCAGGGCACGGTCGACGGTCTGCAGGGCGCCGGCCGGGGTCTTCCGGTCGAGCGGGATGTCCTGGGGCATCGGCGGTCGCTCCTGGTTGGCGGGGGAGGGGGCATGCGGGCCCCGGTGTGAGTGCGGGTGCGGGCGGGTGTGGATGTGCGCGGCTTCGGCCTCGGCGTCAGCCTCGGTATCTCACCATGCAGACCTTTATTGCAGATAACGGGAAACTGTTGCCCACAACGCTAACTCATCCCGACTCTGGTCTCCGTACCGGCGCGGGGCTACCCGGCCGCCGGCGTGCACGATCAGGAGAGGTCGCCCATGTTGAAGTACGTCCTGGACATCATGGATCTGCTGGATGATCCGGACGCCGACGGCAAGCGTGCCGTCGCGTACCTCGACTCGGCCGCGGGTCCAGAGGGATCGGGCGCCGAAGTCACCACCGTCACCGGCGAGCGCGGCTCCACGGACTTCGTGCGCGTCCGGATCCCGGGGCGCTCGGGCCGTGCGGCGGGCGGCAAGTCCCGCACGCTCGGCGTCGTCGGCAGGCTCGGCGGCGTAGGCGCACGGCCCGAGATCGCGGGACTGGTCTCCGACGCGGACGGCGCGGTGGCCGCCCTGTCGACCGCGGCCAAGCTGCTCGACATGCGCCGCCGCGGTGACGTCCTGGAAGGCGACGTCGTGGTCGCCACCCACATCTGCCCCGACGCCCCCACCGCGCCGCACGACCCGGTCCCGTTCATGGACTCGCCGGTGGACATCGCCACCATGAACCGGCACGAGGTGACGGACGAAATGGAGGCCGTGCTCTCCATCGACACCACCAAGGGCAACCGGATCATCAACCACAAGGGTCTCGCCCTCTCGCCCACCGTCAAGGAGGGCTGGGTGCTGCGGGTCAGCGAGCAGCTCGGCGAGCTGCTCGCCGTGGTGACCGGTGAGCCGTTGGTCACATATCCCGTGACGAACCAGGACATCACGCCCTACGGTAACGGTGTACACCACATCAATTCGATCCTGCAGCCGGCCACCGCGACCTCCGCCCCGGTGGTGGGCCTCGCGGTCACCTCGGCCGCGGCGGTCCCCGGCTGTCAGACGGGTGCGAGTCACGAGACCGACATCGCGTCCGCCGCCCGGTTCGCCGTCGAGACCGCGAAGGCCTACGGCGGCGGCCGACTCGACTTCCACGATGTGGCGGAGTTCGACAACCTTCTCAACCGGTACGGCTCGCTGGCGCACCTGCAGACCTTCGGCCACGCATCCAGGGAGTCGTGATGGCAGCCCCCTCCGCCGCCGAAACAGGCGGCAAGCGGATCGGCAGCGACGACTACGCGCTGTCCCGGGTCCCGCGCGACAAGCGCCTCGGCTTCTGGACGATGCTGCTCCAGTGGCTCGCCCAGTCCGGCTCGATCTCCCAGTTCACGCTGGGTGCCACCATCGGCGTCGGCATGACCTTCGGGGATGCGTTCCTCGCCTTCACGCTCGGTGCGGTCGTCCTCGAGGTCGTGATCTTCGCGATCGGCCTCGCGGGGATGCGCGAGGGCCTAGCCACGCCGCTCCTGACCCGCTGGGTGGGCTTCGGGCGAAACGGTTCCGCGCTGGTCAGCTTCGTGATCGCGGTCAGCCTCGTCGGCTGGTTCGGCGTGCAGAACTCGATCTTCGGCAACAGCGTGTCGGCCCTGGTGGGCGGACCCTCGTGGCTCTGGTGTGTGGTCGCCGGTGTGGCCATCACCGCCCTGGTCATCTTCGGCTTCAAGTACATGGCGATCTTCGCCAAGATCGTGACGCCGCTGTTCTTCGCCATGGTCGCCTGGTCGGTGACCAACGCCCTCATGGACCACTCCGTCGCCGACCTCGTCAGCTCGCCCCCGCCCGGTGAGACCATCCCGCTCGCCGTCGCGGCCACGGCCATCGCGGGCGGCTTCATGACCGGTGCGATCGTCGCCCCCGAGATGACCCGCTACAACAAGAAGGGCTCGCACGTCTTTCTGCAGAGCGCCTCGTCGATGATCCTCTCCGAGTACATCGTCGGCATGACAGGCGTGCTGCTCGGCCACATGGTCAAGAGCAGCGAGGTCTCGCACATCGTGCTCTCCACCTCGGGCGCCTTCGGCGTCCTGGTCGTCCTCATGTCGACGGCGAAGATCAACGACTGGAATCTGTACGGCTCTTCCCTCGGCGTCGTCAACTTCTTCCAGGTCGTCTTCGGCAAGCGTCTGCACCGCGGCGTCGTCACCATCATGCTCGGCCTGGCCGGCACGCTGCTGTCGGCGGTCGGCATCATGACCCACTTCACCGAGTTCCTGTCGGTGCTCGGCGTGGCCATCCCGCCCATCGGCGGCATCATCGTCGCGGAGTACTGGGTGGTGCGCCGGATGTGCAAGCCCCTAGACGACACCCGCGCGGCCCAGACCCTGCCCACCACCTCGCCGACCTGGGTGCCGATGTCCCTGGTGATCTGGGCACTGGCCTTCTGCGTCGGCAAGTTCTACGACGGCGGCATCCCCGCCCTGAACTCGCTCGCCATCGCGTTCGTCCTCTACTCCGTGCTCGGTCTGCTCGGCTGGATCAGGACGTACGGCACCACGACCCTGGACGACGAGGCCACACCCGCCCCCGCCGCCCGCACGTCCGAGACCGTAGGAGCGGCATGAGCAACCCCGACACCCCTGTTCCCGGCGCGCCCGTGAACACCACCCCGGCCTCCGAGGAGGCGCAGACAGAGGTCGTCGATCTCTGCGCGGAGCTGATCCGCTTCGACACCTCGAACCCCACCAGCGACGAACGGGCCTGCGCCGAATGGGTCGTGGCGCGCCTGTCCGACGCGGGCATCGAATCGACGCTCGTCGAGAGCGCACCGGGACGAGCCAACGTCATCGCCCGTATCCCCGGCACGGATCCCACCCGGGGCGCCCTCCTCGTCCACGGTCACCTCGACGTCGTACCGGCCGACGCGACCGAATGGCAGGTGCCGCCCTTCTCCGGCGAAATCCACGACGGGTACTTGTGGGGCCGCGGCGCGATCGACATGAAGGACACGGTGGCCGTGATGCTGGCCACCGCACGGCACTTCGCGCGCACCGGAACCCGGCCGGCCCGCGAGATCGTGCTCGCCTTCCTCGCCGACGAGGAGGCGGGCGGCAAGTTCGGCGCGCACTGGCTGGTCGAGCACAGGCCCGAGCTGTTCGCGGGCGTCACCGAGGCGATCGGCGAGGGCGGCGGCTTCAGCTACGCCCTCGACGACACGCGGCGCCTCTACCCGATCGAGAACGCCCAGCGCGGCATGGCCTGGATGGAGCTCACGGCGAACGGCCGTGCCGGGCACGGATCCTCGCCCAACGACGAGAATGCGGTCACGGACCTCGCCGAGACGCTGACCCGCATCGGCCGCCACACCCACCCGGTGCGGCTGATCGAGCCGGTGCGCGCCCTGCTCGCCAAGGCGGCCGAACTCCTGGGTGTGGAGATCGACTTCGAGGCTCTCGGCACCCTGGACCAGGAGGCCGTCGACAAGGAACTGACCAAGCTCGGTCATGTCGCCGACTTCATGCAGGTGGTGCTCCGCAACTCGGCGAACCCCACCATGTTCTCGGCCGGCTACCAGACGAACGTCATCCCCGGGAAGGCCACGGCCCGCGTGGACGGCCGCTTCCTGCCCGGTCACGAGCAGGAACTCATCGACATCATCGACGCGTTGCTGCTGCCCTCCGTCTCCCGCCGGTGGGTCAATCACGACATCGCCATGGAGACCTCCTTCGACGGCCCGCTCGTCGACGCCATGTGCGCGGCCGTGCGCGCCGAGGACCCGGACGGGCACCCGGTGCCGTACTGCAATCCCGGCGGCACCGACGCGAAGGCCTTCACCCAGCTGGACATCCGGTGCTTCGGCTTCAAGGGCCTCAAGCTCCCGCACGACTTGGACTACGGCCGCCTCTTCCACGGCGTCGACGAGCGGGTGCCGCTCGAGGGGCTGCGGTTCGGCGTGCGGGTGATGACCCGCCTCTGGCAGAGCTGCTGACCCTCCCGCGCTCGGCCCGCTGCCACGCCGGCGCCGGGCACGCCCGGCGCCGTATGCCCAGTGCCGGTTCGTAGCACTTCCCCTCGCGCCTTGTGCACCGCGGCGCACGACCCGTGACCTCGCGCGCCTCTAGCCTCGCCGCATCGGCGCGACAACGAGAACGATCGAGGGGCGTGGCCTGTGAACTGGCTGATCCATGACTACCGCGAGAGCGATCTCGCCGCGGTGGTCCACCTGATGGACACCACGGCCGAGCTCGGCCAGGAATCCGTCTTCTCCGTGGCGGAGTGCATCAGCGCCCTCACTTCCCGCCAGCCGGGCGTCGTCGCCGTCCACCAGGGCGTACCCATCGGGACGGCGCTCGCCTGCGTGGCGGGGGAGCGGGCCTGGGTGATGCGGATCGCGATCGCCCCGGCCTGGCGTGGGCGTGGCCTGGCCAGCGCGCTCCTGGTCGAGCTTGAGCGCCGCCTGGTCGCCGCGCGGGTCGGCCGGATCGCTTATGTCCTGCCGGAGGAGGAATTGTTCGGAGACGGACTCCTCAACGCGGGCTACACCCGCCGGCCCGCTGTGGCCTACTTCGAGAAGGTCGAGCCGGTGCACGGGCCCGCCGCCAGCCTTCTCGACGACCTCGGCGGCCGGCTGCTGCCCGGTGACCTGTGGGACAAGGTCGTCGGCATGGAGCGTGAGAAGGACCTGATCGAGCGGCGGATCGTGCTGCCGCTCGCCGAGCCGGAGCGCGCGGCGCGACACGGTGTGCGCCCGCCGCGCGCGGTGGGCCTTTTCGGCCCGCCGGGTACCGGCAAGACGACCTTCGCGCGCGCGATCGCCTCGCGGCTCGGCTGGCCGTTCGTGGAGATCCTGCCCTCCCGGCTGGCCGACGGAGGCAATCTGGCGGCGGCGCTGCGCTCCGCGTTCGCGGCGATCGCCGAGCTGGAACGGGTGCTGGTCTTCATCGACGAGGTCGAGGAGATCGCCCCCGTCCGCCAGGAACCTGCACAGCCCGGCGGGATGCACGGAGTCACCAACGAACTGCTCAAGCTCATCCCCGGTTTCCGGGAGCGCGACGAGCGGCTCCTGGTCTGTGCGACGAACTCGATCCGCTCTCTGGACCCGGCCTTCCTGCGCCCCGGTCGTTTCGACTACCTGGTCCCGATCGGTACGCCGGACAAGGCGGCCCGTGCGGCGATCTGGGCGCGTTACACCGATGGCCGGCCGGAGGTGAATGTGGACGAACTGGTGTCGGCGAGCGACCTGTTCACGCCCGCCGACATCGAGCACGCCGCCCGGATCGCCGCCCAGAGCTCCTTCGAGCGCGACCTGGTCCCGGCCGGCGGGCAGACGGCCGCTCAGGAGCTGATGCCGGGCGCGAGCACGGCGGACTACCTGGAGGCGATCGGCCAGTGCCGTCCTACGGTGACTCCGCAGATGATCAACCAGTTCGAGTCGGACATCACCACACACGCCCGGTTCTGACCGGGCGTGTGTGGTCGACGGTGTGGCTGCCGCTCCGAGGGGGCGTCCGCCTCTCGCTACCGTTGTGCGAAGCGGTCCACCCAGTACGCCGTCCGGTCCAGGTAGGCGGTCTCGGCCGCCTCACCCGTCTTTCCGTACGCTCCTTCGAAGGTCAGATAGCCGTGACCGGCCGGCGGTGAACTGTCGGCCGGCTCGATGGAACTCCCCTCGTGCCACTCGTTGAAGGACGTCACCGACACCCAGGCGGGCGAGCCGCCGATGGCCGGGTCCAGGGCGTTGTTCCACTGCTTGTCGTACGCCGCACCGTCGGCGCGGTCGAGAGTGGGAGTCGTGTTGCCGGGGACCGCCCGGTCGTCGATGTAGCCGGGAGCGACCGAAGGGGCCCAGATCAAGTCGTGGGCACGGGCGTAGTCGCCGGCCTGCTTCCAGCCGGGGGCGGTGGCGCCCGCGATCCCGTCGTACGTGTACATCCCCGAGAAGTGGGCGATCTTCGTGGTGTCGGTCGTCTGGGCGAGCACGATGCTGCTGTCCGTCACCGCGTCGAGCGCGGCCCAGTCGGTGATGCGCAGGCTCTCGAAGACGTAGAACGCGGGTCTGTCGCCGTGCTCTGCGGAACGGTAGAAGGCGGGATGGCCGCCGTAGGTGTCGTTGATGTACTGGATGTCGGACACCGTGGAGGCCGCGGTACGTCCCGAGTACGGCTCCAAGTGCCAGGCCACCTTGATGCCTTCCTCGGCCGCCGCATCCAGGACGCCCTTGGCGAGCCGGTCCTCGTAACCGCCACGGCCCCACCAGCTGTAGACGATGACCCCGGCGCCGGATTCCTTCACCCACTTCATGTGCTGGGCGACGGCACCCTCCATGTCCCCGGAGTCGTACGGGCCGAGCGCCGGGTAGTAATCGGCGCCGACGCCGTCGGGCGGGGTGTGACCGCCCTGGGGCCAGTGGCGCCAACTCCCGTTCACGGCAGGGTTTCCGTACCACGGGTAGTAGAAGAGGTGGACGTCCTGCGATCCCTCCGCCGTGCCGCCTCCCGTATCGGGCGCGCAGCCGCCGGGCGCCTGCCCCGCGGCGTAGCGGACCGCGCCGAGCAGCAGAGTGCGGAAGTCGGGGTCGGCGTACGACTCGGCGGTGTGGCCGAGGCCGGTGTAGAAGGAACGGCCCTGGCCCTGCGCGTGGCACCAGGTGATGGGGTGGTCGCCCGCCATCTCCCCGCCGCTGTACGTCGATTCGTCCAGGCTCTGCAGGACGTGGACGTCGGAGCGGGGGGTGGTGCGGTAGTTGTACCACTCGTCGGTGCGGGCCCAGGTGGCGCCGAGGTGAGAGGTCGCCGGGTGGGTGCGGTCCTCGTTGACCACGGTGGCCCGCTGAATGGCGGGGTGGCTCTTGAACCAGGCCCCGACGAGCTGCCCGTAGTACGGCCAGTCGTACTCGGTGTCGGCCGCCGCGTGCACCCCGACGTAGCCTCCGCCGGAGTCGACGTACGACTGCAGGGCATCCTGCTGGGCGCTGTTGAGGACATCGCCCGTGGTGCTGAGGAAGACGACGGCCTCGTACCCGGCGAGGTTGTCCGGGCTGAAGGCCGTGGCGTCCTCGGTGGCCGTGACGCTGAAGCCCTGTTCCTGGCCGAGGCTGCGCAGGGCGTCGATGCCCGCCGGGATCGAGTCGTGGCGAAAGCCCGCCGTCTTGGAGAAGACGAGGACGTCGTAGGCCGCGGCCCGCGCGGACCCGGTTGCGGTGATCGGCACCGTGAGGACGGCGGAAAGTGCGAGGGCGAGAACGGCGGGTGTGCGGCGCAGCCGCCTCAGCACTCTGCTCATGCTGCTCATGGTTGGCGCCCCTTCTGCGCGGCGGTGGCGAGGGTGAACGCGTCGACGTCGAAGAGATTCCCCTGGCCGCCCGGCCCCTTGAAGACGAGCACGAGGTCCGTGGTCCCCGGCGGCGCGCCGGACAGATTCGCCGTGACGTCCTGGTAGTTCTCCCAGCCGCCCGTCACGGGCACGGCCACCTCGCCGAGCCGCGTCCCGGTCGGCGAACCGGCGCGGATCTCGATCGTGCCCCCGGCGCCGCCCGAGGCGATGCGGGCGGTGAACGACTTCGCGTCGGCGAGTGCGTAGGGCTTGAAGGAGATCCAGTCGCCGTCGTCGGTGAAGCCGACGGTGTTGGCGCCTTCCGCGGCGCCGTGCCCGGCGATCTGGATGCCCGACTGGGCGGTGAAGTGCTCGGCCTGCCGGTGGCGCGGCTGCAAGGTCCGCAGGCTGTGCGCGGTCAGGCCGGCCTTGTCGGTGTACTCGGCGTCGAGGACTCCGTACAGATTGGCCGCGCTGTCGTGCTCGCCGTCGGCCGGCACCGCGATGCTGCCGCTGCAGCCGTTCTTGGACGTGATGGCGTGCGAGTGGCTGTCGTGCCCGAGGAGATAGGTGACCTTCACCTTCGCGCAGTCGATCGCGCCGTCCTCCGGATCGCTCACCGAGACCTCGAAGGGCACGGTGTCGCCGAAGGAGAACAGCTTTCCGTCAGGGGGCTGTCGGAGGGAGACCATGGGCGCGGTGTTGCCGGCGGTCACCACGAGGCTCGCGCTGCCGGTCAGGCCCTCGGGATCCTTGACGGTGAGCGTCGGGCGGTAGGTCCCCTTCGTGGTGTACGTGTGCGCAGGGCTGGCCTGGGTCGATGTGGATCCGTCGCCGAAGTCCCAGGAGTAGGTGAGGGATCGCCCCTCGGGGTCGGAGCTGCCCGCGGAGGAGAACTGCACGGTCAGCGGCACGGCGCCGGAGGTCTTGTCCGCGGCGGCCTTGGCGATCGGGCTGCGGTTGGTGCCGCCGAGGTACTCGATGCGGAACAGGGCCTGGTTGTTGCTCCCGGTGCCGTAGTCGAGGACGTACAGGGCGCCGTCCGGGCCGAAGTCGCTGTCCATGACCTGGGTGCCGGTCCACGGGAAGTCCTCGATGACGCCCCGGGATCCGTCGGACTTCACCTCGATCGACTTGATCCACTTGCGACCGTACTCGGTGGCGAGGAAGCGGCCGTCGAGGGACTGCGGGAACTTCACCGACGACTGCAGGTCGGGGTCGTAGCGGTAGACCTCGCCGCCCATGGGCGACTCGGAGCCGGTGCCCAGCTCGGGCGGCGACCCGTCCCAGCCGTACTTGATCCAACTGGCCCGCGCCGGAGGCAACGTGGACTGTCCGGTGTTGCGGAACGAATCGTTGGCAGGACCGCCCGCGCAGTCGTACTTGGCGCCGGACGGACCGCTGGGGAAGGTGTACGCGTTGTACGTCTCGGCGCCGGTGTTCGTGCCGGTGCAGTACGGCCAGCCGAAGTTGCCCGGGGCGGTGATGCGGTCGAACTCCACCTGGCCGCCGGGGCCCCGGTTCGCGTCGCCGCCGCCGGCATCGGGTCCGTAGTCGCCGAGGTAGACGACGCCGGTCTTCTTGTCGACGCTCATCCGGAACGGGTTGCGAAAGCCCATCGCATAGATCTCGGGCCGGGTGTTCGCGGTGCCGGGGGCGAAGAGATTGCCGGACGGGACGGTGTAGCCGCCGGCCGCGGTCGGCTTGATGCGCAGCACCTTGCCGCGCAGGTCGTTGGTGTTTCCGGAGGAGCGCTGGGCGTCGAACTGCGGGTTGCGGTCGGTCCGTTCGTCGATGGGCGCGTAGCCGGAGGAGTCGAACGGATTGGTGTCGTCGCCCGTGCTGAGATACAGGTTCCCGGCGGAGTCGAAGTCGATGTCACCGCCCACATGGCAGCACTGGCCGCGGTCGTTGGCCACTTCGAGTACGACCTTCTCGCTGGCCATGTCGAGAGTGTTGTCGGCCTTGAGCGTGAACCGGGAGAGATTCAGATGGCCCTTCCACCGCTCGAAGTCGGCGGCGGTTCCGGCGGTGGGCGCGTCACCGGCCGGGGTGTCGAGCTTGGGGGAGTAGTAGACGTACACCTGGCGGCTTGAGGCGAAGTCCGGGGCGGCGGATATGCCCTGCAGCCCTTCCTCGTCGTGGGTGTAGACGTCCAGTTTTCCGGCCTGGGTGGTGTTCCCGGCGGCGTCGGTGTATCTGACCGTGCCGTCGCGGGCGGTGTGCAGCACCGAACGGTCGGGCAGCACGGTGAGGGACATGGCCTCACCCAACTCGGCTGCTCCGGTGGCTAGTTGGACCTGCTGGTAGTCCGCGGCCGGAATGTCCTGGGCGTCTGCGCCCGCGGGGGCCGCAGTGGTGGCGGTGAGCCCGGAGAGCATGAGTGCGAGCGCGGTGAGCAGCTTGAGCCCTGGACGAGGGCGTGGGGGCATGAGGCATCCTCCTGACGCTTGGGGGTGTGTCAGGCAGGGCGCGCGCCGGCCGCGCTTGCTGCGGTGATCGAAAGCTGGTGAGCGCGTACTGAAGTACGGACTGACGTGCCGATGCATGCGTGAATTGCGCATTCGGCACAGGAAATTACGCAGAAGTGCGAGCGCTTTGCATCCTGACGACCCCTCACTTATTTGTCAAGGGCCTGTCAGAATGCGCGTCAGGGTCCTCCTCTGCCGGGCACCCGGCGAGGTCGAACGACGCTCAGCGCCGGCGCCCGCGTCCCCGTCCGCGTGCGGACCAGCCCGACCCGATGCCGCCCGAGTGCAGGGCGAGAAGGGCGAGGCCGACCAGCATGAGACTCGTCGGGCTGAAGACCGTCTCGGTCGACGTCTCGGTCGCGTGGATGATGAAGGCGATGACGAACAGCACGGCCGCGGCGAATGCCAGCATCTGTCTTCTCCTGCCGATGAACGGCGAGCCAGAGGCGATTCCGCTGGCCGCGCCGATCTTCGACGAGTGCCCCGATCACCACTGATCACCCCCGCGGGACGCGTGGTCGTCAAACCGCTGCCCTCCGCGGGTGTGTGGCTGGTGGAGGGCAGCGGTGGTCGGCGGCGCGGGATCACCGCATGTGCGGCATCAGGGGCAGGTGACGAGGATGACGGAGACAGCGGTGCAGGTGACGGCCGCGCTGTCGTTGGCGGGGTTGGTGTCGGTGGGCGCGGAGGCGGTGCGCTGTCCGGTGACCTTGACCTTGCCGAGGGTCAGCAGATGCAGCGGGACGCGGAAGGTCTTGTTCACGCTCGCGTTGTCGGCGATGGCTCCGTAGGTGCAGGTCACCGTGGAGGCGGCGACGGTGCATCCGGCGGAGAGGTTCGTGGCGGAGGCACCCGGCGGGAGCGCCGCGGTCAGGGTCGCGGAAGTGACGGCGTCGGGGCCGGTGTTGTGCGCGGTGAGGGTGTAACTCAGGTAAGGCACCAGGAGGCCCAGGTTCGGCTTGGCGGTGAGGTTCACGTCGATGTCCGCCTCCTGCGCCGATGACGGCGCGGGAATGAAGGCAATGCCGTAGGGGCTGTTGAACCCGCTGATCGTGGCAGTGACGGCGTTGGTCGCGGTGTCGATCACCGAGACCGTGTCGTCGGCTCGGTTGGTGGCATAGACGGCCGTGCCGGACGGGTTCACCTCGATCTTGGCCGGGCCGTTGCCGACCGGGACGGTCGCCGTCACTGTACTGGTCGCCGTGTCGATGACCTTCACGTCGTCGCTGCCGGTGCTGGTGACGTAGGCCAGAGCGCCGGAGGGACCGAACGCCACGCCGTTCGGTCCGGATCCGACCGGGACGGTGGCACTGACGGTGTTGGCCGCGGTGTCGATGACCGAGACGGTGGTCCCGTCGTTGTTGGTGACGTACGCACGGGTCCCGGACGGACTGACTGCCACAGCGGAGGGCCCGTCCCCGACCGGGACGGTGGCGCTGACGGTATTGGTCGCCGTGTTGATGACCGAGACCGTGTCGTCTCCGTTGTTCGTCACGTAGGCGGTGGTGCCCGACGGGTTCACCGCCGTCCCGTTCGGGGCGTTCCCGACCGGGACGGTGGCGCTGACGGTGTTGGCCGCGGTGTCGATGACCGAGACGGTGGAGTCGGAGAGGTTCGTGACATACGCGCGGGTCCCGGACGGGGTGAACGCCACG
Organism: Streptomyces sp. NPDC044044; assembly: GCF_056434405.1. Classification (NCBI taxonomy): domain Bacteria; kingdom Bacillati; phylum Actinomycetota; class Actinomycetes; order Kitasatosporales; family Streptomycetaceae; genus Streptomyces; species Streptomyces sp. NPDC044044. Next base: position 125,277 of record NZ_JBWKFG010000007.1, on the reverse strand, counting down.
GTGAGGGGGTTGCTGCCGACGGGGATGGTCGCGGTGACCGCGTCGGTCCCGGTGTCGAACGCCGAGACGGTGCCGTCGTCGAAGTTGGTGACGTACGCCTGCGCGTCAGCCGGGTTGACCGCCACGCCGGTGGGATTGCTGCCGACGCTGATGCTGCCGGTGATGGTGTTGGTGCCCGTATCGAGCACCGAGACGGCGTCGCCCCCGAAGTTGGAGACATACGCTTTCGGGCCGGCATCGGCGTGAGCGGGCGTGGTGAGCGCCACCACACCCGTCAGCGCCAGGGCGCCGGCGGCAGCGAGCGAGGTCAGGCGCCGCCGCTGGTGGGAATGGGAGCGGCGGGGTCTGGAGAGTGCAGAAATCAAGGGACTTCCCCCTTCATCGGTTCCGCACCCTGACGGCAGATCCGAAGGACCCCGGGAACCGGCAGCGGTGCGGTAGCGCAAGCCCCACCGCCAGCGGTCCACTCAACCACCGAGCGCCGGGGCCCCGTACATCGCGCACCACCGCGGCAAGAACAGGGCCGCAACAGCCTTACCCCGCGCGAACACCGGCGGAGTCGGCGGTCGGCGAAGTCAGGAGAATCATCCCGCTCCCTCATCGACCTCGGAGCGGAACCTCACAGTCGTCCGCATTCGGTCAAAAGCTGACCGCTCGGCATCTTGACACCACGCTCGAAGGGTTCGGCACCTGCTGTGTCAGCGTCAGGTGGAGCCACTTGGGGAAGCCGTGCCGTTTCACACCCCTGTGCCGTTTCACACCCCCAGGATGCGGGAGAGTCCATAGTCGAAGCGCTCGTCGAAGGAGGTGTCCTCGAAGTATGCGGCGGCTCGGGACAGCGAGGGGTATTCGCCCGAGTCCAGCCGTCGTGCGAACGCCGGACCGATCGCGTCAGGAAGCGCCTGTTCCTCCTGAGCCAGCCCCAAGGCGAAGTAGACAAGGCTCCAGCCGGTCCAGACCGCCTCGCGTTCCGCAAGACCGCCGGCCAGCAGCGCCTCGGTCATCAGGTCGGCGAAACGGAGTGTGGCGGGTTCGGCGGCGTACGTACCGGCCACGATCCTGGCCCCGTCCCGGTGGGCAAGGAGGGCGCGGCGGTAGCGGTGGAGCAGTTCGCGGACCCGTGGTTCCCAGGGCTCGGGCAATCCGTCCACCGGCGCCTCGGCCACGATCGCGTCCGCCATCAACTCCGACAGTCGCGCCTTGGTCTTCGCATGCCAGAGCACTGTGTTCATCCGGACGCCGAGCCGGTCCGCGATGCCGCGGATCGAGAGCCCGTCCGCGCCTTTCTCCTCCAGTAGTTCCAGGGCCGTTCGCACCACCGTTGCGGGGTCGAGCCGAGTCCGGGCGAGATTCTCCGCTTGCTTCTTGGTCACCGACCTAGTCTACTGGGCGCATCCCGTCTTGGTCACTGACCAAGAAATTCTTGAGGAGCTGCCATGGAGCACGAGCACAAGCACAAGTACGAGCACGAGCGCAAGCACGTAGTCATCGCAGGAGGCGGCCCCACCGGGCTGTGGCTGGCCGCCGAACTGCGGCTGGGCGGGACATCCGTCACCGTCCTGGAAACTCGCCGCGAGCGGGATCCCCACTCCAAGGCCCTCACCATCCATCCGCGCACACTGGAGGCCCTGGCCAGCCGGGGCGTGCTGGAGCCCTTCCTCGCGGAGGGGCGGCGCATACCCAGCGGCCACTTCGGCGGGCTCGACGACCGGATGGATTTCGGAGTCCTCGACACCCCCTACCCCTTCACACTCGCGCTGCCGCAGGCCCGCACCGAGGAGCTGCTGGAGGAGCACGCGGATGCGGCCGGAGCCGACGTCCGGCGCGGGCATCAAGTGACCGGACTCGCCCAGGACGAAGCCGGGGTGAGCGTTGAGGCAACCGGCCCCGACGGCCCGTACACACTGCGCGCCGACTACATCGTCGGCTGCGACGGCACCCGAAGCACCGTGCGCCAGGCGGCGGGCATCGACTTCCCCGGCAACGACGCCACCACCTGGGGCTTCCTGGGCGACGTCGTCCTGGACAACCCGCCGCACGAACCGGTGCTTGCCATGTCGGGCCCGACCGGCGGCGTCATGGTCGTCCCGATGCCGGGCGACATCCACCGGATCGTCGGCGGCGACCCGGACAGTGCCGGTACCGGCTACCCCGGTGAACTCACCCTCGACGGGCTGCGCGCCAAGGTGACCCGGATCGCCGGCACCGACTTCGGCATGCGTGACCCGAGCTGGCTCTCCCGGTTCGGCAACGCCACCCGCCAGGCCGCCGAGTACCGCAGGGGCCGCGTCCTCCTCGCGGGCGACGCGGCGCACATGCACTACCCGGCCGGAGGAGTGGGCCTCAACGTCGGGATTCAGGACGCCATGAACCTCGGCTGGAAGCTGGCCGCCACAGTGGCAGGCACCGCCCCCGCCGGACTCCTGGACAGCTACCACGCCGAACGCCACCCGGTCGGCGCCGACCTGCTGCTCAGCACCCGCGCCCAGACGGCACTGATGAACGCCTACTCGGTGGAGGGCCAGGACCTGCGCGCACTCCTGAGCCAACTCATCGCCACCGTGCCCGAGTTCTCCCGAAGCCTGGCCGAACGACTGTCCGCACTGGCCGTCACCTACCCGGGCTCCGCACACCACCCCCTGACCGGTCACCGCGCACCCAACCTCGAACTCTCCGACAGCACAGACCTCTTCACACTGCTTCGGCCCGGCCGCCACGTTGTGCTGCACTTCACCGGCACCCCGGCGCCGCCCTCCACCCCTCACATCGTCACGCACACAGCACACCGGCCCGACCCACGCCCCGCCTGGTCCACCGTGCGTGCCGCGCTCATCCGCCCCGACGGCCATGTCGCCTGGGCGAGCGAACAGCCCGACGCCGAAGTTCTGCGGGCTGAGGCGCACGCGGCGATATCCGCGACTCACTCCTGACCAGGACGCGGTCGATGTCCACGGCCCTCGGCCCTCGTCCGTCGGCAGCCGACAGCCGGACTGTTCGCACCGGCCACCCCCTCCGACCTGCTTGTGCACTTCGGCCTTTGCGGTGCGAGGCACTAGGCCCGGCAGGACACGTCGCGCACGGGCAGTCGGCCGTCTGCCAGATAAGCGTTGACCTGCGCGTCCGCGCACGAGCTGCCGTACTCGCCGTAGATCCCGTGCTGTTTGGCGCCGGGCAGGGTCACCAGGCGAGAACGGGACCACCGTTCGCGCACCTGGCGCGCGCCGGCGTAGGTGGTGCGGGTGTCGCCCGTGGCGTTGACCAACAGGGCCGGAACGTCGTTGTCGACCACGGTCGGTGCCTCCGCCGGACCATTCCAGAATTCGCACGCCGTGAGGTTGTACGACAGCGGGGCGGCGAAGGGGTGCTTCTTGCGGCCGGCCTGGATGTCACGCCAGTAGCTCTCGGTTCCGCGCTCCGTCGCGACATCTCCGCACAGGATGGCGGCCTGCACGCTGCCCTGCTGAGAACCGGCCTTGGTGGTCATGGCCGCCAGAAGGTCGGACAACCCCGCCCCGGGCTCGACGTGTTGACCGTCGGCGGCGCGTGCGAGGGTTCGGGTCGCGGTGGCCAGCTCGGCCCGAGGCTTGTCCAGATCGCTGCCCAGGCCGCTGAAGTAGACGAGGGGAACGAAGTGTTCGTCGACCCGGAAGTCGCCGACCCGTAGGGGCTTTTCGGCCGCGGCCCGCAGGATGCCGCGCACGGTGGTCAGCACCGTTTCGGCGGTGCGGCCCAGGGCGTAGGTGTCGTGCCGGGCGGCGGTCCAGGCCGCCCAGGCGTGCAGTGCCCGTTCGTTGGCTTCCGTGGAGTCGGCGAGCAGCGTCTGGCTGTACCGGGCGGGGTCGATGACACCGTCCAGCACCATGCGGTCGGTGCGGCCGGGGAACAGCTCGGTGTAGACCTGACCGAGGTAGGTGCCGTACGAGTAGCCGAGGTAGGAGATCCGCTGTGCGCCCAGCGCGGCCCGGACGACGTCCATGTCCCGGGCGGTGTTGCGAGTGCTGACATGGGGCAGCACATCTCCGTTCGTTTCTCGGCACCGCTCGGCCAGGTCGCGCTGACGGGCGACCGAGTGCTTGAACCCGGCCCGCCCTTCACCGGCCGAGAAGACCGTGGACCCGATGTCCCAGCCGCAGTCCAGGGGAGTGGAGCGGCCGACGAAGCGCGGGTCCAGGCCGATGAGGTCGTACTTCTTCGCCACCTTTCCCATGGCCGCGCCGACCGTGAGCGGCATGTCGAGGCTCGGCCCGCCGGGGCCTCCGTTGTTGAGCAGGAGCGGGCCGACCCGGTGTGCCGGATCGGCGGCGCGTAGCCGGGAGATGGCGACGGTGAGGGTGCGGCCGCCGGGGTCGGTGTAGTCGAGCGGCACGGTGAGGTCGGCGCACTGGGCGCCCGCGGCGTCGAGCTTGTGTCCGGTGGCGTCGTCAGGTCCCAGGGTGCAGTCGTGCCAGTCGACGTCCTGGGCGAGGTACTGCCCGATCCCCGACGGCCCCGTGGCTGCATCCGCAGCGGTGACGGGTGACGTCCCCGCTGCCACGGCCAGCATCGCGACACCGACAACGGCCGCTTGCCCACTTCTGGTCATCTGCATCTACCGCACGCTAGGCGCGCCGTCGCCCGGTATCGCTGCGGCCACCCCCCGAGTCTTGCCTACGGGTAGCCCTACTGCGGGGAGCCTCGGCCACGGGACCCGGGAGTGACACCAAGGGGTGCGCTCAGTGCCCCATGCCTCCACCACCGTCCACGGGTACGACAGCTCCGGTGATGTAACTGGCATCGGGGGACACGAGAAAGGCGATGGTCGCGGCGATCTCCTCGGGGCGAGCCAGCCGGCCCAGGGGTATCTGCTGAATGAGGCTCTCCCGTTGCTCATCGGTGAGGCTCTCGATCATCTTCGTCTCGGTGAGACCAGGTGCGACGACATTGAAGGTGATGTTGCGGGAGCCGAGTTCGCGGGCCATCGAACGGGCGAAGCCCACAAGACCGGCCTTCGACGCGGCGTAGTTGGCCTGACCGCTCTCACCGCGCAGAGCGACCGCCGAGGAGACCAGCACGACGCGGCCGAACCTGGCCCGCAGCATTGCCTTGCTCGCTTGCTTCACCACGCGGAACACGCTGGTGAGATTCGTGTCGAGAACGGACGTGAAGTCGTCCTCGCTCATGCGCATGAGCAGTTGGTCCTTGGTGATGCCGGCGCTGCACACCAGTACCTCCACCGGACCGTGTTCGTTCTCCGCCTCTTTGAAGGCGGCCTGTACCTGGTCGGTGTCGGTGACATCGCACCGGATGGCGAACAGTCCCTCAGGGGGTTCACCGGTGCGGTAGGTGACGGCGACGCGGTCGCCTGCCGCGTGCAGGGCGCGGGCAGTTGCCAGGCCGATGCCGCGGTTGCCACCGGTGATCAGAACCGAACGGGACATGGAGGATCCCTTTCTGAAAGTGCTGCAGAGATGGTGAGTTGATGCAGGTCAAAGGATAGATCCGGGCATGCCGGAGCACGTCAACTGCCTGCTGATGGTCGCTGCCGAATCCAGCACGGCCCCCGTCAAGCGGCTTCGGACCGTGGGACTGCGCATCTGGCTGTGCGCGGCGAGAAGGCTGACGGCACCGGTCACGGTCGAGCTGGGGCCGGGCCGCGGTGATGTCACCGAGGCAGGCGAGGATGGCCCAGCCCGGAGGGTCTGCTTCGAGGAGCGGAGCACGCCACAAGGCCTGCGGCGCGAACAGTAGCCGAACCCGGGCAGACCTGCTCGGGCGGCGATGGAGGACAGCGCATGGGCACCGTCGCCGAGTTGCTGCAGCGCACGCAGCGCCGCGAGGGTGCGCGCCACGGAAACGCCACTGCCCTTCCGACGGCACGGCGGCAGTCGTCTGCAGCAACGCGTTAGTTCCCCCTCGCAGTTGAGGATCGCCGCGTCTCCCACCGCACGAGCAGATCCGAACGTCCATTGTCGCTAGCGCCCCATGGGCACTACCAGGACCAGCTTTTTCCTGTCCGCGAATTTCAGGAAAGTGCCCTTCCGGTATTTGGGTCGGGCGTGGGCGGCGCTCGGCGCAGGAGGGGGTGAACGGTGGGCACTCCGCTCTTTCGCCAACTACAGCCCTTGCGGCCACGCTTGAGCCTGGACAAGGATGCTGGGGTATGCCGTCAGGCGACGGGGAGACCCGGTTCGGTGCGACGGTTGAAGGCCCACCGGGCGGCTCCATGCGCCAGCTCCATGACGCTGTGACCCAGGATCTCGCCCCGAAGGTGGCGGTACTCCATCGCGATCACAATCATGAGGCGCTCGGGAAGGCCGAGCTGAGGGTAGAAGCCGCGCCGGTAGATGTCATCCATGGCTTCTTCAACAGTCAGGCCGTCTTCGAAGCGCAGTCGGATCTCGCGCTGCGCGGCGCGCAGATAGTCGATGTGCTCGCTCACGTCACCGGGACCCTTGAGCCCTCCATGACCAGGGACGATGATGCTGGGTGACAGACCCAGGATCGTTTCGTTGGCGTCGATGACGTTCTGTATCGGACCCGACCAATGCGGAGGGTGGTCGTCGGGGAAGAAGACGTCGCCCGCGCAGACGACATCGCCGACACGGACGATCAGATCACCCGTGTGATGCGCTGGCCCGACCTCGAAGAGCTCGACCTCCAACTCCCCGACCGTGAAGGCGTGGTGGCCGCTGAACGTCACCGTGGCGACAGGCTCGCGGGCTGAGAGAAAGTCGAACACGCCGAAGTGACGGCGGAAATACCAGCCCAGAGGATCCTCGGGCGACGTCTCGTGCAGCAGGCGGTGCATGTCCTAGGAGTCGGCTCCTCATGCTGATGCTCGGAACCTGACTGCGTGGAGATGACGCTCGCGTCGGGGAACCTGTGATTGCCCCAACTATGGTCGCCGTTGGCGTGCGTGTTGACCACCGTCGACACCTGGCGCCCGCCCAGGACCGGACGGGCCGCCTGGATCATGGCGTCCGTGAGCGGCCCGTCATAAGGGGTGTCGATGAGCGCGGCCTCGTCGCCGGAAATGATCCACAGGCAGTTCGCGTATCCCCAACCGCCGCTGCGGTAAGGCATCCACACATGCAGGCCGGAAGTGTTCGGGATCGGAACGAGCTGACTAGGGAGGTCCATTCAGACATTGTCGCGGACGACGCCCGTCACATCCTGTGGCCTGGAACATCTCAGGCGCTTGGGGGCTGCTGAGTCGCCGGATCGGCGGTGACCCGAGTGCCACGTGGTGTTCACGGGTAGAGCGGGGTAGACCGGCGAAGCGATGAGAGAACTTCCGGACAGACAGCCGCCGCATGATTGCGGCGGCTATCTGTCATGAACTGGACATGCGCGCATCCTCGTGGTGCGCCAGGAGAAGGGCGACGACGCCATGAACAGATCCGCCTTCAAGGGCTCGGCCCGGACGAGCATCACGCTCGGTGCCGCCCTGGCGTCGACCATGCTGTGCGCCACGGCGAGTGTGGCCGTGCCCGGGGACGCGAGCGGCGTCACGGTGACGGCCGCGGTCGCGGGGGTGAGCGCCGAACGTGCCTGCCCGGTCGTGTACTTCGACCTGGGCGAGACCCTTGTGCACACCGCCGAGGACGGCGGCACCAGCTATCAGGCCGGCGCGGCCTCCTATCTGCGAGCCCTGCGCGAACGCCACATCAGAATCGGCCTGATCACCAACGTCCCGTCCTCCTGGGGCACGACCGACGCCGAGCGTGCCGCGAGGCTGAAGAAGGAGGTCGACGCCACGTGGCAGGGCTCCGAGCCCTTCGCCTGGAAGGACTTCGGCGACCGGATCTTCACTCCCCGAACGGAAGCGGAACGTAAACCGGCTCCCGCCCTCTGGCAGCGCGCGAAGGCCGACTCGGGTCACTGCAGGGTCGTCTACCAGGCGGAGACGACCGAGGAGGTCAAGGCCGCGGCGTCGCTCGGCTACGTGGCGTACCAGGTCGCCCGGCCCCACCGGCCCGCGTTCCTCCCGGTCCGGCTGATCGAGTTCCTCGGCGATCGTTCCCGCTGACCGGAGTTGGCGAACATGGGGCCCGCTGACGTGCGTACCTTTCGCGGGTGCGTACGTCAGCGGGGCGGGCGGCGGCCCTCTCTCCGCGGCTGCGGCTGCGTGTCAGCCCCGCGGCCCGCGGCGTCCACCTTCGGTCAGCCGGTCCGTGTCGCCCGCGTCGTGCCTGTCCGCGTCCGTCCTGTCCGGACCCTCGGCCCCGGCTCCGGCCGGAAGACCCTCGGACCCGGCCGGGAGCGCTCCTGGCGCCGCAACCAGCGGGCCCCGCTTCACCATCCCGCTGCGCAGGACCAGTTGGAAGGCTCCCAGCAGCACCGCCGTCGCGAGCGCGCTGTGCCACAGCAGGGCGTCCAGGTGTCCGGCGGAGAGATAGGCACCCGCGGCGACCGCGGCCAGTGCGCACACCGCACGGTCCACGATGCTCTCGACCGAGAGGAGCGTGGCGCGCGGGGCGTGCGCGGGCACCGCGTCGTTCACCAGCTTGCGCTGAACCGGGTACGCGAAACCGGTCGCGGCGGCGAACAGGCAGAGCAGCGCGACCACGGCCCAGGGCCCGCCGAGCGTCATGGCCGCCAGGGTACCCGCGAGCGCGAGGCTGAGGACGGAGACCCAGGCGACCGGAGTGAGGCGACGGCTCAGCCACTGGGGGCGGGCCGAGGCCACCGCCTCCGCCACCGTCATCGCGGCAAGGACTCCGCCGTGCGAGGCCTCCGCGATGCCGTGGTCCAGCAGGATCGGCTGGAAGAGATTGACCTGGCAGATCCGGGACAGCGTGAAGACCGCGACGCCCTGCACCATCACCAGGGCCAGCCACCGTGAGGATGCGACGCAGCGCAGCGCGGAGCCCGCGTCCCGCAGGAAGTCGCCGCCTCTGCGCCCTCCGCTCGTCCGCTCGTCCGCTTTGCCCGTGCCGCCGTCCGCTCCGGCGAGCCGGGGCAGCGCGACGGCGCAGGCGAGGGAGCCCGCAGCGCTGGCGGCACTGAGGACGTACGGAGCCGCGTGGGCGACGGCCATCAGGGGCCCGATCAGCGGCCAGCACACGACCTTGGCCGCCAGCCCCAGGGCCCGAGCGGTGCCCTCCGCCTTCAGATAGTGCTCGCCGCATTTCTCGGCCTGCAGCCCGTCGTACAGATAGGCACTTGCCGCACCCGAGGTGAGCGAACGGCCCGCGGCGATGGCGAGGAAGTGGACGAGGAAGCCGGTGTACGAGGCGCTGACCACCGGGGCCAGGTTGGCAGCCGTCATGACCACCGCCCCGGCCCGCAGGCAGTTGCGGGTGCCGATCCGGTCGGCGATCAGCCCGGTCGGGATCTCGAACAGGCAGAAGGCGACGTAGTAGATGCTCTGGATGCCGAAGATCTGCCCGTCCGAGAGACCGGCCGCCTTTTGGTAGGCGTAGAACACCGGCATCCACCACAGCAAGTTGAACAGCAGCTGGAAGCCGTAGTTGAGCCGGATGACCCGGCGGGCGGTGTCCGTCAGGCCATGACTCCCTTCTTTGCCGGGGCGCGGACGCCCACCTCGCGCGCTCACAGCGCGTACGGGCGGATCTGGACCAGACGGAAGTCGCCCCGCTCGGTCATCAGCCACTCGATGTCCAGCGGCTTGTCCACCTCTGAACCACCGACGCGCGACCCGCTGAAATGGGACTGCAGGAGCCGCCCGGTCAGGGACAGGTCGGCGAGCCGGGCGCGGGTCACGGCGGACAGCGCCTCGCCCCAGGAGCCCAGGGCGACGGTGCGGCCGCCGCCCTCCACCGTGTTGTACAGGTACTGCTGGGGCAGGACCGTGCCGTCGACCACCTGCTCCGGGGAGCCGGGGGAGCAGTTGAGGTAGACGTTGCGGAAGTCCTCGCGGCGGGTCGGGTTGCAGGTGACCAGGACACCGCCCAGTGAGGCGGGCACGTACTCCTGGACGATCACACCCATGTAGGTGTCGTCCAGGGAGATGCCGACCTGGTGGCGCAGTCGCACACTGCGGGGCGACACCAGAGAGGCCCACACCTGGCGTACGGCTTCCAGGAGTTCGCCGGTGCCGTGCACGGTGGTGACGGAGTCGTAGACGCCCGCCGCGGAGAAGCCCGGAAGGTCCTCCGCGTTGGACGAGGAGCGCACCACCAGTCGCCGGCGCGAGGCCGCGGCGGCGGGGAGGGCCTGGCAGATCTGCCGGGTGACGGACTCGGGGACGGGCGTGTGCCGGATCAGGTGCTGGAGTTGCAGGCAGAGGGAGTCCAGCACGTCGGTGGCGTCGAGTTCGAGCGCCATCTTGAGTTTGCCGATGCCCTGCTGGAGGGCGGGGGAGGAGGCGAGGAAGTGCTGCTGGAGCGCGAAGGGGAGCGCGACGCCTTCCGGAGCGCCGACCGTTGCGGCGACGAAGTCGGCTGCACCGGCGCGCAGTTCGGCCGAGGACGGTGCGTGCAGGCCGAGCCGCGCCGCGAGGTGCCCGTAGAGGTCCTCGCGCGGCGGGCGGGGCCGGCCGTAGAACGCGGTCAGGTCGGCCGTACGGCTGTCGAGTACGTGGTGCAGCTCGCCGAGGTTGGCCGCCTTGGTGCCGTACCGGTCCCGGTCGGTGCTGCGCAGCCGGTGCAGGGCCAGTACGGGGGCGTCCTCGAGCAGGGGCGGTTCGAGGCGAATGCGTTGCTGGTGCCAGGCCGGAGCCCGCAGGGCCGGCTCGTGGTCCAGCCGTTCCAGGGAGATCTCGTCCTCACGCACCCGGTAGCGCACCCACGCGCCGTCCAGTTGGTCCTTCTCGACGAGCTGTTCCAGGTCGCGCACGATCGCGTTGGGTATGCCCCAGCCGGAGGCGAGGACGTTGGTGTGCGAAAGCGGGGTGATCGGCTCGGTGTTGAGGAATCCGGCGACCCGGGGCACGTCGTCGGGCAGGCACGGCATGGCCACGATGTCCGCCCAGCCGAGCCCGGCCTCCGCCGCCGTGTACTCCTCATGCGTACGGAAGCACCGCAACCGCCCGGTGGCCTCGCCGGGATTCAGCGGCGTCCGCGTCCGGGAGCCGAAGAGCTCGTGGCTCAGGATGCGTGGCACGAGCAGTTCGCTGATCGCCGCGAGCTCCTCCTCCTGGCCGTGGTTGGCGGGCTTGAGGAGTACGGGCAGCCTGCCGTCGACGCGTGACCGCACGAACTCGTAGAAGAACAGGAGCAGTTCACCGTGCATGGTGTCGGCCTCGGTCGTCTCCAGGACGAGGAAGGTGCGTTCGCGGCCCTCTGCGTCCTGCTCGGTGTGCAGGGACAGCACACCGAGGAGGAAACGGCGACCGGGGTCCATGTAGACGGAGGCGTTGAACGTGTCCAGGTCCGCGTCCAGCGCGGCGAGTTCCATGCCCAGTACGTGGGTGGCGATGTAGTTGACGTGGAAGGGGTGCGCGGCCGTGTCGAGCAGGTGCCAGTTGTTCTCGACGCGGTCGACGACGACCTTGAGGTACGGATGACCGGCCAGAACACCCGAGAGGGTGCGGAAGAGCGGAAGGGAGAGGTTCTCGCCGACGACCGTGCGGTCCGTGGCAGGCTCGGCGGAGCCGGCGCACAGCTGGGCGGTCATCGGGAGACCTCCTCGAGCTGCGCGGTGGGCAGGACCCGGGGCAGGGCGTCCACCAGGGTCTCGAAGTCGCGGAGCACCGTCCGCGCGTCGGTGGCGGACAGCAGGCACAGGGCCGCCATGGTGTTGGCGCCCGCGGCCGGATCGTAGACCGGCACGACGGTGCCGTCGGCGAGTGAACTTTCCGCGACCACCGACAACTCACTGCCCTGTCCGAGCGGCACGTCCGCCGCTACCGCCGAGAAGTCCCAGACCTTGCGGTCCTGCCAGGCTTCGCCCGTGCCGTCGACCGCGAGGACGACGAGGGAGCCCGCCGCACCGTGCGCCTGCGCGGGCGTCAGCGCGTGCTCGGGCCACTCGACCGGGCGGCCGAGGAGATGGTCGACGAGCATGCCGATCAGGTCGAGCCCGAACACCTCCTCGACCTGCGGCACCGTCATCGCGCCGCCGAACCGGGCGGCCGTCTCGATCAGCCACATGCTGCCGTCCGCACCGAGCTTGATCTCGGTGTGGATTCCGCAGTCGCGCAGGCCGAGGGCGTCGACGGACTCCCGGGCGAGGGCCACGATCCGGTCCTGGGCGTCCTGGGACAGCAGGGCGGGAGTGATGCCCGCACGCTCGGTGAACGGCTCGACCGTGGGCATCCGGCCGCTGAGGCAGACCGGACGGAACACGCCGTCCGCCACGACTCCCTCCACACTGACGTAGTCGCCCCAGCCGGACTCGTCGAACCAGTCCGAAGCGGTACCGGTCACGATCTCTTCGACCACGAAGTCCGCGTCGGCCTCGGCGACATGAAGCTCCGCGTACCCCAACAGAGCCGATTCGGCCATCACTTCACGCGATCGATGCCAGGCAGCGGACACCTCGTGCGGGGAGCGGATGATCTGGTGCGCGGTGGACCCCGCGCTCCAGGCCGCCTTGAGGAGCAGCGGGAAGGGCAGGTGAGCGGCCGCCTCGTGCAGGTCCGCCTCCGTGGCGACCGGCCGGAACTCGGGCTGCGGCAGGCCTTGTTCGTGCCAGGTGCGCCGCATCAGGCGTTTGTCACGGGCGAGCGCGGCGGCGCTGCCCGCCCCCGTCAGGCCGAGCGCCCCGCACGCCTCGGCGACGGCCACGACCGCGTACTCGGAGAAGGTGAACACCGCGTCCGCGCCCACGGCCCTGGCCTGCGAGACGATCAGGGACACCAGGTCGGAGCGCTGTGCCTCGGTGGGTGTCACCACCGAGGCGCACAGTGTCCGGGCGGCGTCTGCCGCCGTGGGAGGAAGAGCGCTGAGCGTCAGAAGATGCACTTCCGCCCTCGCGGCCGCCCGGGACAGGACGTGACCGAGCGGCGGACCACCCTTGGCGTGCACTAACAGCACCTTGCTCATTGAAGTTCGTCTCCATACATCCGGTTGGTACGTGTCGTGGTGCCGTACGGATCGGTGACGCGCGTAGAACACGAGGGATCACCGGGCGTACGTTGCAGGGCGTGTTCACCCGCACACTCAAGGGGACCAGCCGGCAGGCACCCGCGGACGCCACCGGGGGTGCCTGCGACTCAGGCAAATGCCTGAGTCGCAGGCCGTGTTGGGCCACCTCATGCTCCGCGAGGGATCGCAGGCCGCCCGCGACACCGCGCGGGCAGCCGCCACTTCGGCCGAGAACCGAGCATGCGCGAGACCGGGACGGGATACGCCTCGCGTGATGACTGTGCGTCAACTGGCTGTATACGGACGGAGAGACCCCTGTGGACGATTCCAGACTCAAGGCACTTCTCGATCACCTTCCCGTCTTCTGGCGGGAGGTCGACGAGCCGTGGCAGGCGCTGGAGAGCGGAGGCGGCGCCTTCGCCGACACCGGCACTGACACCGGCACCGACACGGCGCAGCGCTTCCTGGAGCGGATGCAGCAAGAACGCCCGGCCCCCGGGCACCCGCCCGAGGAGGGCCGCTGGCAGGCCCGTTTCGACGGCCGCACCATCGACGTGAGCCGGCCCCAGGACGAGAACCGCGCCCGCAGCCGCCCGCGTGGCCTCGCGGTGGAGGCCGAGGCCCACCCCGAAGTCCCGCGCCGGTACGCGGCTTTCGCCGACCTCATCGACCGCGCCCCGGCCGCCGCCTTCATCCGGGACCGGGACGGACGCTACCTGTGGGCCAACCATGCCTACGCGCACCTCTACGGCACCACGGCGGAGGAACTCACCGGCAAGTGCATCGAGGACTTCGACGCCCCCGCCGAGGCCGTCCGGTTCCGCGCCCTCGACCAGGAGATCCTCAACCGGGGCACGCAGGTGCGCCACACCCTCGGCTACCGCCGCCCGGACGGCAGCGCCGGTCAGGCGGTCGGCCACCGCTTTCCCGTACGGGAGAACACACAGACCTGCGTCGCCGGAATCTACGTGGACATCACGGACCACCTCCGTGCCATGGTCCAACGGCAGGAGGCGGAGGAGAACCTCCAGGCGCTGCGCGACCACAGCGGCCTGCCCTGCGCACTGCTCTCGGCCGACGGACGCGTGATCGAGGCGAGCGCGGCGGCCGCCGACCTGCTCCACCTCGGCCTGCCCGACCTGGTGGGCCGCCGCGCGGGCACCCTGCTCGCCCCCACCCCTGACCTCGACCGGCTGCACCGCAGATGGAACGGTCTGATAGCGCGCCGCACCAGACGGGTGGAGACATCCGCCGTGCTCGTCGACAGCCGGGGGCGACACCGCCGCGCGCAGCTGCACCTGACGACGGTCGGCCATTCCGCTGCCCGTGCCCGGCACGTCTGGGCCGTCATCACCCACCAGAGCCTCGCCCACGAGGCCCATCCGGCGCTCACCGCCGCGCAGGTCCGCATCCTGTCCCTCCTGGCGGAGGGCAGCAGCAACAGCGACATCGCCACCTCGCTGAAGCTGTCCCGGCAGACGGTCGACTACCACCTCAGCCGCCTGCGGCAAGCCCTGGGCGCCGCCACCCGCCCCGCCCTGGTCGCCCGCGCCTACGTCCTGGGCATCCTCGCCCCCCGAGCCTGGCCCCCGCGCTCCGCCACGGCGGCCCACCCGCTCAGCACCGTCTGACCGTCGGGCCACCCGCATCGGACAACGAAAGTGCGTTCACCGGGCAGCCACCTTCGCACAACCCTTCGTACGCCTCACGAGTCACATCCCCGGAAGCCCTTCCCTCTCATTTCCCCCTTCTAGCACCGGAGTTCCACCGTGCGTGTACGTACCCTGACCGCCACCGCTGCCGTAGTGGCACTCACCGCCGCCGGTCTGACCCTGCCGCTCGCCGGGAGCGCCGCGGCTGCCACGACCCCGCGGTTCGACTTCAACGGCGACGGATACGAGGACATCGCGGTCGGCATGCCCAACGCCACGGTGGACGGCAAGGCCAAGGCCGGCTACGTCAGCGTGATCTACGGCGGCCCGCAGAGCCCGAGCCAGTCCACCGGCGTCATCAGCCAGGCCGAGGCCGGCATACCCGGCACCCCCGAGGCGGGCGACCGCTTCGGCTCCTCCGTGGCCCCCGTCGACGTGAACGGCGACGGCGTCTACGAGCTCGTCGTCGGCGCGAGCGGCGAGTCACTCACCGCCGAGCAATTCCAGGACGAGGGCACCATCACCGTCCTGGACGGCTCGGGGTGGAACGTCAAGGGCACCACCGTGGCCAGGGGTTCGGGCGAGTTCAGCAAGATCGGCGGCACCATCGCCACGGGCGACTACGACGGCGACGGCGACACCGACCTCGCGTACGGCGAGAGCGGCGAGGAGCGCGGCTCGCTCCGGTTCCGTCCGGGCCCGCTGACCGCCGACCCGGTGACCCCCACCACTGTGCGCCAGTACGGCATGGGCGGCGCCACCACCGACCTGGCCACCGGCGACTTCGACGGCGACGGCCGGGACGACCTCGCCGCCACCTGGAAGGGCATGGAGGACTCCAGCACCTTCATCACGCGCTGGGACGACCAGGCCAAGCCCGCCCAGTGGTACGCCGACGCCGACCGCGGCAGCTCGCTGGCCGCCGCCGACTTCGACCGGGACGGAACGGACGACCTCGCGGTCGGCCTCGTACAGCCCAACCCCGAGTCGGAGACCACGAATTGCAGCGACCGGCTCGGTGGTGCCGTGCTCCTTCTCAAGGGCTCCAAGACCGCGGACTTCGGCACCGAGAGCGAGTGCTTCACCCAGTCGACCCCGGAGGTCGGCGGCACCGCCGAGGAGGGCGACGACTTCGGCGCCGCGCTGTCCGCGGGCGACCAGACCGGCGACGGCCGTCCGGAGCTCGTGGTCGGCGTGCCGGGAGAGGACGTGGGCACGGTGAAGGACGCGGGCGGATACGTCACCATGAACGGCACCGAGCACGGCCTCCGTGGCGGTCTGGCCCGCAGCCAGAGCACCCCGAACATGCCCGGCACGGCCGAGGCCGGCGACCGCTTCGGCGCCCAGGTGGCCGTCGGCGACTACAACCGCGACGGGCTGCCGGACAGCGCGGTGAGCGCGCCCGGGGAGAACGACGGTGAGCCCAGGTCGGGCGGCGTCTGGTTCGCGCCGAGCAGCACCGAGGAGACGTACCCGCTGGGCAAGTCGCTGACCCCGTTCGGCTTCGCGCTGCCCAACGGGGCCATCAAGTACGGCGAAGTGCTGGGGTTCTAGGCGTCCGTCCGCCCTTCCGCACGTGATCCGCGTGATCCGCGTGACCCGCACGTGAACTGACCTTCCCACCCTGCGATATGGAGTACCTGTGCCCGGTAAGAGACTCTCGGCCGCCTTGCTCGGCGCCGTCACCGCCTTCGTGTCGGCGGGGCTTGCCCCCGCAGCGGGCGCGGCGCCGTCGGCGGCCGTTCAGGGGGCCGACTTCAACGGTGACGGGTACGCGGACACCGTGGTCGGCGTGTATCGAGGGGACGTCGACGGCATGAAGGCCGCCGGTTACCTGCACGTGCTCTACGGCGGATCGAGCGGCGCCGGTACGTTCACCACCTCTGTCAGCCAGGACAGCCCGGGTGTCCCCGGCACCAGCGAGAGGAACGACGGGTTCGGCAGTTCCGTCGTGACGGCCGACGTGGACGGCGACGGATTCACCGACGTCGTCGTCGGGGCGACGGGCGAGGATGTCGGCAGCGATCCGGCGGCGACGGGCCACGGCTCGGTGGTCGTGCTGTACGGCTCGTCCAGTGGCTACTTCGAGCGCGGCAGGACCATCGCGCAGGGCTCGGCGGGCAGCGGCGCCGGGGCCTCGCTCGCCGTGGGCGACTTCACCCAGGACGGCGCCATGGACGTGGCGGTGGGACTGCCCCACGGGGAGTTCGGCGAGGTCACCCTGCGGCCGGGCCCGCTCACCGAGGACAAGCCGCTGACGCATCTGCTCGACACGGGCTTCGGCGGCACATCGGGCAGGCTCGCGGCCGGGGACTTCGACGGGAACGGCAAGACCGACCTGGCGATCTCCGCGTACTCCAACGACTACTCGCGCACCACCCTGTGGAGCTGGAACGGCTCGGCCCTGCAGGAGTACTGGAAGTCCCCGGCCACCGGCTACGACGTGGCCGCGGGCGACTTCGACGGCGACAGCGTGGACGACCTGGCGCTCGGGCACTGCCTGATCACCGCCGAGGCCGACCGGCCCACCGGGGCGTGCGGTCCCGACGCGGCGGCCAAGGGCGGCAAGGTGCGGGTGTTCTACGGAGGCGGGGGCGCCGAGGGCTTCGGGACGCGCAACCAGAC
Organism: Streptomyces sp. NPDC044044; assembly: GCF_056434405.1. Classification (NCBI taxonomy): domain Bacteria; kingdom Bacillati; phylum Actinomycetota; class Actinomycetes; order Kitasatosporales; family Streptomycetaceae; genus Streptomyces; species Streptomyces sp. NPDC044044. The sequence goes on along the minus strand of NZ_JBWKFG010000007.1, from coordinate 108,029 downwards.
TTTCAGTCAGGACACTCCAGGCGTCGCGGGCACGTCCGAGGACGCGGACAACTTCGGCATCGAGCTGGCCGCGGGCGATCTCAACGAAGACGGCCGGGACGACCTCGTGGCGGGCACGCCCAGCGAGGCCATCGGGACGTTGGACCGCGCCGGTTCGGCCACCGTGCTGACCTCGGGCCCGGACGGTCTGCTCGACGCCTCGGGCACCGCCCGGTCGACGGCCTGGCACCAGGACTCCGCCGGGGTCCCCGGGGCGCCGGAGGTCAACGACGAGTTCGGCTCGGCGCTGGCTCTCGGGGACTACGACGGTGACGGCGACGGCGATGTCACGGTCGGCGTCTACAACGAGAACAGCACGGAGTACGAGCAGAGCCTCAGCACGGGCGGTGTCTGGACCCTGCCGAACGGCGCCGGGGCGGGTTCCCAGGCGCTGACGCCACGGCTGTTCGGGCTGCGGGGGGCGCTGCACTACGGGCAGGTGCTCGGGCGCTGAGACTGCGGTGAACGGGCGGCGGCGCGTCCCTTCCGAACCGCTGCCCCTTGCCGTGCGTTTCCGGCTCTCAGCTGAAGATGTCCAGGAGGTCCAGGGGCGAGCCGTCATCGTTGGAGGGGCGGGCTCGCATCGGGAGCGGATCCGGGTAGGTCTCCGCTGCGGCCCTTGCACGGACGATGTCCGGCCCGCCGCACGCCGCGACGGCGAAGGCGCCGAATATCTTGGCGAACGCGGCCGGGTCGCGGAACTCCGCGCCGAACGCCCGGCCGTCCCGCAGCGGCACCCACACGACCCGGTCGAACCGTGTCCATTCCAGCACCGGCTGGTCGTCGGCCGTCGACCGCCCTTCCAGCCACAGCCGCGCTACGTGCAGCAGGTTCACCTTCTCCATCGGCAGCCGCTTGCGCCGCACCCGCAGCTCACGCGTCGTCAGCACGACTCGCTGGTCCTTCTTCGGGTACCAGACGACGCCGATCCCGAACGGCACCCACAGCAGGATCATGATCATCGGCCAGACCAGAGCGTCGCCCCACGACCGGAGCAGTCCGCCGTCGAGCAGGTACAGGACCCCGAAGACCAGAACCCACTTCGCTGTCATCCGCCAGAACCCGGTGCCTTGCCGGTACAGGACTCGCTGCTTCCCCGTCATCCCCGTCATCGCCATGCCCGCACGTTATCCGCCGTGCCCGCTGCTGGGCGTCGGGCGTGTCGCGGACGCGGGCTCCAGCACGAAGACGGGAATCACACGGTCGGCCTTCTCCTGGTACTCGGTGTACGGGGGATACGCGGCGACCGCCCGCTCCCACCACTCGGCCTTCTCGTCCCCGGTGATCTCACGGGCCGTCATGTCCTGGCGTACGGAACCGTCCTGGAGCTCCACGTGCGGGTCGGACTTGAGGTTGAAGTACCAGACCGGGTGCCGCGGGAAGCCGCCATTCGAGGCCACGGCCGCGTACCGCCCTTGATGTTCCACGCGCATCAGCGGGATCTTGCGGATCTTGCCGCTCTTCGCGCCGCGCATCGTGACGATGACGACGGGCAGGCCCGTGTCCCAGAGCGTCGCCCCTCGCGTGCCGCCCGAACTCTCGTACAACTCGACCTGTTCGCGCACCCACTGCACCGGATGCGGCCCGTACTCGCCCTCAAGCGGCATCGCGTTCACCCCATCGTCCCGTGCGGATTGTATCGACCGGACAAGACCGAGGTCGGCCTCGCCTCGGACCCTGCACATCTATGGCCGTATTACTGACGGGTCAGTACGGTGCTGGTCAACCCCCCTTGTACACAGGAGAGTTGGGAGAGCTGCATGATGTCAGCCTTACGCAGACGGCCGGTGGCCGCGGGTGCCGTCCTCGCGGTGGCAATGCTCGGGCTCCCGGGATCCGCCGCCGCGCAGAGCGCGAACGCGGACGGTGCCCCAGGCGCAACACCCTCGGCCTACGCCTCGACGCCGACCGCAGGCAATGCCTCCAGCGCCGCGAAGCACGAGAAGGACAAGCGCCACCACCCGGGCCAGGCCGCGAAGCGCCCGGGTAGGAACGGCGAGATCATCAGCTCCGAGCCGTCCTCGTTCCAGTACACACCGGGCGTTCCGACCCCCACCAAGGCGTGGAAGATCATCTACCGGTCGACCTCCGCCGACGGGCGGCACAACAAGGTCTCCGGCACCGTGATCGTCCCCGACGACGGAAGGGTCACCCCTCGCCCGCTGATCACCTACGCCGTCGGCACGGTCGGCCTCGGCGACAAGTGCGCGCCGTCCGCCGGATTCCCGGGCGGTACGACGGCGGAGGCGCCGCTCATCAACGCCGCGCTGGTCCGGGGTTACGCCGTCGTCGCCACCGACTACGAAGGCCTCGGCACCCCCGGCGACCACACCTACATGGTCGCCAAGGCCCAGGGCAGCGCCGTCCTCGACGCGGCGCGCGCGGCCCAGCGGCACCCGGAGGCGGCAAAGTACGGCGTCTCCGCGAGCGCGCCCGTGGGCATCATGGGCTACTCCCAGGGTGGCGGAGCCAGCGCGAAGGCCGCCGAGATGGCCGGGACCTACGCCCCCGAGCTGAAGGTCAAGGGGACGGCGAGCGGAGGCGTTCCCGCCGATCTCACCAAGGTCGCCGAATCGCTGGAGGGTGGCGACAGCGCCGGGTACCTGCTGATGTCCGCCGTCGGCCAGAACGCCGCCCAGCCGTCCCTGGCGCTCAACAAGTACCTCAACAAGGAGGGCCGCAAGCTGGCCAAGGTGGTGCGCAGCGAGTGTGTCGGTACGGTCCTGGAGGCTGGGCGCGGCAAGACGATCGAGGACGTCACCACGTCCAACCCGCTGGAGCGGCCGAACTGGCGGAAGGCCATCGCCAAGCAGTTGATCGGCACGAAGCGGACCTCGGCACCGACGTTCGTCTACCACGGGGAGGCGGACGAGACGATCCCCTACGCCGTCGGGCAGCAGCTGAGGGCAAACTGGTGCGCGAAGGGTAACGCCGTGGAGTGGAAGTCCTTCCCCGGGCAGTCCCATGTGGGGACGGCAATCCAAGGCAACGGCCCGGCACTTGAGTGGCTCGGTCGGCGCTTCGCCGGCGAGCCCACATCGGGCAACTGCGGGACGTGAGGGCGCGGCCCGCACTCACCCCTCCGCCACCGTCCACGGGTGGCGGCGGAGGGGTGCCGAGGCTGCCACCTGGTGCCCTGGGCTCAGGTGTGCTGAGGTGGTGAGAGCCCTGGAACAGCCGCCCTGTGCCCTCGGAGAGCGACCTTGCGCAGCTTGACCTTTGTCATCGGTACGGGCCGCAGCGGCTCCACCGCCCTGTCCCGCATTCTCCAATCCCATCCCGACGTGCTGAGCCTCAACGAGTACCTGGCCTCGGTAGGTGATGTGGCATTTCCCGAAGGCCACGTGTCGGGCGCGGAGTTCTGGGAGTTCCTGTTCCGGCCCACCCCGTACTTCGCGAGCATGATCCGCAGCGGGGTGCTGATGCCGGAGTTTCTCTACACCCGTCGTCCGGGGCGGTACCGGGCGGAGACCGACGGCATCCCCGCTCTCTCCCTCATGGTGCTGCCCCACCTCACCGACGACCCCGACGGCCTGCTCGACGACATCCGTGCGGCGGTCGTCGGCTGGCCGGAGCGTGCCGCTGCCGCCCATCACGAGGCGCTCTTCGAGTTGCTCGGCGAACGGTTCGGCCGCACCGCCGTCGTGGAGCGTTCCGGATACTCGACGGGCTGGGCACCGGGGCTTCGATCCGCCTTCCCCTACGCGAAGTTCGTGCACCTCTTCCGCGACGGGCCGGACTGTGCGCTGTCCATGAGCCGCCACCCCGGGTACCGCACCATCACCTTGATGCGTGAGATCAGGGAACGGACGGGAGTCGACAGCTTCGGCGAACTGACGGAGGAGCATGTGCGTTCTCTTCCTCCGGACCTGGCGCCCCTGCTCGGCGACACCTTCGACGCCGCCCTCGTGCGGGACCGGGAATTTCCCCTACGGCGGTTCGGTGACCTGTGGTCCGAACTGGTCGTCCAGGGCACGCAGTTCCTCGACGGTCTGCCTGCCGGTCAGCGCATGACACTCGCCTACGAGGACCTGCTCGACACGCCTCGGGAGGAACTCGCCCGCCTCGCGGCGTTCGTCGGGGTCGAACCGTCCCCGCAGTGGCTGGACGGCGCGTGTGCCGAGCTCGACGACAGCCGCCGCGGCTCCGCCCGCAAGCAGTTGTCGGCCGCCGAACTGCAAGACCTGAGGGACAGCTGCGCTGCGGGCACCCAGGCCTTGGAGGGGAAGCCGACGGGGGCCGCGTCCCGAGACCACGAGCCAGGGCCAGGGCCCCCGCAGTAGCGGCGTGGATTCCTTGCGGGGCCTCCGTCTCAGCCCTTGCTAAGCCTATCGAATAACGATAGATTCCCATCGCGTCTCGATGGACGGATGGGTGGATGGGTCATGGGAAAGCTGACAGTGCGCGCGCTGCGCGCCGTGCTCGTGGTGGTGCTCACCGGCAGTGTGTTCGTACAGGTATTGATGGTGTGGGCGTTGGTCAGCGGGAATGACCCGGAGGACGGGTCGCTCCCGCTGACCCCGCTGCGCGTGATGACGATCCTGGGCATCGGGACGGCCCAGGTCGCCCTGGTCTCTGTATGGCGACTGGTGACGATGGTGCGACGCGGAACCGTGTTCTCCCACGCCGCGTTCCGGTACGTGGACCTCATCATCGGCGCGATCGTCGCCGCTGGTCTCGTGTGGTTCGCGGCCACGGCCCTGAACGCGCCCGGCCAGCGGGACGACCCGGGCGTCACCCTCATCATGGGCGGGATCGGCGTGGCCATCCTGGGAGTCGCGCTCATCGTGCTCGTGCTGCGGATGCTGCTCGCCCAGGCCGTCGCCCGCGACGGCGAAGCGGCGCAGATGCAGGCCGAGTTGGACGAGGTGATCTGATGCCGATCGCCGTCGACATCGACGTGATGCTGGCCAAGCGGAAGATGTCCGTGGGCGAACTCGCCGACCGCGTAGGGATCACGCCCGCCAACCTGGCGGTACTCAAGAACGGCCGCGCCAAGGCGGTGCGCTTCGCGACGCTCGCCGCGCTCTGCGAGGTGCTCAAGTGCCAGCCGGGCGACCTGCTTCGCTGGGAGTCCGAGGACACCGAGGGCGGCTGACCGGCGCCCTCGTGATGTCAGGCGGCGCGCTTCACGTGGCGGACCAGCCACATCAGCAGGGCGTCCAGGTCGGCGGCGGCGGAGAGGACCCGGTCGAGCGCCTCGGGAGTGTGCAGCCACTCCTCGCAGCCGAGGGGACGGGCGGCGATCAGCGAACGGTGGCGCAGCAGGTTCGTCCGGGAGTGGTCCGTCGGATAACCGCGCGGGGGGCGTTTCATCACGTCCCCGGAGATGTCGTAGCCCTTCTGCCGCACGTCCTCGACGATGGCTGACAGTTCGCGGCCGCTCCCCTCGGCGGCCACGGCTTTGCGGAACATGCTCACCTGGCCGGGATCGGGGTACCACCAGGCGCCCTGGATCCGCAGGCCGTCCAGGGAGAACCGGAGACCGATCTCGACCTTGCGTCCGAGCCGGATCACCGCGCTCTGGTTCTGCCACCACCACGAGTCGGTGCGGTAGTGCCAGACGGAGAAGTCCTCGTATCGGGGGTCGGTGTCCGCGACCTCGTTGAGCAGGGCGATCATCGGCTGCCGGACCAGGCGTTCGCGGTCCGCGCGACAGCGCTCGCGGGTCGCGTGGGTCGGTTCGCCCTGGAGCTGCCACAACACGTCCATGGCCTGCTCCGGCCAGCCGGTGAACTGTCCGTGCATGCGGGCAGGTTAGCTCACAGGGGTTCCAGGCCCGTTAGGACACCATCGTCGCGATCACCGACGCTGAGCTGGAGCGATCCTGAGCGCCTGGAGGGCGGCGGCCGGCACGCCGCATCGGGCGCCCCCGGGTCGCGCGAGGGCGCGTGGCCCCTTAGACCGGATGTATGAGCGAGAACGAAGGGCAGGTCTACCGCCCCGGCGAGATCGTCCCTGAGCCGGGTATCTACGAGTGTGAGTGCGGAGAACACCACCGCTACGGCGCAGACCCTCCCCGGCCACCGCTTTCCGCCGCCGAGCGAGGCCTGCACCGGCAGCGGCTGGGAACTCGTCATCTCCGCGCACGATTCCTGACCGCACTCGCCAAGCACGGCATTGCCGCGCGCCGTGCTGCAGCACCGATGTGACCGCCAGCGAGGCACCCACCCTTCGGCGGGAGATGAGAGGAAGCTTCAGCCAACGCCATCGGAACAAGGAGAGAAAGCAGCCATGGAGGACGAATCAACAACCCTCGGCAAGCCGGCGGTCGTCGACCGGGCCGCCTTCCAGGCCGAACTCGACAACCTGCGCTCCCGTGAGAAGGCGCACACCCGGGAAGGCGACGCGATCGCCGCGGCCCGCCGGCGCCTGCCCATGGTCGAGGTCGATCCGGACCTTGAGCTGATCGGGCCGAACGGACCGCTCACCCTGCGCGACGCGTTCGAAGGCCGCCGGCAGCTCGTCGCCTACTACTTCATGTGGTGGCCCGCCCGGCCCGCACCCGAGCAGTGCGAAGGCTGCACGTTGTTCCTCAGCCAGGTCAGCGAGCTGTCCTACCTGCACTCCCGTGACATCACCTACGCGGTCTTCAGCCAGGGCCGCAACACCGCGTTCGGCCCGGCCGACCCACAGGTGTCCTACGACGAGAGCCTCCGCTATCGCGACTTCATGGGCTGGACCTTGCCGTGGTACTCGGCGCAGCCCTCCCTCGACGCGCTCCTCGTCGGTCGTGAGATCGGGTTGTTCCACCTCGTGTGCTACCTCCGGGAAGGCGACCGCGTCTTCGAGACCTACTGGACGAACCGCCGTGGTGTGGAGGCGATGGACTACAGCTACGCGCTCATGGACCTCGCCGTCTACGGACGCCAGGAGCCGTGGGAGGACTCACCCTCCGGCTGGCCACAACGCTGCTCCATGAGGGCGGACGGCGGCCCTCCCGCATGGCCACCGGTGTCGGAGGAGCCGGGCGGACGTCCCATCGCCCAGTGGCCGCGACTCGACGCCGGACACTCCGACGACCTGGCCGTTGGCCCCTGATCGTCAGCGGAAAGAGCCGACCACACCGCCCATGGGCGGGCGCGCCGCAGCGTCCGCCGGTCAGGTCGCTTGATGAAGTCGACGATGTCCTGCCGACCGGGCCCTCGTACGTGACGACGTGCGGCCGCAGATCGCCTCCCCGCAGGTCACTCGCACCTGCCGATCGACCGGGCGCGGCCTGTACGCCCGGTGGGTGCAGCGGCCGGGGCGACCGTGTGTCAACGGCGCTGCAGCAGGCCCCGGACGTACGCGGCCTGGCCGGTGTGCTGCAGATCGTCGGAGATGACGCTGATCAGCCGGACGCCGAGGGTGACGTGCGGCGTCCATCGCTCGTCGACGACGCGATCGAGCGCCTTGCCGTCGAGTGTGCGCACGAAGGAGAGGGTCTGCTCGTGGACGGCGTCGTGGTAACCGCGCAACTGGTCGGCGGAGACGCCACCGAGCGATGCCACCTGCTTGGCCGTGTGCCCGTACCCCGTGTCCTCCTCGCCGAGCGGCAGTTGGAACCGGTCGGACCAGCCCTGGGCGGTCCACACCTGGTCCAGGCCCGCCGCGTCAGCGACATGATCGTCCTGGACGCGGGTGAGATGCCACACCAGCCAGACGATCGAATTGGCCTTGTCGTCAGGACGGAAGGCGAGCTCCTCCGGCGAGAGACCGTCGACGGCAGCATGCACTTCCTCCTGGACACGATCGAACGCGTCCGCCAAGAGTTCTGCAGTGTTCATCCATCCATAGTCACCGCCGCGACGGGAACGTGCCGGAATGCAGGGTGACGACGGCCTGTCGCCGACGAGGGGAGGGCCAGGGCCTGCTGTCCCCTCCGGGCGCCGGTCGATGTGTCCACCTGGACCGAGGTGGTCGACACTGTTGCCCACGTCGACGGGTACGCCGAGGGGACGGTAAACCGGTACGAGCGAGGAAGCGTGTGCCCTCGACGCTTCGCAGGCGTTCCACGAGCAGGACCTCGGCCTCGCCCGCGCGCAGGCCGGACCTCCGCACGCTGTCGTCCTTGAGGCGAAGCCCATCACGTTCGCACTCCGCGACGTCGTTCCCGGCACCGATCTCGCATCCGTTGCGCAGCCCGGAAGCCCGGAGGCCCGGAAGCCCGGATGCCCGGCGTCGCGCCCCGTGCACGCGGAGATGGCCCCTGGGCGGCGCCGCGCTGCGTACGGTCCGCGCCGGCCCTCGACTGCTCCGCGGTCGGGTCGTCGCGTCAGAAGCCTTGACAACTCCATTGGTCTGGACCAACTATGCGCACAGCAGCGGTGGCCACCGTCGTTCACTTCCGTCCTTCACCTCTCCCTGGAGGCTTTCCGTGGACCGTGTACGGCAGGGCAGACCCGGCATTCGCCGGAGAATCGGCGCAGCGATCGCCGTCGGTGCGGCCGCCGCACTCACCGTCACCGCACTCGCCGCGCCCGCGCAGTCGGCGGACGTCGAAGCGGCGTACACCAAGGCGGCTGACGTTGCGGCGGCAGACGTCAACGTTGCCAAGAACGCCGGGTTCGAGGCGGACCTGAGCAACTGGACCTGCGCCGCGAACAGCGGTGCCGCAGTGACCTCCCCCGTGCACGGCGGCACGAAGGCGCTCAGAGCCACCCCGTCGGGCCAGGGCACCGCCGAGTGTTCCCAGATCGTCTCGGTGAAGCCCAACTCGACGTACAAGCTGAGCAGTTGGGTGCAGGGCAGTTACGCCTACCTCGGCGCCCGTGGCACCGGTACCACCGACGTGTCCACCTGGACGCCGGGCAACTCGTCCTGGCAGCAGCTCTCCACCAGCTTCACGACCGGTGCGAACACCACCTCGGTCACCGTGTACACGCACGGCTGGTACGGACAGAGCGCGTACTACGTGGACGATGTGAGCGTCCTGGGGCCCGACGGGGGCGGCGGCGCCGACCCGGTGGAGATACCGTCCGTGCCGGCCGGCCTCGCGGCGGGCACGGCAACGTCCACGTCGGTGGACCTGTCCTGGGCCCCGGTGTCCACGGCCACCGGATACACCGTCTACCGCGACGGCGCCAAGGTGGCCTCGGTCGGCGGCGCCTCCACGACCGTCACCGGCCTCACGCCCGAGACCACCTACAGCTTCCAGGTGAGCGCCTCGAACGCGGCGGGTGAGTCCGCGAAGTCGACGGTGGTGTCCGCGCGGACCGCCAAGGGTGGCGGCGGAGACGGCGGCACCGTGCCCAAGCACGCGCTGACCGGCTACTGGCAGAACTTCAACAACGGCGCGACCGTGCAGAAGCTGCGGGACGTGTCGTCGCAGTACGACATCATCGCCGTCTCCTTCGCCGACGCCACCACCACGCCGGGCCAGATCACCTTCAATCTGGACCCAGCCGTCGGCTACTCCTCCGCTGCCGACTTCAAGGCGGACATCGCCGCGAAGAAGGCCGCGGGCAAGTCCGTGATCCTCTCGGTCGGCGGAGAGAAGGGCACCATCTCGGTCAACAGCGACGCCTCCGCGACCGCGTTCGCCAACAGCGCCTACGCGCTGATGCAGGAGTACGGGTTCAACGGTGTCGACATCGACCTGGAGAACGGCCTCAACCCCACCTACATGACGAAGGCGCTGCGCCAGCTCGCCGCGAAGGCGGGCCCGAACATGGTGCTCACGATGGCGCCGCAGACCATCGACATGCAGTCCACGTCCGGCGGGTACTTCCAGACGGCGCTGAACGTGAAGGACATCCTCACGGTCGTCAACATGCAGTACTACAACAGCGGTTCAATGCTCGGCTGTGACGGCAAGGTCTACAGCCAGGGGAGCGTGGACTTCCTGACCGCCCTCGCCTGCATCCAGCTGGAGGGCGGCCTCGACCCGTCGCAGGTCGGACTCGGCGTCCCGGCGTCCACACGCGCCGCCGGCAGCGGCTACGTGGCCCCGTCGGTCGTGAACAACGCCCTCGACTGCCTGACCCGGGGCACCGGCTGCGGCTCCTTCAAGCCGTCGAAGACGTACCCCGGGCTGCGGGGCGCCATGACGTGGTCCACGAACTGGGACGCGACGGCGGGCAGTTCATGGTCGAACTCCGTCGGCCCGAAGGTGCACGGCCTTCCGTAGCGAACGAACTACCTGGCGGGGCGGGCGGGCCGAACCATGGTCCGTCCCGCCCCGTCCGGCGCCTGCGCCACTACGAGGAACAGGGCCTCCTGGCGTCCCACTGTCCCGACAGCGGGCTCATCTCCGCCACCCGGACCCACGCGCCGACACGCGCACAGGCCCGCCACCGCGCGTCTGCGGCTGTCGCCGACCCGCCTTGGCGTGCCCGCTGCCGGCCTGTGAGGCGGTCCGATCGTGAACCCGATTCTCATACCGGTATAGTTTGACCGGTATAGTTGTTGGTTTCGTGCGGAAAGTGGCACCTCCTGGACATCGACCGGTGGGCCAAGGCCATGATCGTCGAGGCGGATGCGCAATCCTGCTACGTCGACTACGCACCATCCTTCGGACGCGGCCCCTTCGGCCACTACATCTGCACGGCCGTCAACGACGCCGTGCTCCACGGGCGGCCCTACGACTACACGCTCGCCGACGGAGATCTGCTCACCCTTGACCTTGCCGTCTCCAGGCACGGAGTCGCCGCGGACGCCGCCATCAGCTTCGTCGTGGGCAAGGCGCAGCCCTCGGAGAGCGTCGCGATGATCAGGGCAACCGAACACGCACTGGCCGCGGGGGATCGCCGCCGCCGGACCCGGAGCTCGTATCGGCGACATCTCCCACGCCATCGGCACAGTCCTCCGTCAGGCCGGATACGAGATCAACACCGAATTCGGAGGCCATGGCATCGGGTCGACGATGCACCAGGACCCGCACGTTGCGAACACTGGCACACAGCGAGCACACGATCGCCATCACCGAGGACGGAGCCGAAATCCTCACGCTGCCGAAGCTCTCGCGGAAGCAGCCGTAAGGCTGCAACCCCCGCGCTCCTCTTTCCGCCCGGCTACAGGCCGCGCGGCGGAGCCGTCGACGCGCGCCATACGGGGGCAGCCGGCAGGCGCGAGGTGACCGTGCGCCGGTGGCCGTCGAGCAGCTCGTGGAGGCGAGAGACGGCAAGTGCACCCGCTTCTCGGAGTGGTACGTCAAGCGCTGTCACCGGGGGAGTGGTGGCGCTGAGGCTACTGAGGTCGTCGGCCGCGGCCAGGCTCACGTCCTCGGGTACGTGGCGTCCTGCCACGCCGAGGCCGTGCAGCAGCCCGAGTGTCAGATAGCTGTTGTAGGCGAGGACGGCCGTGGCATCGGCGGGCAGCCCGCGTGAGGCCTCGATCCCGGCGTCGAACGATGGCGGCAGGGGCCCGAGGGTGTGGACACGGGCTCCGGTCGCCGACGCCCGTGCGGTGAGAGCGCTCCGTCGCTGTTCGTCTGCCCAGGAGTCCGCCGGACCGGAGACGTAGGCGATGTCGCGGTGGCCCTGTGCCAGCAGGTGGTCAAGGAGTTCGGTCAGGCCCGTGGCGGTGTCGGCCACCACGGCGGGCAGACGGCCCACCTGGCGGTCGACGAGTACCAGCGGGCGCCGTCGGAACCGCTCCCGCAGCGCGGCGTCCGTGCCGACGGGCGTCACCATGATGAGGCCGTCGGCCTGCTCGGAGAGCCGGTCGGCGAGGGCGGCCTCGCGCTGCGCGTCATACTCCGAGACCGCGATCAGCAGATGGCTCTCGGTCTCCTCCGCCGCCTGTTGTGCGCCCATCACCAGCGGCGCGAAGAACGGGTTCGAGAGCGTCGGCACGATCAGGCCGATCAAGCCCGTACGGCCCGTGGTCAGCGCGCGGGCGGCGGCGTTGGGATGGAAACCGAGCCGGTCGGCCGCCTCCCGGACGCGAAGGCGCGTGCTCTCGGCGACCAGTTCGGGGCGCTGCAGTGCCCGCGAGGCGGTGGCCTTGGACACCCCCGCCGCACGCGCCACGTCCAAGAGTGTCGCCAATGCCGTCCCCTGCCTCATGTGCCCGGCAAGGATCGAAGATCCGTCCGAGGCCAGTGTTCACTTTCGCCTGATGCCGTGCCATGATACCCGCAACCGGTCTCTGCAACCGGTTTCATAGACCGGTTGCAGAGACCGTGCCAAATTCGCGGAGACCGTTCCAGGCCGGGTTCCCCGCGCGCCCGCACCCTGACCGCGCCGACCACCGCGTGCCCGCCCTTCACCCCGCCCGAGGTCCCCATGCCCACCACCGCTCCGCCGCCCGGCGAGCAGACCGACGTCACCACCCCGCCGCCCGCCTCGCTCGTGGAGCGGCTCTTCGGCGTCCGTGATCGCGGCAGCAGCCACCGCACGGAACTCGTGGCGGGCGCCTCGATGTTCATGGCCGCCGCCTACGCCGTCGTCGTGGTACCCGGCCAGCTGGCCTCCGCCGGTGTGCCGCACGGCGCCGCGACGACCGCCGTCATCATCGCCATCGCCCTCGCGACGCTGGCCATGGGCCTGATCGCCAACCTGCCGTTCGTCGTCGCCCCGGGCCTCGGCGGCGTGGCCCTGATCGCGTTCACCATCGTCGGACAGGACCATGTCCCCTGGGACACGGCGCTCGGCATGGTCTTCTGGTCCGGCGTCGCCTTCCTGCTCCTCACCCTCTTCGGCATCCGCGACCTCGTCACGCGGCTCATGCCGATGAACCTCAAGTACGCCATCAGCGGCGGCCTGGGCCTCTACATCGCCCTCATCGGATTCCGCGACGCCGACCTCGTCGTCGGCAACGCCGACAAGGCCGCTCTCGCGGTCGGCGACCTGTCCGAGCCCACCGCGCTCCTCGCCCTGGCCGGCCTGCTGCTGCTCACGGCTCTCGCCGCACGCAAGGTGCCGGGCGCCTTCCTCATCACCATCGCAGCCGTCACGATCGTGGGCGTGCCGCTGGGCGTGACCGACGTCCCCGACAGCCTCTTCTCGGCCCCCGACTCACCCGGCCCCCTCCTCTTCCACATCGACATCATCGGCGCTCTCAAGCCCGAATACTTCCCCTACATCTTCGCGTTCTTCGTGTCCGAGTTCTTCTCCATGACCGGAACCCTCCTTGCCGTCTCCGGACGCGCCGGCCTCCTGGACAAGGACGGCAACATCCCCGGCTCCCGCCGCCCCTTCCTTGTCGACTCGGTCTCCGTGATGGGGGGTTCAGCCGTGGGCGCGCCCTCGATGACCGCCTACCTGGAGTCGTCTGCCGCAGCCGACGCCGGCGGCAAGACCGGCCTGGCATCGGTATGGGCCGCGTGTGGCTTCGCCCTGCTGCTGCTCGTCACCCCGTTCGCCACCCTGATCCCCTCCGCCGCCACCGCACCCGTACTGATGTTCATCGGCCTGAACATGCTCGGCGCGCTCAAGAACGTCGACTTCAAGGACCCCACGAACGCCATCCCGGCCGCCCTGACCGTCGCGACCACGCTGTTCTTCGGCAACTTCGGCACCGGCATCGCGACCGGCCTCGCTGCCCACGTCCTGGTGAAGACCGTCAGCGGCCGGATCCGCGAGGTGCCCTGGCCGCTGTGGATCGTCATGATCCCGCTGGGCTACTACTTCTACACACTCGTCCCCTGAGCCGACCGCCCCGTCGGCCCGAGACGACCACCATCTTCCGGGGCGGGCCGCGCCCGCCCGCGCGTGACGACACCCTTCCAAGGAGCACGACCACATGAGTGAGCAGCACGACCTCCGGATCAGCGGCGGGCGCGTGATGTCCACCTTCACCGGTGAGGAGTTCGCCGCGGACGTACTGGTGCGGGGCGACCGCATCACCGCGGTGCTCCCGCCCGGCACCCCGGCCACGGCCCGGGAGGAGATCGACGCGACCGGCATGTTGATCGTCCCCGGCTTCGTGGACGCCCACATGCACATCGAGAGCGCGTTCCTGACCCCTCAGGAGTTCGCCGCCGTGACGCTGGCCCGCGGCACGACGACGGTCCTCGCCGACCCGCACGAGATCGTCAACGTCGCAGGCCGGGACGCCATGCGCTGGATGATCGACGCGGGCCGCCAGACGGCTCAGACCCAGCTGTGGGGCGTGCCCTCGTGCGTGCCCGCGCTGGAGGGCCTTGAGCACGCCGGAGCAGCCCTCTCCGCCGATGACATCGCGGACATGCTGGGGTGGCCGGGCGTCGTCGCGCTGGGCGAGGTCATGGACTACCGCGCGGTCGTCGCCGGTGACCGCCGCATGCACGAGATCACCGCGGTGGCCCGCGCGCACGACGCGATCCTCGACGGCCACTGCCCGAACCTGACCGGCGCGGAACTGAGCGCGTACCTGGCCACCGGTGTGGACTCCGACCACACCAAGAATCGCACCGAGGTGGTCCTGGAGAAGGCACGCCTGGGCATGACGATGATGCTCCAGGAGAAGTGCCTCACCCCGGACGTGGCGACAGGCCTGCTGGCCTTGCCTCAACTCCCGCCGCTGTGCCTGGTCACGGACGACCTCGCGGCCGACCACATCGTCGAGCGAGGCCACCTGGACCACATCGCCCGGGTCGCGGTGGCCGCCGGGTTCCCGCCCCACGTCGTCCTCAAGGCCCTGACCTGGACGCCGGCCCAGCGTCTGCGACTCCACGACCGAGGCGTCGTCTCCCCGGGCAAGCGTGCCGACCTGGTCCTGTTGCGGGGCGAACTCGCCTCGTTCGAGCCCGCGTTGGTGCTGGCGGGTGGCCGCATCGTGGGCCGCGACGGCGCACCCGAACAGGCGACGCCCGCCTCCGAGACCCTTGCCGTACCGCCCCTGGACAGCCGCGTGGACGTAGAACCCCAGGAGGAGGACGGATACCGCTGGCGCGTGGACCTGCCGGACGGCACGCACCGCTTCCGTGCGATGAGCGTCAACCCGCGCGACACCTACACCGAAGCGACCGAGGTCGAACTCCCGGTCTCCGGCGGCGAGGTGCACTGGGAGGGACGGACCACACTGGTCCGCGTACGAAACCGCTACGGACGCCCCGGCATGGTCTTCGCCCCGCTGGTGGGCCGGGATCTGGGTGAGGGCGCCGTGGCATCGACGTACGCCCACGACAGCCACAACCTCCTGACGATCGGTACCTCACGCGCGGCGATGGCCGCGGCGGCCGCGACGGTCGTCGCCGACGGGGGAGGAGTGGCCGTCGTCAGGGGTACCGCGGGTGAAACGGTGGCGGCGCGCATGCCGCTGCCCGTGGGCGGCGTCCTGTCCGCCCGCCCGGCCCACGACGTCGCCGCCCAGGCGGCCGCGGTGCGAACGGCCCTGGAAAGCTGGGGCTGGCACCACCTCAACCCCTTCATGAGCGTGTCGACCCTCACGCTCGCCGTCTCACCCGCCCTCAAAATCACCGACCGCTCGCTGGTGGACGTGGCACGCCGCGAACCGGTGGCAGCGACAGTCGGGGACTGACCAGCCAGGGCGAGGGCTCCCGACGGGGTGACCGCTGGGCGGTACCAGCACAGGCCGCTGATCGTGATGACGTCCATGACGCAGACGACGGTGACCATTATGCGGACATGCGTACGAGCGATTTCCAGCCGGTGCGACGATTCGCCGGTACGTCCGCACCACCCCGGAAGGCGCTCGTGAGCTCCACCTCTCCCTTGTCCGGCAGCACGACCCCGGCGACCGTGCCGGGCACGGTACTGATCCGCTCCGCGGCGGACGTCTCGGATCTGGTCAACTCGGGCACGGCCCGCGGCCGGCACGCCAAAATGATCGTGATCATCGCGCTCGGCGGCATCTTCCTCGACGCCTACGACCTGAGTTCCCTCGCCTACGGGCTTCCCGACATCACAGAACAGTTCGGCCTGAGCTCCGCCATGGCCGGCACGGTCACCGCCTCGATCAGCGTGGGATCACTCGTCGGCGCTCTCGTCGGCGGCTGGCTGGTGGACCGGATCGGCCGCTACCGGGTGTTCATGGCGAACATGCTCTTCTTCGTCGTGACCGCGCTGGTGTGCGCGCTGGCGCAGGACGTGTGGACGCTGATCGCGGCGCGCTTCGTGATGGGCATAGGCGTCGGCATGGACATCCCCGTCGCGATCGCGTTCCTCGCCGAGTTCTCCCGGCTGCGCGGCAAGGGCAGCAAGGGCTCGCGTACGGCTGCCTGGTCGCCCGCCTGGTACACCGCGACCAGCGGCTGCTACCTGGTGATCATGGTGCTGTACTTCCTCCTGCCCGACGCCCAGCTGGGCTGGCTGTGGCGATTCACCGTCGGCTTCGGCGCCATACCTGCACTGCTCGTACTGCTGCTGCGCCGGCGCTACATGAATGAGTCCCCGACCTGGGCCGCCGACCAGGGCGACCTGGAAAGCGCGGCGCGGATCCTTCGCCAGTCCTACGGCGTGGACGCGCGCGTCGCCGACGACGTGCCCGCGCAGACACCCCGCCCGCCCAAGCCCGGCCTCACCGCGTACGCACGGCTCTTCACACCTCCCTACCGCGCGCGCACCATCCAGTCGGTGACGGTCGGTCTGGCGGAAACCTTCGGCTACAACGCGGTCGCGTTCGGGCTGCCGATCATCATCGCCACACTGATGACCCAGGGCCCGCTGACCACGATCGCATCCTCCTTCGCCCTGAACCTCCTCTTCGCCCTGACCGGCGGACTGCTCGGCATCCGCTGGGCATCGACCCGCGGCGCCTGGCCGATGATGACGCTGGGCTTCGCGATCCAGTTCGCCGCCATCACGGTGCTCGGCCTCATCGCAGCGCCCTCCGGGACGGCCGCCGTCACGGCGGGCATCCTGATGCTGGGCGCGTTCATGTTCGCCCAGGGCTTCGGCCCTGGCGCGCACATCATGAGCTACGCCTCGCTGGGCTTCCCCACGTCGATGCGCGGCGTCAGCATCGGCTTCAACCAGGCGGTACTGCGCCTCGGTTCGACGCTGACCCTGTTCTTCTTCCCCATCCTCAGCAGCGGCCTGGGCACCCACGTCTACTGGGTCATCCTCGCCGCCCCCGTACTGGGCCTGATCGCACTCCTGGCCAAGCGCTGGGAACCGGTCGGCTTCGACGCGGACGCAGAGGAACGAAGCATGCTGGAGGCCACGACGTCCGAGGGACTCGTGCGAGCCGCACACCACCCGGTTCGTCAGGTCCAGAACTGAGCGAGTACGCCCTCCTTGAAGGGAGCAGGCGAAACGGCGAGCTCGCCCGCGAACGGATGGTCCAACGTCAGGCACAGCAGCAGACTCACGCCGATGAGTGCGGCGACCGACACGACGAACATCAAGTTCGCGCGCACGCTTCTGATGCCGTAGAGCAGGGTCAGGGGAAGCATGACGAGCGCGCCGCCGTAGACGAGGACGTTCAGGAGCGACGGCAGGGACTGCTCGGAGTCGGCGAGCCGGGTACGGCGTGCGCCTGCGATCTCGCCCAGCGTCGAGACGGACTGCGCGTAGTAGGTCTTCTCGGCCTCGGTCCGCGGCTCGTATTCCTGGAACACCCGGTACAGCGCGGTCACTTCGGGGTTGGTGATCTCGGGGTCGGGCTCGCCCGCGCGCATCAGCGGCCATTGCTCGTCGACGACGACACGGACGTACGCCCCGACGGCGTCCGTCACCCGGCGCTCCTGCTCGGCCGGGAACGCAGAGGCATCACGCAGTACCTCGGCGGTCTGGCTGGCCTCGAGCGCGACGTTGGTCTCCGCCGCGTTGAGGCCCTCCCACTCGGCCACGACGACGAAGGCCAGGATGATGCCGTAGATCGCGGCGTACATGCCGAGCACAACGCCGATCATCTCGTTGTGCGTGCCGTTCGCGTGGTGAGGAAAACTGCGTCTCAGTACGAGCGTGCCGGCCACGGCGGCCAGTACGGCGCCGCCCCCGAGCAGCCCGGCAAGCGCGACAGTGGTGAAATTGTTCAGCAGCCAGATACCCACGGCCTCATAACGCCGGGCCCCAGCCCGGGTTACCCCTTGGCCGCGGTGAATCAGACCGCGACTGGCCCACCCTCCTGCTGGTCGGCGGCATGATGACCTACGTCGCGATGCCGGAGCACGCCGGGATCATCGAGAAGATCGCCCAGCACGCGGCCGACTTCGAGCCCCGCTCGTCGTAGCCCTCCTCCTGTGTTTCACGGTCGCCGTCACCTCGGCCTTCGCCTCCTCGACCGCAACCCTCACCACAAGTCACAGCCTCTCCCGGCCGGGTGCGGCTCGCTTCCGTGCCGGCCACGGAAACCACCGCGCGCCCGGCTGTTTGCGTGGCGTCAGGTTCTCAGTTACGGATGCGGGAGGTGCTCCCGCGCCGACGGCGGCAGTCTCGGCCGGGGCGACGCGGCGCAGGAGGAAGCCGGCGGTCAGGGCCATGACGAACATCGCCACCGCATACACCGCCGAGGGAATGGCCATCCGGGTGCTGTCCAGCAGCGAAGGGCTGAGGGCGATCGCCATCGACAGGGTGGTGTTGTGCATGCCGATCTCGAAGCAGGTGGCGACGGACTGCCGGTGGTCGCCGCGGGCCAGCCGGGTCGCGCCGTAGCCGATGGTGAGGGAGATCGCGCCGAAGAGGAAGGCTACGAGGCCTACGTCGGCGAGATAGCCGACTACGTTCTCCCGCTCGGCGGCGAGCGCGGCGATGATGATGCCGACGAGCGCGGCGATCGCTGTCACCTTGACCATCCGCGTGGAGCGCTCGGCGAAGTCCGGACGGCGGTGGCGGACCAGCATCCCCGCCGCGACCGGGACCAGCACGACGAGGAAGACCTGCAGCGTCTTGTCGAAGCGCAGTCCCAGCGCCTCGTCCGTGCCGGTCATGAAATGGTCGAGGGAGAGGTTCACGACGATCGGCAGCGTGACGACGGCGATGACCGAATTGATGGCGGTCAGCGAGATGTTGAGGGCGACGTCGCCGCCGAACAGATGGCTGAAGATATTGGCCATCGTGCCGCCGGGAGAAGCCGCGAGCAGCATCATGCCGACGGCCAGCGCGGGACTCAGGTCGAAGGCCAGCACCAGACCCAGACAGATGGCGGGCAGCAGCACCAGCTGGCAGACAAGCGCGACGGCCACAGGCCGCGGATACGCCGCGATCCTGCGGAAGTCGGCCACGGACAGGCCGAGTCCGAGACCGAACATGATCACGGCGAGGACGGCAGGCAGCAGATAGGTGGTCAGCGGCGAGTCCACGGGAACAGACTCCGGGAGGCCGGTCGAAAAGTCCACGGCCATGCAGAGCGGCTCCCGCAGTGAGAAGGCGGATGACAAGAGCCCCCTGGCCGACCAAGGTTCAAGAACCAGGCACGAGAAGCGGGACCCCTGGGTGCGGCAGGGCGGGACCACCTTCCAGTTCGCCAACGACGACATCGAGTCCGTGCTCGCTCAGGCCCGCGAGGCCGCCGGTGACCGGGACGTCCGCTCGGCTCCGGAATCCGCCTGCTCGGGGGCGTCGACGCGAGCCGCGTGGCTCTCGACCTGGTCCGTGCAGAGCCATCGCGGTCATGGGGTCGCGGTCGGATCCGCGGAGAGGTCGATGGTGAACGCCACCCGGTCGAGTCCAGGGCCGTCGTAGTCCGTCTTCACGTCTGAGGCCGCGAAACCGAGCCGAGCGTGAAATGCCCGCGACGCGACGTTCTCCGGGCTGGTGATGCAGTGCACGTAACGCCGCCCATCGGACCGAGCGAGCGCGAAGAAGGCCCGGTAGAGGGTGCTCCCGATGCCTTGGCCATGCAGCGCCGGGTCGACGCCGACGAAGTGCACATAGGCGGTGTCGGGCTGGGTCGGCGACAGGAAGCCGACCAGGAAGGCGGCTATCTCTCCACTGTCGTGTTCGACCAGGAAACTGGTGGTGGTGAAATGCTGGAAGTACAGCCGGGGCAGAAGCAGCGCCCGCTCCGTCGACCCTGCCCTCCCTTTCAGGCCACCCCACCAAGTGTCCAGTACGGCGATGACCCGGAGATGGTCTTCGGTGGCAAGGTGCCGAGCCGTCAGGCCGGAGGGAAGATCGTCGATCATCTGTTCAGTCTGCCATCCGCCCCGACGCGCTGCGCGGACTTGGCCAGAACTGGAAATCAACTGGCTCACGTGCCGACCTGGGCCCCCTTCCTGACGGTCATGCAGGGACCGTGCCCGCTGTTCCTGAGAGCCGACTACGCGTGCCGCCGCTGACGCCTGCTGTCTGCCGCGACGTCGCAGGAATACGATTGACGCTGCGGTCGCCGTTCGTGAACCATTCCGGACCGTGACGATGAACACCGCTCGCGAACAGCCCGCCCACGGACAAAGCCCTCCGGCCAACCGCCCGCTCGCCCTGATTACCGGTGTGGGCCGCACCGTTGGCATCGGGGCGGGCATCGCCCGTCGGCTAGCCGCTTCGGGCTGGGACATCGCCTTCACCTACTGGACCCCCTACGACGACCGTATGAGCTGGGGGAGCGAGCCCGGCGCGACCGAAGCGATCCGCCGGACTCTGGCCGAACAGGGTGCGTCCACCACCGCAATTGAGGCGGATCTCGCCGACCCGGACACCCCGGCGCGCGTCTTCGAGGAGGTCGAACAACGGCTGGGCAGTGTCACCGCACTGGTCATGAGTCACTGCGAGTCTGTCGACTCTGGGCTCCTCGACACCACCTTGGAGAGTTTCGACCGGCACTTCGCCGTCAACGCTCGCGCCACCTGGCTGCTCATCCGCGAGTTCGGACGCCGCTTCGCCGCGGAACGGGGGACCGGACGGATCATCAGCCTCACCAGTGATCACACCGTTGGCAACCTGCCGTACGGAGCGAGCAAGGGAGCCCTGGACCGCATCACCCTGGCCGCCGCCCACGAACTCGCCCACCTCGGCGTCACCGCCAACGCGATCAACCCCGGGCCGGTTGACACCGGTTGGATGCCGGAGGAACTCAGGGAGCACTGCATCCGCAGCGCCCCCCTCGGCAGACTGGGCACTCCGCAGGACACCGCGCACCTCGTCGCCTTCCTGTGTTCCAAGGAAGGCGAGTGGATCAACGGTCAACTGCTGATGAGCAATGGTGGCCTCGCATAGAACCCGAAAGTTCGATGTTGGAGCGCCACACCTTCTGTCCCTCCGACAGGACTCGATTCGCGGAGGAGCTAGAGGGGCCCGAGGAGCTCGAATCCTGTGCGGCCGTACATCAGAGCCACCGGGTGACCACGCCCGCTCCCTTCCCGCCTGCGCGCCCTTGCCAGGCCCCCGACATTAGTGACTGTTCAGTGGCTTGCCGTACTTGTGAGCTGTGGAGAGGTACGGGAGGCCGAGCGTGCGAGGTGAGAAGGCTGCCGAGTCGCGGGCCGAGCCACGGGGGAGGACCCAAACAGCGCCCAGGGAGGCGTTCTCGCCAGGGGATCCGACCGTGACGTCCGGTACGCCGTCGGCGTTGTAGTCACCCGAAGCGACCCCCGCGCCGAAGGTGTCGCCCGACTCCGCGACGCCCGGCACGCCGGACGTGTCCTGGTTCCAGGCGACGGACGTGGCTGCGCCGCCTGCGTCGAGCAGGCCCTGAGCGCCTCCGTGGAGCAGCCAGGCGGCGCCCGCCCCCGCCTTGCTTGCGATGGCCTCGCCGGGAGCGCCCGCGATCAGGTCGTCGCGGCCGTCGCGGTTGACGTCAGCGACGGCGAGGGCGGCGCCGAAGCGGTCGCCGTCCTCGGCCACCCCCGGGACGCCCTCCGTGTCCTGGTTGAGGGTCTGGGCGCGGCTGCCGAACGAGCCGCCCTCGGGGCTTCCGTAGTGGAGGTGGATGCCTCCCCCCTTGGCGAGCTCCTCGGGGCCGCACGGGTCGTCGATGTTCTCGTCGGCGATCTCACGGCATTCGCCGAGCGCCAGGTCGTCGTGGCCGTCGCCGTCGAAGTCGCCGGCGGCCAGCGCGGTCACGCCGGCGTTGTCCGTGTTCCAGAAGTTGGCCATCTCGGCCCGGTCGGCGTCCCACTTCCACAGACGCACGTGGGACTGCGTGTTGGGATCGCCCGCGGTCCAGTAGGCAACGGCCAGGTCGTCGCGGCCGTCGCTGTCGAAGTCGCCGGTGGTCAGGATGGGGGCGCGGCCTCCCATGGGGGCGGCGACGACGGTGGTGATCATGCTGTCTTCACCCTGGATGACACGAGCGACGACTTTGTCCGTGCCTCCGATGACGATCACCTTGTTCTCGCCGCCGGTCAGGTCGGCTGCCGCGACCGATTTGCCGTACGCAGCGGCCGACGACGGCCCGGTAAGGACCGTCGACGCCGGTCCCGGTCCGTCCTTCGACCCGCCTACGGCGATGACCATGCCCGCGTCAGCACCGCGATCGGTGACGTCCTCGCCGGGGACACCGACGAGCAGTTCCGCGATGTCGTCGCCGTTGAGGTCCGTCAGGGTCACGGACGCACCGAAGCGGTCGCCGGCCTCCGGGGCGCCGGGAACCTCGGGAGTGGCCTGAGTGACACGGATGCTTCCGTGGGCGCCGACGCCCTTCGGGCCGCCCCAGACGACGTTCACGTACCCGGCCTTGGCCTGGCCGTCGACGGTCCCGTCCGGGACGCCGACGGCCAGGTCCGCGTAGCCGTCGCCGTTGAAGTCGCTCATGGTGGCCGAGGGTGCGGCAGCGGCGGCACCGGACGGGAGTACGAGCCCGGCGGTGACGGCGGCGGCGGTTGCGATGGCGTACGTCAGGATGCGGCGGCTGTGTGGCATGGAGGCTCTCACTCGGTCGACGGGGCGCGGTTCTGTCTGGTGTGACCGTCGAAGGGCGGAGCTGGTTGTACGGAGTTCACCTGCGGTTGGTACCGGGTTCACGGTGGCCGACGGTCAGCATCCTGCGCCGGCAAGCCAATGCGGTCGGCTCCCTCCGGTGGCACGCGTGGAGGCCCGGGAGTGACCGGCAAGTGACCGGGGCGATACCGGGTCACGGAAGGTGCCTACCAGGCAGCCCTCTGGTCGCCGTACGTCTCCCTGAGCCTTCGGGCTCGGTGCAGGAGGAACCAAAATGACCTCAATCCACAGGATCACCGGCTCGTTCATCACCGTCACCGCGCTGGCGCTGCTTGCAAGCGGGCCCTCGCCCGCGGTTGCAGCGACGGTACCGAAGGCCTCCCTGCACTGCATCACCGTGCTGGAGAGAATGCAGTCTGGAGAGCGCGAGTCCCGTGTGGCCGAACGGCACTGCACCCGTGCTCGGGAGTCCGTGACCAGCCTGCGCAGCCGGACGAACAGCCAGGCCCGCGTCCTTCTTCTCAAGTACTGGGAGGACGAGAATTTCACAGGCAACTCCGACGAGATCCGCGGTCGCGACGGAGGGTGCGATGCCTCTGGTTACGGGGTCCCTGACCTCGGGGACTTCGCCAACAAGGTCTCGTCCTTCCGGAGCTACGGCACCTGCGCCAACGTCACGGGGTACTCAGATCCCGGCTATGCGGGGGATTCGTTCACCTGGAAGGGTCTGAGCGGGATGAGCTTCGTCGGGGGAGCCTGGAACGACAACATGGAATCGTGGTGGCTCAAGAGCTGACAGACCACCTGCCCAAGCTGGTCACGAGCAGCTGGCCGCACCTTCGCGACCGTACTCGCCTTGGAGTTCGCGGGGGTGACGGACAAGGTACGTCGGTGCACTGAGCAACCCCGCAAGACTCAGCTTCTGGCAGACCGGCTGAGGACCGATCGTGAACTCCGCCCGGTCATCCGGTGAGCGGCAACTGGGCGAGGACCTGCCAGCCGTCGGGCGAGAGAGCGACCACGTGCACGGCGGACACCTCGGTGCGGATGGGCAGACGGCCGGTGACTAGGCGCGTGATATCGGCGGCGGTGTGGGTCGTTGCGTCCAGCGATACGGTGACGTGTACCGGCGGATCCTGCCCGAACCGGCCGCCGTAGGGCACCTGTTCGGGGAACGCCGTGCGAACGGCGGTGGCCAGGGCATGCAGTTCGGGCACCGGGATGCCGATGAACGCATCGGCCCGCTCGACCTCGGCCAGCCGCAGGGGAATCCGGCCGACTTCCGGCGCGGCCCGCATCAGTACGGCCCGCAACCGCTCCAGCTCCCTCGCGCCGATCTCCTCGGCGGGCAGCCACGGGTAGAGCAGCGTCGCGTGTGCGGGCACACCCGGCCGCACCACCCGCGTGTCCACCTGGGCGGCCAGCTTCAGTAGAGGGTCGGCGTCCGGCAGCAGTGCCAGGACAGCCGTCGTTCCCGGCGCGGGCATGGTCGCCGTCACCCCGCCTTCCGCATCGAGTCCGCCGCAACAACCTGAGCCACAAGAATTCGCGTCCCTTCAGACATGACGACGTTCGTGACCGATCGCTTCGCGTGCTCGAAGCGATCTTCGGCATCGGTCGCTGAGTAGAAGTGTCACCGACAGTGTGCATGCCTGTCACCAGCACATGCCCAACGCTCCCACCGAACCGCTGCGCGTTGACCTACCGTCCGAGGCCGTCTCCCTGCACCAGCACCTCGCCCGCCGTGGCAGGCAGAGCGCCACCGTCACGGATCCGGTGCCGGGTCTCAAGGTGTGGGTGCCTTGAGGAAGCCCGCCGGCCCCGACAATCGATTGCATCGGCGGAGCCAAGCGGTGCGGAGCTGTGCGGGCCGACCGCGCCGGCCTGGCGGCGCGACGTCGGCTGCACAGCGAGCGGCCCATCGGTCACGTGCCCGTTGCGCACGCTCGACGGCAGAGCGATTGACGCGTCTGATGCAGCCCCGAGGGCTCCGGACACGGCTAGCTGGGGGTGCGTGGGTGGAGTGTCATCTGGATGTCGTCCTGCGCCCAGAGGACGAACCGTTCGATGGGCGTCACCTCGTGGCCCGGCACGGGCCTGAAGCGGAAGCGTTTGAGCAGTACGGCCAGGACGAGTTCGGCCTCGACCATGGCCAGGGCCGCGCCCTCGCAGCTTCGGGGACCGAGCCCGAAGGGGATGTAGGCAAGCCTCGGCCGCTTTGCCACCTCGTCCGGGGTGAACCTCTCGGGCATGAACTTCTCGGGTTCGGGCCAGTAGTCCGGGTTCATGTGCACGGCCCAGAACGGGTAGAAGACCGTAGCCCCCGCCGGGACGTGGTAGTCGCCCAGGACGAGTTCCTCGGTCGTCTCCCGCGCGCCGTACGGGCCGGGCGGGTAGAGCCGCATCGACTCCTTGAGTGTCATGTCGAGATAGGTGAGTTCGCGCAGGTCGGCGTAGTCGGGTGCCGGGCGGTCGCCGAGCACGTGGTCC
The DNA here is from genome assembly GCF_056434405.1 of Streptomyces sp. NPDC044044. Lineage (NCBI taxonomy): Bacteria > Bacillati > Actinomycetota > Actinomycetes > Kitasatosporales > Streptomycetaceae > Streptomyces > Streptomyces sp. NPDC044044. The sequence continues at coordinate 82,872 of NZ_JBWKFG010000007.1, read as the reverse complement.
AGCTCGTCGGCGACCCGTTCCGCGACCTCCGGGTGGCGGCCCAGCAGATGCAGCGTCCAGGAGACGGCGACCCCGGTGGTGTGGTGCGCTGCCAGCATCGTCACCATGACGGTGTCGCGGATGCGCGCGGGGCTCTGGCCGGCCTCGACAAGCGCCCCGATCAGATCGCTCTTGTCTGTACGGCCGCCCGAACCGTGCGCGGCGATCACCTCGTCGACCGTCGCGCGCAGATAGGTGAGGGCCTCGTCGGCCTGCCTGGCCCGCTCCTCTTGAGTGCCGGGGACGGGCACACGGTAAAGGCGTCCGAGATATTCGATGAGTACGTCTTCGAACGCGGAGATGACGCGGTCGGGGTCCGCGGCGTCGCTGCCCAGCGCGAACTGGCAGATCATACGGAGCGTCAGCGCAGTGAGGTCCTTCTGCAGCGCGACTGGCTCGCCGGACCCTTGGTGCCCGGTGGTCTCCCGCACAGTCCGCTGGGCCCAGCGGTCGGCGAGAGCCGTGGCCATTTCGGTGAATCGCGCGAAGTGCCGCTCGTGGGAGGGGCGTCCGGCCAGCACCGACAGCAGCAGTCGTCGCCACGGGGCGTGCTGCTCGGCGTCGAGCACCTGCAGGTTGTCCGCCTCGCACAGCGGGGCCAGAAACTCGAAGAGCTGCTCCGGGCGCTTGTTGATGTGAGCCGTGGCCTCCAGCAGTAGGGGGTCGGCCACTGATACGGCTGTTTCGGCGCCAGGCAGTTGGAACCGTACGACGGGCCCGTACTCGGCATGCAGGCGTAACTGGTAGTTGTGCAGTCCCCCTGCTGCCGTGACGGCGCCGACCCCGCCGTCCGCGCGGGGCTCAGGACCGGGAATACGCATCGCCGTACCTCCTCAGTGACGGATGCTCACGGACGAAGCCTAGATGCGTAAGCCCGAGCAGCTGGCTGTGTTCTTCGGTCGTCCTGGGGCCGGGTCCAGCGGCTGGTCAGGCATTGAGTCCGCCGCAGCCGTGGTCGCGGTCCTTGGAATGGAAGGTCCAGGAGGCGCATTGGTGAGGTGCTCCCGACCCGGCCTCGGCTAGCCGGACTGGGCCGGCAGGAGAGAACCACCGCTCATGAACGCGGCGTGGGGCACCGGTGGACACTGGCGGGCGCGGTGGCGCTCCGCCGGTCGCCCTGCATGGACGTGGTGGAGCTGTGTCGCGTGTGGTGTTGCTGATTGCTGTGTCTGCGCCGCTGGATGGCTCTGTGTTGTCGGGCGTTGGGGTGGTGGGGGATGGTCACATCGAGTGGCTTCGCCGCAGGAGTCTTAACCTCAACTGTAGCTTTAGTGTTGCCTTGTTCCGTGCGGATGCTGTCGTCCGCCGTTGCGGTCGGCTGAGGCTGTGTTGGAGTCCTGCGGGCTGCCCCTCACCCTCACCCTCACGGACGAGGTTTGTGATGGTTCTTGTGAGCCCTCGCCGTATTTTCAGGGGGGATACGCGTGCTGCTCTGCCAGCGGCAGAACTGCGGCCGGACCGGGCTCGACGATCACTACAGTCCAGTCTCATGACGACGACTACGACGATTACGACGCGTACGGTCGAGTACCCGGCCGACGGTCTCACGATGGTCGGGCACCTCGCGCTCCCGGCCGGTGCCGACCGCCGGCCCGCAGTGCTGCTCGGACCAGAGGGCACGGGGCTCAGCGACGTCGAGCGAGGTCGGGCCGATGCTCTCGCCGAGCTGGGATACATAGCGCTGGCCTTCGACCTCCATGGCGGGCGCTATTTGAGCGACCCCGAGGAGATGCTGGCCCGTTGCATGCCACTGCTCTCTGATCCCGACCGGATGCGGGGCATCGGCCATGCGGCGCTCGACGTGTTGCGCGCCGAACCGCGGACCGACCCCGACCGGATCGGCGCCGTCGGCTACGGCACCGGGGGCGCCGTTGGGCTGGAACTCGGGCGCGACGGGGTCAACCTGCGCGCGATCGGCACAGTCAACGCAACCACCACGGGCCGGCCGGGCGAGGCGGCACGCATTCGCTGTCCGGTGTGGGCCGGGGTCGGGTCGGAAGACCCGATCATGCATCCCGCGCAACGCAACGCGTTCACCGCTGAGATGCAGGCCGCGGGCGTCGACTGGCGCCTCGTGGTCTACGGCGGCGCCTTGCACGCCTTCCATCACCCGCCGGTAGACCACCCCACGGTCCCCGGCGTCGGCTACCACCCACAGCACGCGCAGCGAGCCTGGCGCGACGTCGTCGACCTGCTCGCCGAGTGCCTGCCCGTAACGGAGAACCTGGGGGCATGATCCAGACAAAGGGGAAGCTCGGGCCGGTTCGGCGAGGGCGGCGGGGACGTCGAGCAGGATAGCCAGGCATTCCACGGCGTGACGGGACTTGTAATCTCCGCGGTCATTCTCCAGGCCTGGATGGCGTCTCGGACTGGACGACCCTCGACTACGGCTTCCACAACGACTTCGAGTTCGGGGCCAACGACAGCTACGACGTCTACGCGCCGCGGAGGGCCCCTTCAGCGTGCTGGTCGTCGCTCACCGCGTGGGCCTGCCTGTGCACGGAACTCCTGACCGTCGACTGCGCGTACATGGAAGCGACGCCGGCCGAACTGCGGGCCGACCTGGTGGTGGGGACGGCCCGAGAACCCGCAGAACGACGACGGCCCCGCCCGGGCCCCCGCCGCCCCCCGGCCAGGCCGCTTCCGCCTGGATGCCGGGGTATACCTCGTCCAGCAACCGCTCGCGGTCAGCTGATGGGTGGCGGTAGGGCGACCCGGGAGGCGAGGAATTTCGGGGCCATCTCGCGGTAGCTGTCGGTGATCAGTTCGGCTAGCTCGGTCCAGTCGGAGTGGTCACCGAGAACAGCAGCGACGACGTTGTGGCCCCAGCCGGCACGAAGGAACGGGAACCCACCGGCGGTCAGGCCGAGCAGGTCGTCGACGGGTACCCGAAAAGTCATCACGACCAGCTCCTGACCTGCGGCCGCATACGGCGCGTAGACCGGGTAGCGATCCACATCCGGCGTGTAGACGTGGGCGAACGTCCGCGATCGGATCCGCCAGCGCACACCGATCCAGGCCGGTTCCTCGTACGACTCGGGCAGTTGGCGGCAGATTGACCGCAACCGGTTCAGGATCTCCGGCGGCACGTCTCCAGGACTGGACATGGGCCGACCCTAGCGACCGCCCGCGATTCCGCGCCGGACGCGGCTGGACAGGGAAGCCCGCGTGGCAGCGCTGAGCCCCAGTGCCTGGCGTGCTCGGCCTCGGCTACGAGGCTCTGGCCACAATGGACGTGGTGTCGATCCGGAGCGGAGATTTCCCCACTTCGCAGGACGCGCCCCTGGTCACCTGGATCGGCTTGGCGCATTCTCCGTGTACGGATGCGCGTTGGTCGTGGCGATCCGCTCGTACTGGCTGCGGACCCGCTCTCTCCCGAAGCCTTGACCGAGAGTGGCGCCTGTGAGCTGCGGCTGGGAACTGCCGGGCACGGCCTCGGGGGACTTCGGTACAGCGGTTGACGCTGAATCGGTGATCTTGAGTGCCCGGCGTAAGCAGCCGTTCCGATGGCTGGGTTCAGAACCGATCGACATCCCCGCCGATGCCTACGGCGTATCGAGTTCTTCAAGCATCTGCTGTTGGTGGCGATGGCCGATCGTCTCGTAGCCGATCACGGTGATGAATGGCGCGAGCATGACCACGAGCAGGCTCACCGCGATGGCCACGCCGGCGGCGGCCAGGAGGACTGCCGTGAGCAGTACGGCGAAGGTGAGGGCGATCAGAAGGATGTGGAAGCGGTCGGCCGTGGACAGCAGCAGGGTGTGCAGGAGGTAGATCATCAACATGTAGAGACCGACGGGGATGGCGAGGGCGAGGACGACGGCGGTGCCGGAAATCTTGGCGTGGTGTTCCATGTACAGGCCTGCCACGTGCAGCCCGGCGCCTGCTCCGGCGACGCCGATGTACAGGGGGATGTGGCCGTAGCCGAAGAGGTATCCGCGGCCGCGGCGGTGCGCCAGGATGTCGCCGAACGGCGTCATGAAATACATCCACCACATACCGAAGGTCAGGCCCACACCGGCGATGACAACGGCGATGGCGTTCCAGGTCCAGTGCGTGCCGTCCCCGCCCCCCAGGAGGTCGCCGGAGGAGGCGACTGTACCGACGACGCCCTCGCCGAGGACGATGATTGCGAAGAGTCCGTACCGTTCGGCGACGTGGTGCGGGTGCCAGGGGGTGCCGCCCGCGGAGCCCTGCGTAAGCACCGGCAGGACGAGTTCGAGGGCGCCCAGGACGCCGAACGCGGCGAAGACGGCGCTGATCGGCATGTGCACAAAGGCCACGAAGATCCAGCCTGCCTGGACGATCACCGTCCACCGGATGTTGGCCATGCCGACGTCATGGAACGACGGGGACTGGCGGGCGGCGCGCCACCACTGGAGCACCATCGCGATCCGCATCACGACGTAGCCGATGACCATGGCGCGCAGTTCGAGGTGGCCTCCCTCCTCGACGGAGTGGAACATCGCAGGTAGGCCGAGCGAGAACACGACGACGCCGATCATCTGCAGCATCGTCACGGCCCGGTAGAGCCAGTCGTCGGTGGCGAAAGCAGAGGCGAACCAGCTGAAGCTGATCCAGGCGATGCTGATCGCGAACATTGCCAGTACGAACGCGATGACCGCCTCGCCGGCATGCCCCTCGGCGACCATCTCGGCGAACTGGAGCGCTGCCGTGCCGACGGCGACCACGAAGGTCAGGTCGAACAATAGCTCCAGCGGTGAGGCGGTCCGGCCGTGCTCTTCCGGGTCGCGGCCGGTCATGGGGACCAGTCGTCGCGACAGGCCGAACTTGCCGGTCTTGCCGGTGGGTGGTGGCTCGTTCATGGGAGCAGTATTTCTGACGCTGCCCATGCTTGCCCGGCCGCACTGCCGACGCAGAGTCCTCTGGCGACAACGACAACGACGACGGCGACAACGACAACGACGACGGCGACAACGGCGAAACAGGGGTGCTCGCAAAGTTGCCGGTGCGTACTGGCTTGAGAGCGCGGTGCACGAGGCGCCCCAAGTACGCCCCTGCGATCACCCGTCCGTGGCACGGAAGGCTGTCGGAGGGATTCGGCTGTTTGCATGCGTCGATGACGGGGTTCGCCGAGGAATTATCTGTTGAGGTTGGTTCTGGTGTCACCGGGTTCATTCGAGGAGGCGCCTTTTTTTAGGCCGTGTCCGGTGAATCGTTCGGCAAGTGGCTAACCTTCTGCCGTGGACCTTTACTTCGATCCGGTGCCGATGCTCGAGGATGCGCGCGGAGCGTTCCTGGGGCAGTGGTCGTATCGAAAGTGGCTCAACGTGCCTGGACCGTTCTACGGGGCCGATACCGACAACTGCGGCACGGGCCGTATCCATGCCCCAGAGCTGGTTCTCTACGAGGCCGACTACTTCACCGAGTACGTGTACCGGCAGCCCCGGACGCCGGAGGAGCTTCAACGGCTGGTCGATGCGGCGGAGGCTGAGGCATTCTCCGGTTACGGCTGTGACGGCGACACCCAATGGACGCCGACAGCGGTCCGGGAGTGGTGGCGTGACCGAGGGCGGATCAGGGAGTACCTGGCGAATCGGCGTGCCGATTGGGAGGCCGACGACGCGAAGGCCGGGCAAGGTGTGGCCGCTGCAGCCTTGAGCTACGCCGCCTACCTCGACGGCGAGCTGGCGTCGCACCTCCGTGTCTATCTCTTCTGGCTTGAGGAGCGGCGCACTCCCACAGTTGCGGACCGACTGCCGCAACTGTGACGGCAGCCGTGCGTCAGCCGCAGAGCCAGAGACGGATCGCGGCAGCAGTCACCGTGCCGTGGAAGACGTAGGCGCGCTTGTCGTCGCTGGCGGCTCCGTGGCAGGAGTTGCCTGGTCCATCTCGGCTGTACCCATGTCGACTGCGCAGCCTTCGGGGATCTTGTCGCTGGAAGTCGCGCAGGCCGAAGGATCGGCGTCGGGGGAGGCCTGGTTGGCCTGGCGTTGGCTCTTGTCCTGTGCGTCTGGGGTCGAGGTGTCCGAAGACGGGTTGGCCGCCGGGGACGACGAGCAGGCCGCGGAGCCCATCACCGTGCACAGGATCAAAGCAGCGGAAGCTGCAGCAGTACGAGTACGCATGGAAGTCCCCCCGACGCGGACGCGGAGTGTCCGGCCCGCCAGTGGATCAACGATGCCACCTTGAGTCGTGCAGGTGGCGTGGGAGGTGTGAAGAAATTGCAGGCCTGCTTGATGGGTTCGCGGCTGAATCCGGTATTCGGCTCAAGGATGCGTGCTGGGTCTGACGGGCGCTCACGTGTGGAAGCGGCGCTGCAGGTCGAGGGAGGAGCAGCGCGGCCAGCCAGCCGAGGAGCAGGGCGGACGGCCAGCCGTAGGTCGCTCGAGGCATGAACATAGTTGAGCGGCTGAGACCGGGGACGGGCTGCGGGTGACGTCTAAGAACGCGGCGCCGGAGCCGCCACTACGCGCCCAGTGAGGCAGCGTCAGGCTCAAACGGGGAACCTGAGGAAAGGCGGACAACATCATGCCTGACTACGTGAGCGATCTGCGGGCGCTGGTGGGACACAGGCCTCTGATCCTTCCCGGCGCCGCGGTGCTGCTCACCGATGAGGGTGGCCGGGTCCTGCTGCTGGCGCGGGCGGACACCGGAGGGTGGGGCCTGCCCGGCGGGCTGATGGAGCCCGGTGAGCGCCTGGAGGACACGTGCCGACGCGAGGTGCGGGAGGAAACCGGGCTCAGTATCGGCGAGTTGCAGCTGTTCGGGGTCTACTCCGGGGCGGAGCAGTTCTACCGGTACCCCAATGGCGATGAGATCTACAACGTCACCGTCGTCTACCGTGCCGCCCTTCCCCCAGACAGCACACCGCAGGCAAAAGGCCCGGAGAACACCGACTGGCGCCTGTTCCGTCCCGACGAGCCCCCCGCGACGCTCATCGGTCCCGAGAAGCCGATCCTTGCCGACTGTGCCCGGGTCACCGCCCGCGCTACGCCTCCGGGACCCGCTGCAGCTACTTGACCGGCCCGGTGTGCATATAGCTGTGACCTCGCACGTCATGGCGGCGGTGGGACAGAAGCGCCGCCACGCCCCGGCCCCAGCCGTGACGAGCAGCAGCGTTGAAAGCAGGGCAAGCCGCTCGAGTTGCTGGTCACCAGGCGCCACATCCGGAGCTGAACAGTCCGGCTCTCTACGCGACTTGGCGGGGCACGACCCCGGGAGCGGTCCGGTGACCTTCCTGCGAGGAAGAGCGGGAAGGGCGTACGGGAAGGCCGCTCGGGGAAGGGCGTGCGGCAGACAGCCGCAGCTCCGGCTGGTCTACGGGGCGATAGGTCTGGGTGTCTCGTCTGGTGGGGAGGAGGCGGGTGCAGGTGACGTGTTGTGGTGGCTCGGGCCGGCGGGTGGCGGAGTGTCGGCGGGGGCTGACGGGTCGTCCCGGGAGAGGAGCCGTGGCAGCACGAGGAGAGCTGCTGCCAGGGCTGCGGTCAGAACGACTATCGCAGCCTTGCGCAGTGCCGGGTGGGTGACGGTCCGTGCGCGGGTCGATGGCGGGAGGGCCGGGCGGAGAGCGGTGACTTGGTTGGCCCGAGCGCGCAGTGCGGCGCGAAGGCGGTCCTCGACGGCTGTCATGGTGTCTCTTCCAGTCTTCTGGCCAGAGCCGTGAGTGCCCGGCTCGCTGTGGACTTCACTGCACCCCGGGACAGGCCCAGAGTTGCTGCGATGTCCGCTTCGGACATGTTCGACCAGTACCTGAGGACGAGGACCTCCCGCTGGCGCACGGTCAGCAGTCGCAGTGCTCGCAGCACTTCCTGGTGTTCTTCCCTGAGGAGGATCTCTTCTTCCGGTGGTGGTGCGGGGAGGGTGCGCGGGGGGATGTAGGCACGCACGGTGCGCCTCCTGCGCAGCACATCCCTGGAGGTGTTGACCACGCTGCGCCGTATGTAGGCGTCGGGGTCGGCGATGTGGCCGAGCGCGTTGCCGTGTCGTCGGTAGAGGGCTGCGAAGGCTTCCTGGACGACGTCCTCGGCTGTGGGGATGTCGTCGACCAGGAGGACGGCCAGGCGCACGAGGTCGAGCCTGCGGTGGCGGTACAGCCTGTCGATTTCTTCCGACGCTGTGCCGGACAGTCGGCCCACGGAGTCCGATCTGTTTCGGTCGTGGGAGAGGCGGGCCAGTAGCCATCGCCACCGGCTGCGCGGGAAAGCACCTTCACAGGCGGAAACGGCAGCCATCAGCGCCTTCTCCTCGCGGGTGGGCCGTGACGTCCTGATGCTGTGTGTGTCGGCCGTCATCCGGTCCGGGACGCCGCGGGGACGTCGGGCGGATGCTGGCCCGGATGGTTTCCCAGCGGGTGATTTCTGGCATATGTGCCAACCTGTTGCGTGAATCGAGCGGTTCAGGGCGTGCAGGGGGTGCCCTCTACTGAGAAGGACGTGTGAGGCACCGACAGGTTGCAGTTCACCGGGCGGTGCGGGGCATACCGCTGGGGCGCGGCCTGTCCGTCTTCAGCTTCCGGAACTTGATCGTCGCGGCCTGCAACCTCGGGCAGGCCCGCACGTCTGTCAACGCGTAAGGGGTGTTCCGCCCTGGTGCGGACGTGCGTGTCCGGCATGCGCGGGACACGTCGCCGTCGGATGTGCGACCTGAGACCTGAGGAAGACCGTGCTGAATGTCAGAGCTGCTGCGGCCGTCGTGCTGGTGTGCCTGGGCCTGGTGTCGGGCTGTGCGAGCCCGGCCGGCGGGTCCGGGCATGACCCGGAGGCGGGAGCTGCGACGTCCACGGCGCCGTTGCCCTCCGGGGCACGGAGCAGTGAGCCCGTGGCACCGCCGGAAAATGAGCCGGCCTCGTACGAGCCGGGCTCTCCCGACCGCACGGTGCGCACGGCACGGGGGTATCTCGTCAACACGTGCGTGCCCGAGGACCTGAGGAGTAAAGCCACCACGCTGACGACCAGCGATGGGGTGCATCTCTCGGCGCTGGTCCTGGGGGACGGGCCCGACGGCGTTCTTCTGGATCACGAACAGGGCTACAGCATTTGCTCGTTCGTCGACATCGGGCGGCAACTGGCGAAGCGTGGCTATCACGTGGTGATCCCCGAGTACCGCAATCACGGTGCGTCCCAGAGAACGGCCGCCAACGAGCACATCGACCGAGATGCCCGTGCCGGACTGGCGGAACTGCGGCGGGTCGGTGCGAAGCGGGTGTTCCTGGCGGGGGCGTCGTGCGGGGGGACGACGGCAGCGGTCGCCGGCGTTGACACGCCCTTGCGGGTGGTGGGCCTGTTGATGATGTCCTCGCCTGCCCGGTGCCTCGGGGCAGACGGCGTGGCGGCGGTGAGGAAGCTGCGCATTCCGACGCTTCTCGTGGTGTCGCCCGGTGACATGCAGGGCGCGGTGGAGAAGCAGGTCCGTGAGGTCTATGCGGCCTCCGCAGCCGCCCGCAAGAAGGAACTGGTCATCGACGAGAGCGGCTTCCACGGAACGGACATGATCAGGCGGGCAGGTGACTCGGGGGCCGCGTTGCAGGACCGGGTCATCCGGTTCGTGGTGGATTCCTACGCCGCCGCCCGCTGAGGACGGCCTTCACCTGCACCCCGGGCAACGGCCACGAGCGGGACCGGACGGTCCGGGCCGGGGCCCTCTGCTCACCGAGGGAGAAATGATGAAGAGACGCAAACGCACGAGGGCTTCGGCTCGTCTGCTGGGCCTGTCGGCGGCGGTGCTGTCCACCGCCGCCGCAGCCTTCACGTATACGGACGCAACCGGTGCCGCGGCGCCGAACGAGGCGCTGGGACGGAGCACGGTGCCTTCGCCCGGGGCCACCCGGACCGTACGCTACGACCTGGGCGATGAGGCCTGGCATCTTCCACAGACCGGTCAACCGGGCGAGCTGACCGGGGTGGTGCACTACCCCGCCGACCTGGGCACGGGGCGGCATCCACTGATCGTGATGCTGCACGGCTTGCACGACACCTGCGCCGACCGGAAGGCAGACGCAGCGCGCACAGCTGCCGAGCACGATGGTGACGACGCCGCGTATGAAGCTGCCAATGCCAAGCTGTCCGCCTGGCCGTGTGCGTCGGGAACACCCGTCCTGCCCAGTGAGCGCGGATATGACTACCTGGGCCGCAAGTTGGCCGCTGAGGGGTTTGTCGTGGTCTCGGTCGGCGCAAACGGCATCAACGCCTCCTCCGTGACAGGGGATGACAACGCTGCCGTGCGCGCGGATCTCATCAACCGGCATCTGCGCATGTGGCAGGAGCTCAGCTCCAAGGACAAGGGCGAGCTGGCCGGGAAGTTCACCGACCCGGCGACCGGAGCGGCGCGACGCGTCGGCTTCGCCCACCACGTGGACATGGGCAACGTAGGGACCATGGGGCATTCCAGGGCAGGCGCCGGGGTCACCTGGCAGGCGGCTGACAGCCATCGCGGGCAGTGGCCCGAGGGCGTGGAGGTCAAGGCGGTGGCCGCTGTGGCGCCCGCCTACAACGTGATGACGGAGAACATGTCCAACTACGCGATGACCAAGACACCTTTCGCCACCTTCCGGGGAACGTGCGACGGACAGGTTGGCGATGAGGCACTCTGGTTCGCGGCCGACGCGGCCAAGGGAAACCGGAGCGGCTTCTACCGATTCGCGATCCAAGGGGCGAACCACAACTACTTCAACACGCAGTGGTCGCCTCAGAGCCGTCAGGTCGCGGCCTTCGACGATGCCATGCCGGTTGAAGGACACCCCGGGCAGTGCACTGACCGTGAGGGTGCCGCGCCGGCCAGGCAGTTGACCGAAGTGCAGCAGCGCCGTGTCGCCGCCACTTACCTCAGTGCCTTCTTCCGCCGCTACCTCTCGTAGCTTGAAAAGCCGCACTTGGTGTGACTGGGCACCGGATCCGGAGGGCGAGCACGAGACCTGGCGGTCTGTGGCTTCGCTGGCCTGGCCTCGTGTGCGTGGTGAGCTCTCGCCATGGAGAGCTCGCTATGGGCTGTTGGCCCGCAGCGTGATCTTCGACGCTGGTTCAGGTGCCGGTCGTCCGGGCCGAGCGGGGGCGGGCGCGGAGGGCAGGAAGGCGGGCGCAGTCCTCCGCTTCGGCCAGGCTCTCGCCCAGGGTCAGGAGCGAGAGGAGCCGCACCGGCCGGCCGGCTGTGGCAGCGGCCTCCAGTTTGTGGTGGCCATCGAGGAGGAAGTGGGTCAGGCCCCAGTGCGCGGAGGGGGCATCTCCCAGGTCGAGGGCGGGCTGGCACACGTCCAGCGTGGAGATCGCCACCGCTGTGGGGACCGATCCCTGCTCCATGAGCGCGACATACTCCTCGACACGCTCCCTCTCGTTCCACGTCGGGGGGACCATGGGCACGACGAACTCATAGAGGTGGGTGTCCGCGTCGACGGCGGTCTCGAAGGTCCGGTAGTACGGGGTGTGGGGGTACTCGGGCAGGCCCCAGAACTGATCGATGCCCCACGTCGCGACCTGTTCACCGCTGAAGTAGTCACCTTCCTTCCCGGGGATGATCAGCCGGGGTTCCACGCTCAGGAGCAGCGGAAGGTACTCGCCCTCCGGCAGCAACGCACCGAACGCATCGATGACACCGCCGTCGTCCGGGTCGTCCAGTGCGCCGGTGAGCCGTTCCTGCATGCTCTCCAGGGACAACTTTTCTCTCGCGGTTTCCAGTCGGCGAAACAGCAGCGGGCACGTTCCGCAGTAGAAGCTGAGCTCGAAGGCAGGCTCGTCGTCGACCATGAGCAAGCGGCGCCGCGGACCACCGCCGAGTTCCTGCAGTTCCGTATCGAAGTGCAACCGTGCCTCGGAGGAAGGGACGCCGAGACCGCGAGGGTCGCCCGCTTTCATCATCACGGACCGACCGTATGGGACATCGTGGACCGGCTCCACCGAGTACTGAGCGTCTATCTGGCCGGCGGGCCAGCTGCGGCCAAGCAGATACGCAGGGCCAACAACACCGCGGGTCCATCCGCTTCCCAACGCAGTTTTATGGGACCAGCCGTCCGCCACTCCGGTGACCGGCAGCGCCCGCCACACGGTGGGTGCCGCCGGCTTCGACGGTCCCGGGACACCTGAACTGCACAGCTGCACCCGTGGTCAGCCGTGGTGAGCGCTTCAGCCGGCGGAAGCCACAGCTGAAGCGCTCAGCCTCGCTCGATGGTCGTCAGTGCGTCACGCAGGTTCGACGGGAAGCCACAGCTCGCAGGTCGCGGTGCTGAAATCGTCTGCGCGCTCGAGGAACGCGACGATCGAGGGCCCAGGCCGCAGCCGCCATGGGTTGGACGGGAACCACTCGGTCGCGGTCGCCGCCCAAGTGGTCTGCAGGGCCTGCGGATGCGGTCCGCTGGTACGGAAGACCGCCCACAGTCCAGCCGGCACCTCGATGGTGTCGAGCCCGTCCGGGACCGGCGTGTCCCGGCTGAGGGCGACTCCGTGCAGGTAGGTCAGTTCGCTGCCCTCCCTGCCGTCGGGATCGAGGTCGTCGCTGATCTGCAGCAGGCCCTCGGGTTCGGTGTTGCTGAGGCCCTTCAGTCGCAGGTGCTCCTCCATAGGCAGCGCGGCGATGTGTTCCTGGATGTGCGGGTTGACGCCCTGGTAAATGAGCGGAACCCGGGCTGCGTGTCCTACCAGCCTGAACGCAGGGCGGTCGGCGAGGCGGGTGTCCATGGGGAGAATCCCTTCGACGGTCAGGCGGAACCTGAGCTGCGGTTGCGTGCGCAGGGGGCCTCCGTCACGGCGCACGTCACTGGGGCCGGCACCGTGGACCGCTCGGAACGCGCGTCCGAACGCTTCACTCGAGCCGTATCCGTGCCGGACGGCGATGCCCAGCAGGTCCTCCTCGCCCCGGACGACGTCGGCGGCGGCGACGGTCATGCGTCGCCGTCGCACGTACTCCGACAGGGGCATACCGGCCAACGACGAGAACATCCGACGCAAGTGGTACTCGGTCGTACCGAGCGCCACGGCCAAGCCGTCGACGTCGAGCTCCTCGGCGAGGTGCTCCTCGACAAGACCGACCAGCTGGTTGAGTGCCGAGATCACGAGGCCTCCTTTCGACTCCAACCCTGGCAGCACGCATCCCGGCCACACCCGACCGTTGCGAACCGATCCGATCAAGTACCAGGACCGACGCGGAGCAGGCACACACTCCTGGTGCTCAGGGGCGGCCGACGTCTTTGTCCCTGACGAGCTGATGTGAAACGGCGGCCCGTGCCGAGAGGCACCGGCCGCAGCCACGTCCGCCGGGCCGGAGGCCCAGCGCGCCCGCCTGTCCTGCAAGCATTCCCTCATCCACCGTAGTCGTGTTTGCCCAGGTCAGGCCTCGACGCCGACGCCATGTAGCTCGAAGAGTCACGAACCTGTTACTGAGCGTTTCAGCTGGCCTCCGAGCGGTGCACCGGGTCCGGCCGAGCGCGACCGATGAGTCTGGGGCTCGCGGCCGGTCCAAGTTCGTGACACCCCAGGAGAGGACACGGTCATGTCGGAGCTTCTCGTCGACTTCATCACTTCCCTCGACGGCTATGCATCGGGAGAGGGATGGCCCGGTTTCTGGGGCCTCGAGGGCCCGGAGTACCTCGCGTGGCTCGGCAAGCAGCCCGAGTCCACCTACCTGATGGGAGCGAACACCTACCGCCTGATGTCGGGCTTCGCCGCAGGCGAGGTCCCGAACGGACAAGACGAGTTCAGGCCCGAAGAGGAGGCGTCCGTCGACGAGCTCACGCAAGCGTCCAAGGTGGTGTTCTCCTCCTCACTCAAGGAGCCACTGACGTGGGCCAACTCCACACTCGTCCGCGACGACGCCGTCGAGGTGGTCCGCGCCATGAAGTCGAGTGGCTCGGGACTCCTGAGCACGATCGGCAGCCTCAGCCTGTGCCGGTCCCTGCTACGAGCCGGACTCGTCGACCGCTTCCGGGTCGTGATGTTCCCGGTGATCACCGGGGCCACGGGCGAAGAACGCATCTACGACGGCTATCCGGACGTGGCCCTCGAGATGATCGAGCACCGCACCTTCGACGGCCGCACCCAGCTGGTCGAGTACAAGCCCCGCGTGCTCGAGCACCCGCCGCTCGGCGCCCCTGCGTGAGGGTGCTCGGCGGGCGCCGGTCTGAACGGCGCCCGCCGACGCCGGCTCCTCTGCGATGCCCTGCTCGATGAACCAGTCCGGGGCCGGCGGCAGGGCCTGCTCGCCGCGGATCGCTCGGACTCTCGCCGTTTCTCGTCCGCGATCCATGTGCGGGTGCGTGCCAGGTGGCGTTCTGGCGACCCCGATCACGGACGACGCCCGGATCCGCGACATCCCCCCGCCGGCCACACTGCACGTTGCCGTCAGCGCCGACACCCGCACCGGATAACGTTCTGCGCATGACAACGCACGGAAGGCCGCAACCGCCGACGCCGACGTGCCCGCGCTGCGGTGGAGTTGAGGTGCGGACGGTCGAAAAGGCGCAGTCCGGCAAGGGCGCCCTGACCAAGAACCTCGGCACCCGGCTGGCGAAGGGCCCGGAGAAGAGCGGCGACGGCTGCATCCACTTCGCCGAGGGGCTCATCTTGAGCCTCATGGTCGGCGGTGGTCTCGCCTACACGGGCGTCGAGAAGGACAACCAGCTGTACACCGTCGGCGGTGTGGTCCTCGGACTGCTCATCTTCGCCGCCACCCTCGCGGTGGTGCGCGACGACGGCCGGGAGAAGGACGCCGAGACATCCGGCGAGACACTGGCCAACGAGTTCTGGCTGCCGGCGCACTACTGCTACAGCTGCGAGGGCGTCTTCTGCCCGGGCGGCACCCCTTGGCAGGGCGTGCTCACCCCGGAAGAGTTCAAGAAGCTGGTCTGGCGACAGGGCTGCTACGAGCGCCAGTTGCAGCCGGGCGACAAGGCGAAGGATGCGGAGATCCCACCGGGGACGCTGATCGAGGGCTAGTAGTGCTTCGTCAGGTTCTGGGTCTGTTGGTGGTGAGGGTCGCTGCAGGTGGTGCAGGTTCCGGTCCAGCACCGCAGCAGGTCCTGGAGGGGTGGCGAGTACGTGTAGAGACTCATCGCGGGCTGCGGGCTTTTGGGTCGTCGCGCCGCCGGGGTGAGGAAGGCTACCGGCGGGGGAGCCGGGTATCCCTCCCCGTGTCGCGCTAGCTCCCGGCCCGATGATGAGGCCTGGCAGTCCTGCTGCCCAACACCGGAGATCGGAGAGCGGGAGCCGTGGCTTCTCGGCCGTGAGGCCCGGCCGTACGTGCAGGACCTGGCCACCCACACCCGCGCACGATCCAGCTGACCGGCGGGAACGGTGCGGTCCTTGCACTGTCGGTCCCGCCAGACGGACGCTGGCTGTTCGGCGCGAGCGAAGACGGGACCATTTCTCCGGGGTCGTACCCGGAGGGCACGGCTTACTGTCTCGGCGGCCCTGACCGACTGGCTGTCGATGACCGTTGCGACCCCGTGAGGGGAGGTCCCCATGCGGCGCCGCACCAGGCGGCGCAACTGGCCCCGAACGTGGTCCAGTACTCCGGCTCTGCTCCCGCACAGCAAGAAGCCGTAGACCGATGCGTGAGGCGGGAAGCTCGCGGGGCAGAGCACGCCTTGTGCGGAATCGAGCCGGGCTAGGAGTGCGGCCGATTGCAGAGGAAGCAGCCGTCCTGGAGTGGGGGCGCGCTGAGGACGCGGTGGTGGACGCACGAGGCCATCGCGGCTTCGTCCGGGCCGGGGAAGCCACGTACGGCACTGCTGTCGGCGGGCGGGGTGCAGGACTCCACCATGGCCGTGAAGCAGTGCAGGTAGTCATGCACGCGGGGCGGGTGGTAGTCCAGCTCGCTCCAGCGATGTCCGCTCGCCGCGAGTGCTGTGGCACGCAGCACGAAGTCCTTCGCGCGGGCGCGCTCCCGCTCCGTCGCACCCCAGTCGAACTCCGTCAGGTCGAACCCGACGGCACCGCGCCCCATGACGTTCTGGTCCTGCAGGGTTAGCAGCGCCGCGAAGCGGAAGTCCCAGTCCTCGGAGGCGAGATCGGACACGGCCAGCATCAGCACGTCGATGAACACCGCGGTGGCACCATTGGACAGGTCCAGCTCGTGGCTGCCGCCGGAGAAGATGTTGCTCACCGACCTATGATGCAATCCCGGCCCTCCACCTGCTTGGAGCAGACGCATGACGGATGCGAGCACCGGCAAAGTAGTCGTGAACAGAGTGATGTCCCTGGACGGGTTCATCGCCGGTCCCGGCCACACGATGGACTGGGTCTTCGAGCACATGACGTCGGCGACGTTCCCGGAGGTCATGGCGGCCACGGGCGCCATGCTCATCGGCCGGGAGACGTACGAGGTCGGCAAGCGCATGTCCGACGACAACACCGACTACGACGGTGGGCCACAGTTCGTCCTCACCCACCGCCCGCCCAACGAGCCGGACCCCAACGTCACCTTCCTCACCTGCGACATCGAGGAAGCCGTGGCCACGGCACGCCGAGCCGCCGGCGACAAGAACCTGGAGATCCTCGGCGCCGACGTGGCCGCCCAGTGCCTGCGGCGCGGCCTCGTCGACGAGATCCTGGTGTACGTGCTGCCGGTGCTGCTCGGCGACGGCGTCCGCTTCACGCCGCCGGGCCTCGACCGGATCGACCTGGAACCGTTCAGCAACGTCCAGTCGGGCGGGGTCACGATGCTGCGCTTCCACGTACGCAAGTAGGCACGGTCGCAGCTACTCGCCCCCTTACAGGGCCCAAGGAGGAATTACGACGGGACCGTCGCACCAGGATGCGGGCCGTCGGTCTCCGGCTCCAGCGGCGGGTCGCTGAGCTGCTCGCGCAGATAGTTCCAGACCACCGCGATCAGGGCGGCTGCCGGTACCGCGAGCAGGCTGCCCACGACGCCGGCCAGACTCGCGCCCAGTGTGACTGCCAGCAGGACCACCGCAGCATGCAGACCCAGCCCGCGACTTTGGATTATCGGCTGGAACACGTTGCCCTCGAGTTGCTGCACCACGACGATGATCGCCAGCACGATAAGCGCGTCTGTCAGACCGTTGGACACCAACGCGATGAGCACTGCTACGAAGCCGGCGAACAGGGCACCTACGATCGGCACGAAAGCGGAGACGAAGGTCAGCACCGCCAGCGGGAGCACGAGCGGCACACCCAGGATCCACAGGCCCAGACCGATGAGGACCGCGTCGATCAGCCCGACGAAGGCCTGGGAACGTACGAACGCGCCCAGAGTGTCCCAGCTGCGCGCCGCCACGATCGGGACGTCGTTGGCGAGCCGGCCGGGGAGCTGGCGGCCAAGCCAGGGAAGGAACCGCGGGCCGTCCTTGAGGAAGAAGAACATCAGGAAGAGCGCCAGGACCGCGGTCACCACACCGTCCACCACGGTGCTCACTCCGGTGAAGAGAGTGGTGACGACGCTGCCGACGCTGCCCTTGATGCGGGAGGTCGCCGAGTCGACTCCGCCTGAGATCTGGGCGTCATTGATGTTCAGGGGCGGTCCGGCGGCCCACTCGCGCAGCTTCTCGACGCCGTCGGCCACGCCGTCGGCAAGTTCTCCGGACTCGGACGCCACCGGCACCGCGATCAGCGCCACGATGCCCGCAGCGACCAGAAGAAACAGTACGGTCACCACCGAGGCGGCCAGGGCGGCGGGCCACCCGCGCCGGCGGAGGAAGCTGGCCACGGGCCATGTCAGTGTGGTGAGCAAGAGGCCCACTATGAGCGGCCAGACGACCGACCACATTCGACCCAGAACCCACAGGGCCACCGCGGCGGCCACAAGAACCAGCAGCAACTCGACGGAGACCCGCGCAGATCTGCGGAGCGCGGCAGCGGTTTTCGTGGAACTCAGCGTGGCAGGCATGGGGGACACCCTATTGATACTTCAGACACGCTTCGCACCGCAGTCGGCGGCCGAGGGCGAAGCCGCGGTTGTGGCCCTCGTCGAGGCTGCGCTCGTCGAGGCTGCGTTGCCGCTGGGCGAAGAATGCGGTGCGCGTCCGGGTCGCCGTCGCGGTTCCCGCGTCGGCGTCGTGCTCGGCCATCGACGAGCTGCGGTTCTGGCACCGTCCCGAAGCGACGGAAGCTGCTCAGCCCGACGCGCTGGTCTCCGGCTCGATCAGGCCCTCGCGGTATGCGATGCCGACGGCCTCGGTACGGCTCGCGGCACCCAGCTTGGCGAGGATGTTGGAGACGTGGACGCTTGCCGTCTTGCCGCTGATGTACAACTCTTCGCCGATCTGACGGTTGGTCCGCCCGCGGCCGAGCAGCCGCAGCACCTCGCTCTCCCGGGAGGTCAGGTCGGCGATACGCTTCCCGGCGGCCGGTACGTCGGCGAGACGGCCGCGTCGTACCAAGGCGTCGAGTGCCTCTCGCAGCGGTACGGCGCCGAGCCGCACGGCCGTGTTGCGGGCCGCATGTACCTGCTCGGCCGCCTCTTCGCGGCGGCCGACGGTGAGCAGGGCCTCCGCGAGCCGCCGTCGGCACCGGGCGAGTTCGTATGGCTCGCCGTAGCCGAACGCGGTCACGGCCCGCTCCCAGGTGGCGACGTCCGGGCCGGTAGCGGCGCGTACTCCCTCGGCTTGGGCGCGCGCCAGCCAGGCCAAGCCCTCGGGTCCCTGCTCAGTGCCGTCCTTGCCATGGGCCGCCGTGGTCCGGGCCAGCTCTACGAGCTCGGCCGCGATGTCCGTCCAGCGACTGGTGCTCGGCGCGTCGCCGGCCAGGCGTGACTCCTCCGCCGCGTCCGCGACGGCTGACAAGGTGAGCGCGGCCAGCCGGACCACGGCGTCGGGCCTGACCGAGCCCTCCGTGAGTGCGTCGACCGCGGCTCCCAGCTGCCGTACACAGTCCTCGGCGTCACCGCGCAGCGCCGCGGCGTCGGTGAGCACGATGCTCGCGACGAGCGAGGCCATCCAGTCCGGGGGGCCGTCGAGCAGTGCGCGGGAGCCGCCGACCGCCACGTCGAACTCGCCGCGCGCCAGAGCGACGTACAGCGCGGGTGCGGTCGCGAACCCGGACGCGGCCGTGAGGAGGGTGACATCGTCGGCGGCCGTTCGCGTGCACTCGTCCCAGCGACCCAGCGTGTAGAGCAGCAGGGATTGCAGATAGCGCAACTCCACGGCGTACGGCGAGGAGAGGAGGCCGGCACGGCGGGCGCGGTCGAGTCCGTCGCTGATCCAGGTCAGGCACGAGTCCATTTCGCCGCACTCGTGGCAACCGATCGCCAGGTTGTACAGGGCCCGCATCTCCACCTGAAAGTTTCCGGCGGTGCGGGCCAGCTCACGGGCTCCGAGCAGCCGCTCCCGGCCCTGCGGAGTACGCCGGTTGTGCGCCTCGAGACCGACCAGCGAGATCACCAGATCGGCCTGGGCGTCAGCCAGCCGGAGCCTCTCGGCGATGTCCAGGGCCTGCCGGGCGACGCGTGCGGCGTCCTCGTCACGGCCCACGTAACGGGCCGCCATGACGTGGGTCGCGGCCGCCCACACCCAGGTGCGCGAAGGCGGTTCGGCCGGGATCAGCCCGAGCGCATCGCTGCTGTACGCGAAGGCGGCCTCCAGATTGTCGATCCGCATCAGGTTGCCCGCGAGGGTGTAGCGCACACGGGCGGCGAGTTCGGAGTCGGCCTCCGAGCCGACCCGGGCGAGCGCGGAGCGGGTGAGCTGGACCGCTCGATGGGGATCCCCGGCGCGTGCGGCGGCGGCTGAGGCACGCAGGGTCAGAGTGACCGGGTCGCTGTGCTCGGGGTGCGCGGCCGCGTCCACCACGGCCCACAGTTCGAGCGCGGTCTCCAGGTGGCGCAGTTCTTCGGCGGGTGCGCGGAGGCGCTGGGCGTGGTCTGCGGCTTCGAGGGAGGCCGCCAGCGCGTCCGCCAGGTCGTGGCTCGCGCGTGAGTGATGGGCTCGCTCCGCCGCGCTGTTCGCCGGACGGTCCTCGCCGGCGAGGAGCGCAGCGAACACCCCGTGCAGCCTGACCCGTTCGCCGGGCAACAGATCCGCGTACACGGCCTCGCGGGTGAGGGCGTGCCGGAAGGAGTACGTCGCGGCGTCGTCGGTCACCAGAAGCTGGTGACCGACTGCCTCGCGCAGCGCCGATTCCAGCTCCTCCTGCGGCAGTTGCACGGCGTCACGCAGCAGGTCGTGCCCGACCCGGCGCCCTGCCACTGCCGCCGTGCGCAGGACCTGCTGGGCAGTCTCGGTCAGCTGCTCGATCCGGATGAGCAGGACGTCGGCCAGGCCGCTGGGCATGGCGGCCGAGTCCGGGCCCTCGCCGTCCTCGGGCAGCGCGGCGAGCAACTCCTCGGCGTAGAAGGCGTTTCCCTCGGCGCGGTCGACGATGCGGCGAACCGCTGCCTCGGAGAGGGGGCCCATGCGTTGCGCGTGCACGAGCCGGGCCACGTCCGCGTCAGCCAGCGGGTGCAGTTCGAGTCGGTCGACGGCGGGCAGCCTGACCAGCTCGGCGAGCAGCGGCCGCAGCGGGTGGCGCCGGTGCAGGTCGTCCGTGCGGAACGAGGCGAAGACTGCGAGCCGGTGGGGCGGGCCGCCGGGCGTGGGCCGCTGTAGGACACCCCGGCTGAGCAGAAAGCGGAGCAGGTCACGAGACGATTGGTCCGCCCAGTGGAGGTCCTCGATGACCAGGAGAAGTGGGGTCAGGGCCGTCAGGTCGGCGAGGAGGCCGGCGATACCCTCAAAGAGCTGGAGGCGGCTGCCGGCGTCGGGCAGGGGGCCCGCTCCCGCTGCCGTACCGATCAGGCGTTCCACCGCGGGGTACGCGGCGAAGGCCGGGGCGAGCCGTTCGTCGGCGGCAGCCGCACCGAGGATCTCCGTGAACGGGAGGTAGGGCAGGCCGACGTCCCCGAGGTCCACGCAGTGGCCGGTCAGGACGGTCATGCCGAGGGTTGTGGCGTGCGCCGCGGCCACGGTCAGCATGCGGGTCTTGCCGACGCCGGCGTCCCCGGCCACAAGGACGGCGCGCGGGTCGCCGACCGCGGCCCGCTCCAGTACGCCGGTGAGCCGGGTGAGTTCGGCTGTCCGGCCGACGAACGGTGTATCGATTGTCTGGGCCACGGGCCCATCCAAGCACGCCCGGCCGGTACCGCTCGTGGGTCCAGCCGCGCTCCTCCGAGTGCGAGGACGCGGTGCGGGGCGCGCGGGGGTGGCTCTGCGGCGGAGAAGTGGGAGCAGGCACACATTCCGTGAGGAGAGGCAGCGCTGCACTCTCGCAGGCTTCCCGGAGGGGCTGGGGCGCGGCGGGATGTCGAGGGAGCGCTGTCGTGGCGCTCGCCGGGCGCTTGGCGGGGCCCCGGCTGTCGCTGTGGCGGGGAGGGGGCAGGTGCACCGTAGCCAGTCGAGGCCGATTAGCTCACTGTCGAGCACGCAAAAATCTATCGTGGCGAGAGTAGACATTGGGTGGTGGTGTGGTTATGGTTTCTCTCGTAGCCAGAAAGACAGCAGGGCCCGGCAGGGATGAACTGCCGGGCAGTAGTACCCGCAAGTGCAGTACGCAGGACGGTGCGGTGGTGGAGTTGCGAAGCCAGAGCAGTTGTAGGACGGCGACGGGACTGACGACCGGACCGGGTGGCTCGCAGTGATCAGGGGCCGCCACGAGCAGGACCGCAGTACCCGCAAGTGAAAGTCGCAGTACCCAGCAGTGCAGGCAAGTGAGCGGTACCTCGGTGAAGGCGTCGGCTGCGGGCGCGCGCATCGGGAGGTTCGGCAGTGGGGTTCTAAGCCAGAGCAGATGCAGGAGAGGCGACGGGGCTGGCTGCCGAAGGGTGACGCTTGGTCAGGCCACCAGCAGTTCGCATCACCGGCAGTATCCGTAGGTGCAGTTCGCAGTACCAGCAGTATGCAGTCCCCCTTCGGTAAGTAGTTGATCAAGAGGGAAGAACGGAGGAGCCGAGCGCCATCAGGATCGCCCGGGCGGAGTGTTGTGTCCGGGTACCGCAGGACATCGATAGTGAGGTGGTCTCCGGTCAAGCAACCGCGATCCCCGCAATCCCGGCGACTTCCAGGCCGGGGCAGCGGAAACAGAAGGCCGGCGCAGCATCAGGGCCGGCAGATGGTGTAGCAGTTCCTTCGGGGCCCGGGTGCCAGTACGGCACTCGGGCCCCTCCACGCGTTCCAGGGGCGCGGTCCTTTGCAACGATCTTCTGGACCCGCGGGCCGAGCCGGAATTCCAAGCCGTGGCACAGCACGGCATCACGCCTCAACGCGCCACCACAGCCGCGCCCTTCGCTGACCTCGTGGGCCCTGACGGCGTTGTTCCACGACCGCCGGTGCCTCGCCTACCCCGCCTTCTTCGGCCGTGGTGTCCGCAAGCGGGAACTGCCTCTGCGTGACCGCGCGAACAGCGTTCACCCACCAACCGATGAGGCGATGAGCTCCCGCAGTTCTCTGCTGGCTCGGCCGTTGACGAAGGGCGCTGCTCGTCGTGCAGTTCGTATAGGTGTCACCACGGGCTGGGGCACGTGCGGCAGGCAGCGCGGGGCTCTCCTTTCCCTTTCCGGTCCCTTCCGGAGTAAATCGGCTGTCGCCGCGGCGCGAGTTGCGCTCACGGCGCGCCGGATCCGAGACGAACGCCCCAGCCGGGCGGCGCCTACCCCATGGTGGATTTGCTCCGAGGCCTTCCAGACGTGACATGGGCGTATGGCTGGATTTGCAGATGCGCCCTTCCCCACGCCTGGGTCGAGCGGTACTCCTTGCCGGGATGCGGGCGGCCCCAGTCAGGGAAGGGACACTGCGATGACTCATATGCGCCACCACAGCCAGGGAAACCTGGAAAGTGGCTTACCGGGCGGCCCGGCTGGCTGCGGCCAGACGGAGATGACCTCGTTCGACGAGGTGTACGACCAGCCAGATCCCAGACATTTCTACCGCCTGCTGGGCCGCTGGGACTATCAGACGCCTCACCATGCGCAGAGGGTGTTGCGGCGCGTGGCCGCAGCCCGTGCCTCCGCCCCGCTCACGGTGCTGGACATCTGCTGCTCGTACGGGATCAACGCGGCCCTCCTCAACCACGACCTCACTCTGGAGGACCTGTACGCCCACTACACCTCCCCACAGGCCGCGGCACTCACGACAGCAGAACTGATCGAGTGGGACCGTGCCTATTACGCGGCCCATCGACGTCCCGACGCACACCGGATGATCGGGCTCGACATCGCTGCGAACGCCATCTCCTACGCTCTCGCCGTCGGCCTGCTGGACGAAGGCTTCGCCGAGAACCTCGAAGCGGCTGCGCCCACCCCCGCTCTCCTACGCGCGGTCCAGCAGGTCCTTCTGGTCACCGTCACGGGCGGAGCGAGCTTCCTGTCCCCACGTACCTTTCAACCGCTCCTTGCCGCCGCAGGCGACCAGGTGTGGATCGCGGCATTCGTTCTGCGCACCGGCTCCTACCGGCACATCGCTGACGGGCTGACACCGCACGGCCTCATCACCGAGAGAGCGGCTGCTGTGAGCTATCGGCAGCGCCGCTTCACGAGCGTGCATGAGCAGCGGTACGCCATCACCGCCGTGACTGCCGCCGGGGAGGATCCTCAGGGCAGGGAGACCGACGGGTACTTCCACACCGAACTGCACCTGTCACGGCCCGCGAAGGACATGGCAGCACTTCCACCCACCACTTTCACGTCACAGGGCGTGTAAGCACACGCGAACCCACGCAGGATCGCCCGCTCGGTCGCGCACGCTGCAGGACGGCTCCCAGACGCTGCTGGCCTACACGCCGGCTGGGAACATAGATTTCTGCGAGGACCCGTGTGCTTTAACGGTTTGAGTCGGCTCCACTTCTCCGGCTTGAAGTGGCCCCAGAGGGAGGGCGCCTTGGAGTGTTCGGGGGGTTGTTCCGGCTTGAGTTGGCCCCAGCTCTGTCCCGGTGGTGGGACCCTCGCGAAGGGGTGCCACGAGGGGGCGAGGCCGGTGGATCAATGGAAGGAAGAGCTGTTCCTGCGTATCCGTCGTGACTCATGACTGAATGGACTGTCGGTACGGGCTCTGGCTCGTAAGTACGGTGTTCACCGTCGTCTGGTCCGGGGGGCTTTGACCTCGGCGACGCCGCCTGCCCGCAGAACGCCGGTGCGGAAGTCACCGCGGCTCGAGCCGTTCAAGACGACGATCGACGAGTGGCTGCTGCAGGACCTGGACGCGCCGCCCAAACAGCGCCACACCGGGCAGCGCATCACGGCGAGGCTGCAGCAAGAGCTCGACGCCGAG
This sequence comes from Streptomyces sp. NPDC044044, assembly GCF_056434405.1. NCBI lineage: Bacteria > Bacillati > Actinomycetota > Actinomycetes > Kitasatosporales > Streptomycetaceae > Streptomyces > Streptomyces sp. NPDC044044. The sequence goes on along the minus strand of NZ_JBWKFG010000007.1, from coordinate 58,697 downwards.
ATCGCCTACACCAGGGTCTGGGACTATGCGTCGCGGCGGCGCCGGGAGATCGCGGAGCGAGCGGGAGCAGCGCCGGCGGCCGGGTTCATCAACCGGCACAACCGGCCGGGCATGGACGCCGAGGTCGATTTCGGCGAGGCACGGGTGGACTTGGCCGGCCAGCGGACCAGTGCTACGTGTTCGCCTTCCGACTGGCCTACTCGGGCAAGGCCGCCCACCAGATCACCACCTCCTGCGGGCAGGAGGCATTCCTGGACGGCCACGTCCATGCGTTTCGGATGTTGGGCGGGGTGCCGGGCGGACAGATTCGCTACGACAACCTTTCCCTGTCTCCCGGGTGATCCACAGGAGCCGGTCGCGGGATGAACATCCGAAGTGGACCGCCTTCACCCGACACTTCGCCTTCACTCCCTTCTGCTGTGAGCCGGGCCTGCGAGGCTCCCATGAGAAGGGCGGGGTGGAGGGGCAGGCGGGCTGCTTCCGTCGCGATCACCTCACCCCGGTGCCACAAGTGGCGTCGTGGCATGTGGATCCGCACCATCGGCCAGGACTTCGCCAGCGAGGCCCCGCTGCTGCTGCCCCTGCCAGGCGATTCGTTTCGAGACCGGCATCGTCTTCACGCCGCGAGTCGGCCGTTACGGAATGATCGCCGTGAGGGTCTGCCGCTACTCGGTTCCGGCCCGCTTCATCGGCCGCACCGTGCGCGTCATGCTCCGCTCCCGCGACTTAGAGGTCGCGCGGATAGGTGTGGTGCTTGGGAAGCTCGGCACCGTGGCGGAGCGACGGGAAACAGAGGGATCACTCTGTCGTCGGCTCCGGTAGCATCGGCGCCATGTCTGCTTCTTCGTGCGCGGCTTGCGCCGCAGTGACGAGGACGCTCCGCTAGCGGCGGGGCGTCTCTCTCACTTCTGTAGAACGTGTCGTCGCTTCGTGGTCGAACCGAAGCGGCACGTTGGTGCTGCTCGGAACTTCTTCTGAGCAACGGAGCACTTGGTGATTTCAGGCATTCTCTCTGCGTGCCGGGACGGCTCGTCCCCGGTGCGTGCACGGCTGGTGCTGTGCTGCATGGCCGTGCTGCAGTTCTTCATCGCGGTCGACGTGACGGTGATCAATGTCGCCCTGCCCTCGATCGGCGCGGACTTCGGCGTCGATGGTCATGCGCTGACCTGGGTAGTGGTCGGGTACACGATTACCGGTGGCGGGCTGTTGATGCTCGGCGGCCGGCTGGGCGACGTGCTCGGCAGGCGCCGCGTCCTTCTGCTCGGCACCACAGTCTTCGGTGCCGCATCGCTGCTGGCCGGACTCGCGCCGTCCTTCGCTCTGCTGGTAACGGCCCGGCTGCTGCAGGGGGCCGGTGAGGCCATCGCGCTTCCTGCCGCGATGTCGGTAATCGTGCTCATGTTCCCGGAAGGGCCACGCAGGGCACGAGCGTTGAGCGTGTGGGCAGCCGTCGCCAGTTGCGGCCTCGTCCTCGGGTTCGTGGTCTCCGGCTTCATCACCGAACTCCTCGGCTGGCGGTGGATCTTCCTGGTGTCCGTGCCGTTCGTCCTGGTCGTACTCCTGGCAGCGATTTTCCTCGTACCGGGCGAACGGCCCGCTGGGAGGACTCCGTTGGACCTTCCCGGATCGTTCCTGCTGATCGCGGCCCCGCTGTTCTTCACCTTCGGGGTCGTCGAAGCAGGTGAAGAGAACGGCACAGCGTCCTGGCTTGCCCCGGTGGCATTGGTGGGCGCGGCCGTGGCCGGAGCCCTGTTCGTCAGGGTCGAGCGGCGCTCACACAATCCGCTCGTGCCGCTCCGGTTCTTCCGCAACCGGTCCCGGGTTCTGGCCAACCTTGCCACCGCCTTGGTGAGCGTGGCACTGTCCACCTCGTTCCTGCTGTTCACCTACTACCTGCAGGACCGGTTGGGAGCCAGCCCGCTCCAGGCCGGTGTGACCATGCTGCCCTTGGCAGGGTCTCTGATCACGGCCTCGGTGCTGGTTCCCCGGGTACTCAAACACTGGGGTGCTCGGCTCTGCATCCTGGCCGGGATCTGCTGCACTGCTTTGGCCATGGCAGCCATCGCCCTGGTCTCGCACTTCGGGGCTACCGGCCTGGCGATGATTCCGGCCATGGTGCTCATCGCCGCCGGAATGGGGCTCGGGATCGTCGGGCTGCAGTACATCGCAGTCACCGGCGTGACCGAAGAGGACGCCGGCATCGCCTCCGGCGTCCAGCGAGCCGCCGACCAACTGGGCGGCTCCACCGGGATCACGCTGTACGTGGGCATCGGGTTCGCCCCCGCCCTGGACGGCACCGATCCCTTCCTCGCCAGTAGCTTCCTGGCCCTCGCCGGACTCGCCGTGGCCGGGTTCGTCACCTGGCGGATCTCCGTGCCCACTGCCGTGACAGCGGAATCGATCAGCTGACCTCAAACAGGGGCTGTGCCCGCCCGGCTCTCCGGCCGGGCGGGCACAGCCCTGGAGAACGGCCCACGATCGCCATTCGCCCAGCAGAAGGTCACGTGCCCGTCCTGCCCTCCTGCATCACCGAACCCCTGTGGGACCAGTTCCATACGCTGATCCCGCGCCGGCAGATCACCCACCCGCTGGGGTGCCATCGCCCCCAGGTCCCAGACAGGATCGTGTTCGACAAACTCCTGGCCCGGCTCGTGCTGGGCGGCACCTACCAACAGCACGCCGACCACCGGGTATCCGCGACAACACTGCGGTCCCGGCGGGATGAGTGGATTGCCGCCGGAGTCTTCACCTCCCTGCACCAGGCCGCGCTCGATGCCTATGACCAGGCCATCGGCCTGGACCTGGAAGACCTCGCCGCCGACGGGTGCCTCGTGAAGGCCCCCGGTGGCGGAGAGAACACCGGTCCCTCGCCGGTGGACCGCGGAAAGTCGGGGCTCAAGAGGTCCCTGCTGGTCGAAGGCACAGGGCTCCCGATCGGGTGCGTGCTCGCCAGCGCCAACCGGCATGATTCGCCGCTGCTACGCCCCACCCTGGAAACCCTGGGACGCTTTGGGTTCCATCTGCCCGACAAGATCACAGTGCACTTGGACTCCGGCTACGACTCGCGCGTGACCCGCGACCTATTGACCGAGCTGGGCTGCGGGTGGCCGATCGCCCCAAAGGGTGCGTTCGTACCCATCAACCGCACTCGCCGGTGGGTTGTCGAACGGACGAACTCCTGGCACACGCGGGGGTTCAAATCGCTGGCGGTCGTGACTGACCGCAGTTCGGTGGTGCAGGCCGCATGGGTAGCACTCGCCAGCGCGGTCATCGTAGTCCGGCGCCTGATCCGCGAAGCGTGGGTGATCCTCCGATGGGACACGCGGCCCGCCGCCGGTGACCTATCCGCGCGTCCTCTTAATCGTCTTCTACGGCCACACCGAGATCGCCAGTCACCCGCGACTGAGCGTCAAGGGGGCAACCGCACTTATCGGCTCGAGGGGGCCGTCGCCGCGGTCAGGCAGCTGGAGGCGGGCCGTCCCCGGGGCAAGATTGTTGTGATCGTGAGCTGAGGGTGATCGCGCCGAGAGTCGGATCGTGGAGAAGGCCGAGATGGGTGGGGGGCGAGAGCGGATGGGTGGGGACGGGGGTGGTCGAGAGCGGATCGGTGGGGGGCGGTCGAGAGTGTGTGGGGGCGGGGTGGGTTTGTCCTGCGTCCTGATGCTGCGGTACGGCTGACGTACGGCGGGTGCCAGGCAGGTCAAATGCCGGGACGGGTGGGGACTGCAGGAGGGGTCTGGCTGTCCCTTGGGCCTCGTGGCGGGGTGCTGCTTGCCTGGGATCAGCGATGTCGGGCGTGGGCACTGCCGGGAGGCTGGATCTCAGCGAGGGCGCGGTGGCCCGGTACATCGGCTCCGTCTTCCGCCGGGCCGGTCCTGCGCCGGGCGCTGGCGTAGGGCGGGGCCTGGTGTCCGGGAGGGCGGAAAATTGGTGTGCGGGGCCGCTGGAAGCGGGTAACGTCATGGGCATGTTCTTCCAGAGGCTGATTTACGAGTGAGAGCGTGATGGGCCCCTGCTGACGTCTTTCGGCGTCGCCGGGCCCGTCCTCCACCGATGAATCCGTAGATCACTTCACATCATTCGGGAGAACCCGTGAGCAAGAACATCAACAATCCCGTGGGCATGGGCGGCGGCAAGCGCAAGAGGCTGTCTCGCGCCGAGCGGCAGAACAACGGCCCGCACCGCAACCTCGACCGTCAGGGTGCTGCCGAGCAGAAGGCGGAGCTGGTGCGCAAGATGCGGGAGAAGACGGGCACGGCCGAGGCTGCCGGGCAGCCGAGCGACGGCAGTACACAGAGCTGACGTACCGCCGCCGCAGGGCGGCGTCCGTATGGGGCAGGGCCAGGACCACGACACGCGGTCCTGGCCCTGCTGCCGTACGTGGGCGTAGCACCGCACCCCCTTCGAGGGGTGGCCGCGGCGGCAGTTGCTCTCGTGCGCGGCTTCACGCGGGGTGATGCGTGTTCCCCGCGCGGAGTCTCTTCTACGGGGCGGAGGATGGCCATGCGCCATGCGCGCGAGTTGCGGCTCTGGCCCACCGTCGCTTCTTCGCCTGGCAATTGCACCGGCCCCGCGGCCGGCAGAGCCGTATCGGAAACGCGGCCGCACGCCGCCATGCGCGCGTCCTGTCCTGGATGCGGCACGCCCATGCGTGGCTGTGGCGATGATGCAGTGCACCGCAACTGGTGCGCGATGCGCGCCCTCCGTGCACCGCACCCGACTTCTGACCGCCGGACCGCACCCCCCCGCTGGGCTGATGGACGGTGCGGACAGGGGAGCGCCCCTCAAAGGGACGGCCCGCACAAGGCCCTGGGCCCTGCCAGCACCATCTTCTCGCCGCGCTCGCCCCGGGGCCGGCGCGGGCGTTCGCGTTCGCCGCATGGTCAGCGCTCCTTGTCTCTACGAGATCCTCGTCCCGAGGATCGCCGCCGCTACCCTCCTGGACCTCTGGACTTCTGAACCTCTGCGCGCGCGACATCCACCGGACCGGGCCTCTTCAGCAGAGACGGAACCGGGCCTCTCCAACAGAGGCGGAGCCGGGCCTGCGATGCGGCAAGTTCCTTACGGCGCAAACCAGTTGATGCTCTGCCGCTATCACCGAATGGCATCGGTACGAACACGCCCCGTCTTCCCGATACTCGTCCCGACCGGAGGCGGCACCCGCAGGCCCCTGGTCCCGGGACCCCGGGCATTTTCGTGCCCCGGGGCTCCCGGCCGCCCCGGCCAACCCGGCCACCGGACATCGGGAAGGGACACACCCCCATGAACAGATCCCGCACCAGCTTCCAAGCCATCCTCGGCGCCGCCGCTCTGGTCAGCTCGCTCGCCGTCGCCCCCGCGGCGTTCGCGGCGCCCGCGCCCGGCGCCGCCGGGCCCGCCTCCGCGAATGCCACGTCGGCGTACGCGGGTTCCGCCGAGGATCAGGCCGCCAACCGGCAGTTCTTCGACGCCGTCATGAAGTCGGCACTGAAGAAGCAGGCGGCGCAGCCGGGCATCCAGGTCGTCACCGTCCGCTACCGCACGAGCAGGGCGCCGAGCTTCCGCAGCCAGATAGCGCAGAGCACACAGATCTGGAACTCTTCCGTCAGCAACGTGAAGCTCCAGGAGACCAGCTCGAGCGCCGACTTCGAATACCGCGAGGGCAACGACTCGCGCGGCTCGTACGCCTCCACCGACGGGCGCGGCCACGGCTACATCTTCCTGGACTACCGGCAAAACCAGCAGTACAACTCCACCCGGGTGACGGCTCATGAGACGGGGCACGTGCTCGGCCTGCCCGACCACTACTCGGGCCCGTGCAGCGAGCTGATGTCCGGCGGCGGCCCCGGCACCTCGTGCACCAACGCCTACCCGAACGCGCAGGAGCGCCAGCGCGTCAACAGCCTCTGGGCCAGGGGGATCGCCAACCTCCAGGACAAGGGTGAGCTGACGAAGATCCGCTGACCCCGCACGCCACCTGCCGGGCGCACCGGCACACGCGCAGCCGGCCTCTGTGCCGACCCGGCCGCGTGCGGTGCGCTCTCCTGCGAGACGGGGTACGCATGCTCCCTGCAGGACATCGTGCCGCGCCGCGGTGGGGGAGGGGCGTCCAGCGGCGGTTTCCCGGGCACGTACCCGCTGCTGGACCAGGGCCCGTCGTGGATGGACTTCCCCCGGTTAGCGCACTGCGGCCTGCGACGCATCCAGGATGACTGCGGCCTTCACGGTCCCCCGGGCCGTAGGTCACTGAACGCCGGTGGGGCACAAGCGCTCCTTGCCGCTGTGCCCCACCGGCCCCCATGCGCCCGGCGAGAGCCCGAAGAGAGACAGCGGTCATGCCCGACAGCCCTGCGTGGAGCACCGATGCATGGCGCTTGTTCCGCAGACCTGAACCTCCGCAGACTGAACGCCGGCGACCTGCACGTCACCTGCGCACACATCACCTGCGTACATCACCTGCGCATGTGGCCTGCGCACGTGGTCTGAGTGCGCAGCATGTGGCCCAGCGCATGGCCGACCAAGAGCCGGCAGAGGCCACATCCGCTCTCACCTGCCGGGGAGCATCCAGCAGGGTCTACTCGGCACGGGTCTGCGACAGGTCTGCTGTGCCGGGCGCATCGGCCAAGCCGGTGACTGGCCGTTCATCGTTCAGGGCGGGGGCCGCGAAGGCTGGGCCCTTGACCCGGCCCAGTGTCTGGGAGGGAGGGGTGCCGATGGCGCCGAAGCATTGATCTTCGATCCGCGGCCGGACGACCGCCAGCCTTTCTTCAGCCGCCTCGCCGCCGGTGAGGTGCAGCCGCACTGCGAGCCGGGGGCCCGGCCACGACCCCGCCAGAGCCCAGCCCGATGCCCAGTCTGATGCCTAGCCCGATCTGCTGCGCCCAGTCCTCCAAGCAGCCGGAGTCATCGCGCCACAGCACTGCACCGACGACCTGCCGATCCCGGACGAAGAGCTGCCGGCACGCGAGGAGCAACGCCGGGCGCTGATCGAGAACGGGCACCTTCCGCCGCCGCCGTGGCACCCCGCACCTCGCCCGCCGTCCTCCTGGCAGCAGAGGCGCCCGGCAAGCAAGGCGCCGACCATCGACCGATCACAGCAGCCGCGCCGCGTCCAGCCCACCGGCTGGCCGGGCTGCCCCGGATCCATGTAGCGCCCGGCGCCAGCGCCCGGCGCTGGACAGGACGACGGGATGGGGGACATCTCTTCACGCCGACGTGAGCGAAAGGCCATGCCCGCACTGCAGAGGGCTGCCTCGACATCGAAAAGCGCTTCAGCGAACGGCTGTGGCACGACGCTGGTGCTCTGGACGACGCCGGTGCTCTGACGGCATAGGTTCGCGGGGCCGGCGGCCGTGGCGGATGCATCTGCTGAATCTGCGGTGATGCAAGGATGACCAACCAACCGCACCGTTTGGCGGCGAGCGAATGAGGCTGCAATGAGTGAACTGACGAAGCCAGAGATCGACCTTCCGGAGGGCGAGGCCCCCACCGAACTGACCATCCGCGACCTTGTCGTCGGCGACGGGCTTGAGGCGAAGCCGGGCAGGGTTGTCCAGGTGCACTACGTCGGGCTCACCTTCGAGTCCGGAAAGGAATTTGACACCTCCTGGGACCGGGGCCAGACATTCAAGTTTGCCGTGGGCGGTGGCAAGGTCATCAAGGGATGGGACCGCGGTGTGAGAGGCATGAAGATCGGCGGCCGACGCGAGATCATCGTTCCTCCGCGCCTCGGCTACGGCAACCAGTCACCCTCACCGCTGATCCCGGCGGGCTCGACACTCATCTTCGTGGTGGACCTGCTCTCCGTCGCCGTCTGAGGCCCTCCGCCACCCGGCCTCTGCGCCCGGGACCAAGACCGGGAAACACCTGGATGCGGAGCGACCACAAGCTCCACCTGTGGTCATCGAGGACGTTACGCACCCGATCAAGGGGCTCATCTTCTTCGAGGGCAAGTCGTAGATAGTCGTCATCGCCCTGGGCGAGTGATGCGGGCGGGTCGCGTCACCTGCGGTGAGAAGTCGAAGGGCATCTACCTCGTCTTCGTGAACTCTGGCTGGCGCATGCGGGAGTGGATCACGCGCCAGCGACCGGGGCGAATATGCAGGTCAGAGTCGGCGGTCGTCGCAGGTGGTCGACGCACATCGGTGGCCAGAGCCCTGAACGACTTCGACCACCTGCGCAACTGGCTGCGGCGCAGACAGATCGTGCCACGCAACACGAGCAGCAGATTGTGGGCTTCGTTGATCCACTCCTCCCGGGCCCTGCCCATGCGGCGGTTCACGCGGTAGTGGATCGTCAGCCCGTTCCGCGTCCCGCAGCGCACGCAGACGCCGCCGTCCCGCTCGTAGACGATGGCCTTGACCACGTCGGTGGGCCCCGTTCGCCGTCGTCCTTCACAGCACTCGTCTCCTCGCCTGCCCCGGGCGCCAGACCGGTCATTCACGGTCCTGGTGAGCGCGCCCGGGGCGAGGCGGGGAGAGAGGACGGCAGGCGGCGCTAACGTCGCGGCGACTCGGCTTTCTCCTCATCGGCCGCGGGTGGCGCGCAGGCGCTGCGGCCCGAAGAACTCGAGCTCCCGCCCGGCCGCCGCGGTATTGAGCCCGCGGAGCACGTCCTGAGCGAATCCGCCGGGGGTATCGGTCCACAGGACGTACGTGGTGCCGGTACGCAGGTACGACGGGACCATCAGGTCGCAGATGGCGTCGTCGTCGAGGCGGGCGAGGACGGCGCGCCGCGCGCGGGCGCGAACCACGGCCAGGTGCTCGAGCTGATCCAGGCGGGCAAGCCAGTCGGGGACGCCGGACGTCCGCGTGCACAGACCAGAGTTGACGATGTTCCGGGCGCAGACGGCGAGCGAAGCGATCCGAGTGCGGGGCGGTACGGCAGTCGAGACCATGGCCGCGGACCGTAGAAACGGGCCGGACCTTGCGTCGCGGCCTGCCACACTCCGCGCATGGAGTCCGAAGTCATAGCCGCGCTCATTGCTACCCCGACGCTCCTCGTCACCGCGGCCGCGGCGTGGCAAGCGGGCCGTGTGCAGAGCCGCGGCGCGTATCACGGAGCCGTGGACGCTGTTCGGCGTACAGCGCAGCGGGATGCCTATGCCGAGCTGTGGCGCTCCGCCCGCCACTTCTTAGACGCCTTCGATGCAGCTGACGAAGCGATGGACAAAGTCCCCAACATCGAACTCGATCCTCCGCTGTCTCTGGAGGTCCAGACGATGATGGCCGAGATGTATGCGGCTCAAGACGCTGTTGAGCGGGCCGTGGACATGGTGCTGCTGGAGGGCCCTGAGAGCCTGGCAGCGATTGCATCTCGCATTCAGGCCGGCGTATGGAAACTCGGTGGAATACCGATGGGCGGCGACACACGGATCCGTGCCATGTTCCTCGTCTACGCCACTACTGCTGCCTCACTGAAAGCGAGGGGCGAAGCGCAGATTGAACTGCGCCAGGCGCGGCACGACCTGCTGCAAGAAGCCCGGAAGTACCTGAACGGAGGTCCCTCGGCTTGAGGTCAGGTGATGCGTTCTCGTCGCTCTGGGTACGTCACCTCACCTCGTCGAGAGGCGAGCGAACAGGCCGCGCTCCGCGGCGATGGAGTGCACGCACTGCATTCTGCCGAGCAGGTGAGGCGACGCGATACGGACCAGGGGTACCACGTCACCGCACCTCTTCCAGGTCAGGCTGCGCGGTGCTCGGCGAGGGCCTGCTCGAGGGCGTCGAGGATCGTCACGATGTCCTCGATCTTCACGTAGGCGATGGTGAACGACGTGAGGCCGCCCTCGTCGACGTCGACGTAGTACTCGGCGTACGTGGACTCGTCCTCGTACGTGTACTGGCCGGGCTCGGGTGTGTCAGCCGGAAGTCTTGGGCCAATAATCGTCGCCGAGGGTGCCCGCTTCGAAGTCCGGCCACCCAGCAGGAGCCACCCCACCGTTCCTGGGCCAGTACTCGTCCCCGAGGGTGCTGGTGAGCGGATAGTCCGGGTCAACGCCGTCAGTGGCCGGAGCCACCTCGGTACCGCTGGGCCAGAGCTCATTACCCGCGGGAGTGACGCCGCCTCCTTTGGGCCAGTACTCGTCACCTGCGGTGGCGGTGGCCGCGGCGAGCGCGATGGAGCCACCAACAAGAACGGCGACGACTGCATACCGGATGGTGCTACGCATGGCTTCCCCCGTGATGCTGACGTTTGCGTACACCGCTGGAACATAGGACCGGAGCCGCTCCTTCAGAACCTCTGATGTCCGAGGTTGGGCCAGTCAGCGGACCTGTGTGGACGATTGCGCTATTCCGCAGGGGGAAGTTCACGTAATTCTCCAGGCCCTGGCTTGAGAGGGCTAAGTTGCGCCGGGTAGCCCAAGAGCAGCCAAGAGGGCTGAGGAGAGCTCTTCCGCGAACAGCGCCGACCCGGTGAGCGTGTGCCGGACAGCTTCTTCATCGGGTGTCAGTCCGACAGCAGCCGACCAGGCGAGGGCGCCAGCCACGGCGGGTTCGATGGGGAATGGCTCCAGAGGTATCTCGTAGCTCTCCGCCATCTCGCGGTTGAGCAGGCCCTCCCAGCCGATGCCGTCCGGCGTGAGGGCCTCGATGAACCCCACATCGCTGTCGTGGAAGGACACCATGACCGCCGGTGTCCCGGTTTGCTGGACGAGGGTCGACAGGCTGCGCCGTCCGGCGTCGGCGAAGTCCGTCACCTGCCAGCCCTCCGCCAACGCCTTCGTGTCGTCGATGCCTGTGAACCCGGCTTCCCGCATGAGGCCGTGCAGTTCCCCTGTGGCTCGGGTCGTCAATGATCCGCCTGAGTTTCCCATGGTCAGCAAGCTAGCGGATGCCTCTGACAAGCCAGCTCGAGCCGCTCAGAAGCCAGCAAGGGAAGCCGCGACGACGGACCCCAGCGGTCTTTGTCGTTCGAGTCCCTGGGGCGCTTGTCGGGGCGGTAGCTGGGCCTGTTCGTCATCGCCTGGTGGCTGGTGTCCGAACCACGGGATCGGGGAACATGGGCAGCTCCACGACGACCAGCTCCCTCGATCCCGAACTACGCGTTCCCCATGGCCAGTTAGGAGTATTCGAGGTGGGGAACTACATGACGCTCAAACCGCCCAACCTGGGGGAAAACTTGATCGTCGACAGGCGGTGCGCACCAACTAGGCCGTCTGTTTCGGATCATGCCTAGTTAGCGTCGTCCTCCGCCCGCACCCAGGCCAGTTGCGCGTCGCTCAGCAGGGGGTCGAACCCTTCTGGGAACATCAGCATCAGTGGTTGCGGCCACATGTTCTCAGGCCCGTGCTCTTGGCAGTCCAGGGCGATGAGATGCGGCCCACCCCCACAGCCCTCGTGCAGGTAAGGGCGGTCATGGGCCTGGCAGAAGTACCCGAACCTCGTACAGTCGTCGGCATCGCTCGGCTCATAGAAGCCGGGATCGCGGACAATCTGGGTCACCGGTTCCTGCCGATTGAACCGGGGGATCGGCCGGGGGTCACGCCACAACAGTCGGGGAGGAAGCACGAGTTCATCGTGCACCGAAGCCGTTCGGTTCGGACCATTGGGTCGTGGGTCCGGTCATGTCGTTGACTGATGTGCAGTGGTCGCGGATTGAGCCGCTGCTTCCAGACCGGACTCCGAGACGTGGCGGGCGGTGGCGTGATCACCGGCAGATGATCGAGGCGATCGCGTGGAAGTGCCGCACGGGCTCACCCTGGGAGGACATGCCTTCCGAGTTTGGTTCGTGGAAGGGCGTCTACACCCGCTTGCGGAAATGGGCGCTCGACGGCACCTGGGAGCGGGTGTTCACTTCTCTGCTAGCCCAAGCGGACGCCGAGGGGGATCTCGGTGGGGTCGTCGCGGTCGATGCAACTATCGTCCGCGCCCATCAGCACGCTGCCGACGCCCATAAAAAGGGGCTGTTGCCAGCGAATCAGAGGACCATGCCCTCGGCCGGCAAAGTGCAATGTGCGGGCCCGCTTCGCGTGCTCATCACGCATCGCCTCCAGGGTGCGGGGGACGTAGGTGTGGAGAGGGGAAGCGTGCGAAGCGGGCTGCTGTGTCGTTGGCAGGCGCGGCGTCTGTGAACAGTGGTGGTCGGGCCTACCGCGCCTGCTCCGGTGCTGTGGTGGGAGTCGGCCGTCGGGCCCCGCCGACAGCCGTACTTCACCACTCTTGGCGGGTCGGGTGTTGGGCTGACGGTGGCGGTACCGGCGTGCGTCCCCGCGGCGATGTGCTGCGCGTGCTCGGAGCGTTGAAGGTGGCCACGGCTGATCAGATCCAGCGGATCGGCGCGCCACACCTGACCTACCGGCACGCCGACAAGGAGACGCCGTCCGAGCGGAAGACGGCTCGTAGCGCGTCGCATACCGGTGCGCTGTCCGACATGCGTAAGCACGGTCTGTCCGAGAACGGCGGCTCCACTACGACGGGGGAGGCGCTGCGGAACTTGACCCCCAAGGGCCTTCAAGCCGCCTCCTACGAACTGCGGCGCCCGGTGACGGAGATGGGCTCCACCGCCCGCGGTGCGGGCTCCAGCGGCGCCTCGCATCCCATGGCCGTCAACGAGACCGTGATCGCGATGCTGCGCCCGAAGCCGAACCTGGCCAAGCTCACCGAGGACCCGCCCGACGTCCAGGCCGCCGCCTAGGCCGTCGTCGACGCACCCGGTGGCATCGGCTCCATCGCCTCCTACTGGACCGAGGTGCCGCTGCCCGCCACCGGCACATGGAATACGCCCGGTAAGGGCGGCGCGGCGCGCAGGCCGACATCGTCCTCACCGCGCGGCAGGACGGGGTGCCACTGCTGTTCATCGAGGTCGACAACTGCCACGAGACCGCAGAAGAGATCGCCGACAAACTGGAGAACTACGCCCGCTTCTTCCGCCGGAAAGTGAAGGACACCGATGGCACCCAGCGCCCGATGTGGCACACCCGCGGGAACACCCCCGAAGACCGGATCGGTGATGTGCCGCACCCGCCCGTGCTGCTGGTGTTCAACCACATCGGCGCCCGCGACCCCAACCGAACGGCCCCGCGCCTGCAAGAGTTCACCCGCCATCTGTGGGCGGGGGAGCGGTACGAGGTCCACCACCTCTACGACCACAAGATCCCCATCATCGTGACCGGGCTGCGCAACCTGCGCGAACAGGGCCCGGCCGGACCGGTGTTCCTCCGCTTCGGCCGCGACCACATGCAGCCCCTCCTGGAGGCCATCGGCAACCCGCGCCGCGAAGCACACGACGTCCGCCAGCGGGCCGCGTACGCAGCCCGCACCCGCGAGCACCAGGAGCGGTTGCGCCGCGCGACGGAACAACGGCAGGCCGAGCGGGAAGCGCGCCGCCCCCTCTGCGCCGGCTGCGGTACGAAGTTCACCGACGAACGGTGGGAGGCGATCGAGCCCGCCGGGTGGGACACTCACCCGCAGCTGTGCGATGCCTGCAAGTAGCAGGCCCTCACCGCCGAACGCCTGGCCGGCCAGGCGGTGCTGGGGCACCAGGGTCAGGACGTGTCGGAGCCGTGGCCGGGGGCGGTTGGCGGTGGTAGCTCTTCCTGATGGGCGCGATGTGCTGGGGGCTTGAGTGGGCTGAAGGGTGTCGGCGTGGTCTGTCTCGCGCCGTGTGCGGTCTTCAGGCGAACGAGTGATCAGGGGTGGTGGTCGGCTGGCGGGGGCTGGGGGTAGGGATGGTTCGGCGGCGTGGTGCGCAGGAGGACCACGCACGAGTCATGGTGAAGCGTTTGGGGGTCAGCATGCATCTGTCCAGACACGCTCCTTTCGGGTCGTCTGGCAGTCCGTCGGTCGCGGCGCGACGCCGTCTTGCCGGACGGTTGTTGGAGACGGTGGAGGATGGTCTGATGCCGGGCACGTGTGTGAGCCGTGCTCTGGAGAGTGCTCTGGTCTTGCGGCTGCATCAGCTCGAGGGCGCTTCTGCGCTCTTCACGCCGGGGCGTGGTGAGCTGGTCGGCTATCTGCAGTGGGTGCGGCATACGGCGAGTGCGGAGAGTGCCGAGCAGCTCCTGGCCGGCTGGGCGCTGACGGGGCCTGGTGCGAGCACGGCTGCTGTGGCGGCTGAGCTGCAGGCGTTTCAGCATTTCTCCGCGGGCCGCAAGCACTGCCTCGCGGCGGCGGTGGCGAAGGTTTTCGGGGCCCGCCTGGACCTGGGTCCGGTCAGGGGGGGGAGGCCGACCGGCGTGGGCTCCATGCGTGGGCCTCGGCGTATCTGACGGCGGCGCAGGTGATCCTCGAGCCGGAACAAGCCGGCGAGGCACAGTTGGCCGAGCTCAGGGCGACGCAGCGCGGGCCGGGTATCTGGGAGGAGCACATCCTGTGCCACGTGCTGGTTCTGCACGCGCTTCGGCTGGTGCCGGGACACGAGGACATGGTGCGGCGCGGCATCGCGCGGCTTGGTCCGACCCAGCGGGAGGACGGCGGGTTCCCCTTCATCCGCGGCGAGGGCATCTTCGTCACGGCCATGGCGGGCGTCGGCCTGGCAGGCACCTGCGGGTACCCCCGGCCGAAGGTGCTCGCCATGGCCGACCGGCTGGCTGCACTGCAGCGGCCGGACGGAGGCTGGGGCTACGCGGTGGGCGTCGAGCAGACCGATGTGGACGACACCTCGGTGGTGGTGGAATTCCTGCGGGCCGCTGACCCTTACCGATACCGGTCGGCCGTGGCGGCGGGGCTTGGCTATCTGCGCCGCATCCGCGGGCGGGACGGCGGGTTCCCCACCTACGTCGCCGATGCGGACTCCGAAGTGACGATGACCGCGGCGGCGGCCAACGCGATCCGGCCGAGCGACCCGCAGGGGGCACAGATCCTGCGGGAGGCGATCGTCTTCCTGGCCGAACGCCAGCAGGACGACGGTACGTTCGAGTCCGGCTGGAGCCGCAGCCGGGCCAACGCGATCTGCAGGGCCGTCCTTGCCATGCGCCACGCCCCGCGCCTTGGCGAGCCGGGGACCATGGCCTTGGCGGAGCGTTTCAACAGGCGCTGCTCACGCTTCCTGCTCGCATCGCAGAACACCGACGGCGGCTGGGGCCAGCTGCCCGGTGAGGCCAGTGACCCCATCAGTACGGCCTTCTCGCTGACCGCGCTCTGCCACGCGGCCCCCGGCGGCCCCGCAGCCGGGGCGCTCGCCAGGGGCACCACGTATCTGCTGAGCGAGCAGCACGCTGACGGCGGCTACGCCTGCCGCCCGGAATCGGTGGGACCGCGCCCGATCCTGTTCGACGTGCCGGCACTGGCCGATGCGTACGTGCTCCTGGGGCTCGGCCACCTGGAGAGCGCGCATCCGCTGCCCGCCACCGTGCCCAACCAGCCCTCCCGCCGTAGGAAAGGCCCCCTCTTGCTGCCCGAGATGTATCTGCCCTTCCCCGTACGCTGCAGCCCCCTGCTGGACGAGGTGCGCACCCAGACCCGGAGCTGGGCCCAAGGGCAGGGCATGCTCACGCACGGCGGGAGCACCGAGCCCGGACTGTGGAGCGTGGAGAAGTTCGACACCCAGGACCTGGCACTGTCCGCGGCGATGTTCGCGCCCGAGGCATCGGCCCGCGAACTGGAACGGATCGCCTGCTGGTGCTTCCTGCTCACCTTCTACGACGACTACTTCCTCACCCTCTACAAGGACACCGGGGACCAGGCCGGCGCCCAGCGCTTCACCGACCGGCTCGCCGAGTTCCTCCCCCTGGACTATGAGCAGGAGAGGCCGGCACCGACGCCGGAGAACCCGGTAGAACGGGGCCTGGCCTCGCTGTGGCCCTCGGCCCGGCAGGGACGATCGACGCACTGGCAGCGCCGGTTCCGCACCAACATGCTCAACAACACCGGCCGGTCGATGCAGGAGATGTCCAACAACAGTGAGCAGCGAGTCCCGGACCTCATGGAGTACATGGAGATGCGGCGCGGAACCGCGGGAGCGCCCTGGGTCGCCGACCTCGTCGAACGTGCCCGAGGTCTGGACCTGCCGGACGAGCTCCACCTCAGTGAGCCGGTCCAGGCGCTGGTGGCCGCCGTGGCCGACCAGCGTCACCCTCTCCAACGACCTCTTCTCCCACCACAAGGAGAGCGAACTGGAAGGCGACCCGCACAACGCCGTGACGGTCGTCCAGGAGCTGCTGGCCTGCGCCGCCGCGCCTGCGATGGAGGTGGTGAACGACCTCGCCACCTCCCGCATCGGCACCTTCCAGCGCCTCGCCGCCTCCCGGGAAGTCGCCGAACTCACTGAGAGGCAACCGCAGCTGAAGCAGTACGTGCAAGGCCTGCGCGATGTCATGGCCGGCAATCTGGAATGGACGCGCCACACCGGCCGGTACACCGCCGCCCAAACGAGCCCGCAGCCGACCTCCCTTCCGGGCGGGCCGACCGGGCTGGGTACCTCCGCGGCACGAATTCCCTACACCGTGGCTCCCTGAGCCACCGAGGTCGGGCCGGGGTGTTCTGTCTCCTTGAGGTGTTCTTCGCGCTGGTGACGTAACGTCAGGATGCTTGAAGTCCCCTCACCTTCACCCTGACCGATCTGCGATCGGGGTGAAGGTGAGGAGCCGTGGATTGGCGCTGGCAGCTGTATGCGACCTGGGCGAGTTCCGTGATCTGGTGTCAGCGGAGGAACTGGAGCAGTTCGAGACCGACGCGCTCGCTGGGTTCGTTCTCGCGACGGCTTCGGGAGTCGTGGGCCGATTCAGCGGGCTGTCGGAGTCGGCGGCGCGACCGCCTCACGCAGCTCGGCGGCGGCCTGGGTCATGAGCTGAGCGAGGGTGGTGTCCGGCTCGGCTAGCCAGCGGGGCATGGCGCGCCGGTGGATCGCCAGCACCACGTCGATGATGAAGCGCGCCTTGCCGGGCTCGACGCCGCGGCGCTCGAGCGCCAGCGCCAGCGCGTCAGCGATGGCGGCGAGCTTGATCAGATCGCGCTCGGCCAGTGCCGGGTTGGCGGCGATCACTCTTCCCCGGCGCAGCAGGAACTCGCGCGGGCGGAAGATCTCCTCGGCGGTTCCCAGCGCGGTCAGCAGCGCCTCGATCGGCGTGAGGCCCGGGTCGGCCGCCTCGACCTGGGCGACGAGGTGGGCCTCGAGTTCGTTACCGGCGAAGAGGACTTCCCGCTTGTCGGGGAAGTAACGGTAGAAGGAGCGCTCCTTCAGACCGGCGGCGCCCGCGATCTGCGCGACCGAGGTGCGCTCGAACCCCTGTGTCTCGAACAGCTCGAGCGCCGCGCGCTCGAGGCGGCCTTGTGCATCGGATTCCCATCTCGGCATACCCACCAGAGTACGACAACAGCATCTGTTGTCACGATGCTAATGTCGATGACAACAGATGCTGTCATCACTCGGGAGATCGTCATGAAGGCTCTTCAGTTCGACCGGTTCGGGTCCCCGGATGTGATCGTGCTCCGCGACGTCCCACAGCCGGAGCCGGGACCCGGTCAAATCCGGATCGCCGTGGGGGCGTGCGGCCTGACACCGGCCGACTGGCACATCGTCGACGGTCTCCTCGCCGACCATCTGCCGCCGCTGCCGCGCGGGCTCGGATTGGAGATCGCGGGCACCGTCGACGCGCTCGGTGAGGGCGTCACCGGCGTCCGCAACGGCGACCGCGTGTTCGGCCCGGCCACCTTCGACGGTCCGACGGCCGGTGCTGCCGAGTACGCGCTGATGCCGGCCTGGGCACGCATCCCCGAAGGCATCACCGTCGAGCAGGCCGCCGCGTTGCCGATGGCGGCCGAGACGGCGTGGCGCGCGCTCGACGACCTCGGCGTCCAGCCGGGTGAGCTGCTGCTCGTCCACGGCGCGGGTTCCACCGTGGGTGAGGCGGCGGTGCGCTTCGCGCTGCACCGGGGTATTCGGGTGATCGCCACCGCCGGGCCGACCCGGGCAGCAGCTCTGGGTGAGATCGGCGCCCAGGTGGCCGCCTACGGCGAGGGCATGGCCGAACGTGTCAGGGCACTGTCCGGAGGCCACATCGATCGTGCCCTCGACACGGCGCCGACCGGGGGCCGGATCGACCGCGCCGACCAGCCCAGCCCGGCCGGCGGCTCGCTACCGACCCTGATCGAGCTGACCGGGGATCCCGACCGTGTCCTCACCGTCTCGGACTTCGCCGCCGCGGCCGAGCTGGGCGTCCGGACCACCACCGAGATCCGCTATGAGCAGATGGACGAGTTCGCCCGGCTCGCCGGCGAAGGCATCTTGGTCGTACCGGTCGCCCGCACCTACACGCTCGACCAGGTCCAGGAAGCGGCCGAGCTCAGCCAGTCCCGCCGACCCGGCGGCAAGCTCATGCTCGTCCTGTGAACGCCCTGCTGGCCTGACAAGCGATACCACCTCTAAAGGGTGCTGCACAGAGCCGGAACGATCTCCAGCTCCCGCCCGCAGACGCCGGTCGTGACGGTGGAAAACGGTGCACAAACGGGCAGTTGACCCTGCGCTGGGTGGCTGAACACGAGCGAGATCACCGATGTGCGACACCCTTGAGAGGTGCGGCCCCGCTCACAGTCGGCGGGTGAGCTCCTGGCGGTCGGCGAAGTTCTCGTAACCTGCCCGTTCGAAAGCCATGATCATCGCAGTGTTGGCCGCGTCGCAGTCGCCGCGGATCTCCTCGGCGCCCGCTTCGACCAGCAGCCGCGTGCCGCGGGCCACCACCGCCGTCGCGTAGCCGTTGCCGCGACAGGAGGGTGATACGGCCACCAGGCCGATCACGGCGGTCGAGGGGTTTCGGGCGGGGAGGCTGATGGCGGCCGGCGTGCCGTCGGGGGCGTAGCCGATCTCCCACCACTGGTGTTCGTAGGTGAACTCCTCCATGTCCGTGAAGAGGCTCTCCGCGGCGCGCCGGGCGCCGTACCGGGCGACCCGGGCGGCGAGGTGGGCGTCGGCGCTGGTCGGCAGCGCCTCGGCGAGGAGGGCGATGAACGGCTCACGGCCCAGACCGGGCAGGGAACGCCAGTTCAGCCGGTCGTCATGCGACGTGAGTTCTCCCCCGGAGCAGCGGAAGCGGCGGCCGTCCCGGGCGCGCTCGAAGCCCGCCAGACGGAGAAGCTCGGCGCGCCGTTCCGGTTCCGCCTGGAACTGCGGCGGCTGCGTCGGCGAGTCGATTGCCCATCGAGGCGGTCACGTACCCATATCGCCGCCGTGCCGTCCGGGTTGCTCGCCCGCGCAACCTGCGCAGTCAGAGATGGGGCCTGCTCACCGGAACGGGGACGAGACGAAGGGACAACGAGCACCTCGACAGCTGCATCGGTCGGCGGAACTACCCGAGCATGCCCGTCGATCTTGCTGCCGCACCGGGAAACTCCAAGATCCCCGACAGAGTCAAGGCCGATGGCAGGCCCTGCGCGAAGATCCACCGCTGACGGTTCTCACCGCCCGAGCTGACCCTGCAGAGGGACACGAGGGCAGGGTCGGCTATACCGTCCGCCATTTTCTCTGTCAAGTCGAACTTGTTGAGGCGGGAGGCGCCAAGCTGCGCGACTCCGTCAGTGCGGGCCTGGTCGACGGGAGAGCCGCCGCAGGGACACTCACTCCGGATTGCGACACTTCGAAGCATGAGTTACAGTGTATAACGTAAGTGTTCGTCAGTAAGGCGAATGTGTTCCGTCGCCGTCTCGAAAGGGCTGGATCATGGCTGCAGCACCGGGTTCACTGCACACTGTTCTGGGGGCTGGCCCCGCGGGCACCTCCGTCGCGCTGGAGCTCGCGCGGCGTGGGCACTCGGTGCGGCTCGTGGACCGCGGCGGTTCCGGTGAGCCGCTGGAGGGCATCGAGCGGATCGCGGGGGACGTCGGCACGCTGGAGGGGGCGCTCGCAGCGATCGAGGGGGCGGACGTGGTGTACCACTGCGTCAATGTCGCCTACCACCTGCAGGTCGACGTCATGCCTGGCATTCAGGAGGCGGTCCTGGGCGCTGCGGAGCGGACCGGCGCGCGTCTGGTCGTCCTGGACACGCTGTACCCCTACGGCGAGACGCACGGCGAGGCCATGACGGAGGACACCCCCTGGGGGGCGACGACGGCCAAGGGCAAGATGCGTGCCACGCTGGACGAGAACTACCTCACCGCACACAAGGAGGGCCGCGCGCGGGTGGTCCTGGGGCGCTCGGCGGACTTCGTGGGCCCCCGGGTGCTGAACTCCACACTGGGCGGGGCGGTCTTCCCTGCCGCGCTCATGGGCGGCGAGGTCCTGGCGCTCGGCGACATCGACCTCAAGCACAGCTACACCAACATCCTGGACGTGGCCCGGGGCCTGGCCACCCTCGGCGAGAACCCGGAAGGCGACGGCCGCGTGTGGCACCTGCCCACCGCCCCCGCCCGTACGACCCGTGAGATCTTCGGCGTGCTGGGCGACCTGGTGGGCCACCCGCTGGAGACCGTCGCGATGGACGAGCCGCGCCCGTTCGGTCCGTTCGACGAGACGTTCATGAACTCCTACGCCGAGCTGTTCTACCAGCACACCGAGCCGCAGGTTATGGACTCCACCGCCATCCAGCAGAAGTTCGGCATCGAGCCCACCGCGATCGAGACGACCCTGACACAGACCCTGGAGTGGTACCGGGGCTTCCTCGCCGCCCAGGCCAAGGGCTGAAACCCACACGTGCCCGCACAGGACATATCCTCTCCCGGCGGCGGATCAGGGAGAGGGCGTCGACGTGTAGCGACAGCGATACATTGACGCATCCGGGATACCACCGGGCCGGGCGATCCGGCGCCAGCAGCAGGAGGTGTGGAATGGCGGCCCGCGTCAGCAGTCCGCGTGAGCGCTATC
Organism: Streptomyces sp. NPDC044044; assembly: GCF_056434405.1. NCBI lineage: Bacteria > Bacillati > Actinomycetota > Actinomycetes > Kitasatosporales > Streptomycetaceae > Streptomyces > Streptomyces sp. NPDC044044. Next base: position 37,988 of record NZ_JBWKFG010000007.1, on the reverse strand, counting down.
GCGAGCAGACCCGCGCGGAGATCAAGGAGGTTGCCGTCAGGCAGCTGGCCGCCGGCGGCGTCGAGGGCGTGGCACTCCTGCGTATCGCGAAGGAGATCGGGACGTCCGGTCCGGCGCTGTATCGCTACTTCGCCAGCCGCGACGAGCTCCTCGCGGAGCTGGTGCTCGACGCCTACCAGGGCGCGGCCGACGCCGTCCACGCGGTAGACACCCGAGCTGGCGGGCGGGCCGTGCTCCACGCCCTGACCGGCGCTTACCGGGCGTGGGCCGTGGCGCAGCCGCACCTCTACCTGCTCATCCAGGGCACCCCGGTGGCGGGTTTCACCGCGCCGGCCGAGACCGTGCTGAAGGCGCGCTCGGTCCTGGGGCCGTTCTTGTCCGTCTTCGCCGAGGGGCGGCCGCCAACCGCCGTGGACCCACTTCTTGAACAGCAGCGGACATGGCTGGACGACGAGCCCGAGGTGGCGTCCTGGGTCCGGCAGTGGACGGACCGGCCCCCCGGATCTGCGGCGGCCGTCGCGCTCGCCGGTGCGGTGATGATCTGGCCGCAGATGCACGGCGCGGTCAGCCTGGAGATCGCGGGCCAGTTCACCGGCATGGGACACGACCCTGCCACCCTGCTCGACGTACAGACGGACCTTCTGGCCGACACCTTCCAGCTTCCCTGACCGCCCGAACTCCCTCGCCGCTCAACGGAGCACCGCACCTCAGGCAGCCCCGCCGACACCCGTCGGCGGGGCTTTCCGCGCTGCGCCTGGCTCGCGCCGGTGCAGCACGTTCACCGTCCGGCGGATGCGCCGCATCGGAGAGCCGGACAGGCCAGCGGACCGGGCCCAGTACCTGGTGGCCCGTTCGTCCGCGCCGAAGCCGAACGAGCCGATCCGGAAGGCGCCGGGGTAGTTCCGTGCCGGGTGGGGTGCGGTTTCGTGCCAGACCAGCAGCCGGTCAACGCCTGCTTCGTCCAGGGCCAGGACGGTCCGCGCGGGGGCGGTGGCCTCCATGGCTTCGCTCAGAATGCGGCCGGGACTGCCGGCGCCGGTGTCGGCGATGTTGCGGCTCTCGAAGCGACTCCGGCCTCCCCGGCGCGGCTTCTCCAGCGTGAGGCGGTAGAGGCGACTGGTGGGTGTCGCAGGGTCGGGCAGCAGCTGGGGGACGGGGAGTTCGGAGATTGTGGTCGGGTTCAGTCCGAGTTCCGCCGCGATGAGCACGCTCAGCGCGGCAGCCTCATTGCGGCTGAGGAAGAGGCGCTTCCACGTGTGTGCAGCACCCGTCCCGCCCAGTACGCCGCGGTATCGGTCGAGCGCACGCATGCCACGGCCGGTCTTCAGCGGAGCCTGCGGCGCGTTGCCCGTGCGGGCCAGGACGTCGAGTGCTTCGCCCAGCAGCCACTGATCGCCACCCGGTTCGGCCTCCCCCGATCTCCACGCGTCGAGGCGGACCGTGTTGTCGCGGATCCGCAGCAGCGCGGCGCGAAATGTGCGGCGCGCAGTCAGCCGGATGTCGCAACTCTGGGTAGCGAGAAGCTCCTACGGACTCCCGGTCGCTCCGATGCACGACAGAACGGGCCGGGCCCGTGACGTCGGCGCCCTGTGCCCGCGCGCGACCCGGACACGCCGGAGCTGAACGAGGACGAAGACGAGACGACCGCCTCTACCCGATATCTGGTTCTGCCTGGGCAGCCGCGCCGACCCCACGCGCAACTTCGCTCCGCGGGCCTCGTTACCGCTCTCTCGGCCGCGCCCGTGGCCGGTGGCACACGGATGGGCGCGCAACGTGGTGAGACCCCTAGAGGTCCACCTCGCCAAGGACCTCACCGCCTCTGTTCGGGGTTGTCCGGGGTGACACTCCGGCCGTCGATCCGCTTCTCCATGAGGTCGCGGGGCCCGCGAAGAAGAAGCCGAAGCCGCTCGCGCAGCTGCTCGCGTGGTGGCGCACCTCCGCGATCCTCCGCTTCGGCCAGCAGCTCGTCGACCGCCTCGTGCAGAGCTGCCGGGCCGTTGGTGCCGCGATCCGAGCACGGGTGGATCCCGCCGTGGACGTGGCGCTCGCCGCCGTCGACGTCGCCGCGGTCGTCTTCACCGTGCGCGAGAACTTCTCCCGGCGCCATGTCCTGGCCGAAGCGCGCCGGCACCTGCTGGAGACGCTCCGCGGCCGCGAGTTCACCCGCGGCCTGGACGACTACATCGCCCACCGGGCCCTGCTCCGCTACTCCCGCCGCCGCACCGTCGCCCAGCCCGGCCGGAAGGCCCCGACGCCGGACCGGATCACCTACACCGCTGACGTCCCCGTTCCGGACCGGTGGTGGATCGCCCCCGCCGCAGGCGCACCGCCGCGTGAGTCCAGCCGGTACGAGCGGGCCCGGGTCGCGAGCCTCGCCGTGCAGAACACGATCCACGACGCCCGCAGCCGAGCTGCCACCGCCAGCGAGGCGACGGCCGCGACGTCGGCGGCCGCACCCGCCGACCACCGCGACCTCGAGGGCGAGACGGCGGCCGCGCCCCACGCCGTCGACCATCCCGGCCGTGAAGGCGCGCTCACCCCGGCGCAGAAGGCCGCCGCTGTCCACGACCACCAGCAGGCCGCGATGCCCGAAGAGCACCTGGAGGGCCGTACGACGGACGCGGCGACCTGGCTACGGACCCCAGAGAGCCTGGACCTTCTGGCCGCCTTCACCCGCGAGGCCGAAGCTCGCCGCCGCGACGTACAGGACCACGCTGACCGGGCCGCGCCCCCGACTACCCGGCCCGATGCCGCGCACCGCCAGGAGCACGAGCAGCACCGACACGATGGCGATCCCGGCCCCGCACCGGGCGCGCACCCGTGAAGGACCGCCACGCCGTCCACTTTTGGGTGTGCGCGATGCACCGCACCGTGTGTGCCCGGTGCGCGCACCGGCGAGGTCGTGCACTCTGCGGTGCGCACCTCGGTGCGTGCGACGGTGGCCTCTACTTCCGGTGCACCGCACTCGGTGCGCACACGGAACGTGACCACATCGGATGCCGGGCACCCGGCGCGCACCCCTTGTCCAGCTCCGCTACCCCGCGCCCAGGGCGCCGCTCTCGCAGAAAAGCAACCCTTGTCCAAGTACGGATTTTCGACGTTTCCCCTTGACCACGTCCGCTACCGCTCCGGAGACGGCCCGCACCGGCCCGCGATGCACGGCATCGCAGGGGAGATCTCTCCCTCCCACATGGTCACGGTGCGTGGTCTCGATGCGGGCGCGCACGGTGCGGTGCACCCGGCATCGGGTGCGCGCCATCGGGTGGAGTGCCCGGCACCGAACCCGGCGGAGGCCACCGTGGTGCGCACCGCGCGATGAACGACGTCGTCGGTGCGTGCACCGGATGCGCGCGGTGCGGGACATCGTGCGCATCCGGTGCGCGGCCTCCACGGTGGCGCGCACCTGATCGGCCCTGAACGGCATGTGATTGACGTCGATCGGCCCACGCAGCCGATCAGCGTCAATCGCGATCTGATCGCAGAACCGACGCTGAGCTGCGCAGACCGATGGAGCCGATCAAAAGGCGGCCCCCCTCATCGAGCACCAGGAGCACGTCGTCGCACCGCTGTGGCTCCGGTCACGGACAAACTGATCGGACAAGGGGTGACCGTAGGGCGTAACGGACAGCGGTGGCGGTGGCAAACAGACAGCGGACAAGGGGTGCCTTCGCACGGTGGCCCCGGCTCGTACGCCACACGCGTGCGGGCCGGACCTGCCACCGTCCCGGCCTGTTGCAGCCGGAGAATGCCGAGACAGCGATGAACACCGCACCCACCCCGAGCACTGCGCACCGCCCGGCCGACACCGCCGCGACAGCGGGCCCCGCTACGAGCCCTGCGGCAAGCCCCGCTCCCGGCCCCGTAGCCGTTGGCCACCGCCTGAGCGTTGTCCCTGATCAGACCGCCCACCCGGCCGGTCCGGACGATTGCAACTCCTCTTCTCCTTGTACTGATGCACCAGGAGAAGCGTCCCGGGCCCGCAAGGCCGCGGCGGCGAAAGCGGGCGCGGAGATCCGCGGCGAAGTAGAGAGGTGCGGGTGGAGAGCTCTTTTACCCTGCCCAACACGTCCGCTGCCTACGATCTGCCCTCGGTCAGCTGGCTGGCGGTGTTCTCGATCCACAGCAGCGTCCACTCGACACCGGCCTGCCACCCGGGTTCCGCGCTGTCATAGCGGCCTTCGGCGTCGGCGCGGATGTTCGCGGCGAGGGCGCGCAGATCTTTCTGCAGTCCCTGCCGCTTGGCCGTGTCCATGGCCTGGATCATTTCGTCAGTGATGTCACCGGGGCGTAGTGCGCTCATCGCCCCACCTTGGACGGCGTCCCCCACCGATGGCCATATCTCCAGGGCGCAGTCCTGTGACGGGCGGTGGCGATAGCGTCCTGCCCCATGACCACCACCGACACGATCGCGGCCCTGGCTCTGGCCGTCGCGGTCGTCGCTGCCGTTGCCGCCATCGGCTCCTGGAGAGCCGCGCGCAACGCTAACGGGGCTGCACAGACCCTGTCCCGGATTGAGCAGCAGCGCCTGCACGCCGATCTCACCCCGCACTTCCGCTGCACGGTCGTGGCCAACGAGGCCCGCTCCACCGCCATGCTGCGGGTCCACCTCGAAGGCCCGCCCGGCCTGCTGTCCCACGGCGCCATCGAGATCACCGCGTCCCTGCGCAACGACAACCCGCACCGCGGCGATGGACCCCAACTCGCGGGCACCTCGACTCCCGAAGAGGTTCGCGCACACATCTGGGGGCCGTGGAAGTTCAGCGCGGACGGCCGCGACGACACCGGCCGGACGGTCGCCCCGCAGCCGCTGGCGATCGGCGAGTGGACGCGATACGGCCTGGCCCCCACCTCCCCGCCGCTGTGGTCGACGACCAACATGGACGACTGGCGCCGCGACTACGCGGACGAGCCGGTGCGCCTGAGCATCACCGCCAGGTCCAAGGGCAGCCAGTGGATCGTGCCGCTGGAGGTCCCCGTCACCATCGAGACCGACTCCTGACCACAGCAGGTCAGGAGTCGGTGATGTGGTCGAAGCCGCGCAGCATCGGCGTCAGCTCCTGCGCACAACCGCACAGCGTGCACAGCTGAGTCCCCGGGTTCTCCGCGACGTTCAGCGCCTGTTCCACACCGAGCAGCGGCGCGCCCTGCGGTGCTTCCTCGCAGTCCGACGCGTGCAGCACACCGCGGGCCGGGCCCCGCCCCTCGCGCGCATTTGCCAGGACCCAGCCCGAAGGCCGGCGCTCACCGAGGACCTCGCGGACCACCGACGTCGGTGGCGCCGGCGGAAGAGGCTCGGTGGGGACCTGGTCGTAGTCGATGCCGTCGACCGGCCGCAGCACGCGGCCTCCACGCTGCCGTCCTCGAGGTCCCGGTACGACGGCAGTCCTACGACTACACCCAGCCCCTCCCGGTCTGCCGTCGTCTCCACAGCCGTGCCACGACCTCCTGCTCCGGCTGCCCGAGCACCGGGTCGGCGGGCAGCACGACCCGCACCGGCACCGGCCCGGCCGCGTCATCGGAGGGTGTGGTCACGACCCCACGGTAAGCAGTACCCGCTGCCAGCTGACGGATGTCACCGCTCGGGCAGCTTGCGGCGAAGAAGGTTCATTGCCTTCTCCACGCCCCCGAGCTGGTCGCCCAGCACCCGCATACGCCAGTCCATGCGCTCCATCCGGGCAGCGGCCGCCAACGATGCGTACGTCTGCGCCAACTGTGCCGCGCCCGCCTCGCCCGCCATCGCCTTCTTGACGTACCGCGAGGCCATCGCCTCGTACCGCTTCGCGCGCTCCAACGCGCTCTCGTACTCGGTCGCGTCTTCGTGCTCGGTCATGCAGCCCCTCCCCGGTTGATCTCTCCTCACCGTTGTACCGACCCCGCCGCACAGGCGGAGCGACTGGGGATTTTCGGGCCGGAAAGTTGTCCATGTGACTTTGAACGGTAGTTGGCGGGTGCTGCAGCCGGACCTGCTGGTCGCGTGGCGCCTTTGATCTCTGGCTGGCGGGTTCTTCGATTGATAGTTGGCGGCTCGGAGACCCCGTCAGTCACTCAACGTGGGGTGAGTCTCCGCCCGCCGACGTGGATCAGAAGTGCGTTGCGATGCCGAAGGCTCGGCGGAGTTGTGCCATGTCGTGACGATCGCGTTCCGACGGCTCGTAGCCCTGGTGGAAGTAGACCTGCTGTTCGGCGGACAAGCACGGGACTGGCGTCCCGTGGATGGTGCCCGTCACGAAGCATGAGGACGGGTAGGTGAACGGACGCTCGGGTTCGGGTGATGCCTGTACTGCTGAGCCGTCGTTGGCGAAGACCAGCGGGTGGAGGTCGATCTCTCGTCCGTCCGGTGCCGTCACGACGAATCGGATGGGCCTCCAGTTCAGGGTCTCAACGAAGCCGGCCTCCTGGAGGGCAGCCAACACGGCGTCTTCCTGGTCCTGCCGGTGCATCAGGTCCAGGTCGCGGTGGTCTCGCGTCTGCTCGCCGATCAGGGAGTCGATCCCCCATCCTCCACCGATCCAGACGTCCGCCTTCGCCTGTCGTAGCAGGGCCAGAACGAACAACACGTCTTCAGCTGTCATCACCTGACGCAGGCTAGGAGCGTTCACCCAGCGCCGCGAACGTTTTCCTGGCCAGCCTTCCGCCGGCTGGTTGGTGTCAGTGACGAGTTCGGCGTGCGCAGCAAGAGCACATCTTCGAACTTGACCGCACCCACAGTCACCAGACCGATCGCTCGCCAACCAGAAAAATCCGCCAGCTAACGATCAAAGTCACATGTCCACAGATCGCGGCTCCGGGCCCACTTTTCGCCGCGTTCTATCCACAGGCCAGCGGCTTTACGGTTCGTGTCCGCTTCCGGGTGTGAGGTGCCGGGACGCATACCGAAAGGGCACGGCCGATGGCACAGACGAAGTTCGACAAGCAGGTGGAGGAGACAGCCGAGTCCCTCATGTTCGGCATCGGACGCTTCCTGTCCGGGCGGCCGATGGACGGGATCAAGCGGACCGATGCCACGTTCTGGCGGGCGGGAACCCGCGTCCTGCCGAAGGTCGAAGGCAAGGTCAGCCGGTCCTCTTACCGGGCCGGGTGGAAGCGGCTGACCTTCCGCATCAGCACGCTGACCGCTCTGGGTACGGGCGGCTACCAGGCCGGGTGGATCCACCAGGACGCCACCGTCGCCACGGCGAAGGACGTGTGGGCGAATCCGGACCCGGCGCTCGCCGCGCTGGAGCAGACCGGGATCGCCGCAGCCTCCACCGCGGCCGCCGGTACCGCCGCCTACCTGGCGCTGACCCGCAAGCGCCGCGAGCTCCGGCGCGAGTGGGTGCTGCCGCTGCACGACGCGCTCGCCCTGCCGCTGCAGCTGCCCGAGCAGACCGACCCGCGCCGCTACCTCCACATCCCGCGCAACTTCTCCGACGACGACGCGCAGATACGCGTCGACGTCCCGCGCCGCCTGAACTTCTCCAAGGACCTGGTCGCCGACATCATCACCACCAAGCTCGCCCTGGAGGGCGTCACCTTCTCCTGGCACCTGTCCGGCAGCGAGACCTACGTGACGGTGAAGAAGACCCGCAAACCCCCGGCCAAGGCCGCGTTCAGGGACGCGAAGATGCGCGAGCTGGTGGCCAAGGCACCGGAGTCCGCACCCGTCATCGGCATCGGCGCCGGCGGCCATCCGGTCTCCGTCGACCTGGACGCCGAATCGCCGCACATCCTGGTCAACGCCTCCACCGGCGGCGGCAAGTCGGTGACCCTGCGCTGCATCGCCTGCCAGATGCTCCACCATGGCTCGCTCGTGTACGTCCTCGACACCAAGCGGATCTCCCACCCATGGGCGAACGGGCTGCCCGGTGTCACCTACTGCCGCGACATCGCCGACATCCACGACCAGCTCATCGAGCTCGGCATGGAAGGCCGCAAGAGGGTGCGCCTCGCCGACGAACTCGGCATCGACGCCCGCCCGGACGCCATCGGCCCGCGGCTGCTGATCCTCCTCGAAGAGGTCAACGCCACCATGAAGCAGCTGGCGCGCTACTGGGAGTGGACCCGCGAGTCGGGCGATCCGAAGGTCTCCCCGGCCGTCGACGCCCTGAACGAGATCCTTTACATGGGCCGCCAGGTCCGCATGCACGTCCTCCTGGTCGCCCAGTCCGCGACCGCCCGCGCCCTCGGTGGCCCGGAGGCCCGCGAGCAGTTCGCCACCCGCATCCTCGCCCGCTACAGCGTCAACGCCTGGCGGATGCTCGCCCCAGAGATCCACCCGGCCCCAAAGTCCACCAAGCACATCGGCCGCGCCCAGGTCGTCATCGGCGGCACCGTCCGCGAGACCCAGGTGCTGTTCTTCACCGACGCCGAAGCCCGCGAGTGGGCCACCACCGGCACGGCGCGCGCCACCAGGCCCGTGCAGCCCGGCCCAGCGCAGCTGCACAAGACGCCCGCCGGCTCCCTCACCACGGTCACTGACCCCGCGAGTCTCCCGGCGAAGACGGCCACCGAGGCAGAGCTGGCCACGGCCGCCGAACCGGTCGACACAGCCCCGGCGACGTCGACGACCGCCCGGGCCTACGACGACCAGGCGGTGGGACTGCGCCAGGCCGCCGAACACTACCTATCCGGCATCACCCTCGCTGCGCTTCGCTTCGCCCGCGCCAACGACCCAACCTTCCCGACCGCCGCCGACAAGCGCGGCGCCGAACTCCTCTACCGCGTCGGTGACCTCAAGAAGTGGGCACGCAACCGCCCCCGCGGCGCAGTCGGGACCACCGACCTGGCCTGACCCGCACGGAGCGCGCGCCGAGTCCGTGAACGGGACCCCGTCTGGTGAGGGGGTGTCCGACCGGCACGTTGAGCACGCCCTGGCGTCCTGGAAACGAGGGCCAATGTCAGACACCGTCTCGGAACCTCCGGACCAAAGGTTGGAGACGGCGTCTGAGGAGTGCCCCCGCTACCTTCCTGTCGAGGTCGCGGCCGCGCGCTCGATGGGACCGGGCTCCGACTGTCAGTGGCACAGACGAGAATCCCCGCATGACCTCACCCCAGCACCTTCAGGGCCTCCTCGCCGAGTTAGGACTTGAGCAGGCAGCCACGTTCACGGCCGTGCACGGTGGTGACGAGGACGCTGTCATCCGGCTCTTCGGCGGCAACCCCGAGCAGTGCCGCCCCCTGCGACTGGAGGAACTGCGCGAGCACTACGACAGGGATCTCATCCTGGTCTCCCGGTCAGGACCTGCCGTCATCGTCGTGGAGAACAACAACTATCAAGGGTCTCGCGAGGAGGTGCTGCGCCCGCTCTCTAGGCACGGCCGCACCGCCAGCGCCTACTGGAACGTCAACGCGGTCTCCCAACTGAGCCTGGCCGAGGACGGGCTGATCTCCTCCGCCTTCGAAATGCTCGCGCCCGAGGACATATTCGGCGCGCGCCCCGACGCCTGGCAGCCCCTGTTGCAGGGCCTGAACCTGGAAGACGATAACAACCTGTGGGGCGCTGGCCTGGCGGCTGTCGAGCGCGCGACCGGTGTGCGCTTCGACAACTCCTGGGTACGCGGCCTGCACCGCGCTGTGGAGATCACGCGGGTGCCTCAGTACCTGCTGGGGCAGGGACTCATCGACTCGCCCCTGCTCAAGCGGGAGCCCTTCATCAGCTATCTGGCTGGCCTGGGACCCTCGCTGCTGCAACCGATGCGGCACCACGCGCTGGACCTGGCCCTCGCACATGCCGGCCTGCGCGAACACCCTCTGGCCGTAGCAGCACTTACAGCCGCCACCCTCTCGGCCGACGCGAGAGTGCGGCTGCGAGAGGACCTCACTGCCGCACACGACCAAGCGCACCCCCGGGCTCGCGCGCTGCTGATCGGCGAGCCGGTGGACTTTGAACCCGAGTGGGAACGCCCCTCCCACCTCGTCTTCCGCCAGGCCATCGTCTTCGGTGTCCTCGCCCAGTGCGTCGCTGCCCATCTGCCCACCCAGGCGGACGGGCTCCCGGACATCCTCAGCTCCTTGGCCACGGCGATGACCGGGGACGGCGCACGCGTCGAGGAGTTCTGGATGGTCAAGCACCTGCACGACGCGGCACGAAGAGCAGCCTGACCCGCGCAGCCGGACACCGAACCGTGAGACCCCGGCGAACTCACCGGGAAGAACCCGGCCGTCAACCACAGGAGAACCTCCCTTCCGAGGTCGCAAGATAGGTTGTCAGACCCCCTCCGTAGCCTTGGCGCTGAGTCATCTGCGACAGGAGGGCAACGTGGCCCGCAGCGGGATCAATAGACGCGAGCTGGACAAGTGGACGAACAGTTTTGTCAAGGAGACCAACAAGAGCCTGGAGCGCGCTCAACGACGGAACCCTCTTCGCGTGTCTGCACAGCTCGATGCCACCGTCAGCGCGCATTCCGGCGGTGAGGTGACCGAGAGCAGCGGCTATCTGGCCCGGTTGCTGCTCTTGCTGGACACCCGGACCGGGCGTGGCGCCAGCATGGAACAGATCGAGCAAGAATTTCAGGAGGACCTGGTCCCCCTCGCTCTTCAGCTGGAACAACGAGGCCTGGTGAGGGCCTTGCGGGCCGCGTTCGGCCTCTACGCAATCCACCTCAGCGATGAGGGCCTGGTCGAGGTGCACCGGCTGAAGGAGCTGCAGAAGAACCGCGCCGCCCGCTTGCGTCACACCATGGACGCCTTCCATCGGTGGCTGTACGACACCGCGGGCGACCAGTCGCCCATCGACCCGGTGTTGTTCCTTGACACACCTTGGTCGTTCTTCGCTGGAGCCGAGATTCCCCAGGCCGACCTTCAGCAGGTGCTCGTCCACCTGGCAAAGAACGACCTCATCGAACTCACCGGCACGGACGCCGTCGCGGTCGCCATCACACCCCAGGGCGTCAGCTGCGCCCTGTCAGGAGGAAGCGTGCACGACCACATCAACCAGCCCCGCCCCGGCACCACCTACAACAACTACATGCCGAACGCCAAGGGCGTCATCATCGGCGAGCAGCAGCACTTCACCCAGAACAACACCGACGGCATCGACCCGACGCTGTTCGCCCAGCTCGCCGGATACATCGGTCAGGTCAGCAACACCCTGGGCATGGCCGAGACGGACCGCGTAGAGCTGGAGCGTGTCGCCCAGGACCTCCACGCGGAGGCGACCTCCGAGACCCCCGAGCCGGGCCGCCTGCGCCAGTTCGCCACCCAGCTCAAGGACAAGCTCCTGGAGGCCGGCACCACGATCGCGGCCACGATGGGCGTGCAGATGGCCGACCAGGCCCTCGCCGCGCTGGTGCAGTAGCCCCCCTCCAAAAGTTCCAGGTGGCCGTTGGTGCAGAGCGGCCACCTGAAACTTCGGCACCGCCCGGACCAGGCACCGGTAGACGGCCAGAGGGAGGATATGGCGGTCACCTCCGCAGCAGGCACGCGTCCTGGAGTCAGTTCAACTGCTCCGTACAGCGCCCGCAGCTGGCAGACCCTCGGAGACCTCTGCCTGCGCATGGAGCACGGGCCTCTCTTCCACGCCATGCTGCTGACCGCTCAAGGAAGCCGTCACACGGTGACGCCGAGACGGTCTGTCACTGCATAGCGGCGTCGGTATCCGAAGCCTGCTGGGCAGACTTTGCGGCCTGTTGCTTGAGTTCCATCCGGGAGCCGCCACGAGCTCCGCGCCGCTGAACCGCTCCCAGAAGCGATCTTGGGCGACGGCCGCGGTACGGTCGAGCTCGGTGGCGTGCAGCGTGTTCACCCGCTCGATCTGCTCGGGGGTGTAGCCGGGGCTGTCGGGGCGACTGCGGGGCCGCCAGATCTGGGAGTCGTCGAAGCCCTCCAGGGGCTCGACCGACCACGGCAACGTGCGGGCCAGGGCGGCGCGTTCGGCGGCGGCCTGCTGCCGCTCACGCTCAGCGGTGATCAGGTTCTTGGGGAAGTCGGTGCTCACCAGCCGATATTAGAACGCGGTCGAACGGATGCTGACTGACTCGCCGGAGACGGTTACCCAGACTGGGTAACCTCCCTCTGACCTGCTCGGTAACCGATAGAGGGCGTCGTGACAGCCGAGCTCTGGTCAGCTTGTGATCGACCATGGCAGGCTCGTCCCTTCCAAGCGGGGAAGGACGGCCGCGATGAGCGAGACGCCGAAGACCGAGCGGATCGTGTGCCCCGACTGCCAGGCCTGGCCCGACCGGGCCAACGTCTGCTTCGGGGTGGTACTGCCGATCGAGACCTGGCACACGCCCGACTGTCCGCAGTGGACCATCATGCAGATCAACCTTGAGGCAGGCTCCCAGCGGATCAGGGAACAGGACACGTGGGCCAAGGGCGTCTTCCCGGCGGCGCACGAACGCGTCCAGCAGGCGGCCGCCGCGATCGAGTCGGGCACGCCTGCCCAGCCGTTCATCGACGCGCTGACCGAACTGGTCCAGGCCCAGGCCGACACCACCGGCTTCGTCGTCCTGCACCGGTGGACAGAGATCCTGGAGCGGCACTTCCCACCCCAACTCCCCGATCCCGACCACACCACCGAGTAGCCCAGACCACGCCCGACTCTGGTACCGGCGTAGGTACCAGCGTAGGTACCGGCGTGACTACCGGCGTAGGTACCGGCGTGATCGGGTAACCGGCAGCGTTCTTGCAGGTCAGTGCGCAGTGGAGGGGTGTGAAGGCTGCTGACACCTCTTCTTCCTTGTGGAGAAGAGGCTGATCCCTCCTGGTCAGTGGTGGAGAGCGGTTCAGCGACGGTGCGACTCCGGCGTTACGTCGTGGCGAGCTCCGGCATCTCAAGGGCGCCAGCGACCTTGCGGGCCAACTCCGCCACGTGCGGCGGCAGGTAGCTGTCCAGCGAATCGACGTCGTCGCTCAGACGGGCGCGCAGCCCGTGCAGGCACGCCTCGGTGAACAGCTTCTGCGGGTCGTCCTCCGGGCGCTTCGCCTGCTCGGCCTCGATTTGGCCTTCGCGGTGCTCCTCACGGATCGTCGGGGTTCGCATAGCCTCGTACGAGAGCGCCTCGCCCAACAGGCCCGCCACGTGCGCGCGGCAGTCCTCCTGCGGGCCAGCGGACCGTAGCTCCTGCTGACCGACCTGGAGGTATCTCCGCAGCGTCTCGGGAGCCATGCCGGTGCGCTCGCAGTACGCGGCGATCAGCATGGCCACCATGTTCATGGTGTCCGCCGCGTCTGTGGCGCGGTACAGGGTCATCCGCTTCCAGGTGTGCGCCTGGTCGGGCTCGGTGTACCGCAGGACTTCCTGGCCGTTCTGCACGGCCTCGGAGACAAGCTGGTGGATCGCCCGGCGCAGCGGCTCGGGCATCGGGGTGGAGTCCATGGCCGTACGGTAGAGGCGCCACACACCCGAACACCACGGCCGCGCGCCCTCGCCGAAGCTGCCCTCCGCGAAGCCGACGGCCGCCCGCCGGCATCGTGGGAAGGCACCGCCCGCTGCGCCCGTGCAGAGGTGTGGCGCTGCCTGCAGTCGGGAGTCAGGCGGAGCACAATACGGGTCGTGCATACCAAGCCCTCTGCAGACCTCCGCAATCAGGAACTCACTGAACTGGGCCGTTACTTCACGCCTAGCGAGGCCGCCCGCGCCCGCGCTCTAGTTACGCAGCTCGGCACGTTCCTCCTGCACCAGCACGCCAAACGCCTCCGCAAGCTCAGCGCGCGCTTCAGCGACCGACCCCACAAAGCTGCGGCACTGAAAATCTGGCTGGCCACCCTCTCAAAGGAGAGACAGGGCAGCTTCGCCGAACTCGCCGCCTTCGAAGCCGCTGCCCTGGTCCTTCCCGCGAGCGTCGACAGCGCCCATTGGTACAGCGGATGGAAGATTCTCCAGGACTACCCGGGCTCGACACCCGATACCCTGCGCACTCAGGCCGGTGAACTGGAGTGCTTGTACGCCCAAGCGGTGCTGCGCCGCAGCAAGGGAGCACAGACTCGGGAACAGGCACTGGAAGGCGAGGCACCGGTGACGGCAAGAATGCCGGGGCGCCGGGGTCCGCGTTCGGCCTCCAGGCCCGTCACGACGCTCGCTGCTTCCTGAGCTGCCTGCTCCGCCTCCAGGTTGCCGGCGGGTGCGCTGGGTGAGGCACCGATCGAGCTGGGACCCAGCCACTGGGCGATGGAGGTCGGCGCCGACCGGCTCCGCGGTCCGCGCAGGTACTCCGGGCAGTCGGTCTTTCCAGGCGTCTGCTCGGTCCGCTGCTGCGGTCGCTGGACTCGCAAGAACTGTTCACCGAGGCGTTGACCGACAAGGAATGAAGCGGCCTGCGGAGTTCGTCAAGCGGGCCCTCTACACGCGGCTGCGGCTCGAACTACCCGGCGGCAGACAGCGAGCTGGCCAAGATCACCGGTGTCTCGGACGCGGAGGTGTGGACCCCGACCAGCGTGAAGGCCGAGACCGACCCGGTGAACGCCTGATCTCCGCCGAAGGGGTCGGTCCGCCAGGACCGGCCCCCCACCTCATGATGTCTTTTTGAGTTCGCCCGTATAGGTATCGAATGAGAGCTTCGGGATGACTGGGTAGGAAACGAAAGGTTTCCCATCGTCAGTTATCTCGGACTTTCCCTTCTTGCCATCGGCAGTCCAGTGCAGGGTCGCAGTCCATTCAACGACAGAGTCGGTATTCCCGGTGAGTACAAACTTTTCTGGATCGACAGTCGAAACCTTGTACGGGAAGTCGACAGGCTTGGACTCGTCCTCTCCACTTCCATCGCCTTCATACAACAAAAACTCAGGTCTTGAGAGATCCAGGTCGACAGCGTAATAACGCTTAGGGAACCCTCCTCCGCACTGCGATCCGACAGACATCACCGTGCCAAGCTTTGACCTCTTCATGATCTTCGGTTCCAGGCGATCCAGCACGACAACTTTCTCCTTGTTGCCCTCGACGATCACTTCGACCCCATCTCCGAGGGGCAAGCGCGAACCCGAGGACTTGTGGATCTTCTCGACGCGCTTCCGCGCCTCCTCCCCAAAGGGATCTTTCACACCCTGCATCTGATCTCTGATCTGAGCGCTGATCTCTTCTGGTTCCTTCTTCAGAAGCCATGAGGCACACCAGGGATCTCGGTTCACGCTCTCCGTGACAGTCGGCCTCGTTGGCTCTTCACCGCCAAGCACGGCGTCGTAAAGCGCATTACCCCCCTGCGTTAGCCAGGCGCCAGCCACTGTGACTACCACAGCAGTCACACCCCCGGCGAATACTGGCTTTTTCCACCACGGTTTCGCACTATCGCCAGAAGTGGAAGCCTCGTCAGTGCTCTGGGTGCTCATTTTCCCCCATTTGATTCCCAGTTACCACGCGATTCATCGCGCGGAACTGAGGCGGTGATTTTCCTGTACGCGACCTTGACGAGCTGAAGGCCCGCCTTGATTAGGATCTTGATGCTGACGAGCTACGAATCGATCAATGCGCCCTCGAAGATGCTACTGAGCTTGCTGTCGCCCACGGGCGTGAATGGCCAAACGATGCGGTTCCGTGCTTGGTGCAGATGATCGTTCTGAAGGCCGCAGCTCGCTACTTCACACCGCCCAGTCGAGTCCGAGGCCGGCGAGCGCCTGCTGGCCAGGAGCGGTTTTTCTGATCAGTAATTGGCGGTCTGGCCTGCACTGATCAGTTTGTGGTGCCTCGGTGGGCGGGGATTGCAGTGTGCCAGTAGCTGCAGTGATTGTGGGCGCTGTGCTGGATCAGCGGCCTGGCCTGTGGCTTTGTCAGTCAGCTGGTGAGCGATCAGGTCGTGTCATCTGCGCTGCGCAGGGTTCAGGTTCAGTGGTAGTTGGTATGCGGCGTCGCGAGATCGCCTCGTGTTACACGCTGTCGGCCCATGAGGGGACGAGGTAGGTGTGGACGTCGCCGAGTGCGAGACGGAGCGGGCCGAGGAGGCGGTGGGCGAGGCCGGGGGAGAGGTCCTCGATTGCGAGGGCCGTAGCGGCGAAGCACACGGCTTTCTGTTCGTCTGAGAAGTCCCGTACGTGCTTGCCTTGGATGCGGGCTGCCCGGTCAAGTGCTGCTTCCGTGTGCTTGATCAGCGCGTTCTTCAGCGTGGCCCGGTCGGCGGTCCTGGCGAGGTCCTGCGCCTCATACCAGGCGGGGTCTTCACGATCGGTCGGCCACGCCTTGTTGTAGGAGCGGCGCAGGGTGAGGACTTCGTCCCACATCAGCTTCTCCAGTGGGGTGAGCAGTGCTGCCGCTGTTCGCCCTTGGGGGCCCAGCGCCCACCAGGCCGGTACCCGAAACCATATTCGCTGGCTCCACGTCCGTCCGGAGCGTTCCTGGTCGTCGTCATTCGGGACAAGAGTCAAGATCCACAGCCCGAATGGCATCTCGGCCGTGAACGGCAAGTAGTTGGCACCTGATGCATATGGTGCGGCGCGGTGCCACGGTTGCTTGTGGCGCCACAGCGGCACGCCGGGTGTTTCCTCGACGAGGATGCCGCGGCGATCGCGTAGGGAGGCGGCGTAGTCGATCGGGTCGTCTTCGAAGCCGCGGGGCACGCTCGCCGGTGTTGCGCGTTAGCGCCGCCAGGCCGGGGCCACCGACGGAACGGAACCTTTGGGGCCAGGAGCCGCCGACACCGGAATCGAAAATGGAAAACACTGCTCCGGGGTCAGGTCGCGACGTCGGTATCGATCAAGCTTGTGTCCCAGTTCTGTGGTGCTGCGGCGGCAATGCGCTCGACCAGCCTTCCGCAGAAGACCGGCACGCTGACCAGTGCACGGCCGGTCGTGGACGTGTCGATGGCGTGGGCTGTCACGTCCGGGGTCAGCAGTACGGTCCGGCCGTTGACTGCGCTGGGCTTCGGCAGGCCATAGCCGTGCAGGAGGGAGCAGCGCAGCCTGTAGATGATCTGCGCGTCTTCCTGTGTGATGCCATGCGTTGTGAGCAGCAGCTCCCAACGGGCCCGGACGCCGTTGGAATCACCCGACAACGTGTCCAGAATGACCATTCCCAGACTCAGGCCGATCCGCGATTCGTTGCCCTCGCCGTCACCGGTTACGAGATCACGGCCGTTCGCCTGCCGCATGTCCCGCAGGGCGAGAACCAGGCTCGGGTACAAGTTGGACGCACGCGGCTCGCACCGGAGCATGGACGGCGCGGGATCGCTTCCACGGTCAAGCTGTGTCGTCATGCTGGCAAGGTAGTCCGATTAGGGCGTAGGGCGGGAGCCCAGGCGACGCGTCTCGATCCTCAGCGTCCAGGCTGCCACCCGCTACACCTCCGCTGGAGGCCTTGCCGCCGGGTGACTACCAGTCGCCGCGAGGCCCCGGGCCGGCCGAGGGCACGCCGAGCCGGTACAGGCGTGGTGACAGGGTCATCCGCCTTTGAGTCGGTGGATCTCTTCCTGAAGCTCTCTGATGCGCTGCTGGGCGGCTTCATGCTGGACGTTCAGCAGACTGAGCTGGTCGCCGGGGTAGGGGGAGGAACGGAGAGCATTCTCGTAGAGCTTGAATAGATGCTCATGTGAGTACTTGGAGAGCGGAACACCGTCCTCCCGGGCTGTGCGCACCAAGTCCTCGATGAACGACCGCGGGGGGACGCGCTTGCCACTGAGATACCGGGAAAGGGAGCCTGGATCCATATAGGTGCGGGCGGCGTAGTGACGCATCGATATCTCCAGCGAGGCGAACAGTGTGCGTAGTGCGTCGGCGAGTTCCCGCATCTCGGGCCGGATGCTGCGGTCGAGGGCCTCGTGCCTGTCGATGAGCCCGACGTACTGCTGCTCCTTGACCGTGCCGGACCCTTCCTCTGTCGGCCGGAGAGGCAGACGCGGCCTCACGGAGGCTGAAGGGCGGAGCGTTGCGGAGATACCGGTTCCGGACACGTGACGCCGAGCGAGTTCCTGCGAGGCGATCTGGTGCCACATGTGCAGGAAAGCGCGTTGTGCCTGTTCGGCGGTGACGGCGATCGGCACGTCCTGACTGAGCCATGACCGGTTCGAGTAGGCATGGTGCATGCATGCGAGCACCAGACGGGAGGTGACGTCTCGGCTGGGGAGACCGGCGCGCCCGGGGGCCAGCGCGTCGCAGAGAGTGGTGCGGCCCAGTCCTGCCAGGCGGGCGAGCTGAGTGTAGGAGGGCATGCCGGCCCACAGCCTCAGCTGGCGCAGGGATTCGACGAAATCTGCCGCAGACGCCGCTGTACTCGCGGTGGGCGGCACAGCGGCCCAGGCGCCTGCCTGTGACGGCAAAGCGTCTCCTTGCGCGAGCAGCCACTGTTCCGTCCAGTGCTGCTGGTTGCCGTGGCACGCCGTTGCGTAGGCGAGAGTCACCTCGAGTGAGGGAAGACGGTCGCCGGCGGCGGCCTTGGCGAGCGTGCTCACTGACACCATGCCGCCGATCCGCCGGGACATGGCGCCGTAGGTCGGGTTTCCCGCCTGTCGGCGCAGAGCACGTAGCTGCAGAGCGAAAGCGGCGAACGGAGCATCAAAGGCTATGGGTTTTTCAGGTCGTGGCATGGATGGCCGCACTCCTTTCCCGGTATGCGACAAGCGGCGGTGCCACCACTGGTGGCACCGCCGAAGCGGACATCAGACCGAGAGGGGAAGGCTCAGGCGGTGCGCCCGAGCTCCCGGGCAGCGGCGCCCGCGGCGATCACCGCGGCGATGGCTGCGCTGATGTCGTAGCCGAGAAGGACGAGGACGACGACGATGACGATGACGATCACCGGCAGGTAGCCGGGAAGGTCGACACTGCTGCCTTTGGGCAGGTGAATGCGGCATGTGTACATGAAGAAAGATCCCTTGGTCCGGACATGGTTGATGTGGCGTCAGGAGTTGCCGCTCGCGACGCATGGTCCACTTTTGCAGGTGGACAACCCGGCCGACAGCAGATCGCCCGTCCTCGTTTTCCGGATGCGTACTGCCCCTGGAGCTGGCGTGTCCGCGCTGTGCACCCGTTGTCCGCCACTGTGACAACCCAGCCGGACAACCCTGCGCATCTGCGCAGATCACAGCCTGAGTTGTCTGCGAACGTCCGCCGGCATTCGTCAGCACGTTGCGGCTGTTGCAATGCCTGAGCCGAACCGAAGCTATATCCAGTCGCCGCCTTCTGGCTGAGAAGCCAGGCGACGCGGCCTGTTCTCCCTTGGTCCGGACAGCACGCCGCAGCGTTGAGGGGAATTACATCCGTTGCCGCGGATGCCTCCTGCGCGCCTGGGGACAGGAACCAACGCCTGCCCCCAGGCGTCACGCATTGCTCACGTTCTCTACTGGCTTCGGGAAGTCGGCCTCACAGCAACTCCCATAATCGTCAGTCGACCTCACTCGTCATGGGTCACCAGCCATGGCTGGCGGGGAAGCAAACTCGAGGCTCCTACGCCCACTCGATGCCCAGCTGCCGCAACGCGTCCAACTGCTCCGCGCTGAGATTGTCGCGCCGGGTCTTGGTGTTGGAGATCCATACGGATCACCGGCTCCGTCTCTCCGTCAACCGCGATCGGTTCACCGTGCCCGCGCGGCACCGCCCAGCCCGCGCCTTCCCGCTTCCTGCTCCACCCACTGCGTCAGGGCCGCCAGGCCCTGCTGGAGGGGTCGTTGCGCGGCGCGAGACCCGGAGTCGGTGCTCCGGTGCGGCCACGCTGGCGATCCAGGCGTTGAGCCGGACGCATACACCGAACGTGCCTGTGCCATCGTTGGGCGTCCCTGCTGGCCATGCGGGAGGGCCGCGACGCGATCTCACTCTGCGGCTGCGGCTCGACCAAGGGGAGCGCGATGCGCTGCGCACGCTGGGAGAGGATTCCGCGTTCCGCGGAGCGACGGCACGATGGCGCTCCTGCATGCGGCAAGCGGGATTCGCCACCGCGCAAGACCCCCAGCGGCACGCAGCGACGCTGCAGGCCGGCACCCCCCTCGCCGAACAACCCGCGGCCCGCGCCGACGTGACCTGCAAGAGTGCCACCGGTTACCTGGAGCGCGTGTACGCCAGGCTCGCCGTGCTTCAACAACGCTGGCTCGACGCCAACCCCCAGCCGGCGGCCGAATGGCGCTCCCTGCGTCAGCGGGAGAATGAGGCTGCCACCAAGGTGCTGAAGGCCGTGTGACGTTTCGGGCGGGCAGCCGCCCGGACGCCCCACCAGTCGAGCAGTCGAGCACGTGCTGTGTCGGAGCGGCCGCTCATGGCGGCCCGCGACTTTCCTCGCCTGCGTGTCCTGGCCCTGACCGTCGTCACCAGCAGGACCGGCTCCGACCTCGCTGACCTCGGGGTCAATGCCTCGGCCGAGGAGCAGGTGCTGCGCCTGGCGCTCATCCCGGCTGCGGTGAGAGTCACACTTCCGCGCGCCGAGAGGCACGAGTGCCTGGATGAGATCACCACGGTGGACAACAGCTTCGGAAGCTGACCGCAGGACTCCGGGATCGCGGCTCAAGCTCATGAGGCTTGTCGGCATCACCGAACAGACCGCCATGCGCTACGTCGCTGCAGCGTATCCGGAGCGGACAGCCCGGCTGCCCCGCTGATCGTCCGATCAGTCCCAGTCGGACGGCGGCTGCTTGACCCCGCCGCCTGTGTGCGGCAGCTGCACGTAGTCCTCGGCGCCGGAGGGCAGGGCGGAAACGCATGCCGCCGAGCAGGCGTTGACCAGGAGAGGCAGGACGTCGGTGGCCACCCGAAGGGAGATCCACACTTGGTGGAGCCCAGCCTGTTCGATCGGCCGATCGCAGACACTGCATCCACGGATGGCCGTGGTGCCCCAGCGCCGGGCATCAAGCGCTGACAGGTCGAGATCAGCAACGGCGACTCGCGGAGGCTGCAGTCGAGGGAAAGGAGGACGGAGCTTGTAGTTCCCGAACAGTGCGCGGGTGCTCACCGTGCTCCGGACCAG
Organism: Streptomyces sp. NPDC044044; assembly: GCF_056434405.1. NCBI lineage: Bacteria > Bacillati > Actinomycetota > Actinomycetes > Kitasatosporales > Streptomycetaceae > Streptomyces > Streptomyces sp. NPDC044044. The sequence goes on along the minus strand of NZ_JBWKFG010000007.1, from coordinate 17,200 downwards.
CTGCGAGCATCTGGTGATCTCGTAGGGGAACCAGTGCAGCCGGTACGAGGTGTAGGGAGTGAGCTCCTCCAGGCTGGTCATCGCACCGATCTCGGGCGGTATCCGGACCAGGTTGCTGCCGTAGAGCACGAAGTGCTTGACCGCCGTCAGCTTGGCGATGCGTGCCGGCAGAGTGAGGACCTGCCGGCGCTCCTCGGCGCTGAGGTCGACCAGAGGTCGGAACTCCTCCCGCCCGTCCTCCGCGGCCTCGTCGATCAACTCCAGCAGACGTCGCCACCCAGCGGTCGAGGTGTCCTGATGTTCGGCGTGGAAACCGACACGGGCTCGCGGATGCGGCTTGGCCTGGTCGAAACACACACTCATCCCGGTAGGAAGCGCGTCCTACAGATGCCGGGTCCGATGTGTCGCCCCATCGGTTCACAAAGAGTCTCGGCTCTCCCCCATCCACCATGTGGCCAAGATACGGATACTACGGGGAGCGGCAAATGGAAGACGTCGAGCACCTACTCACCGAGGCCCCAGCCGCCTCCCTGTCACTCGCAGGGATAGCTGGTGATGCGGACGGTGTACGCCGAGGAGACCCAGCGGTTGGTGCCCACCTTGCGGAAACCGTTGGTGGTGGACGCCGACGCGAGGATCGTGGAACCGTTGGCGTAGGACCCGACGACCGAGTAGCCGGTGCCGGGACCGCTGCGGATCAGCAGACCGCCGCTGGCGTTCACCCTGTAGTAGCACTGGGTCGCGAGCACACCGGCCGGCGCGAGCTCCACAGCCGCGCCCGTCGTGCGGGCGGGCGCGGCGGCCTGAGCCGTGAGACCGCCGCCGAGGAGCGCGGCGGCGGACAGGGCCGCCACGGCCGCCGTGCGGGCGGCGGAGCGACGCGGTGACATGGTGCGGCGTGCTGCTGTGACGGTCATGGAATCGATTCCCCTTGCGTCGTCGGTTCTGGGTGCGGAACACGTACGTAGGAGCAGGCCCGGGCCTGGCCGAGCGGTGTCACCGCTCAAAGACGCCGGAGCCGTGCACGACGTTAGCGCCATCGGGGCGAACAGCCGCCTGACACACGAGAACTCCCCAACCGGAACGGGGGAAGCGGCCCGTTCCGGTTGGGGAGTTCGTAAGACGCTGAATCACGCAATTGAGACGTCAGACATCTCGATCAACAGCCCGGGGGCCTCGCTCGTTTCGCTTCACGGACCGTCACCCGATCGGTGGCCACATCGAAGAAGCTCAACGAGGCGAGGCCGCGGCCGACTGGAGCACAGTCAATCGGACGTTGCGGATCTTCCGAATAAGGGCGCCCCGGCCGGGTCCCGGCGGTTGATGCCCCATGAGTGCGTGGCCATGCCAAAGCGCAGACGCCCCGAATACGCCGCTATCTGCGTAAAGGCCTGCCACACGCCGTTTGCTCCTGTACGCCGCAGCTCATGATCTACCCCGACCCGTCAATCGCAATCCCAGACGATGACAAGCACGGGCTACAGAGCATCGGGCAAATCGTGGACTACCCGAAGGCCAGGGCCACGAAAGTCCCAGTCAACCCGGAAAGCTAAAAGCCCCGGCATCGAAGCTGCTGACTTGGTGGCACCAGGCGCCGCAGCCGGTCGCGAACTGAGAACCCGTCCTCGAACCTCCGGCCTGCACCGAACTCCACCATCTGGAGCCGATAAGCAGGCTTTTCGGGTAGATAGGTGACGGGCCGTGGCGTCCGGGTGACCGTCTGCGCGAATTGTCAGAACGGGCTGTGAGGGTGCTGGATGCTGGAGGAAGAACGTTCCTCCTGTGATTGGAATTGTTTCTGTCCGGCGAGGCGGCGGTCGTGCCTTATCGAGGGGCCCATGGCCGTCGCACCGCTGAACGCACCGTCGGTCGGCGGAGCTTCCACCGTGGCGCGTGTACGAGATCAACAGGGGTTCAAGGATGGGCTCTGACGGCTGCGGCATGACGTGTAGAACGCAAGTGTTGCCCGACGGGCTGCGGCTGACGTTGCCGGCCACGCGGACGAAGCTGGTGGCAGTCGAGCAGCAGTGCTGTCCGGCATGGTCGCCGACGGCTACCGGCCCGACCGCTTCGACGTTGTCGGCGCGCTGGTCTGCCTCGGTGGGATGGCGGTCATCATGTACGCCTCGCGCTGCCACTGAGTCGGCCGCCGCCGAGGATCAGGCCAGCGCTTGGGCGGCGTAGAGCGCTCCGAGACTGGCGGCAAGGGCGCCGAGCAGCAGCCGAAGTGCGGTCTTGGGTAGGTGATGCTGAAGTCGGGCGCCGAGGTATCTGCCGATTAGCCCGCCTGTGCCACAGGCCAGGCCCAGCCACCAGTCGGGCGCGACGGGCCCGGGGCTCGCCAGGGCCAGCACGGAGTACGCGGCGGCCCCGGCAACGGAGGTAGTGAAGGTTGTGGTGAGGGTGGCCGGTGTGATGTGGGCCATGGCATGCCGCGGGCGGCGAGGATAGGCCCGAGCAGGGAGCCGCTGCCGATCCCGTAGATCCCGCCGACCACCCGACTGTCAGGCCTAGTGCGGCGAGCACGCGCGCCGATGGCTCGGCCGCGTCCGGCCGCCGCCGGGCGGGGCGCAGAGTGCGCAGGCACAGCCACACGCCGAGCGGGAGCAGGAAGGCGGCGGCCAGGAGGCGGAAGACGCCGGGGCCGGGGAGGAGGAAGACAGTCCCGGACACGCTGACCGGCGCGGTCACCGTCGAGATCAGCAGGCCGGCCGCGAACCCGGCCCAGATCGTCCACTCACCGTTGCCCCCACCGCTCCTTGATCGCCCGGTCAGTATCGGCGGACCAGGTGGCGGGAGGGGCGTGGTGGCAACGAGATGTTCAGGAGCAGCAGGTGCAGCCCGGCTTGCAGCCGCACGCGTCCGCCTCGGCCGCGGCGGGCCCGCCGGGAGCCGGGGTGTGGGCGGTGGGTGCGCAGCAGCCCTTGCCCTGCCAGGCGTTGCGGCCCTCCTTCACCGCGATGGCCGCGATGATCAGGGCGGCCATCGGATCGGCCCAGGACCAGCCGAGCGTGGAGTTGAGGATCAGGCCGACCAGCAGCACGGCAGACAGGTACGTGCACAGCAGGGTCTGCTTGGAGTCGGCGACCGCGGAGGCGGAGCCGAGTTCACGACCAGCCTTGCGCTGGGCGAAGGAGAGGAACGGCATGATCGCCAGGGACAGGGCGGCGATGACGATGCCCGGGATCGAGCGGTCGGCCTCACCGGTGCCGACCAGGGCTCGGACGGCGTCGATGCTCACATAAGCGGCGAGGGCGAAGAAGGAGACGGCGATGATCCGCAGGGTGGTCTTCTCCCGGTCGTCGAGCACAGCGTGGTCGCGGGCGGAGAACTGCCAGGCGATCGCGGCGGCAGAGGACACCTCGATCACGGAGTCCAGCCCGAACCCGATCAGCGCCGTCGAGGAGGCCATCGTGCCCGCGGTGATCGCGACGACGGCCTCGATGACGTTGTAGGTGATGGTCGCGGTGACCAGCCACCGTATGCGGCGCGCGAGCGCGTCGCGGCGGGCCGGGGATGGCCCGAGGGATATCGCGGTCATCAGCAGCAGCCCTTCGTGGCGGCGTCCGGGCAGGTCTTGTCCGACTCGACCGCGACCACAGCGGCGAGCAGGTGGTCCAGGGCGTGGCCGAGGCGTTCGTCGGCGAGCTCGTAGCGGGTGCGGCGCCCATCGGGCACGGTGACCACAAGGCCGCAGTCACGCAAGCAGGCCAGGTGGTTGGACAGCCGAGTCCGGGAAACGTCGAGCGCGTCGGCGAGATCGGCCGGATAGGCCGGCGCCTGGCGCAGGGCGAGCAGGATGCGGCAGCGGATCGGGTCGGCGAGCGCGCGGCCGAAGCGGGCCAGCACCTCGATGTCGGAGGCAACAGTCAGCACCCCACGACAGTACACATAAAGCTGAATTCAGGAAACCCTGAACTCATGGATAGGGGGGGGCGATCGGCAGGGAACGGGAGTCGCGTCCGGCGCGGGCAGTCCCGCTACCGGCGAGGAGTGAACGCAGTGCGGGCCGCCGCCCGGTCAGGGTGGCGGCCCGCCCCCACTCTGTCTGCCCGTGGGCTAGCTGTTCCCGCGGCGTTTCTTCCGCGGCAGCGCCCGGCCACCTGGCTGTTCCTGCTCCTCGGTGTCGGTCGGGTCACTCCCAACGCCGCTCCCGGAGCCGCTTGGGGAGCTGTTCCCGCCCCCGCTCCCGCTCCCGCCGTTGCCGTTGGAGTCGGGGGCCGGGCCCTTCGCGTAGGTGACCGGGGTCTTCGCCTTCCGCGGCAGCGCCGGGCCGGCCACCTGCCTGGGCGAGGGACCGCTCTGGTCAGGTTCCGGTTTTTCCTCGGCCATGGTGGGCTCCTTTCACCGCGATGGATAAGGCGATCAAGCTTTTCCCGCGTCCACGTGTCCCCAACCGCAGTGCCGCCAGTCCTCACCCGGGCACGGGCGTTGGGGCTCAGCGTCGTGCGGCCGGGTTACCGGGCGAGCTGCACCCTGACCGGGGTGTTCGGGCAGCGGGTCGCGTTCTCGGCCAGGGCGGCCTCCTCGCTCGGGTCGATGGCGAGCTTCCAGCGGGTCTTGATGGCGACCCACTGCGCCACGTACTGGCAGCGGTTGCCTTCGGCCGGCGGCATCCAGGTCGAGGGGTCCTTGTCGGCCTTGCTGCGGTTGGACTTCGCCGTGACGGCGATCAGCGCCCGCTCGTCGCCGAGGTCGTTGGCGTATGCCTGGCGTTCGGCCGCGGTCCAGTCCTTGGCGCCGACTGGCGGGGGGGCTACTTCAAGCGTGCTGTATTCCGGGGAACTGACGCCGCGCGGCTCACGATGTGACGCAACCGCAGAGCCTCAAACAGGCACTAGGAGCGACGGCGATGGGCCTGTCGGGGGTGTTTCTGCCTGTCATCTGCGGCTTCGGCGCCGGGAAGAACTACGGGACATGGGTCGGCTCCACCGCGCAGCGCCATGCCTGCACATCTCGCAGGGTGGCGCCTCCTCAAGTCCGGCGGATCGCAGAGGGCTTGCCACACGATTAACCTAGAGAGCTAGAGTGCTAGGTAACTAGCTAAATGGAGGAACCGGTGATTGAGTTCCACCTGAACACCCGGTCCGGCCTGTCTCCCTACCAGCAGCTGGTCCAGCAAGTGCGCCATGCACTGCGTCTGGGACTGCTGAAGGAGGGAGACAAGCTGCCGACGGTCAAGGACGTGGCGAAGCAGATCGCGGTCAACCCGAACACGGTGCTCAAGGCCTACCGCGAGCTGGAGCACGAGGGGCTGGTTGCCGCCCGGCCCGGCGTCGGAACGTTTGTGACCCGGACGCTGGCCGACGACACACTCGCCGCCCACGGCCCACTGCGCAGGGACCTGCAGCGCTGGCTGACCAAGGCCCGACTGGCCGGACTCGACGAGGAAAGCATCGAGGCGCTGTTCGTGAGCACCTTTCGTAACGCAGCCGGAGAGGACGTAGCGTGAGCGCTGTCTTGCGAGCCCAAGATCTGGGCAAGAAGTACAAGCAGCGCTGGGCGCTGCAGCACTGCGACCTGGACGTTCCCGCCGGCCGCGTGGTGGGCTTGGTTGGCCCCAACGGGGCTGGAAAGTCGACCCTGTTGAATCTGGCCTCGGGCCTGCTCACCCCCACGGTCGGCAGCATCGAGGTGTGCGGAGGCACTCCCGCCGGCAATGTGGAGCAGCTGGCCAAGGTCGGCTTCGTGGCCCAGGACACCCCGACCTACGCCTCCTTAAGTGTCGCCGACCACCTCGACTTCGGCAGACGGCTGAACCCGCACTGGGATGATGCCGTGGCCCGGGAGCGGGTGCGCCGGCTGGGCCTGGACCTCAAGCAGCGGGCCGGAAGGTTGTCCGGCGGTCAGCGCGCGCAGCTCGCCCTCACGTTGGGCATCGCCAAGCGCCCGGAGCTGCTCATCCTGGACGAGCCCGTGGCAGCCCTGGACCCGCTGGCCCGGCGGGAGTTCATGCAGGATCTGATGGAGGCCGTCGCCGAGCACGAGATGAGCGTCGTACTCTCCTCGCATCTGGTCTCCGACGTGGAGCGCACCTGCGACTACGTCATCGTCCTGGTCGACTCCCAGGTGCAGGTGGCCGGCGACATCGACGACCTGGTCGCCTCCCACCACCGGCTCACCGGCCCACGCCGCGACCCGGCCACCCTTCCCTCCGGCCTGCACGTCATCTCGGCCAGCCACACCGACCGGCAGACCACGCTCCTGGTGCGCACCGACACCGCGGTCCACGATCCGTCCTGGACCGTGAGCCCGCTCGGTCTGGAGGACATCGTCCTCGCGTACATGACCCGCCCCGCGGACGCCTTCCGTGATTCCCGACCCACCTTTGAGGTGCTGCGATGATCTGGCTGACCTGGCGACAGTTCCGCACCCAGGCCACGGTCGTCTATCTTGCCCTGGCCTTCCTCGCGGTGCTCCTGGTGGTCACCGGTCCGCAGCTGGCCGACCTGTACGCCGGTGCCGGAGACGACCTGTTCGGCCGGATCACCAGCGCCGACCAGAGCGTGTATTACCTCGGACTCCTGGTCACCGTGCTCGTACCGGCCGTCATCGGCATGTTCTGGGGCGCACCTCTGATCACCCGTGAGCTGGAGAGCGGCACCTTCCGCCTGGCGTGGAACCAGAGCATCACCCGCGCCCGCTGGCTGACCACCAAACTTGCCCTCACCGGCCTGGCCACCATGACCGCCGCCGCCCTGGCCAGCCTCATCGTGACGTGGTGGAGCAGTCCGATCGACCGGGCCGTCAACAGCGGCGGGACTGGCGCGGATCCCTTCTACCCGCGCATCGATCCGCTGGTATTCGCCGGGCGCGGCATCGTGCCGATCGGTTACGCGGCCTTCGCTTTCATCCTCGGTGTCACCCTTGGTGTGCTCATCCGCCGCACCGTGCCCGCGATGGCCGCCACCCTTGCCGCGTACGCCGCCGTGCAGATCGCCACGCCCCTGTGGATCCGGCCTCACCTGGCCCCGTCCGTGAACACGACCCTGCCGTTCACCGAGGCCAGGCCGGTGAGCATCGGCGTCGACGCCGTGCGCGAAGTGGACTTCGGCCAGCCCGGCGCCTGGATCTTGTCCGAACAGACCGTCAACGCCTCCGGCCAACCGGCAACCTTGCCCGCCTCGCTCACCGACTGCCCGTCCATGTCGGACTGCGCCGATGCCTTGTCCAAGGCCGGTTACCGGCAGCAGGTCGCCTACCAACCCGCCGGGAACTTCTGGACCCTTCAGTGGGCCGAGACCGGCCTCTACCTGGGCCTTACCCTGGCCCTGACCGGGTTCTGCACCTGGTGGATCCGCCGCTGCCTCACCTGACAGACATACAAGCCAACCTACCGACTCAACCGCGAGTAGCAGCCAAGACTTGGCTGCTACTCGCGGTTGAGTCGGTCAGTCCATGAACGCCCGCCGGCTAGCTTCCAGCTCTGTGAGTCGGGCCTCGAGGTAGGCAGTCCAGTCGTTGGCGGCGCGGTGGCGCCATTGCTGGGCGGTGATGATGTGCTGGCCGAGTATGGGAGCGGGGACGGCTGGCGGCAGGTCCAGGGCAAGTTCGATCAGGGCAGTCGTGCGGGTCTGGTGGATCGGGATCTGGCGAGCTGCGAGCCGGCGTGCGAGGACGACTGCGGAGATGTGCTCGCCGGGCCGGGCCCAGGGAGAGCCACCGGTGGGGCGAGTTCGCAGCCCAACCAGCCACCGGTCGACGGACGAGTTCCTGCGCCGCGTGCAGGAGCGGGAACCTCGCGCACCCCGATCGCGCGCAGAACTGTATGGCTCCTCGCTGTGGTCCATGAGGACCGAGACGGACCCTGACATCACAGTGGTCCTAGCTATCGCTCGGGAGCTCAACGAGGAGCGCCAGGAGCACGAGGCCAACATGAAGCGGATCGATGGACACCGCCCTCGGACGGTATCCATCCCCTCTGGGGGGGGGCAGCAGAGGAAGTGACGACAGAGAGGCCCCCTCCCGTGTCAGGAAGGGGGCCTCTGCCGTGCAATGCGCCCTGTTTGTCAGACGGACCCAGTAGCCTGCTGGGAGTGAACAGCTCTCTGGGAGGGGGTGTGATGACTGAGAGTTGGGGCGCTGACTCGCCAGTGTCGAAGGTCAGGGACTATATCGATCGGCTGAACCTGGCCGTTGTGCGCGGGGAGACGCAGCACGTCATGTGCGGCCTCCGCATGGAGGACCTCGATGTCCGCCCCGCCGAGAGCCACCCACATGACAGGCTAAGGACCGCCGCGCTTCGGCTCGAAGTGGCTGGCACTGCGGCCGAACGGCGAGCTGCCGCGCGGGCACTCGCCGAAGCGCTCGCCGAAGTAATCGCTTGTCTTCTCCGGTTCTTGATCCGAGTCCTCATCCTGCTGCTCTCGCGCCTGTTGGGGCGGGCCGCCGCGGACGATGTACCGGTGTGGAAACCTGCGCCCATCGAGGCCACACCACAGATCGCGCCCAGAGGGCCCAACTCTGCCTTCCCCGTGACGACTCACCGGGGCGGGCACCACCGCAGCACGCTGGGGAGCGTTGTACTAGCTGCCTGAGTGGCCCGCCGACCATGCAAGGTCGGAAGGTTCAGATCAATGTTTGCACTGCCGGACACGGCCCCCTGGTGGGCCGTCTTGGCTGTTGTTGTTTTCGGCCTCACCGTGCTCGGGGTGTGCGGCCTCGTTCGTGCCGTGTGGCCGCAGAACTCTGCCCACCGCAAGATTCTGTTGCAAGAGCGGCAGCAGGAGCGGGCTCGGCGGCGACGGGAGTTGGGCGGAAAGCAGTAGCGTGCGACACGGCCAAGGCCGTTAGAGAAAAACAGAAAGGCCCCACCTCATAGAGGTGGGGCCTTTTGCGTCTTAGGGGCGTCGCAGAAGCAGGCGGAGAACTGGCTCAGCCCGTGCGCGAAATCCCGGATCTTCGTGGGCGACTGCCGTCATAGCGAGAACGCCGACCAGTGCGATTAGTACCAACGCAGGCGTTAGAGTCGTGAGTTCGAACATGTCTCCGAGCTTGTCGTTTAACCCCATCAGGGGGTGACGTAGTCGCCCCAGCCGAAAGTGGCGACGTAAGCCCGTCGAACGGCTTCTCCGCCCCGTCCGCCCCTGATGCGGATGACGGTCAGCGCGAGGACGAACCAGGCGGCAAAGCCCCCCGCGACGATCAAAGTCCAGCGAGGGCCCGAGAAACTGGCAATGACGACCAGGGCAATGATCGTGACGACCAGCCCGATGTGGCCGCCACCGATATCCGTACTCGACCTGCCGCCACCTGTCATCAGGGTCTCCAGTCTCCCGCCGAGGAGCACGCCGTTGTGCGCCAGAGCAGGCTACGGGGCTCGGTCAGTGATGTCAGTGCCGCTCCCAGGACGGGGTTTGGTGCCGGCCTTGTGGTGGGCGGGGCGGCTGTATGCCTCGCCGGTGGGGAGGACTCTGCCCATGTCGTGACGGGTGGCGGAGTGTCGGTTCTTCGAATCCGGTGGCCGGTCGGGCCCGGGACGGGATGCTTTCGGTACACCGGCCGGTGAGCCGGCCGCACGAGAGCACACCGCCCGGTGTGTGCCGAGTGCGCAATGTGCGATCTAGAGCGGGAGTCGTTATAGCCCGATATTAGAACGCGATCGAAACTTCCAGATACGCGCTCAGAACTTGAAGCCGATGACGCCGTAGCCCGGTCGTGCCGCCGCGTGCCGTATCCAGCCCAGACACTGCATGGCGGCTTCAGCGACCTCGGGCTCCAGGGGCGGAGCCTGCCCGCCCGCATCGACGGCCTGCTTGGTGGCCTCAAACTGTGCCAGCGCCCGTACACATTGGTCGTGTGTCCAGGGGAGGCGAAAGACAGCGACTTGGTGCCGGGTCGGGTCTGCCGGTCCAGTACAGGGCGGTGCGGTCCAGCCGTCGGCCTGTGCTCCGCGGTGTAGCCGGACAATGCCCCTCAGGCCGTGAGGGACTCGGGGCCGATGCGGCCCCACACCACGAAGGCGGCCAGGACGAGGTAGACCAGGTCCACCACCATGAATTTGGTCTCGTGACGCCGTATGCGGGTGATCGCCGCGCCGGTCATCATCAGCACCAAGCCGAGGGCTGCCAGCGGGACCAGAACCGGTGCGGTGCCGAGCAGGGCGGGCAGGACCAGGCCCACCGTGGCCAGCACCTCGAGGGCTCCGATGGTTTTGATGCTGCCGGCGCTGAAGTCCTCGGCCCAGCGGGCGCTGGGGCCGCTGGAGGCGATCTCCTCCTTCGGCGTGATCACCTTGAAGGCGCCGCCGAGCAGGTAGGCGGTGGCGAGCAGTCCGGTGATGATCCACAGGGCGAGGTTCATGGGATGAATCCCTACATGGTGTCGGCGCGGGCGCCGGGGGCGGAACGGTCGCGTGGCGGGTGGATGGTCAGCCGTGCTGGCCGGGCTGGTAGCCGCCCGCGGGCTGCTGGATCATGACGTTTCCGCGGTTGAAGGCGTTGATGATGGCGATCTGGGCCACCAGGTCGGCGAGTTGGTCGTCGTCGTAGTACTTGGCGGCGTTCGCCCAGACTGCGTCCGGGACCCCGCCGGCCGTGTCGGCGATGCGGGTGCCCTCTTCGGTCAGCTCCAGGGCGGCGCGTTCGGCGTCGGTGAACACCGTGGCCTCGCGCCAGGCCACGACCAGGTGGAGACGTACCGCGCTCTCCCCGGCGTGCGCGGCGTCCTTGGTGTGCATGTCGATGCATCCGGCGCAGCCGTTGATCTGGCTGGCGCGGAGCATCATCAGTTCCCGGGTGGAGGCCGGGACGGTCGACTCCGCGAGCGCCCTGCTCGCGGCGATGATGTGCTTCATGGCCTTGGCGGCGACGGGGCTGGTCATGAAGTTGAGTCGAGCGTTCATCGTGTACTCCTTGTTCCTGTTGATCGCTGTCGCCCTCTAAGACAGGGCACCCCGGCAGCCTGTGACAGGGGCCGATGTGACGTGCGTCTCCCCGCCGGACTGAGATGGTCCGCCGACGGCCCACCGAACCCCTGGGATACCCTCTGGGCATCTTGTGGATCTTGGAATGGGCAGGCGGGGCGGCGCGCTTGGACTGAGCACCGCCGTCCGCGAGTTGGGGGAGGGGTCCCATGTCGGGAGCAACGGATGTGACGGACGAGGCTGGATACCGGCCGCTGATGTTCTCCATCGCCTACGGGATGACCGGGTCGGTAGGCGACGCCGAGGACCTCGTCCAGGACGCCTTCCTCGGCCTGACCCGGGCGCACCAGGCGGGTACCGCGATCTCCTCACCAAAGGCGTACCTGACCACAGCTGTGACGCGGCTGGGGATCAACCACCTGAGCTCGGCACGGGTACGCAGGGAGACCTATGTGGGGAACTGGCTGCCCGAACCGGTCGTCGTGACCAATGACCGGCCGGGACCGGTCGAGCACGCCGAGCTGGCCGACTCACTGTCCATGGCCTTCCTCGTGCTGCTGGAGTCCCTCTCCCCGGTGGAGCGGGCGGTGTTCATGCTGCGTGAAGTATTCGGGTACGACTACACGGATGTGGCGAGGACCACCGGGAAGTCCGAGGCGAACTGCCGCCAGATCTTCGCCCGTGCCAAGAAGCGCATCACCGCGGCTGGGCCGGACGCGGACAGTGTGCCGCCCCCTGCCAAGCGGGCCGAGGGCGAGGAACTCGCCCGCAAGTTCTTCGAGGCGGCCGAGGGCGGCGACCTGGACGCGCTGCTCGGCATGCTCGCGCCCGATGTCGTGTACTACGGGGACGGCGGCGGCAAGGCGCGTGCGACCAGGAATCCGGTGGATGAGTCGCAGCGCGTCGGGCAGCTGCTCGTCGGTGGTTTCCGCCGGATTCGGAGCCTCGGTGCCGGCCTCCGTCCGGCCTGGGTCAACAGCCGCCCCGGCGCCGTGACCTACGACCCTGAGGGCCGGGTGGTCAACGTGGTCGAGCTCGACATCGTCGACGGTGTGATCCGGGCGATCCACTCCGTGTCCAACCCCGACAAGCTCGGCCACCTCGGACCGGTGTCCGACATGGCACGGCTGTCGGAGGAATAGCCCACCCGGCCCGCAGCACTGGGAGCGCCAGGCCGAACGCGAGCACCAGCTCCTGGAGGAGGACCAGGCCGCACAGAAGGCCGGCGGATGGTTCTCGCGCCGCCGGCCCTGACAGCCGAGCCTCCAGAAGGCGGTGACACGGCCCGGGGCAACGGCGACGACATTCCCCCGGCTCGACTCCTTCCTCGCGCCAGGGAGGCTCGGAAGAGGCAGCGCTGCGCATCGCCCCGGCGCTACCGTGACCTGACGACAGCGGGGCCGGAAAGGATCACCCTGTCCGGCCCCGCTGCTTGTTGCCGGCTGCTTTTACCGGCTGAAGGCGGATGCGCGGCCCTCACGCGAACTCGAGGCCGTCCAGCAGGACGTCCTCCAGCTCCTTCTCCCAATGGCCGCGCAGACCGAGGGGGTTGGTCTCCATCCGCTCCAGGATGACCAGGGTCTCGGGCTGCATGATCAGCGCCTATCGGCCGTGCGAGGCCAAGACGGTCGCGGCAGCGGACCAAGCCGAACGCGACCGCCTGGAGGCGGGGGCCGCCGCGACCGCCGAGACGGCCCGCGGCTGCGCTCCCGCTTCCGCCGTGGGTACGTGCGTCCGGCGGGGCTTGAGGTCTCGAGATCAAGGCCCAGTGTCACCGGACACTGCACCTCAGCTTCAACTGGAACCGTATGAGGGAGCGATCGTCGGTCCTGGCCTGCGTGATACTGGGAGCGCCGATGCCGAGCCCGGCCGTGACAGCGGATCTGTGCCCCGGCGGTCAGGCGCTTGGCGGTCGCTCCACCTCCACACCGAGAGCGACCAGTCGGCCCACGGTGTACGCGGCGAGTGACTCGCGAGCAAGATCGAGGTGCCTCAGCTGGGAGCTCGCTTCCAGGAGGAGGTCCTCGGGCAGCGGGCATCCGGCTTCTACACATGCACTCAGAGCGGACGTCGCGTCCCCCAGTGCCTGTTCGAGAGCATGCACGTCCCCCCCCGTGATCGTTGCGCCTCAAGGCCTGCATCATCGAGCCGTCGCGCATCAGCGTCCGGGCTGAACCGGCATGCGCGAACCACAGACCGTCGTGGAGCGCTTCGTCGAACGCCTCGTTGACGGCCTTCCTGGCGGCACGGCGCGCTTCGGAGAAAGATCCCGGGTCGACGGGTCGACCGTGCCACAACTCGTTCACGGTGTCATCGAGGAGCAGCTGCCACGCACGGGTGGTCGACCGCATGTTCTTCAGGCGATCTGTCACGGCCGTCTGTCGGGCGGCAAGCTCGGCAGCTTGCTCCCGCTCCGCCGCTGTCGCTCTCTCCCGTTCGGCGACGCGCAATTCGAACTGCTGCTGACGTTCGAGAAGTTCGTCCTCGCGGCGCTGCTGCGCTCGCTCTCGCTCCTCCTGCCGCAGCAGCGCCTCTCTCCGTTCCGCCGCCTGGCGCCGATGCAGCATCAAGGGCCCGAGCACCGCACGCCCCGCCCCCACGACTGCGCCGCCGACCGCGCTGATCAACGCGAACCACGCTGCTGAATCCGCCATGCAGTTGATTCTGCCCAGAGCCCGCGCCCACCGGGTCCCGAACGAGCCGTGCGCTCAGATGCCGCACTCGATCCCCGCCAGCAGCGAGCCCACACAGGCAGGGCCAGTATAAAGAATGTCGGCTTTGTCAGCCGGTGCGCGCCGCCCTTCACCAACCTGCCGACGAACCGCACCTGGTCCTCAGTCCAGTCGCCCAGTCGCAGCCACGGCCGCTCCCGGCCCATCAAGTAGTCCGACACGAGCGCCGCGACGGTCACCACCAAGACGTTCGCGTTCATCGTCATGTCCATCGCATGCCGATCTGGGAGAGCTGTTCCATCCGTTCCGGTGTCAGGGTGGTGGCCCGGCTGCGCTGGTTCCCGATCCATGCCCCGAGCCGGATCTGTCGCTCCTCCTGGCCCTCGCCGCTGCCCTCGGCCCCCTCGCCGATGACGATCCGTTCGACATGCTTTCGGGGTACCTGTAGGTGTCCTTCGCGTTCGTAGAACTGGCGGGCGGCCTGGTAGTTCATGGCCCACTTGTCCGCCTGCGTACGGCGCGGCTTGGGCTTCTCGTCCTCGCTGGCGGGTGTGATCCCGAGGACCTGTTCGCTCATCCATTGCTGCACGGTCGTGAGCTGATCCCAGCCGAGCTTCACCGACTGCACCCACCGCCCCAGATCCTCGCCCTGGCGCAAGACGTTGCCCGCCGTGGTGGGCAACGCCTCGCCCGCGTCCAGGTGGAGCCGGACGAGGTGGAAGCAGCGCTGCCACGTCACCGGCCAACTCGGGCACCAGGATGCGTCGATCTCCTCCAGCTGTTCGCGCCGTTCGTCCGACAGCGCCCCGGCCGCCGACTGAACCGGCAGGCCCTCCGCACGCCGCTGCCCGTTCTCCTGCGCCTTGCGGGCGGCGGCCCGTGCGTTCTTCAGGAAGATGCCCACCTTCGCGCCCTGGTAGGTGGCGTCCAGCGGGGCCAGGAGGTGGCCGTGTTCGGCGGCCCATCCGCGCGCGGCGGACAGGCCCTCCTCCCACGCGACATCGAAGTGGGACCAGACCATGCCCAGTTTCTCCAGCTGGGCGATGCGGTCCCCGTCCATGTCGCCGCGGGCGTAGAACCGGCGCGCGTCGGCGGTCCACTGCCCAAGGGGGAATCCGGCGAGCGAGGCAGGCCACCCCGTGGCTTCTGCCTTCGCCTGTGTATCCCGGTTGGCCTGGTCGTCGACGGCGGGCACCCGGTATGTGAATGGCACGCGGAGGTCACCGTGCAGCCGGTTGTAGATGACGGCTGCTTCCACTCCCCGCCGCCAGTGTTCGTGTTCGGGGTTGAGGACGCGCAGGTTGATGAACGCCGCCAGGGCGGCCGGGTCGCGCGGCGTGGAGAACTTCAGCAGCGCCTTGGCGGGGGCGCTGACGCCCCCGGAGCCCTCACCGCTCCCGCCCGTGCTCTTCTCGCTGTCGTCCTTGTTGACGGACCTGTAGACGCTGGGGGCCTGCTGTTCGGCGAGCTGCTCCACTACGCGGACGTCATGTGCCCGCAGTGCCTCCAGCAGCTTGGCCAGCCCGCCGTACGCCCGGGAGGTGAGCATGTTGTCCGCCGTCTCGCCCGGCCCGAGCAGTACGGGCACCACCAGGCTTGCCACCTTGCCCTCGCCCGGCTGCATCCGCAGCGCCCGGCCCACCGCCTGGACCAGGTCCGGCATCGACCCGCGCACATCCGCCCAGTAGACGGAGTCGCAGTTCTTGGTGTCGACGCCCTCTCCGAGGACCTTCACGGACCCGAGGTAGCTCTTCTCCACGACGGTGCCGTCGTCTGCGATTCCGTCGGTGAACTCCTCGAGGACGCGGCGGCGGTGCAGCGGTTTGTGGTCGCCGCACAGCCAGTTGGCCCAGATCGTCTTGGGGTACAGCTCTGGCTCGGCGTCATGGAGCTGCGCGGTGACGTCGGGGAGGCCGGCCGCGAACGCTTCGGCCTCACGGACCTGGTGGTGGAAGACGAGCGTGCGGCGGAAGCCCTCCTCCGCAGACGCCTTCACCAAGGCGGTCTGCAGCGCGGCGAGACGCACTCCGCGCACCTCTGCCGAGCGCCCTTCTGCGCCCAGGAGCTCGGCGGCCTGGAGGGCGGTGTCGGTGACGTCGACGCATACGACCTGGTAGGGGGCACAGATGCCCCGGTCGATAGCCTCCGAGAGCGTCAAAGTGAACGCCCTGCTGCCGAAGGGCCCATTGGGGTCGTCTTCCATGCTCGCGACCAGCTCGCCCGGCGCGCCGGCCTCGTCCTCGTCCTCGAGCTGCCACATCCGGGGCGTGGCCGTCATGTAGAGGCGGCGCAGCGATGGGATCCGGGTGTTGTCGTGGACGACGGCCCACGGCTTGCCGATGCGGCCCGAAACGCGGTGGGCTTCATCCACGACGATCAGGTCCCACGCCGCCAAGCCCGCGGCGTGCGCTCGCTCCAGCGTGCCCAGCCCGAGGCTGGCGTAGGTGGCGTAGACGGTGACCTTGTCCAGGCCCCGCGTCCACTCCACCAGCTCGTCCACGTCCGTGGTGTTGGGGAAGGACGCCTCCTCACCCCGCAGCGAGGACACCCCGATCATCGGCCCTCGGCGGCCTCCCTCGCGCCATGCGGCTTCGGTCTGCGCCAGGAGGTCCAGCGAGGGTACGAGTACCAGCACGCGGCCTGCGTGGAGTTCCTGCGTGCTGCGGATCGCGACCCGGGTCTTCCCGGACCCGGTCGCCATGATTACTTGCGTGCGGAGTCCTCGTTCGGGCGCGAGTGATCGTGCAGGCAGTTCGAGGGCGCGCACGACCGCGTCAGTGGCTTCTCGTTGGGCTGCCTCGCGTGGGTCAGCGCGGCCTGTGGTGGGCATGCTTCGCCTGCCTTCTGCTCGGGTGTGTCCAGTCCAAGAGGAGTCGTAAGGGCTGTGGTTGGACTGACGTGACCGGCTGACTGCTCTGCCCGTCAGGACCATCGGTAAGGCTGTGGGATGAATCTTGCTGAATCTTCGGAGCGACCCTGACGGGTGGACTCTGATTCCAGAGTCTATCCGCTATTCAGAATGAAGCACACTGCCCTCGCCTGAGCGGCACTGTTTTCTGCTAAGCACCCCGGGCACCCGAAGAAGCATGAATCGCGACGCAGTCATTCAAGCCGCTTCCGGCAGTGACAGCAGCCCCGTCCTCATCCCGATCCTGTGCCTCTTCCTGGTCATGGGGCTGGTGCAGGTCATACGGCCTCAACTGCTTTGGAGGATGAACAGAAACATGCAGAGAGGGTGGGTGAAGGATCCGGATGCGACCGAACCTACTGGCAAGGGGTATGCGATGGCGCGAGTGAGTGGGGTGCTTGTTCTGGGATTCGCGGCCTGGATGCTGGTGCACCAGATGTGATCGGCTCCTGTAGCCAGCCTGGCCCGCGTCAGCGGGTCTCAAGGTCCTGCAGGCGCAGCCGGAAGGACCGTCAGACGGGGGAGCGCAGCGGACCCGCCGGCCAGGCTGGAGCGAAGCGGAAGCCTGGCAGCGAGACGGAGTCTCGCCGGTCTGGGAGCGCAGCGGACAGACCGTCACCGGCCTTGCGAAGCAAGGCCGGTGAGCGGGTGGCGCAGCCACCCGCCTCCGCTCGCGCGGAGCGCGAGCGCAACACTCGCGCGCAGCGCGGGTGTTCGCTTGCACATCGCGCAGCGATGTGGTACCCGCTCCGCGGG
>NZ_JBWKFG010000006.1:0-650991 GCF_056434405.1 Streptomyces sp. NPDC044044 | reverse complement strand
TTTTTGTTCTGTCTGGTTTTTTGTTTGTTTTTTTTGTTTTTTTTTCCCTCCACGCCTTTCCCCCAAAAAGGAACCCCCCCCCCCCCCCCCTTCTCCCCCCCCCCCCCCCCCCCCCCCCAACCCCCCCCCCCCGCTGCCGTGGTTTAGTCGCTCAGGCCTCAGCCGTTGCGCTTCCAGCGCGGCTTGTCGTCACGGCGGCCGAAGGAGCCGGTGCCGGTGCCGGAGCGGTCGCGGTTGAACGCCGGGCGGTCGTGGCCACCGGAGCGGGCGCCGCCGGAGGGGCGGTCGTCGCGGCGGTCACGGTTGAACGGGCGGTCGCTGCCACGGTGGCCGCCGGAGGGGCGGTCGTCGCGACGGAAGCCGGAGCCACCGCGGTTGTCGTCACGGCGGTCGCCGCCACGGAAGCCGCCACGGTCGCCGCCGGAGGGACGGTCGTCACGGCGGAAGCCGGAGGAGCCACCACGGTTGTCGTCACGGCGGAAGCCGCCACGGTCGCCGCCCGAGGGACGGTCGTCACGACGGAAGCCGGACGAGCCACCACGGTCGTTGCGGTCACGGTTGAAGCCACCGCCACCCTCGCGACGGTCGCCGCCGCGGAAGCCGGAGCCACCGCCACGGTTGTCGTCACGACGGAAGCCGGAGGAACCACCACGGTCGTTGCGGTCACGGTTGAAGCCACCGCCACCCTCGCGACGGTCGCCGCCACGGAAGCCGGAGCCACCGCGGTCGTCACGACGCTCGAAGGAACGGCCGCCACGGTCGTCACGGCGCGGCTCGCGCTCGTAGTTGCCGCGGTCGTCGCGCTGCGGGCGGCGCTCCTCGCGGGCGGCCGGAGCGGCCGGCTGCTCGGGGACGGAGACAGCGGCCTCGACGGCGGCCTCGGCAGCGGCGGCGGCCTCGGCCACCGCGGTCTCCGGGTCGTCGCCACGCTCGCGGGCGGCACGCGCGGTGAGGCGCGAGGCCTCCTCGCGCAGCTCCGTCGCGCGGCGGGTGGCGCGCTCCAGCTCCTTGGTGAGGTCCTTGACCTCACGCTCGGCCTGGGTCGCCGCGTTGCCCGCGGAGTCGGCCTGCACCTCGGTCATCGAACGGGCGCCGGTGATCTCGGCGACCTCCGGCTCGAAGGTGCCGCCGCCGTTGATGATGTGACGCGAGGCGTCGACGCCCGCGTCCTCCATCAGGCGGAAGATCTGGCGGCGCTGGTGCGGCAGGGACAGCGAGACGACCGTGCCGGAGCGGCCCGCGCGAGCGGTACGGCCGGAGCGGTGCAGGTAGTCCTTGTGGTCACCGGCCGGGTCCACGTTCAGGACCAGGTCGATGCCGTCGACGTGGATGCCTCGGGCGGCGACGTCGGTCGCGACGAGCGCGTTGACGTAGCCCTTCTTGAAGTCCTCCAGGACGCGCGTACGGGCGCCCTGCGTCATGCCGCCGTGCAGCGCGTCGGCCTTCACACCGGACTCGCAGAGCTGCTCGGCGATGCGGTCGGCGCCCAGCTGGGTGCGGACGAAGATGATCGTGCGGCCCTTGCGCGCGGCGATGGCGGCCGTGACGGGCGCCTTGTCGCGGGGCTTCACGATGAGGATGTGGTGGGTCATGGTCGTGACGTTGCCCTGGGCGCTGTCGACCTCGTGCGTGACCGGGTTGGTCAGGTAGCGCTTGACCAGCGTGGAGATCTCGTTCTCCATCGTGGCCGAGAACAGCATCCGCTGGCCGCCGGAGGGGACCTGGTCGAGCAGCTCGGTGACCTCGGGCAGGAAGCCCAGGTCGGACATCTGGTCGGCCTCGTCGAGCACCGCGATCTGGGTGTCCTCGAGCGAGCAGGCGCCACGGCTGATGATGTCGCGCAGACGGCCCGGGGTGGCGACGAGGACGTCGACGCCGCGCTCGAGCGCGTAGATCTGGTTGCCCATGGACGTGCCGCCGCAGACGACCTTCATCTTCAGGCCGAGCACGTCGCCGTACGGCTGCAGCGCGTCCGCGACCTGCATCGCGAGCTCACGGGTCGGGGTCAGGATGACGCCGCGGGGCTTCTTCTTCTCGGTGCGGCCGCCGGCCAGCGTCGCGAGCAGCGGAAGACCGAAGGAGAGGGTCTTGCCGGAGCCGGTGCGGCCACGGCCGAGGATGTCCTTGCCGGCCAGGGCGTCCGGGATGGTCGCGGCCTGGATCGGGAAGGGGGCGGTCACGCCGTTCTGGGCGAGCTTGCGGACGATGCCCTCGGGGAGCCCGAGGTCACCGAAGGTGGGGCCGGTCTCGGCCTCTTCGTCGGCCTGCTCGGCAGCGTCGGTCGCGGGCGCATCGGCCTCGGCGACGACCTGCTCGGCGGCCTCCACGACGTCGGTGGCCTGGACGTTCTCGACGGTCTCGACGGCCTCGGCGGTCTCGACAACGGCCTCGGCCGCGTCGACCGTCAGCTCGTCGGTCGTCTCGTTCTCGGGCAGGACGGCGTGGTCAGAATGAGAAATGGACATGCGAAATGCGAAACCTTCCGGAGTCTCGGCACGCGCCCGTCAACTCCGTGATTTCGCAATGGACCGCCTCTATGCGGTCAGCCACGGCAAGGGAGAGTACGCGCCACGCGGCGCTCTTCTTTTTCGGCGCCGGGCAAATGGGATCAAACGATCTACCACCATACGCACCCAACCCCCCAGAAGGCAAACCACACCCTCCGGGGCACCTTGGATTCCACCCCCCACAGCTCGCCTCACCTGCGAGGAAGCGGGTTTCGGACAGGGCCTGAACCCGGCGTAATCCGCTCCCACCCGCCCCGAACCGCTCCAAGCACGCCCAGCGCCCCAAGCACCCCAAGCACCCCGCCCTAGGCGGGCCCGGCCTCCGGCGAGGGCTCCCGCGACCTGAGCCCCTCCGACCGCTCCCCCAGCTGCGCGTCCTGCTTCGGGGGCTCGTGCGCCGACGACGAGGGCTCCGGAGTGGGCTCAGGAGTCGGCGTCGGGGTCGGCTTCGGGGGGTCGGGCGTCGGCGTGGGGCGCGGCGGGTCCGGCTTGGTACGCGTGGGCGTGGGCCGCCCGTCCTTCGTCGGCGGGGCGGGGTCTCCGCCGCCCCCGGTCGCGGACGCGGAGGCCTGCGCGGCATCGGAACCGGACTCTCCGTGCCCGCCCGACCGCCCCTTGCCCCCGCCCTTCTTGCCTTTCTTGCCCTTCTTGCCCTTCGCGTCACCGCGGTCGGCACCCGATTTGCCGGCCGAGCCGGCGCCGGGCGTGACGCTGCCGCCGTCCGGGGCCGCGGCAGCGCTGCGCTCGCCCGCGGACCGCGCCGGACCGGGCTCGCCGCCCCCGTCGTCACCGATGCTCATGCAGCCCGCGGTCGCCATGACGGCCACTGCCGCCGCGGCCCACCGAGCAGGAACGTACAACTGGCGCACGGCCGAGCACCTCCGAGGCGCTGAGAAGCGGGGACGCCCTACCCAACTCCCTTGCCCCGCAAGAGGACACGGACTCTGCCGCCGACCGTCAGCCGTATCCCAGGGCGTGCAGGCGCTCGTCGTCGATCCCGAAGTGATGCGCGACTTCGTGCACCACTGTGATCTCGGTCTCCGCGACGACCTCCTCGCGCGACTCGCACATGCGCAGGGTCGGACCCCGGTAGATGGTGATCCGGTCGGGCAGCACTCCCGCGTACCACTCGCCCCGGTCCGTCAGCGGAGTCCCTTCGTAGAGCCCGAGCAGCTCGGGGTCCTCGGCCGGTGGTTCGTCCTCCACGAACACCGCCACGTTGTCCATCAACCGCGTCAACTCGGGCGGAATCCGGTCAAGCGCCTCGGCGACCAGTTCCTCGAACTCTTCCCGCGTCATCTCCAGCACACCCCCATTGTCAGCCACCGCCCCGCATAGCCGCCCGTCCCCATGGGCATACCGGACCAATGGCCCGCGACTTCCGTGCGCCCGCCGCCCTCGTACGCCACTACCGCTCCCGCCACCCGCACCCGGTGAGCGAGCTCATCAGCCCTCCCCATCCGTACGGCCGTGCGGCGGGCCTCGTCGCGGTCGTCCTGCTCGGCGCCTGGCTCG
Source organism: Streptomyces sp. NPDC044044 (assembly GCF_056434405.1). NCBI lineage: Bacteria > Bacillati > Actinomycetota > Actinomycetes > Kitasatosporales > Streptomycetaceae > Streptomyces > Streptomyces sp. NPDC044044. The sequence continues at coordinate 646,969 of NZ_JBWKFG010000006.1, read as the reverse complement.
GCCTGCTGATCGTCGGCAGCGTGCACGCGCCGGTGGGCCCGATGGACACGCGCATGACGCTGCGCCCCTCGCTGACGGGCGGCACGAAGATCGACGTCTCCCCGCTCGGGGCCCTCGAACTGCGCTCGCACGTCGCCCCCATCCGCCTGGACGTGGACGTGGACCGCCTGGACCCGGTCCGCTCCCAGGCCCTGGTCGACCACCCCGAGCGGATCGCGGGCCTCCAGGACGAGGTGACGCAGGACGTCGGGCACGGCACGCTCGACCTGGCCGTACGCTCCTGCGCCGCCGTCGTCGCGGGCGCCACGGCCCTGGGCCTCGCGGTCTACCGCCGCCCACGCCGGGCCCTGGCGGCGGGCGGCCTGGCCCTGGCCCTCCTGGCCGCGTCGGGCGCGGCGGCGTACGCGACGTGGAACCCGAAGTCGGTCCTGGAGCCGAAATTCTCGGGCCTGCTCAGCAGCGCGCCATCGGTCGTCGGCAACGCCCGCAGCATCGTGAGCGAATTCGACGTGTACCAACAGGAGTTGGCGCGCCTGGTCACGAACGTGACGAAGCTGTACGACGCGACGTCGACGCTCCCCGCGTACCAGCCGGACCCGTCCACGATCCGGCTCCTGCACGTCTCGGACATCCACCTCAACCCGGCGAGCTGGAAGATCATCGCCTCGCTGGTCGAGCAGTACGACATCAACGTCATCGTCGATTCCGGCGACACGATGGACCACGGGAGCGCCACGGAGAACGCCTTCCTCGACCCGATCGAGGACCTGGGAGCTCCGTACGTCTGGGTCAGGGGCAACCACGACTCCCGCACGACCCAGCGCTACCTGCAGCGCATGAAGAACGTCCACGTCCTGGACGAGGGCGGGGCGGCGTCGGTGGCGGGCCTCCGGTTCGCCGGGACGGGCGACCCGCAGTACACCCCGGACCGCTCCGTGCGGGCGGAGGGCAAGCCCGTCGAGGAGATGGCGGGCGCCGCCCTCGCCTCCGCCCTGCGCGACCAGCGGGCGGCCGGCACGCCCGTCGACATCGCGGTCGCGCACAACCCCGACGCCGCGCGCGAGACGGACGGCGAGGTGCCGCTCGTCCTGGCGGGGCATGTGCACCGCCAGGAGATGGAGGTCATGGAGGACGGGACGCGTCTGCGCATCGAGGGCTCGACCGGGGGCAGCGGGCTGCGCGCCGTGGAGGGCAAGTACCCGGACCCGGTCGAGGCGTCGGTCCTCTACCTGGACCGGGACACCCGGCGCCTCCAGGCCTGGGACGAGATCAAACTGGGCGGCCTCGGCCTGACGAAGGCGGAGGTCAGCCGCCACTTGCCCAAGGAGAACCAGCCGGGCGCGACACCGTCTCCGCCCCCTGCGGGCCGCTCTCCGGGAAGCGGCTCCCCGGCCCCCCGATAACCGTTTTGGCGATAGCTCCCCGCATCCCATATGCTTCTCACGTCCCCGACGCGCTGCAAAGCGCCCAGGTGGGCCCTTAGCCCTCATCGTCTAGTGGCCCAGGACGCCGCCCTTTCAAGGCGGTAGCACGGGTTCGAATCCCGTTGGGGGCACGCAACACCTTGTGCGAGACTAGTGCTCGCACAACGCTTGGTCCTGTGGAGCAGTTTGGAGTGCTCGCCACCCTGTCAAGGTGGAGGCCGCGGGTTCAAATCCCGTCAGGACCGCTTGCGATTCCTTGAATCGCGTGGCTGGGTAGCTCAGTTGGTACGAGCGATCGCCTGAAAAGCGATAGGTCGCCGGTTCGATCCCGGCCCCAGCCACTTCCCCGAAGGCCCCGTCCACTGGACGGGGCCTTCGCCGTTCCCCGCACCCCCACGGCGTGACCTGGCCGAACAGGCCTGCCCCGAACCCCGCTCAGGCCGCCCCAGGCGCAGCCGCATGCGCCGCGGGCTTCTCGCGGCCGCCCGGGTGCCGGTGGCGCCAGACCCAGAACACCGCGCACGCGAGCAGCGCCCACGCCGCGAGGACCAGGAACGGGAACGCGTGCTGGTGGCCGCCGAAATACACCGCCGTGTGCTGCGCGTTCACCGACGCCCCCGGAGGAAGCCAGCGCCCGATGTGGCCGAGTGCCGACGGAAGCAGCGGCCACGAAACCGCCCCGCCCGACGACGGATTGCCGAGCAGCACCATCAGGCCCCACGTCGGAATCATCGCCCAGCGCCCGAACAGCGTGTTGAACATCGTGAAGACCATCCCCGACGCGAACATCGTCAGCGCCAGGATCAGCCACGACTCCACGAACGGCAGGTCCACCGCCCCCAGCCACCAGTCCACCACCGCCGCGATCACGAACCCGCCGAGCAGCGCGTAGAGAACCGTGAAGGCGATCCGCTCCGCCGGGTTCAGGCCCCGCGCGTGCACGCTCAGCTGGATCGCCCCGACGAAGCCGATGATCACCGCCGCCAGTGAGATGTAGAAGATCGCGAGCCCTCGTGGGTCCCCCTCCTGGAGCGGCTTGATGTCCTTCACCGTCACGGGGACCCCCACCTGCTTGCCCACCTTCGGCGCGGTCTCGGCGAGCACCTGGGCGACCGACGCCCCGGAAGCCCCCGAGACCTCGAACAGGACCCGGTCCCCCGGAGTCTCCCGGAGGACCGCGAAGACCTTCTGCTCCTCCACTCCGTCCCGCGCCGCGGCCACGCTGTCGTACTCGTGCAGCTCCAGCGAGGCGTTCAGCGCCTTCTCCATGCCGACGAGGAACTCCTTGCCCCGAGGAGCGTCCTGCGCACCGACCACCGCCGTGGGGATGCGGTGCGGGGTCGGATTCGCCATGGAGTATGTGTACGAGCCCGCGAAGAGCCCCGCGGCCGCGGCCAGGATGAACACCAGCACGGTCGCCGGCAGGAACGGCGACTCCTTGAACGACGACCACCGCTCACGCCCGGTGGGAGCCCTGCCGTGGGCGCCATGGGCGCCGTTCCGGTGTTCTTCGCCCTCAGGCTGGTCAGACATACGAATACGCTAAACCACCCATAACGGACTCACCCCTGCTCGGCCTCCACGGGGCCACTCCCAGTCCCACGCCCCCGCCTCCGCCACGCCCGCACCGCGAACCCCACGCCCACCAGCGCCACCACACCCACCAGCAGCACCGAGTCCGGCACGGCACGCCCCACGCCCCCGGCCCACCGCTCCACGGCGAACGAGTCGTCCACGTCGAGCAGACCCGGCAGCGCGGTGGTCCCGTCGTACGCGAGGAAGAGCGCACCGAGGGCCACGAAGAAGAGGCCCGACAGGAGCGAGGTCGTGTGCAGTTCGAAGCGGCCGATCCGGAAGGAACGCCCCCGCAGCCAACGCCGCCGCCCGAGATCAAAGCGCTCCCAGAGCAGCGCGAGGACGAACAGCGGCACCGCCATCCCCAACGCGTAGACGGCGAGCAGCAGCCCTCCGTAGACGGGGCTCCCGCTCACCGCCGCCACCGTCAGAACACTCCCCAGGATCGGGCCCGCGCAGAAGCCCGCGAGCCCGTACACCGCGCCGAGGGCGTACACGGACACCGCCGTCGTCGGCCGGATCCGGCCCGACAGCTCGGCCATCTTCCGCGAGGCGAACCCCATCCCCACGACCTGGAGCACACCGAGCGCGATGATCAGCCACCCGGCGACGAGCACCAGCTGGTCCCGGTGCCCGAAGAAGAACCGCCCCGCCACCGAACCCGCCGCGCCCAGCGGCACGAGGGTCGTCGCGAGACCGGCGTAGAAGATGCCGGTACGGGCGAGCAGCCGCGAGGTCGAGTCGATCGAGTACGCGAAGAAGGCGGGCAGCAGCAGCGCGCTGCACGGACTCACCAGGGCGAGCAGACCCCCCAGGAACGCCGCGAAGTACCCCACATCGACGGTCACTTGTCCCCCGCCCCGGACGGCTTCGCCGCCTTCGCCGCCTTGGCCGCCTGCTCGATCGCCTGGTCGAAGACCTCATCCGGCTGCGCCCCGGAAATGGGCCGCCCGTTGACCAGGAAGGACGGGGTCGACGTGGCCCCCAGGCCGTACGCCTCCTCCTGGTCCTTCTTCACGGCCGCCTTGGCGGCAGCGCTGTCCGCGTCGTCCGAGAAGCGGCCGACGTCCTTGACCCCGGCCTCCTTCGCGAGCTCCTTCAGGCGGTCGCCCCCGAAGCCCTTCTCCTTGGAGCCATCGGCGTACGCGGCCTCGTGGAACTGCCAGAAGCGCCCCTGCCGCCCGGCGGCCCACGCCCCGCGCGCGGCGGACTCGGAGTCCGCGCCGAAGATGGGGAAGTTGCGCCACTCGATGCGCAGGGTGCCCTCGTCGACGTACTTCTTCACCAGGTCCGGCTCGGTGTCGCGGGCGAACTTGCCGCAGTAGCCGCACTTGAAGTCGGCGTACTCGATGAGCACGACCGGCGCGTCCGCGCGGCCCTGGGCGAGCGGGTCCTTGGCGTCGCGCCGGGCGAGCTCGGCCAGCTCCGGGTAGACCCCGGCCTGCGGGTCGGCGGAGACGTCCGCGGGGGACTCCTCCTTCGCGGTGACCGATGAGGGTTCGTCGGGCTTGGTGGCGCTGTAGGAAGCGGCACCGAGCAGCAGGGCGGCGAGGGCCACGCCCGCTCCGATGGCGATGTTCTTCTTTTTGTTGTTGTTCTTGGGCATCAGGGAGTTCTCTCTCGTTCCTGCACGTCTGTACGTCGTTGAAGGGGCCCCGGACGGGGGCCTCTACACGCGCAGGATCGAGAGATCCACCGGAGAGGGCGGCGTGAGCGGCGGCGGCCCGCGCTCAGGCGACAGGGACGGCACCGTCTGGCCGATGCCGCAGGCGCCGGACGCGGCGTGGGCCTGATGCAGGGCGGGCAGCAGCTCGTACGCGGAACTGGAGCGCGGCGGGGCGGCGGGAGGCCGACCTGCGTCCTGCCGACCGCCCTTGCCGCAGCCGGGCACACCGGCGGACGCATTGACGGACACCTCGGCAGACGCTTCGGCGGACACCTCGGCCTGCACCGACACCTTGGGCTTCGCGGGCGTCGGCTCCGCGGCAACCGCCGGCCCGCAGAACGCCCCGAGCACGACGAGCAGCACCCCGAGCAAGGGGCACCACGACAGACGCGCACGGGACGACATGCCCAAAATCGTACGTCCCCAGGCGCCCCTCCAGATAAATCGGTTCGCCACCTTCGAGCGGCGGGTGAGATCCTGGACGCCGTATGTCTACGCAGCCTGCCCTCACCCTCGACACCCTCGCCCCGCGCCTGTCCGAGCTGTCGCTGCGCGACGAGCACCGGATCGGCCGCCGGATGGAGGGTGCACGCCGGATCCGCAAGCCCGATGCCAGGGCCGCCGTCATCGCCGAGATCGCGGCGGAGGTCGACAAGGCAGCGGCGCGGATGGCCGAGCGGGGCAGCCGTCTGCCCAAGATCACGTATCCGCAAGAGCTCCCGGTCAGCCAGAAGAAGGACGACATCGCCGCGGCGATCCGCGACCACCAGGTCGTGATCGTCGCGGGCGAGACGGGCTCCGGCAAGACGACGCAGATCCCCAAGATCTGCATGGAGCTCGGCCGCGGCCTGCGCGGCATGATCGGCCATACGCAGCCCCGCCGCATCGCGGCCCGCACGGTCGCCGAGCGCGTGGCCGACGAGCTGAACACCCCGCTCGGCGAGGCCGTCGGCTGGAAGGTCCGCTTCACGGACCAGGTGGGCGCCGACACGTACGTGAAGCTGATGACGGACGGCATCCTGCTGGCCGAGATCCAGACGGACCGCGAGCTGCGCGCGTACGACACGATCATCATCGACGAGGCCCACGAGCGGTCGCTCAACATCGACTTCCTGCTCGGGTACCTCGCCCAGCTGCTGCCCAAGCGCCCGGACCTGAAGGTCGTCATCACATCGGCGACCATCGACCCGGAGCGGTTCTCGCGGCACTTCGGTGACGCCCCGATCGTCGAGGTCAGCGGCCGTACGTACCCCGTCGAGGTGCGCTATCGCCCGCTCCTCGAAGACGACTCCGAGGACACGGACCGCGACCAGATCACCGCCATCACGGAGGCCGTCGAGGAGCTCCAGGGCGAGGGCAAGGGCGACATCCTCGTCTTCCTCTCCGGAGAGCGTGAGATCCGGGACACGGCGGACGCGCTGAACAAGAAGAACTACCGCTTCACGGAAGTCCTCCCCCTCTACGCCCGCCTCTCGCACGCCGAGCAGCACCGCGTCTTCCAGCAGCACACGGGGCGCAGGATCGTTCTCGCGACGAACGTCGCCGAGACCTCCCTGACCGTCCCGGGCATCAAGTACGTCATCGACCCCGGCACGGCCCGCATCTCCCGCTACAGCCACCGTACGAAGGTGCAGCGGCTGCCCATCGAGGCGATCAGCCAGGCCAGCGCCAACCAGCGAAAGGGCCGCTGCGGCCGTACGTCGGACGGCATCTGCATCCGTCTCTACTCGGAGGACGACTTCGTCGCCCGCCCCGAGTTCACGGACGCGGAGATCCTGCGCACGAACCTCGCGTCGGTCATCCTGCAGATGACGGCGGCGGGTCTCGGCGACATCGAGAAGTTCCCCTTCATCGACCCGCCGGACCACCGCAACATCCGCGACGGCGTCCAACTCCTCCAGGAACTGGGCGCGTTGGACCCGACGCAGAAGGACCCGAAGAAGCGCCTCACCCCGGAGGGCCGCAAGCTGGCCCAGCTCCCGGTGGACCCGCGCCTGGCCCGCATGGTCCTGGAGGCCGACAAGAACGGCTGTGTGCGCGAGGTCATGGTGATCGCCGCCGCGCTCTCCATCCAGGACCCGCGCGAGCGCCCCGCAGAGAAGCAGACGCAGGCGGACCAGCAGCACGCGCGCTTCAAGGACGAGACCTCCGACTTCCTGGCCTTCCTCAACATGTGGCGGTACGTCCGCGAGCAGCAGAAGGAGCGCGGCTCGTCCTCGTTCCGCCGGATGTGCAAGGCGGAGTACCTCAACTTCCTGCGGATCCGCGAGTGGCAGGACATCTATACGCAGCTGCGCACGGTCGCCAAGCAGATGGGCATCCACCTCAACGAGGACGACGCCCCCGAGCAGCACGTGCACATCTCGCTCCTGGCCGGGCTCCTCTCCCACATCGGGATGAAGGACGTGAAGGAGTCCAAGGACAGCGACCCCAAGCAGCGCGGCGGCCGTGGCGAGTATCTGGGCGCCCGCAACGCCAAGTTCGCGGTCTTCCCGGGCTCCGCGCTCTTCAAGAAGCCCCCGCGTTTCATCATGTCGGCCGAGCTCGTCGAGACCTCCCGCCTGTGGGCCCGGGTCAACGCGCGCATCGAGCCGGAGTGGGTCGAGCCGCTCGCCCAGCACCTGCTGAAGCGCACCTACAGCGAGCCGCACTGGGAGAAGGACCAGGCGGCGGTGATGGCGGTCGAGAAGGTCACGCTGTACGGCATCCCGCTCGTCACCGACCGCAAGGTGAACTACGGCCGCATCGACCCCGAGGTCTCCCGCGACCTGTTCATCCGCAACGCCCTCGTCGAGGGCGACTGGCGCACGCACCACAAGTTCTTCGCCGCCAACCGCCGCCTGTTGACCGAGGTGGAGGAGCTGGAGCACCGCGCGAGGCGCCGCGACATCCTCGTCGACGACGAGACGCTGTTCGACTTCTACGACCAGCGGGTGCCCGAGGACGTCGTGTCCGGCGCGCACTTCGACTCCTGGTGGAAGAAGAAGCAGCGCGAGGAGCCGGAGCTGCTCGACTTCGAGCGGTCGATGCTCATCAACGAACGCGCCGGCGACGTGTCCAAGGACGACTATCCCGACACATGGCGCCAGGGACCGCTCAAGTTCAAGGTGACCTACCAGTTCGAGCCGGGCGCGGACGCGGACGGCGTCACCGTCCACGTCCCGCTCCAGGTCCTGAACCAGGTCACGGCGGACGGCTTCGACTGGCAGATCCCGGGCCTGCGCGAGGAGGTCGTGATCGAGCTGATCCGCTCCCTGCCCAAGCCGATCCGCCGGCACTACGTCCCGGCGCCGAACTACGCGACGGCGTTCCTGGACCGGGCGGTACCGCTCCAGGAGCCGCTGCACGTGACGCTGGCGCGGGAGCTCCAGCGGATGGTCGGTGTCCCCGTCTCACCGGACGACTTCGACCTCACCCGCGTACCGGACCACCTGAAGATCACCTTCCGGATCACCGACGAGCGGCGCAAGAAGCTCGCCGAGGACAAGGACCTGGAGGCGCTCAAGCTCCAGCTCCGCCCGAAGGCCCGCAAGGCCCTCTCGCAGGCGGCGGCCGCGACGGCGGAGAAGCCGGGCGGCTCGGCGGTCGAGCACTCCGGGCTCACGGACTGGTCCATCGGCTCCCTCAGCCGCGTCTTCGAGACCCGGCGTGCGGGCCAGCCGGTGAAGGCGTACCCGGCGCTCGTGGACGACGGAGACACCGTCTCCGTACGCCTCTTCGACACCGAGGCCGAGCAGCAGCAGGCGATGTGGAAGGGCACGCGTCGCCTGATCCTGCGCAACATCCCGGTGAATCCGGCCAAGTTCGCCTCGGACAAACTGACCAACGCCCAGAAGATCGCCCTGTCCGCGAACCCGCACGGCTCCATCCAGGCGCTCTTCGCCGACTGCGCGATGGCGGCGGCGGACAAGCTGATCGGTGACTTCGGCGGTCCCGCCTGGGACGAGGAGTCGTACCGCAAGCTGTACGAGAAGGTGCGCGCCGAGATCGTCGACACGACGGTCCGCACGGTCTCCCAGGTCCAGCAGGTCCTCGCCGCCTGGCAGGCCTGCGAGCGCCGCCTGAAGTCGACGAAGAGCCCGACGCTCCTGGCCAACCTCACGGACGTACGGACGCAGTTGGACGCCCTGGTGGGCCCCGGCTTCGTCACGGCCACAGGGATCCGCCGCCTCGGGGACCTGATGCGCTACATGGTGGCCGCCGACCGCCGGCTCCAGCAGATGCCGACGAACGTGCAGCGGGACACCTCGCGCATGGAGAAGGTCCACGAGATGCAGGACGAGTACGCCTGGCTCCTGGAGCAGCTCCCGCAGGGCCGTCCCATTCCCCGGGAGGTCCTGGACATCCGCTGGATGCTGGAGGAGCTGCGCGTCAGCTACTTCGCGCACGCGCTGGGCACGGCGTACCCCGTCTCGGACAAGCGGATCGTGAAGGCGATCGACGCCGCGGCTCCGTGACGAGCCGCTCACACAGAGCGAGTTCGACCAGCGCCTGTGGGCTGCTGTAGAGTCCTGTCTCGCAGCGCAACGCAGCAATCAGCGCCGCGAGCAAGGTCCTGTGGAGCAGTTTGGAGTGCTCGCCACCCTGTCAAGGTGGAGGCCGCGGGTTCAAATCCCGTCAGGACCGCAGTAGAGCGAACGGGCCGTATCCCTTGGGGATACGGCCCGTTGTCGTTCCCCGCATCTTGACTCCGTCACATTCCGCCGGTACCTAGACAACAGGGAACGGGGCGGGACCGCTCCCCAGCGGGAGGTGGCGCATGACGGCTTCGGCGGCGTCCGCACGGCATGAGACTCGCGCCCTGTTGCGCGCCCACCTCTCGGCGGCGACGAGCTATCGCCATCTGACGCGGCACTGCCCGATCTGCCACCGCCTCGAACGTCTCGCCCTGGAGACCGCCCCTGCCGCCCAGAGCGGCTGCGAGAGCGGCTGTGAGGGCGGCTGCGAGCCGGGCGAGGACGAAAGTCCCCCGAACGCGTGACCAAAGCCGACCCGCGACCCACCCCGGTGGTGGGAGGGTGAGGGGTAGAGCCTCGGGCGCGCGGAGCCGACTCCCCTGTACGTGCGGAGCCAACTCCCCTGTACGTTCCGGGATCTCCTCTAGCTCAGAGGCATCGCGGGCAACAAGGTTCACGGCGTGTGACGGGTGTCACCGAACTAGTTTTGGAAACCCCTGAACTTACCCCCGCCTTACAACAGGTCAATTTAATATGTGCAATTGCACCACCCCGCACAGCATCCGCCCGGACCACACAAGGGCGAAGGAAGGGTGGCGCCACAGCCTCCCCACAGCGCGGCCCCAGCACCCCTCAGAGACCAACAAGCCCGCTCACAGCGGCGCTCACCAGGGGCTGCCGGGCGCACAAAAAAGATCGCGCTGGACCCGGCGGAGTCCAGCGCGATCGAAACGACTCACCCATGAGGCTCAGGCGTGGGACCCGTTGGGGCGGGACCCGCGTCGCATGTAGCTAAAAGTCGGACGTTGTGGCTGGGTTGGGGGACCCAGTACCGGTCGTACTCTTCGTCCGGGTACTGCGGTTATGCGGTAAATCAGGCCTCGCTGCGCTGCTGCGGGATACCCGCGAGCAGTGCGCGGACCTCAGCCTCGCGGTAACGGCGATGGCCGCCGAGCGTGCGAATCGACGTGAGCTTGCCAGCCTTGGCCCAGCGCGTCACCGTCTTGGGGTCGACGCGGAACATCGTGGCAACCTCAGCCGGGGTCAGCAGCGGCTCGGCATCAGGGGTGCGAGCGGTCATGAGCGGCCTCCTCGGAGAACCGAACCTTCTCGGTTCATTCCTCTAAATTCTGCACCTTGACCCGCGTTGCCCGAAATGGCGGACGCGAGTCGAGTCGGTTATAGGACGAACGGCTTGTCCTCGGCACTACAACTACACCATCCGTCCAGCCACGTCGGCCAAACCGATGGAATTGCCCTCCCAGGTGTCTATCAGCGACGGAAGCCGATGGACCATGCCATAGCGGACAGTCACGCCACAGTGACGATCAGTCACAGAGCGATCAGGAGCCAACAGACCCCCCATAGCGTGCAATGTCGAGTATTCCGCCCATACATGGACGGAAGGAGCCCTCCCCGGACTCCTTGTCCTATTTTGGCACGAGGGGGGGCGATGGGCGCAAGGGCCCCGTAAGTGCGGTCCGTCACGCTTGATACAAAAGCCCGGATCGGGACCTACGTCCCGTGTAGGCAACACGTAGGGATGACCGGTAGGGATGACCCGCGCGCGGCCGGGCTGACGCTCAGTTCGAGAACTGGCGGTCCCTGACCGCCCTCCATCGCTCCATGAGCCTCGCATACGCCTCGCCGGCCCCCTCGCCGTCGCCGTTGCGCAGCGCCTCGATTCCTTCGGCCACATCCGCCGCCGAGTGGTCCTCGTCGAGCTGCTCCTCGGACAGGGCGTGCACGAGCCCGCCGTAGTCGAGCTCGACCAGCGAGCGCGGATGGAACTCCTCCAGCCACCGGCCCACGTCCGTGAGCCCGTCGACGAGCGGCCCCTCGTCGATCGTGTCCCGCAGCGTCCGCAGGCCGCGGGCCACCCGGCGCCGCGCCTGCACCATCGGCGTGCGGTAGCGAAGGACGGGCGCACAGGCCGCCGCCTCGCCGTCGGCCGCCTCGTACCCCTTCTCGTACTGACGCTCCTCGTCCGAGACCAGCACGAACCAGTTCAGCGGCACCTGCCACGTCGACGTACGGATCCACGGGCGCGCGTCGGGGTTCCGGACGAGCCACTGTTCGTAGTCCGCGGCCGTCTGGCGGCGCACCACCGGCGGCAGGACCGCGTCCAGGACCGACATCGGCAGCTGGCCCGGCAGCTCGCCCAGGGCCTGCCAGCCGCGCAGCCGGGTGCGCCAGGGGCAGACGCACACCACCCCGTCGGCCTCCACCACGAACGCGTCGCTGCTCTCGTGCACCGGCACGGGCACCGGCGGCGTGGGCAGCAAGTCGGCCAGGGAGCGCCTCAGTTCGTCCTGGTACGAGGGGCGGTCGGTGCGACGCGCGTAGCGTGCCCAGTGGCCGCGCTCGGGTTCCGGGAAAGCAGCGAGTGGCTCGTAAACGCGCAAGTAGGACGCGTACGGGACGACCAACGAAGACACCTTGGGCACGGCTGCTCCCTCCCCCGCGTACCGGCTGGAAAACACTGCAAATCGTGCCATGGCCGAACTCAGCCGTCCTTCTAGTGAGCCAGGAGAGGGTGATCCTCGGCACTGCGCGGCCACCGGGTTCTCCCAGGCTCTAGTCTCATGCCCATCGGGCCCCGCCACCCGCACGGGCGCCCACCCAACCGCCGCCACTTGACCGGGAGTCACCACAGTGACCGAAGCAGACAACGGCGTCCTGCACACCCTGTTCCAGTCGGACCAGGGGGGCCATGAGCAAGTAGTGCTCTGCCAGGACCGTGCCAGCGGCCTCAAGGCCGTCATCGCCATCCACTCCACCGCCCTGGGCCCGGCCCTCGGCGGCACGCGCTTCTACCCCTACGCGAGCGAGGAAGCCGCCGTCGCCGACGCGCTGAACCTCGCGCGCGGGATGTCGTACAAGAACGCCATGGCCGGCCTCGACCACGGCGGCGGCAAGGCCGTGATCATCGGGGACCCCGAGCAGATCAAGAGCGATGAGCTCCTGCTCGCCTACGGCCGCTTCGTGGCCTCGCTCGGCGGCCGCTACGTGACGGCGTGCGACGTCGGCACGTACGTCGCGGACATGGACGTCGTCGCGCGCGAGTGCCGCTGGACGACAGGACGCTCGCCCGAGAACGGCGGCGCGGGCGACTCCTCCGTGCTCACCGCCTACGGCGTCTTCCAGGGCATGCGCGCCTCCGCCATGCACCTGTGGGACGTCTCGACGCTGCGCGGCCGCAAGGTCGGCGTCGCGGGCGTCGGCAAGGTCGGCCACCACCTCGTGGAGCACCTCCTGGAGGACGGCGCCGAGGTCGTGATCACCGACGTGCGCGAGGAGTCCGTGAACCGGATCCTGCACAAGCACCCGTCCGTGACCGCCGTCGCCGACACCGAGGCGCTGATCCGGGTCGAGGGCCTCGACGTCTACGCGCCCTGCGCGCTGGGCGGCGCCCTGAACGACTCCTCCGTGCCGGTGCTCACCGCGAAGGTGGTCTGCGGCGCGGCCAACAACCAGCTCGAACACCCCGGTGTGGAGAAGGACCTCGCCGACCGCGGGATCCTCTACGCGCCCGACTACGTGGTGAACGCCGGCGGCGTGATCCAGGTCGCCGACGAGCTGCACGGCTTCGACTTCGACCGGTGCAAGGCGAAGGCGTCGAAGATCTTCGACACCACTCTTGCCATATTCGCTCGTGCGAAGGAAGACGGCATTCCGCCGGCCGCGGCGGCCGACAGGATCGCCGAGCAGCGGATGGCGGAGGCCCGCGTCCGCTGATCCCCGAGGTGCCGCGAGAGGGCCCCGCCGACGTGCGCGAGAGACAAGACTCACCCCCGTCGGCGGGTCGCCCGGCAAGAAGAGGTTAAAATCGCAGTTGACCAGCGAGGACAGGGCTCCTCGCGGGTTCTGCGCCGAGGCGCGTCCTGCGGGCGACGTACCGTATGGCCGCAGGAGCAGGTACCGTGGAAGCCCTACGGACCGGCCTCTCCACGGAGAGCCCGTTCCTGATCATGAACGCGTGTCAAGACTCTGGGGTCACCAAGCCCCATATCCGAGGGGGTCGAGCCATGGGGCGCGGCCGGGCAAAGGCCAAGCAGACGAAGGTCGCCCGCCAGCTGAAGTACAGCAGCGGCGGGACTGACCTGTCGCGTCTGGCCAATGAGCTGGGCGCTTCGACTTCGCAACAGCCGCCGAATGGCGAGCCGTTCGAAGACGACGACGAGGAAGACGACCCGTACGCCCAGTACGCGGATCTGTATAACGACGACGAGGACGACGACTCTGCCGAAGAGTCCGGTCCCTCGTCGCAGCGCCGCGGCGCTTGACCTCGTTGCATTCGCAGCACTCGCAGTATTCGCAGTTCTCGTAGCAACTGCACTTCACCCGGTCCGGGGTGGTCACCACACCGGACCGGGTTTTGTGCTGCCCTGAGGACTGCCTCACGGGCCTACTTGGCGTAGTCACCGATCAGCGCCGCGCCGTCGGTGTGCTCTCCGCGCTCGGTGATCTCACCGGCGATCCAGGCATCCACACCGCGGTCCGCGAGGGTCGCGAGGGCCGCGTCGGCGGACTCCTCGGGGACGATCGCCATCATGCCGACGCCCATGTTCAGCGTCTTCTCCAGCTCCAGGCGCTCGACCTGGCCGGCCTTGCCGACGACGTCGAAGACCGCGCCGGGCGTCCAGGTCTCGCGGTCGACGATCGCGTGCAGACCGTCCGGGATGACCCGGCCCAGGTTCGCCGCGAGACCGCCGCCCGTGATGTGGCTGAAGGCGTGGACGTCCGTGGTGCGGGTGAGCGCCAGGCAGTCCAGGGAGTAGATCTTGGTGGGCTCCAGGAGCTCCTCGCCGAGCGTGCGGCCGAACTCCTCGACCTGGCGGTCCAGGGCCCATCCAGCGCGGTCGAAGACCACGTGCCGGACGAGCGAGTACCCGTTCGAGTGAAGACCGGAGGCCGCCATCGCGATGACCGCGTCCCCCTTACGGATGCGATCGGGGCCGAGCACACGGTCGGCCTCGACCGCGCCCGTACCGGCGCCCGCGACGTCGAAGTCGTCCGGGCCGAGCAGGCCCGGGTGCTCGGCCGTCTCGCCGCCGATGAGGGCGCAGCCGGCGAGCACACAGCCCTCGGCGATGCCCTTCACGATGGCCGCGACACGCTCGGGGTGGACCTTGCCGACGCAGATGTAGTCGGTCATGAAGAGCGGCTCGGCGCCGCACACCACGATGTCGTCCATGACCATCGCGACCAGGTCGTGCCCGATGGTGTCGTACACGCCCAGCTGGCGGGCGATGTCGACCTTCGTGCCGACACCGTCGGTGGCGGAGGCGAGGAGGGGGCGCTCGAAGCGCTTGAGGGCGGAGGCGTCGAAGAGTCCGGCGAAGCCGCCGATGCCGCCGAGGACCTCGGGGCGCTTCGTCTTCTTCACCCACTCCTTCATCAGCTCGACGGCGCGGTCGCCCGCCTCGATGTCGACGCCTGCGGAGGCGTAGCTGGCACCGGTGGTCTCAGACATGGGGGTGAGAACTTTCGTGTCGTTACTACGGGGCTTACGGGCGACGGATCGCGTCGGCCGCTGCCGTGGACGCCGGACCGGCGGCCAGCTCCGTCTCCAGGAGCTGCTTGCCGAGCAGCTCGGGGTCGGGGAGATCCATCGGGTACACGCCGTCGAAGCAGGCGCGGCACAGATTCGGCTTGTCGATGGTCGTGGCCTCGATCATGCCGTCGATGGAGATGTACGAGAGGGAGTCGGCGCCCATGGACGTGGCGATCTCGTCGATCGTCATGCCGTTGGCGATGAGCTCGGCCCGGGTCGCGAAGTCGATGCCGAAGAAGCAGGGCCACTTCACGGGCGGGGAGGAGATCCGGATGTGGATCTCGGCGGCCCCGGCCTCTCGGAGCATCTTGACCAGGGCGCGCTGGGTGTTGCCGCGGACGATCGAGTCGTCGACGACGACAAGACGCTTGCCCTTGATGACTTCCTTGAGGGGGTTCAGCTTGAGACGGATGCCGAGCTGGCGGATCGTCTGCGAGGGCTGGATGAAGGTCCGGCCGACGTAGGCGTTCTTGACCAGTCCCGCTCCGAAGGGGATGCCGGACGCTTCGGCGTAACCGATCGCGGCGGGCGTTCCGGACTCCGGGGTCGCTATGACGAGGTCGGCTTCCGCCGGAGCTTCCGCGGCGAGTTTTCGGCCCATCTCGACGCGCGAGAGGTAGACGTTCCGGCCCGCGATGTCGGTGTCGGGGCGCGCCAGATAGACGTACTCGAAGACACAGCCCTTGGGCTTCGCTTCCGCGAAGCGGGACGTTCGCAGTCCGTTCTCGTCGACCGCGATGAACTCGCCGGGCTCGACCTCGCGGACGAAGCTGGCGCCGCAGATGTCGAGCGCCGCGGACTCCGATGCCACGACCCAGCCGCGCTCCAGGCGGCCGAGGACCAGTGGGCGGATGCCCTGCGGGTCGCGGGCCGCGTACAGCGTGTGCTCGTTCATGAAGACGAGGGAGAAGGCGCCCTGCACGTCCGGGAGGACCTTGGTGGCGGCTTCTTCGATGGTCAGCGGCTTGCCGTCGTCGTCCACCTGGCCCGCGAGGAGAGCCGTCACCAGGTCGGTGTCGTTGGTCGCCGCGACCTGGGTCGCGCGGCCGTTCTCCTTGGGCAGGTCGGCGACCAGCTGGGCGAGCTGGGCCGTGTTGACGAGGTTGCCGTTGTGCCCGAGCGCGATGGAGCCGTGCGCGGTGGCACGGAACGTCGGCTGGGCGTTCTCCCAGACGGAGGCCCCGGTGGTCGAGTAGCGGGCGTGACCGACCGCGATGTGACCCTGGAGCGAGCTGAGAGAGGTTTCGTCAAAGACCTGGGAAACAAGCCCCATGTCCTTGAAGACAAGGATCTGGGAGCCGTTGCTGACCGCGATTCCCGCGGACTCCTGGCCTCGATGCTGGAGGGCGTACAGCCCGAAGTAAGTGAGCTTGGCGACCTCTTCACCCGGAGCCCAGACACCGAAGACGCCGCAAGCGTCCTGGGGGCCTTTCTCGCCGGGGAGCAGATCATGATTGAGTCGACCGTCACCACGTGGCACGACACCGAGTGTAGGCGAGATCGACCACTGGTCCGAATTGGGGATACGGCCCCCGCACGGAGCGTGATGACGCCTCCGGGGCGTGCGTGTGGCGATACGCGGAGTACGAAGCCCTTGTGAACAGGTGAGCGGGAGCGTTGACAGGGGCGGGCGGGTCCCGTGAAGCTCCTGGTCCATGCCCCTGCAGCCCCTCGGTGACCCGACGGTCATCCTTGTGGAGCGCCGCCACGTCGACCTGGTCCGTGTCGCGAGCGCCATCTGTCGCAGCGCTGTCTGAGCTCACTCTCCGTCCCGTTTTTCTCGCCTTTCCCGCTTTTCCCGTCTCCGGGTACGTGCCCCTCGCCGCGCCGTGCCCCGATCAGGAGCACAGCCATGTCAGCGACGCCTTCGCACCACCAGTCCGCCCTGTCCCGACGCGCCTTCGGGGGCGCGGTGGGAGCCGGAGCCGCCGCCGCGGTCGGTCTGCCCGCCGCCGCCGAGGCCCGCGAGCGGCCCTTCCGCGCCGCCCCGGGCCGTGGCGCCAAGCGGCCCAACATCCTCTTCATCCTCGGCGACGACCTCGGCTGGGCCGACCTCTCCTCCTACGGGTCGCCGCACATCAAGACCCCGAACCTGGACCGCCTGGCCCGCCAGGGCGTGCGCTTCACCGACGCCTACTCGGGGTCGGCCACCTGCTCCCCGACCCGCTTCAGCCTCTACACGGGGCGCTTCCCTGGGCGTACGAAGGGCGGGCTCGCCGAGCCGATCGCGGACAAGTCCGTGGGCCTTGACCCGACCCACCCCACGCTCGCCTCGCTGCTGCGGGACGCCGGGTACGCGACCGCCCTGATCGGCAAGTGGCACTGCGGCTATCTGCCGGACTACTCGCCCACCCGGTCGGGCTGGGACGAGTTCTTCGGGAACTTCGGCGGGGCCCTTGAGTACTACTCGAAGCTGGGGCTCGGCGGTGAGTACGACCTCTACGAGGGCGACGCGGAGTACAAGGACCTGCGCTACTACACGCGCATCCTGACCGAGCGGGCGAGCGAGTACGTCGGGCGCGACCACGGGGACAAGCCGTGGCTGCTCAACCTGAACTTCACCACCCCGCACTGGCCGTGGATAGCGGACGGCGACAAGGAGGAGAGCGCCGAGATCGTCCGCAGGATCAAGGCGGGCGAGAAGGGCGCGCTCTGGCACCAGGACGACGGCTCCGTCGAGAAGTACACGGAGATGGTGCAGGACCTGGACCGCTCGGTCGGTGAGGTCCTCAAGGCCCTGAAGAAGTCCGGGCAGGAGCGGGACACCCTCGTCTTCTTCGCCTCCGACAACGGCGGCGAGCGCTTCTCGTACAACTGGCCCCTGTCGGGCAACAAGGCCTCGCTCCAGGAGGGCGGCATCCGCGTGCCGACCATCGTGCGCTGGCCCGCGCGGCTCGACGGCGGGCAGGTCAGCCACGAGCCCGTCTTCACCCCGGACTGGACGGCGACGCTGCTCGACATCGGCGGGGCGCGGCCGAACCCCGCGTACGCGCTGGACGGCACCAGCCTCGCGCCCTATCTCCTCAAGGGCGATGAGCTCGCCGAGCGTGAGCTGTTCTGGCGGGTGCGTGGGGAGCGGGCGCTGCGGCGCGGGCAGTGGAAGTACTACCGGGGCAAGGGCGGCAAGGACCAGCTCTTCAATCTCGCGGCGGATCAGCGGGAGCAGGCGGACCGGGCGGCCGGTGAGCCGAAGCTGCTCGCCGAGCTGAAGGCGGCGTGGGAGAAGACGGACAAGGGACTGTTGCCGTACCCGGCCGCCTGACCGACTGCCTGTAGGGAGCCGTGAGCCTCAACTCAGCCTTAAGCGCGGCCTAAGAAGCCTTCCCGGGGGTTCGCGCGGACCGAAGTGATCGCTAGCGTGCCTCGCGCGCGCCCAAGTTGATCTACAGCTCCGCGCGAACCCCCACTCGGAAGGTCCCCCATGAAGCCGTCCCCGCGCCTCTGCCTCATACCGGCCGCCGTGGCCGCCGCCCTGACCGCTGCCGCCGCCGCTCCCGCGCCCGCCGCCGACGGGCCGGAGCGGCGCGTCCAGGTCGCCATGGTGAACTTCACGGACAGCCGTATCCCGGACGCGGGCAAGCTCGAAACCGCCCTGAAGGACAACTACTTCGGCTCCACGGGCTCCCTCACCTCGTACTACAACGAGGTCACCGGAGGCGCGACCACCTTCAAGGCCGCCGAGGGCGACGGGGTCACCGGACCGGTCGACATCGATCTCGCGGCCACCGGCTGCGACACCGGCAAGATCAACGACCTGACGCGGAAGGCCCTCGCCGCGAAGGGCGTCCCGGAGGACAGCTACGACCACCTGTCGCTCGTCTTCCCCTCGGAGAAGGCGGGCTGCGACTGGCTCGCGCTCGGCACCGTCGGCGGCGGCACCACCTGGATGCCCATCGGCGCCGACGGCAAGATGTCGATGACGGCCCTGGTCCACGAGTTCGGCCACAACTTCGGCTACAGCCACCACATGCGGCTTCGCTGCCCCGAAGGCGACCTCGGCGCGGGCTGCAAGGAGGACGGCACCAGCCACAAGACCCCCATGGGAGGGGGCGGTTGGGAGGCCGGGCTCACCTCGCCCGAGCTCCTGCACAACAAGTGGCTGACCGGTGGCGAGGTGGCCAGGCCCGCCAAGTCGGCGACGTACACGCTGCGTCCGCTGTACGGGAGCGGCGGCGGGGTCCGCGCGCTCGACATCCCGCTGGGCGACGACCGCCTGGTCGTGGAGCTGCGGCACAAGTCAGGCACCGTCGACGGCGAGATCCAGGGCGTGCACGCCTACCGGGTGCCGGAGAAGGACTACGCGAAGTCGGCGCTCATCGACCCGACGCCGGACGCCGACGAGTCCACCGGCGGCGAAGCCCCGGCCGACGCCGACGCGCTCAAGGCGGGGGCGACGCTGACGGACGAGGCCAGGAAGGTCGAGGTCAAGGTCGTCAAAGCGGCGGCGGACGCGGCGACGGTGCAGGTGAGCCTGGACGGGGTTGCGGCGCCGGCGGCCCCCGCGAAGGCCGCTGAGCCCGCGCGGGACGAGGCCGCGGCAGCCCCCGACGACGCCGCAAGCCCCGACGGCTCTGCGGCTGCCAACGACGCCGCAGCCCCCCACGAAGCGCGCCCCGAAGGCGGTTCCACCGAACTCGCCGAGACCGGCGGCGACTCCGACACCACGCTCGCCTACTCCATCGGCGGCGGCCTGATGCTCGCCTTCGGCGGGGCGTTCCTGCTGAAGTCCCGCACCCGCCGCGTCGCTACTTCTTCTGCTTCTGGTCGGCGTTCGCGCTGACGACCGTGCCGTCGGCCGCGGTGAGCGAGAGGCCGCCGTGGCTCAGGCGGTAACTCACCTTGCCGTCGAAGAGCTTGAGGAGCTTCTTCTCGGTGTCGCCCGCGGCCCCCTGGCACATCATCCGGGTGGTCCGCGGGGCACCCAGGGTGATCTTCCCGTCCTTCACCTCCGCCTCGGCCGAGACGGTGTTGCAGCCGAGATTGCCCCGGACGGTGCCGTCCTTGCCGAAGGTCAGATGGGCCTTGCCCGCCACCTCCTTCGGCAGGGGCGTCGCCGCCTTGGCGTCGCCGATGGCGTTCACGTTCCACTTGGTGCCCGTCAGCGGGACGTCCGGCTCCGAGGTGAGGGCCACGCGGTCTCCCTTGTCGGTGGTGAGCGTGAGCTTGTCGCCCTCGACCGCGGCCTTCAGGTCGCCCTTGCCCAGGGCGCCCTTGAAGGCGTCCTCGAAGTCCAGTTCGTCGCAGCCCCGCTTGGTGGAGATGGCGTTGGCGAAGTCCACCCTTTCGCCGTCCGTCGAGACGTCCGCGGAGAAGCCGTTGCAGCCGTAGTTGCCCTCGGCCTTCCCCTTGTCGCCGATCTTGACGTAGGCGTCGGCCGGGGCCTGCTGTTTCTTGCCGTCCACCGTGACGCTCTCGACGCTCCAGTGGACGCCGGTGAGGGACGATTCAGACCCGACGGACCCGCTGCCTGAGCCGGTCTCGGTGCCGCACGCGGTGAGCATGCCCGCGGCGGCCAGGGCCATGACGGTCGGAGTCAGTCGTTGCTTCTGCATGCCGCTGTGACGGGACAAGTGGGTGATCTGGTTCCCCTCCCGCCCGCCGGGCGGCCCCGGCTAGCTCATGACCGGCAGCAGCGCAGCGAGATCCGCCCGCTCCCCGCTCGCGCTGACCTTCGCCGCGTCGAGGGCCGTCTTCCAGTCGCTGCGCCCGGTCGCGAGGCGGATCCAGGTGAGGGGGTCGGTCTCGACGACGTTCGGCGGGGTGCCGCGGGTGTGCCGGGGGCCTTCCACGCACTGGACCACGGCGAACGGCGGGATCCTGACCTCGACCGCGCCGCCGGGCACCTTCACGGCGAGGGCGTCGGCGAGCAGCCGGGTGCAGGCGGCCAGGGCCTGACGGTCGTACGGGACGTCCAGACCCGGCACCGCGTCGTTCAGGTCGTCGGTGTGGACGACGAGTTCGACGGTGCGGGTGACCAGGAAGTCGTCGAGGGCCATCGCGCCGAACCGGGTGGGGATGAGCCGGCCGGCCGTGACAGCGGGCAGCGCCTCCTCGAAACCGGCGAGCGTGCGCGTGTACAGCCCGGCCAGATCCTCCTGCGCGGCGAAGGCCCGCGCCGCCTCGTCGACCTGCGCCGCGGCCGAGGCGGTCGCGAACGGCCAGTCCAGCAGGGCCACTTCGCGTGCCGCGGGCTCGGGCATGGCGAGGAAGCGGGTGGCGCCGCCGAGGGCCATCGTGAGGTGCGCGGCCAGCTCGCGGACGGTCCAGCTCCCGAGCCGGGTCGGCAGGGCGAGCTGCTCGGGCTCCAGGGCGCCGACCGCTTCCCGTACGTTCCCGAACTGGGCGAGCACGGCGGTGCGGATCTTGGCGGAGTCGTAGAGACGCGTGCGCTTCTTGGCCGGTGGCATGGGCCGAGCCTAATTCTTCCCGGGGTACCCCTGGAGACCCTTTTCCACCTGGCCGAAGACGCGCTCGGCGGACGCGGCGCAGTCCTTCGCGATCTCGTCGAGCGGGTCGTCGACGAGGGAGCGCTGGTGGTTCTCCATGATGAGCGCGTTCCGGGCGCCGATCAGCTGGGCGGCGGCGACCCGGGCGAGGAGCATGTCGCCCGTCTCCTCGGCGAGGGCGTCCGCGAGGAGCTGGACGCTGCGCATGTGGAAGCTGACCATGCGGTGCGCGAGGGTCGGCGTCTCGCTGATGAGCTGGCGCACCTTGAGGGTGCGCGGGTCGCCGCTGAGGCCGATCGAGGCGTCACGCCCGGTGACCTGCTCCAGGAACTGGCCGCGCATCGCGGCAACCGCGGACTCCCCCGGCTGCCGCTCGCGCACCGCACGGGCGGCATCGCCGACGTGCTCCTCCATGGGGCTGACGATCACGCCTTCCTTGGTGCCGAAGTAGTTGAAGACGGTCATCTTCGATACGTCGGCCGCCTCGGCGATCTCCGCGACGGAGACGTGGTCGAAGCCCCGCTCGGAGCAGAGGTCCACGGCTGCCTGCCAGATCCGCGACGCGGTCTGCCTCTTCTTGCGCGCACGCAGCCCCAGCTCCTCAGTCATGCAGGTCACGGTACCGGGACGGCTTCTTCCCCCACCGTGAACGTCTCGCCGTTCGCGGGCACTCCGATCCCCCGCCAGCGGAACGGCACGCCCCGCGCGGTGTCCAGGTCGGGGCCGTCCATCAGCTGGAAGTGCACGTGGGGTTCGGTGGAGTTGCCGGAGTTCCCGCAGCGGGCCATGACCTGCCCGGCGACGACCGTGTCCCCCGCACGGACCGCGAGCGAGCCCTGCTGGACGTGGGCGTACACGGCGTACGTCCCCTCACCGAGGTCGAGCACGATGTGGTTGCCGACGACGCGGCGGGCTCCGCCCAGCGTCCTGCCGATGCCCTCGACGATCATCAAGTAGAGCAGTGCGGCGAGGGAGTTGCGGCTGAGGTGGTCCCGCTGGCCGTCCTCCGCGTGGACGACGGTGGCATCGGCGACGGCGAGGAGAGGTGCCCCGAAGGCGGGGAAGTCGCGATTGCCCCGCGCGATCGGCCAGAGCCAGGCGAAGGCGGGACGGGCCCCCTTCTCGGGCTCGGCCACGATGTCGATGGCGTAGGTCTGCCCGAGGCCGTGCGTGCCGTGGCTCGGCACCTTGTCGGCGGGGCTGTTCAGGGCGGTCCAGCGGCCGGTGACGGGCGGGGCGATCTCCCGGGCGGCCGGAGGCTCGGCCGTTGTCGCCCTGCTGACGGACCCGCGCCGCGCGAGGGCGATCACGATCACCCCGGCGATCGGGATCCAGCCCGCCCAGTACGGGTACGGCAGGTCCACGAAGAACCCGGAGATCACCTGGCCGATGACGTACAGCACCAGCAGATACTGAAGCCGTACGGCGAACTTGCGCTGACGTACAGACATGGTGGTTCCCCCAGTCGTCGGTTCAGGGACGCGAGGCCGACAGCACCACGAGCAGCGGGACGACCCGCCCCGCGGGAACCTCGTGGCGGCCGCGCCC
The DNA here is from genome assembly GCF_056434405.1 of Streptomyces sp. NPDC044044. NCBI lineage: Bacteria > Bacillati > Actinomycetota > Actinomycetes > Kitasatosporales > Streptomycetaceae > Streptomyces > Streptomyces sp. NPDC044044. Next base: position 624,077 of record NZ_JBWKFG010000006.1, on the reverse strand, counting down.
CGTGGCGTGCAGCCAGCCCGCGCCGGTCAGTTGGCGCAGGTGGTGGTAGATCTGGCCGGTCGTGCCGATCTCTTCCAGTTCCGCGAGCTCGGCGGCGGTGCGCCGGCCGCCGAGGATCTCCCGAAGGAGCCTCAGCCGCACGGGATGCCCGAGCGCGGCGAACGACTCCGCGGCCTCGGACCAGTCATCGCCGAGGAGCTGCTCGGTCGTGTGGCCGTACTGCCACTCGTACCGCTCGCCCGTCGGCACGCGCACCGCCCCGGTGAACACGACGGCACCGTCCGGGACCTGCGCCTCGGGCAGCCGGGCCTTCAGCGCCTCCAGGGCCCAGAAGTCACCCTCGCCCACGGCCGGCGCGGCGGCACCCACGCTCTCCAGCTCCGCCATGCGCCGTTCCAGCTCGGCGACGCGCTCTTCCAGATCCATGTATCGAGATTACGTAATTACGTAACCTCAAGCAAGCAGAAACGCCGAAGCCCCTGTCCGGACCAGCTGGTCCGGACAGGGGCTTCGATCAGGAGAACCTCAGGCGAAGAGCCCCGGAAGGGTCCCCTCGTGCGCCTCGCGGATCTCGCCGAGCGTCAGCGTGAACTCGCCCTGCAGCTCCACTGCGTCACCGTCGACCACACCGATACGCGTCGCGGGAAGGCCCCGCGCCCCGCACATGTCGGTGAAGCGCAGCTCCTCGCTCCGCGGCACGGAGACGACCGCGCGCCCCGCCGACTCGGAGAACAGGAGGGTGAACGCGTCCAGACCGTCCGGGACGACCAGGCGCGCACCCTTCCCGCCGCGGAGGCAGGACTCGGCGACGGCCTGCGCGAGGCCGCCGTCCGAGAGGTCGTGCGCCGCGTCGATCATGCCGTCGCGCGAGCCCGAGATCAGGATCTCGGCGAGCAGCCGCTCGCGCTCCAGGTCGACCTTCGGGGGAAGCCCGCCGAGGTGGTCGTGGACGACCTGCGACCAGGCCGAGCCGCCGAACTCCTCGGTGGTGTCACCGAGCAGGTAGAGGAGCTGGCCCTCTTCGGCGAAGGCGATCGGCGTGCGCCGTGCGACGTCGTCGATCACACCGAGGACGGAGACGACGGGCGTCGGGTGGATGGCCGCCTCGCCCGTCTGGTTGTAGAGGGAGACGTTGCCTCCGGTCACCGGGGTGCCCAGGATCTGGCAGGCGTCGGCGAGGCCACGGGTGGTCTCGGCGAACTGCCACATGACGTCCGGGTCCTCGGGCGAACCGAAGTTCAGGCAGTCCGACACGGCGAGCGGACGGGCACCGGTCGCGGCGACGTTGCGGTACGCCTCCGACAGGGCCAGCTGCGCGCCGGCGTACGGGTCGAGCTTCGAGTACCGGCCGTTGCCGTCATTGGCGAGGGCGACACCGAGGCCGGTCTCCTCGTCGATGCGGACCATGCCGGAGTCCTCGGGCTGCGCGAGCACCGTGTTGCCCTGCACGAAACGGTCGTACTGGTCCGTCACCCACGCCTTGGAGGCCTGGTTCGGCGACGCGACGACCGCAAGGACCTGCTCGCGCAGTTCGTCCGAACTCGCCGGGCGGGCCAGCTTGTTGGCGTCGTCGGCCTGGAGGGCGTCCTGCCACTTCGGCCGGGCGTAGGGGCGCTCGTAGACCGGGCCGTCGTGGGCGACGGTGCGCGGGTCGAGGTCGACGATCTTCTCGCCGTGCCAGAAGATCTCGAGCCGGTCGCCGTCGGTCACTTCGCCGACGACGGTGGCGATGACGTCCCACTTCTCGCAGATCGCGAGGAAGCGCTCGACCTTCTCGGGCTCGACGACCGCGCACATGCGCTCCTGCGACTCACTCATGAGGATCTCCTCGGGAGTGAGCGTGGAGTCACGAAGCGGTACGTCGTCCAGCTCGACGCGCATGCCGCCGGAGCCGTTGGACGCCAGCTCGGAGGTCGCGCAGGAGAGTCCGGCGGCACCGAGGTCCTGAATACCCACGACCAGCTTCTCGGCGAAGGCCTCCAGGGTGCACTCGATGAGGAGCTTCTCCTGGAACGGGTCGCCGACCTGGACGGCCGGGCGCTTGCTCGGCTTGGTGTCGTCGAAGGTCTCGGACGCGAGAATCGACGCGCCGCCGATGCCGTCGCCACCGGTGCGGGCCCCGTAGAGGATGACCTTGTTGCCGGGACCGGAGGCCTTGGCCAGGTGGATGTCCTCGTGCCGCATCACACCGATCGCACCGGCGTTGACCAGCGGATTGCCCTGGTAGCAGGCGTCGAAGACGAGCTCGCCGCCGATGTTCGGCAGGCCCAGGCAGTTGCCGTAGCCGCCGATGCCCGCGACGACACCCGGAAGGACACGCTTCGTGTCGGGGTGGTCGGCGGCGCCCATCCGCAGCGGGTCCACGACCGCGACCGGGCGCGCGCCCATCGCGATGATGTCGCGGACGATGCCGCCGACACCGGTGGCCGCGCCCTGGTAGGGCTCGACGTACGAGGGGTGGTTGTGCGACTCGACCTTGAAGGTGACCGCATAGCCGTTGCCGACGTCGACGACGCCCGCGTTCTCACCGATACCGACGAGCATGGCGTCGTTCTCGGGGGCCTTCTCGCCGAACTGGCGCAGGTGGACCTTGCTGCTCTTGTACGAGCAGTGCTCGGACCACATGACGGAGTACATGGCGAGCTCGGCGCCGGTGGGACGGCGGCCCAGGATCTCGCGTACGCGCGCGTACTCGTCTTCCTTCAGGCCCAGTTCGGCCCAGGGCAGCTTGACCTCGGGGGTCTCGGCGGCGTGCTTGACGGTGTCCAGAGTCATCAGACGTTGACCAGCTTCTTCAGGATCGAGGTGAAGAATCCCAGGCCGTCGGTGCGACCGGTCCCGATCAGCGGCTCGACGGCGTGCTCGGGGTGCGGCATGAGGCCCACGACGTTGCCCGCGGCGTTCGAGACACCGGCGATGTCGCGCAGCGACCCGTTCGGATTCACGTCCAGGTAGCGGAAGACGACCCGCCCCTCGGCCTCGAGCATGTCCAGGGTCCGCTCATCGGCGACGTAACGGCCGTCGATGTTCTTCAGCGGTACGGAGATCTCCTGGCCGGCCTCGTAATCGGCGGTCCAGGCGGTGTCGGCCGACTCCACGCGCAGCTTCTGGTCGCGGCAGATGAAGTGCAGGTGGTTGTTCTTCAGCATCGCGCCGGGCAGCAGGTGCGACTCGGTGAGCACCTGGAAGCCGTTGCAGATGCCGAGAACCGGCATCCCGGCCTTCGCCTGCTCGATGACCGACTCCATGACGGGCGAAAACCGTGAAATGGCCCCGGCCCGGAGATAGTCGCCGTACGAGAATCCACCGGGAAGCACCACGGCGTCGACCTGCTTCAGGTCCTTGTCCCGGTGCCAGAGCGGCACGGCCTCGGCGCCGGCGACGCGGACGGCGCGCTGGGTGTCGCGGTCGTCGAGCGTTCCGGGGAAAGTGACGACTCCGATTCGAGCAGTCACTTCTCTTCCTCCACCTTTACGAAGAAGTCTTCGATCACGGTGTTGGCGAGGAAGGTTTCCGCCATCTCGTGGATACGGGCGAGGGCTGCGTCATCGACGGGCCCGTCCACCTCGAGTTCGAAGCGCTTTCCCTGACGTACGTCGGCGATCCCCTTGAATCCGAGGCGCGGCAGTGCACGCTGCACCGCCTGGCCCTGGGGGTCGAGGATCTCCGGCTTGAGCATGACGTCGACTACGACGCGTGCCACTGGCACTCCCGGTGTGTGGTGCTGGCTGAGCGGTCCCTTCAGACTACCCGCACAAAAATTCTACTCGCGTAGATTCGTAGAAACCTACGTGAGGACGGTCACGTTCCTACCTCTACTCATGTATCGAACAGGGCACCTTCGCGAAAAATCCCGGAAAAGATCACGCATCACCATTGCGTCCGGACACGCGGGCGGATTTAGTCGGGCTTCACAATGCAATGCCGGGCACTGTACAAAGGAAAAGGCATTAGCCGATGCTTTGCACATAACAGTGCCCCATAACAGCCGGACAGTCGGCATCACCGCACGTCAAGGCGGTAGAGCCGCACGAAGGGACCGATATTCGTGGCGCAGCGTGTCGTGGTCACTCTCTCTGACGACATCGACGGCGGGGATGCGGCGGAGACGATCGCCTTCGGTCTTGACGGCAGGTCGTACGAGATCGACCTCAATCAAACCAATGCCAAGAAACTGCGCAAGGCACTTGCCCCGTACCTGGACGCCGCCCGCAAGCAGTCGAAGTCCGGCAAGGCCTTCAAGCACACGACGGTGGCCGCGAACCCGGCGGCCGTACGCGCCTGGGCCCGCTCGCACCAGATGGACGTGCCGCCGCGCGGCCGCATCCCGAAGAAGGTCTACGAGGCCTTCGAGGCGGCCAACTGACGCGCGAAGGGCGGCCGGCCGACGCTCGGGGGACGGCCCACCGACCTGGGCCGACGCCCGGCCAGGAGGGCCCCTCGGCAACCGACTTGACCTGCACCCCCGCCGGTCGGCTAAAGTCTGGAGCACGCCGAGGGGCAAGGCCGAAAGGCCCGAACCTCACGGAGTCTTGCGGGTGTAGTTCAGTAGTAGAACATCCCCCTTCCAGGGGGAAGGCGCAGTGTGCAATTCCTGTCACCCGCTCTGCATCGCCGATCAGGCACTCTTTCGAGTGCGGTAGGCTGGTGCTCGCGCCGATCAGTGAGAGCTGGTCGGAGGCAATGCGAACGTAGCTCAGTTGGTAGAGCGCAACCTTGCCAAGGTTGAGGTCGCGAGTTCGAACCTCGTCGTTCGCTCCAGAGAAGAAGGCCCCGGTCATCGCGACCGGGGCCTTCTTCGTATGCGCCCTGCGCCCCCCGCTGTTGATCGCCTTCTGACATTTGTCATGCGAGCCGGTGACAGCGCGCACTGCTCCGGCGCCCGTGCCCGGGGGACGCTTTTCTCATGACTGACCAAGTGATCGACGTGACCGATCTGCGGCGCGTGTACGGGGGCGGTTTCGAGGCGGTCCGGGGAGTCTCGTTCTCCGTCGGACGGGGTGAGCTCTTCGCGCTGCTCGGGACCAACGGCGCGGGCAAGACCTCCACCCTCGAACTCCTCGAAGGGCTCGCCTCACCCGCCGGGGGGCGGGTGAGGGTGCTCGGGCACGATCCGTACGCCGAGCGGGGCGCCGTGCGCCACCGGATCGGTGTGATGCTCCAGGAGGGCGGCTTTCCCTCCGAACTGACGGTCACGGAGACCGTGCGGATGTGGGCGGGGTGCACCAGCGGCGCCCGTCCCGCCGCGGAGGCTCTGGAGATCGTGGGGCTCGGCAAGCGGGCCGGCGTACGCGTGAAGATGCTGTCCGGCGGTGAGAAGCGGCGGCTCGACCTCGCGACGGCGCTCATCGGCAGGCCCGAAGTGCTCTTCCTCGACGAACCGACGACCGGCCTCGACGCCGAAGGGCGCCGCGAGACCTGGGAGTTGGTGCGGGCCCTGCGCGACAACGGCACGACCGTGCTGCTCACCACGCACTACCTCGAAGAGGCCGAGAACCTCGCCGACCGGCTCGCGATCATGCACGAGGGGCGGATCGCGGCCGAAGGACGGGTCGCCGACGTGGTGGCCCAGCAGCCCTCGCAGGTCTCCTTCGAACTGCCCACCGGGTACTTCGTCGGGGATCTGCCGCCCCTGGGCGAGCTCGGCGTGAGCGACCACGAGGTGGTCGGCGGACGGGTCCGGCTGCGTACGCATGAGTTGCAGCGGGCGGCCACGGGGCTGCTGCTGTGGGCGCGGGACGCGAACGTCGAGCTCGGCCGGCTCGACGTACGGGCGGCTTCGCTGGAGGAGGCGTTCCTGCGCATCGCGCGGGACGCCGAGGGTGCCGAAGGTGCCGCGGACGCGGCTGGTGCGACTGGTGCAGCTGGTGTCGCGCGGAAGGAGACGGTGGCATGAGTGTCATCAGTACGACGACGGCGAACAGCGCCGCGACGACGACCCCCGTGGGGCGGATGCGGGCGCTGGCGCGGGCCGAGCTGACGCTGCTCGGACGCACCAAGGGGACCTTGTTCGCCGCCCTTTTCGTGCCGCTGGCGATGCCGTTCAGCCTGCGCCAGGTCGCCGACAGCATGGACCTGAAGGGCAACGGCCTCTCCGTCGGGGCCGTCGTGGTGCCCGGGGCCATCGGCTTCTCCCTGCTCTTCGCCGTCTACTCCGCGCTGGTCACCGTCTTCGCCGCGCGCCGCGAGGAGCTCGTCCTCAAGCGGCTGCGCACCGGTGAGCTGCGGGATCCGGAGATCCTTGCCGGGGCCGCGCTGCCCTCCGTCGCCATCGGCCTGACGCAGTGCGTCGTCCTCGCGATCGGCTGTGCCGCGCTGCTCGGCGCGGGGGCGCCGAGCGCACCCCACCTCGCCGTGATCGGCGTACTCCTCGGCCTGGTGATGTTCGGCGCCCTCGGCGCGGTCACCGCCAGTTTCAGCAGGTCCGTGGAGTCGGCGCAGGTCATGGCCATGCCCCTGACGTTCGCGTCGATGTTCGGCTCGGGCCTCTTCGTCCCCTTCGAGGTCATGCCGGACAAGGTGGCATCGGTCTGCGAGCTCCTTCCGCTGAGCCCGGTGATCACGCTGGTGCGCGGCGGCTGGACCGGGGAGCTCTCCGGCGCCGAGACCCTGGGGGCTCTGGCGACCGCTGTGGCCTGGACCGTGGTCTCGGTGTTTGCTGTACGACGGTGGTTCCGCTGGGAACCCCGGCGTTGAGGAAGGGGTCAAGTGGTGGTCGGCCGATTCCGGGGGCTGCAGCGCGGCTGGCATGAGCGGAGCAAGATCGAGAAGGTCGAGCTCCAGAGCATGGCCATGTGGCACGCCATGCCCTGGCTCTTCTTCTTCAGCTGGGGCTCGGTGCCGCTGGGCCTGAGCCTGCGGCACGAGACGGTGCCGCTGATCCTCGGCTGCTCGCTGATCGGGGTGGCCGTCCTGCAGTGCGTCCACGTCAACCGCACGCTGCGCCGCTCCCTCGATCACTACTTGAAGCGCGCGGAGCCACCGCGCCTCGACCTCGCCGTGGCGTTCGCGCTCATGGTCGTGGTCCTTGGCCTCGTGCTCGCCCTGCAGGCCGTGGGCGGGGTCAAGGAGGGGACGCTGATCCTCGCCACGATGTTCGCGGTGATGCCCTACGGACAGTCGCTGGCCTTCGCCGTACCGATCCGCACCTTCTTCGTCCGGTTCGCCGTGATCGACACCGCGATCGTGGCCGGGTTCGCCGCGGTCGGCGTCCGCGACGGGCGGCTCGTGGGCACGGCGCTGGTGGTCGCCCTCGGCACGCTGATCTCCCTCCTGTCCTCGCGCTGCGGCGCCTGGACGCTCTCCGTGATGTGGGAGGCCGACCGGGCCCGCGAGGTCGAGGCGCGGCTCGCGGTCGCCGAGGAGCGGCTGCGGTTCGGGCGTGACCTGCACGACGTGATGGGGCGCAACCTCGCCGTCATCGCGCTGAAGAGCGAGCTGGCCGTGCAGCTGGCGAAGCGGGGGCGGCCCGAGGCCGTCGACCAGATGGTCGAGGTGCAGCGGATCGCGCAGGAGTCACAGCGGGAGGTACGGGAAGTGGTGCGGGGGTATCGGGAGTCCGATCTCGCGGTCGAACTCGCCGGTGCGCAAGGAGTCCTTGAGGCGGCGGGGATCGACTGCCGGGTGAGCGGGTCGTCGGCGGGGCTTCCGGTCGCCGTGCAGTCCGCCCTCGGGTGGGTCGTGCGGGAGGCGACCACCAATGTGCTGCGGCACGGGGATCCGCAGCGGTGTGACATCACCCTGACGATCACCGACGACCGTACGACGCTGGTCGTCGAGAACGACGGAGTGCCCGAGACCATGCCGGAGGGCAGCAAGGGGTCCGGCCTCGCCGGGCTTCGGGAGCGGCTCGCCGCGGTGGAGGGGACGTTGGACTTCGCTTCACGGGACGGGCGGTTCCGCCTCGCCGCGGAGGTGCCGCTCGCCCGCCCCGGGCAGGACGGCCCCCGACAGGTCCGCCATCAGGAAGCCGAAAGGGTCGCGCCATGAGCCTGCGCGTGCTGCTCGCCGACGACGAGCACCTCATCCGCGGCGCACTCGCCGCACTCCTCGCGCTTGAGGACGATCTCGTCGTGGTCGCCGAGGCCGCCTCGGGCCCCGAGGCGCTCGCCATGGCGCGGGCCCACCGGCCCGATGTGGCCGTGCTCGATCTGGAGATGCCGGGCGCCGACGGTGTGACGGTGGCCACATCGCTGCGGGACGAACTGCCGCACTGCCGCACCATGATCGTGACGAGTCATGGCAGACCGGGGCATCTCAAACGGGCGCTCGCGGTGGGGGTGCGGGGCTTCGTGCCGAAGACCGTGAGCGCGCAGCGCCTCGCCGAGATCATCCGCACCGTTCACGCTGGTAACCGCTATGTGGACCCGGAGTTGGCCGCCGACGCGATCTCCGCCGGGGACTCGCCGCTGACCGCCCGAGAGGCCGAAGTGCTCGAACTGGCCGCCGACGGCGCGCCCGTCGCGGAGATCGCCGAGCGGGCCGCGCTGTCCCAGGGGACCGTCCGCAACTACCTCTCGTCGGCCGTCACGAAGACCGGGGCGGAGAACCGTCATGCCGCGGTGCGTCTCGCACGCGAGCGGGGTTGGGTATAGTTGTCCTCGCGCTTCGGCGCAGCGCGGACGTAGCTCAGTTGGTAGAGCGCAACCTTGCCAAGGTTGAGGTCGCCAGTTCGAACCTGGTCGTCCGCTCCACATGAAGAACCCCCGGTGCCTCTCGGCCCGGGGGTTCTTCGCGTATCCGAGGGCTGCCGCTACCAGGCCATGCCCGTCAGACGCTCGTACGCCTCGATGTACTTGGCGCGCGTGGCGTCCACCACGTCCTGCGGGAGCGGGGGCGGCGGCTGCTCGCTCTTGCGGTCCCAGCCGGAGGCGGGCGAGGTCAGCCAGTCGCGGACGAACTGCTTGTCGAACGACGGCTGGGCGCGGCCCGGCTGCCAGCTGTCCGCGGGCCAGAAGCGGGACGAGTCGGGGGTGAGGACCTCGTCGGCGATCACGAGGTCCTCGCCGTCGAAGCCGAACTCGAACTTCGTGTCGGCGAGGATCACGCCGCGGTCGCGGGCGATGTCGCGCGCCCGGCCGTAGACCGCGAGGGTCGCCTGGCGGAGCTGGGCCGCCGTGTCCGCGCCCACCTGGCGGGCCACTTCCTCGTAACTCACGTTCTCGTCGTGCTCGCCGACCTCCGCCTTCGTGGCGGGCGTGAAGATCGGGGCGGGCAGCTCCGAGCCGTCGCTGAGGCCGTCGGGCAGCGCGAGGCCGCAGACGGTGCGCGACGCGTTGTACTCGACCAGGCCCGAGCCCGTGAGATAGCCGCGGGCGACGCACTCGACCGGGACCATCGCCAGGGACTTGCAGACCGTGGTGCGGCCCTCCCAGTCGGCGGGGGCGCCGGCCGGTACGTCGGTGGAGATGACGTGGTTCGGGACGAGGTCGGCGAGCTGGTCGAACCACCACAGGGAGAGCTGCGTGAGGACCCTGCCCTTGTCAGGGATCTCCGAGGGCAGCACCCAGTCGTAGGCGGACATGCGGTCGCTCGCGACCATCACGAGGTCGCCCGCCTCGTTCCGGTACAGGTCGCGCACCTTGCCGGTGTGCACATGCACCAGGCCCGGCACCTGAAGCGGCTCGGGCTTTTCTACGAATCCGGACACGGTTCCTCCCCGTGGTTCTGACTGAATACTGCTGATTCTCCCGCATGGGGGAGCAGCTTTTGGCCAGGGGTTGCCCAGAGGGCGACGGGCGGTCCTCAGTCCCGTTTGCAGATGCGGTCCAGGAGGTTGGCCGTGGCGCGCTGGACGCGGGTGTCCACATGGCCGGGGCGGTCGAGCGCCGGGGACCAGGCGAAGGTGCCCGAGGCGAAGACCAGGGCGCCGGAGGGCGCGCGGTAGAGGGACGACTCCTGGTGGCGGGTGGCGCCGTCGGAGTCCTCGTACGGAGAGTGGGCGAGGAGGATGCGGCCCTGGTGCTCCGGGAGCGCGGTGCGCGGGAAATAGCGGTCGGCCTCGCCCGCGACCAGGCCCTCGATCTCGTCCCCTTCGTGCGCGCCGGTCGCCTCCCACAGCCAGTGGTCGGCGTTGCGCACGACGAGGGGGGCGGGCTCGGGGACCCGGCCCGCGTACTGGATGCCCAGGAGCTGCTGTTCGGCCTTGTCCTGCTCGCGCCAGAGGGTCGGCTTCCCGGGGCCGTTGCGCTTGCGGCAGGTCAGCAGGCGGTCCGCCACGCCGGACGGGGAAGGGCCCAACTCCACTTGCCAGTACATGGTGTTGGCGGAGAGGAAGACGAGCGATGTGCCGTGCTCGCGGGCCTTCTCCGTGGTGCGGCGCATGTTCGACGACCAGTACTCGTCGTGGCCCGGGAAGACCAGGCCTCGGTAGCGGGTCGGATCGATGCGGCCCGCGTGCAGGTCGCGGGTGTCGGCGTACGCGAGGTCGTAGCCGTACCGCTCGGCCCAGCGGATGAAGTCGTAGGCGTGGCCCACGTGCAGGGGCAGGCCCGCGCCCGCGTACGGACGGTCGAAGGAGACCGTGTGGGCGGCCTCGCTCTCGCCCAGGAGGCGGCCCTTCTCGTCCCACGCGTGATAGAGGCTGGCGCCCGTGCGGCCGTCCTCGGGGTAGAGGTTGTACGCCTGCCAGGTGATGTCCGGCAGGAGCAGGAGCAGATCGGCCCGGTGGTCGTCGCGGACCGTGAACGGCACGTGCGAGCGATAGCCGTCGACCGTCGTGAGCACCGCCACGTACGCCCCGACGCTCCAGTAACTCGGGATCTGCAGACGCCAGGAGAGCCACCAGTGGTGGCAGGAGACCGTGCGGTCGGCGGTGAGCGGGGGCGGCTGGACGATGCCGGAGAGGCGCGGGCTCGTGGTGATCTTGCTGGCGCCGTCTCCGCCGTAGTGCCCGATGCGGTAGATGTCGACGCTGAACTGCTGGGGCGGGTCCACCGTCACGTGGAAGTCGATCGCCTCGCCGGGGGCCGCGGCGCCGGTGGAGGCGAAGCCCTTGATCTGGCCGTGCACGTCGTCGGCGGTGCGGGGGCCGTTCGTACGGGTGCGGTTGCGGGGCGCGGGGATGTTCTGCGCGCCTGGTGACGGAGCGTGGTCGACGTACCAGGGGACGACCTGGCCCGTGTCGTCGAAATAGTGCTCGGCGCCTCGGAGCCAAGGCAGAGGCCCTTGGCCGAAGGGGTCGGTCACGGCGTGCGCCAAGGCGCCCGATTCCCACCTGCGGATCTGCTCCGACCCCATGTGTACCCCTCCCTCGCTGCTCCCCCGAGATTGCTCTGCCGTGCGCTGCGCTGTGCGTTGCCGGTGTCCGGTGCTGTCCGTGTCTGGTGGCGCTGGTGGCATGTCCGGACCGGCGGTCGACCCCAGCACATCACATTACGCACGCACTCCGTCACCGTTCGTCGCTAATCGACGAGAACGGAAGGGGGTGTTCCGGGGAGTGAAGGCTCAGACCAGCCGGACCGGCTTCTCCGGGCGGACGCCCAGGCGGGCCAGCCAGCCGCGCAGCGGGATGGAGTTACCGTCCTCCACGAGGCTCCGGACGTGCGGTGTGAGGTCCGCCGCCCGTTCGCCGTCGATCAGGAGGGACGGGCCGTCGAGCCAGTCGAGTCCGGGGGCCGCGTCCGCCGTGTCCACGGCCGCGCAGCAGACCAGGGCCGTGACGTGATCGGCCAGCAACTCCCGTCCCGTACGCGGCGGCTGGAGCGGGAACAGCGGGAGCATGCCGTCGTCCCAGAGCGCGTCGTCCGGGCCCTGTCCCGTGGGCGCGGGGCGGGGCGGGGCGGCGGCTTCCTCGCGGGCGATCTCCGCGCTGAGGCCCGCGGCAAGGAGTCCGCCGGGGCCGTCGGTGGACTCTTCGGGGTCGACGGGCTCTTCGCCGTACGCGGACACTTCGGGGTCGACGGGCTCTTCGCCGTACGCGGACTCCTCGCCGTGCGCAGGCCCTTCGCCGTACGCGGGCAACTCGGCGTCCAGGGGCTCCGCGCTGCCCGGGACGAGGGCGGCCGCGGTGGGCTCGGTCGCGAGGTCTGTTCCGTTGCCCTCCGCCGTCAGATGGTCCAGTACGCGGCCCAGCGTCGGCCCCTCGGATTCGGGGGCCGTCGGGTCGGCGGAGTGGCCGACGCCCAGGGAGTCGAGGACCCGGTGGAGGCGGGCGGCGTCCATGCGCCACTTGCGGTCGACGACCTCGTCCGGATACTCCTGCCACGCCACCGGCGCCCAGTCGGGCCCCTGCTCGGCGGGGCCGCCGTGGAAGAGGCGGGCGGCGAGCAGCGAAGCCGCCTCGTCCACCGAGCCCGGCTCCTCCAGGAGGTCACAGGCAGGGCGCTCGCCCAGGCGGGACGTGAAGCCCTCGGCCAGGCGGTCCCTGCGGGAGAGCTCGGTGAGGGCGGAGACGACGCCCGCGTCGAGACGCGAGGGCCAGCGGCCCATCCGCCAGGCGGGCAGCGCGACCTTGGTCAGGAGCCGGTCCCACCCGGCATACGCCAGGCCCACCTGCTCCTGGGCGACGATCCGCACCCCGTAGTCCACGGCCTGGGCGCGCTCGGCGGCGGCCGCCGCGACCCCGCGCTCCATCTCGCCCGCGTGCCCGCGGCAGCTGCGCAGGAGCAGCCGCACCACCCAGCCGGCGCCGCCGAGGACCGTGCGCACGAGCGGACCGCGCCCCGGGGCGGAGGTGACCGCGACCGCGGCGTCGAGGCCGCGGATGAAGCGCCGGGCCGCGGCTATGTCGGGATGCGCCGAGGGGCCCGTGCCGGCCACGACGGGGGCGAGCACCGCGCGGAGCTCGCCGACCCGCATCCACCACAGGAACGGGGAGCCGATGACGAGCACCGGAGCCGCGGGGGCCTGGCGGCGCGGGGCGGGGCGACTGTCACCGACGCCGTTGCCCGCCGGCTCCGGCGCGTCGGCGGGGGCCTCCGCGGGCGGGCCGTGCGCGGGGTGCGTGCGGTCCTCCAGCCAGCTGTCGCAGTCCGGGGTGAGCGCTATCGCCGAGGGCGCGGGCACGTCCAGGCGGTCGGCGAGGTCCCGCACCAGGCGATACAGATCGGGGGCCGAGCCCTCGGCGATCGGGACGGTCGGGCTGACGGCGGGCCTGGACCGCGCGACGACGAGCGCGATGCCCGCGGCGGCGATCAGCACGAGGACGGCGACGACCGTCACGACGCCGCGCACGACGTCCCAACTCCCGCCGGTGGCATGGCCCGTGGCCCCGCCCGCGATCAGCACGACGGCGACGGCGGCGGGCAGCAGTGCGACGGCGAGCGCCCTGCTGCGGATGCGCAGCACGGCGAGCGCCTGGGAACGTGCGGACTGCACGCCCACCTCCACACCCGTACCTGACACGACCGATGTCACCCCCTGCTGCCTGTGCCGCCTGCTCCCCGGCCGTGGGCCGGGACTGCGGGCGGACGGCAGCCGCCGATGGATTTGCTCACTCCCCCACTGTGGCACCCGCCACTGACATCGCAATGCCGGTGGTCTGTTTGGCTCTGGGCACCCTTAACCGCTTGCGCCGCACCCTAGTTGGGGCGCCGGGCATCGTCAGCCGGATGGGCCAGCGGTCACTCGATGGAATGGCTTTGGGTAAAGGTGGATGACGGTCAGGCCCCGGATCCAGTGTCAGATCCGGGGCCTGGGAGCGGTTCGCGGGCGACGCGAGGATGACCTTTACAGGGCCCGGTGCGGGGCCTCTATGTGGCCTTCGTGGCCTTCATGCGGCCTCTATGTGGCCTATATGTGGTCTTTGTGCGGCATCCATGGGGCGTCCGTTGGGGCCCCTTATGGGCCTTGGCTACGCCTCCGACGCCGCTGCCTTCGCCGCCTTCGCCGCGATGTCCGTGCGGTGCTGGGAGCCGTCGAGGCGGATGCGGGACAGCGCCGCGTACGCGCGCTCGCGCGCCGCGGTCAGATCCGTGCCGGTCGCCGTCACGGAGAGCACACGGCCGCCCGCGCTGACCACGGCGTCGCCGTCGCGCTTCGTCCCCGCGTGCAGGACGTACGCGTCCGGGGCATCCTGTGCCGCGACGTCGCCGAGTCCTTCGATGGGGTCGCCGGTGCGCGGGGTCTCCGGGTAGTTGTGCGAGGCGATGACCACGGTCACCGCGGCGTCGTCGCTCCAGCGCAGCGGGGGCAGGTCGACGAGGGTGCCGTTCGCCGCGGCCAGCAGGACCCCGGCGAGCGGGGTCTTCAGGCGGGCGAGGACGACCTGCGTCTCGGGGTCGCCGAAGCGGGCGTTGAACTCGATGACGCGTACGCCGCGGCTGGTGATCGCCAGGCCCGCGTAGAGCAGCCCCGAGAACGGGGTGCCGCGGCGGCGCAGCTCGTCGACGGTCGGCTGGAGCACGCTCTGCATGACCTCGTCGACCAGCTTCGGGTCGGCCCAGGGGAGCGGCGAGTAGGCGCCCATGCCGCCCGTGTTCGGGCCTTCGTCGCCGTCGAGCGCGCGCTTGAAGTCCTGCGCGGGCTGGAGCGGTACGACGGTGACGCCGTCCGTGATGGCGAAGAGGGAGACCTCGGGGCCGTCGAGGAACTCCTCGATGACGACGCGGTCGCAGGCGAGGGCGTGGGTGCGGGCGGCGTCGATGTCGTCCGTCACGACGACGCCCTTGCCGGCGGCGAGCCCGTCGTCCTTGACCACGTAGGGCGCCCCGAAGGCGTCGAGCGCCTCATCGATCTCTTCGGGGGTCGTGCAGACGTAGGACCGCGCGGTGGGGACCTGGGCGCCCGCCATCACGTCCTTGGCGAAGGCCTTGGAGCCCTCCAGCTGGGCGGCCTCCTCGGAGGGCCCGAAGCAGGGGATGCCCGCGTCGCGTACGGCGTCGGCGACTCCGGCGACGAGCGGCGCCTCCGGGCCCACGATCACCAGCTCGGCGCCGAGGGTGGTGGCGAGGGCGGACACCGCGCTGCCGTCGAGGGCGTCGACCGGGTGCAGCTCGGCCACGTCCGCGATGCCGGCGTTGCCGGGGGCGCAGTACAGGGCGGAGACGCCGGGGTCGAGGGACAGAGAGCGGCACAGGGCGTGTTCGCGGGCACCACTGCCGATGACGAGGACCTTCACGGGCGTCAGCCTAGCTGGCGCGGGCCGGTGCGTTCGTACGGGAGCCCCAGCGGGGGAGCCTCCGGCGGTTGTACGTTCCTCCAGGCTGGGGGGGCTTCTGCGGTTCTCCGCGGCTGGACGGGCCCGTCGCCCGGCGCTCGATCGGCTCTCCCTGGCTGGGGGCGCCGCTGGCTCTCCCTGGCTGGGGCGCCGCTGGCTCTCCCTGGCTGGGGGCGCCGCGCCTTCGCCTGCGGGCCGGCCCCGGACTGGCCCGCCGCTCCGCGGCGGATGTTTCCCGCCCACCCACCCGATTGCCCCGGGGTGAACGGGTGGGTGGGCGGGAGAAGTCCGGCGCGAAGCGGCGGGACAGTCCGGGGCCAGCGGACCGGAGACCCGGCGCGAAACGGCGGGGCAGGGCACCGGCACCCTTGCTCCCCTGCACCCGACCCCGCGCTACGGGGTAACGGGTGGGCGGGTGGGAGAGATCCGCCGCGAAGCGGCGGGACAGTCCGGAGCCAGCGGACCGGAGATCCGGAGCGAAGCGGCGGGACAGTCCGGGTGGCCGGGCCCGCCGGGCCACAGGCGAAGCCGCCGACGGACCAGCGAGCGGGGCAGGCGGCGGCACCGCACCGCGGCAGCCACGCAGTGGATCAGGGTTCGTTGTTGTATTCCTCGACGATCGTGGCGCCCAGTTCGCGGACGATCAGGTCGTGGCCGGACAGCGCCGACTCGACCAGGTCGGGGTCATCGTCCGCCGGGATGTCGTCCTCCGCGGACACGTGGTCCGGGACGTGCCGTTCCGGGGCCGGTGCGGAGGCCTGCGCCTGCGCCTGGGCCCGGCCGGAGGCAGGCGGCGGCGAAGGCGGCGACTGCTGCTGCTGCTGCGGAGCCGGGCGGGCCGGCGGCGGCGCGCTGCCTCCGAAGTTGCCCGCCGCGGGCGGCGGCGCGGAGCCCCCCGAGGGGTCGACGATCGCCTCGACCTTCCACTGCACCCCGAACTGCTCGGACAGCGCCTGCCGCAGCACGTCCTCACTGCCGCTGCTGGCGAAGTTGTCCCGCGCGCCCGCGTTGACGAAGCCGATCTGCAGTGTCGTCCCGTCGAAGCCCGCCACCTGGGCGTTCTGGCTCAGCAGGATCCAGGTGAAGCGGCGGCGGCCCTTCACCGCGTCGAGGATGTTCGGCCACAGGGTGCGCGGATCGGGTCCGCCCACCGGAGCCGGAGCATGAGCCTGAGCCGGAGCCTGGGGCGCAGCCGAAGCCGCAGCCGGAGCAGGCGTCGGAGCAGGGGCAGCAGGAGCCGGCTGCTGCGGGGCCGGAGCACCGCCGCCCGCGGACGCGGCCGTGGGCCAGCCACCCGGACGAGGGGCCTCCTGCGCAGGCCCGCTCCCCGGCGCCGAAGCCGTGGGCCACCCACCGGGGCGGCGCTCACCGGACGGCGCGGCAGCAGCCGGAGCCTCCGGAGCAGGTGCGGGAGCAGGAGCCGCCTGCACCGGCGGCGATGGTGCCGCCTGAGCAGGAGCAGGAGCAGCAGCCGGCGCCTCAGCCTCAGGCACCGCCCCTCCGCCCCGCACAGCAGCCCGCGCCGCCGCAGCCCCGCCCCCCGGCGGGACCGGCGGAACCGGCGGAACCGAAGCCGCCTGCGGCCCCGCGCCACCGCCACCCTGCGGCTGCGCTCCCGCATGGACATCGGGCCCAGGGACGTACGCCATCGCGGGACCGGGACCGCCGCCCTGGCCGCCCGCCATGAAGTTGCCGCCCCGCTCCAGCCGGTCGAGGCGGGCCATGAGCGAGCGCTCGTCGTCATACGCGGCCGGAAGCAGCACGCGCGCGCAGATCAGTTCGAGCTGCAGCCGGGGCGAGGTCGCCCCCCGCATCTCCGTCAGGCCTTCGTTCACGATGTCGGCCGCGCGGCTGAGCTCGGCGCCGCCGAAGACACCGGCCTGCGCCTGCATCCGCTCCACGACGTCCGACGGGGCGTCGATGAGCCCCTTCTCCGCCGCGTCCGGAACCGCCGCGAGGATCACCAGGTCCCGCAGCCGCTCCAGAAGATCGGCGACGAAACGCCGCGGGTCGTTGCCGCCCTCGATGATGCGGTCGACGATCTCGAAGGCGGCGCCCCCGTCCCCCGAGGCGAAGGCCTCCACCACGGCGTCGAGCAGCGTCCCGTCCGTGTAACCGAGAAGGGACGTCGCCATGGCATACGTCACACCGTCCGTGGCCGCGGACGCGAGGAGCTGGTCCATGACGGACATCGAGTCACGCACGGAACCGGCACCGGCCCGCACGACCAGCGGGAACACGCCTTCCTCGACGGCCATCTGCTCCCGGCCGCACACGTCCGCCAGATACTCCCTGAGCGTCCCGGGCGGCACGAGGCGGAACGGATAGTGGTGCGTGCGCGAGCGGATCGTCCCGATGACCTTCTCGGGCTCCGTCGTCGCGAAGATGAACTTGAGGTGCTCCGGCGGCTCCTCCACCACCTTCAGCAGGGCGTTGAACCCCGCCGGCGTGACCATGTGGGCCTCGTCGATGATGTAGATCTTGTACCGGCTGCTCGCCGGGCCGAAGAAGGCCTTCTCGCGCAGATCACGGGCGTCGTCCACACCGCCGTGCGAAGCGGCGTCGATCTCGATGACGTCGATCGAACCCGGGCCGTTCCTCGCCAGGTCCTTGCAGGACTGGCACTCGCCGCAGGGCGTCGGAGTGGGACCTTGCTCACAGTTGAGGCAGCGGGCCAGGATGCGCGCGCTGGTCGTCTTGCCGCAGCCGCGCGGACCACTGAACAGGTAGGCGTGATTGACCCGGTTGTTGCGCAGCGCCTGCTGCAGCGGGTCGGTTACATGCTCCTGCCCGATGACCTCGGCGAACGACTCCGGGCGATAGCGGCGGTACAACGCGAGAGACGACACGCATACGAGGTTATAGGCGCCCACTGACAACACATACCGCGAACGCAAAGCGCCCCCCACGCACCCGCCAGAGCCAACCTACCCTTGCTGCCTTCCGGCCCTGGGGGAGTTCAGTCAGATAGCGCCACGTGAGGGGCTGACGCCCACCCTAGCGGATTCCCTGGGCCGGAAGCCACGTCGGTCCGGCCCCGGCACCCGCCTCGGGACGATCTCGGGGCGATCTCGGGAGCGATCTCGGGACCGGAGGCGGATCGTGTTCGCGAGCACTCCTCAACGTCTTGTATTGTTTGCGGCGGAGGATTCGCCTAGTGGCCTAGGGCGCACGCTTGGAAAGCGTGTTGGGGGCAACCCCTCACGAGTTCGAATCTCGTATCCTCCGCCAGTGCCTCACCGGGCACTAACGTTGCAGGGCCCCACCGTTCGCGGTGGGGCCCTTCGACGTTCTCCGCCCCCGTCCGCCCAGGCCTTCACGAAGCGGGCGCGATGTTCTGGTTGGCGTGGAAGAGGTTCTCCGGGTCGTAGGCGTTCTTGATGCGGGTGAGCCGGGCGTAGTGGTCGCGGTAGGTGGCCTTCACACGGCTGTGGCTCTCGTCCTCGCCGATGAAGTTCACGTAGGCGCCGCCCATGGAGTGCGGGTGCAGCTCCTCCCAGTAGTCGACGCACCACTGTCTGATCGTCCCCGCGTTGGCCGGGTCCGGGTCGACGCCGCCGATGACTCCTGACCAGACCGCGTCGCGGTAGCCCCACGCGGTGTCCTCCTGGTCGACGCGGGCGGCGGCGCCGTCGACCGGGTAGAGGTGCATGGTCGACAGGTCGGTGGGGAGGTTCTCGGCGTACTTGGCGTGCACGTCGATCGCGCCGTCGGTGATCCGGTCGAAGAAGTCCCCGCGCCAGTACCACTGCAGTCCGGTGGGGATCAGCTCGTCGAACATGCTCTGCAGCGCCGGGTAGGGCATCGGCGCGGTGAAGTGGAAGGCGGGCGGGCCCGGTTCGTTCACCGCGGCCAGGGCCTTCTCGGCGTCGTCCGGGTCGCCCGTCCAGCACCACACGACACCGCACATCTTCTGGCCGTGTATCTCCTCCGGGAACGGCGGACCCGGCGGGACGGTGAGCGCGGCGAAGAAGCCGTTCAGGTCGTCGGGGGCCTGCGGCAGGAAGTCGCGGTACCAGCGCAGCACGTCGCGCGTCATGTCGACGGGCCACACGGTGACCGCGACGACCACGTCGCCCACCGGGTGCAGCCGGAAGCGGAACGAGGTCACGATGCCGAAGTTCCCGCCGCCGCCGCGCAGCGCCCAGAACAGGTCGGGGTGCTGGGACTCGCTCGCGGTGACGAAGCTTCCGTCGGCCAGGACGACGTCCGCGGCGACGAGGTTGTCGATCGTCAGGCCGTACTTGCGGGTGAGGTGGCCGTGGCCGCCGCCGAGGGTGAGGCCGCCGACGCCCGTCGTCGACATGATTCCGGCGGGGGTGGCGAGGCCGAAGGCGTGGGCCGCGTGGTCGAGGTCGCCGAGCTGGCTGCCGCCGCCGACCCGGGCCGTCCTCGCCACCGGGTCGACGCGTGCCCAGCGCATGGGCGACAGGTCGATGGTGACGCCGTCGTCGACCTCGCAGAGCCCGGCGCCGCTGTGGCCGCCGCCCCGGACGGCGAGTTCCAGACCCCGGTCGCGGACGAAGTCGACGGCCGCCATGACGTCCGCCGCGTCCGAGCACCGCACGAGGGCTGCCGGGCGCCTGTCGATCATCGCGTTGTACATCGTGCGGGCCCGGTCGTACTCGGAGTCCTGCGGGCCGATGACCGGGCCGCGGAGCGCGGCTCTCATGTCGTCGAGGGTGGTGCCGTCCATGACGGGCTCCTTGCCGAGACGCGGACCGCTTCTCCCACCCGGCCTCTCCCCTGTCGGGCCGTCGGTGAGCGGATGTGCGCCGGCGTCCTGGCACCCCCCGTCAGCAGCGGAGCTGACCTCTTCCAGGATCCCGCCGCTCGGCCCGGCCCGCAATCGGCGGGTGACCCGCCTGCCCTCATCCCGCCTGCCCTGACAGGTCCTGACAGGTCCTGACAGCCCCCGGCCGTCGCTGTCAGCGCGCGGTCCGCACGCTGTCAGCGGCGGTCGGCATCGTCGTGTCCATCGAGAACGACGAGGGCCCGAACGGAGGCCCGAGCGGGTCTGAGGAGGACAAGATGTCGTACGCCATCAAGGCCGAGGGACTGGTCAAGAAGTACGGGGACTTCGTCGCGCTGGACGGCGTCGACCTGGAGGTCCCGGCCGGCAAGGTGATCGGGGTGCTCGGGCCGAACGGCGCAGGGAAGACCACCACCGTGCGGATCCTGTCGACGCTGCTGCGGCCGGACGCGGGGCACGCCACCGTCGGGGGCCACGACGTGGTCAGGGACCAGGTGCGGGTCCGGGGCCTGATCGGGCTCACCGGTCAGTACGCCTCCGTCGACGAGGAGCTGTCCGGGGCCGAGAACCTCGTACTCCTGGGGCGGCTGCTCGATCTGTCGCGGCGGGACGCCAAGGCGCGGGCCGTCGAACTCCTTGAGCAGTTCGAGCTGACCGAGGCCGCCCAGCGGCCGATCAGCACCTTCTCCGGAGGGATGCGGCGCCGCCTCGACCTCGCGGCGAGCCTCGTCGGACGGCCCCAGGTCCTGTATCTGGACGAGCCGACCACCGGGCTCGACCCGCACGCCCGCAAGGAGGTCTGGGCGGTCGTGCGGCGGCTCGTCGCGGACGGGGCCACGGTGCTGCTCACCACGCAGTATCTGGAGGAGGCCGACCAACTGGCCGATTCCATCACGGTGTTCAACCGTGGCCGCGTCGTCGCCGAAGGGCGTCCCGCCGAGCTCAAGCGCCGGGTCGGCGGTCAGACGCTGCAGGTGCGGCCGACCGTCGAGCGTGATCTGGACGCCGTGAGCGGCATCCTCGCCGAGCTCACCGGCGCGAAGCCGCAGCGGGATGCGGACAACGGCCTGCTCACCGTGCCGGTCGACGACCCGATGCTGATGTCCGCCCTCGTACGACGCCTCGACGGGGCCGGGATCACCGCCGACGAGCTGGGGCTGCGGCTGCCCAGCCTGGACGAGGTCTTCCTGGCGCTGACCGGCAGGACGGCCGAGAAGGCCGAGAAGGCCGCCTAGCTCCTGGTCCGCACCCCGCAGCGCCCTCCCCCAACTCCCCCAGCACATCGACCGGAAGGACCCGTCATGAGCGCCGTCACCCTCCCCACCGCCCCGCAGTCCAGCGCCTCCGCGCTCCGCATCACCCCGGCCAAGGCCGCCCGGCACAGTCTCGCCCTCGCCGGGCGCGGCATCACCAAGTTCATCAAGTCGCCCGCACGCCTCGTCGATGTCGTCCTGACGCCGATCGTGTTCCTGCTGATGTTCGTCTACCTCTTCGGTGGCGCCATCGCGGGCGGCGACACCGACGCCTACCTGCAGATGATCACGCCCGGCATCATGGTGATGACCGTCTTCCAGGCCAGCATCGGCATCGGCGTCTCGCTCAACGCCGATGCGAGCACCGGCATCTTCGACCGCTTCCGCAGCATGCCGATCGCCCGCTCCGCGCCCCTGATCGGAGCGGTGCTCGCCGACGTCGTCCGGTACGTGGTCTGCCTCGGTACGCTCGTGGCGCTCGCCCTGGTCATGGGCTACCGCACGGACACGAACCCGCTGGCCGCGTCGGCCGCGCTCGTCATGCTCATCGGCTTCGCCGTCAGCTTCTCCTGGATGTCGGTGTACATCGGGATGCTGGTCAAGACCCCCGGTTCGGTGCAGGGCCTGATGACGGTCCTGGTCCTGCCGCTCACCTTCGCCAGCAACGTCTTCGTCCCGGACCGCACCATGCCGGGATGGCTGCAGGTCTGGTCGGACGTCAACCCCGTCAGCCTGATGGCCGACACCATGCGCGGTCTGCTCAACGGCGGCGAGGTCGCGGGACCGCTGCTCGGCAGCCTGGCCTGGATGGCCGCGGTGATCGCGGTCTTCGCCCCCCTCGCGATGCGGGCGTACCGCAAGCGCGCCGCCTGAGCCCCACCGTGCCGACTCGGGCCCCCGCTAGGACGCCACCGGCTGACCCGCCTCCGCGGTCAGCCGGTTCAGCGCGTCCGCCCTCGGCAGCCCGGCACCCCGGCCGTACGCCTCCTCGTACGCCGCCTCACCGAGCCGCTCCACCAGCTCGGCGACCAGCTCCCGCAGCTGCGGATCCCCCTCGTCGAACACACCCCGGACGGCCTCGCTCGTCCCCAGCACGGTGGCCGCCCCCGCCGCGTCGCCCTCCAGCAGGAGCAGCCGGGCGAGGAGTTCGGCGGCCTGCGCGAGGTCCGCGACCTCACCCCGGGCGAACGCACCGCCCACCGCCCTCGGCAGGAGCTCCCGCGCCCGCACCGCGTCGCCCTGCGCGAGCCGGTTGGCAAGCCGGGCGCCCGCGATCAGGTCGCGGGCCATGGCCTCGGGGAGGGCCAGCCGCCCCGCGACGGCGTCCAGGCGGTCGAGGACGAGCTCGGCCTGGTCCAACTCCCCTGTTCTGCGGTGCAGATCGGCGAGGCTGAAGAGCATCTCGGCCTCCATCCGCCGGTAGCCCCGCTCCTTGGC
This sequence comes from Streptomyces sp. NPDC044044, assembly GCF_056434405.1. Lineage (NCBI taxonomy): Bacteria > Bacillati > Actinomycetota > Actinomycetes > Kitasatosporales > Streptomycetaceae > Streptomyces > Streptomyces sp. NPDC044044. The sequence continues at coordinate 601,537 of NZ_JBWKFG010000006.1, read as the reverse complement.
CTGCCGCTGCGCCGCCCGGATGTCCCGCAGCGCGCCGTCCCGGTCGCCGCCGCGCAGCCGCTGTGCCGCGAGCCTGGCCCGGCTGTTGAACAGGTCGTCCTCCGCGCCGAGTTCGGTCGCGGCGGTCACCGCTCTCTTGTACGCGGCGATCGCCTCGGCGTGCTCGCCGCGCAGGGAGTGGTCGCCACCGACGGCGAGCAGCGCGAGGCCTAGGCCCCAGCGGTCGCCCACCGTCTCGAAGCCGCCGAGTGCCGCACGGCGCGCCTCGGCACCGGCAGGCTGCTCGCCCCGCCCGGTGAGCACGAAATCACGCGCCCACTGCGCGCTCGCCCGCACCCAGGGCTCGGGCCGCTCGGACGCGCGCCGGAGCCCGCTCTCCCCGAGGTCGGCGTTGCCGGTGAAGAAGGCGAGCATCGGGATCCACAGCAGCAGCGCCGGGTGGAACTCCCCCGCGTCGGCCCGCTCGCAGTCCTCGATCAGCGTCCGTACGGACGTCTCGTCGCCGTCCGAACCGTCCGAGCCCCCCGAGCCGTCCGAGCCTCCCGGGGTGCCCGCCATGAGCCGCACCACGCGGAAGGCGGCCCGCGCCTGTCCCGGCAGGGCTTCGTCGAGGGCGAGGACCTCGGCGAGGAACGTCTCGAACTGGGTGCTCATCCCCCTGATCCCCCAGTACCAGAACAGCGCGCGCACGAACCGGGACGCGAGCACCGCGTCCCCGGCCTCGAAGGACGCCCGCAGCGCGGAGACCAGGTTGTCGTGCTCTGCGTCGAAGAGGGCGAGCGAGCGGAGCTGGTCGCCGGTGCGCAGGGCGGGCTCGTGCTCCTCGGCGATGGCGAGGTAGTACGCACAGAAGCGCGCGGCGGTCCGACCACCGCCACCGCCACCACCGTCACGGGCGCCAGCCCCAGCCCCAGCCCCGGCTTCGGCTTCGGCTTCGGCCTCGGCGAGACGCCCCGCGGCGAAGGCGCGCACGGTCTCCGACATCCGGTAGCGCTGCTCGCCGTCGGCCTCGTCGGACGTGTCCAGGAGGGACTTCTCCACCAGGGCGCCAAGGACGTACAGGACGTCGTCGGCCGGCAGCGTCTCGTCCGAGCAGACCGCCTCCAGGGCGGCGACGGTCGCCCCGCCAGGAAACATCGACAGCCTGCGGGTGAGGATCCGCTCGGGCTCGTCGAGGAGGTCCCAGCTCCACTCGACCACCGCCAGCAGCGTGCGCTGGCGCGGCAGCGCGGTACGGCTGCCCGAGGTGAGGAGGCGGAACCGGTCGTCGAGGCGGCGCGCGATCTGGCCGACGCTCATCGAGCGCAGCCTGGCCGCGGCAAGCTCCAGGGCGAGCGGAAGACCGTCGAGCCTGCGGCAGATCTCCACCACCGCGTCCACGGTGGACGCGTCGAGCGCGAAGCCGGGCCGCACTCCGCGGGCCCGGTCGGTGAACAGACGCACCGCCCCCGAGTCCGCCGCCTCCGCGAGCTCCGGGATCCCGTCGGGCACACCGAGCGGGCCGATGTGGCACAGCGCCTCGCCGGTGATGGCGAGGGGTTCCCTGCTGGTGGCGATGATCCTCAAGTGCGGCAGTTTGTCGAGGAGTTCGTACGCGAGGTCCGCCGCGGCCTCGACCAGGTGCTCGCAGTTGTCCAGTACGAGGACGGCCTCGCCGACGTCGAGCACCTCGGTCACGCGGTCGCCCTGAGCGCCGCCCTGCGCGCCACCGCCGGGGAGCCCGGCGCCGAGCGCGGCGTGCACGGCGTCGGCCAGCTGGTCCGGCGTGCCCACACCGGCCAGCGGCACGAACCACACCCGGCCGCGCTGATACGCCCGGTGCCGGGAGACGGCTTCGAGCGAGAGCCTGGTCTTGCCCGCGCCGCCGGGCCCGACGAGCGTGACGAGGCGGGAGGCGGAAAGGAGCGCGGCGAGCTGTTCGAGTTCGCCGTCACGGCCGACGAAGCTGGTGAGCCTGGCGGGGAGACGGTTCGGCGCGGGCGCGCTCTCGGGCCGGATCGCGGGCTGCTCCAACTCGCCCCGCAGCAGGGCGAGATGGACGTCCTTCAGATCGGCCGACGGGTCGACGCCGAGTTCGTCGTCGAGCCTGCCCCGCATCGCCTCGTACACGGCGAGTGCCTCGGCATTGCGGCCCGCGGCCGACAGCGCACGCATCCGCAGGGCGGCGAGACGCTCGCTCAACGGACGCTCGGCGCCCGCCGCTTCGAGATCGGCGAGGACGTCGGCGTACCGGCCGAGGCGCAGCTCGGCGTCGAAGCGGTCCTCCTCGGCGGCGGAGCGCAGCGCGTCGAGGCGGGTGGCGGCGGCGCGGGCGAAGGGCGCCTCCAGGACATCGGCGAGGGCGGCACCCCGCCACAGCGCGAGGGCGTCGCCGAGCGTCGAGGCGGCCTCCTCCGGTCTGCCCGCGGCCAGCTCGCGCCTGCCCTGCCCTGCCAGCTCCTCGAAGCGGTGGGCGTCCACGTCGTCGGCGTCCACCGCGAGGCGGTAGCCGCCCGCGACCGATTCCACCGTCCCGGCCCCGCGCAGGGCCTTGCGCAGCCGGGACACCAGCGCCTGCAGGGCGTTGCCCGCGTCCGCGGGCGGCTGCTCGCCCCACAGACCGTCGACGAGCGCGTCGACGGAGACCGGACGCCCGCCTTCGACGGCGAGCACGGCGAGCAGCATGCGCAGCCGTACGCCGCCCACGTCGACCGGCGTCGCGTCGGCAGCGGAGGTGGAAGTGGAAGTGGAAGTGGCAGTGGCAGTGGCCCTGACCGGCCCGAGCAGACTGATCCTCACCGGGGTCCCTCAGCGCTCGACGAAGAAGCTGTCGTGCTTGACGAGGAACTCGCCGAACTCCTTGCCGCCCTTCTGGGCCATCTCCGCCACCTGCTCGAAGTACTCCTCGCGCGGGGCGCCCGGCGAGAAGAGCAGGATCATGGAGGCGGGGTCGTCGCTGTCGTTCTTGAAGGCGTGCAGGCCGCCGACCGGGACGTAGAGGAAGTCACCGGGGCCGCCGGTGATCCAGCGGTCGCCGTCGTAGAGCTGGACCTGCCCGGACAGGACGAAGAAGGACTCCGAGATCGACTTGTGGAAGTGGGTGCTCGGGCCGGGCGACTTCGGGCCCAGATCCACTTTGTAGAGGCCGAATTCGCCGCCGGTGGAGGCGTGCGTCGCGAGGTAGTGCGTGGCGTTCCCGCCGGGGCGGACCAGCTCGGGCTCCTGGTCGGCGGGCCTGAACACCGCGTTGATCTCGCCTTCTTCGCCGAGATAGCGCGGCTCCGGGTAGGACATGTTCCGCTCCTTCGTCCGTGACACGTTCATCGGTGACACGGTCAGTTGTCGCGCACTTGTCGCGCACCGGATGCTGACTTTATCCACCGCTCGCCCACCCCCCTCATTAGTTCTACGTAAGAATTCATGGGGGAGAGTTAAGCTGGACTGCATGCTTGATACGCGGCGCATGCAGGTCCTCCGGGCAGTGGTCACCAGCGGCTCCGTGACGGCCGCGGCACGCAACCTCGGGTACACGCCCTCCGCGGTGAGCCAGCAGATGGCCGCCCTGGAGAAGGAGGCGGGCATCGCCCTCCTGGAGCGCACCGGCCGCGGGGTGCGGCCGACGGACGCCGGGCGGCTGCTCACCGAGTACGCGGTCACGATCGGCAAGCAGATCGCCGAGGCGGAGACCGCGCTCGCCGAGCTGCGGGAGGGCCGGACGGGCCGGGTCTCGATGCGGTACTTCACGACGGCGGGCGCGACACTCGTCGCCCCTGCCCTTGCCGCGCTGCGGCGCGCACAGCCCGGCGTACAGGTCGAGTTGAAGCTGTCGGATCCCGACGACCCGATGCCCGAGGTCCGGGACCGGCAGGCGGATCTGGCCCTGGTGGTCAGGCCGCGGGGCCAACTGGGCGTGGACGGGGTCCGGTTCGAGCATCTCCTGGACGACCGCTACCACGCCGTGCTCCCCGCGGGGCACCCGCTCGCCGCGAAGCAGCTGCTCGACATGACGGACCTGGCGGACGAGCCGTGGGTCGCAAGCGAGTCGCCGGGACCGTGCCTCGACCCCATCCTCGAGGCGTGTGGCGCGGCCGGCTTCAGCCCGGACTTCGTGGTGGAGAGCGGGGACTACGCCACGGCACAGGGCTTCGTCGCCGCGGGCCTGGGCGTCAGCCTGGTCCCCCAACTCGGCCTGGACACACCCCACTCCGGCGTGGTGGTCCGCGAGGTCCACAACCCGGTTCCGGTCCGCTCGATCTACGCGGCGGTGCGGGGCCCGGCGCCGGACCGCCCGGCGGTACGGGGGCTCCTGGAGGCGCTGCGGTCGGCGGTGACTCAGCTCGCCGAGGCTTCGGGGGCGGCGTCGGCCTCGACCTCGACCTCGGGTGCGGCGTAGGACCGCACCACGACGGTCTGCCGCGGAGTCCAGTGCTGCTCCCCGGCGCCGAGGAATCGCCAGCCCGTACGTTCGTAGAGCGCGATGGCCGAGGTGTCGGACGCGACGACGTCCAGGACGGGGGCCAGCCCCAGCTCCCCCGCCTCGGCGACGACCCGGTCCAGCAGCATCGCCCCCATCCCGTGCCCGCGGGCCCCGGGCGCGACGAACAGCCGGCTGACGACGGCGACCCGCTCCCTCGCCAGGCCCGTGCGCCCGCTCCACAGAGCAGGAGCCACGTCGTCCGCCCCGCTCCGGCAGAGCGCGACGTGGCCGACGACGCGACCGCCGAACTCGGCCACCCAGGCCCCGATCAGGGATCCCCCGGCCAGCCAGTCGCCCGGCCGCTCGGGCCAGTTGGTGGGGTATCCGTCGGCGATGTGCACCTGGCCGAGGGCTGCCACGCAGGCGGGGAGGTCGGGGGCGCGGCGGGGGCGGATGCGAGGGGCGGTGTCGTGGCGCATCGACGTATGCAAACACAGGGGCACACCCCGTTTCTTGACGGTTGGATGACCCTGCCGGGCATGGGCGCCCCGCCCGCCTGCCGCTATGGTCAGGAATCAGACAGAGCCTGCATGACATGGGGGAGGCGGCCGCCGATGGCGCCGGATGAGGCTGTGATCGGCTGTACCGGTGAACTTGTCATCGGTACGCGCGGATCCGCGGGGCCCGGAGAGGTCCTGGTGCGGATCCGAGGAGGTTCCGAGACGTTTCTCGCCTGGTCCGACGAGCCGCTGCCGCACGGCGCCACCGTGCTCGTGATCCATTCGCGGGGCAGCCGCCAGGTCGATGTCATCAAGTGGGCAGACCCGTTGGATCCGTTGGACCCGTTGGGCCCGTTGAACGCGCTGGACGGCGACCGCGCCGACGGCGCCGGCTGAGGAGTCGATCGATGTTCGGTTACCGCGTTCCCGCCCCCGATGAGGCGATGCTGATCTCCGGCGGCAGACGAGGCCTCGGCGGCGCCCCGTTCCGGGTGGTGACGGGGCACGGCAAGTTCGTGCTCCCCATCTTCCGCAAGACCCGTTTCCTGACCCTGTCCATGTGCGAGGCGGAGGTCGTCGAGCACTGCGTGACCCGGCAGGGCATCGCCCTGAAGGTGCGGGCGGTGATCGCCTTCAAGGTCGGCAACGACAAGGAGAGCATCGTCAACGCGGGCCAGCGCTTCCTCTCCGACCAGGACCAGATGTCCGTCCTGACCGGCCGCATCTTCGCCGGTCATCTCCGCTCCATCATCGGCTCGATGACCGTCGAGGAGATCGTCACCGAGCGGCAGAAGCTCGCCACCGAGGTCCTCGACACCTCGAAGTCCGAGATGGCGAAGATCGGTCTGCACGTGGACTCGCTGCAGATCCAGTCGATCGACGACGGCGACACCGGCTACATCGACGCCATGTCCGCCCCGCACAAGGCCGCCATCCAGCGCCAGGCCCAGATCGCCCAGGCCAAGGCCACCCAGGCCGCGGCCGAGGCCGAGCAGGAGGCGGCGCGGAACCAGGCCGAGTACGCGCGCCAGACCGCGATCGTGCAGGCCCAGTACTCCGCCGAGGTCGAGCGGGCCCAGGCCAAGGCCGCCCAGGCGGGCCCCCTCGCGGAGGCGCACGCCCAGCAGGAGGTCCTCGACGCGCGCACCGAACTGGCCGAGCGTGCCGCCCAGTTGCGCCAGCAGCAGCTGGTCGCCGAGGTGGTCAAGCCCGCGGAGGCCGACGCCGAGCGCATCCGGGTCCTCGCCCTCGCCGAGGCCGAGCGGATGAAGATCCAGGCGGAGGCGGCCGCGTCGTACGACCGTGTCGCGCTGGACCGGATGCTGATCGACCAGTTGCCGCTGATCGTGAAGGAGGCGGCGACCGGCCTGTCCGGCGCCAACGTCAACGTCCTGAACGGCGCGGACGGCCTCGGCGAGATCGCGGCCGGACTCGTCGGCCAGGGCCTGACGATCCTGGACTCGGTGCGCAACAACCTCGGTACGCCCACCGCGCAGGCGCAGACGCAGGCGCGGGGCGAGCGCGAACCGGTCGACATCAAGCGCTACTTGGGCGCGCCCGCCAACGGCCAGGCGGACGGCGGCAAGAGGGACGGCGGCAAGGGCGACGGCCCCGTCGAGATCCAGTAGCCCCACGAGCGGCGGACCGCCACCGGGATGCCCCGGCGGCGGTCCGCTCTCGTACGCGAGGTCGTACGCGAGGCCCGCTCTCGTACGCGAGGTCGTACGCGAGGCCCGCTCTCGTACGCGAGGTCGTACGCGAGGCCCGCTCTCGCACGCGCGGCCCTAGGCGAGCGCGACGAGCTCCCGGTGGTCCGGACCCCACAGATCCTCGGTCCCGTCCGGCAGGAGCAGCACGCGATCGGGCCGCAGCGCGTCGATGGCCCCTTCGTCGTGCGTCACCATCACGATCGCGCCCGGATACGTCCCCACCGCGCCGAGCACCTCGTCCCGCGAGGCCGGGTCGAGGTTGTTGGTGGGTTCGTCGAGGAGCAGGACGTTCGCCCCCGAGTGCACGAGCCCCGCGAGCGCGAGCCGGGTCTTCTCGCCGCCGGAGAGCACCGCGGCGGGCTTGTCGGCGTCGTCCCCGCGGAACAGGAAGGACCCCAGGACGCCCCGCACCTCACCGTCCGTGAGGCCGGGCGCGGCGGCGGCGAGATTCTCCCGCACCGTCATGCCGCCGTCGAGGGTGTCGTGCTCCTGCGCGAAGTAGCCGAGCCGGGCGCCGTGGCCGTGCACCACCCGTCCGCTGTCGGGGAGTTCGGCCCCGGCGAGGATGCGCAGCAGGGTGGTCTTGCCCGCTCCGTTCAGCCCGAGGACGACGAGCCGGCTCCCCCGGTCGACCGCGAGATCGACACCGCCGAGCACTCCACGCCCCCCGTACGCCTTCACCAGACTGACCGCACCGAGCGGAGTACGCCCGCACGGCGCGGGCCGGGGCAGCCGGATCCGCGCGACCCGCTCGTCCCTCCGCACGGGCTCGGTGGCGGCGAGCATCCGGTCGGCACGGCGGGTCATGTTCTTCGCGGCGGTGGCGGTGGCGACGTGCGAGCGCATCTTCTCCGCCTGGCTGCGCAGCGAGGCGGCCTTCCGCTCCGCGTTGGCCCGCTCACGGCCGCGCCGCCGCTCGTCCGCGGCGCGCTGGTCGAGGTAGGTCTGCCAGCCGGTGTTGTGCACGTCGAGACAGGCGCGCCCGGGGTCGACCACAAAGACGCGATTGACGGTGTCCGCGAGCAGCCCGACGTCATGACTGATGAGCACGAGCCCACCACTCCATGACCCCAGATACCCCCGCAGCCAGCCCACCGAATCGGCGTCCAGATGGTTGGTCGGCTCGTCGAGCAGCAGGGTGTCGTGGCGCGAGAAGAGGATCCGGGCCAGCTCGACGCGGCGCCGCTGGCCGCCGGAGAGGTGGCCCACCGGTGCGTCCATCATGTGCTCGGGCAGCCCGAGCCCGGCGGCCACGCGGGCGGCCTCCGCCTCGGCGGCGTACCCGCCCCGCGTCTGGAACGCGTCGTCCGCGCGCGCATAGGCGGCCATGGCCCGGCGCTGCTCGGCGTCGCTTCCGGCGGCGGCCATCGCGCTCTCGGCGGTACGCAGGTCCCGCGCCGCCCGGTCGAGGCCGCGGGCGGAGAGGATGCGGGCCGTGACGGTGCCGTGCGGGTCGGCGGCGGCGGGGTCCTGGGCGAGGTATCCGACGGAGCCGGTGGTCGTGAGACTGCCCGCGGCGGGTGGGACCTGCCCCGCGAGGGTCTTGAGCAGCGTGGTCTTGCCGGCGCCGTTACGGCCCACGAGGCCGATGCGGTCGCCGGGGGCGATGTGGAAGGAGGCGCCGGCCAGCAGGAGGCGGGCGCCGCCGCGGACGTCGATGCGTCGGGCGGTGATCATGAGGTAACGCTCCGCAGTAGCGAATGGACACACGGGTGACGTGGAGACCGGTGTCCTGGCTAGGAGATGCGGGGCGTAGACATACGACGAGGCTAGCGGGGCGGGCGCCGGGGCCGCACGCGGATTTCGGGCACCGTGCGAAGCCGCGCCCCACGGGGGATGATCGATTCCATGGACGTCACCCTCCACCTCGCCCAGGAGCCGGAAGCCGATGAGCTCCTCGGCCGCAGTCCGCTTGCGGCGCTCGTCGGGATGCTGCTCGACCAGCAGGTTCCGATGGAGTGGGCGTTCGCCGGCCCGCATACGATCGCGCGGCGGTTGAACGCGGACGATCTCGACGCGCATGAGATCGCGGCGTACGACCCCGACGCATTCGCGGCGCTGCTCTCCACCAAGCCGGCGGTGCACCGCTATCCCGGATCGATGGCGAAGCGGATCCAGCAGCTCTGCGCCTACCTGGTGGAGCACTACGAGGGCGACCCCACCGCCCTGTGGGAGGGCGCCGCCTCCGGCAAGGACCTCCTGAAGCGCCTGAACGACCTCCCCGGCTTCGGCAAGCAGAAGTCCCAGATCTTCCTGGCCCTGCTCGGCAAGCAGCTGGGCGTACGGCCTTCGGGCTGGCGGGAGGCGGCGGGGCCGTACGGAGAACCGGACGCGTACCGCTCGGTAGCGGACATCACGGGCCCGGAATCCCTCCAAAGGGTCCGCACCCACAAACAACAACTAAAGGCAGCAGCAAAGGCCCCCACCAACTAACCCCCTGGGCTCCAACCCCCGGCATCCTCCTGGACGAACAAGCCTTTCCCACCCACCCACCCGATTGCCCCGCGGTGGCAAGGGGGGCGGGTGGGGTGATCGCCTGGCGGGTGGGTGGGGGGAGACCCCTGCGGCAGGGAGAGCTAGTGGGCGGCCTGCGCCCGGAGGTCTGAACAGCACACGAGGGTGAGTGGGGACCCCTGCGGCAGGGAGGGGGTCCCCGGGCTCGGCCTGCACCCGAGGGCTGAACAGCGGACGAGAACGTACGGCAGTCGGGGTGGGTGTCGGCCGGGGGGCGCGTAGATCAGCAACGGCAGATGGACAGTCCGCGCGGTGTGGGGGCAGGCGGCGGGGGATTCCCTCAGGGCCCGTGGCGTGGGGGGTACAGCGGGGCACTGGCTGCTGGGCGAGCCGTGCAGGCCGACGGGGCGACGAGCCTCGGCGGGTGCGGTTCGGGACCCACGTACCCGTAGTCGGCAGCGGACGCGAGGGGACGGGCCGGTATGTCCGCCCGGAGCACGGTTCGCGGCGCTCCGGGGCCGAAGCAGCCCCACGGCCACCGGACGATAGCGAGGACGGACATACCGGCACGGCCCCGCACCCACACACGAACCAGCACCGCAGCAGCCCCCACGCACCCGCAGTCGGCAGCGAGACCCGAGGGGACGTGCCGGTATGTCCGCCCGGAGCACGGCTCGCGGCACTCCCCCGCCGCAGCAGCCCCACGGCCACCGGACGATAGCGAGGACGGACATACCGGCACGGCCCCGCACCCACACACGGACCAGCACCGCAGCACCCCCAAGACCCGGCGTCAGCCGCCCGCGGCGTTCCTAGCCCAAGAGGGCGGATCTCGGCGTCGGGCCATGCCAACAGGGTCCAGCCGGGGGACATGACCCCTCATGAGCCGCGCCGCGCCACCCCGCCCCGCGTGGCTCCGCGCTGCCCTCATCCTGCTGGCCCTCCTGGGCGCCGTCCTCGCCCCCGCGGCCCCCGCCGAAGCCGCCCCCGCCCCCGCCCCACCCGCGGCCGTCTCCACCGAGCCCACCGGCGAGGCCCACCAGGACACCGCCGACAGCGCACTCCGCGTCAACACAAGACGCCCCGCCCCCGCCGCCACCACCGCAGCCGCTCGCCGCCGCGAACCTCGCCGAAGCCACCCCCTCCCCACCCGCAGCCGTACCCACCTCCCCGCCCCACGCTCCGTCGTCCTCCGCTGCTGACAGTCCCCGCCCCGGACTGAACCCACCACCAGCATCGAACCGACGACAGGACAGACACCCATGCCCATCGACCCGTACGCGGCCCTGCACGCCCTCCTCCGCGCCGAAGCCGTACGCAACGCCCCCAACCCCGACGCCATCGCCCCGGCCCCGTCACAGACCGAGGACGACGAGGACCACGGCAAGAAGAAGCACAGCGCCGAGCAGAACGGCCGCTGACCCCGCCGGCCCCACCGGCGCAGACGCGGACGCCCCCGCCGGCCTCAGCGTCTGCGCCGAGCCGTCCCGAACACCGACCGCGAGATCTCCCGCCCGATCTGCGTCCCCAACGACCGCGCAAGCGACTTGAAGATCCCGCTCCCCACGACCTGATCAACGACAGAGCCGGAACCAGAGCCCTGCCCCTTGCCCCGCTCGCCCCGCTCCACGGACTTCTCCACCTCAGCGGCAGCGGAAGCCGCCTCCGCCTCCGCCCGACGCGCAGTCAACTTCTCGTAAGCCGACTCCCGATCCACCGCCTCCGCATACCGCCCGTACAACAACGACCCCTTCACCGCCCCCTCAAGCGCCCCCGCCTCCACCGGCCCCATCAACGACTCCGGCGCCCGCAACCGCGTCACCGCCACCGGCGTCGGCGCGCCCTTCTCGCTCAGGACCGTGATCACCGCCTCGCCCGTGCCGATCGCGGTCAGCGTCTCCTCTAGGTCGTACGCCGAGTTCGGGAACGTCCTGACCGTCGCCTTCAGCGCCTTCTGGTCGTCCGGCGTGAACGCCCGCAGCGCGTGCTGGACCCGATTGCCCAGCTGGGCGAGGACATCGCCGGGCACGTCCTTCGGCGTCTGCGTCACGAAGAAGACGCCGACCCCCTTCGACCGGATGAGCCGCACGGTCTGCGTGATCGCCTCCAGGAAGGCCTTCGACGCCCCGTTGAAGAGCAGATGCGCCTCGTCGAAGAAGAAGACGAGCTTCGGCTTCTCGACGTCGCCCACCTCGGGCAGGTCGTTGTAGAGATCCGCGAGGAGCCACATCAGAAACGTCGAGAAGAGCTGCGGCTTGTCCTGCACGGCGGGCAGTTCGAGCACCGACACGAGCCCACGCCCGTCAGGCGCCGCCCGCAGGAACTCGCTCGTGTCGAACTCCGGCTCCCCGAAGAAGTCGCCCATGCCCTGCGCCTCGAAGGCGGTCAGCGCCCGCAGGATGACGCCCGCGGTGACCGTGGAGAGACCGCCGATCCCCTTGAGCTCGGACTTGCCCTCGTCCGACGTCAGGAACGTCACCACGGCCCGCAGATCCTTCAGATCGACCAGTTCAAGCCCTTTTTGGTCCGCGTAATGGAAGATCAGGCCGAGCGACTGCTCCTGGGTCTGGTTCAGCTGCAGCACCTTCGAGAGCAGCACGGGGCCGAAGCTCGTGATCGTGGCCCGCACCGGAATCCCGGTACCGATCCCGCCCAGTGCGTAGAACTCGCTGGGGAAGCCCGTCGCCTCCCAGGTCTGCCCGACCTCCCGCGCCCGCTCGGCGACCTTCTCGCCGCTCTCCCCGGGGAGCGAGATCCCGGAGACGTCTCCCTTGACGTCGGCGAGGAACACCGGCACTCCCTGCGCGGCCAGCTGCTCGGCGATGAGCTGGAGGGTCTTCGTCTTACCCGTGCCGGTCGCCCCCGCGACAAGGCCGTGCCGGTTGAGCATGGCCAGCGGGATGCGGATCTGGGCGTCGGGCAGACACTGCCCGTCCCACAGGAGCGCGCCGAGATCCAACGCGGGCCCGCTGAAGGCGTACCCGGAGACGATCTCCATGGCTTCCCGCGGCAGAGCGGCACCCCCACTGACGACCTCGGCGGCCACCTCACCGGAACCCACCTCGCCGGAACCCACCCCACCGGAACCCGGCCCTCCGGTCGTCACCCCCGCGACCGGCGAAGACTCGTTAGAGGGGTTCGCGCTCCCCGTCGTGGACGGCATCGGCTGGCTGTCGCTCACTTCTGCCCCTGTTCCCGGCGTGCGTGTTCCCGGTTTGCCCTGATTTACGACGTCATTTCCCAGAGTCGCACTCCGTCTCCATGGCTGCGCCCGGAGAGCCTTGCCCGGTAGGCTTTCCGTGTGATCTTCAAGCGCATCGGAAACGGCCGGCCGTACCCCGACCACGGCCGGGAAAGCACCCGGCAGTGGGCGGACGTCGCGCCGCGCCCGGTCCGCCTCGATCAGCTCGTGACGACCAAGGGCCAGCTGGACCTGGAGACGCTCCTCGCGGAGGACTCCACGTTCTACGGCGACCTGTTCGCGCACGTGGTGAAGTGGCAGGGCGACCTCTACCTGGAAGACGGACTGCACCGCGCGGTCCGCGCCGCGCTCCAGCAGCGCCAGGTGCTGCACGCCCGCGTCCTCGAACTGGGCTGACCCCGGCGAACAGCCGCGACAAGGGACACCCACGCCCTCATTGACCCTTTCGGGTTGGACTGAGCCCAAGTCAATGATCATTTAGTAGGCATCACGGCGTCGTCGCACTACGCTGCGCCCATGAGCATGCTCACTCCCCCCGGCATGGGCGGCAAGTACCGCATCACGGGGGCCAAATATCCGCGTATGCGCCGAACCCGTGGCCGCCGCAGGATCGTGCTCGCGGTGGTCGCGTCCGTCGTCGCGGTGGGCCTGATCGGCTGGGGGACACTGCAGCTCATCGACGTCTTCACCGGCGGCAGCAAGGCCACGGCGGCGGGCTCGCGCAGCGACTGTGCCGCCGAGCCCGGCCCATCGGCCGAGCCGCCCGCCCCCAAGGCCCTGCCCAAACCGGGCCAGATCAAGGTCAACGTCTTCAACGCGACGCCCCGCGGCGGCCTCGCCAAGGACGTGGCGGCCGAGCTCAAGAAGCGCGGCTTCACCGTCGGCAAGGTGGACAACGCCCCGAAGGCGTACGACAAGAAGGTCAAGGGCACCGGGATACTGCTCGGCGCCAGGACCGCCACGGACACCGCCCTGCCGGTGCTCGGCACTCAGCTCGCGGGCACCGAGAGCCGGACGGACGCCCGCAAGGGCGGCGAGGTCGACCTCATCCTGGGCGCGAAGTTCAAGGATCTGGCAAAGAAAGAGGACGCCGACAAGGCCCTGGCGGTACTCGCCGAGCCCGAGCCGACGTCCTCGCCGTCCAGCGGCCGCAAGGACTGCTGAACCCCACGCCACGCTGTACGCCACGCCAGAAGGACCGCGGAGCGCTGCTCCGCGGTCCCGTGCACAGTGCAGCTCCGCGGTCCCGCGCGAGTGCTACTCCGCGGTGCCGTACATCCGGTCACCGGCGTCGCCGAGGCCCGGCACGATGTAGCCGTTCTCGTTGAGGCGCTCGTCGACCGATGCCGTCACGACCGTCACCGGCGTGCCCGCGAGCTCGCGCTCCATGACCTCGACGCCCTCGGGGGCGGCGAGCAGCACCACGGCGGTGACGTCGTCCGCGCCGCGCTTGATCAGCTCCTGGATGGCAGCGACGAGCGTGCCGCCGGTGGCCAGCATCGGGTCCAGGACGTACACCTGGCGCCCGGAGAGGTCCTCCGGCATGCGGGTCGCGTACGTCGACGCCTGCAGGGTCTCCTCGTCGCGGATCATCCCGAGGAAGCCCACCTCGGCGGTCGGCAGGAGCCGCACCATGCCGTCCAGCATGCCGAGCCCGGCGCGCAGGATCGGTACGACCAGGGGGCGCGGGTAGGACAGCTTGACGCCGGTGGTCGGGGTGACCGGGGTCTCGATGTCGACCTGCTCGGTGCGCACGTCCCGGGTGGCCTCGTACGCGAGCAGGGTGACCAGCTCGTCGGCGAGGCGCCGGAAGGTGGGGGAATCGGTGCGCTTGTCGCGCAGCGTGGTGAGTTTGTGCGCCACCAGTGGGTGATCGACGACGTGAATCCGCATGCCGTCAACAGTAACCGCGCCCTGAGCCCCCCGACCGCTCCCGGGACCGCCCAGGCTGCTCCGGCGGCAGTCGGCCACACCCCCGCTCCTGACCCCCGAGAACACCTCGCGCTGGCATCAAACCCGCCGTACGGGGGAAAGTGGACGTACGACCTGGGGTGGTGTTGCCCATGCCGGACAGAGAGCCCGGCGGCCGAGAGCCGGACCGCGAGACCGAAGCCGAGCGCCGGCGCCGCCGTGCCCAGTTCCTGCACGAACGGGCCGAGGCCATCGAGCTCCGCGACCGTGTGAAGCCGCGCCGCGCCCGGGCGGCACGGATGCGTCAGCAGATGCGTATGCGCACGTTCCGCTGGTAGCTGCCGCGTCTTGGCCACCTCTCACGCAGGCACCGGAGAGCCGTCCGTGGAACGCGACGCGGACACAGCGGGCGGAAGACCTCTCCTCGGGCCGTGGTTTCTGCCACGATTCCGAGTGGGCGGGGCTTGGAACAGCAACTCCCCCGCTCCCCGAACTCGCCGGGGGGACACCCAAACCGTCAACCGGCACTGTCTATGACCAGTGGGAGAGTCACGGTGTACTTCGCCGCACTGCTCGCGCGCACCGAAGACGGGTGGGAAGCGAGCGACACGGAGCTCGACGATGTGGAGACCCTGTCGGATCTGACCGACCTGGCCCGCGAGGCCACGGCCGGCAGCGCTGAGGACGACACCGTCCTCGTCTTCATCGAACAGGAGGACGCCTGGTTCGGCGTCGTCCGCGTCGACGGTGAGGAGGACCCTCGTATCTACGTCTCGGACGCGGCCGCCGCCGCCCGGAGTTCGTACGGCGAGATCCTGCTCACCGACGAGATGCTCGGCCGTGAGCCGGGCACCGACGACCCGGGTGTCGACCTGGACGCCCTCGACCTGGACGGCACGGAGGACGGCGAACCCGCCGAGTCCGACGCCGCCCCCGATTCCGCCGCCGACGACGATGACACGGGGGAGACCCCGGGCGACGCGGTGCCCGCGGGGCCCCTCGGCGACCCGGAGCTCCTGACCGACCTCGGCGTGCCCGAGAAGGAGCTGCTCGGCCTTGAGCCCGGTGACGCGCTCAGCGACATCGCCGAGATCCTCGGGGCGGCGGAGGTGCTCGAGACAGTCCGCTAGGTTCCGGGTGTGACCGACCGGAACGACCACGACCACATCACCCCGCCCGAGACCGACCGAGAAACCGGCCGCGAGAACGGCCGAGAGACTGGCCGAGAAGCCGATCCCGTACGCGACCGCTGGCGGGCGCCCATGCGGCTCGCCCTGGCCGAGGCCGAACTGGCCGTCCGGGGCGGCGATGTGCCCGTCGGCGCCGTCGTGCTGTCCCCGGACGGCACGACGGTGCTCGCGGCGGGCCACAACGAACGTGAGGCGACCGGCGACCCGACGGCGCACGCGGAGGTGCTCGCCCTGCGCAGGGCAGCGGCAGCGCTCGGCGAGTGGCGTCTGGCCGGCTGCACGCTGGTGGTGACCCTGGAGCCCTGCACGATGTGCGCGGGCGCCCTCGTCCAGTCCCGCGTCGACCGGGTCGTCTACGGAGCGCGTGACGAGAAGGCGGGCGCCGCGGGCTCGGTCTGGGACGTCGTACGCGACAGAAGGCTGAACCACCGCCCCGAGGTGATCCAGGGGGTCCTCGCGCAGGAGGCCGCGGGGCTGCTCACACGCTTCTTCCGCGGGCGCTGAGGGGCGTCGGCCAAACGGATTTCGGACCACGGCCCACTTTGGGCTAGAGTTCCTCTCGGTAGCGTGTCCGAGCGGCCGAAGGAGCTCGCCTCGAAAGCGAGTGTGGGGAAACTCACCGTGGGTTCAAATCCCACCGCTACCGCTCTTGATACGAAGGCCCCGTCCGCGAGGACGGGGCCTTCGTCGTTCCCGGGGCAGGCCGCCGGCAGGCAAAGCCGCCCCCGCACGCACGAGAGCCCCGGCGCCGCGAAGGCGCCGGGGCTCTGACCCGCCTTGGACGGGGGAAGCGGCATCGGGGGGACAAGCCGCTTCCCCCGATGAGGACTGGAACCCTCAAGCCGGCGCCGTCGTTCGGGGGAAGCAGACGGCGCGTGGCCCCGCAGTGGGGCCAGTCCCGTGCCCGCGGATTCCTGCCAGATCCGCTGGGGCACATCACCAATCCTGCGCCTCGCGCAACCGGGAGCGGCCCGGCAAAGGGCCTCTGCTGCCGGGCCGTTGGTCCTTAAAGACCCCGTGAGGACGTGCCGGGTTAGACTCTCGCCCGTCACAGGGGTCACAGAGCGCAGCAGGTAAGGGGAGGCCGGGAGCGTGGCGGTGCAGTGGAAAAAGATCGGGCTCTTCGCGCTCGTCGTCTTCATGCTCTACGTGATCATCACTGACCCGGCCAAGGCCGCGGACTATGTGCAGATAGGCTTCGAGGCGGTTTCGGACGCCGCTCAGAGCATCGGCGACTTCATGACATGGGTCGCCAACGGAGGCAAGGACTGAGCGGTTCGCCCGCCGTCCTCCACCTCCTCTCCCCGCTTCCCAGGAGTGCGCATGATCCGCCATCTGGTCCTCTTCAAGCTCAACGACGGTGTGGAGCGCGACGAGCCGCGCGTCGTCGAGGGAGTCAAGGCCTTCCGCGCGCTCGGCGAGCAGATCCCGGAGCTCTCGTTCTGGGAGTGCGACTGGAACATCACCGACCGGCCCATCGCGTACGACTTCGCCATCAACTCGGCGGTCGAGGACACCGATGCGCTGAAGCGCTACATCGAGCACCCCGCCCACCAGGCGGGCGTCGCACTGTGGCGGGAGTTCGCCACGTGGGTGATCGCGGACTACGAGTTCTGAGCCGGCCGGCTCAGCAGCCCTGCGCGAAGCGGGCCCCTCACCGGAACGGTGAGGGGCTTTTCTGCGTCTTACGGCCCAACTTGCCCCTCAACACGTAGTTATCGGGTGCTTGCACACAGTGCACATGTCTTGTGATGCTATGACCGCTTTTGACGGATGAGTTGACCAGGGTCGGCTGATCTTGACTGAGCTCGACAGGACTTGACTGGGCTTGACCGAGAAGGGGTGGCGTTGACCGTGCCGGCCAGTACTGCGCCCGAAGCACCACCCGTGACCCCGCAAGCGAGCAGCCCCGAAGCACCGAGCACCCCCAGCACCCCCAGCACGGGCGCCCCGGGCCTCCAGGACGTGCACGACTCACAGGGCGGACAGGGCGGACAGGGTCCGCAGACCGCCCGGTCCACTTCCAGCAGCAGGGGCGCCGACACCCGGGCCCTGACGCAGGTGCTCTTCGGCGAGCTCAAGGAGCTCGAGCCGGGCAGCCCCGAGCACGGCCGCGTCCGCGGCGCGCTCATCGAGGCCAACCTGCCCCTCGTGCGGTACGCCGCCGCCCGCTTCCGCAGCCGCAACGAGCCGATGGAGGACGTCGTCCAGGTCGGCACGATCGGCCTGATCAACGCCATCGACCGCTTCGACCCCGACCGCGGAGTGCAGTTCCCGACCTTCGCGATGCCCACCGTGGTCGGCGAGATCAAGCGGTACTTCCGCGACAACGTACGAACGGTCCATGTGCCGCGCCGTCTTCACGAGCTGTGGGTGCAGGTGACCGGGGCGACCGAGGACCTCACCACGGCGTTCGGGCGCTCGCCCACGACCTCGGAGATCGCCGAACGCCTGCGCATCACCGAGGAGGAGGTCCTGGCCTGCATCGAGGCCGGACGCTCGTACCACGCAACGTCGTTGGAGGCGGCCCAGGAGGGCGACGGCCTTCCCGGTCTGCTCGACCGGCTCGGCTATGAGGACCCCGCGCTCGACGGCGTCGAGCACCGCGACCTCGTCCGCCATCTCCTCGTCCAACTGCCCGAGCGCGAACAGCGCATCCTGCTGCTGCGCTACTACAGCAATCTGACGCAATCACAGATCAGCGCCGAATTGGGCGTTTCTCAGATGCATGTGTCAAGACTGCTGGCCAGAAGCTTCGCGCGACTTCGATCCGCAAATCGTATCGAGGCGTAACCGTAACGAGTGGACTGCTCTCACAGCGGTTCCCGACGTTCCCCTGAGCAGAAAAGCCCCAGACCCCCTCTTTCCTGCATCGATGTCACTCTTATTTGTCGACATGTAACTACAGCGTGTTGCCGACATGTGACATTCTGCTGGAACCGCGTTTGCCGCAGTCCCACGTCCGGTATTCAGGTGGAGGCTGCGTTCCTCCGACGGGAGCGTCCGCCGTGACCGTCCGCGACCTCAAGGGGGTGGCATGTCCGCAGACCAGGGCAGCTCGAAGGTGCTCACGCTCACGAAGAGCGAACCGGCGCCCGACGCGCTTGTGAGTTCAGTTGTGACCGGGGCTCCCGGCGCCATCGACACCCGCACCCTGTCCCGCTCCCTGTTCCTGCGGCTCGCCGCACTCGACAAGGACAGCCCGGAGCGTGTCTACGTAAGGGACACGCTGATCGAGCTCAATCTCCCTCTCGTCCGGTACGCGGCGGCCCGCTTCCGCAGCCGCAACGAACCGATGGAGGACATCGTCCAGGTCGGCACGATCGGTCTGATCAAGGCGATCGACCGCTTCGACTGCGAACGGGGCGTGGAATTCCCGACGTTCGCGATGCCGACGGTCGTCGGTGAGATCAAGCGCTTCTTCCGCGACACGAGTTGGTCGGTGCGCGTGCCGCGCCGCCTCCAGGAGCTGCGGCTCGCGCTGACGAAGACGAGCGACGAGCTGGCCCAGAAGCTGGACCGCTCGCCGACCGTGCCCGAACTCGCCAAGGCGCTCGGGGTGTCCGAGGAGGACGTGGTCGACGGCCTGGCCGTCGGGAACGCGTACACCGCCTCGTCGCTCGACTCGCCCGCCCTGGAGGACGACGGCGGCGAGGGCTCCCTCGCGGACCGTCTGGGGTACGAGGACAGCGCCCTTGAAGGCGTCGAGTACCGCGAGTCGCTCAAGCCGCTGCTCGCGAAGCTCCCGCCGCGCGAGCGCCGCATCATCATGCTGCGCTTCTTCGCGAACATGACGCAGTCGCAGATCGGCGAGGAGGTCGGCATCTCGCAGATGCACGTCTCGCGCCTGCTCACGCGCACGCTCTCGCAGCTGCGTGAAGGGCTCATCGCGGACTGATCGCACTCCCCCTGTGGCTCAACGCGCCGCAGGGGGACAGGAGTTGCTGACGGGGTTCCTAATTGACGGACCGTCAGCCACACTGGCGCGATGCGACGTGGCATACGGAACGTACTGGGTGCGTCCACGGCTGTCCTGTGCCTGGGCGGCCTCCTTGCGGCCTGTGGCAGCGGGGACGGCGACGGCTATGTGGCCACGGGTCCGGCCGCGGCGGGCCCTGAGCGGGCCGCGGGCAAGGGTGTCGCCCCCACCGGTGACGTGGAGTTGGTTCCGCTCGACGGCGAGGCGCCTCCCGGCGACGGCGGCGGCGACGGCGAGGGCGGCGGCGACGGCTCCGAGGCCCCGGGGCCGAGCTCTTCGGGCGACTCCGCCGACAAGCCCGCGGGCGGCAAGGCCGGTTCGGGCTCCCCGGCCACCCCGAACGGCGATGACTCCTCGGCCGATGGCGCCAAGCCCGGTCGCACGGAGGGAAGTTCAGCGGGAAGCCCGGAGGGCGGGACGAGCGAAGCCCCAGCCACCCCGTCCGGGCCCGCCACCAGCACTGGACCGAGCGGACCCGCGAAGCTCGGCGTCGGCGAACCGCAGCGGAAGGCCGCGGCCGATCGCTGGTGCGAGAAGGTGACCGTCTCCTTCAAGAACACCGGTGGATCACCGGTGCGCTCGGGCACGGTCACCTTCGGGACGCACGTGATCGGCGCGCTCGGCGTCGACTGGGCGACGATCGAATCCACGGAGAAGCTGCCTGCGCCGGTCGACGCCGGGAAGACCGTGAAGAAGACCTGGACCGTGTGCGTCGAGGCGTGGCGGGTGCCGCTGGGGATGCATGTGGAGACGCGGGACGTCTCCGTGAAGTGGAAGTAGGGGGTCTTCTTTACCTGCGGGCCTGCGGACCTGCGGACCTGCGGGCCCATGTGGCTGAGCGCGCAGTTCCCCACGCCCCTACAGCGCCCCGGCGGGGCGCTCCGGGTCGTCCTTTACTTCAGCGCCAGCCACGCCACTCCCGCCACCACCACGATCGCGAGTACGACGCCGATGATCAGGCCGATGCGCGGGCCCGCGGGCGCCGCCGCCGGCTGCTGTGCCCGGCCCTGCGGGGACTCGTCGACGAAGGCGCGGAACATCTGCGTGCTGCCGGCGGGGTCGGGGGTGTTCTGGGGGCCCTGGGGGTTGTGTGCCATAGCGCAGGACCCTAGCGAACCATCGGGGGTCGGCCCAACCCCCGCTGACCACTGACTTTACGAGCGCGGTCCCAGACCTTTGCCGACTCTTTAGGGCGTTGGTCCAGTTTTAGTTTGCCTGCGGCAACCAACTGTCTCTATCGTTGCCCTAAGCAACAACATAGGAGGTGCCGTGGCCGCGCAGCGTCAGTACGAGGAGCTGGCCCGACAGCTCAGCGCCATCGGTGCGGTGAAGCGAGGCCTCGGTAGGGGTCTGCCCCACGACTGCCCCGGTGGATCGGCCGCCGTACTCGTCCTGCTCGACCGGCACGGCGCGATGCGGATGAGCAGGCTCGCCGAGCTGCTCGCCGTCGACATGTCGGTGACCAGCCGGCACGTCGCCCATGTCGCGGAGAAGGAGTGGATCCGCCGGGATCCCGACCCCGCCGACAAGCGCTCCCGCATCCTGAGCCTCACGCCCCAGGGCAGGACCAAGCTCGAAGAGCTGAACGAACTGTCGATCAAAACGCTCACCCACTACTTGCATGACTGGTCGGACGACGAGGTCGTCCAGCTCAGCACGCTGCTCGCGCGACTGCGCGACAGCTTCGGGGACTGCCGTGCGGCTTCGGCCCGGCTCCCCTTCGAAGAGACCACCCGTACACCCGCGTAACGAAGAGGAAGCCCATGGCAACAACCACACCATCCGGTGTGCGGGGCAGCCACGCCAAGCACGGAGCGGCGCACGACTCCGGTGCTCCGATGACGCACCGGCAGATCATGGAGGCCCTTTCCGGCCTGCTGCTCGGCATGTTCGTCGCGATCCTGTCGTCGACGATCGTCTCCAACGCCCTGCCTGAAATCATCGGCGACCTGGGCGGCGGCCAGTCCGCCTACACCTGGGTCGTCACCGCGTCGCTCCTGGCGATGACGGCGACCACGCCCCTGTGGGGCAAGCTGTCGGACCTCTTCAGCAAGAAGGCCCTGGTCCAGATAGCCCTGATCATCTACGTCGGCGGTTCGGTCGTCGCCGGTCTCTCGCAGAGCGCCGAGATGCTGATCGCCTGCCGTGTCGTGCAGGGCATCGGCGTGGGCGGTCTCTCCGCCCTCGCGCAGATCGTGATGGCCGCGATGATCTCCCCGCGCGAGCGGGGCCGCTACTCCGGCTACCTCGGCGCGACCTTCGCCGTCGCCACCGTCGGCGGCCCGCTGCTCGGCGGTGTCATCACCGACACGTCGTGGCTCGGCTGGCGCTGGTGCTTCTACGTCGGTGTGCCCTTCGCGATCATCGCCCTGATCGTGCTGCAGAAGACCCTGAAGCTGCCCGTCGTGAAGCGGGACGTCAAGGTCGACTGGGGCGGCGCCTTCTTCATCACGGCGGCCGTCTGCCTGCTCCTGGTCTGGGTGACCTTCGCGGGCGACAAGTACGACTGGATGTCCTGGCAGACCGGCGCCATGGTCGGCGGTTCGATCGTCCTCGGCCTGCTCTTCCTGCTCGTCGAGTCCAAGGCGAGCGAGCCGATCATCCCGCTGCGGCTCTTCCGCAACCGCACCATCACCCTCGCCTCGCTCGCCTCGCTCTTCGTGGGTGTGGGCATGTTCGCGGGCACGGTGTTCTTCAGCCAGTACTTCCAGCTGGCGCGCGACAAGTCGCCGACGATGTCCGGCGTCATGACGATCCCGATGATCGGTGGCCTGTTCATCTCCTCGACGGTGTCGGGCCAGATCATCACCAAGACCGGCAAGTGGAAGGTCTGGCTGGTCGCCGGCGGTGCGCTCCTGACCGCGGGTCTCGGCCTGCTCGGCACGATGCGGTACGACACCGAGTACTGGCACATCGCGATCTTCATGGCCCTGATGGGTCTCGGCATCGGCATGATGATGCAGAACCTGGTGCTCGCCACGCAGAACCAGGTCGCTCCCGAGGACCTCGGCTCCGCGAGCTCCGTCGTCACCTTCTTCCGTTCCCTCGGTGGCGCCATCGGCGTCTCGGCGCTCGGCGCCGTGATGTCGACCCGCATCACCGACTACGTGAAGGACGGCCTCGCCGACCTCGGCCCGAAGGCCGCGCAGATGGGCCACGGCGGCACCGGCGGAGGCGGCATCCCGGACCTGGACAAGCTCCCGGCCCCGTTCCGCACGGTCATGGAGAGCGCCTACGGGCACGGCATCGCCGACGTCTTCCTGATCGCCGCCCCGCTGGCCTTCCTCGCCTTCCTGATCACGATCTTCATCAAGGAGGTTCCGTTGCGTACGTCAGGTGCGCTGGCCCAGGCCGCCGAGTCGGCCGAGGCCCCGGACACCACCCCGGCGGCGGCCACCCCGGCCTCCGCGGCCGCCACGGCCGCCGACCAGCAGCCGGTCCTCGCCTCCGTCGGCGCGCACACCGAAGCGGGTCCCGACGGCACGCAGAAGCTCGCCGCCGTGGCCTCATCGGCCGCCGGTGAGGCTCCCCCGCAGGCCATCGGCGGCGGCACTCCGGTGCACGGCTTCGTCCGCGGCGCGGAGAGCGCTCCGGTCCCGCGGGCCGCGGTCACGCTGATCTCCCTCGGGGGACGCCAGCTGGGCCGTGCGGTCGCGCAGGGCGACGGGTCCTACGCGGTCGACGCCCCCGGCGCCGGTTCGTACGTACTGATCGCGTCGGCCGACGGCTTCCAGCCGCAGGCCTCCACGATCGTCGTCTCCGACGAGGCCCTCGCGTACGACATCCTGCTGAGCGGCACGAGCGGCCTCAGTGGTGTGGTGCGGGCCTCCGACGGCAAGCTGCCGGTCGGCGGCGCGATGGTCATCGTGACCGACGTCCGCGGCGACGTCCTGGCCACCGGGCTCACCGGTGAGCAGGGCGAGTTCACCTTCGCCGAGCTGGTGCCCGGACAGGTCACCATCGCGGTGAACGCCGCGGGGCACCGTCCGATGGCGCTGCCCGTCGAGGTCGGCGCGGTCGGCGTCACCCGGGTCGAGGTCGAGCTCAAGGCCGGTTCGCAGGTGCTCGGCACCGTGCGGGCCAAGGGCGGGCCGCTGAACGACGCGCGGGTCACCCTCGTGGACGCGGCGGGCAACGTCGTCTCCACGGCGACCACCGGGTCGGACGGCGCGTACGCCTTCACCGACCTGGACAACGGCGAGTACACGGTCATCGCGACCGGTTACCCGCCGGTGGCGACGGGCCTGACCGTCTCCGGTGAAGGTGTCGGCGACCACGACATCGAACTCGCCCACCCGGGCGAGTAGTTGACCCCGGCCCGTGCGCGCGCTTCGAGCGGATGAGTGCGCACGGGCCGGTTGTGGAAAGGGCCCCCGGGTTGGTGGTGACGTACACGGCAGGGGACGGCCGTGTCACCGCCGCCGGGGGCCGCACTCTTTTTGAGCTTGGCAGCAAGGAGAAAAACGGGATGGGACTCAGCGCTCGGATCCGGACGCGTGACGGGTGGGCGGTGTCGCACGCCGTCGTCACCCTGACGGACATGACCGGCGCGCAGGTGCTGCGCGCCGCGGCGGACGGGGACGGTGTGGTGCGCGATGCGGCCGACCTGTCCCCTGGCCCGTACACCGTGATCGTCACCGCGGTCGGCTATGCGCCCGTGGCCTCGACCGCGCTCGTCACGGCGAGCGGCCGTGCCGAGGTGGGCAACATCGTCCTGGCCCGGCAGGGCGGCACCGAGCTGCCGCCGCCGGGTCCCTGGACCATCGACCCGGCGCACTCGACCGTGGGCGCGGTCGCCCAGCACCTGGGGATCACCAGCGTGCACGGGCGGTTCACGGAGTTCGGGGGGCGGGTGGAGATCGCCGAGGACGTGGAGAAGTCGCGTGTCGAGGCGGTCATCAGGTCGGCGTCCATCGACACCGGCAACGGCATGCGGGACGGCCACCTGAAGTCGCCCGACTTCCTGGACGTCGAGCAGTACCCGGAGCTCGTCTACCGGTCGACGGGCCTGACCCCGGCTGGTTCGGACCGCTGGACGGTGCACGGTGAGTTGCAGATGCACGGTGTCGTACGGCCGGTGGACCTGGACCTGAGCTACCTCGGCACGGGGGCGGACCCGTGGGGCGGGACCCGCGCGGCGTTCCGCGCCACGGCGGAGCTGCGCCGGGAGGACTTCGCGATGAACTACAACCAGGTGGTGCAGGCGGGCATCTCGGCCATCGGGACCACCCTGCGAGTGGAGCTGGACATCCAGGCTGTGCAGGGGGATGGGTTGCCGCAGGTGTAGTGGGGGCGGCGGGCGGTGCGGGTCTGGTTCGTGGGTGGGTGCGGGGCCGTGCCGGTATGTCCCCTCCCGTGCGCTCCCGACTGCGGCGAATCACCGATCGCTGCGGGGCAATCGGGTGGGTGGGCGGGAAAGGCTTGTTCGGTCAGGGGTGGATGCGGGGGACGGGTGAGTGGTGGGTGAGGTACACGCTCCACCCGCCGCCCGCGGCGTATCGTGCCGCGCATGGCACCCAATATCGCTAGCAACACCGCCGTATCCCTTGATGAGTTGCTGGACTTCGTCCGCCCCCGGCACCGGGCCGTCCTGCTCACCGCGAGGGCGGACGGGACCCCGCAGGGATCGCCCCTGACCTGCGGGGTCGACGACTCCGGGCGGATCGTGGTGTCCACGTACCCGGAGCGGGCCAAGACGCGGAACGCCAAGCGGAATCCGCGGGTCAGCGTCATCGTGCTCAGCGACGAGTGGAACGGCCCCTGGGTCCAGGTCGACGGCACGGCCGAGGTCATCGACTCCCCGGAGTCGGTGGAGCCGCTCGTCGAGTACTTCCGGAACATCTCCGGTGAACACCCGGACTGGGACGAGTACCGCGAGGCCATGGTGAAGCAGGGCAAGTCCATCATCCGGATCACCCCGGAGAGGTGGGGCCCGGTGGCCACCGGGGGCTTCCCCGCGTCGAAGGCCTAGAGGCCCGCTACAGGGTCGCCTCGATGCCCGCCACCAGCAGGTCGAGCGCCACCCTGAAGTCCAGCTCCCACATCTCCTCGACCGTGGACCCGCCCCGCGCCTCCATCATGTCGGCGGAGCTGTGCAGGGTCTCCTCCAGGGCAGGATGAGCGCTGACCGCGCCCATGGCCTCCTTGAAGTACTCCCCGGGAGTGAGCCCCGCCGCGGTGCACCGCGCGATGTAGTGGCCCTGGACCGTGCCGAATCCGTACACGAACTGGAAGACCGCGGCGATGGCACCGGCCTGCTTCTCCACCGGCAGGCCGGTCCCGCGGACCACCACCTGCACGGCGAGCGCGAACTTGATCCAGTTCGGCCCGATGTTGAGGAAGTTGCCGACGAGCGGCGACACCCAGGGGTGCCTGACCAGCAACTCCCGGTACTCCTGGGCCAGTTCGCGCAGCCTCTCCTGCCACCCGTCGGCCGGGGCCGCGTCCGGGTCGGGCAGGGTCATCTCCCCGGCCGCCGCGTCCAGGGCCAGTTCGAGGAGGTCGTCCTTGGTGTCGACGTACCAGTACACGGACATCGCCGTGACGTTCAGTTCCGCCGCAAGGCGCCGCATGGAGAACTTGGCGAGGCCCTCCTCGTCCAGGAGGCGGACCGTGACCTCGGTGATGCGGTCCCGGTCGAGGCCCGACGGCTGATCACTCCTGCGGCCCGCACCGTTCCGGGGGGCTTTGCCCTCCAGCCAGACGCTGGTCCGCGCGGGGCGCTTCGCGCGGTCGGCTGCCTTCGCCATGGCGCACCTTCCTGGTCATGAGCTCTTGTTACCGGTACTGGTACCGGTCGTGCGGGGCGGGCGACAGAACGGAATCAGCCAGTCCATCGCCCACCCGTCGATGCTATGCGGACGCCGCGGCGCGGTCCGCCTTCGCTGAGTCTGCCCTCTCCGCGCGCTTCAGCAACGCGGCTGCCAGCAGACCCCCGACGAGCACGGCCACCGCGCCCACCAGCTGGCTGGTCTCCAGGCCCGAGGAGAACGCGTCCGCGATCCTGGTGCGTTCGGCGTCCGATCCCGCGGCCGCGAGCGCCGCGGGCAGCGAGACCGCCGAGACCGTGACGAGTGAGGCGAACCGTGAGTTCAGGACAGCGCCGAGCACGGCGACGCCCAGACCGTTGCCGAACTCCGCGAGCGTGCCGTTGACGCCCGCGCCCACACCCGCCTTCTCCGGCGGGATCGCGCTCATGATCGCGTTGGCCATGGCGGGCATGGCGAGCGCGATGCCCGCGCCCATCACGATGAGGCCGGTCAGCATCCCGGTGTAGTTGTCGCCGCCGAACAGGGCGATCCCGGCGAGGCCCGCGGAGAGCAGGGTCATGCCGATGGCGATCGTCGCGGGCGTGCTCGTGCGCTTGAGGAGGCGCGCGCCGAGGCCGGTGAGGTTGAGCGCGACGACGGTGACCGCCATCGGCGCCGTGCGCAGGCCCGCCTCCAACGGCTCGTACCCGAGCACGAATTGGAGGTGCTGGGTCAGCAGGAACAGCGAGCCGCCCATGCCGAAGGCGACCAGGATGGCGCCCGCGACCGCTCCGATGAAGCGCTGGTTGCGGAAGAAGTGCATGTCCAGCATGGGGTACGGGATCCGCAGCTCCCAGAAGACGAAGATGCCCAGGACGACCACGCCCACCGCCGCCGCGACGAGCACCTGCGTCGACGTCCAGCCGTGCTCCGGGCCGGAGATGATCGCGTACACGACCGAGGCCATGCCGATGGTCGAGAGCAGCGCGCCGAGCAGGTCGGGGCGGTCGCCCTGCGGGTTCTTGGACTCGGGGACCAGCTTGATGACGGCGGCGAGCGCGAGGAGCACGACGGGGATGTTGATCAGGAAGATCGCGCCCCACCAGAAGTGGTTGAGCATGACCCCGCCCATCAGCGGGCCGAGCGCGAAGCCGAGGGAGTTGACGGTCGACCAGAGGCCGATCGCCTTCATCCGCTCGCTGTCGTCGAAGATCTGCACGACCACCGCGAGCGTGGTGGTGATCAGGAGCGCGCCGCCGATGCCCATTCCCGCCCGCGCCGCGATGAGCTGCCCGGAGGACTGGGAGAGGCCCGCGACCAGCGAACCGACGCCGAAGAGCACGAGGCCCGCGGTGAGCATCTTCTTGCGGCCGTAGCGGTCGGACGCGCTGCCCGCGGTGAGCAGCAGGCCGGACTGGACGAGCGAGTAGGCGTTGATCATCCACTGGATGTCGGCCGTGGACGCGTTCAGTTCCTCGGTGAGGGAGGGGATGGCGACGTTCAGGACGGTGTTGTCCAGGAGGACGGTGAGCTGGGCGAGGCAGATGACGCCGAGGATCAGCCAGCGCTGGGGGTGCCCTTGTGGGGCTGTGGGGGTCTCGGCGGTCGTCGTTGCCGTCATGCCTCCCTCTCCTTCTGCTTATACGGTGTACGTGTGGTCAGCGACGTACACCGTAAAGCATTTCCCGTACGGCGTACAAGATGGTTTCCGGCAGACATGGCAGGCAGCGCGGACGGGGCCGACCGCGGCGTGCGGTCGGCCCCGTCCGAACCCGTCCGAACCCGTCCGGACCCGTCCGGTCCCGTCCGGTCCGTCAGCCGTGGGTCAGCTCTTCGGCTGGGTCAGGTCGTAGAACGTCGCGCTGCCGACCGTGACCTTCTTGAAGGTGTCCTCCACCCAGGAGGTGATCTTGGAGGAGGTGCCGCTGTCGCCGCCCATGCCGCCTCCCATGCCACCGCCCGAGATGAAGTAGTGGACCTTTCCGTCCTCGACGTACTGCTTGAACTGCGCGAGGGTCGGGGACGGGTCGCTGCCGTTGAAGCCTCCGATGGCCATCACCGGGTCGCCCGTGGAGAGCTGGTAACTCGCCGCGTTCTGCGAGCCGATGGCCGCCGCCGCCCAGGTGTAGTCGTCGGCGTTCTCCTCCAGGAGCTTCTTGGCCTTGCTGCTCACCTGGGCGCCGTTGAGGAGGCCGCCCATGCCGCCGCCTCCGCCCATGCCGCCGCGCTCGCCGGTGCCGGGGAAGCCGCCCTGCTGCTTGCCCTGCTGACCCTGCTTGCCTTGCTGGCCCTGCTGGCCCTGCTGGCCCTGCTTGCCCTGCTGGCCCTGCTGGCCCTGGGAGTTGGCGCCCTGCTTGCTGTTCTGGCCGGTCTGGCCCGGGGGCTGGCCCATGCCGCCGCCGTTCTGGCCGCCGCCGTTCTGGCCACCCGTCGGGGGCTGCATGCCATTGCCCTGCTGCCTCGGCGGCTGCATCCCGCCACCACCGCCACCGCCGCCGCCCGGCCTGCCGCCCCCGCCACCGCCGGGCCCGCCCATGCCGCCCGCCGAAGCGGGACCCGCGGTCACGATCGACCCGGTGTGCGCGCTGTTCACGGTGGAGAGGGTGTACGCGACAGGACCCGCCACGGATGCGGCGAAGCTCAGTCCCACCGCCGCGACGGCCAGTTGGCGCCCGAGCCTGGCCGCGAGCAGCAGGCCGAGCGCGCCCACGAGGCCGCCGACGAGCACCGCCCAGCGCAGCCACGGCACGTAGTCCGGTGTCCTGCCGAGCAGGGTGTACCCCCACCACGCCGTCCCGGCGACGGTCACGCCGAGCAGCGCGCCCGCCCACCACTTGGCGCGCTCCTCCCACAGGACCGTGGCGCCCATGCCGATCAGCGCCGCGATGTAGGGGGCGAGGGCGATCGTGTAGTACTGGTGGAAGATCCCCGCCATGAAGCTGAAGACGGCCGCCGTCATCAGGAGCGCACTGCCCCACGCCACGAACGCCGAGCGCGCGGTGTCGGTCCTGCGGGCCTTCCAGGTGAGGATGATGCCGCCGACGAGCAGGATCAGCGCGGCGGGGATCAGCCAGGAGATCTGGCTGCCGACCTCGGAGCTGAACATCCGCCCGAGCCCGGTCTCGCCCCACTGGCCACCACCACCGCCGCCACCGCCGGGGCCGCCGCCTCCGCCCACGCTGCCGGTCTCCTCGCCGTTGATGCGGCCGAGGCCGTTGTAGCCGAAGGTCAACTCAAGGAAGGAGTTGTTCTGGGATCCGCCGATGTACGGGCGCGAGGAGGCGGGCCACAGTTCCACGACGGCCACCCACCAGCCGCCGGCCGCGATCATCGCGAGCCCGGAGAGGGCGAGCTGGCCGAAGCGCTTGCGCAGCCGCACGGGTGCGCACACCGCGTACAGGACCGCGAGCGGCGGCAGGATCAGGAATGCCTGGAGCGTCTTGGCCAGGAAGGCGGCACCGACGGCGACGCCCGCCCACACCAGCCACTTGGTGCGACCGTGCTCCAGGGCGCGCAGGACGCAGTACACGGTGACGGTCATCAGGAGCGCGAGGATCGCGTCCGGGTTGTTGAACCGGAACATCAGCGCGGCGACGGGCGTGAGCGCCAGCACCGCGCCCGCGATGAGCCCGGCCGCCGGGCTGAAGCGGCGGCGCACGGCCGCGTAGAGGACGCCGACCGTCGCGACCCCCATGAGCACCTGCGGGGCAAGCACCGCCCAGGAGTTGAGCCCGAAGAGGCGTACGCACAGGGCCATCGGCCAGAGCGCGGCCGGGGGCTTGTCGACGGTGATCGCGTTGCCCGCGTCGAGCGAGCCGAAGAACATCGCCTTCCAGCTCTGGCTGCCCGCCTGGACGGCCGCGGAGTAGAAGGAGTTGGCGTAGCCGGAGGCGCTGAGGTTCCAGAAGTAGAGGACCGCGGTCGCGAGCAGCAGGCCCAGGAAGGCGGGGCGCGCCCAGCGCGGGTCGTCGGGGCGTCCGCGCCAGAGCCGCGCGGGCAGGGTGCGCGGACCCCGGTGGGCACGCTCACCCGGCGCCGCGTGCAGCGGCGCGGACGGGTGGGAAGCGGGCGGGTGGGAAGCGGGCGGGTGGGAAGTCGTCGTCATCGTGCGTTCCTCGGGTCGTGTGCGTAGGTGAGCTCGTACGAGGACGGGGCGTCCGGCGGCGCCGCGTCGGAGCCCCGGTCCGGGAACACCCACGCCCGCAGCAGCAGGAACCGCAGCACCGTCGCCGCGAGGTTGGCCGCTATCAGGACGGCGAGTTCCGTGGAGTGGGACGGGTCGCCCGAGGCCGCGCCCAGGGCGGCCAGTGAGCCACTGGTCAGGGCGAGCCCGATGCCGAACACGACCAGGCCCTGTGCCTGGTGGCGCATCGCGCGGTCACGGCCGCGCACCCCGAAGGTCAGGCGCCGGTTGGCCGCGGTGTTGGCGACCGCCGACACGAGGAGGGCCAGCGCGTTGGCCACCTGCGACCCCGAGAACGTACGGAAGCCGGAGTACAGGAGCAGATAGAAGAGCGTGGAGAGCGCGCCGACCACGCAGAAGCCGACCAGCTGGCGGGCGAGGCCGCCCGGTACGCCGGGCAGTTGGCGGTCGCGCGGGTCGTCCCCGAAGGGGCGCGCGAGGCGGTCGAGCGGGAGCGCGCCGACCGCGAGGGCGCGCCCGACCCGCCACACCCCCTTGAGGTCGTCCGTGGCCGTCCTGACCAGGTGGACCGTGGAGTCCGGGTCGTCGACCCAGTCGACCGGCACCTCGTGGATGCGCAGGCCCGCGCGCTCGGCGAGCACCAGCATCTCCGTGTCGAAGAACCACCCGGTGTCCTCGACCAGCGGAAGCAGCACCCCCGCCACGTCACCCCTGATCGCCTTGAACCCGCACTGGGCGTCGGAGAAGCGCGCGTGCAGGGAGCCGCGCAGGATGAGGTTGTAGCTGCGCGAGATGAACTCCCGCTTGGGGCCGCGCACCACGCGCGAGCTGCGCGCGAGCCGGGAGCCGATCGCCAGGTCCGAGTGCCCGGAGATCAGCGGAGCCACCAGCGGGAGCAGCGCGTTGAGGTCGGTGGACAGGTCCACGTCCATGTAGGCGAGGACGGGGGCGTCCGATGCGGACCACACGGCGCGCAGGGCACGCCCGCGCCCCTTCTGCTCAAGGCGCGTGTGGCGGACCTCCTCGCTCGACTCCGCGAGCCGCGCCGCCACCTCGGGGGTGCGGTCCGTGGACGCGTTGTCCGCGATCGTGATCCGGAAGGGGTAGGGGAAGGTGCGTACGAGATGGTCGTGCAGGCGCAGCACGCACGGTCCCAGATCCTTCTCCTCGTTGTAGACGGGGATCACGATGTCCAGGACGGGCACGTCGCGCCATCCGGCGGGAAGGTGGGCCCGCGCCGGCAGAGGGACCGAGCAAGCGCCGCCCGGGGAAGAGTCGGTTTGCATGACACCGACATTCGCCAAGTGGTCTGTCAGGCCTGTGTGGTGAGCCTGTGGCCCGCCTGTGAGTCCCGTACCTGGCCGCTGACCTGGCCGATCACCTGGCCGCTGGCCTGCCCGTCGACCTGGTCCGATGCGGCGGGCAGCGTCACCGTGAACACCGTCCGTCCCGGCGCGCTTTCGACCCTCACGCCGCCGCCGTGGGCCGCGACGATGGCCTGTACGAGGGCGAGGCCGAGCCCGGTGGATCCGGCGTTGCGGGAGCGCGAGGCGTCGCCGCGGGCGAAGCGTTCGAAGACGTGGGGGAGGAGGGCGGGGGCGATGCCGGGGCCGTCGTCCTCGACCTCCAGGCAGACGCCGGGTCCGGCACGGCGCACGCGTGCGGTGACCTTCGTGCCCGGTGGCGTGTGCGTACGCGCGTTGGCGAGGAGATTGACGACGACCTGGTGGAGGCGGGCCGCGTCGGCGAGGACGAGCGCGGGCTCGTCCGGCAGCTCCAGGGACCAGACGTGCTCGGGGCCCGCGGCGCGCGCATCGCTCACGGTGTCCACGACCAGTGGTGAGAGATCAGTGCTCTGATACGAGAGCGGCAGTCGGGCACCTGCTCCGCCGGTGTGCCCGCCCCCGGAACGCCCGCCGTCACGCCCCTCGTCGAGCCGGGCGAGCAGCAGCAGGTCCTCCACAAGACCCGTCATCCGCTGTGCCTCGGACTCGATCCGGCCCAGCGCGTGCCGCGTGTCGGGGCCTGTCGACTCCCGCCCCCGGCGCGTCAGTTCGGCGTATCCACGGATCGAGGCAAGGGGCGTACGCAGCTCGTGGCTGGCGTCCGCGACGAACTGGCGTACCCGCGTCTCGCTCTCCTGGCGCGCGTGCAGCGCGGAGTGCACATGGTCGAGCATCCGGTTGAGCGCCGCGCCCACCTGCCCGACCTCCGTGTTCGGCTCCGTGTCGGGGACGCGCTCGTACAGCGTCACCTCGCCGCTGTGCAGCGGGAGTTCGGAGACGCGCGTGGCGGTCGCCGCGACCCGGCGCAGCGGGCGCAGCGCGACACCGACCATGGCCGCACCGGCGAGCGAGGCGGCCACCAGGCCCGCGGCGGTGACGCTGACCTCGACGATGATCAGCGTTTCGAGGGTGTTCTGCACCTTGGCGGTGGGGATGCCGACGAGGAAGTCGCCGTTGGGTCCTGTCGCGTACTCCACGCGGTACTCGCCGAGGCCGGGGATGTCGACGTTGTGCGGCTGCTCGTCGCGCGGCACGGAGCCGAGCGCGTCGGACTGCGCCGCGTCGAGCTGGTCGGTCCGCGGCTCGAAGGATCCGCTGTCCGGCTCGTTGCTGACCAGGGCCTGGCCGACCGAGCCGTCGTCCTCGACGACGGCCCCGATGGTGCCGACCTCCTGGGGCCCCTTGGAGACGAACCGCAGCGGATCGCCCTGGTCCACGGACGGCGCACCGTGATCGTCGGCCCCCGGCTTCGGCAGCGGACCCGACGCACGCATCGCGACCGTGCCGAGCGAGCCGTCCAGCTGGTCGTACAGGTGCGAGCGCAGCGCGATGGTCGTCACCGTGCCGATCACCGCGCAGACGACGGCGATCAGCGCCACCGCCGAGACGACGAGCCGCGTCCGCAGCGACCGCGGCTGCCGTCTCCGTGTCATGAGGCGGCTGCCGCCTCGGTCGAGGGTGCGGCCTTGATCAGATACCCGGCACCGCGCCGCGTGTGGATCATCGGCTCACGGCCTGCGTCGATCTTCCTGCGGAGATACGAGATGTAGAGCTCGACGACGTTGGCCTGGCCCCCGAAGTCGTAGTTCCACACGCGGTCGAGGATCTGCGCCTTGCTGAGCACGCGCCGCGGATTGCGCATCAGATAGCGCAGCAGCTCGAACTCGGTGGCGGTGAGGTGGATGGAGTCCCCGCCCCGCGTCACCTCGTGGCTGTCCTCGTCGAGGGTGAGGTCCCCGACGGCGAGGACGGACTCGCTGCGCCGGTCGGACGCCCCGGCCCGGCGGATGAGCCCGCGAAGCCGCGCGACGACTTCCTCCAGGCTGAAGGGCTTGGTGACGTAGTCGTCGCCCCCGGCGGTGAGCCCGGCGATCCGGTCCTCGACGGCGTCCTTGGCCGTCAGGAAGAGCACCGGCACGTCGGGCAGCTCGCGCCGCAGCCGTCCGAGCACGGCGAGGCCGTCCATGTCCGGCAGCATCATGTCGAGCACCACGGCGTCGGGCCGGAAGGAGCGGGCGGCCCGCACCGCTCCGGCGCCGTCCCCCGCGCTGCGGATCTGCCAGCCCTCGTAGCGCAGGGCCATGGAGAGGAGCTCGGTCAGCGACACCTCGTCGTCGACGACGAGCACGCGAACGGGGCTCCCGTCCGCCCTGAGCAGTTCGGTACGCCCCTGGGGCGAGGTCGTAGTCATGGCACACAGCCTGCGGCGCGGCCCTGAGAGTGCTCTTGCCAGAACCTGTGAATTCCCTGAGAAACACCTCGGGGCTAGCGGCCGTGGTGGCCCTGGAGCCCGAAGAGCCGGGCCGCGTTCCCGTGGCACACCGCCCGCAGCCACTCGTCCCCCAGGCCGAGCCGTTCCAGGGCGTGCAGCTGATGAACGTACGCGTGCGGGGTGTTGGGAAAGTCCGAGCCCAGCAGGATGCGGTCCCCCAGATCGGCGAGCCGCGGCAGCTCCGCGCGCGGGAACGGCGAGAGCTCCTCGCAGAAGTCGGTGAACGTCAGGGTCGTGTCGAGCCTGACCTCGCCGTACCGCTCGGCAAGGTCCAGGAAGTCGACGTACTCCGGCATGCCCATGTGCGCCACGACGAGCCGCAGCCGGGGGTGCCGCGCGAGCAGCCGCCCGATCGGCTCGGGCCCGGTGTGCTTGCCCGGCGCGGGCCCCGACCCGCAGTGCACGACGACCGGGATCCCGGCATCGGCGAGCAGCCCCCAGACGGGCAGGAGCGCGGGGTCGTTCGGGTCGTAACCCCCCACCTGCACATGGGACTTGAAGATCTGGGCCCCGCCGTCGACGGCATCCCGCACATACGCCTCCACCCCCGGCTCGGGAAAGAAGGTCGCCGTCTGCAGACAGCCGTCCGTCCGGCGGGCGAAGTCGGCGGCCCATCCATTGAGCCACTGCGCCATGCCCGCCTTGTGCGGATAGACCATCGACGTGAAGGCGAGCACCCCGAACTCGCGGAGAAGCGCGAGCCGTTGCTCCTCCTCGTGCCGATAGGCGATGGGCCACCGCACACCGGTCAGCGGTCCGGCGGAGTCGAAGTAGTCCCACACCTTGGCCAGCACGCGCTCGGGCATGAAGTGCGTGTGCACGTCGATGAGGCCGGGCAGCCCGAGCCGCTCCCAGAAGTCGTGGACGGCCCTGCCTTCGCCCTCATGCCCGTTCAAGGCTGTCCGCCCGCTCGGAACTCTGGATCCGCTCGGAACTGTGGATCCGTTCAGAACTCTGGCTCCGTTCAGAACTCTGGATCCGCTCGAAGCCGTGGCTCCGCTCCACCTTGGCGACATGGACGACGTACTTGTCGTACCACTCGGCGCGCCCGCGCTTCCGCGCCGTGCGATGCTCGGCGTCGCCGCGCCACTGCTTGATCGCGTCCTCGTCCCGGAAGTACCCGACGGTGATGCCGAGCCCGCCGGGCGTCCGCGCGGAGTCCATTCCGAGGAAGCCGGGCACGGAGGCGACGAGCTCGTCCATGCGGGCGCCGGTCGCGTCATAGCTGCCGTCGTGGCCGCCTTCGCGGCTGCCGTCGTGGCCGCCGTCGGCGGTGGTCCTCACCGAGGTGAACACGACGGCGTAATAGGGCGGTTCGAAGGGGGGAACAGGTGCAACGGATTGATCACTCATGTCCCCAGACTCGGCCGCGCCCCGCCTGCCTGTCCACCCTCTCCCCGCCTTCATTGCCGTACGGGCAGCGAGACTTGACCATCCGGTCAGCTTGATCGGGACGCGGCTCCGTACGCGGCTCCGTACGCAGCTCAGAAGAGCCCGCCCTGGACGACAGGCACCTCCTGCACGGGAACAGTCGTACGCTCCGCGCCCCTGGCCCCCTCAAGCCGCCACCCCCGAAGCAGCCTGCTGTCGAGCACGACAAGACGCCCGCCGTCCCCGCCATCCTCGAGATACAGATCGGGCCCCGCCACGGCGACAAGATCCCCCAGCACCACACCGCCGTCGACGAGCTCGGTGACGGCGAACCCGCCGACGCCGCCGAGCCGCTCCACCCCGAACACCTCACCGTGGTCGACCACACCGTGCTCACCGTGGTCCCCCACACCGCGCTCCCCCAGCGCCACCCGCTCCAGGGACTCGGGCCACCCGTCGAGCGCGAGGGCGAAGCCATGCATCCGCTCCAGCTCACCGCGCCGCTCGTCCACGCCCGGCAAGGCGGCCCTGACGGCCCGCTTCTTGGCGTACGAGATCCGGTCCGGCACCCCGAGGGCGACCCGCAGCAGCTCCTCGGCCCGTCGCGCGGCCATCAACGGCCCGCGCCCCAGCCAGGCGAAGGCGACGGCCCCCTGTTCGAGCAGCCGAGCCGCTCCCCGCTCCTCACGGGTGATGCCGACCTTCACCATCCCGGCGCCGAACCACGCGAGATAGACGCGGTAGGTCCGCGGATCGTCGGCGATGGTGTCGGCGGCCACCGAGTGCGCCCGGTCGAGGCGCGCGCACTCGGCACATCGCGCCTGAGTCCCCCGCCCCGGCACGACGGCGGCGACGGGACAGGCGTTCCCCCGCGCCCCCACGCACTCCCGCCGCCCCAGGGCCCGGAACCCCACGCGCCGCCCCACGACCAGGGGGCTGACGTCCCCGCGCTCCCACACGAGCACGGGCCGCTCCCGGTCCGCCCAGCTCAGCCCCGCACTACGCCACTCCATGGGGACAGTCTTACGCCCCGGCGCCTTACGCCCGGCTCAGCAGCTCAGGTGCCTCCCGGGCGTGGCATGCAACACCCGCACGAAGTCCCGGTAGAGCCCGACCCGGTGCTTCACCTGCTCGGGACGCCCTCCGTCGCACTCGGGCCCGTTGAGACTGCGGATGGTCTCGCCGAAGCCCTTCTTCTTCACCATGGCCTCGTGACCCGTCAGGGTGCCCATCCCGGTCTGGGTGTTCCAGTACCAAAGGGCGGTCATCCAGGCCACCTTCGGGTCGCGCTCCACCAGCCAGGGGTCGTTGAGCAGGTCGATCCCCAGCGCGTCCCCGGCGGCCTTGTAGTTGAAGTTCCAGCTCAGCATGATCGCGCCCCGCCCGTAGTACGCGGACTCCCCTGCCGGGCACCCGAAGGGCTGGGTCTTGTCGCAGAAGACGGGATAGGTCGACTCGTCCTGCGCCACCACGTAGAACAGCCCGCCGGTCTCATGGCTGACGTTGGCCAGGAAGGCGGCGGCCTCCTGCCGCCGCACCGTCCGGCTCCCCGTCCGCGCGAACTCGGGATAG
The DNA here is from genome assembly GCF_056434405.1 of Streptomyces sp. NPDC044044. NCBI lineage: Bacteria > Bacillati > Actinomycetota > Actinomycetes > Kitasatosporales > Streptomycetaceae > Streptomyces > Streptomyces sp. NPDC044044. The sequence continues at coordinate 564,583 of NZ_JBWKFG010000006.1, read as the reverse complement.
GCGCGCGTGGCCTCGACGAGACCCTCGTACGTGAAGAAGGGATCCCTCTCGGGGAACATCCGCTCGAACTGCCGCTCGCTGACGACGAATCGGTCCTTGCCCCGCTCCTCCCCGCCATGAGGGCCGCCGGGCGCCGCGAAGGAACTGGTCCCGCCCACCCCGCAGAGCAACGCGACCGCCACGAGCACGGCCAGGACTCGGCCTCGCCTTCTCCACACCACGTCATCACTCCCGTTCCGGACGTCACCATCACTCTGCAGGATTGGTCCGGACCATTGTGCCGTGCATGTCAATAGACCAGCGGCCAGCGACCACCGGCCTGCGGCCAGCGACCGGGGACCGAGGACCGACGACCGAGGACCGGGACTTCCGCGACCCGAGGGCGCCGCGCGCCGCGCGGGCTAGGATCCGGAACATGGCTGCGACCATGAACGACACGGACCGGTTCGAGGCCTTCATGCCCCGCCTGGAGGCCATCGCCTACCGCCTCCTCGGCTCCGCGAGCGACGCCGAGGACGCGGTGCAGGACACGTTCCTGCGCTGGCAGGCCGCCGACGTCGACCACATCGAGGTCCCCGAGGCCTGGCTGACGAAGGTCCTCACCAACCTGTGCCTCAACCAGCTGACTTCGGCCCGCGCACGCCGCGAGACCTACGTGGGCCAGTGGCTGCCCGAGCCGCTGCTCGCCGGTGACCCGATGCTCGGCCCCGCCGACACCGCCGAACAGCGCGAATCGGTCTCGTACGCGGTCCTGGTCCTCATGGAGCGCCTCTCGCCCAACGAGCGTGTGGTGTACGTGCTGCGGGAGGCCTTCGGCTATCCGCACCGGGAGGTCGCGGAGATCCTCGACATCACCGAGACCGCCTGCCAGCAGATCTTCCACCGCGCCAAGAAGCACGTCGCGGCCGGCAAGCGCCGCACCGAGATCGACGAGGCCGCGGCCCAGCGGATCGTCGAGGAGTTCCTCGCGGCCGCCACCAGCGGCCGGACCGAGCCGCTCGTGCGGCTGCTCACCGAGGACGCCATCTCCATCGGCGACGGCGGCGGCAAGGTCCCGGCGCGCGCCAAGGCGTTCGAGGGCGCGGTCGCGGTCGCGAAGTTCATGCGGGGCCTGTTCAAGCCCAGCGACGCCAAGCGCGCCCTGGTCGGCGGCTCCCCCGACGTCTACGCATCGACCGCCAACGGCACCCCCGCCCTCGTGGTGGTCGTCGAAGGCCGGGTCGTCGGCGTCATGTGCCTGGAGATCACCCCCGAGGGCATCGTCGCGTTCCGCAACCAGGTGAACCCCGACAAGCTCGAACGCGCGACCCAGCAGTGGGCGGCCACGGACCACGGAGAACCCCTGCTCAAGGCCTTCTGATCACCAGGTCACCACCATGTGACCTGCTTCACACAAAACTCCTGTCAGGAAACAGCGGGCTACCCGGTTCAAGTGACGAACCCGCCGAAGAGCTACCGCAAAGCTGCTGAAGAGCTGATGACAGGAGCAGGAAAATGAAGCACCGCATCGTCGTCATCGGAGCCGGATACACCGGAGCCATCGCCGCCGGACGCCTTGCCAAGCGGTTGAGCCGCGAGGACGTCGCCATCACCCTCGTCAACGCCGAGCCCGACTTCGTCGAGCGCGTCCGGATGCACCAGCTGACGGTCGGCCAGGACCTCAGGCCGCGGCCCTTCAGCGAGATGTTCGCGAACACCGGCGTGGAACTGAGGATCGCCAAGGTCACCGCGGTCGACGTCGACGCCAAGACCGTCGCCGTCAGCGACGAGCAGGGCGCGGAGGAGCTCCAGTACGACACCCTGGTCTACGCCCTCGGCAGCGGCTGGAACGCCCAGAGCGTCCCCGGTACCGCCGAGCACGCCCACGAGATCGCGGGGCGCCCCGGAGCGCTGCGGCTGCGCGAGCGCCTGGCCGGTCTGGAAGCGGGACAGCCCGTGGTCGTCGTCGGCGGCGGCCTCACCGGCCTGGAGGCCGTGACCGAGATCGCCGAGGCCCGCCCGGACCTCGACGTCGCCATCGCCGCCCGCGGCGAACTCGGCGACTGGCTCTCACCCAAGGGCCGCGCCCACGTACGGAAGGTCTTCGCGAAGCTCGGCATCACCGCGCACGAGCAGGCAGCCGTCACCGGCGTGGCGCCCGACGCCGTCACCACGGCCGACGGCACGTCCATCCCGGCCGCGGTCACCTTGTGGACCACCGGCTTCGCGGTCCACCCCATCGCACGGGCCACCACGCTGGACGTCACCGACAACGGCCAGATCGTGGTCGACGAGACCATGCGCTCGGTCTCGCACCCGGACGTGTACGCGGTCGGCGACGCGGCCATGGCGATGGGCCCCGGCGACAAGCCGCTGCGGATGTCGTGCGCCACGGGCACCCCGATGGCATGGCAGGCCGCGGACGCCATCGCGGCACGCCTGACCGGCGGAAAGATCCCGAAGACGGCGATGCGCTACTTCAACCAGTGCATCTCGCTGGGCCGCAAGGACGGCCTCATCCAGTACGTCACCGCCGACGACATCGCGGTCCGCAGCGCCCTGACGGGCCGGCTGGCGGCCGTCTACAAGGAGTTGATCTGCAAGGGCGCGGCCTGGGGCGTGGCCAACCCCCTGCTCGGAATGCCGACCAGGCCCCGCCGAGTCGCACAGAACCCCACCGACCACACCGAGACGAACCCGACCACGAAGCTGGCGGCCTGACCGGCGCAGGGGGGCGCAACAAAGAGGCCCCGGACTCTCGTCCGGGGCCTCTCAGTCTGTGCACTCGGCAGGATTCGAACCTGCAACCTTCTGATCCGTAGTCAGATGCTCTATCCGTTAAGCTACGAGTGCTTGATTTTTCTTTTGTTTGCCTTCGCTCCCCGGCCTTTCGGCCCGCTCGCGGCGACAGGAAGAACATTACATGACCGCCGCCGCCATGTGAAATCCATTGACCACACCGCTTGCGACCTGCGGAAACGTGCTTCTCGGCGGCGAAACGCCGAAGCCCCGGTCCAGGGGACCGGGGCTTCGGGATCTTGCAGCGGAGGCGGAGGGATTTGAACCCTCGATGGGATTTAAGTCCCAAACCGCATTAGCAGTGCGGCGCCATAGACCGGACTAGGCGACGCCTCCAGCTTGCACACCTGCGCGAACGCGAGGGGTGCGTGCAGATGATGACACAGCCGGGCGGCGTGTCACCAATCGCGGCTTCCAAGGTACTAGTCGGGCGGCCCGCAGAGCAAAGTGTCTTTCCCCGCCCGCAACGTCGCGGCGTCAACGGCGTTAGACGCGGTAGAGCCCGTACGTGTTCGCGTACCCGGTATCCCGCACCCAGTGGAGCCCCGTCATGCTGCGCCGCCTCGTCCTCACCGCCGCCGCGTCCGTCGCCGCGCTGTCCGCCGCGCCCGTCGTCGCCCACGCCGACATGGGGCCCCTGCACCTGTCGACGCCGTTGACCGAGTCGACCCCCGACCGGCTCACGGTGAAGGTGACCGACGCCGGGGACGGGCAGGACGGGACGTTCGAGCTGGAGTGCCACCCGGCGGGCGGCACGCACCCGCGCGCGGAGGAGGCGTGTTCGAAGCTCGACCAGGGCACCTGGGGCAAGGACACCTTCGCGCCCACGCCGGCCGACTCGGTCTGCACCATGCAGTACGGCGGTCCCGCCACCGCGCACATCACGGGCACCTGGAACGGGCGGCCCGTCGACGCGACGTACGACCGCAGCAACGGATGCGAGATCTCCCGGTGGGACAAGCTCGTCCCGGTGCTGCCCGAGGCCGGTGCGTAGGACCGCGGATCCCTTTCCGGCCACGGCCGGGTCCGGTTCCCGGCCACGGGTGAATCCGTCCGGCCGCCACCCCGTCGTGACCAGGCGGTACGGAAGCCTCACATCTTCTGCGTGCGACCTCCCTCTCATCCGGCGTCGCTCGCACAACCACTCCCCGTAGACTCCCTCCCGTGACACGCCGCGGGCCGCGGGGCAAGATGGCCTGGGCGAGTCGGCAAGCAGCAGTAACCAGGGAGGAAGCGTCGTCGTGAGCAGCAGGCCATCCCGAGGCGCTGCTCGCCTCGCAGCCATACTCGACGCGCTCCCGGACGCGCTGGTCCTCGTGAATGCCAACGGGACCGTCGTGAACGCGAACGCGATCGCGCTCGAGGCGTTCGAGACGCCGGGCACCGCCCTCGTGGGCCGCGGGCTCCTCGATCTGTTGCCGGAGTTCGACTCCCGGCTCATTCCCGGATCGATGCGCAGGCCCGACTCCATCGACGAGCGCGGCCGGACCAAGCCGACGCGGATGACCGCGCGGCGCACGGACGGCAGCGAGTTCCCCGTCGAGGTCACCAGCTCGAACCTCGAAGACATTCGGGACGCGTACGACAATTACGGCTACACCGGCGACGAGTTGCTCATGCTCGTCGTACGCGACCTTTCGGGCGCCGTGGACACCGAGGCCGAACTCGCGCGCTCCCAGCGGCAGACCGAGATGATCCTGCGCGCCGCCGCCGAAGGCGTCGTCGGGACGGACACCGACGGACGGGTCGTCCTCGTCAATCCGGCCGCCGCTCAGATACTGGGCTTCCGCGCCAGCGACCTGGGCGGGCAGGAGCTGCACCATCTGGTGCTCCACTCGCGCGCGGACGGCGAGCCCTTCCCCTACGAGGAGTCCCCGCTCGCGGACACGCTGCGCTCCGGGCGCAAGCACCGGGTGCGCGGACAGGTCCTGTGGTCCAAGAGCGGCGACCGAGTCGCGGTCGACCTGACGACGGCGCCGGTGCGGGACGGGGACCAGCTCGTCGGCGCGGTCATGACGTTCACCGACCGGCGGCCCTACGACGCGCTGGCCGAGGAGCACGAGGCCGCGATCGCGCAGCACGCCGAGGAGATGCGGGCCGCGACCGAGCGGCGCACGGAAGAACTGCGGGCCGCCACCGAGCGGCACGCGGCGGAGCTGGCCGCTGCGGCCGAGCAGCGCGCGGAGGAGATCGCCGCCGAGCAGGAGCGGTACGCGGCGCTCGCCGAGCGCGAGAAGGACCGGTTCGAGGAGCTGACCGAGCGCGAGAAGGCGCGGTACGACGCGCTGGCCGCGCGGCACGAGCAGTTGCTTGCCGTGCTCGGGTCGTCCCTGCGGGGGCCGCTCGACGAGCTGCGGCGTGAGCTTTCGGCCCTCGCCGCCGATGACGCAGGGCAGTTGTGGCCCGAGGCGAATCAGGTCCTTCATCATCTTTCGGCCGGGTACGCGCGGATCACCACGCTTGTCGACAATGTCCTTGGCTTCCAGCTGCTCGACTCCGGTGCGGACGAGCTGTCCTGCGTGAAGGTCATGCTCGACGCCGTCGTCGCGAGCGGCGTGGAGGGCGCGATCGAGCTGATCGGGCCCGGACGCGCGCAGTTCGCGGTGCACGCGCCGCCGATCGAGGTCGAGGTGGACCCGGGGCGGCTCGCCACGGCGCTCGCGCACCTGGTCGCCGACGTGGCGGGGATCGACGCCACGGGCAACGCGCGCGCCGGTGTGGCCCCTTCGGCCGTGGCCCCCGGTGGGTACGTGGACTCGACCGTCGTCGTGGCCGCCGCTCAGCGCGGTGAGGTCGTCCGCATCGAGGTGCGGGGGCCGTACACCGGGGGAGACCCGGTGCACGAGCCGATCGTCCGGGGCATCGTGCGGGCGCACGGCGGCGTGCTGCAGACGCATGAGGTGCCGGGGATGAGCGGCAATGCGTACGTTCTTGAAGTGCCGATCGGTGCGGGGGGCGGGGCTGTTTCGCCTTCCCATGCCTCTGCCCTTGGCTCTGGCTCTCCCTCTGGCGCTGGCTCCGGCTCTGGCTCCGGCTCCGGCTCCGACCTTGCTTCTGCTTCTGAGGCGCCGGGCGGCTCTGTCGGCTCTTCGGTTGTTGTGCCCGCGCAGGCTTCGCCCGCCACGGGTGGCGGGCGGCGAAGGGCCCGGCGGGCTGCCGGTCCTTCGGTGGACTCGTTCCTGGAGAGTTCGGATGCCGGGGGTGCCACCTCGGGAGGCGGGGCTTCGCCCAGTGGGACCGGGCGGCGTCGGGGACGGCGTGCGGCGGAGGCCGCTGAAGCTGCTGAGGCGCAGGCTGCTGCTGAGGCCGCGGGTTCGGGCTCAGGCTCGGCTTCGGCTTCGGCTGGGGTGCCGGTTGCTCCGGAGGCGCCCGCGACGGCTGAGGATTCGCAGGGATCGCAGGGTTCGCAGACTTCTGGTGGTACGGGGCGGCGGCGTGGTCGGCCCAGCGCCGCGGAGGGCTCCGCCGGTTCTGCCGGTTCCGCCGGTTCTGCCGGTTCCGCCGGTTCTGCCGGTTCCGTTGGTTCCGTCGTGACGGCTGCCGAGCACGCGGCCGGGTCGGCGGCGCTCGGGCAGACGGTGCCGCCGCAGGGCGTGCCGGTTCCCGCCGGTGGCGTGGCCCCCGCAGCTTCCGGGCAGCGGGCGCGGCGCGGCAGTGATGAGCAGTTGGCGTTGCCGCCCGCGCTGCCTTCGGGCGGTGGCGGGCAGGAGGGTGCTTCCGCCGGGGGTTCCGGGGCCGGTGGCTCCGGGGCGGGCGGCTCCGGGGCGGGGACGGCTGTGGCTGTCGCCGGTTCGGCTGCTTCCGCCGGTGACGCGGGCGAGGCCTCGCCCCGGCCGACGGGGCGGCGCCGCCGTGCGCTCGCCGCAGCCAAGGAGCGGGCCGCTGCCGAGGAGGCTCCCAGCGGGCGCGTCTTCGCCCTGCCGCCCGCTTCGGCGGACCAGGACGACACGGGTCAGCACGAAGCGGCCCTGCACCACCCGGCCGACGACCACACCCCGCCGCAGCCTCACCCGGCGGACGCGCCGACGGGCCGCCGCCGCTCCCGCCCCGCTCCGGAAGCTCCGGCCGGTGCTGGTGTTCCAGGTGCTCCTGGTGCTCCGGCCGCTCCTGGTGCTCCTGGTGCTCCTGGTGCTCCGGCCGGTCCTGCCACTCCTGGTGCGCCCGCGACCGCCGGTGCCGCGGGGGACGCGCAAGGGACCCCGCCCGCAGGCATTCCCTCGCAGGCCACCACGTACGGCGAAGGCACAGGAACCCCCGCGCGGGGCGTCCACACACCCGGCAGGGGCGTCGCGCTGCCGCCCGAGCGCGGAACGCAGGCTCGCGCCGCGCAGCCGCTGCCCGCAGAGGCAGCGCCCGGCGACCCCAACTCGACGCAGGGGCGCGCGATCAGCGTGCGTACGCTCGGGCAGGGCGTGCCGTTCGGCCAGCAGATCGCCGAGCAGCAGGAGCGTCGCCTCGGGCTGCAGCAGGGCCAGGCGCCGGCGCAGCCCGCGGCAGCGCAGAATCCTCAGATCCCGCAGGCGCCGCAGCCTCCGCTGCCCCCGCAAACGCCTCCGCAGACGCCTCCGCCGACGCAGACCCCTCCGGCTCAGCAGCCCCAGCAGGCTTCGGTGCCGCCGCAGGCACCGGCCGAGGCCCAGGCCCCGCAGCCCACCGCGGGCGCGGGCGCGGGCCCGCTGCCGGAGCAGGCCCCGGCCCCAGCCCCAGCTCCTGGACAGCCGCAGTCCCACACCCTCGGAGGCGGCGGCTCCCTCGGAGGCTCCGTCGGTGGCTCCGGGCGTCGCCGCAGGCTCTCCACCCGCCCTGACCCCGCGGCCGAGGAGCGCCCGGAGGCCGCGGCCCGCCCGCACCCCCAGGCGCAGTCCCAGGCGCAGGCCCAGCCGCAGTCCCGCATCGGGTCCTCCACGGAGGGCACCGGCCGCTCGTACGCCATAGGCGCACCGGACGAGGACGCCGACGAGGGTCCGGAGCCGCTGGACGGTCCCGGCGGTGCCGTCGAGGTCGCCAACCGGCCCCAGCCGCAGCCCATGGACGACGAGCTGCCGCCCGAGCCGCTGGACAACCCGCGCCGCCTCCTCGTCTGGCCCGCTCCCGACGTCACCACGCAGCAGGCGCTGAGCGACCGCGGCTACCGTCCCGTGATCGTGAACTCCCGCGAGGAGGTCGACGCCCAGATCGCCGCGTTCCCCGCGGCCCTGTTCGTGGACCCGCTGACCGGACCGATCACGCGCACGGCCCTGCAGTCGCTGCGTACGGCCGCCGTGGCCGCCGAAGTCCCCGTGCTGGTCACGGCGGGACTCGGCCAGGCGACGCGCGAGGCGGCGTACGGCGCCGACCCCGCCGTACTCCTGAAGGCCCTCGCACCCCGCGACAGCGAGCAGCATCCGCCCCGCGTCCTGCTCATCGAGGAGCACGAGGAGATCGCGCTCGCCCTGACCGCGACGCTGGAACGGCGTGGCATGCAGGTGGCGCGGGCCGAGAGCGACGCGGACGCGGTGACGCTCGCGGCGCAGATGCGGCCGAACCTGGTGGTGATGGACCTGATGCAGGTACGTCGCCGCAGGGCGGGAATCATCGACTGGCTGCGCGCGAACGGCCAGTTGAACCGCACCCCGCTCGTCGTCTACACCGCCGCCGTCGACCAGACGGAGCTCCCGCGGCTCGCGGCGGGGGAGACGGTGCTGTTCCTCGCGGAGCGGTCGACGAGCACCGAGGTGCAGGGCCGGATCGTGGACCTGCTGGCGAAGATCGGCACGAACTAGGCCCGACCGGGCCTCAGCTCAGGACACGGCGCTGCACTGCACTGCACTGCACTGACGCACCGATGCGCCGCCCCCGGCGGGGGAGCGGCGCATCAACCCGCTGTCAGGCCTCGCAGCCGTCAGACCTGGCGTCAGAGCTTCGTGACGTCCAGCTCCCCCTCCGCGTACTGCCTGCGCAGCACCTTCTTGTCGAACTTGCCGACGCTCGTCTTGGGCACGGCGGGCACGATCGCCCAGCGCTCGGGCAGCTGCCACTTGGCGATGGTGCCCGCGAGGAAGTCGCGCAGGGCGGCGTATTCGAGGTTCGCGCCCTCCTTCAACACGACCGTGGCGAGCGGGCGTTCGCCCCACTTCTCATCGGGGACGGCGACGACCGCCGCCTCCGCGACGTCCGGGTGGGCCATGATCGCGTTCTCCAGCTCGACGCTGGAGATCCACTCGCCGCCCGACTTGATGACGTCCTTCGCGCGGTCGGTGAGGGTGAGGAAGCCGTCGGGGGTGATGACGCCGACGTCGCCGGTCTTCAGCCAGCCGTCCGCGCTGAACTTGTCCTCGGGCTTGAGGGCCTCGCCGCCCGCGCCGCCGTAGTACGCGCCCGCGATCCACGGCCCGCGCACCTCCAGCTCGCCGGCCGCCTCGCCGTCCCACGGCAGGTGCTCGCCGCCGGGGCCGACCAGGCGGGCCTCGACTCCGGTCGGGAAGCGGCCCTGCGTGAGGCGGTAGCCGAACTCCTCGTCCGTGCCGATGGACTTGGCCGGCGGGCGGGCGACCGTGCCGAGCGGGGAGGTCTCGGTCATGCCCCAGGCGTGGCAGACGCGCATGCCCAGCTTGTCGAACGCCTCCATCAGCGAGGGCGGGCAGGCCGAACCGCCGATGGTGACCTGGCCGAGGGAGCTGACGTCGCGCGGCTTCGCGGTGAGTTCGGCGAGCAGGCCCTGCCAGATGGTGGGGACGGCGGCCGCGTGCGTGGGCCGCTCGGTCTCGATCATCTCGGCGAGCGGTGCGGGCTGCAGGAAGCGGTCCGGCATCAGCATGTTCACGCCGGCCATCAGGGTCGCGTGCGGCAGGCCCCAGGCGTTGACGTGGAACTGCGGGACGACGACGAGTGTGGTGTCCGCGTCCGTCAGGCCCATGGACTCGCTCATGTTGACCTGCATGGAGTGCAGGTAGATGGAGCGGTGGGAGTAGACGACGCCCTTGGGGTCGCCGGTGGTGCCGGAGGTGTAGCACATGGCGGCGGCCGTGCGCTCGTCCAGCTCGGGCCAGTCGTACGTCGTGGGCTTGGCGGCGAGCAGGTCCTCGTACTCGTGCACCTGCGCCTGGATCCCGGCCAGCGGCGAACGGTCGCCGGGGCCCGAGATCACCAGGTGCTCGACGGTCGGCAGCTGCGGCAGCAGGGGCGCGAGGAGCGGGATGAGGGAGCCGTTGACGATGATGACGCGGTCGGCCGCGTGGTTCACGATCCAGGTCAACTGGTCGGCGGGCAGCCGGAGATTGAGGGTGTGCAGGACAGCGCCCATACAGGGGACCGCGAAGTAGGCCTCGACGTGTTCGGCGTTGTTCCACATGAACGTGGCCACGCGCTCGTCGCCGTCGACCCCGAGGTCCTCGCGCAGCGCGTGCGCCAGCTGGGCGGAGCGTTCACCGATCTCACGGAAGCTGCGGCGCTGCGGAGCGGCCTCGCTGGTCCATGTGGTGACCTGCGACGACCCGTGCACGGTGGTCCCGTGCCGAAGGATGCGGGTGACGGTCAGTGGTACGTCCTGCATCGTGCTCAGCACGGCGTCCTCCCGGTGGGCGCGCGGCATTCATCCAGGGCGGCTCCCGGATGACCTACCTGGCAGTAGGGCTCGCCAGATTCTTGCCGCATACCGCACGGTATGTCACTAGTGCGGGAGAAGAAAGGTCCCGCGGAACTGCGGCGATCACCGGACCGGCGTGAGTTCCGGGTCCTCGCGCAGCTTGCCGAGCGCACGCGAGACCGCGCTCTTGACGGTGCCGATGGACACCCCGAGCACCTCGGCCGTCTGGGCCTCGCTGAGATCCTCGTAGTACCGCAGGACGACCATCGCCCGCTGCCGCGCGGGCAGCTTCATGATCGCGCGCCACATCGCGTCCCTGAGCACCTGCTGCTCCGCCGGATCCGCGACCGGCGTCACCTCGGGCTCGGGCAGCTCGTCACACGCGAACTCGTCGACCTTGCGCTTGCGCCACTGCGAGGTCCGGGTGTTCAGGAGGGCCCGGCGGACATAGCCGTCGAGCGCCCGGTGGTCCTCGATCCGGTCCCACGCGACATAGGTCTTGGTGAGTGCGGTCTGCAGCAGATCCTCGGCATCGCTCGGATTCGCGGTCAGCGAGCGCGCGGTGCGCAACAACACGGGCTGACGTGCCCGTACGTACGACGCGAACGACGGATACGCCGAAGGACTCGCTGTCCGCGTCGCGGCCTTCGATGCGCTGGTGCACATGGGCACCATGGATACGGTCATGGCTCCACGCTAGAAGCGCCCCCTACTTCAGCGGATCGGCCGCAGGTCCCTAAGCGGTGTCCGCCTCAGGTTGTACGCGGGGTGGTAGCCCCACCTCCTGAAGGTGGAGGAGGTGGAGCAGACCCCTGAGGGTTCATCCCTGAGCGGGCGCGCCTTCGGCCTAGCGGATGCGGGCCACCGGCGCGTGCATGAGGTTCCGGTCGATCTTGAGCGTGCGCCCGCCGTGCCGCTCCTTCACGTTCCCCGCGTACTGGTGGATCCGCCGCTCAGGGTGCCACGCGTTCTTCCGCAGTGCGGGCTCGCGATACAGGTGCGGCCGCACGTGCCAGCGCGCGAACCACATCACCGCCGGCAGATCCCGCACCCCGGCCCGCCGCGCCGCCTCCATGTGCCGTACGCCGGAGCTCGCACTGCTGTAGAACCCCGGGACGAACCCGAGCCTGCGCACCTCGCGGTCCCAGGCCCGCACGAAGGTCAGGGTGGTCTTGGCGCACTTCTTCTTCCGGTGGGTGTACGCCTCCATGTCCAGATAGAGCGGGCTGAGCCCCCGCATCCCCAGCTTCTTCGCCTTCTTCACCGCGTCGCGCCCCTCCCGTGTCCCCTGCTTCCAGGGGTGGCGTCCCATGCGTACGTCCTTCTTGTTTTCGGCGGTGACGCAGGGGGACTGCGAACCGACGTACAACGGCAGCACCTTCCACCCCATCCCCCGCACCGCGCGCATCCAGCCGCGGGACAGCTCCGGCTGGCGCTTGCACGCACGGCCGCGGCCCGCGTAATAGATGCCCACCGCTTGGTAGTCGGAGGCCTTCCAGCGGCGCATAGTCCCGGTGGACGGGGCGAGGCAGGTGTCGAAGGCCCAGCCGCGGAAGGTCGAGACCCCGGGCTCCCACCCGGCGCCACGATCCGCCGCATCCGCCGCTCGCCCTTCCGCCCCGCGACCCTCCGCCCCAGGCCCTTCCACCCTGCGCCCTTCGGCCTCGGGTCTGCTCGCGGCGCCGGTCGGTGGCACGCACACGGCCAGAGCGGCGAGGGCGACGGCGAGGACAAGTCCCATCATCAGCTTTCGGCAGCGCATACGCCGAGTGAAGGGCCCTGGGACCGCGCCCCGCCCGGGACACGCGCGCGTTCAGCCGTCCGCCGCCAGAATCAACCCCGATGTGGGGACACCGGTGCCCGCGGTGACCAGAGTGCGCGCGGCGCCCGGTATCTGGTTCACGGATGTGCCGCGCACCTGTCTGACCGCCTCCGCTATGCCGTTCATCCCGTGCAGATACGCCTCCCCCAGCTGCCCTCCGTGCGTGTTCAGCGGAAGCATCTCCTCGGCCACGAAGTCCGCCGCCTCACCCGGACCGCAGAAGCCGAACTCCTCCAGCTGCATCAGCACGAACGGCGTGAAGTGGTCATAGAGAATGCCCACGTCGATGTCGCCGGGGGCGAGACCGGAACTCCGCCACAACTGCCGTGCCACCACGCTCATCTCGGGCAGCCCGCTCAGGTCGTCGCGGTAGAAGCTGGTCATCTGCTCCTGTGCCCGGCCCGCACCCTGGGCCGCCGCCGTGATCACCGCGGGTGGCTTCGGCAGATCCCGGGCCCGCTCCGCGCTCGTCACGACGATCGCCTGCCCGCCGTCGGTCTCCTGGCAGCAGTCCAGGAGCCGCAGCGGCTCGACGATCCAGCGCGATGCCGCGTGATCGGCGAGCGTGATCGGCTTCCCGTGGAAATAGGCCGCAGGGTTCGTCGCCGCGTACTTCCGGTCGGTGACCGCCACATGGCCGAAGGCGTCGGGGGTGAGGCCGTAGGTGTGCAGATAGCGCTGGGCGGCCATCGCCACCCAGGAGGCGGGGGTCAGCAACCCGAACGGGAGGGCCCAGCCGAGCGCCGCGCCCTCCGCCGACGGCTCCCGGTGCTGCACGCCCGAACCGAACCGCCGCCCCGAGCGCTCATTGAACGCCCGATAACAGACGACGACTTCGGCCACTCCGGTCGCCACCGCGAGCGCCGCCTGCTGGACGGTCGCGCAGGCCGCGCCTCCGCCGTAGTGGACGCGCGAGAAGAACGACAGCTCCCCGATCCCGGCCGCCTGCGCGACGGTGATCTCCGGGTTCGTGTCCATCGTGAACGTGACCATGCCGTCGACGTCGGCGGGACCGAGCCCGGCGTCCTCCAGCGCGAGACCCACCGCCTCCACGGCAAGCCTGAGCTCACTTCGCCCCGAGTCCTTGGAGAACTCGGTGGCCCCGATCCCGACGACGGCGGCCTTCCCGCCGAGGAGATCGCGCGTACGTACGCTCATGCCGCGCCCCCTGCTGATGCCTCTGCCGAGGTCCCTGCCAACGTCTCTGCCAACGTCTCTGCCAACGTCTCTGCCGCCGTACCGCCGGGAACCGTCACCGTGACCGTGCCGGTGACGTGCTTGCCGATGCCGTTGGCCCCGACCACCTTCACCGTGGCGGTGTCGCCGTCGACCTTCTCCACGGAACCGGTCAACACCATGGTGTCTCCGGGGTAGTTGGGCGCCCCCAGCCGGATCGCCACCTTTCGGAGAATCGCCCCGGAGCCGAAGTGGTCCGTGATGAATCGGCCGACCAGGCCGTTCGTCGTCAGGATGTTCATGAAGATGTCGGGGGAGCCCTTCTCCTGGGCGACCACCGAGTCGTGGTGCACGTCCTGGTAGTCCCGCGACGCGATCGCACCGGCGACGATCAGTGTCCGGGTGACCGGGATGGTGAGCTCCGGCAGCTCATCACCGACCCTCACACCGCCACCTCCTGCCGCATTCCGTCCCCCCGTCATGCCGTCTCCTCCTGCACGGTGCCGTGCTCGCCCTGGACGCTGTGCTTGCTCTCCGCGTTCTCCGTGGGCTCGGTGCTCTCGGCGGTCTCGCCGCTCTCCGCGGGCTCGGCGCTCCCAGCGGCCTCGGTGCTCTCCGCGCCCTTCGCTATCGCGTCGCCCATTTCCTGCAGGAGTTCGCTCCCGCAGCCGAGGTACGCGTCCAGCTGCCGCCCCCACAGGAAGTGCCGGTGCACGGGGTGGTCGAGGTCGGCCCCCATGCCGCCGTGCAGATGCTGGCCCGCGTGGACGACGCGCTTGCCCGCCTCCGATGCCCACCACGCGGCGGTCAGCGCATGCGTGCCGTACGGCAGTCCGGCATCGCGCCGCCAGGCGGCCTCGTACGCCGTGACCCGTATCGCCTCGGTGTCCATATGGGCGTCCGCCGCCCGGAGTTGGACCCCCTGCTTGGACGCGAGTGGCCGGCCGAACTGCTCCCGCTCGTTCGTGTGGGCCACCGCACGGGCCAACGACCCCGCGCACACCCCGGCCTGCAGCCCAGCGAAGGCTGTTCGCGCGCTCGCAAGGACGTCGTCGTACGCCCCTTCCCCTCCGATCCGCTCCCCGGGGACCCCGTCCAGGACCAGCCGCCCGGCCGCCCAGGGCGCGGTCAGCTCCACGGAATCCGTCTCCGCGTCGACCACCCGCACCCTCCACAGGCTGTGGCCGCCGCGCGGCGCGGGATCGCGCACCGCGACCAAGACCTCCGTGGCGTCCCGCAGCCATGGCACCCACGGCACCACCCCGGTCAGCGTCCCGGGCTGCCCTGCGGCCGGTGCCCCCTCCACGGAGGCCGCCACGCCGCCCCGCGCGGGAAACGCCCCCGTCGCCACCGCCGTACCGTCCCGCAGGCCCGGCAGCAGCCGCGCTCGCTGCTCCTCCGTGCCATGCGCCGCCACCGCGAGCAGCCCATAGACACAGCTCGACGCGAACGGCACCTGCGCCGTCACCCGCCCCTGCTCCTCCAGCAGCAGCACGAGCCCGAGCAGCCCGACATCCTCCACCGCGCCCGGCAGCCCCGCCACGCACAGCGCCTTCCACAGCTCGGCATCCGACCCTGTCCCTGCCGCCGCGAGCCGATCGGGTGTGGACAGGTCCCCGAAGATCTCTCCGGCGAGCTCCCGCGCGGCGGCCTGCTCCTCCGTGGGTGTGAAGTCCATGTCAGACCTCGCCCCCCGCCATGCTCTCCACGGCCCGGAACACCGGGAGCTCCAGCTCCTTGTCCACCTGCTGGAATTCGAGCCGCACCGGCTGCCCGATCCGCACCTTGTCGCTGGGCACGCCGACCACGTTGCTGACCATCCGCACGCCCTCCGCCAGGTCGATGAGCCCGACGGCGTACGGGGGATCGAAGGCAGGGAAGGGCGGGTGGTGCATGACGACGTACGAATAGACCGTGCCCTCGCCGCTCGCCTCGACCGTGTCCCATTCGAGCGACCCGCAGGCATTGCAGCCGGGCAGCCAGGGGAAGCGCAGTGCCCGGCAGCCGCCGCAGCGCTGGATCAGGAGCTGGTGCCGGGCAACGCCTTCCCAGAATCCGGCGTTGTCCCGATTGATCACCGGGCGGGGCCTCTTGCCCTGGGGTTTCCGCCCCGCCGGCGCGTACTTGAGGATGCGGAAGCGATGCGTCCCCGCCGGCTCGCCGCCCGCTCTGACGTCCATCCGCGTCGTGACGAAGTGCCCCGTGCCCAGCTTGGTCGTCTTGCGCTCCGACACCGACTCGATGACCGCGTCGAAGGTGATCTCGTCCCCCGGCCGCAGCGCCCTCAGATACTCCTGCTCGCAGTCCGTGGCGACGACCGAGGTGTACCCCGCGCCGTCCAGGAGCGCGAACAGCTCGTCGTAGGCGGCCGAACGTCCCTGGTGTCCGGAGAGACCGCCCATCGTCCAGGCCTGGAGCATGGTCGGCGGCGCGATCGGATCCGCCCCCGCATAGGCCGAGTTGGCGTCTCCCATGGCCTCGCACCAGTGCCGGATCATCGGCTCGTTGACCAGGTCCTTGCCCACACCCGACGTGGCGGCCGCCCGCCCCTCGAACACTTTCAGCGTCTCGTACGAAAGATCAGTCACCGCCGTCCCCTCCGCATCCCGAGGCGCATCGTCGCCACGATCTCCCGCTGCACCTCGCTCACCCCGCCCCCGAACGTATTGATCTGTGCCGCCCTGTTCATCCGCTCCAACTCCCCCTCACCGCCCGTGCCGAGCGCCAGGGACCCGGGTGAACCGGCCCGCACCAGACCCGCCTCGCCCGTGACTTCCTGACATATTCGGTACACCTCCACGGCCGATTCGGTTCCCACGACTTTCACGCCGCTCGCGTCTCCCGGCGCCAGCACGCCCGCCCCGACATCCCCCACCAGACGCCAGTTGAGCAGGCGCGTTGCCGCCAGCCGCGCCTGCGCTTCGGCCAGTCTCGAACGGACCCACGGAGCGTCAATCCGGCGCTCACCCGTCACCGGATCGGGTGTGCGGGCGAAGGCGAGGGCCGCGTCGTAGAAATCCTCGGCCTGCATGCCGATCGCGGCGAGCGCCACCCGCTCGTGGTTGAGCTGGTTGGTGATGAGCCCCCAGCCGCCGTTCTCTTCGCCGACCAGATGCGTGGCGGGCACGCGGATCTGGTCGTAATACGTCGCCGTCGTCGTCAGGCCGCCCACCGTCTCGATGGGCGTCCACGAGAACCCGGGCGCGTCGGTAGGCACGAGGATGATCGAGATGCCCTGGTGCTTGGGGGCCTCGGGGTCGGTGCGGCAGGCCAGCCAGATCCAGTCGGCGTTCTGGGCGTTCGACGTGAAGATCTTCTGTCCGTCGATGACCCACGCGCCGCCCGGCCCGTCGGGTCCGTCGGGTCCGTCGGCAGGTCCATCGAAGGGTCCATCGGGCTCGTCGGCCTCGCGCACCGCCCTCGTCCGCAGCGAGGCCAGATCCGTCCCCGCCGACGGCTCGCTGTACCCGATCGCGAAGACGAGGTCCCCGCTGAGGATGCGCGGCAGGAAGGCGGCCTTCTGCTCCTCGGTGCCGTACTTCATGAGGGTCGGCCCGACGGTGTTCAGGGTGACCATCGAAACGGGCGCGCCCGCGCGGTAGGCCTCGTCGAAGAAGACGAACTGCTCGTCGGCGCCGCGCCCCTGCCCGCCGTACTCCACCGGCCAGCCCAGGCCGAGCATGCCGTCGGCCCCGATGCGCCGCAGCAGTCGGCGCTGCCCCTCCAGGTCGCCCCCTGCGGGCGGCCCTCCTGGCATCAGATCGCTGAAGTACGCGCGCAGTTCGGCGCGCAGCTGCTGTTGGCGTTCGGTGGGGGCGAGGTGCACGGCGGCGGCCTCTCCTTCGCGTACGGGTTTGCGTACGGGCGCGTACGGGCGTCGCACCGACAGTGATTTCTGACTGTCCGTCAGAAACTGTCGCGGTGTCAAGAGATCACCCCGGGTCACCTCGTCCGACCCCGAACGCGCCTGCGCGGCGGTGCAGATGCACCGCCGCGCAGAACGCCACACACCCCATCGAGCTGACCCCAGGAGCTATCCCGTGGGCCGTTGCCTCACCAGAGATGGGTGAAGTTGACGGCGATGTTCTCGTTCGACTGGTCGATCGCCGTGAACGCCGAGCCGTTCACCTGGGCGGTGTTGTTCTGGTTCGAGGCGCCCGAGCCGACCGCCTGCTGCTGCGACGTGGACGAGTTGCCGTTGTTGTTGCCGCCGACGCCGCTGCCGTTGACAGTCGCCACGCCCGCATTCGATCCGTCGTTCGCGAAGGCGCCGTTGTCGGCCATCGCGACACCCGAGAAGAGTGCGGCGGCCAGGGGCAGGGCTGCGGCGGCAGCGATGACGCGAGCGGTACGGATGCTTGCCATGTCAATTCCTCCAGAACGGGGGTACGCACCGGCGAGATGCCGGAAGTACCTGAAGTACGGCTGTTTCCCAGGCGGTTGGCCGACCGCCCCGGGGGTTCTGCACGACGTCGCGAGTCCAGAGTTGCCCACCGAATCCCCGGCGAACCACCCCGGAAGCCCCAATTCCCCCGCAAGCGTGAGTACAAGTCGATAAACACGCTTCGCTCCCCCATAGCCCCAGCTCAGCCCCCGGAACCCCGCCCAAACCCAGGCGCCGCAGGTGCTGAAGCGTTCCGCCACTTCGTGAAGATCGGCGGCCGTCCGCGCGTTTCGCCCGCGCGCCGCGCCACCCCCTCTTCCTTTCTTCGAACGCTTGTACGAAAATGGCGGCATGGCCACCATCGACCGCCATGCCACAACGCTCGCACTCGCCCACGCCCTGTCCGCCGCCGAGCGCGGTCTCGCCGTCATCCCGCTCTCCCGCACCAAACTGCCGGCGCTCCGCTCCCCCCACCACGAGCAGCCCGAACCGACCCCCTGCCACGGCGAATGCGGTCGCCCCGGACACGGCGTGTACGACGCATCGACCGATCCCCGCCGCATCCGCGAGCTCTTCACCGCCGCCCCCTGGGCCACCGGCTACGGCATCGCGTGCGGGCTGCCGCCGCACCACCTGATCGGCGTCGACCTGGACACCAAGTCCGGTACGGACGCTCCGGCGGCCCTACGGGAACTGGCGCTGCGCCATCTGTTCACGATCCCGGCCACGGTCGTCGTGGCGACCCCGAGCGGTGGCCGCCACATCTGGCTCGCGGGTCCGCCCGACGCCGTCATCCCCAACTCGGCGGGCCGCCTCGCCCCCGGCATCGACATCCGGGGCGCCGGTGGCTATCTCGTCGGCCCCGGCTCGCGCACCGAGCACGGCGTCTACAGCGCCGTGGCCGGCACCGCGCATCTCCCTCCGGCGAACTGCCCGCCCGCCCTGCTGCGCCTGCTCACGCCTCCGCCCCGCATCCACCAGCCCGCGCTCCCGCATACGCCGGTCCCGGCGCCGGTCCAACGGGGCCAGGGCCTGGTGCAGTTCGTGCTCGCCGCGCACGAGGGCCAGCGCAACACCCGCCTGTTCTGGGCCGCTTGCCGCGCCTACGAGAACGGCATCGGCGAGTCCCTGATCGAGGATCTCGCCGATGCCGCGCTCCGGGTCGGCCTGACGGAGCGCGAGGCGCGCTCGACGATCGCGTCGGCGGCACGGCTGACGGGGCACGCGTGACGCAGCCCCCAGGAGGAAGCAGAAAAGGACTCAGTAAGGGGCGTCCGCCGTGACGGACGCCCCTTACTGAATGCTCCCCGGCGACCTTCAAGCCGCTTGTCCGCTAGCCGAGCAGCGAACGCACCGCCGCGCGATCGATGTTCGTCAGCGCGCGGACCAGCTTCGGGGTGAGGAAGACGATGGCGAGGCCGACCAGGGACGCCCCCGCGATCTGCACCGGCGACTCCAGGTAGAACGCGTGGCGCTCACCGCCGGAGGTGTAGTCGAACAGCCGGTAGCCGGGCCAGTCGACGTAGCGCGGGAACACCCAGGAGTACGCCGGCAGGAGCGCGACCACCCAGCCGGTGACCAGGAAGGTCACGCTGAGGACGAAGGACACCACCCGCGACGGGAACATCACGAACTGGAAGAGCAGCGCCCGCCAGCCGGCACCGTCCGAGAGCCGTGCCCGCATTCCCTCCCACGCACCCGCGCCCCGCGGCCTCTCCACGGCGGCGGGACCGGCGACCTCGAGCCCCAGCTGCGTCCGCGCCCGCCCCCGCTCGGCGGCCCCGAGCCCTCGCGCCCCGGCCAACGCGGCCGCGAGGACCGGCAGTCCGAGCACGGTGACGAACAGGCTCACGCCGAGCGCGAACATCGTCACGGCGAAGGTGAAGCCCACGATGGCGATGGGCAGCGACGTCACCGTGTAGCCGATCTCCCGGTACGTGGAAGCGGCGAACGGCGCCCGCCAGAAGCCCGGGGACTCCGGGACCCCCGCGGAGCTCACAGGCGAAGGAACGGTGGGAGAGGAGGGGGCAGTGTGAGCGGCGGGAGCGGCTGCGTACGGCAGTGCGCTGGTGCTCATGACGGGCCTCGAATCTTCGCGGTGGGGACGTTGCCGGGGAGTGCCGTGCTGATGTCCTCCACGTTCGCGAATCGGAGCGGCCCGCGACATACGGTGACCCGGTCTCTCGGGGGTGTCGCTGGCACCACCCCTCGGCGCCTCTCGGACGGAAAAAGGGTGCCTCCCGGTGAGAGGCACCCTTTCGCTGCGGGAGAGACCGTCAGCCGTCGGATCAGCCGTCGAAGCCGAAGCCGTGGAGAGCGGTCCCGTCCCGGTGGCCGCCGTCCGCCTGACCGCCGGTGGTGATCCCGTAGGGGCCGCCCATGTTGGTGAAGGTATGGCCCGCGTAGCGGCCCTCGCTGAAGGTGGTGCCGGGGTCGTCGGCGACGGCGGTGCCGGCCGCCAGGAACCCTGCGACGGTGGCCACGGCGAGAGCGGATGCGATGCGCTTCAACACGAGTGTCTCCTCTGAGTCGGATCCAGTGATCTCCGCGGAGAACGACACCGCACTCAGCGATCACCTCCGCCTAGGCACGCCGGGCGGCGCCCACGTGGAGTAGCCCGGTTTCATCCAGCCGCAGGGAAGCGCAATGGGGAGAGCCTCTGACCGATGTTGCAGGTCAGAGGCTCTCAACCACTGCGGTGGGTGTGGGATTTGAACCCACGGTGACTCGCGCCACGACGGTTTTCAAGACCGTTCCCTTAGGCCGCTCGGGCAACCCACCCCGCACCGCCGCTCAGGGCGGTGCGGGGACAAGAGTAGCGGGTCAGCTCTCGCCCTTGCGCTGGCCCAGGACCACGTCGACCTTGTGCTCCTTGCCGTCGCGCTTGTACGTGATCTCGACGGTGTCGCCCGGCTTGTGGGTCCAGATCTGGCCGATCAGGGTCGGACCGCTGTCGATCACCGTGTCGTCCAGCTTCGTGATGACGTCGCCGGGCTTGAGGCCCGCCTTGTCCGCGGGACCGTTCGGGGTGACCGCCTGCGAACCGCTCGCGCCTTCCGGGGAGATCGTGGCGCCGCCCGTGCTCTCCTCCAGGGAGACCGAGGCACCGATCACGGGGTAGACCGCCTGGCCGTTCTTGATCAGCTGCTGTGCGACGTTCTTGGCCTGGTTCACCGGGATCGCGAAGCCCAGGCCGATGGAGCCGGACTGACCGCCGCCGCCACCGAGGCCGCCGCCGCTCTCCGCGGGCTTGATCGCGGAGTTGATGCCGATGACCGCGCCGCCCGCGTCGAGCAGCGGGCCGCCGGAGTTGCCGGGGTTGATGGAGGCGTCGGTCTGCAGGGCGCTCATGTACGAGCTCTTGCTGCTGGCGCCGTCGCTGGAGGTCACCGGGCGGTCCTTGGCGCTGACGATGCCGGTGGTGACCGTGTTCGAGAGGCCGAAGGGGGCGCCGATGGCGATCGTCGAGTCGCCGACGGCCACCTTGTCGGAGTTGCCGAGGGGAAGCGGCTTCAGGTTCGAGGGCTTTTCCTTGAGCTTGATGACCGCCACGTCATAGCCCTCGGCGCGGCCGACCACCTCGGCGTCGTACTTCTTGCCGTCCGAGAACGTCGCCGCGAGCTTCCCGCCGTCGGCCGCGGAGGCCACGACGTGGTTGTTCGTGAGGATGTGGCCCTGCGTGTCGTACACGAAGCCGGTGCCCGTGCCGCCCTCGCCGTTGCCGCCCTGGGCCTCGATGGTGACGACGCTGGGCAGCGCCTTGCCCGCGATGTCGGCGACCGTGCCGGGGTCGCGCTTGAGGTCGGCCGGGGTGTTCGACGCGGACACCGTGGTCGAGCCCGTGCTGTCGTCGTTCCGGTCGGCCGCCCAGAAGCCGATGCCGCCGCCGACACCACCGGCGACGAGGGCGGCCACGAGCACCGCGGCGATCAGACCACCGCGCTTGCCCGCGGGCTTGGGCCCTTCCGGGTGCTGCGCCGCGTACGACGCGCCCCACCCGGAGCCTGAGCCACCGCCCTGGGCGTACGAAGGAACGGCGGGCGGCTGCGGAGGCGGCCAGGCCCCGGCGCCGGAGGCCTGCGGGGGCGCGCCCGCGGTGGCACCGGCGTGCGCCGGAGTCTGGTGCGCCGCCGGTTCCTGGGCGAACGCCGCGGAAGAATGCGCCGCGGGGTCGGGGGTCGAAGCGGGCGCTACGGGCTCGGCGGAAGCAGCGGGAGTTTCCACCGGCACAGGAGGCGCTGACGGGGCCGGGGGTACCTCGTTGCCCTCGTTCTCGGTGCTCACAGCTCTACTCCTCGGTCCACGCTGTCGTTCTCGGTCACGGCCTGGCTGTGCCCAACTGTGCATGTGTCTGCAGTCAGCTTTTCCCATGGGCTGTCAGGGCACCATAAGCCGATCCTGTGGATCCGGCTCTGCGTGCGCCACACCGTGGGCACACCTGCGGGTACCCCGTGATGGCACCATGACGCGGTGACCCTCGCACGACAGCACCAGATCCAGGTCGTCGCCCACCGCGGAGCCTCCGAAGACGCCCCCGAGCACACGCTGGCCGCGTACAAGAAGGCGGTCGAGGACGGTGCCGACGCCCTCGAATGCGATGTACGCCTCACTGCGGACGGACACCTCGTCTGCGTCCACGACCGCCGCGTGAACCGTACGTCGAACGGCCGAGGAGCCGTGTCGGCCCTGGAGCTCGCCGACCTCGCCACGCTCGACTTCGGCTCCTGGAAGAACAATCACGGTGAGGCCGACGAAGGCCCCGACTGGGAGGACACCTCCGTCCTCACCCTGGAGCGGCTCCTCGAGCTGGTGGCCGAAAGCAACGCTTCGGGGCGCCACGTCCAGCTGGCGATCGAGACCAAGCACCCCACCCGCTGGGCGGGCCAGGTGGAGGAAAGGCTCCTTCTTCTACTGAAGCGCTTCGGTTTGGATGTCCCACCCGGCGGCGGCCCCTCTCCCGTACGCGTCATGAGCTTCTCGGCGCGCTCCCTGCACCGGGTGCGGACCGCGTCCCCCACCCTGCCGACGGTCTATCTGATGCAGTTCGTCTCGCCTCGCCACCGCGACGGCCGCCTTCCCCAAGGTGTGGGGATCGCAGGACCGGGGATGCGGATCGTCCGCAACCACCCCGCCTACGTGGCCAAACTCAAACGCGCGGGCCACCAGGTGCACGTGTGGACCGTGAACGAACCCGAGGACGTGGAGCTCTGCGCCGAACTCGGCGTCGACGCCATCATCACCAATCGCCCCAAGCAAGTGCTGTCCCAGCTGGGACGTCGCTAACCGCCATCACGACGGTTACAGGGTGTGCACCGGCGCGTTCGGTCCGTATTCGATCGTTACGAGTGCGTCACCGCACAAGGATTGGCCGGTTTCCGGTCCAGTCCATTGGGGCATTCACACCGTGGCGTGGGGCGAAGGAGGTCTCGGGGGTGGCGTTGGTGGTGGCACGGGAGGTGCCCGCGTCGTCGAGCATGGCCGTACCCCATGGCCCGGCGGGCGTGGGAGAAGCAAGGCACCGTATGCGCGATCAACTGCGCGGGAACGGAGTGCCGGAATCGGTCGTCGACGATGCCGTACTGATCCTTTCGGAATTGCTCAGCAATGCCTGTCGGCATGGCAGACCGCTGGGCGAAGGAATGGTCGGCGACGGTGATGTCCGGGCCGCTTGGCGCGTGGAGGCGACAGGCCGGCTGACAGTCGAGGTGACGGACGGGGGCGGCCCGACCCGCCCCGTTCCGGCCACACCCTCGGTCACCGCGCACGGCGGTCGTGGACTCAACATCATCACGGCCCTGGCCGATTCGTGGGGCGTGCGTGACGACACCCATGGCGAGGTCACGGTGTGGGCCGCCGTACATGCCGAGCACCGGCACGACGACTTCGCTACGCGCGTCGCGGCCCCCTCGGGTGCCGCGATAGCCGACTCCGCGTACGCGGACCCCTTCGAGGACCTCGACTGAGTCAGGCCGACTCAGGCTGAATCCCGACGCCCTTTGGGTGAGCGGCTAGGCTCGCGCCCGTACGCCCAAGACGTACGAAGAGCCACGCTGGAAAGCCGCATCCGGGAGACACCCAAGATGGCCAAGAAGCGCCCTCAGACCAAGGGCAAGCAGCCGCAGCTGACGGACGGGCAGGTTCCTGTCGTCGGTGCCCGCGAACCCTGCCCCTGCGGTTCGGGCCGCCGTTACAAGGCCTGTCACGGCCGGGCCGCCGCGCACGCGGTGACCGAGCTGGTGCACCGCCCCTTCGAAGGCCTGCCCGGCGAGGGCGACTGGGTGGCGCTGCGCGAGCTCGTCCCGGCGGCGACCGTCGAACTGCCCCTCAAGGACGGGCTGCCGGAGGGCGTGCCCTCCGTCTCCCTGGCGACCGTCCTGCCGATGGCCTGGCCCGCGCTGCGCCGCGACGACGGCTCGGTCCTGCTCGGCCTGCAGAACGACACCGCGTCCGGCGACATCAGCCGCGACCTCGCCGACACCCTCCAGCGCGCCCTGACCGCCGAGCCCGGCTCTCCGGTCCAGGCACGCCGCGCCCCCGCCGACGGGCCGCGCCTTCAGGACATCCTCGACCCCGACGGCGCATTCGAGCCGATCGTGCACGCGGGCTTCGAGTTCTGGGTGCCGGATTCGGAGAACGCGTCCACGGAGGTCTCCGCGTCCCTGGAGCGGGCCAACGCCGCCGCGATCCCGACCGTGAAGCTCTCCGGCGTGGACTCCGCGTACTGGTGCGAGACCCCGGAGAAGAACCACCTGCGCTGGGTCATGCCGCACCCCGAGGAGCAGCTCCTCGACGCGCTCGCCCGGCTGCACGCGGCCGGTACGTCGAGTCTCGGCGAGGGGACCCGGCTGGTCGGCTCCTTCCGGGCGCACGGTCTGACCGTGCCGGTGTGGGACCTGCCGAGCGGAATGGGCGCCGAGGACATCGAGAAGCCCGCCGCCGAGTTCGCCGAGCGGCTCGCGGCGGCGCTCGCCGTCGATGCTCCGCTCACGCCGGAGGAGCGCCGGGCGCGCGGCGGTCTCACCAACCGCCAGGTGACGCTTAGCTGACCCACCAGTCAGTCGGGAAACGGGTGACTCCTGTCACAACTCCCCGTCGTCGCAGGTAAATCCCTGTCTGGATATCCGAGATCGAATTTGCCCAGAGCAGATCTCTTGTTACCGTTCAGGTAGCCCGGTTGCTGGTGCATCCCCCGTCGCCAGCAACCGGGCCCTTCCATGCCAGGCCCGATGTCCGGCCTGACCTGTGCTCTCAACTGGCCTTCGGCCGCGCGGAGTTGCTCCCGGAGCGCAGGAGCAACGGCCCGCCACTCCCGTCGGCGAACTCCACCACCGCCGAATACGCCTCCGCATCCCCCGTCGTACGCTCCCGTGGCGTCTCGCACGCCCCCGGCTCGTCCGCGGCACCCACCGCGCAATGCGTCTGGACGGTGCGTCCGCCCGGACCCATGACGGTCAGTACGGCGCTCAGCTCATCACCGGTCGTGTTGCGGTAGTACGTGCGCCCCCAGGTGTCGTGCCCCTGGGTCAGGACGCACGTCTGGGCCTCGATGCCCTTGGGGGATGTGAGTTCGGGGCCGCACTGGGCGGCGGTGTCGAGGCCGAGCCCTGTGAGGAGCGACGCGTCGTCCGAGGTGCGGCCGCCCGAGGACCGGCCGTCCGAAGACCGGCCGTCCGAAGACCGGCCGTCCGAAGTCGCGTCCTCCGTAGAGGACCGCTTCGAATCCGGCTTCTCCATGGAGGGCTGTTTCGCGTCGGGATCCGGCGCCGCCCCCGGTGCCGCGTCCGCCGACCGGTCCGACGGCCTGGCTTCGGTGTCACTGTCGCCCACGGGCCCCGCGGAGGCGCCGGCGAACGGCAGGAGAACCGTGATGGCCACGACGCCCATGAGCGCGATCAGGCGGGGGTTCATGGGCCCTGACACTAACGACGTTTGATGGGCGCCCGGCTCGCCGCGCGCCCATTTCCCCTACAACTCGGGCGCGCTCACACCCGTACGAGTGAGCGCGTCGACCACCGCGTCCACCACGGCCTCGACATCGGGCACCCACGGCGCCGCCGAGCCGGGCAGCGGAGCCCGCTCCCAGCGCACCGGTCCCTGGCCCGTCCCGGAGGGCGGCAGCGCGAGATATCCGCCCTCTCCGTGGAAGCGCAGTGAGCCGGGCACGAAGTCCTTGGCGTACAGCAGTTCGCCCAACTGCTCCATGGAGTACGGCGCGACGAGCAGGAAGAGGCGGGCGGGGGTCGCCACGACCGGGCCGAGCCTGATGCCCATCTGGTCGAGCGCGGCCAGGGCGCGCGCGCCCGCGATGGCGGGCAGGCTGACGGCGCAGGGGGCGCTGGCGCCGGTGGCGAGCACGATGGGCGCGTCCGGGCGGTTGGTCCACCACCAGCGCACCATGCGCTCGTCGGTCGTCGCGGCCAGCAGGCCGGGGTCGAGCGGATGAGCTCCTGGCACCGTGCAGTCGGGGTCGGGGCAGGCGCAGCGGGTGCCGTCTCGCCGGTCGAGTCCGACGCCGGGCACGACCGGCCACTTCCATGCCGTCGCAAAGGTCAGTGCCGCGCCGATCAGACCAGGACTCTGGTCAGACTTCCTGCCGGTGAGCCGGGACAGGAGCCTGCGTCGCCTTCCGAGGATCTCGCGCATGAGCGCTCGTTCCTTTCCGTTTACACGCCGAGGAACACGGCGGGCCACATCACACCATGTGTGGATCACTTCGCTGTGCGTAGAACTGGCGCATCACACCCCAGCCTGCGGCATGGGGAACCCCTAGGGGGCCGAGCGTTAGCGTGGCGTGGGGTGGCGGTGCCTGGCGTTTGCTGTCCCGCGTACTTATTCGCCGCCTCCCCCCACGGGAGGATGGGGCACGGTCGTCGTGAGTTAAGACGCCCGGTTCCGTCACCAGGTTCCGGGCTGATCTCAACTGCCCCTGGTCATCACCGAGTACGTACCCATCACGACCGCTGTGACGCGCCTCCCGTGCCTGAGGGCCTGGGAGTGCCCCTTGTTGAACAATCCCAGTCGATCGCAATAGGCCGTCGCCTCAGGCACTTTTGAGCCAAGTTACCAAGATCGCCAAAACGCCACAGAATTCCCACGGACACCAGGAATCCCAGCTGGACAATGCTGGACATCCCCTCATCAGTGCGTGTAGATGTGGAGAACATTGCTAGCGGCGCAGAATGACATGGGGGTTTGCGATGCTATTGAGCAATACGCACCGGCCGGAAAGCCGTCAGCCATGAACGCTCCGCACCTCCCGAAAGTGGCCGGAATCGATTCAACTGTTCCGCCACAAGACCACACTGTCGCGCCCGCCCCACAGGCCCAGAGCGCACCGACCCTCATGATCCAGGACCGGCTCGCGGGCTGGATCTCCGATCTCACCACCCTGCAGGAGCTCACGGAACGCCTGGCCCGCACGGCCACGCTCGACGAAGCCCTGCACGAACTGCTGCGCGCCGGAGCCGCCCTGGTCGGCGCCCGCCGCGGCCTGCTCGTCATGGAGCCCGCCGACGGGCTCGGTCCCGACACCACCATCGGCCTCGGCCTCGCCCGCGCCGACCTCGGCCACATCGAGACGGTGCCCCGCGGCGCCACCGCCTTCGGGCGGCTCCTCGACGCACCGCCCGCGCCGCCGGGCTCCGAGACCGAGATCGTCAACGCCGACCTGCTCGCCGACAGCACCCTCGACCCCCGCCACCGCGAGGTCGCCGCCCGGCTCGGCTACGCCGCGAGCTACGCACTGCCCCTGTCCACCGAAGCGGCGGGCCGGATCGGCGCCGCCGTCTGGCTGTACGACGAGCCGGCGGAGCCCGGCGAGCGCCAGCGGCACCTCGTCGGCCTCTACGCACGCCAGGCCGCCGAGCATCTGGCGCGCCTGATCGAACTGGAACGCGCCCGCACCACGGAGGCCACCTTGCGCGAGGAGCTGCTGCCCTCGCGGCTGCCGCGGGTCGCCGGGGTGCAGCTCGCCGCCCGGCACCGCACCTCCGCGCGCGGAGGCGGCGACTGGTTCGACGCGCTGCCGCTGCCCGACGCCGCGCTCGGCCTCGCGGTCGGGTCCGTCACCGGGTCAGGGCCGAGCGCCGTCGCCGCGATGGGGCGCCTGCGGGCCTCCTTGCGGGCCTACGCCGTGATGGAGGGCGAGGACCCCGTCGCCGTACTGTCCGATCTGGAGCTGCTGCTTCGGCTCACCGAGCCCGCGCGGTCGGCGACGGCCCTCTTCGCGTACTGCGAACCGGCGCTGCGCAAGATCGTCCTGGCCGGGGCCGGGCACAGCCCGCCGCTCGTGATCGGCGAGCGGCGTACGGAGTTCGTGGAGACCTCGCTCTCGGCGCCGCTGGGGATGCTCGCCTGCTGGGAGGCGCCGAGCGTGGAGTTCAAGACGGGGCCGGGAGAAACGGTGCTTCTCTATACGGACGGGCTGCTGCACCGCACCGGCGACCCGATGGACCGGGCCTTCGCGCGGCTGCACGCGGCGGCGGCGAGCGTACCGAAAGCGGTGCGCGACGACCCGGACGCGCTCGTCGATCACGTCCTGCGGACGGTGCTGCCGGACGGGCTCGACGCGGCCGACAGCGACGAGGACGTGGTTCTCCTCGCGGCCCGTTTCGAGTGACCTCCGCAATACGGCATGTAATGGGCCTTCCGGCTCTGGGCCCCCTTCCGTACGCCCGTACGATGGAGGGGGCCCAGTGTCGTACATAGGAGGCAGATCGTGTCGGAGGAGCTCATTCCGGAGAACCCGGAGACCCCGGAAGACCTGGAGATCGAGTCCGAGGAAGAGCCGATCAAGCAGCGCAAGAACGGCCTGTACCCGGGCGTCTCCGACGAGCTCGCCGAGAACATGAAGTCCGGATGGGCCGACACGGAGCTGCACGACCTGCAGCCGATCGCCCAGGCCGAGCACACCGCCGCCCGCCGTGCCGCGCTCTCCGCGCGCTTCCCGGGCGAGCGTCTCGTGATCCCCGCGGGCAATCTCAAGACCCGCTCGAACGACACGGAGTACGCCTTCCGCGCCTCCGTCGAGTACGCGTACCTGACCGGCAACCAGACCGAGGACGGCGTCCTCGTCCTGGAGCCGACGGACTTCGCGGACGGCACGAGCGGCCACGAGGCCACCATCTACCTACTGCCGCGCTCCAACCGCGAGAACGGCGAGTTCTGGCTGGACGGCCAGGGCGAGCTGTGGGTCGGCCGCAGGCACTCCCTCACCGAGGCCGAGACGCTGTACGGCATCCCGGCGTCCGACGTGCGCGAGCTGCCCGGACAGCTGCGTGAGGCGACCGGTTCCGTCCGGGTCGTCCGTGGCTACGACGCGGGCGTCGAGGCCGCGCTGACCGACAAGGTCACCGCCGAGCGCGACGAGGAGCTGCGCGTCTTCCTCTCCGAGGCCCGTCTGGTCAAAGACGAGTTCGAGGTCGGCGAACTGCAGAAGGCGTGCGACTCGACCGCCCGTGGCTTCGAGGACGTCGTGCGCGTCCTGGACAAGGCCGAGGCGACCAGCGAGCGCTACATCGAGGGCACGTTCTTCCTGCGCGCCCGCGTCGACGGCAACGACATCGGCTACGGCTCGATCTGCGCCGCGGGCCCGCACGCCACGACGCTGCACTGGGTGCGCAACGACGGCGCCGTGCGCTCCGGGGAGCTGCTGCTGCTCGACGCCGGTGTGGAGACGCACACGTACTACACCGCCGACGTGACGCGGACGCTGCCGATCAACGGCCGCTTCGACGAGCTGCAGCGGAAGATCTACGACGCCGTGTACGAGGCCCAGGAGGCCGGCATCGCGGCGGTGCAGCCCGGCGGCAAGTACCGCGACTTCCACGACGCCGCGCAGCGCGTGCTCGCCGAGAAGCTCGTGGAGTGGGGGCTCGTCGAGGGCCCGGTCGAGCGCGTCCTGGAGCTGGGTCTCCAGCGCCGCTGGACCCTGCACGGCACCGGCCACATGCTCGGCATGGACGTCCACGACTGCGCCGCCGCGCGCCGTGAGACGTACGCCGACGGTGTCCTTGAGCCCGGCATGTGCCTGACCGTCGAGCCCGGTCTGTACTTCCAGGCGGACGACCTGACGGTGCCGGAGGAGTACCGCGGCATCGGCGTACGGATCGAGGACGACATCCTCGTGACGGCCGACGGCAACAAGAACCTGTCGGCCGCGCTGCCGCGGCGTGCGGATGACGTCGAGGCGTGGATGGCCGAGCTCAAGGGTTGAGCGCTCTGCCGAACCGGGCCCCTTCTTTAAGAAGGGGCCCGGTTCTGCGTTTCCGGGGCCGCGTTTCCGGGGCCTAGCGCTCGTCCTCGCCCGCGACCTTGGCGGTGCTCAGGGCGATGCGGTTCCAGGTGTTGATGGTGAAGATCAGGGCCAGGACGTGGCCAAGCTCCGTCTCGTCGAACTGGGCGGCCGCGCGGGCGTAGACGTCGTCCGGTATGCCGCCCTGGTGGACGAGCGTGACGGCCTCCGTCAGGTCGAGGGCCGCCTGCTCCTTCTCCGTGAAGAAGTTCCTGGCCTCGCGCCACACACCGACCATGTGCAGGCGCGCCTCGTCCTCGCCCGCCTTGCGCGCGTCGGAGGTGTGCATGTGCAGGCAGTACGCGCAGCCGTTGAGCAGCGAGGCGCGGATCTGGATCAGCTCGACCAGGGCCGGGTCGATGCCCTCGCGGGCGGCGGCGTCGAGTCCGATCACGGCCTTGAAGGCCTTGGGGGCGGCCTTGGCGAAGTTGAGGCGAGGGGTGTGCGTGTGGACCTGTGCGGCGTTCTCGTTGTTCGTCATGACCATGAATCTACGGGTGGAATAGACCTCAGATAGGGTGCATTCCCATGGTGGAATCGTGGGTCAATTTGGCCGAGCGCATCGGGAGTGACCTGCATCTGGAGCTCTCCGGGGCGGGAGGGCGCCGTGCCGTCCTCATCCGCGCGCTGCGCGACGCCGTGCGCGAGGGGCGGCTCGCTCCGGGGACGCGGCTTCCGCCCTACCGCTCCCTCGCCGCCGATCTGGGCATCGCCCGCAACACCGTCGCCGACGCCTATGCCGAGCTGGTCGCCGAGGGCTGGCTGACCGCGCGGCAGGGGTCCGGCACGCGCGTTGCCGAACGGGCGGCGCCTCCCGCGCGCACCCGTGTCCCCAAGCGGGCGCCCGCCCGGCCCGCCGCGTCCGCCCCGCCCACGTACGACCTGCGTCAGGGCCAGCCGGACGCCGCCTCCTTCCCGCGCACCGCCTGGCTCGCCGCGGCCCGGCGCGCCCTCAACTCCGCACCTAACGAGGCCTTCGGGCCGGGTGACCCGCAGGGGCGCATCGAGCTGCGCCGGGCGCTCGCCGGCTACCTGGGGCGCGCCCGCGGGGTGCGCACCGACCCGGAGCGGATCGTGGTGTGCTCCGGGTTCGCGCACGCCCTGCGGCTGCTGTTCGGGAGCGGGGGAGGCGGGATGCTGAAGGGTCCGCTGGCCGTGGAGTCGTACGGCCTCGGTTTCCATCGCTCGATCCTCGGGACCGCGGGCGTACGGACGGTCCCGCTCGGCCTCGACGAAAAGGGCGCCCGGATCGAGGAGTTGACCGGGAGTCAGCGGGTCAAGGCCGTCCTGCTCACGCCCGCACACCAGTTCCCGACCGGTGGCCCCCTGCACCCGTCCCGGCGCGCCGCGGTGATCGACTGGGCGCGTACCGGCGGCGGCCTCGTCCTGGAGGACGACTACGACGGCGAGTTCCGTTACGACCGGGAGCCGGTGGGCGCCGTACAGGGCTTGGATTCCGAACGTGTCGTCTACATGGGCTCGGTCAGCAAGAGCCTCTCTCCAGGGGTGCGTCTGGGGTGGCTCGTTCTGCCCGAACACCTCATCGACGGGGTGCTCGCGGCGAAGGGCGAACGGGAGGCGTGGGTCAGTGTCATCGATCAGCTCACGCTCGCCGACCTCATCGAGTCGGGCCACTACGACCGGCACGTCCGCCGCATGCGTCAGCGCTACCGCCACCGCCGCGATCAGCTCGTCGCCGCCCTCGCGGCCCATGCCCCGCACATCAGCCCGACCGGCGTCGCCGCGGGCCTGCACGCCGTCCTGCGGCTGCCGCCCGGCACCGAACAATCCACGGCGAAGGCGGCCGCCTGGCAGGGCCTCGCGCTGGAGGGCCTCGCCGATTTCCGCCACCCGGAGGCGACGATGCCCGCACCCGACGGTCTGGTCGTCGGCTATGCGACGCCGCCGGAGCACACCTACGGAGCGGCACTGGAGGCCCTGTGCAGGGCGCTGCCTCCCGGCTAGCGGGCTCGCCGCCGGACTGGCCGGGGAGGGGCCGACAGGCGGCCAAAAGGGCTCTCAGGCGGTGACGAGCGGTGCGTCCTCGCGCCACTTGAGGATCTTGTCGAAGCTGATCACCGCGCCGCCCCTGCCGCCCGGCCTGTTGCCGAAGTGCACATGATCGGCGAGCTCCTGGATGAGGTAGAGACCCCGTCCGTGCTCGGCGGTGTCGGAAACGGGCTGCGCGACGGGGACGAATCCCGGTCCTGAATCGGCCACTTCGATGCGGCACTTCTCGCCGTCGAGGTACGCCGTCACCCGATACGCCCCGGCCGCCCCCTCGGGGACCGTCGCCCCGCCGTGCTCCACCGCGTTGGCACAGGCCTCGCTGAGGGCCACCGACAGGTCGTACGAGACGTCGGGATCCACCCCCGCGCTCTCCATCGTGCCGATGAGCAGCCGACGGGCCAGTGGGACGCTCGCAGCTTCGCGCCGCAAATGGAGTGACCACCACATGCTCATGCTCCAGCCTCCTGGCCGCGGCTCGACATACCGATACGTATTGCCGCAAGCGCCCGTGTATAAGCGCGCAGTTGACGTGATGCCGCCCATACGGCCGACGCGCGGACGGGTCGGGACGGTGTAGACACGTCCCTCACAAGCCACTTTCGATCCCTCCTAAAGACACCCATTCGGTGCCCATCGGCATCGATGGGCACCGATCGGCATCCATGGGAGCTTGCGGACCTGCCGTATGCGGCGGGTAGGCCCAGTGCAATGATGTTCCGGCCATGACTGCCCCCCACCAGCGTGAAGCGCGCGCCGGAGTCGACCTCCGGCTGCTGAGAGCCTCGGTGTTCGCCGTGCTCTGCGTCGTGCTGTCCGCCGGGGGCCATGTGCTCGCTTCCTGCGCCGCCGTCCCGCTGTGGACGCTCGGCGTCGGATTCCTCGCCGTCCTTGCCGTCGCGGCACCGCTCGCCGGGCGTGAGCGCTCGCTGCCGGGCATCGCCGCGGCGCTGGCCGCCGGGCAGGTGGGCCTGCACGTTCTCTTCGGAGTCGGCCAGCACGGCGGCGGCACGGCGACGGCCGCCGACCCCTCCCTGGTGGAGCGGGCCACACGTCTGGTGTGCGGGGCGGGTGCCGCCAACATCAGCCCGGCCCAGGCCCATCGGATCCTGTCGACAGCAGGCATGGAGCCGGGCGGCGGGGCTCCGGGCCACGCCGTCCATCACAGCGCCCCGGCCACGGCGGCGGACTCCGCGATGGACTCCATGTCGCTGCTCCCGTCGCTTCCCATGCTCCTGGGGCACGTACTCGCCGCCGTCGCCGCCGGATGGCTGCTGCGCCGCGGCGACATCGCGCTGCTCCGGCTCGTGCGGCTCTCGGCGCACGGGGCGCATGGAGTCGCCGAGGGGGCGCTCGTGCGTTCCCTGCGCGGTGCGCTCGCTCTCGTACGCGCCCTGCGCGCCGGACTTCCCGGGGCGCCCGACGCGGGTCCGCGCGCGCCCCGTACGGCGTACTTCGGACCGCTGACGCCGCACACCACCACGCTCCAGCACACGGTGATCAGGCGTGGCCCGCCGGCCACCGCCGCACTCGCACTCGCTGCCTGACGCGACGCACTCCTACCGCAGCACTACGGAGAGGTGCGTCACGCCCGGCGGCATCCACGCGCGCGTGCCCGCTCGGTTCGCCGCCGCGCGCACTCTCCCCTGATCACCACTGCCGGCCTGTTCGGCACTGCTGATCATCACCGCTGCTGATCATCACCGCTGAAAGTGGAGTGTTTCTGCCATGTCTGTTCTGTCTGCGCTGTCCACCGTGAAGGCCTCCCGCGTCTCCGTCGTCGGTGGCGTCGCCGCCTCCGCCGTCCTGCTGCTCTCCGTCCCCGCCTTCGCGCACGTCAGCGTCACCGCCGAGGGCGAGGCCGCCAAGGGCGGCTACGCCACGGTCAACTTCAAGGTGCCGAACGAGATGGACGACGCCTCGACCAACAAGCTCGAGGTGTCCTTCCCCGAGGACCACCCGCTCGCCTCCGTCATGACGCAGCCCGTCCCCGGCTGGACCGCGAAGGTCACCAAGACGAAGCTCGACAAGCCCCTTGAGATGCACGGCGAGAAGATCGACGAGGCCGTCTCCAAGGTCACCTGGACCGCCGACGGCAAGGGCGTCCAGCCGGGCACCTTCCAGAAGTTCCCGCTCTCCCTCGGCGCGCTGCCCGAGGACGCCGACGAGCTCGTCTTCAAGGCCGTCCAGACGTACGACAACAAGGAAGTCGTCCGCTGGATCGAGCCGCAGCAGAAGGGCCAGGAGGAGCCGGAGCACCCGGCGCCCGCCCTCGCCCTGACCGCCGCGTCCGAGGACGGCCACGGCGCCGCCGCCTCGCACGACGACGCCAAGGAAGACGCGAAGTCGGACGAGAAGAGCGAGTCCGCCGCCTCCTCCGACAGCAGCGACTCCACCGCCCGCGTCCTCGGCATCGTCGGCATCGTCGTAGGCGCTGCGGGCGTGGCGTTCGGCGTGCTCGCCGGCCGTCGTCGCGCCAACAGCTGAGCCACCCTTCGGGCCGCACCGGGGGCGTTTCGCCTGCCCCCGGTGCGCCTGGACCCCCCTCACATCTGGGACATTTTCGTATGCGCAAGAAGAAGCTGCTCGCCGCCGCCATGCTGGCCGCGGCCACCCTCACCCTGTCCGCCTGCGGCGGCGGTGACGACGGCAAGAAGCCCGTCGCGGACGTCTCCGTCGAGTCCAACGGCGACAAGGCCGCGACCATCCTCGACAAGCCCTTCGAGAAGCCGGACCTCGTCCTCACGGACACGCACGGCAAGAAGTACGACCTGCGCGCGGCGACCAAGGGCAAGCCGACGCTCATCTACTTCGGCTACACCAACTGCCCTGACGTCTGCCCCCTGACGATGAGCAACATCGCCGTCGCCAAGAAGCAGCTGCCCAAGGCCGAACAGGACAAGCTCCAGGTCGTCTTCGTCACCACCGACCCGAAGCGCGACACCCCCGAAGCACTCGGCAAGTGGCTCAAGGCCCAGGACACCGACTTCATCGGCCTGACCGGTGACTTCGACACCATCCAGGGCAGCGCCCGCACCCTCGGCATCAGCATCGAGCCCTCCAAGAAGGAGAAGGGCAAGGTCGTCTCGATGCACGGCACGCAGGTCATCGCGTTCTCGCCGAAGACCGACGCCGGGTACGTCCTGTACGGCGAGGACACCACCGTGGACGACTACACCAAGGACCTCCCCAAGATCGTCAAGGGAGCCACCCCGTGAACCGCCGCACTCTCGTCACCGGGGCCATGGCGCTGACGGCCGGCCTCGCCCTCGCGGGCTGCTCGGACTCGTCCGGCGACAAGGACGCCGACAAGGCATCCGACAAGCCCGAGCTCAAGGTCGCGGGCGCCTTCATGCCCGAACCCGCCATGGACACCATGGCCTCCGGGTTCTTCACCGTCACGAACAAGGGCGCCGCCGACAAGCTCACCTCGGTGACCAGCTCCCTCGCGCAGAAGGTCACGTTGCACAGCACCAAGGGCAACGCGATGAAGGAGCAGAAGTCGTTCGACGTGCCCGCGAACGGCGAGCTCGACTTCGCCCGTGGCGGCAACCACCTCATGTTCGAGGAGCTCGAGCACAAGCCGAAGCAGGGCGACAAGGTCGCGGTGACGCTGCACTTCGAGAAGTCGGACCCCATCGAGATTGAGGTTCCGGTGAAGGCCGCCACGTACAACCCCAAGCCCGGCAAGCACGCGTCGCACTGAGGGACTGATCGCTGATGCAGACCATCGCTCCCCGCTGTGGAGCTCGCTCCGGGGCCGCCGCCCGCTTCGGGATACCCCCCGGCGTCGGACGGCTCCTGCTCGTCGTCGCCGTCTTTCTCGGCGCCCTGCTGGCCACGGCGGCTCCCGCCTCCGCCCATGCCGCGCTGACGGGCAGCGACCCCAAGCAGGGGGCGGTGGTCGACAAGGCACCCGCCCGCGTGTCGCTGACCTTCTCCGAGAAGGTCGCCATGTCCGACGGCTCCGTACGGGTCCTCGACCCGGCCGGCAAGCGTGTCGACACCGGCAAGACCAGTGACCTCGGGTCCAACACGTACGGCGTGAACCTGCACAAGGGGCTGCCCGACGGCACCTTCACCGTCGCCTACCAGGTCGTCTCCGCCGACAGCCACCCCATCTCCGGGGCCTACACCTTCTCCGTGGGCGCGCCGTCCGACACCAAGGTCGCGCTGCCGGACCAGGAGGTCGGCGGCGGATTCGTCGGCGGGCTCTACGGCTTCGCTCGCTACCTCTCGTACGCCGGATTCATCCTCGTCGTCGGCGGGGCGGCCTTCGTGCTCGGCTGCTGGCCGGGCGGCGCGGGCGTGCGGCCCGTGCAGCGCCTCGTGGTGTCCGGCTGGGTCACGCTCACCGCGTCCACGCTCGTCATGCTGCTGCTCCGCGCGCCGTACACCGGGTCGGGGAAGATCGCCGACGCCTTCGACATGGCCAAGCTCGGCGACGTGCTCCAGACGAAGACGGGGGCCGCACTGGTCTCCCGGCTGCTGCTGCTCGCCGCCGCCGCGCTCTTCATCGCGGTGCTCTTCGGTGCGTACGAGAAGCGAACCGACCCCAAGGAGCGCAAGGACCTCACCTTCGGGCTCGCGATCGGCGGCGGCGTCGTCGCCATCGGGCTCGGCGCGACCTGGGCCATGGCCGAGCACGCGTCGACCGGCATCCAGGCCGGGCTCGCGATGCCCGTGGACGTCGTGCACCTGCTCGCCGTCGCCGCCTGGCTCGGCGGCCTCGCGGCGCTCGTCGTCGCCCTCTACTTGGCGCCGTCGGTGGAGGCCGGGGCGGTGCGGCGCTTCTCGCGGGTCGCGTTCTGCAGCGTCGTCGCCCTCGCCGCGACCGGGCTCTACCAGTCGTGGCGGCAGGTCGGCTCCTGGTCGGCGCTCACCGGTACGTGGTACGGACAGCTGCTCCTCATCAA
Source organism: Streptomyces sp. NPDC044044 (assembly GCF_056434405.1). NCBI lineage: Bacteria > Bacillati > Actinomycetota > Actinomycetes > Kitasatosporales > Streptomycetaceae > Streptomyces > Streptomyces sp. NPDC044044. The sequence goes on along the minus strand of NZ_JBWKFG010000006.1, from coordinate 527,644 downwards.
GGTCGGCCTGGTGGTCGTCCTCGTCGGCATCGCCGGGATCTCGCGGCGCTGGACAGCGCGGATCGCGGGCCAGGCGGGCGACCTGGCCCCGGAGGCCGCGGCGGCCACCGTCGTCGAGAAGCGCGCGGAGAAGCGTGCCGCGGCCAAGCGCGTGGAGAAGAAGCCGGTGACGGTGCCCGCGGGTGCCACCGGAGGGGACTCCAAGCGCTCCGCCCAGCTCGCCCGCCAGCAGGCCGCCATGAGCACCGCCCGCGAGAAGCGGATCCGCGACGCGGACCCCAACCGGTCCGGCCTGCGCCGCTCCGTGCTCGCCGAGGCGGGCGTCGCCGTCGTCCTGCTCGCCGTCACCACGGTCCTCACCTCCACCGAGCCCGGACGCACGGAGGAGGAGGCGGCCGCCTCGAAGACGGCTGCCGCCGCCGCACAGCGGTCAGGACCCCTCTCCCTCAAGTTCCCCTTCGACACGGGCTCCGACGACGGCAAGGGCACCCTGCAGCTCGACCTGGACCCGGGCCGCACCGGCAGCAACGAGATGCACATCTTCGTGAAGCGGCCGAACGGCAGCGCCTTCGACATCCCCGAGGTGAAGGTCTCCTTCACCCTCAAGTCGAAGGACGTCGGCCCGCTGCCCGTCTCCCCCGACCACATCGCCACCGGACACTGGAGCTCCAGCGGGGTGCAGATTCCGATGGCCGGCAAGTGGAAGATCGCGGTGACCGTGCGCACCTCCGACATCGACCAAGTGACCGTGAACAAGAACGTGCAGATCGGCTGAACGGAACCACCATGGCGGACAACGGGATTTCGAGGCGGCGGCTGCTCGGCACCGCCGGCGCCACCGGTCTCGCGCTCGGCGCGGCGGGCGGTGCGGCCGGGTACGCCGCGGCGCCCTCGGACGCCTCGGAGGGAGCGTCATCGTCCCGTGCGGCGTCGCTGACGTCCCTTGGCGCGGACACGGTCATGTTTCACGGGAAACATCAGCCGGGCATCACCACGCCCGTCCAGTCCCGCGGCCATCTGGTGGCCTTCGACCTCGCGGCGGGCGCGGGCCGCAAGGAAGCGGCGGCCCTGCTGCGCCGCTGGTCGGCGACGGCCGAGCGGTTGATGGCGGGCAAGGCCGCGGAGGGCGGGGACACGGATGTCGCCCGGGACGCGGGTCCGTCGTCCCTGACCGTCACCTTCGGCTTCGGCCACAGCTTCTTCGGGCGCACCGGTCTGGAGAAGCAGCGCCCGTCGGCGCTCGACCCGCTGCCGGACTTCTCCTCCGACCATCTCGACAAGGCACGCAGCGACGGCGACCTGTGGGTGCAGATCGGCGCGAACGACCCGCTCGTCGCCTTCCACGCGCTGCGCGCCCTCCAGAAGGAGGCGGGTGACGCGGCACGGGTGCGCTGGCAGATGAACGGCTTCAACCGCTCGCCCGGCGCGACCGCGCACCCGATGACGACCCGCAACCTGATGGGCCAGATCGACGGCACGAACAACCCGAAGCCGTCGGAGGACGACTTCGACCGGCGGATCTACGTGCCCGCCGCGGGGGACCCGTCCTGGATGGCGGGCGGCTCCTATGTCGTCGTACGCCGCATCCGGATGCTCTTGGACGACTGGGAGAAGCTCGGCCTGGGGGACCAGGAGGCGGTCATCGGGCGCCACAAGTCGGACGGCTCCCCCCTGACCGGCGGCACGGAGAGCACCGAGCCGAAGCTGGAGAAGGCGGGCAAGGACGGCAAGTACGTCATCGCCCTCAACGCCCACTCCCGCATCACCCGTCCCGACCAGAACGGGGGCTCCGCGATGCTGCGCCGCCCCTTCTCGTACCACGACGGCTTCGACAAGGACGGCGAGCCGGACGCGGGCCTGCTCTTCGTGTGCTGGCAGGCCGACCCGCTCCGCGGTTTCGTGCCGGTGCAGCGCAAGCTCGACCGGGGGGACGCTCTGTCGGAGTTCATCCGGCACGAGGCGAGCGGCCTCTTCGCGGTGCCGGGCGGTGCGGCGAAGGGCGAGTACGTGGGGCAGCGGCTCCTGGAGGCGTAGGCCTGGGTCCGTTCCGCATGCGGCCCGCGCCCCACTTCGCGCGTGGGGCGGGCGCCCTTCCGTACGCGGGGCGAGCGCCCCTTCGTGCGCGGGGCGGGCGCCCGTGGTGGTGCGCGGGAGCGGGCGCGGCTCGGTGCCATATGCGCGTACGTGGGGCGGGTGCCGCTCCGTGAGACGCGTGAGCCATGCCACGTACGGGCCATTAGGGTGACGGTATGTCGGCGATGCGCTACACCTATCTCGGCCCCGAGGGCACCTTCACCGAAGCCGCCCTCCGTACGCTCCCGGAAGCGGCCACCAGGGAGCTCGTCCCGATGGTGTCCGTGCCGGCGGCGCTTGACGCGGTCCGCAACGGCGATGCGGCGGCGGCACTGGTGCCGATCGAGAACTCGGTCGAGGGCGGCGTGACGACCACCGTCGACGAGCTCGCCAAGGGCGAGCCCTTGATGATCTACCGCGAGGTCGTCCTGCCGATCGCCTTCGCGCTGCTCGTGCGGCCCGGCACGCAGCTCAAGGACATCAAGACGGTGACCGGTCACCCCGTGGCCCAGCCCCAGGTCCGCAACTGGCTCGCCGCGAACCTCCCGGACGCCCTGTGGGAGTCGGCGGCCTCGAACGCGGACGGCGCGCGCCTCGTCCAGGAGGGACGCTTCGACGCGGCCTTCGCGGGCGAGTTCGCGGCGGCGACGTACGGCCTTGAGCCCCTGGTCAGCGAGATCCACGACGCGGCGACCGCAGAGACCCGGTTCGTCCTGGTCGGCCGCCCGGCCCGCCCCGCGGCACCGACCGGCGCGGACAAGACGTCCGTGGTCATCTGGCTCGGCGACGACCACCCCGGCGCCCTGCTCGAACTGCTCCAGGAGTTCGCGGTGCGCGGCGTCAACCTGATGCGGATCGAATCGCGGCCCACCGGTCAGCGCATCGGCAATTACTGCTTCTCCGTGGACGCCGAGGGGCACATCACGGACCGCCGCGTGGGCGAGGCGCTGATGGGCCTCAAGCGGATCTGCCCGCAGGTGCGCTTCCTCGGGTCGTACCCGCGGGCCGGGGTGACGACCGATGACGTCCGTCCGCTGCGGCCGGGGACGACCGATGGCGAGTTCCTTGCGGCGTCGGACTGGCTGACGCAGTGCCAGGACGGCCGGTTCTGAGCAGTCTTACCTGCTGATTTACGTTGTCCACAAAGTTATCCACAGGCACGCTTCTCGACCTGGGGACAAGTCGACAACGAAGCATGACATGGTCGACAAATCGGCCTACAACCCACAAGTCCGTCCACAGTCGCGCACGTCACCCCTCGTCCACTCTTTTCCATTGATCAACTCTTTGGAGCGAACCATTTCCACTCGAAAGTGGGTGTGAGGGTGGTTTGGGACGGGAATCCTTCGTCGCGCATGCGGCTTTCGGAACGATCTCTTCCGGCATCCACAGATCTTTCGCACAGCCTGTGGATAACTTTCCCGAACGGGATATTCCTGTGGACAACCGGGGCCTCAAGTCCCGCTCCCCACAAGGGGATCGGGTCAAGAGGGCACGTCCCCTCTGCCCCATTTCGGGGAATGGGACCCTTTTCATTGACCCGGAACCCGTGAGTCCGGAACGGGCGGCGGCAAGCGCACGGCGACCGCTCGACGACCACCTGACGGCTGCCCGCCGACTGCCCGATGGCTCAATTCCGTCGCGCCGCTTTCGGGAATTCCCATTCCGGCAAATCACCTATAACGCCACAGAGTGGATTATCGAGTCGTGAGCCGGAACCGCTCGACGGTAGCCTGGTGGGGTGATTGACCTTCGCCTGCTCCGTGAGGACCCCGACCGTGTTCGCGCCTCCCAGCGCGCCCGTGGAGAGGACGTCGCGCTTGTCGACCTCCTGCTCTCCGCCGACGAGCGGCGCAGGTCGTCCGGGCTCCGCTTCGACGAGCTCCGTTCCGAGCAGAAGGCGCTCGGCAAGCTCATCCCCAAGGCCTCGGGTGACGAGAAGGCCGAGCTCCTGAAGAAGGCCGGCGAGCTCTCCGCCGCCGTCAAGGCGGCCAACGCCGCACAGGACGAGGCCGACGAGGAGACCAAGCGCCTGCTCGGGCAGCTGGGCAACCTCGTCCACCCGGACGTCCCGGTCGGCGGCGAGGAGGACTTCGTCGTCCTCGACACCATCGGCACCCCGCGCGACTTCGCGGCCGAGGGCTTCGAGCCCAAGGACCACCTGGAGCTCGGCGAGATGCTCGGCGCCATCGACGTCGAGCGCGGCGCGAAGGTCTCCGGATCGCGCTTCTACTACCTGACGGGCATCGGCGCCCTGCTCGAACTGGCCCTGGTGAACGCGGCGATCGCGCAGGCGACGGAGGCCGGGTTCATCCCGATGCTGACGCCCGCCCTGGTCCGCCCGCGCGCCATGGAGGGCACGGGCTTCCTCGGCCAGGCCGCCGAGAACGTCTACCACCTGGAGAAGGACGACTACTACCTGGTCGGCACCTCCGAGGTCGCGCTCGCCGGTTACCACATGGACGAGATCATCGACGCCGACAAGCTGCCCCTGCGGTACGCGGGCTTCTCGCCCTGCTTCCGCCGTGAGGCCGGCACGTACGGCAAGGACACCCGCGGCATCTTCCGCGTGCACCAGTTCGACAAGGTCGAGATGTTCTCGTACGTCGACCCGGCGGACGCGGAGAACGAGCACCAGCGGCTCCTGGAGTGGGAGAAGCAGTGGCTGACCGGCCTCGGTCTGCCGTTCCAGGTGATCGACGTGGCCACCGGCGACCTGGGCTCCTCGGCCTCGCGGAAGTTCGACTGCGAGGCGTGGATCCCGACGCAGGGCAAGTACCGCGAGCTGACCTCCGCGTCGAACTGCGACAGCTTCCAGTCGCGCCGTCTGTCGATCCGGATGCGCGACGAGAGCGACGGCAAGAAGGTGACGCAGCCGCTCGCGACGCTGAACGGCACGCTCTGCGCCGTCCCGCGCACGATCGTCGCCCTCCTGGAGAATCACCAGCAGGCCGACGGCTCCGTGTGGGTGCCCGAGGTACTGCGTCCGTACCTGGGGGGACGAGAGATCTTGGAGCCCATCAACAAGTGAGCCACCCTGCTCCTGCCACACCGTCCTTCCCGTACAAGCTGGTCGCGACCGACCTCGACGGAACGCTCCTGCGCTCCGACGACACCGTCTCGGCGCGTACGCGCGACGCGCTCACCGCGGCCACCGCGGCGGGCGCCGCGCACATCATCGTCACCGGCCGTGCCGTGCCCTGGACCCGGCACATCCTCGACGACCTGGGCTATGACGGCCTGGCGGTGTGCGGGCAGGGCGCGCAGGTCTACCACGCGGGCGAGCACCGGCTGCTCACGTCGGTCACGCTCGACCGGCAGCTCGCGGGCCTCGCCCTGGCCAAGATAGAGGCGGAGATCGGCCCGCTGGCGCTGGCCGCGAGCCGTGACGGCCTCGACGGCGAGGTGATCGTGGGTCCTGGGTACGCGGTCCAGGACGGCCCGCTGCCCGCTGTCCCGTTCACCGATGTCGCCGAGCTTTGGTCGGCTCCGCTGAACAAGGTGTACGTCCAGCACCCGGGCCTGAGCGACGACGAGCTGGCCTCGGTGGCGCGTCAGGTGGCGGGCGGTCTGGTCGGCGTGACGATGGCCGGCGAGGGCATCGTCGAACTGCTTCCCCTCGGCCTCTCCAAGGCGACGGGCCTGTCCCTCGCGGCTCGCCGCCTGGGCGCGAAGGCCGCGGACACGATCGCCTTCGGGGACATGCCCAACGACATCCCGATGTTCGGCTGGGCGGCACATGGCGTGGCGATGGCCAACGCCCACGAGGAACTCAAGACGGTGGCGGACGAGGTGACGACGTCGAACGAGGACGACGGCATCGCGGCGGTGCTTGAGCGGTTCCTGGCCTGAGGAACGTGGCCGGCGCACTGGCATGGCCGACACACTGACGTAGCCAACACGCTGACATAGCCAACGCACTGGAGCCGGGCACCGAGAGATTCGGTGCCCGGCTCCGGTGCGACGTTGGGTGGGCGGCCCGCGCAGCGAAGTGCGCGCTCGAAGCGGCCGCCCCGGGCGACTCTCCCGTGGGCGGGGCTCTACGGAGTGAGTAACTACTCCGAAGCCTGCCGCGGGCTGCCCTGCCGGGAACTCGACGGACTGGTGATGGACACGTCGGCTCCTCTCCCGGTAAGCGGGCGCCAGGCTCGTGGCGCGGTGACACAACTACTGTGCCCTCGTCCCGAATTGCCCGCCACTGAATTAATCACTCCTCCCCGGCCAGCGTCAGCGACCGCAGCTTCTGCCCGGCATACCACGTGGCGAGGACCGTGACGCCGACGAGGAGCACCGTGGCGACCGGGAGGCCGACGTCCGAGGTGACCAGGTCGCCGCCCGCGGTCTTCTGGGCGACGGCGAGCGACCACTGCTGGACGCTGAGCGTGCGCGCCCCGGCGACCAGCGATCCGAAGAGCGCCTCCCACACGAGGGCGTAGACCAGGCCGAAGACCACCGCGTGCCGGGTGATCGTGCCAAGGAGCAGGAAGAGCGCCGCGTACGCGATCGAGGCGACCAGGGCGGCGATGGTGTAAGCCACCGCGATCTGCTGGCCGTTGCCGTTCAGGATCATGCCCGCGATGAAGGTCGGGATCGCCGAGAAGGCCATGGTCACGGCGATGGCGACGGTGAGCTTGGTGATGATGATCGTGGGGCGCTTGACCGGCTTGGAGAGGAGATAGACGACGGAGCCGTCGTCGATCTCGGGGCCGATGGCTCCGGTGCCCGCGATGACGCCGATGATCGGCACCATCGTGGCGAGCGCGAAGCCGCCGAGCAGGTCGGAGGCGACCTGGTCGTCGGCGCCGCTGAATCCGCGGACCGCGGCGGAGATGACGATCAGCAGGACGGGCAGGGCGAAGAGGATCAGAGCCCGGCGGCGGCCGAGCAGGGCCCGGTAGGTGAGCCGGGCGACAGTGGGGTCGTACACGATGGCTCCCTTCAGGCCGCGACGAGATAGGAGAAGACCGACTCGAGGGACTCGTCCGAGGGCGAGACCGTCAGGAGCCGGATGTCGTGATCGCGGGCGATGCGTGGCAACAGGGCGGTGAAGCGCCCGAAGTCGATGGCTTGGATGCGCAGGGCGCCTTCCTTGAGGTCGACTTCGATTCCTGCCGTCGACGGGTCTGCGATCAGGGCGGCGGCCAGGGCGCGGTCGTCGCTGGAACGCACCAGATAGCGGTGCGGGCGGTCGGTCATCAGGCGGCGGATCTTGCGGAAGTCGCCGCTCGCGGCGTGCCGCCCTGCCACGATCACCTCGATGTGCGAGGCCAGTTGCTCGACCTCTTCGAGGATGTGCGAGGAGAACAGGACCGTGCGGCCCTCGTCTCCCATGCGCCGCAGCAGGTCCATGAGCTGCATGCGCTGACGGGGGTCCATGCCGTTGAACGGCTCGTCCAGCAGGAGCACGGAGGGTTCGTGGACGAGGGCGGACGCCATCTTCACGCGCTGGCGCATGCCCTTGCTGTACGTCGAGATCTTGCGGTCCTGCGCGTACTCCATCTCGACCGTGGCGAGGGCCTTGTGCGCGGCCCGCTCGTCCAGGCCGTGCAACTCGGCGTTGGCAACGACGAATTCACGTCCGGTGAGGAAGTCGTACATCGCCTCGCGCTCGGGGACGATGCCGATCTCCTTGTAGATCTGTTCGTTGCGCCAGATCGGCTTGGCGTCGAGGGTGACGCTGCCGGTGGAGGGGGCGAGGAAGCCGCCCATCATGTTGATGAGGGTGGACTTTCCCGCGCCGTTCGGGCCGAGGAGGCCGGTCACGCCCGGGCCGACGTTCATCGTGATGTCGTTGACCGCCACCACGTTGCCGAACCAGCGGGAGGTGTGGTCGATGTTGATGGCGCTCACAGCCCGACCTTTCGGTAGCGGCGCAGCAGTGCGCCGTAGCAGCCCGCGATGAGGGCGAGGACGACGATGACGTAGACCACGCCCGTGCCGGACGAGGGGCCTTCCCCTCCGGGGAAGGCGGAGGTCGCGCCGAGGAAGGCGGTCTGTACGCCGTCGATGAGCGTGATCGGCGAGAAGAGGCCGAGCCAGGCGATGGCGTCGGTGCTGCCCTGTTCGTAGGCGATGGCCTGGACCGTGGACACCGCTCCGTAGCTGATGGTCAGCACGGCGATGACGGCGGCGATCCCGAAGCCGCGGCGGGGTGTGATCGCCGAGATGACGAGCGCGATGCCGGAGAAGAGGAGCGAGAGCAGCGCCACGGAGACGAGCCCCTGGGCGAAGCCCTTCGTCTGGTCCGCGAAGTCGAGCTTGGCGAGCAGCGCGCCGACGTAGAGGACGAGCAGCGGTGCGGCCGTGAGCACGAAGAGGGCGGAGGCCATCGCCGCGAACTTGGCGCGTACGTAGTCGCTGTGCTCGATGGGGCGGGAGAAGTAGAGGGGGACGGTCTTGAAGCGGAGGTCGCGGGAGACCGTCTGGGGGGCCTGGGCGGCCAGATAGAGACTGATCACTGCCTGCAGCACGATCGCGTAGCGGGTGTAGTCGAGGGGGAGGTCGTTCGCCTTTGTCGTCACGGCGACCGCCACCATGATCGCGGCGGGGACGCACATCACCGCGAAGAGGATCATGGGAAGGACCTTGGACTTGGCCGAGCGGCCGAGGCCGTACGCCCCGCGCAGGCTCTGGGAGAAGAGTGAGCGGCGGGCATAGGCGCGGCCCAGGCGCGCTCCGTCGTACTTGCGATAGCCGATGTTGTGGATCTGGGTCTGTTCGCCGGCGTGTGCCGGGGGCTGCTCAACCGCCATGGCGGACCGCCTCCTTCCGCGCTTCCTGGTCGGACTGCTTGGACTGCTTGGACGGTTGAGGCTGTCCGGACGGCTCGGGCTGCTCTGCCTGCTCGGACTGGAAGACCTCCGCGATGTGGTGCCTGCGCTGTTCCATCCGGACCAGGCCGAGGCCGAGGTCCGCGACGAGATCACGCACCAGGTCGTACGTCTCTTCGCCGACCGCTTCGAGCAGCACGGTGTGCCCGGCGCCGGGCAGGCCGCTTCCCTCGTGGGTGGCGACCCCGCGTCCCTGCAGCGCCTCACGGAACACCTGGGTGCCGTCGGGGTGTTCGTCGGTGTCCGTCACCTCGACGGCCAGCGTCGTGGTGGTCTGGGTGAAGTCGGTGGTGGAGCTGGACCGCAGGAGCTTGCCGCCGTCGATGACAACGACGTGGTCGCAGGTGCGCTCCAGCTCACCGAGCAGGTGCGAGGTGACGAGGACGGAGATGCCGAAGTCCGTGTGGACGCGGCGGATGAGGCCCAGCATCTCGTCACGGCCCACGGGGTCCAGGCCGTTGGTCGGCTCGTCCAGGAAGACCAGGTCGGGGTCGTGGACGAGGGCCTGCGCGAGTTTCACGCGCTGCTTCATGCCCGTCGAATAGCCCCCGATGGGGCGATAGCGCTCCTCGTAAAGACCGACGTGCCGCAGGGTGTCCGCGGTGCGCTCGCGGGCCGCCGTGGGCGGCAGTCCCGACATGCGCGCCATGTGGACGACGAATTCGGTGGCCGACACATCGGGCGGCAGGCAGTCGTGCTCGGGCATATAGCCGACGCGCTCACGGATCTGGCCGCCACTGGTGGCGACGTCGAGGCCGAGCACAGCGGCGGTGCCCTCCGTGGCGGGGGACAGACCCAGCAGGATCTTGATCAGTGTGGACTTGCCGGCTCCATTGGCTCCGACGAGTCCGGTTACACCGGGCCCGATATCCATGGAGAGCCGGTCAAGCGCGGTCACCCTCGGGAACCGCTTGCTCAGGCTTTCGGTCGCGATCACAGTCACATTTCGAAGGTAGTGGCGCAGACCACATCAAGCGTCAGACCAGGGTGCTGTCCTCGCGTCACTCTCGGGTATTACGGGCCCGTAGGGGTCGTCCTGAGGTCGCCCCCTGGGGGATACCCCTTGGTCTACCCCGGAGTCCGGCCCGGCTCGTGCACAGCTATTGACGTAGCCGCTGAGCATTGTCACATTCATCAGTGTCAAGTTACGAACGCGTACTGCGATGGCCCGGACACGGACGGACGGTGGCATGACCTCAGCGGTGGCAGGTGAACTCTCCGCGGAACTGCGGGGGTTCAGGGAAGTGCAGACCCTCGCGTATGAATGCGCGGAGGCGGTCGCGGCTCAGCTCAAGCCGGGCTTGACCGAGCGCGAGGCGGCGCGGATGCAGCGTGAGTGGCTGCGGGAGCGGGGTGTGCGGGACTGGTTCCACCTGCCCTTCGCCTGGTTCGGGGACCGCACGGCGTTCGCGAACTTCCGGATACCGCTGCAGTTCTTCCCCACCAACCGCCGCCTCGAGCCGGGGATGCCTTTCATCCTCGACATGGCCCCGGTCTACAAGGGATACACGGCGGACATCGGCTACTCGGGCTGCCTGGGCCTGAACCCCCTGCACGACAAGCTGCTCTCCGACCTGGAGGCGCACCGCGAGCTGCTGCTGCGCGAGGTGCGTGAGCGTCGCACGCTGCGCGAGATCTATGAGGACGTGGACCGGCTCATGGTCCGCCAGGGCTATGCCAACCGCCATCGCGCGTATCCCTTCGGCGTCATCGCGCACAAGATCGACCGGGTCAAGGAGCGCCGCAGGTCGCCGCACGTCTTCGGCTTCGGCACGCAGTCCCTGAAGGGACTGGCGAGCGACGCGATCCATGGCCACAGGGACGGCTGGTCTCCGCTGTGGTCGCCGTACAAATTCTCCGACCACCCGCCCCAGCCGGGGCTCTGGGCGGTCGAACCGCACCTCGGATTCAGGGGTACGGGCGCGAAGTTCGAGGAGATCCTGGTCGTCACCGACTCCAAGGACCCCGAGCAGAGCGCGTTCTGGCTGGATGACGATCTGCCGCATGTGCGGCGCTGGGCTGAGGAGAGGGCCGCCGCATGAGCACCGAAGGAATCAGCAAGGGGATCGAGGGCGCCCGCGAGCGCTGGGTGCGCACGGGCGGAGTGGAGCTGTGCGTCGCCGAGCTGGGCGACCCGACACAGCCCACGGTGCTGCTCGTCCACGGCTATCCGGACTCCAAGGAAGTGTGGTCACAGGTCGCCGAGCGCCTCGCCGACCGCTTCCATGTCGTGCTCTACGACGTGCGCGGCCACGGCAGGTCGACGGCTCCGCAGCCGCTGCGCGGCGGGTTCACGCTGGAGAAGCTGACCGATGACTTCATGGCCGTCGCCGATGCGGTGAGCCCGGACAGGCCGGTGCATCTGGTCGGCCACGACTGGGGTTCGGTGCAGGCCTGGGAGTTCGTCACGGTCAAACGCACCGAGGGGCGCATCGCGTCCTTCACCTCGATGTCGGGGCCCTCGCTCGATCACTTCGGGCACTGGATCAAGAAGCGGATGACCCGGCCCACACCGCGCAAGGTCGGCCAGCTCCTCGGCCAGGGCGCCAAGTCCTGGTACGTGTACATGCTGCACACCCCGGTGCTCCCCGAGCTCGCCTGGCGCGGCCCCCTCGGCAAGCAGTGGCCGAAGATCCTCCAGCGCATGGAGAAGGTTCCTCCGGGCGACTATCCGACGTCGTCGCTGCCCTCGGACGCCGCGCACGGAGCATGGCTCTACCGCGACAACGTCCGCGCGCGGATGCGCAGGCCCCGCGCCGACGCCTACGCCCACGCCCCCGTGCAGCTCATCACGCCCTCCGGCGACATGTTCCTGTCGGAGCGGCTGTACGACGAACTGGAGCTGTGGGCCCCGCAACTGGTGCGCCGCAGCATCCCCGCCAAGCACTGGGTGCCCCGCACCCGGCCCGATCAACTGGCGGCATGGATCACCGACTTCGTCACCAGCAATGAGGACGGCGTGCCCGCGAACGACAGTGTGGCCACGGGCAAGCACGCCGATCGCTTCGGCGGCCAGCTGGTCCTGGTCACCGGCGCGGGCAGCGGCATCGGCCGGGCCACGGCCTTCGCGTTCGCCGAGGCCGGCGCGCGCGTGGTGGCCGTCGACCGGGACGCGGAGAGCGCGGCGCGCACGGCGGAGATGTCCCGACTGGTCGGCGCCCCCGAAGCCTGGGGCGAGACGGTCGACGTGACCGACGAGCAGGCCATGGAGAAGCTCGCCGAGAAGGTCGCCAGGGAGTACGGCATCGTCGACGTCCTGGTGAACAACGCGGGCATCGGCCTCTCCGGCTCGTTCCTCGACACGACCACCGAGGACTGGAAGAAGGTCCTCGACGTCAATCTGTGGGGCGTGATCCACGGCTGCCGGCTCTTCGGCAAGCAGATGGCAGAGCGCGGCCAGGGCGGCCACATCGTCAACACCGCTTCCGCTGCGGCGTATCAGCCCTCCAAGGCCCTGCCCGCCTACAGCACGTCCAAGGCGGCGGTCCTGATGCTGAGCGAGTGCCTGCGCGCCGAGCTGGCGGGCAAGGGCATCGGGGTCTCCGCGATATGCCCGGGTCTGGTGAACACGAACATCACGGCGACCAGCCACTTCGCCGGAGTCGACGCCGAAGAGGAGAAGCGCCGCCAGAAGAAGGCCTCCCGCCTGTACGGCCTGCGGAACTACCCGCCGGAGAAGGTCGCCGACGCGATCCTGCGCGCGGTCGTCAAGAACCAGGCCGTGGTCCCGGTCACCCCGGAGGCCCGCGGCGCCCACCTCATGTCCCGCTTCACACCCAAGGCCCTGCGTGCGATCGCCCGATTGGAGCCGCCGCTGTGAGCACGGAGAAGAGCACCGACACGAACACCGAGGAGCACTACACGATCGTTCCGCGCCGGGTCTCGTTCGACTGGGAGCGGACCCCGCTGCACTGGATACCGGACGAGCCCACCGCCACCCACGTCATCAATGTGCTGCATCTGCTTCTCCCGGCGGGGGAGAGGTGGTTCGTGAAGGTCTTCAAGGAAGGCCTTCCCCTGGTCACCGATGCGGTGCTGCTCAAGGACGTCAAGGGGTTCATGGGCCAGGAGGCCACGCACAGCGTGCAGCACGCGCATGTGCTCGACCACCTGGCGGCGCAGCGGCTCGACACCGCCGCCTTCACCAAGTACGTCGACTTCCTCTTCGAGAAACTCCTCGGCGAGAACCCGCCGTTGGGCGCGCCGATACCGACGCAGGAGTGGCTGCGCTTCCGCCTCGCGGTCGTCGCGGCGATCGAGCAGTTCACGGCGGTCCTGGGGAACTGGGTGCTGCACGCCGAGGGCCTGGACCAGGCGGATGCCGACGAGGTCATGCTCGATCTGCTGCGCTGGCACGGCGCGGAGGAGGTCGAGCACCGCTCGGTCGCCTTCGACATGTACCAGCACTGCGGCGGCGAAGGACTGTCCCGCTATGCGCGCCGCATCGCCGGCATGACGGTCACCGCGCCCGTGATGCTGTACCTGTGGGTCTGGGGCACCGCCTATCTGATGCGCCGGGACCCTCAGCTCGCGGGCCGTCTTCGCTACTCCCTGGGTGAGCACAACAAGGCGGTCCGGAAGGGCCTGCTTCCCACATGGCGGGAGCTCGGCACAGCCATACCCCGCTATCTGCGGCGGTCGTACCATCCCTCGCAGGAAGGCTCGCTGCGCAAGGCCGTCGAATATCTGGCGGAGTCACCCGCGGCGCGGGCCGCGGCCGCTGCGGTCGGCCGCGCGGCCATCGCCTAGCACGAGGGTTTACGGAGGCGGGGAGCGTGGACGAGCAGTCGGGCGCGGAACGGATGGCGGGACAGATGCCGGTGGAGCACCACGGCACGGACCACAGGCCGGTGGAGCACCACGACACCGAGCCCAGGCCGGTGGAGTACCGCATCGAGGACCTGGCGCACCACAGCGGCGCCACGGTCCGTACGATCCGCGCCTACCAGGACCGCGGCCTGCTCCCCCGGCCCGAGCGGCGCGGCCGGGCCAATGTGTACGGCGACGCGCATCTGGCCCGGTTGAGACAGATCGCCGATCTGCTCGACAGGGGCTACACCCTGGCCTCCATCAAGGAGCTGCTCGAAGCCTGGGACGCGGGCCGGGGGCTCAGCGGTGTCCTGGGGCTCGCCGCCGAGGTCGAGGGCCCGTGGACGGACGAGAAGGCCGACCGGATGACCCGGGCGGAGCTGGACGCGGCGTTCGGCGGCGATCCGGACGAGGCAGCGGTGGCCGACGCGATCGCGCTCGGCGTGCTCGAGCCCATGCCGGGCCGCGACGACGAATTCCTGGTGCCGAGTCCTCAAGAGCTGGCGGTTGCCGTGGAGTTGCACGCGGCCGGTGTTCCCCTGTCCGCAATATCCGGCCATCTCAGGGAGTTGAGAGGACAGGTCGAGCACATAGCGGCCCGTTTCCTGGAGTTCACGACCGAGCATGTCTTCGCGCGCTATCTCGGGCCTCACCCGCCGAGCGAGGCGGAGGCGGCGGAGGCGGCCGCTCTCGTGCGGCGCCTGAGGCCGCTCGCCCAGCAGTCGGTCGATGCCGAACTGGCCCGTGCGATGCGTCTCTTCGCCACCCGCCACCTCCAGCACCACCTCACGTCGGGGCAGCCCGCCCAGCGCACGAATGAGCCGCTTCCGGTGGCTCTTCCCGCTTCGACAATGCAGGCCGTCGAGGGGCTTGTTGGGCGTGAGAACGCTGCCGCGTTCATCTCCGCGGCCACTGAACGGGAAGTACAGGCCAGGACATTGGACTCACTTGCCGCAAGTCATAGAAATAGTGGATCTGTTGGCCAAAAGGCCTGAATCGCATGGTCGTTGTCCACAGAATCGCCAATTCCCCTGTGGATAACTGGACTTGGCTGTGGATCAAACCTGTGGACGAAAAGTGATGGATGAAAAGTCCGTGGACGAAAATCAAGTGCGGGGAGAACGGTTCGGAGCGAGGCTGAACGGATGAATAGAGAACCCCCCTCGGACGCGCCTTTGGACTCGCCTTCGGACGCGCCCTCCGACTTCCCCTCCGACTTCCCCTCCGGCTTCCCCTCCGACAAAGCGGCCACCGACCGGCGCACCGTGAAGGTGTCGAAGTACCTGTCAAAGCATCTGCGTCACGAGCCCGGGAGAATCGGACTCACTCTCGACGAGAGCGGCTGGGCGGAGATCGACGCCCTCATCGCCGCCGCGGCGGCGCACGGTTTCTGCTTCACCCGTGCCGAGCTGGAGCACGTGGTGGCCGTGAACGACAAGAAGCGCTTCGCCGTGGAAGGCGACCGGATCCGCGCCAGTCAGGGCCACTCCGTCGACGTCGACCTCAATCTGCCTCCGGCGACCCCGCCCGCGTATCTCTTCCACGGCACGGTGGCCCGCAATATCGCCGCCATCCGCGCCGAAGGCCTGCGGCCCATGAACCGCCATGCCGTGCATCTCTCGCCCGACCGCGAGACCGCGACCCGCGTCGGCGCACGCCGCGGGCGCCCCGTCGTGCTCTCCGTCGACGCGGGCGCGATGCACCGCGACGGACATGTGTTCCAGGTCAGCGCCAATGGAGTCTGGCTCACCAGCGCCGTGCCCCCTGGCTTTCTCCGCTTCCCGGACAAGCACTGACCAAGCACCCGCCCAAGCACCCGACCAAGCACCGGCCAGGCACCGGCCAGGCACCGAGCCAGCGCCGACCAGGAAGGACCGGGCGGGATCGGGCAGGATCGACGGGCATGGAGCATCTGCACAGCACCGAGGCCGCGCTCGCCGCACTCCGTGAGATCGCCCAGGAGTACGAGCGGGAGATGGAGATCTCGCACGACATCGGCGCCGACCAGACCTCGCGCCGCAGCTCGGTGGGCATCGGTGTGACCACCGACCCCGACGGATCACTGCCCCACGAGGCCTTCGTGGAATTCGGCGGCTCGCCCCGTCTCTCGGTCCGGCTCTACCCCGACGACGACGCGCTGATCACCGTCGAGGGCGTCGAATGCGCCGACATCCCGCGCGACCACGTGCCCCCGTTCCTGCGATCGGTCCTCGGCGGCCTCGCCCACGTGAAAGGACGGCGCTTCCCTCCCGACTACCACCTGATCGTGCCGCTGCCGGGCGACGAGACGCACAGGGAGTACATCCCGATGGTCGTCCTCACCCCCTGGCTGAGCAGCAGGTACCGCGGCTGAGCAGCAGGTTCCGCTGAAAGCCGGACCGGCCCGCGGGGCATACGCTCTGATACATGAGTTTGCGTCTGAGCACCGTGATCCTGCCTGTCCGCCGCTGGCACGAGGGCGGCAAAGAGCGTTGGCAGCGGGCCGAGGAGCTGGGCTTCCACACCGCGTACACCTACGACCACCTCTCCTGGCGGACCTTCCGCGACGGGCCCTGGTTCGGCGCGGTGCCGACCCTGACCGCCGCCGCGGCCGCCACCGACCGGCTGCGCCTCGGCACCCTGGTCACCTCGCCGAACTTCCGGCACCCGGTGACCCTCGCCAAGGACCTGATCACGCTGGACGACGTGTCCGACGGCCGGATCACCCTCGGCATCGGCGCGGGCGGCAACGGCTTCGACGCCACCGCACTGCTCAGGTCGGGCGAGGAGCCCTGGACCCCGCGCGAGCGCGCCGACCACTTCGGCGAGTTCCTGCCCCTGCTCGACCGTCTTCTCACCGAAGACGTCGTCTCGTACGAGGGCGAGTACTACTCGGCATCCGAGGTGCGGAACATCCCGGGCTGCGTCCAGCGCCCCCGGCTCCCCTTCGCGGTGGCCGCCACCGGACCGCGCGGCCTGAAGCTCGCCGCGCGCCACGGGCAGGCGTGGGTGACCACGGGCGACCCGAAGCTCTTCGAGAACGGCACCCCCGAGCAGTCACTTCAAGCCATCCGCGGCCAGGGCGAGAAGCTGGCCACGGCCTGCGACGCGATCGGCCGCGATGTCGCCGAGCTCGACAAGATCCTGCTCACCGGCTTCACCCCGGACCGCCCTCTCGACTCCTTCGACGCGTTCGTGGACTTCGCCGGCAACCACGCTGAGCTGGGGTTCAACGAAATCGTTCTGCACTGGCCGCTGCCGGGGACGGATTTCGCGGCCGACGAGAAGGTCTTCGAGCGGATCGCCACGGAGGCCCTGGTCCAGCTGGGAGGCAGCACAGCAGGGGCGTAATGGCACTCAAATGTGCGCCCCAGCGCACGCCCGTGCACGTATATGCGGGACAATCGATGGCGTGACCTCAGCTACCCCACGGCCCAGGACCCCGGCCGCCTCCGTCCCCCACCGGCCCAAGGCCCGGCTGATCGCCACGGACCTGGACGGCACCCTGCTGCGTGACGACAAGTCCGTGTCCGACCGCACCGTCGCCGCACTCGCCGCCGCCGAGCAGGCCGGGATCGAGGTCTTCTTCGTCACCGGCCGGCCGGCCCGCTGGATGGACGTCGTCAGCTCTCACGTCCACGGCCACGGCCTCGCCATCTGCGGGAACGGCGCCGCCGTGGTCGACCTGCACGACGGCTCGGGCGGCCATCGCTTCGTGAAGGTGCGCGAGCTGCGGCGCGAGGACGCGCTCGACGTCGTCCGACTCCTGCGCGCGGCGGCCCCCGGCACGTCCTTCGCGGTCGAGCGGACCGGCGGACTGCACCACGAACCGACGTACCCGCCCCTGCATCTGGAGCCCGGCGAGAGCATCGCCCCCGCGGAGAAGCTCCTCGCCGAGGACTCCGACAACGCGACCCAGCCCATCCTGAAGGTCCTCGCCTTCCACCCCGAGATCGCGCCCGACGACTTCCTCGTCATGGCCCGCGCGGCCGTGCGCGGCCAGGTCGAGATCACCCGTTCGAGCCCGAGTGCCCTGCTGGAGATCAGCGGCCCCGGCGTCTCCAAGGCCAGCACCCTGGAGCTGTGCTGCGCCGAGCGCGGCATCACGCCGGCGGAGGTCGTTGCCTTCGGGGACATGCCGAACGACATCGAGATGCTCACCTGGGCGCACACCTCGTACGCGATGGGCAACGCGCACCCGGACGTGCTCGCCGCAGCTTCGGGCCGCACGGTCGCCAACAACGAGGACGGCGTCGCGGTCGTCATCGAGCGGATCCTGAGCGAGCAACAGGAGCAGTAGGAGCTAGTAGACGGCGGCCGGAGTGGATCCGGTGAAGTGCCGGTCAGAGCCGCACTCCCCGCTCGTCCAGCCACTTCACCGGATCCACCCCGGACCCCAGATCCGGCGTCACCCGCACCTCGAAGTGCAGGTGCGGTCCCGTCGAGTTGCCGGTCGTGCCCGCCTGCCCGAGCCACTGGCCGGGGCTCACCCGTTCCCCCTGGTCGACGGTGACGGCGGCCAGGTGCGCGTACTGCGTGTAGTAGCCGCCCTCGTGCGCCACCACGACCTCGATGCCGAAGCCTCCCCCGCACGACACGGACTCCACCCGGCCCTCGCCGACCGCACGGACCGGCGCCCCGATGCCGACCGCGAAGTCCTGCCCGGTGTGCCGATGCGACCAGCGCGCACCCGCACTGTCGAAGCCCGCCGACAGTTCGTACATCTCCACGGGCGGAACCCACGCGCGCGTGGAGGACGATTCCGGCTGATCCAGGCGTACGGCGCCCCTGCACTGCCCGGCGGCGACCGACCGGTCGGCCTCACCCCCTGCAGCGTCCACTGCGCCGACTCCAGCTTGCTCTCGATCCCGCGCTTCAGCTTCGCGAGGCTCGCGTTGCGCCGGTCCAGTGTGCGTCTGGCCCGGTCCGCCGTGCGCTTGGCGTCCGCGAGCCTGGTGGCGGCCCGCTGGGTCTTGGTGACGGCGTTGGTGACGGCGAGATCCGCCTGCCACAGCAGCCGCTGACCGCGCATCAGCTCTTCGGGGCTGTCGGCGAGCAGGAGTTGGGCGGTCTGGGGGAGGTCACCGCCGCTGCGGTACTGGGCGCTGGCCATCCGGCCGAGGTCTCCGTGCAGCACATCGACCGCGTGCTGTTCCTTCGTGAGGAGCCGGTCCAGTTTCCGGACCTTCTTGTGCTGCGCCTCGGCGGCACGCTGCCCCGCTTCGTAGCGCACGGTCGCCGCGGATGCCTCTTCGTAGAGGCGCGCCACCTCGGCGCTCGTGCCCGGCCCTTCGGAGGCGTCGGCGGGCGTGGGGCACAGGAGCGCGCACAGCAGCACCGACACGGTGAGGAGCGGGTGGTGGGTACCGCGGTGGCTCAAGCGCATGTCAGGGATCGTTGCCCTGCCCCCGTCGCGGGGTCCTGCTCAACTCGTACACCCGGGGCACCCGGTGCCCCGAACGGACCACTGCCGTACGGCCGAACAGGGGCCCGCAGGCGCCCTGTTCGCGGGGCTGTCAGAACGGCGCCTGCCACACCACCGTCGTGCCGCCGCCGTCCTCCCCGATGCCGCTCCCGTACCAACTGTCCCCGCCGAGCGACTCCGCCCGCCTCTTGAGGTTCTTCAGGCCGCTGCGCCGGCCGCCCTGCGCGATGCCCACCCCGTCGTCCGACACCGTCAGGCGTACGCCCTGCTGCCCGTCGGGGAGGGTCACCGTCCCGTCGACGACGACATCGATGCGGTCGGCGCCCGCGTGCCGGAACGCGTTGGACAGCGCCTCGCGCAGCGCCGCGATGAGGTTCTTGCCGGTGAGCTCGCCGACCACCGTGTCGACGGGTCCCACGAAGTGGTGCGAGGGCTTGAAGCCGAGCGGCACCGCGGCCATGTTGATCTCGCGCAGGACACGCGTACGCAGCCCGGAGGGAGCCTCGGCCGGACCCTGCTGCAAGGCGAAGATCGCCGTACGGATCTCCTGGATCGTCACG
This sequence comes from Streptomyces sp. NPDC044044, assembly GCF_056434405.1. Taxonomy (NCBI): domain Bacteria; kingdom Bacillati; phylum Actinomycetota; class Actinomycetes; order Kitasatosporales; family Streptomycetaceae; genus Streptomyces; species Streptomyces sp. NPDC044044. The sequence continues at coordinate 507,968 of NZ_JBWKFG010000006.1, read as the reverse complement.
TCGAGCTCGTCGACGGCCTTGCCCACGCCCGTCTGCACCTCGGGCACGACGGACCTGCGCTGGGCGCTCTCCAGCATCATCCCGGTGGCGAACAGGCGCTGGATGACCAGGTCGTGCAGGTCCCGCGCGATCCGGTCGCGGTCCTCGTACACCGCGAGCCGTTCGCGGTCGCGCTGTGCCTCGGCCATCATCAGCGCGAGCGCGGCCTGCGAGGCGAACTGGGTGGCGAGGGTCCGCTCGGTCTCGCTGAACTGCCGCGCGCCACGCGCGCGTGGCGTGACGAGCGTCCCCATGACGCGGCCGTCGCTCTGGAGCGGCAGCATCATGACGGGGCCGTAGTCGCGGGCGAATTCGGTCATGACGCGCGGATCCGTGGCCGCGTCGTCGAGGAACACGGAGTCCCCGGCGAGCAGATCGGTGATGATCCGGGACTCCGGGGGAACGACCACGCCGAGCATCCCGGAGGGTTCGTCCGAGGAGACGGCGACGATCTCCATGCCGCCCTCGTCGTCGGGCAGGAGCACGATCCCGGCGGCCGAATCGGCGAGATGGCGGGCCTGTTCGGCGACGACGGCGAGCGCCTCCTCCGCGTCGCTGCCCGAGAGCAGCGCCGTGGTGACCGCCACGGAGCCGTCGATCCAGCGTTCGCGCTGCATGGCGGCTTCATAGAGGCGGGCGTTGCCGATGGCGATGCCCGCCTCCGTCGCGAGCACGCGGACCATGTGCACGTCGTACTCGTTGAAGTCGTCGCCGCCCCGCTTCTCCGTCAGATAGAGGTTGCCGAAGATCTCGCCCTGGACGCGGATGGGGACGCCGAGGAAGGTCCGCATCGGCGGGTGATGGGCGGGGAAACCGCACGAGCGCGGGTCGGTGGACAGGTCCGCGAGGCGCAGGGTCTCCGGCTGGTGGATGAGCGCGCCGAGCAGCCCCTTGTGTCCGTCGGGCAGACGCCCGATCCGCTCGGCGGTCTGTTCGTCGATGCCGAAGTAGACGAAGTCGGAGAGGCCCTTGCCGTCTTCGGAGACGACGCCGATCGCCGCGTAGTGGGCGTCCGCGAGCTCGGCGGCCGTCTCGCAGATGCGGTCCAGCGTGGTGTGCAGTTCGAGCCCTGCGCCGACGGAGCGCATCGCTTCGAGCAGCTGTGGCACGCGCGCGGTCAGCTCGGGGGAGAGCCCCTGGAGGCCGCGGGTCGCCTGCTTCGCCGCCTCGATCGGGTCCGATGTGCCGTCGGGTTGCGGAGAGGCGGCGGAGGCCGAGGGGGCTGACATGCCTTTGAGAGTAGTTAGTCCTATTTGGCGAGGAAAGTCGGGGCCGATGCCCGGCCGCCCCGCGACCCCGCACGCCTACCTAGTGGCCGCTACCCAGCGGCCACTACCCGGTGGCCGTCACCAGCAGGTCCGCGGCCCGCTCCCGCTCCAGCATGCGCCGCAGCGGCCCCTCCTCCAGCACGAGGTCCGCGTAGGCACCGCGCTGCACCACGTGACCCGCGTCCAGGACGATCACTTCGTCCACCGCGTCGAGCCCGGCGAGCCGGTGCGTGATGAGCAGGGTCGTACGCCCCGCGGTGGCGGCGAGGAGATCTTCGGTGAGGGCGTCGGCGGTCGGCAGGTCGAGGTGTTCGGCCGGCTCGTCCAGGACGAGGACGGGGAAGTCGGCCAGCAGCGCGCGGGCCAGCGCGATGCGCTGCCGCTGGCCGCCGGAGAGACGGGCCCCGTGCTCGCCGACCAGGGTGTCGAGCCCGTCGGGCAGCGAGTCCGTCCACTCCCTCAGCCGGGCCCGCGCGAGGGCGCCGCGCAGTTCGTCGTCGCTTGCGCCCTTGCGCGCGATGAGCAGGTTCTCGCGTACGGAGCTGTCGAAGATGTGCGCGTCCTGCGCGCAGAGCCCGACGAGTTCACGCACGGTGTCGCCGTCCAGCGTGGCCGCGTCCGTGCCGCCCAGGCTGTACGTTCCCTCGCTCGTCCCCAGGAAGCGCAGCAGCACCTGGGCGAGCGTCGTCTTGCCGGAACCCGATGGGCCGACCACCGCGATGCGCCGTCCGCGCTCCAGCGTCAGGCCGACGCCGGCGAGCGCGTCCCGGTCCTGCCCCTCGTACCGGGCGTGCAGACCCTCGACACGGAGCGGGAAGGGCGTCTGCGGGCGCTGTGCGGGGACGGCGGGCTCGGGTACCGGCTCCGGGGCGTCGAGGACCTCGTAGACGCGCTCGGCGCTCTTCCTGACCCGCTGGCGGTACTGCACGGCGAGCGGAAGACCCAGGACCGCCTCGAAGGCGGCGAGCGGGGTCAGGACGACGACGGCGAGCGCGACGCCGCTGAGCCGCCCGTCGTGCACCGCCGGTACGCCGACGAGAGCGGCGGCGGCCACGGTGAGACCGGTGGCGAGCGCGCCGAGCCCGTCGCCGAGCGCGGTGGCCGTGGCGGTGCGCGACGCGATCCGGGTCAGCTCGGCGTCGGCTTCCTTCGCCTTGGCCGTACGCCGGTCCAGCGCGCCGGCGACCGTCAACTCGGCGGTGCCGGTGAGGAGATCGGCCACGCGGGTCGCGAGCACCCCGCGCGCGGGGGCCAGCTTCCGCTCGGCGCGGCGGGCGACGGCTCCGGAGAGCAGCGGTACGCCCACTCCGGCGATGAGCAGACCGACGGCGAGCGCCGCGCCCGCCTCGGGCAGCAGCCAGGCGGTGAAGCCCACGGCTCCGGCGCCCACGGCTGCGGCGGCCGACGCGGGCAGGAGCCAGCGCAGCCAGTAGTCCTGCAGGGCGTCCACGTCGGCGACAAGGCGGGAGAGCAGGTCGCCGCGGCGGGTCTTCCCCAGCCCGGCCGGGGCGAGGCGCTCCAGGCGCCGGTAGACGGCCACGCGGGTGTCGGCCAGCATCCGCAGGACGGCTTCGTGCGAGACGAGGCGCTCCGCGTAGCGGAAGACGGCGCGGCCCATGCCGAAGGCGCGGGTCGCCGTCACGGCGATCATCAGGTACATCACCGGAGGCTGCTCGGACGCCCGGCTGATCAGCCACCCGGAGGTGGCCATCAGCCCCACGGAGCTGCCGATGGCGAGGGACCCAAGCAGGAGAGCGAGAGCGAGCTTGCCCTTGCGCTGCTGGGCCATTCCCCGCAGCCGGGCAAAGACCCCGCCCTTCGGGTGGTTCCTCTCCCACCCGCCCACCGGAGCACCCGGAACCACGGCGTCGCGGAAGACTTCGTCCGCCGCTCCGAACCGCTCGTCCGTCGCCCCGAGGAGTTCGTCCGCCACCCCGAAGGGTTCATCCGCCGCCCCGGAGGGAGCCGGGACGCTCCCCGCCCCGGAAGGAGCCTGAACGCTCCCGTCGCGCGCAAGCTCTGCGGACACCGGAACCGACAGGCCAGGCCCCGGCTGCAGGCCGCCCACGGCATCCAGCCGGTGGCACGGCTGACCGCCCACGGCATCCAGCCGCACGACCCGATCCGCAACCCCCAACAACGCGGGCCGGTGCACGACCAGCAGCACGGTCCGCCCCACGGCCAGCCGCCGAACCGCCTCGACGACCCCCGCCTCGGTCTCCCCGTCCAGAGCCGCGGTCGGCTCGTCAAGGAGGACCACGGGCCGGTCGGCCAGAAACGCCCGAGCCAGCGCGAGCCGCTGCCGCTGCCCGGCGGAGAGCCCGGCCCCGTCCTCGCCGAGCAGCGTCTCCACACCACCCGGCAGCGCGGAGACGAACTCCCAGGCGCCCGCCGCCCTCAACGCGTCCCGCACGGAGGCGTCGTCCGCGTCCGGCCGCGCGAGCCGTACGTTCTCCGCGATGGAACCCGCGTACAGGTGCGGCCGCTGCGGAACCCAGGCGATCCGCTCGCGCCACCGCTCCGGCGCGACCTCGGCCAGGTCGACGCCCCCGACGCACACCCGGCCCTCGGCAGGCTCGACGAACCCGAGGATCACGTCCAGGAGCGTCGACTTGCCCACCCCGCTGGGCCCGACCAACGCCACGGTCTCACCGGACTCCACCGCGAACGACACCTCGGAGACCGCGTCCGACGCGCGCCCCGGATACCGGACCGTCACGCCCTCCACGCTCAACGTCCCCGAAGGCGCCGCCGCCTCCCCGGCGGCCCGCACCGGAGCCTCGAGGACCTCGAAGATCTCCTCGGCGGCGGAGAGCCCCTCCGCCGCCGCGTGGTACTGCGCACCGACCTGACGCAGCGGCAGATAGGCCTCGGGCGCGAGGATCAGGATCACCAGACCCACGTACAGATCCATGTCGCCGTGGACGAGCCGCATCCCGATCGTCACCGCGACCAGCGCCACGGACAGCGTCGCGAGGAGTTCGAGCGCGAACGACGACAGGAAGGCGATGCGCAACGTACGCATCGTCGCCTGCCGGTACTCGCCCGTGATCTGCCGGATCGACTCGGCCTGCGCCTTGGCGCGCCCGAACACCTTCAGGGTCGGCAGCCCCGCCACCACGTCCAGGAAGTGCCCCGACAGGCGGGAGAGAAGCCGCCACTGACGGTCCATCCGGTTCTGGGTCGCCATGCCGATCAGGATCATGAAGACCGGGATCAGCGGCAGCGTCACGACGATGATCGCCGCCGACACCCAGTCCTCGGTGACGATCCGCGCGAGCACCGCCACCGGCACCACGACCGCGAGCCCCAACTGCGGCAGATAGCGCGAGAAGTAGTCGTCGAGCGCGTCCACGCCCCGCGTGGCCAGCGAGACCAGCGAACCCGTCCGCTGGCCGGTCAACCAGCCCGGCCCCAACTGCCCCGCACGGTCGAGAAGCCGCCCCCGCAGCTCCGACTTCACCGCCGCGCTCGCCCGGTGTGCGGCGAGCTCGGTCAGCCAGGCGACCAGGGCTCTCCCCGCCGCGACCACCGCGAGCAGGACGAACGGCGTCCCCAAGTCACCGAGGGCGAGCCCCTTCTGGAAGGCCCCGACCACGATCTCGGCGATGAGCATCGCCTGGGCCACGACAAGGCCCGCCCCGGCGACGCCGAGAACCACCACCGCGATCAGGAAGAACCGAGTGGCACGGGCGTACCGGAGCAGACGCGGGTCGATTGGTTTCACGTGAAACACACCCTCCGAGGGACCGGAAGAAGACTCGGGGACCTACCAACAGGAGCGGACGAACTCAGTGCGCTGAATCCGCAATGTGCTGCGTCCCGATCCGCTTGCGGAACACCCAGTAGGTCCACGACTGGTAGAGCAGCACGATCGGCGTCGCGATGCCCGCACACCAGGTCATGATCTTCAGGGTGTAGGGACTCGACGAGGCGTTGGTGACCGTGAGGTTCCACTCCTCGTTCAGCGACGACGGCATGACGTTCGGGAAGAGCGTCAGGAAGAGCATCGCGACGGCGGCCGCGATCGTGATGCCCGAGAGGGCGAACGACCAGCCCTCGCGCCCCACCTTGATCGCCCCGATGGCACCGACCAGCGCGACCACGGCCACGATCATCGCGACCAGGCTCTTGCCGTCGCCGTTGTCCGCCTGCGTCCAGATCAGGAACCCGAGCGCCAGGACAGCGGTCACCAGACCGAGCCCGAGCGCCAGCTTCCGCGCCCGCACCCGGATGTCCCCCACCGTCTTGAGCGAGGCGAACACCGCGCCGTGGAAGGTGAACAACGTCAGGGTGACCAGGCCGCCCAGGATCGCGTACGGGTTGAGCAGGTCCCAGAAGTCGCCCACGAACTCCTTGTGGGCGTCGATCTTCACGCCGCGCACGATGTTGGCGAAGGCCACGCCCCACATCACCGCCGGGATCAGCGAGGTCCAGAAGATGGCCTGCTCCCAGTTGCGCTGCCACTTCTCCTCAGGCCGCTTCGCCCGGTACTCGAAGGCGACACCACGCACGATCAGGCAGAGCAGGATGATCAGAAGCGGCAGATAGAAGCCGGAGAAGAGCGTCGCGTACCACTCGGGGAAGGCAGCGAAGGTCGCGCCGCCCGCCGTGAGCAGCCACACCTCGTTGCCGTCCCAGACGGGACCGATGGTGTTGATGAGGACCCGCTTCTCGACCCGGTCACGGGCGAGCAGCTTGGTGAGGATGCCGATCCCGAAGTCGAAGCCCTCCAGGAAGAAGTAGCCGATCCACAGGACGGCGATCAGCACGAACCAGACGTCGTGAAGTTCCATATCGATCAACTCCCTCAGTACGAGAAGGCCATGGGCCGGTCGGCGTCTTCGTCACTGTCCGAGCCCGATCCCGCTCCCGGACCGCCGATCTTGGTGGGCGGGTTGAGGTCGGCCTCGGTGAGCTCGGGCGGCCCCTGCTTGATGTACTTGAGCAGCAGCTTCACCTCGATCACGGCGAGGATGGCGTAGATCGCGGTGAACACGACCAGTGAGGTGATCACCTCACCCTGCGAAACCCCCGGCGAGACCGCGTCCCTCGTCTTCAGGACGCCGTAGACCACCCAGGGCTGACGCCCGGTCTCGGTGAAGATCCAGCCCCAGGCGGTGCCGATGAGAGGGAAGATCAGCGTCCACTGGGAGAGCCGCCACCACCAGTTGCCGAGCTTCGGCGTCAGCTCCTTGTTCTTGGTGAACATGAGCTTCGGCACGTCGTCCTCGCCCGTGCGGTGCTCCGGCGCGAGCCAGAACTTCTTCCGCGTGAGCCAGAGTCCGGCGGTGCACAGGGCCATCGAGACCCCGCCGAAGCCGATCATCCAGCGGTAGGACCAGTAGGCGGTGGGGATGTTGGGCCGGTAGTCGCCGGGCCCGAACTTCTCCTGCGCCTCCTTGTTGAGGTCGTTGATGCCGGGGATCTCTGCGCTGAAGTTGTTCTTGGCGAGGAAGGACAGTATTCCGGGGATCTCGATGGCCACGTCGTTGTGCCCCTTGGACACATCTCCGTACGCGAAGAGCGAGAACGGCGCGGGCTTCTCCGACTCCCACAGGGCCTCGGCGGCCGACATCTTCATCGGCTGCTGCTCGTACATGACCTTGCCGAGGGTGTCGGCGCTGACCACGGTGAGCAGGGTGCCGACGAACGCGGTGACGAGGCCGAGCCGCATCGACATCCGCATGGTGCGGATGTGCTGCTTCTTGCGCAGGTGGAAGATCGCGATGCCGGTCATGAAGGCGCCGCCGACCAGGACGGCCGCCGAGATGACATGGGCGAAGTTGACGAGCGTCGTCTCCTGGAAGAGCACCTTCGAGAAGTCGGTGAGCTCCGCGCGCTTGGTGCCGTCCCGCTCCACGATCTTGTAGCCGACCGGGTGCTGCATAAAGGCGTTGGCCGCGATGATGAAGTACGCCGACGCGATCGTTCCGGCGGAGACGATCCAGATCGTGGCGCAGTGCAGCTTCTTCGGGAGCTTGTCCCAGCCGAAGATCCACAGGCCGATGAAGGTCGACTCGAAGAAGAACGCGATGAGCGCCTCGAAGGCGAGTGGCGCCCCGAAGATGTCACCGACGAAGCGCGAGTAGTCGGACCAGTTCATGCCGAACTGGAACTCCTGGACGATGCCGGTGACGACACCCATCGCGATGTTGATCAGGAACAGCTTTCCCCAGAACTTGGTCGCCCTGAGGTAGTGCTCCTTGCCCGTGCGTACCCAAGCGGTCTCCAGGATCGCCGTGAGGGCGGCCAGCGAGATCGTCAGAGGGACGAACAGGAAGTGGTAGACGGTGGTGATGCCGAACTGCCATCGCGCCAAGGTCTCAGGCGCTAGAGCCAGATCCACGTCGACTTCTCCTTACGGCCGTGATCACATCGGCAGTTTGCCCCTTTAATCCCACTTACCTTGGGACCAATCGGGACACGCTTGTGAACGCGTTCACATTCACAAGCATTATGTCGTACCGGTTCCGGACGTTGACAGGGGGTCCCCCTTACTGAAGGGAACGTCACACGGACACAGCGAAGGGGCCGAGGACAGCGTCCCCGGCCCCTCGTCACACCGCCGCCCCCCGGCTACAGCTCCTTGCGGAACGCCTCCGCCGCCTGCAGGAAGATGTCGTTGGCCTCGGTCTCACCGATCGTGGCCCGCATCCCCTCGCCCGCGAACGGCCGCACGACCACGCCGGCCTTCTCGCACGCCGCCGCGAAGTCGGCCGTACGCTCCCCGAGCCGCAGCCACACGAAGTTCGCCTGCGTCTCCGGCACCGTCCAGCCCTGCCCGCGCAGCGTCTCGACCACCCGCGTGCGCTCGGCGACCAACGAGCCGACGCGGCCCATCAGTTCGTCCTCGGCCCGCAGCGACGCCACCGCCGCGTCCTGCGCGAGCTGGCTCACCCCGAAGGGCACCGCCGTCTTGCGCAGGGCGGCCGCCACCGGCTCATGGGCGATCGCGAAGCCGACGCGCAGACCCGCGAGGCCGTACGCCTTGGAGAACGTGCGCAGCACGGCGACATTGGGACGGTCGCGGTAGAGCTCGACGCCGTCCGGCACCTCGGCGTCACGGATGAACTCGCGGTAGGCCTCGTCGAGGACGACGAGGACATCGCTCGGCACCCGGTCGAGGAATCGTTCCAGCTCGGCCCTGCGCACCACCGTGCCGGTCGGGTTGTTCGGGTTGCAGACGAAGATCAGCCGCGTCCGGTCCGTGATGGCGTCGGCCATCGCGTCCAGGTCGTGCACGTCCCCTGGCGTCAGCGGCACCTTCACCGATGTGGCACCGCTCACCTGCGTGATGATCGGGTACGCCTCGAAGGACCGCCAGGCGTAGATGACCTCGTCACCAGGGCCCGACGTGGCCTGGAGCAGCTGCTGCGCGACACCGACGGAACCGGTGCCCGTCGCCACGTGCGACACCGGCACCCCGAAGCGGTCGGCGAGCTCGCTCATCAGGCCGGTGCATGCCATGTCCGGGTAGCGGTTGAACGTACCCGCGGCGGCGAGCGCGCTCTCCATGACGCCCGGCAGCGGCGGGTAGGGGTTCTCGTTCGAGGACAGTTTGTAGGCCACCGGGCCGGCGGCCGCGGCGGGCTTCCCCGGCTTGTAGGTGGGGATACCCTCCAGCTCGGCACGCAGCCTCGGGCTCGTCTCGCTCACCGCAGTCCTCCTCTTGAACACCTGCAACACCTGAACACCCTGACTTCAATGCTCCTCACCTTATGAGGATTCAGCGCCGCTGCGAATGGGTCAGAGGTATCCCGCTCCCGCCGGGCCGGGGGTATCCCGCTCCCGCCGGCCCCCGGCAGACGCCCGACAGACCCCCGGCAGGCGCGCGAGGAGGGGGGAGCGCTCCCCGCCCTGGCGCGCGCCGGTGGCTCACTCCGTGGCGCGCATCACCCGTGAAGGTGAGTTGAGACCTCTTCGAGACATCGCTCATTTGGCAGGCCCGTGCGCGACGACAAGGGACCGTCCACCCCTATACCCGCCAACTCCCTTGCAATCCAAGGTCGTTGACCGGTTTTGGCCATGCAGAAACGTGCCTGTCAACGAGTGAATATGCGTCCGCACTACCCACCCCCATGAGCCCTACTATCGGCTCGCCATGACAGCAGCAGGGAACCACCAGGTGAGCCGAGCGGAGACCGCCCGCCGGGGCAACCGGCAGAGCCGAGCGGGCATCAGAGACGTCGCCGCCGCCGCCGGTGTCTCCATCACGACTGTCTCCGACGCTCTTAACGGCAAGGGCCGGCTCCCGGACGCCACCCGACGCCATGTCCGCGAGGTCGCAGAACGGCTGGGCTATCGCCCCTCCGCAGCGGCCCGAACGCTCCGTACCGGCAAGTCGGGCCTGATCGGCCTGACCGTGACGACGTACGGGGATGAACCTTTCACCTTCACCGAATTCGCGTACTTCGCGGAGATGGCCAGAGCCGCGACCTCGGCCGCGCTGGCCCGCGGCTACGCCCTCGTCATCCTGCCCGCCACCTCCCGGCGCAGCCCGGTCGACGTGTGGTCGAACGTCGCGCTCGACGGCACCGTCGTCGTCGATCCGTCCGACCACGACCCCGTCGTCAGCGAACTGGTGCGCCAGGGCCTGCCCGTGGTGTCCGACGGCCGTCCTGCCGGGTCGCTGCCGGTCACCGCCTGGGTCGACAACGACCACGAGGCGGCGGTCCTGGAGATCCTCGACCACCTCGCGGCGGCCGGAGCCCGCCGGATCGGGCTGCTCACCGGGACCACCACGGACACGTACACCCACCTGTCCACGACCGCCTACCTGCGCTGGTGCGAGCGCGTCGGCCAGGACCCCGTCTATGAGTCCTACCCGGCCCACGACCCGTGTGCCGGCGCGGTCGCGGCCGACCGGCTGCTCGCCAGACCGGACCGGCCCGATGCCGTGTACGGCCTCTTCGACCCGAACGGCACCGATCTCCTCGCGGCCGCCCGCCGGTACGGACTGCGCGTCCCGGACGACCTGCTGCTCGTGTGCTGCAGCGAGTCCACCGTCTACGCCACCACCGAGCCGCCCATCACCACGCTCTCGCTCAAACCGCGGCGCATCGGCACGGCCGTCGTCCAGCTCCTGATCGACGCCATCGAAGGCCTGGACTCGGGCCGGCCCGTCGAGCAGGTGATACCGACGGAGCTGATCGTGCGCACCTCGTCCCAGCGACGTCCACCGCGTACGACGGTCAGCCCACCCCGCTCACCCGAGCCCGGTTGAGCGGGCCGCTCGGCGGGGAGAACCCCCGTCAACCGGCACTGCCCGGAACGGCCCGGCCGTGATCTGTGGGGAAACCCCTACCCAATTCGGGAGAAAACCTCGGTGAACTGGGGTTCAGCACTGATTCACCACCCCTGGTGCACCACACAGCGCGAGCCGCATTCCTATGATGGGCGGACGACACCGCGGGCCGCTGCGACCAGGCAGTCCGATCTCGGTGCAATGCGGCGCAATGGTGGTGGAGGGGTCGATGACTCAGGGGGCCGGTCAGGGACCCGATGTGCGGACGGCGACGTTGCGCGACTTCCGCGTTCCGGCGTACGTCCATGAGACCGGTCCGGTCCAGGGTGACCCGGCGGGCGTGGCGGCTCCGGGCGCCCCAGGGGTGATCCCCGGGGAGCCAGGGGTGATCCCCGGGGAGCTGGACGAGGGCTACACCCCCACCCAGCGCGACCTGCCCATCATCAACCGCGGCGACACCGTGCAAGTGGAGGTGCAGGTCATGCCCGAGCCTCCGCAGGCACCGGCGTCCGAAGAGCACGGCCCGCTGTTCGTCGTGGGCGATGTGCACGGCTATCTGGACGAGCTGCTCGGGGCGCTCCAGGAGCAGGGCCTCATCGACGCCGAAGGCGACTGGTCCGCGGGCAACGCGCGCCTGTGGTTCCTCGGCGACTTCACCGACCGCGGCCCGGACGGCATCGGCGTCATCGACCTCGTGATGCGCCTGTCCGCGCAGGCGGCGGCCGCGGGCGGCTACTGCAAGGCCCTGATGGGCAACCACGAGCTGCTCCTGCTCGGCGCGAAGCGGTTCGGCGACACCCCGGTCAACTCGGGCGCGGGCACGGCCACGTTCCAGGCCGCCTGGCTCCTGAACGGCGGCCAGAAGACCGACATGGAGCGCCTGGAGGACCACCATCTGCAGTGGATGGCCCGCCTCGACGCGATCGAGTCGGAGGACGGGCATCTCCTGATGCACTCGGACACGACCGCCTATCTGGATTACGGCGACTCGATCGAAGCCGTGAACGACACGGTCCGCGAGACCCTCACGCGCAACGACGCGGACGAGTGCTGGGACCTCTTCCGGAAGTTCACCAAGCGCTTCGCGTTCCGCGACGAGTCGGGCCCGGCTGCCGTACGCGAACTCCTCGACATGTACGGCGGCCACCGCATCGTGCATGGCCACAGCCCCATCCCGTATCTGCTCGGCGATGTCGGCTCCGAGGATGACTCGGACGGAGGCGGACCCGTCATCGAGGGACCGCACATCTACGCAGGCGGACTGGCCATCGCCATGGACGGCGGCGTGACCATGGCCGGAAAACTGCTGGTCTGCCAACTGCCCCTGGATAACTGAGCGTTCCTGGGGCAGGTGCACCCCTACACGATCACGCTGGCCAAGGGGCCTTTTTCTGGAAACCCCCTGTCACCGCGTGCCGTCACGGCTCTACCATCGGCTTATCCGTAGCAGGCTCCCCTCCGTTTCTGCCCGACGGCTCGTAGCCATGCGAGCCCCAAGCCCTACGGAGCATCGGGGGATGCACATGAACAGCGCTCCACACCTGCTCAATGAGGACCGCCCCGAGTACGAGCGGATCCTCGATGAGGCGCTGCGCACCGCACCGAATCGTCCTGATCTCGCCGCAGTGGGCGAACGGCTCAATCCCGAACAGCTGCGCACCATGGCACTGAACGCCACTGCGCTGATCACTGCCGCCGCCACGACCGAGTACACGCACTATGTGAAGGTCCGCGAAGAACTGCGCGAAAGCGGATCTGCCGCACCATCGATCCGGGAGCGGAGTCCCGAGGGTCCGGCGGAAGCCGGCTCCGGCGGCCTCGGTCTCGCCACCACGATGGGGGAGGTCACCGCCCAGGCTTCTGGGGCCGGGGCCATCGCCGTCGTCGCGGTGCTCGCACCCGTCCTCGCCGGGGCGGCCGCCGCGATCTTCCTGCTCGTCGGCTACATCCTGAAGATGCTCAACCCCGAGCCCGCCTTCGCGGACACCCTGCTCACCGCGGGATGGCTGTTCGGCGCGCTCACCGCAGGGGGCATCCTGATCGCCGCGATCGGCCTGCTCCTGACGGCCCTGCGCAACGGCTCCACCTCGCTCCTCGCCGGTTCGTACGGCGATCAGAACGAGGAGGTGGTCCGCGCCAGGGAAGCCTGGGGCGAGGCACTCCTGGAGCGCGGCCTCCTTCCGTTCCTGCGGGAGGCGCTCGCGGATCCAGGGACGGCACACGCGGCGCGTACGCCGTCGGCGGACCCGAGCAGCCGCATGCCTCAACTCGGCTATCACAGGCCGGGATTCAGCAGCCCGGAAGGCGGCCCGGCGGCGGGACCGCGCCCGAGCTTCTCAAGCCCGGACTTCTCGAGCCCGGACTTCGGCGGTCCCGACCACAAGCCGGAGTAGCGGGCACGGAACGGCGCGGCGCGGCTTCGGGCGGACGGCGGCGACCGCCCGCCCGAAGAGCCATGCCGTAACGCTGCCCCGCGCCGGAACGCCGGTCAGTCGGCGATGGGCAGGTACACGCGGTTTCCGGCTGCCGCGAACTCCTTGGACTTCTGGTCCATGCCCGCCTCGATCTCGTCCTGCGTGCCGCCGTGCTCACGCCGGATGTCGTGCGAGATCTTCATGGAGCAGAACTTCGGCCCGCACATCGAGCAGAAGTGCGCCGTCTTCGCGGGCTCCGCCGGCAGGGTCTCGTCGTGGAACTCCCGTGCCGTGACCGGGTCGAGGGCCAGGTTGAACTGGTCCTCCCAGCGGAACTCGAAGCGTGCGTCCGAGAGCGCGTCGTCCCAGTCCTGCGCGCCCGGGTGCCCCTTGGCGAGGTCCGCCGCGTGGGCCGCGATCTTGTACGTGATGACGCCGGTCTTCACGTCGTCGCGGTTGGGCAGGCCCAGGTGCTCCTTGGGCGTGACGTAGCAGAGCATCGCCGTGCCCCACCAGCCGATCATCGCGGCGCCGATGCCGGAGGTGATGTGGTCGTACGCGGGCGCGATGTCCGTGGTCAGCGGGCCGAGCGTGTAGAACGGCGCCTCCTCGCAGATCTCCTGCTGAAGGTCGATGTTCTCCTTGATCTTGTGCATCGGGACGTGTCCCGGGCCCTCGATCATGGTCTGTACGTTGTGCCGCTTGGCGATGGTGTTGAGCTCGCCCAGGGTGCGCAACTCGGCGAACTGCGCCTCGTCGTTGGCGTCCGCGATCGAACCGGGGCGCAGACCGTCGCCGAGCGAGTACGTCACGTCGTACGACGCGAGGATCTCGCAGAGCTCCTCGAAGTTCTCGTAGAGGAAGCTCTCCTTGTGGTGCGCCAGACACCAGGCCGCCATGATCGAGCCGCCGCGCGAGACGATGCCGGTCTTGCGGTTGGCGGTCAGCGGGACGTACGGAAGGCGCACGCCCGCGTGCACCGTCATGTAGTCCACGCCCTGCTCGGCCTGCTCGATGACCGTGTCCTTGTAGATCTCCCAGGTCAGCGCCTCGGCCTGGCCGTCGACCTTCTCCAAGGCCTGGTAGAGCGGCACGGTCCCGATGGGGACGGGGGAGTTGCGCAGGACCCACTCGCGGGTGGTGTGGATGTTGCGCCCGGTGGACAGGTCCATGACCGTGTCGGCGCCCCACTTGGTCGCCCAGGTCATCTTGTCCACCTCCTCCTCGATGGAGGAGGTGACCGCGGAGTTCCCGATGTTGGCGTTGACCTTCACCAGGAACTTCTTGCCGATGATCATCGGCTCGATCTCCGGGTGGTTGACGTTGGCGGGGATGACCGCGCGGCCCGCGGCGACCTCCGCGCGCACGACCTCGGGGTCGAGGTTCTCGCGGATCCCGATGAACTCCATCTCGGGGGTGATCTCGCCGCGGCGGGCGTACGCGAGCTGCGTCACCGCCTGGCCACCGCGGCCCCGGCGCGGCTGGCGCGGGCGGCCGGGGAAGACCGCGTCGAGGTTCTTCAGGCCTCCGCGCGGCGAGGTGTGCTTGATGCCGTCGTCCTCGGGGCGGGGCGGGCGGCCCACGTACTCCTCGGTGTCGCCGCGGGCGATGATCCAGTTCTCGCGCAGCGGCGCGAGGCCCCTGCGGACGTCGGTGTCGATGGACTCGTCGGTGTACGGCCCCGAAGTGTCGTACAGGGTCACGGCCTTGCCGTTGGTGAGGTGCACCTGGCGGACCGGCACCCGCAGGTCGGGGCGCGAGCCCTCGACATACGCCTTGTGCCAGCCGATGGACTTCCCGGCCTCGTCGCTCTGGTTCTGCGTCGAGGCAGGCGTGCGTGCGTCCGATGTGGTCATGAGACCTACTCCCTACGCCGGCATTACCCGGTAACAGGTTCGGCGGTCGACGCAGCGAATTCCGTACGGCTTGTGCACTTTTCGTGCCGCTTCGTACGGAGGTCAGCGCCCTCTCAGCCCGGTGCTCCGAGCTCCCGCGATTGCAAAGGTGGCTCCACGCTAGCGTCATATCGGGCGCGCTGAACAGAGGGCCCCCTCCGTTCTTGCGATGATCGGGCAGTGACCACCACTGAGCCGCCGTCCCAGCCGCCCGTCCCGAACGCGCCTCCGGAGCCGCATGGGCACTCCCACAGCCACGGCCCGGCCGCGCCCGTCTCCAAGCATCTGCGCAAGGTCATCGCCGCCGTGCTGATCCCGTTCGCCACGGCGGTCCTCGTGGGGCTCGCGGTGTTCTGGCCCGGTGGCGCACCCTCCCATGAGCGCACGGGCGTCGGCTTCGACCGGCAGACGCAGTCGGCGGACGTGGCGAAGGTGCAGAAGCTCCCCTGCAGGGACGTGAACGCCTCGCAGACACCGCCCAACGGCGACACCTCCACCGCGGAGGGGCAGACCGCCGAGGACCGCGCGAAGGGCGTCTGCAAGAAGGCGACGATCGAGGTGACCAGCGGCAAGGACAAGGGCCGCACCTTCACCGAGATCGTCCAGCCGGACTCACCGCGGCAGTTGCGCGAGGGCCAGCAGGTGGTGGTCGCCTATGAGCCCACGGCCCCCGAGGCGCTGCAGTACTCGGTCACCGACGTGAACCGGAAGTTCCCCATGGCGCTGCTCGCCGGGATCTTCGCGCTCGCCGTCGTCGTGGTGGGGCGACTGCGCGGCCTCATGGCCCTGATCGCCCTGGCGTTGAGCTTCCTCGTCCTGACGTTCTTCATCCTGCCCGCGATCCTGCAGGGCTCGAATCCGCTGGTCGTGGCGGTCATCGGGGCCAGCGCCATCATGCTGATCGCGCTCTATCTGTGCCACGGCCTCACGGCGCGTACGTCGGTCGCCGTCCTGGGCACGCTGATCTCACTGCTCCTCATCGGGCTGCTCGGCTCGCTCTTCATCGGCTGGGCCTCGCTGACCGGCAACACGGACGACAACACCGGCCTGATCCACGGGCTCTACCCCGGCATCGACATGAGCGGCCTGCTGCTGGCCGGCGTCATCATCGGCTCGCTCGGTGTGCTCGACGACGTGACGGTGACCCAGACGTCCGCCGTCTGGGAACTGCACCAGGCCAACCCCACGATGGGCTGGCGCGGTCTGTACGGCGCGGCCATCCGCATCGGCCGCGACCACATCGCCTCGGTCGTCAACACCCTGGTCCTGGCCTACGCGGGCGCGGCGCTGCCCCTGCTCCTGCTCTTCTCGATCGCACAGAGCAGCGTGGGCACGGTGGCCAACAGCGAGCTGGTGGCAGAGGAGATCGTGCGCACCCTCGTCGGCTCGATCGGCCTGGTCGCCTCGGTGCCGGTGACGACCGCGCTCGCGGCCCTGGTGGTCTCGGCCGACCGGTCGACCCCCGCGGGTCCCGGCGCGAGTGCGGGTGCAGGCGCGGGTACGGGTGCTGGCGCCGGTGCTCGTGTCGGCGCCGGTGTTGGTGCCACCCCGGTCGCCAAGCAGACCCGTGGCGGAACCCGTGGCGGAAAGGGCCGACGCCGCAAGGCCTGAGCCGCTGCCCCCGCAAGGCCTGAGCCGCCGATGCCGCGAAATGCACCAATCTGCCGTACGGCTTCGCTCAGCGGCTCACGAGAGGTCAACCCGCGCTCTGCTCCTCGGCGAGGATCCGGTCGAGCGCTTCGTCCAGGTGCGTCTCGAGGTCGGCGAGCGCCCGCTCCTGCCCCAGTGGAACCAGCTTGTCCGTACGGTCCAGGAAGGCGAGCAGCGGCGGGATCCCCACCCGGAACAGCGCCTGGTCGCCACCGACCTGAAGCCTGATGAGCGCCTCGTCGAGCAGTTCGGGATCGGTGGGCGCGATGTGCACATCCCCGTCGCCGCACGCGCCGCCCACCCCGTCGACCAGCAACTCACGGCCGAATGCCCAGGTCACGGGGGCGTCCCCGGGGAGGTGGAAGGTCAGCCGGACGGCGTAGGGATCGCCGCTCTCATAACGCAGCTCCACCGGGATGCGAAACGACAGCTCCTCGGAAACGAGGAAGCTCATCATGACCTCTGCCTGGACCGACTCGCGCATCGCCCGCCTACCCCGTCGCTAAAGCTCGACTGGCCAGGAACCAACTCCCTGACACTCATGGCATCTTGCTTAACGTACACATCAGATCACAAGGAGTGAGTTTTCAGATGCTGATAGAGAAGGCAAGTGTCCCCAGAAGCCTTCCGAGTTCATTCTGCAACCGTTCAGCTGCAGGCAGTAGCCGATCTGCTTGATAGGCGGGCACGGAAATCGCCATCGTGGCCGCCGTGTTGCCCGCGGTGATCGGAATCGCGGCGCAGACCGTTCCCAACGCGTACTCCTGCCGCTCCACCACGGGCTTCATCCGGCCCATCCCGTCCAGGCGGCGCATGAAACTCCGGTCGTCACGGACCGAGTACCGAGTGATCGACTGCACCGGATAGCGGGAGAGATGGTCCTGGCGCTGTTCGTCGTCGAGTTGGGCGAGCAGACACTGCCCGATCGCATGGGCGTGTCCCGTCTCGCGGAAGTCGGCCCACTCCTCGACCGCCGGATTCCCGGGCGTGTCCGCGACGGCCACGACCTCGATCTCGCCCTCGCGGTAGACGGCGAAGTACACCGGCACCCCGATGGCATCACGCCAGTGCTCCAGGGCCTCACCGATCATGCCGCGACGATTCTGCTCCGCCCCGCTCGCGCTCAGCCGCTCAGCCGCCTCGCCGAGCACGAACACACCCTTGTCCCGGCGCAGATAGCCCTCGTGTGTCAGCGTGCGCAGCAGGTGATACGCCGTGGGCAGGGCGAGCCCGGCCTCCCGGGCCAACTGCTTGGCGGGCGCGCCCTCCTGATGTGCGGAGGCGGCTTCCAGCAACCGCATCGCCCGCTGCACCGAACCAATGAGAGTCGGCGCGGCGGCAGTTGACGCCGTGACGGTGGGTGATGCCCCGAACGAGGGGTCGTTGGACGAGACGTCGGCAGGTGTGGCGTCAACCGTGGCCAAGGTTCACTCCCGAAACGCGTGGGGGTTCCGCCCGTGCCCGGGATACACGGGTGGGAACGCGGGGCGAGCCCCGCGCGCGGGGCTCGCCCCGCGTCGGTTTTCGGACTCTAACCGTTGGCCGACGGGCTAAGGCGCCGCACCAGGAAACTTCCCCCACCCGAGCGAACTGTTGCGAGAAGTCACCAATCGCTGCGCGAAGAGGTGGAGCCGGATATGAACTTCCGTACGACGTAGATGAGTCCACCCACCAGAGCGACGAAAATCAGTGCCTTGAACAACAGGCCGACCACGAATCCCACGACGCTCGCTATCAAACCGCCGAACACGACCAGGGCGATGACCGGCACCGCGATCCACTTCACCCACCACGGCAATCCCGAGAAGATCTCCTGCGCTGCCATCGTCCTTACCTCTCTCCGCATCCGTCCTACTTCTTGCATTCGATGCTAGGGCGGCGGAGGGCCCGACGGGGGCCTCGCATCCCTTGTCCTCCCCTGATCCGCCCCCTAGGGAACCCCGAGGTCGCAGCCCTGAGAAGTCAGCCCTCCGGCGTAGCGGCCTCAGCCCTCCGGCGGGGAGAAGACGACGAGCACGCGCAGGTCCTCGCTGATGTGGTGGAACTTGTGGGCGACCCCGGCCGGCACGTACACGACACTGCCGCGCGCGACTTGGGTGGTCTCCATCCCGACCGTGATCGACGCCCGGCCGCTGACGATCATGTACACCTCGTCCTGCTGATGCGGCTGCTGCGGGTCCGACTCCCCGGCATCGAGCGCGTACAGCCCGACCGACATGTTCCGCTCGCGCAGAAACTGCAGATACGCGCCGTCGTTCGCGGCGCGCTCCGTCTCCAGTTCATCCAGCCGGAATGCCTTCATCGTCCTCGTACGCCCCTTGCCCCAGGTCGCGAGCCGACCGCTCTGGCCGTCCGTCTGCAACGATCAGACACATGAAGAATTTCGTAGTCAAGACGATCGCCAACGCGGCGGCCCTGGCCGTCGCCGTGTGGCTCCTCGACAAGATCACCCTGACCGGCGACAGCACGGGCAAGAAGACGCTCACGCTGATCGTCGTCGCACTGCTCTTCGGCTTGGTGAACTTCCTGGTCAAGCCGATCGTGAAGGTGCTCACCTTCCCGCTGTTCATCCTGACGCTCGGCCTGATCACGCTCGTGGTCAACGCCCTGATGCTGCTGCTGACCTCGTGGCTGGCCGACAAGTTCGACCTGAGTTTCCACGTCGAGGGGTTCTGGACCGCCGTCCTGGGCGGCCTGATCATCTCGATCGTGTCCTGGGCACTGAACGTCGTCCTGCCCGACGACAAGGACTGAGACAAGGACTGAGCTCGCCCCATGACCTTCTCCGTGTGCTTCGTCTGCACCGGCAACATCTGCCGGTCCCCCATGGCCGAGTCCGTCTTCCGCGCGCGGGTCGACGAGGCCGGACTCGGTGGCCTGGTCGTGGTGGACAGTGCGGGCACCGACGGCTGGCACGAGGGGGACGGCGCCGATCCGCGCACCGTCTCCGTCCTGGCGGCGGCCGGCTATGAGAGCGACCACGTGGCGCGCCGCTTCCAGGCCTCCTGGTTCTCCCGGCTCGACCTGGTGATCGCCCTGGACTCCGGACACCACCGGGCCCTGCTTCGCCTCGCGCCCACACCGGCCGACGCGGACAAGGTGCGGCTGCTGCGCTCGTACGACCCGGTGGCCGCCGGCCTGAGCGACCTGGACGTCCCCGATCCGTACTACGGGGACGACGACGGGTTCGAGGCGTGCCTGAGAATGGTGGAGGCGGCGAGCGACGGCTTGCTCGACGCCGTACGCGAAGCAAGGGAAGGGCGGGCGGCATGACGGACTCCGCAGCGATATCCGCGGGTAACGGCGCAGGCACCGGCGCGGGAGCGGGCACCGGGATGGGCGACGGCACGAAAGCGGTGCGGGCCGGCCTCCCCGAGCCCGTGAAGCACGAGCCGACCCTCCCGGGCCCGGTGTTCGCCGCCCACTTCCACCTGCCGGGCGATCCGACCGGGCCGTACACCTACGGACGCGACGACAACCCGACCTGGACCCTTCTCGAGCAGGCCATCGGCGAGCTCGAGGCGCCGGTCGAGGCCCCGGGTGAGGCCCCGGGTAAGGGGAGTGACGGGGCCGTCGGCACCGACGTCGAGACCCTGGTCTTCGCCTCCGGGATGGCCGCCATCTCCGCGGTGCTCTTCTCGCAGCTGCGCGCCGGTGACGCCGTGGTCCTGCCGGACGACGGCTATCAGGCGCTGCCCCTGGTCAGGGAGCAGCTCACCGCGTACGGCATCGAGGTGCGCACCGCCCCGACCGGCGGCGACGCCCAGCTCGACGTCCTGGACGGCGCCAAGCTGCTGTGGATCGAGACCCCGTCGAACCCGGGCCTCGACGTGTGCGACGTGCGGCGCCTCGCCGACGCGGCACACGCGCGTGGAGCCCTGGTGGCGGTCGACAACACGCTGGCCACGCCGCTCGGCCAGCGCCCCCTCGAACTCGGCGCGGACTTCTCCGTGGCCAGCGGCACCAAGATGCTCACCGGCCACGGCGACATCCTCCTCGGGTACGTCGCCTGCCGTGATGCCGAGTTGACCGCTGCCGTGCGGCGCTGGCGCAAGATCGTCGGGGCCATCCCGGGTCCGATGGAGGCCTGGCTGGCGCATCGCTCGCTCGCCACGCTCCAGCTGCGCGCCGACCGCCAGAACGCCAACGCCCTGGCCCTTGCCGAGGCGCTGCGCGGCCGCGACGAAGTGACCGGGCTCCGTTACCCGGGGCTGCCGGATGACCCCTCGTACAAGATCGCCTCGCAGCAGATGCGGCGCTTCGGGTGCGTGGTCTCCTTCACTCTGCCCTCACGCGAGCGTGCCGACCGGTTCCTCGACGCACTGCGTCTCGTGGACGACGCGACGAGCTTCGGCGGCGTGCGTTCCACCGCGGAGCGACGTGGGCGCTGGGGCGGGGACGCCGTCGCGGAGGGCTTCATCCGCCTCTCCGCCGGGTCCGAGGACCCCGATGACCTGGTCGCGGACGTGCTGCGCGCGCTGGACGAGTCCGCGGGCTGACGGTCCCCGAGTGCGCGTGGGCCGCTCCCGGCTAGTGCCGGGCCACGCACAACTAGTACCGGGCTACGCACAACGAACGGTCCGAGCCTCCCCCCTCGTGGCTCGGACCGTTCCGGTTCTGCGCGCGAAGAACCGCGCGCACAAGGCTAGTTGACTCTGTGTCAGTGTCCAATCACAGTAGCGACAGAGACCTATCGACATATTTATAGTTGGGCGCGGCCCGAGGGCCGGGAGGGGAGGGCATCGCCGTGGATCTGGCCCTGCTGCGCACGTTTGTGACCGTGCACCGGGCCGGCTCCTTCACGCGCGCGGCCGCCCTGCTCGGCCTCTCGCAGCCCGCCGTGACGTCGCAGATACGCACCCTTGAGCGGCAGCTGGGCCGCCCCCTGTTCCTGCGTCAGGCGCGCGGCGTGACCCCCACGACCATCGGTGACGAGCTCGCCCACAAGGCCGCGCCGCATCTCGACGCCCTGGTGGAGATCGCCGAGACGGGCCTCGAAGAGGACTCCTCGGTACGCACCCTCCACCTCGCGGGGCCTTTGGAGTTCACCGCGGCCCGCGCGTTACCCGCTCTCACCACGCTGACCGGGCAGGACGGGCAGGGCTTCGCGCTGCGTGCCTCGTTCGGCAACGCGGAGGAGGTCGTAGAAGGGCTCTCCGCCGGGCACCACGACCTGGCCATCACCACGGCCCGGCCGCGCGGCCCGCTGGTCACCGCGACGCCTCTGTGCGACGAGGAGCACGTCCTGGTCGCGGGCCCGTCCCTGGCCGCCCGCATCGGCCCCGGCAAGCTGCGCCGCAAGGGCGCCTCCGCGCTCGAGAACCTGCCGGTGGTGGAGGTGCACGAGTCTCTGCCGCTGGTCGCCCGTTACTGGGCCGCCGTCTTCGACACCCGTCCGGCCGCATCGGGCGCCGTCATTGTGCCGGACCTCCGGGCGGTGCTCGCCTGCGTCGCCACCGGGGCCGGGCTCGCCGTGCTGCCGCGCTATCTCTGTGCGCCCGCTCTGAAGAGTGGCGAGGTCGTGGCCCTGCTGGATCCTGCGGTGCCCCCGCTGCGTACGTATTTCCTCGCCGTACGCACCGGCACGCTCGCGATGCCGCACATCGCGCGGGCGCACGAGTGGCTGCTGCGTGCTGCCGTCGACTGGGCTTGAGCGGGACTCCGACTGGTTCACGATGTTTCACGTGGAACAGTCCGGGCCACATTCCTCCCATGACCGTCCGACCCGTGGTCAAGCGCACCGCACGCGCCATCCTGCTCGATGGCGACGACCTGATCCTGATCAAGCGGACCAAGCCCGGCGTCGATCCCTACTGGCTCACCCCCGGTGGCGGCGTGGAGCCGGAGGACGCGACCGTCGTCGACGCGCTCCATCGTGAGGTGCACGAGGAGCTCGGCGCCAAGATCTCCGACGTCGTACCCTGCTTCGTGGACACCGTCGAGCACATCGGCGAAGACGGCGGCGCGACCGGCGTCAAAGTCCAGCACTTCTTCGTCTGCCGCCTTGGGTCCATGGACCTCTCACTGCGGCACGGCCCCGAGATGGAGGAGCCGTGCGGCGAGTACGAGATCGTCCACGTGCCCTTCACCCGGGTCGGGATCGCCTCGGTCCATCTCGTTCCGCTGTCGCTGCGGCACTATCTGGACGGCAACATCGAGGGCGTACGCGCGATGCACGCCCCTGATCTGGGCTAATCGCCCGCGGCGACCAGTTCTTCCACGGAGTCGTGGCGGATCCGGCCGGCCGGGATGCCGACGTCCCGCAGCGCGTCCACGCCGCTGCGGATCATGCCGGGAGGGCCCGAGAGGTAGGCGTCGTACTCGTTCCAGGGGCCGTACTCGCGCACGGCGTCCGGGAACTGGGCGTGATCATCGACGACCGGGCGGACCGAGAGCCACGGGTGGGTCTGCTGGAGGCGCAGCATCGTGTCGATGTCGTACAGGTCGTGATCGGTACGGGCGCCGTAGAAGACCTCGACCGGGCGCCGTTCGCCGTGCTCGGCGACGTCCTCGACGAGCGCCTTGATGGGCGCGATACCGGTGCCGCCGCCCAGACAGAGCAAGCCGCTGTCGGTGGTGTGGTCGACGGTCATCGAGCCTGCGGGCGCGCCAAGACGCAGGACGTCACCCGGCCGCGCATGGTGCACCAGTGCGTTGGAGACCCAGCCCGCGGGGACGGCCTTCACATGGAACGAGAGCAGCCCGTCGGAGCGCGGCGCCGACGCGAACGAGTAGTGCCGCCAGATCCGCGGCCACCAGGGCGTCTCCAGGCTCGTGTACTGGCCTGCGAGGAAGGGATAGGGCTGGTCGGGGCGGACGGTGACGACAGCGATGTCAGGCGTCCTGAGGTCGTGCGAGACGACCTCGGCGAACCACCAGGCGGGGGCACGCAATTCATCCGCGGCGGCCGCGTCGATCATGATCTGGGAGATCGTCGTGTACGTCCGGACCCAGGCGGCCTCGGTCTCCTCGTCCCAGACCGCGCTCGCGTACCGGCTGAGCGAGCCGATCAGACACTCGCCGACGGCCGGGTAGTGCTCGGGCCGGGTGCCGTACTTGCGGTGTCCACGGCCCAGGTTCTTCAGGTACGCGGTGAGTACGTCGGTGTTGTCGATGTGCTCCGCCGCGGTCAGCAGCGCCTTGAGCAGCCGGTCGCGCTGGGTGTCCATCGCGGCGGGGAACAGGGGGCGCAGGTCGGGGTGGCGGGTGAAGAGCAGCGCGTAGAAGTACGAGGTCACCTTGTCGGCGACGGGGCCTATTTCGGCCATCGTGCGCTGGACGCGGATCGCGTCGGGGGAGCCCTGGGGAGCGGGCTTCGGTTCGGGCCGCGCCTGTGCGTGTGCCTGCGTCTGCGTCTGCGTCTGCGTCTGCGTCTGCGTCTGCGGGGCAGCTTGGCGATGCGGGCTGCCCGGCTGTCCCTGAGGAGGCTGCTGACGTGGTTCCGGTACGCGCTCGGGGCGCGGCTCGGGATGTGATGCCGGGGCGTGGTGGGGAGCGCTCTGCGCCGCGGCCGGAGCGGACGCCGGTTCTGGCGTGTCCCGGGCTGGCGGTATTCGCTCGTCGGCAGTGCGCTCGGATTCAGGCGCGGGCCCGGCCTCCGGAGCGGACGTGGACGCAGCCGTGCCGGTCCTGCCCAGCGGGCGTATGGCGGACACACGGCGGCCCTCTGCCGCCTCGGGCTCACCACCCTCGGGCTGTGTCGGCTCGCCGCCCTCCGACGGCTTCGGCGC
Organism: Streptomyces sp. NPDC044044; assembly: GCF_056434405.1. Lineage (NCBI taxonomy): Bacteria > Bacillati > Actinomycetota > Actinomycetes > Kitasatosporales > Streptomycetaceae > Streptomyces > Streptomyces sp. NPDC044044. The sequence continues at coordinate 483,725 of NZ_JBWKFG010000006.1, read as the reverse complement.
CTTGCGTGGGGTGAACCATCCGCCTCCACCGCCGCTGTCGCCGGAAGTGCCGTTGCCCGCCGACGTGGTGGTCGGAGCGTCCATGCTGTGCCTCGCCTCGAACATCTCTCAGTCGGTCCGTGCACTTCCCTGTAGGAAGCCGCTTACGTACGTTCCCCGCTCTGCCTCGGCAGCCAATGTGGCCACATTGAACCTCGGATTGCCGGACCCTACGGACAAGTAGGCAGCAAATGTGACATTGCCCGCAGTCATCTCACCGCAGCGTCCCACCCCTCATCGTCACGCCGGTCGCATAACGGAAAGTTCAGGTATTCGATCTCTTCGCCCCGTTAGGCTGCGTTGACCTCCGCCCGTGCCCCCCAGGGGTGCACTGAGATGCACCCGGCCCGAACCGGACTCGACCATACCGGCAGCCGCCCGGCGCACAAGTCCCGCCGTACTTCACCGGAAATTCAGCGGCCCGCGCCCGTCAATTGCTCCGATTACCAGGCGGCACGCACCAATTCATACGCCTTACGCAGATCCCGCCCGACATAAGAGTGGGTGGCGAGCCCGACCAGCCGCTGATCCGCATTGACAGCGACCGAAACAGGCACCGCTCCGAACAGGTCCACGTCAGAGAACGAGTCGCCATAAGCGACGCAATCGGATCGCCCCACCCCGAACTCTTCACAGAGCCGGTTCGCGATCTTCACCTTGGCCGCGGCATTGAGAACGCCCGTCGGATTGACCGGCTCGGTGAACGGCACAGAGGGGAAAACCGATCCATACGCGGCATGTGCGCCCCAGCCGAGCAGCCGCTCCACGAAGAACGACGGCGACAGCGAGATCACCGCGCAGTAGTCGCCTCCCTCCCGGATCTCGGCCCAGGTTTCCCGGATCCCCATCAGCCACGGCGCTCCCTCGAAGGCGGCCGTGACCTGCGCTTCCGTGAGTTCGGCCCACAGAGCGTGCACACGCACCGCGTACTGGGGCGAGTCGATCCGCCGGGCCACGAAGTCCCGTTCCAGCTCCGCGATCTCTGCTTCGAGGCCGAGCTGGCGCGAGATCTCCACGGGCGCCGCCGTGCCGTGCAGCAGCGTTCCGTCCAGGTCGAAGAGGTGAAGGCGTGCCATGTACGCCGAGGCTAGTACCCACGGTTACTCCCGCTGTAAGACGCCATCGGTCGCAGCTCCCGGCACCGTGTTTCACGTGAAACTAAGCCGCCCCGCTCGCCGGGCCACCCTCGTCGTCCATGTCACCGCCGCCGCCGGCTGGCTCGGGCTCACGCTCGGCCTGCTCGCGCTTGCTGTCGCGGCCATCACCACGGATTCAGCCCCGGTCACCGAAGCCGCCGCGCGCTCCATGAAGCTCTTCGCGGACTGGCTGGTGCTCCCCCTCGCGCTGCTCACGCTCCTGAGCGGCCTGCTGCTGTCCCTCGGGACTCCTTGGGGACTCGCCAGGCACCGCTGGGTCTACACGAAGTTCTGGCTGACCCTGGCCACCACCGCCGCATCGGCCTTCGCGCTGCGTCCGGGCATCAACGACACGGTCGCCACCGTGTCCGCGGGCTCCCCCGTGACGGATCCGACCGGCCTGATCGCCGGTCCCATCGTCTCCCTGAGCGCCTATCTCTTCATGACGGTCATCTCGGTCCTCAAGCCCTGGGGCCTGACCCGCCGTGGCCGGAAGCAACGTGGCCAAAACCGACGTGCTTCTGCCCACAAACCGGTGGACGCCAAGGACGTACGTCAGACAGCCTGAGCCGCGTGTCGACACCTACCCTCACCGCACTGCCCATCCGCCGGCTGACCCTCCGTGATCTCACCGCCTGCGCCGACCTGTCGCAGGACCGCGGCTGGCCACGCGAGGACCACAAATGGGGGCTGCTGCTCTCCGCCGGCACGGGATACGGCATCGACGACCCCGACGGTGACGGCCTGATCGCCGCCTGCGTGGTGACCGAGTACGGACCACAGGAGCGTCCCGGCCTCGGAGCGATCGGCATGGTCCTCATCGCCGAGCGGTACGCCCGCAAGGGCCTCGGCCGTCGCCTGATGCGATACGTCGTCGAAGGCGCGGGCACCACCCCGCTCACCCTCCACGCGACGCCGAACGGCCGCCCCCTCTACGAGCAGCTCGGATTCAAGACCATCGGCCGCGCCGAGATGGTCCGCGGCCGGTTCACCGCCGACGGCCCACTGCCGGATGTCGCCACCCGGCCGGCGACCGCGGAGGACCTGGCCGCGATCGTCCGTCTCGACACCGAGGTCTTCGGCCTCGACCGCACGCACGTGCTCACCCGGCTTCCCGCCTTCGTCGACCAACTGCGGGTCGCGGAGGCGGACGGCACGATCACCGGCTACGCGAGTGCGTGGCCGAACATGGAGACCCATGTCATCGGCCCCCTGATCGCCCGGGACACCGAGACGGCGAAGGCCCTGATCGCCTCACTCGCCGCAGGCTCGGACCGGCCGCTGCGCACCGACATCGACGTACGCCATGAAGAGCTGCTCGCCTGGGTGAAGGAGCGCGGCCTCGCGCCCCTCGCCTTCAACACCGTGATGACGTACGGCGTCCCGGAGCTGCCCGGCGACTGGACCCGCCGTTTCGCGCCGCTGACTGTGGCGGCCGGCTGACCATACGACGCAAAGGCCCGCCTTCAAGTACCGGATGGTTCCCGGTACTTGAAGGCGGGCCTTCGTCATGTCCTCACGCGGTGTCGTACAAGCCAGCGGTCTCGTGCCAGCGGTGTCGTACCAAGCGCGAGCCGTGTCGTACTACGCGAGGGCCTCCACGGCCGCCGTGGCGAACCCGTGGTCCTGCTCGGGTGCCCCGCCGCCGACGCCGATGGCGCCGATCAGACGGCCGTCGCGGTGGACCGGGACTCCGCCGGCGATGAAGAGCAGCGGCCGGTCGAGGGCGGTGGGCAGGGTGTGGAAGGGCCCGTCGGGCTTGACCAGGTCGACGAGGTCGGCGGTCGGGGCGTTGAGCTGGAGCGCCGTGTACGCCTTGCGGGTGCTGGTCTCACCGGAGATCAGCACGGCCCGGTCGTCGCGCCGGAAGGCGATCAGGTGGCCGCCCGCGTCGAGGACGGTGACGCTGACCGTGACATCGGCTGCCTCAGCGGCGCGGCGGGCCTCGGTGATGAGTGCTTCGGCGTCCTGCGTGGTCAGCGGGGCGACGGCGGGGGTGGTGGTGCTCATGGGGTTTCTCCTGTGCGGTGGTGCTGGTGCTGATGGGGGACTGGAAGGGGGGTCAGTGGTGGACGGGTGTCGCCTGCTCGGCGGGAGCCACGCCCGCGACGACCAGGCTGCGAGCGGCCGAGCGGCGCTCAAGGGCGGCCGAGACGACGGCCAGGACGAGCGCGGAGCCCGCGAGGACCGCGCCCACCCAGTTCGGGGCGGTGTAGCCGAGACCCGCGGAGATCACGAGGCCGCCGAGCCAGGCCGAGAGCGCGTTGCCGAGGTTGAAGGCGCCGATGTTCATGGCCGAGGCGAGCGTGGGCGCGCCGGAGGCCTGGTCGAGCACCCGCTTCTGCAGCGGCGGCACGGTGGCGAAGCCCAGGGCGCCGATCAGCGCGATGGTCACGGCTGCCGCGATCTTGTTGTGCGCGGTGAGGGTGAAGAGGGCGAGCACGACGGCCAGCGCGCTCAGCGAGGTGTAGAGCAGCGGCATCAGGGCGCGGTCCGCGAACTTGCCGCCGATCAGGTTGCCCGCGACCATGCCGAGGCCGAAGAGGACGAGAAGCCAGGTCACGGAGGAGTCCGCGTAACCGGCGACGTCCGTCATCATCGGCGCGAGGTAGGTGACGGCCGCGAAAACACCGCCGAAGCCGAGGATCGTCATCGCCATGGCCAGCAGCACCTGCACGTTGCGGAACGCGGCCAGCTCGTGGCGCAGCCGTACGCCTTCGGGCTTGGGCAGGTCCGGCACGAGCTTGGCGATACCGGCCAGACCGATGACGCCGAGACCCGCGACGACAGCGAAGGTGATGCGCCAGCCGAGGGTCTGCCCGACGAGCGTGCCGAGCGGCACACCGACCACGTTGGCCACGGTCAGGCCCGTGAACATCATGGCGATGGCCCCGGCCTTCTTCTCGGGTGCCACCAGTTCGGCCGCGACGACCGAGCCGATGCCGAAGAAGGCACCGTGGGCGAGCGAGGCGACGACACGGCCCGCCAGCATGACGCCGAAGACCGGCGCCACGGCGGAGAGCAGGTTGCCCACGATGAACAGGCCCATGAGCAGCATCAGCATTCGCTTGCGCGAGATGCGGGTGCCGAGAACCGTCATCAGGGGAGCGCCGAGTACGACGCCGAGTGCGTAGCCGGTCACGAGGAGACCGGCCGTGGGGATGGAGACGCCGAAGTCACCCGCGACCTCAGGGAGCAGGCCCATGATCACGAACTCTGTGGTCCCGATTCCGAAGGCCCCGATCGCGAGGGCCAGTAGCGCGAGAGGCATGGTTCTACCTTCCAGACGGTTGCAGGTGCGCTTAGCTAGCGTTCACAATAATTGCACACGCGGGTTATTTGCAACCGCCGGATATTGCAGTGGTGGACTATCCTGGTCCTCAGCCGCTCCGGGACGGAGGAACAAGAGCCATGACAGCGACGGACCCCGCACTGACCGCCCTTGCGCAGGGCTGGTGCACGCTCTCCCTGCTGCACGGGAAGATCGAGACCCATATCGAGCGCGCCCTGCAGGCCAAGCACGGCCTGAGCGTGCGCGAGTACTCCCTGCTCGACGTCCTCAGCCGTCAGCACGACGGGGAGGGCGGCCATCTGCAGATGAAGCAGGTCGCCGACGCCGTCGTCCTCAGCCAGAGCGCCACCACGCGGCTGGTCACCCGGCTCGAGGACCGTGGGTTGCTCTCGCGCTACCTGTGCCCCACCGATCGGCGCGGCATCTACACGAACGTCAGCGAGTCAGGCATCGCGCTCCTCGACGAGGCACGCCCCACCAACGACGCCGCTCTGCGCGAGGCGCTCGACGAGGCGGCATTGAACCCGGAGCTCGTGCCTCTGGTCAGGGCCGTGGAAGCGGTGCGCGTACCGGCGTAGGCCGTCTGCAGGCGCAGCGGCCTGCCGCGGAGGCAGCGTGGCTGCATAGGCTGCGCCTCATGGGAGATCTTGAGATACGCCCGGCGGTCGCCGACGACATCCCCGCCATCGTGGAGATGCTCGCCGACGACCCCCTGGGCAGCACGCGCGAGTCGCCGGACGACCTGACCCCGTACCTCGCGGCGTACGAACGCCTCGCGGGAGACCCGAACCAGCACGTGGTCGTCGCCGTGCGCGAGGAACGTGTCGTCGGCACACTCCAGCTCACGATCGTTCCGGGCCTGTCCCGGAAGGGTGCGACACGGTCGATCATCGAGGGCGTACGCATCCACGCCGACGAGCGCGGCGGGGGCCTCGGCACCCAATTCATCGAGTGGGCCGTCGAGGAATCCCGCCGCCAGAACTGCCAGTTGGTGCAGCTGACCTCGGATGCCACCCGTACCGATGCCCGCCGCTTCTACGAGCGGCTCGGGTTCACGGCCTCGCATGTGGGCTTCAAGCTGGAGCTCTGAAGCTGCCGTTGACGTGACGCGGTGGGGAGCTGCCGTTGACGTCAAGCGGTGGGGGCGTCGTGTTTCACGTGAAACACGACGCCCCCACCGGCCTCTCTCCAACTTCTCCTGGTCACCAACTTCTAGTGGTCACCAGCTACTAGCGGTCGCCAGCTTCTACTGGGGAAGCCCGCGCCAACCCTCCGGGTCCACCCCGCCCGGCACGGGAGTCCCCGCGTCGTACGCCTCCCGCGTGAAGAAGAACGACCCCAGGTCAAGATGGCTCACCGACCCGTCGGCCCGCCGCACCGCCCGCAGAACCTCCCCGGCGAAGTAGCCGTCCAGGCCGGTCCAGGAGCCGTCACCGCTCGGACGGAACCGCGAGCCGCGGCCACCGCCCGCGAGGGGCGACAGGTCGACCGCTCCGCCGGCCTGCGGCCGCAGCACGAAGGTGTTGGTCCCCCAGTACCAAGGCCCCGCGAGTTCCAGCAGAGCCTCGTCCAGCTCGGGCAGCGGCCGCCACGCCTCCGGAATGCGCGGCTCGGCCTCGGCCACGATCCTCAGCAGGTCAACGGCCAGCGCGGTCACGGCAGGGCCTGAGGTGCAGTTGGTCAGCGTGACCGCCACCAGGCCGTCCGCCTCGCTCGCCCACAGCCCCGCCATGAAGCCAGGCAGCGAGCCCCCGTGCCCGACCAGGGTGTGCCCGTCCCCGCCGATCAGCTGCGTGCCCAGGCCGTACGTCACGTTCCAGTCCCCCGGCAGCGCGGGCGACGCCGGCGCCCTCATCTCCCGTACCGAATCGGCGGACAGGACCCGGTCGTCGCCCTCCAGGAGGAAGGCGCCGAAGCGCGCCAGATCGGCCGTCGTGGACCACAGCTGTCCGGCCGGGGCCATGAGGCCCAGGTCCTCGGACGGTTCGGGCATCATCACATCCGCCCACGGATGGACGGCCCAGCCACCCGCGTGCGGTGCCTGCGGCTGCGCGCTCGTGCGGTCAAGGCCCAGCGGCTCCAGGATCTCGCGCCGCAGCACGGCTTCCCAGGAGTCGCCGCGCAGCGCCTCGATCAGCGAACCGAGCAACGTGTAGCCGGGGTTCGAGTAGTGGAACCGGCGACCCGTGGGGTGCTTGAAGGGCTTCTCGCCAAGTACGTCCTCAAGCTCGGGACGCTGCGACGCGGGCGTACGCTCCCACCACTCACCGGGGGTCTCGGCCGCCAACCCACTGGTGTGCGCGAGCAGTTCCGCGATGGTGACGTCGCCTGCGGCCGTGCCCGGAAGATGCTTCTCCAGAGGGTCGGAGAGGTCAAGGGCACCCTCGTCGCGCAGCCGCATCACGAGCACTGCGGTGAAGGACTTGGTGATCGAGCCGATGCGGTACTGAACGTTCTCGTCCGGCGCGTGCCCCTCGACGCAGGTACGCCCCTCGGTCCACACCAACTCACCGTCCCTGAACACCGAGGCGACGAGCGAGGGCGCCCGTCCCTCCGCCTGGGCGGTGGCGACGCGGTGCACAAGGGCTCGACGGGTGGTGGGCAACAGCTCTTCACGGGGTGATGTCATGGCCCTAGTCCACCCGCAGAGAAGCCGTGCGTCGAGTGAATTCCGCTGACCGCGCTATGCGGAGCGCGTGCCCGTGGCCTCGAAGAACGTGTAGTGGAAAGTCCCGCCGTCGTCCGCGGTCCTGCGCAGATCGGCGATCCCGCGGTCCCAGTCGGCCTCGGTGATGAGCGCGGCGGCCACCGCGTCGTCCCTGACCGACTCGATCATGGCGATGAACGTGCTGCGCGTGAAGCCTTCTACCAGCTCGGGCCGGGTCCGGTCCGCGTAGACGGTGCGCGGCCGCACCCTGACGCCTTCGTATCCCGCCTGTGCGATGAGCGGTTGCAACTGCCTCCCGACCAGGGCGTTTCCACCGCCATCGGCCTGGAGCCGAACCAGGCAGTCGATCGCCGCACGGGCGTAGGCGCTGTCGGGGTGGAAGAACGCGGACCCGTGATCCCCCTCGATGACGGTGATGGTCCCGCCGGGCCGCAGCAGCCTCCGCAGCCCGGCGAGCGCATGCTGGGCCGCCGTCAGATGCTCCAGGACGAAGCACACGAAGATGTGGTCGAACTCGGCGTCCGGGAAGGGGAGAGCGAAGAGATCGGCGCAGCACCACCGCACGTGTGCGTCGGGCGCGTGAGCCGTGACACGGGCGCGGGCCTTCGCCAGTGAGTCCGCCGACCGGTCGACCGCCACGAAGTGCGCCCCGGGGCTGGAGTCGACCAGGTGGACGGTCTGGGCGCCGACCCCGCAGCCGACCTCCAGGACCCGGCTACCCGCCGGATACGCCGTGCCGTCGTGCAACAGCGCGGCGAGGGTGTCCGCCTGGTCCCCCAGCCTGCGGGCCTCGCGGTGCGAGTATCCGTGGACGTAGTCAACTGCCAGGCGGGCGGCGGGATCCGGTGTCGGAAGAGCGGTGTCGGCGGTGGTGGCTGCTGCTGTCTCCATGGCTTCACCCTGCTGCGACTATGGCCTGGTGAACAGGTCCAATGACGGCGCCGCTGACCAGTCCAATGACCTGGCCGCCGGACGGTCGACGCCGCACGGGACGGGAGCCGCAGGGGGCGAGGCAAGGAACGGGGCAGGACACGGGACGAGTTCCGGAACGTACGCGGAACCGGCCGGCGCAGAGGTGACCGGCGCAGGCGTGGCCGGTACAGACGTGGCCGGCGCAGACTTCCTCCAGCTGAAGATCGACGACGCCCCGGCGGGCGGACGAGCCGACTGGCTGGCCCGGCACCTTCGCCTCGCGATAGCCGACGGCCGCCTTCCGGTGGGCAGCAGGCTCCCGGCGACCCGGGTCCTGGCCAGCGAACTCCGCGTATCCCGTGGCGTGGTCACCGAGGCCTACCAGCGCCTTGGCGAGGACGGGCATGTCGCAGGGCGCGGCCGGAACGGCACCGTGGTGGTCGCCGCACCCGCGAAAGCCCCGCCCACCGTGCCTACGGACCCGCCTGTGCCGACCCCGAGTGCCCTGTTCGACGCCCCGCCCGGCACGGACATCTTCGACGCGATCCGGGCCGCCCCGGCCCGGATCGATCTCTCGCCCGGAGTGCCCGATCTCGCCGCGTTCCCCCGCACCGCGTGGCTGCGCGCCGAACGCGCCGTGCTCAGAGAGCTTTCGGCGTCCGCCCTCGGATACGGAGACCCACGCGGGGCCCCGGCACTGCGCATGGCCGTCACCGACTGGCTGGCCCGCAACCGAGGCATCCGCGCCGACCCCGGCCACGTCGTCATCGCTGCGGGCACCGCCCAGACCCTCAGCCTGCTCGGCCAGGTGCTGCACGGCGACGGCATCCGCGCGGTGGCCGTGGAGGACCCCGGCTCGCTCGGCGCCCGCCAGCATCTGCGCAACTGCGGCCTCGGCACCCCGCCTGTCCCGGTGGACGCCGAGGGCATCCGCGTCGACGAGCTGCGTGCCACGGACGCCTCCGCGGTCCTGCTGACTCCGGCACACCAGTTCCCGACCGGAGTGGTGCTCGGCGGCGAACGGCGGCGTGACCTGATGAGCTGGGCCGCCGAGCGCGACGGGCTGATCATCGAGGACGACTACGACGCCGAGCACCGCTACGACCGCGCCCCGGTCCCCGCACTGCGCTCCCTGCTCACCGAACACGTCTGCTACGCCGGGAGCGTGTCCAAGCTGCTCGCTCCGGCACTGCGCATCGGCTGGGTCCTCGCGCCGCCGAAGTACCGGGACGCCCTGGTCGCCGCCAAGCGCTTCGCCGACCTCGGCAACGCCGTACTGCCGCAGCTGGTCCTGGCCCAACTGATGGAATCGGGCGCCCTGGAACGCCAGTTGCGCCTCCAGCGCGGACGCCACCGCCGCCGGCGTGACGCGATGATCGCCGCTGTCGGAACCCATCTGCCGACCGCCGTCGTGCACGGCGCAGCAGCGGGACTGCACCTGACGATCACCTTCGACGCAGGCTTCCGCGACACCGACCTCGCGGCGGAGGCCTTGGCCCGCGGTGTGAAGGTGCATCCCCTGTCCTGGCACAGCCAACGACCGCACCGCCCCGGCCTGGTGCTCGGCTACGCCGCCCCCACCACCACCGGCATCGCCGAGGGCATGGCCACGCTCGGCGATGCCTTGCGGCACCTGTCCTGACGTGCCGCCGTCCCCCTGCTACGTCTGCGCCATGTCCACGAAGCGCGAGTAGTGGCCCTGGAAGGCGACCGTGATCGTCGCCGTCGGACCGTTACGGTGCTTGCCCACGATGATGTCCGCCTCGCCCGCGCGCGGTGATTCCTTCTCGTACGCGTCCTCGCGGTGCAGCAGGATCACCATGTCGGCGTCCTGCTCGATCGAGCCGGATTCACGCAGGTCGGACACCTGGGGCTTCTTGTCCGTGCGCTGCTCCGGGCCACGGTTCAGCTGCGAGAGCGCGATGACCGGGACCTCCAGCTCCTTGGCGAGCAGCTTCAGGTTTCGCGACATGTCCGAGACTTCCTGCTGGCGGCTCTCGGCACGCTTGGAACCACCCGACTGCATCAGCTGCAGATAGTCGATGATCACCATCTTGATGTCCGCGCGCTGCTTGAGGCGGCGGCACTTCGCGCGGATCTCCATCATCGACAGGTTCGGGGAGTCGTCGATGTAGAGCGGAGCGGCCGAGACCTCGGGCATCCGGCGCGCGAGCCGCGTCCAGTCCTCGTCCGTCATCGTGCCCGAGCGCATATGGTGCAGCGCCACCCGTGCCTCCGCGGACAGCAGACGCATCGCGATCTCGTTGCGCCCCATTTCCAGGGAGAAGATGACGCTGGGCAGGTTGTGCTTGATGGACGCGGCGCGGGCGAAGTCGAGCGCGAGCGTGGACTTACCCATGGCGGGACGGGCCGCGATGACGATCATCTGGCCGGGGTGCAGGCCGTTCGTCAGCGAGTCGAAGTCGGTGAAGCCCGTCGGCACACCCGTCATCTCGCCGCTGCGCGAACCGATCGCCTCGATCTCGTCGAGCGCGCCTTCCATGATGTCGCCGAGCGGCAGATAGTCCTCGCTGGTGCGCTGCTCGGTGACCGCGTAGATCTCGGCCTGGGCGCTGTTGACGATCTCGTCGACGTCCCCGTCGGCCGCATATCCCATCTGCGTGATGCGCGTGCCCGCCTCGACGAGGCGACGCAGGACCGCCCGCTCGTGGACGATCTCGGCGTAGTACTCGGCGTTCGCCGCCGTCGGCACCGTCTGCACCAGCGTGTGCAGATACGAGGCCCCGCCGACCTTGGTGATCTCGCCGCGCTTGGTGAGCTCGGCGGCCGCGGTGATCGGGTCGGCCGGCTCGCCCTTGGCGTACAGGTCGAGGATCGCCGTGTAGATCGTCTCGTGTGCGGGACGGTAGAAATCGTGGCCCTTGAGCACCTCGACGACATCGGCGATGGCGTCCTTGGAGAGCAGCATGCCGCCGAGCACGGACTGCTCGGCGTCCAGGTCCTGCGGCGGTACGCGCTCGAAGGCGGTGCCTCCGCCGTCCCAGCCGCCGCCTTCGCGGCCTCGGTCGTGCTGCTCGTCGCGGCCCCTGCCTCCGTCACGGCGCTGCCGGGAGGCGGGCAGACGGTCACTGGGACCGCTGTCGGCCCAGGGGTCGTCCAAGGGCTCGGAAATACTCACCGGGCCACCTCCCTCACGTCCGCCGCGCGGACCTCGCCGTGCCCTTCTTTCTTACGGCACGACACTGACAAATGGGCGGCCCAACTCCGGTTCTGACGCGTCGGTTTTTCGGGCTTTCCGAGGCCGGATCACGAGGGGGGCGCCGCACCACGGTAGGCCCGTGGCCACCGTCAGCCAATCTGGTTATCCACAGGCGGTGTGGATGACGGGCGCGTTGCTGTGGAGAACCTCGCCAAACCTGTGCACGGCTCGGTGGACAGGCCTGTGAACAAGCACTCAGCCTTCCTGACAAACAAGCTCTGAGCTGCTGCTTTCCCGTCCACCGGCTGTGCAGAAGAAAAACTTCCCCAGTCGGGCCAAGATCGTGCCAAACAGCGCTTCGAAGAGCATCCAACTCGTGACCAGGTAAGGGTCATTCTCACATTGCATCTCTTACCTGTGGAAGATTAGATTGGTGTCCATGACACAGGCTCCCGTGGCGACCAAGACTGTTCGGCGACAGCACGACCGAGAGATCATCGCCCTCGCCGTTCCCGCCTTCGGCGCACTCGTCGCCGAGCCCCTCTTCGTGATGGCCGACAGCGCCATCGTGGGCCACCTCGGCACCGCGCAACTGGCCGGCCTCGGCATCGCCTCGGCGCTCCTCACCACCGCAGTGAGTGTCTTCGTCTTCCTCGCCTACGCGACCACGGCCGCCGTCGCCCGCCGGGTGGGCGCCGGAGATCTCCAGTCCGCCATCCGCCAGGGCATGGACGGCATCTGGCTCGCTCTCCTGCTCGGCACCGCCGTCATCGCCGTCGTGCTTCCCACCGCACCTGCGCTCGTGGAACTCTTCGGCGCATCGGACACCGCGGCTCCGTACGCGATCACGTATCTCCGCATCTCCTCGCTCGGCATCCCGGCCATGCTCGTCGTGCTCGCCTCCACCGGTGTCCTGCGCGGACTGCAGGACACAAAGACCCCGCTGTACGTGGCGCTCGGCGGCTTCATCGCCAACGGCGTCCTCAACGTGGCTCTCGTCTACGGCGCCGGCCTGGGCATCGCCGGCTCCGCCTGGGGCACCGTCATCGCCCAGTGCGCGATGGCCGCCGTGTACCTCTTCGTCGTCGTACGCGGAGCCAGACGCCATGGAGCCTCCCTGCGCCCCGACGCCGCCGGCATCAGGGCCTGCGCCCAGGCGGGCGCACCGCTCCTCGTCCGTACGCTCTCACTGCGCGCGATCCTGATGATCGCGACCGCGGTGGCCGCCCGCCTCGGCGACGCCGATGTGGCCGCCCACCAGATCATCCTGTCCCTGTGGAGCCTGCTGTCCTTCGCGCTCGACGCCATCGCCATCGCCGGGCAGGCCATCATCGGCCGCTATCTGGGGGCGAACGATGCCCAGGGCGCACGCGACGTCTGCCGCCGCATGGTGCAGTGGGGCATCGCCTCGGGAGTCGTGCTCGGCGGCCTTGTCGTCCTCGCCCGGCCACTGTTCATCCCGCTCTTCTCCAGCGACTCCGTCGTCCAGGACGCCGCCCTGCCCGCACTCGTGGTGGTGGCTGTCTCCCAGCCGATCTGCGGCATCGTCTACGTGCTCGACGGCGTACTGATGGGAGCGGGGGACGGCCCGTATCTGGCCTGGGCGATGCTGGCCACGCTGGCGGCCTTCGCTCCGGTGGCGCTTCTCGTACCGGTCTTCGGCGGCGGACTGACTGCCGTCTGGGCAGCGATGACGCTGATGATGACGGTTCGCATGGTGACCCTGTGGCTGCGCACGCGCTCCGGACACTGGATCGTCACCGGCGCCACGCGCTGATCCAGGGATCACGACTGCTGATCGCCGATGCGCTGTTTCACGTGAAACAGCGCATCCCGTGAAACACGCCCGTAGGGCAACGGGTGCGTGAAACACGTTGGGCCGCGCCCCTGAGGGTGCGGCCCAACGGTTGCTTCAGCTCTGCCAAGCGCAGTGCTTAGGCGGAGACGACCTCGATGTTGACCTTGGCGGCAACCTCGGGGTGCAGACGCACGGACGTCGCGTGGGCGCCCAGCGTCTTGATCGGCGCGCCCAGCTCGACACGACGCTTGTCGATCTTCGGACCACCAGCGGCCTCGATCGCCGAAGCGACGTCAGCCGGAGTGACGGAACCGAAGAGACGACCGGCGTCGCCGGAGCGAACGGCCAGACGGACCTTGACGCCCTCGAGCTGGGCCTTGACCTCGTTGGCCTGCTCGATGGTCGCGATCTCGTGGATCTTGCGAGCACGACGGATCTGCTCGACGTCCTTTTCGCCACCCTTGGTCCAGCGGATCGCAAAGTTCCGCGGGATCAGGTAGTTGCGGGCGTAGCCGTCCTTGACGTCTACGACCTCGCCGGCGGCACCGAGGCCGGAGACCTCGTGGGTGAGGATGATCTTCATTAGTCGGTCACCCTTCCCTTATCGCGCGGTGGACGTGTAGGGCAGCAGCGCCATCTCACGGCTGTTCTTCACGGCCGTGGCGACGTCACGCTGGTGCTGCGTGCAGTTGCCGGTCACGCGGCGGGCACGGATCTTGCCGCGGTCGGAAATGAACTTCCGCAGCATGTTCGTGTCCTTGTAGTCCACGTACGTGACCTTGTCCTTGCAGAATGCGCAGACCTTCTTCTTAGGCTTGCGCACAGGCGGCTTCGCCATGTGTTCTCTCCTGTTTGATCAAGAAGTGTGGGAACGGCCCACCCTTGGCCCTGAGGCCTAGAAGGGGGGCTCGTCCGAGTAGCCGCCGCCAGAGCCGCCGGAGCCGCCGGAGCTTCCGCCCCAGCCACCGCCGCCGCCCTGCTGCTGGCCGCCGCCGGCCGGCGCACCGGTCGCCCAGGGGTCGTCGGCGGGAGCACCGCCGCCGCCCTGCTGCTGACCGCCACCGGAGCCGCCGCCCCAGTTGCCGCCGCCCTGCTGGCCGCCGCCACCGCCGCCGAATCCGCCGCCCTGGCCGCCTCGACCGGTGGTCTTGGTGACCTTGGCCGTGGCGTTCTTCAAGCTGGCGCCGACTTCCTCGACGTCGAGCTCGTAGACCGTGCGCTTGACGCCCTCACGGTCCTCGTAGGACCGCTGCTTCAACCGGCCCTGCACGACGACGCGCATGCCACGCTGAAGCGACTCCGCGACGTTCTCCGCCGCCTGACGCCAGACCGAGCAGGTGAGGAAGAGGCTTTCGCCGTCCTTCCACTCATTGGTCTGACGGTCGAAGGTGCGGGGAGTGGACGCGACACGGAACTTCGCGACCGCCGCACCGGACGGGGTGAAGCGCAGCTCGGGGTCGTCGACAAGATTGCCGACGACCGTGATGACGGTCTCGCCTGCCATGGGGGAACCTCTCGGCGGGTTTGCTGCTGGCTGCTTTTGCTGCTGCTACTCGGATCCCGAGTACCGCTGAGCTAGGAAGCTCAGTGGGTCTCGGGACGGAGGACCTTGGTCCGGAGGACCGACTCGTTCAGGTTCATCTGGCGGTCGAGCTCCTTGACGACCGCAGGCTCGGCCTGCAGGTCGATGACCGAGTAGATGCCCTCGGGCTTCTTCTTGATCTCGTACGAGAGACGACGACGGCCCCAGGTGTCGACCTTCTCAACCTTTCCGTTGCCCTCACGGACGACGGAGAGGAAGTTCTCGATCAACGGGGAGACAGCGCGCTCCTCGAGATCGGGGTCGAGGATGACCATCACTTCGTAGTGACGCATGTGGAACCCACCTCCTTTGGACTCAGCGGCCACGGTCGTTCCGTGGCAGGAGGGTCGTGATGCGTACGCAACGGTATCGGCAGCCACTGACAATCGGGCTCCCCGATCAGTGAGCCGATCGGGAGTCCCTGCCATGGCATGGGCAGACACCGGTGCAGACGGTACAGAGTACCCGCACCTGGGCTTCCGGTTGAAATCCGGCGACCGACGGGCAGAATCTGTACACATCGGGTGTGTATGGCGCTACAGTGCGCCGCCTCACGCAGGAGGTGCCTCATGGCACAGACATTGCGACCGAATACCGCCGGCTCCCTCTTCGCCACGGACGGCAAGGCCCATCCCATGCAGGACACGCTGCTCGGCGTGACCCTGATCCTGGGGGCCATCGCCTTCGTCACGGCGATGTTCCACAACCTCCACCTGCTCAGCTCATGGGCCGGCCTGGTGGGGATCGCCACGGGTGCGTGGGGACAGTTCATCTCCGAGACGACCCGCGAACGCTTCGGTCTGATCCTCGGCCTCGGTGCCTCGGCGGTCGGATTCTTCCTGGGCATGGCACATGGCGGCCTCTTCGGCGGGCTCTGGTAGCCGCCTGGCCACCGTCCCTCGGCGCCCCTGCCGCGCAGAGGCCAGGGGCCACAGTTCCGTACGCCCAGACGGGGCGCTCTCGGGGCACAGTAGGCTTCGGCGCGAGAGCCGGAGCCCCTGTACCCATGGGGACACACCAGCCGAGGAGCGCCCCGCATGAGTCTGACCCTGAGGACCATCAGTCGCGAGCAGCATCTGGCATATATCCAGAGTCTGCCGTCGGCAAGTCATTGCCAGGTCCCGGCATGGGCGGATGTGAAGAGTGAATGGCGTTCGGAGAACCTGGGCTGGTTCGACGACCGGACCGGCGAACTCGTCGGTGCGGGCCTGGTGCTCTACCGGCAACTGCCGAAGGTCAAGCGCTATCTCGCCTACCTTCCCGAGGGCCCGGTCATCAACTGGTACGCCCCGAACCTGGACGACTGGCTGCAGCCGATGCTCGCGCATCTGAAGCGGCAGGGCGCCTTCTCCGTGAAGATGGGCCCGCCGGTCGTCATCCGGCGCTGGGACGCTCCCGCGATCAAGTCGGGCATCCAGAACCCGGATGTGAAGCGACTGCGGGACGTCGAGGCCTCGCACATCGAGCCGCGTGCCTTCGAGGTCTCCGACCGGCTGCGCAAGATGGGCTGGCAGCAGGGCGAGGACGGCGGCGCCGGTTTCGGTGACGTCCAGCCGCGCTACGTCTTCCAAGTGCCGCTGGCCAACCGCTCCTTGGACGAGGTCCTCAAGGGCTTCAACCAGCTGTGGCGACGCAACATCAAGAAGGCCGAGAAGGCCGGCGTCGAGGTCGTCCAGGGTGGTTACGAGGACCTGGCCGAATGGCAGCGTCTTTACGAGATCACGGCGATCCGCGACAAGTTCCGGCCGCGGCCGCTCGGTTACTTCCAGCAGATGTGGCGGACCCTCAACTCCGAGGACCCCAACCGCATGCGGCTGTACTTCGCGCGGCACAACGGCGTGAACCTGTCCGCGGCGACGATGCTCGTCGTCGGCGGGCACGTCTGGTACTCCTACGGCGCCTCGGACAACATCGGCCGCGAGGTCAGGCCCTCGAACGCGATGCAGTGGCGGATGCTCCGGGACGCCTACGCGCTCGGCGCCACCGTCTATGACTTGCGGGGAATCTCCGACTCTCTGGACGAGACGGACCACCTGTTCGGCCTGATTCAGTTCAAGGTGGGCACGGGTGGAGAGGCTGTCGAGTACATCGGCGAGTGGGACTTCCCGCTCAACAAGCTGCTCCACAAGGCGCTCGACATGTACATGTCGCGCCGCTGACCGCACCGACCCGGCACAATTCACACAGCCACAAATACTCTTCATACCTCTGATACACCGCAGCCACGAGAAAGGTTCCGGGATCCGGCCATGGCGCTCACGCTCTATGTCGACACCGCGCGCTGGCGGGCACACCACAAGCACGTGCTGGAGCAGTTCCCGGGCATCGTCCCGGTCTGCAAGGGCAACGGCTACGGCTTCGGTCATGAGCGCCTCGCGGAAGAAGCGACCCGCTTCGGCTCCGACGTCCTCGCCGTCGGCACCACGTACGAAGCCGCCCGGATCAAGGACTGGTTCAGCGGCGATCTGCTGGTCCTGACCCCGTTCCGGCGGGGCGAGGAGCCCGTGCCGCTGCCCGACCGCGTCATCCGCTCCGTGTCGTCCCTGGACGGCGTACACGGCCTCGTGGGCGCCCGCGTCGTCATCGAGGTCATGTCCTCGATGAAGCGGCACGGCGTGAGCGAGCAGGAGCTCTCACAGCTGCACGCGGCCATCGAGGACGTACGGCTCGAGGGCTTCGCGATCCACCTGCCGCTGGACCGCACCGACGGCTCGGACGCCGTCGAGGAGGTCATCGGCTGGATGGACCGGCTGCGTGCCGCCCGTCTTCCGCTCCACACGATGTTCGTCAGCCACCTCAAGGCGGGCGAACTCGCCCGCCTGCAGCAGCAGTTCCCGCAGACGCGCTTCCGCGCGCGCATCGGCACGCATCTGTGGCTGGGTGACCACGAGGCCACCGAGTACCGCGGCGCCGTCCTGGACGTCACGCAGGTGGCCAAGGGCGACCGCTTCGGCTACCGCCAGCAGAAGGTCGCCTCCGACGGCTGGCTGGTCGTCGTCGCGGGCGGCACGTCGCACGGCGTCGGCCTTGAGGCCCCGAAGGCGCTGCACGGCATGGTGCCGCGCGCGAAGGGCGTGGCCCGCGCGGGGCTCGCGACCGTCAACCGCAACCTGTCGCCGTTCGTCTGGGGCGGCAAGCAGCGCTGGTTCGCGGAGCCGCCGCACATGCAGGTCTCCATCCTCTTCGTACCCTCGGACGCGCCCGAGCCGAAGGTGGGCGAGGAGCTGGTGGCCCATCTGCGGCACACCACCACGCAGTTCGACCGCATCGTCGACCGCTGATCACCGCGGGACAGATCAGAGACTGAAGGGCCGGGAGCGACGGTTGTCGCTCCCGGCCCTTCAGTCGTTCCCGGCCATCTCGGCGGCCTGTTCGCTCAGGGTGAAATATCCGTCGGCGTCGATCCCCACCGCACGTAGGTCCCCTCGGTGGAGTGCGCCGCGTGCCGCGGTGGGTGGGCCGCCTGCCCGAGGACGAAGACGTCCTGCGCACCGTCCAGGACACCCCCGGAGGGGTCGTCGTCGCCGGACCGACGGACCGGGTCTCTCTCCGGCATCAGGATGTCGCGTACGACCACGGCGCACAGGTACAGCGTCCCCAGCAGATGGACCACGATGGCGAGTTGATAGCCCTCGGTCGGCAGACCCTTGTGGGCGTCTCCGCTGGTCGTGTACGCGAGGTACAGCCAGATCCCCAGGAAGTACGCGACCTCGCACGCCTGCCAGATCAGGAAGTCACGCCAGCGCGGCCGGGCCAGCGCGGCGAGGGGGATGAGCCACAGTACGTACTGCGGCGAGTAGACCTTGTTGGTGAGGATGAACGCGGCGACCACCAGGAAGGCGAGCTGTGCGAAGCGCGGGCGGCGCGGCGCGGTCAGACCCAGCGCGCCGACCCCGAGGCAGGCAAGCAGCATCAGTGCCGTCGCCAGGGTGTTGACCGTGTCCGTGGACAGCGGGTCGTCCATGCGCTGCGAGAGGATCAGCCAGAACGAGCCGAAGTCGACGCCCCGTTCCTGACTGAAGGTGTAGAACTTCGCCCAGCCCTCGCGGATGTGGAAGCCCGTCGCGTCGTGCGTGATCATCACGGGCAGGTTCACTACGAGCCAGGCGCCCACCGCGGCCCCGGCCGTCATGCAGAAGGCCCGCCAGCGCCCCGCCCGCCAGCACAGGATGAGCAGCGGGCCCAGGAGCAGCGCCGGGTAGAGCTTCGCGGCGGTCGCCAGGCCGAGCAGGATGCCCGCGGAGAGCGTCCCCCCGCGTGCCCACATCAGCATCGCGGCGGCCGTGAGAGCGACCGCGAACAGGTCCCAGTTGATGGTGGCCGTCAACGCGAAGGCAGGCGCCAGGGCGACCATCAGGCCGTCCCAGGGGCGCCGCCGGTGGGTGCGGGCGACACAGACGGCGATGACCGCCGTACAGGCCATCAGCATCCCGGCGTTGACCATCCAGTAGAACTTCTCCTGGTGCTGGATGCTGCCGCTGCCCGGTGTCAGCCAGGAGGCGACCTCCATGAACACACCGGTCAGCACCGGGTATTCGAGGTACTCCATGTCGCCGGGCAGCTTGTCGAAGTAGGGCACGAGCCCGTCGGCGAAGCCGCGCCCTTGGTAGAGGTGCGGGATGTCGGAGTAGCAGGCATGCGTGTACTGCGAGCTCGCGCCCTGGAACCAGGCGCCGTCGTAGCACGGCATCTTCTGCACCATGCCGAGCGCGAACATCCCGATCGCGATGAGCGCAATGACGCGTACGGGGGTCCACCACGTCGCCGCGTAGAGCACTCTGCGGCCGATGGGTCCACCGATCAGCTCGCTGCCGGCCGCGGCGACCTCATCCTCCTTGGTCGGCCGTACGGGCTCCGGCTGTTGTGCACTAGTGGTCTTGTGCACGCTCGTGCGCGTCGTCTCTGCACTGGGCATGCCGCACATCCTGCCGTACGCACCTGAGAACACGGAGAGGGCCGCCACACCGATGCGGTGTGGCGGCCCTCGTCAGCGCTTGGCGACGCATGTTTCACGTGAAACCGTGCGTTTCACGTGAAACACACGCACGGGGACCTCGGTCAGCCTGTTGGTCCGCCGAACCAGCCTCCGTTGCCGTTCCCGTTGTTGCCTCCACCGCCTGTTGGATCTTCCGTGGCCGGTGGCGACTCCCCGCCGGTGCTGCCGTCGGTGGTTCCTCCGTCCGACGTACCGCCGTTGTTGTTGCACTCCAAGTCCCAGTCGGCACAGGTCTCACCGGGATCGGGGCTTCCTGAGGGGGTCGGGGACGGCCCGGTGTCCGATGGGGTCGGCGAGGGGGACTTCTCCGGCTCCTCGGTCTCCGACGGGGTCGGAGTCGGGGACGGCGGCGGCGTTTCACCGACAACCTGGCCGATCGGCTCCGGGACCGGGAAGTTCTTCACAGGAGCACCCTTGAGGGCCTGCTCCATGTAGTCCTTCCAGATCTGCGCGGGGAACGAGGCACCGTGGATCTTCTCTTCGCCACCCGTGCCGAACATCTCCAGGAACTCGCGCTTCTTGTTCCCTTCGTTGTCGTCGAGCCGGTACATGCTGATCGCGGTCGAGAGCTGCGGGGTGTACCCGACGAACCAGGCCGACTTGTTGCCGTCGGTCGTACCGGTCTTGCCCGCGACCTGGCGGCCGCTGAGCTGGGCCGAGGTGCCCGTGCCCTTCTCGACGACGGTCCTGAGCACGTCGGTGACGTTGTCGGCGACCGACTCGTCGAAGGCCCGCTTGGTCTGCACATCGTGCTGGAAGACGGTGTTGCCCTTGTGCTCGACCTTCTTGACCGAGTACGGGTCATTCTGCTGGCCGCTGGACGCGAAGGTTGAGTAGGCGCCAGCCATCCGGATCGCGCTCGGAGAGGACGTACCGAGTGAGAAGGACGGGTAATTGGCGCTGGCCAGGCTGTTCGCCTTGAGACCGGAGTCGACAGCCGCAGCCTTCACCTTGTCCAGGCCGACATCCATGCCGAGCTGTACGTAAGCCGAGTTGACGGACTCCCGCATCGCCTCACGGAGGTCGATCTGGTAGGTCGGCGCGTTGTAGGAGGCGTCACCGTCGTTGGTCTGCAGCCACTCCTTGCCTTCCTTGTCCGTCCAGACGCTGCCGTCGTAGTTCTGGATCTTGAGCTTGTTCTTGCCGCTGTACAAGCTCTTGGGGTTGACGATGGTGCGCTGCTCCTCGCCCTGCTCCGCCACCCCGTCCGGGTCGCGCGTTCCGTCCTTGAAGGCCGCTGCCAGCACGAAGGGCTTGAACGTCGAGCCGACCTGCGCACCGGTCTGGTCCGCGTTGTTGGTGAAGTGCTTGGTCGCGTCCTCACCGCCGTAGATGGCCTCGATCGCGCCGTCCTCCGGGTTCACGGAGGCGCCACCGAACTGGACGTGAGTGTCCTTGGTCGGGCGCTGCTTGGGTTTGATCTTCGCCTTGCGGACCTTCTCCACGGACTTCTCGAGTTCCTTGACCTTCGTTCTGTCGAAGGTCGTGTGGATCTCGTAGCCACCCTGCTGGAGGTCGTTGGCCGTGATCTGGCCGTCGCTGTTGTTGATCACGTACGCCTTGGCCAGGTCGACCAGATAGCCGACCTGCCCGCCCAGCAGAGCGTTGGAGCGCGGGTTCTCCAGCTTCGGGAACTTCCTGTACTTGTTCCGGACCTCGGCGGTCAGGTGGCCGTCCTTGACCTCTTCGTCGAGGATCCACTCCCAGCGCTTCATGGCCCGCTCGGTGTTGGCCTGCTGCGTGGCCGCGGGGTCGACCGCGGCGGACCCCGCGGGGTCGTAGTACGTGGCGCCCTTGAGCACCGTCGCCAGGAGCGCGCACTCGCTGGGGTCCAGCTCGCTGGCGTCCTCGCCGAAGTAGGCGCGGGCGGCGGCCTGGATGCCATAGGCCCCACGGCCGTAGTAGGCGGTGTTGAGATACCCCGCCATGATCTGTTCCTTGGAGACCGTCCGGCCGACCTTTATGGAGATGAAGAGCTCTTTGAACTTACGCGTGAACGTCTGGGACTGGTCACCGAGGCGCGCGTTCTTCACGTACTGCTGGGTGATGGTCGAGCCACCCTGGGTCTCGCCGCCCTTGGCCATGTTGACCAGAGCGCGGGTGATGCCCATCGGGTCGACGCCCTTGTCGTCCTCGAACGTCTTGTTCTCGGCCGAGATGACGGCGGTCCGCATCTCCTTGGGGATCTTGTCGTAGTCGATGATCTGGCGGTTCGTCTCACCGCCGGTCGCGACCATCTGCTTGCCGTCGGCCCAGTAATAGACGTTGTTCTGCGCCGTGGCCGCTTCGTCGACCTTCGGCACCTGGACCAAGGCGTACGCGATTCCCGTTACCGCCATCAGGCTGCCGAGGAACCCGACGAAGAGGCCGGTGACCAGACGCCAGGACGGAACCCAGCGCCGCAGACCGTCCTTCTCCGCACGCGGGTAGTCGATCAGACGCTTCTTGCGGGGCTCATGACCGCCACGGCCGCGGCCGCGGCCCGGCCCGTTCGGGCCTCCGCCACCGCGCCGACCTCCGCCACCGGCGCCTGAGCGACCGGAGCCGGATCCGTCGGCCGCTCGGCGTCGGCCTCCGCCGGCACCGACGGCGCCGCTGCGCTGCGCGGCACGGCGGGCCTCGGCGCGGCCGCCATAGGAACGGTCCCCGTCGTCAGGGGCCCCTGTCCCGTGCGAGCCGGTTGAGGAAGTGGGCGATCCAGTGGCGCCACGCGGTGCCGCGCGGCGGCCCGACGACGCGCCGGGGACGCCGCGTCTGGCCGCGGCGCGTCCGCCGCCCTGCGGCTGCGGCGGTTTGCGACGGTGCTCGCTCATCGAACGATTACTCCTCGGGCAGGCGCAGGTATCCACGCCTGGAAACGGCGGCTGGTTTCCGGTCCCCCCGAAGTACGGATGCGCCCGTCCCGGCGCTCATCCGCACTACACCAGGGTCAACGACGCCCTCAGGTGTCACTTGGTTCCCGGCGGTCTGCATGGCGCACAGACTACGCACCGTCAAAACCCTCTTAGGGCAGAAGTTCACCCCAAATCAGGCAAGTTGCTTCCTACGAATCGGTGATGTGACGCCGTTCACCGTTTCCCCTCTTGTCTCAGCTGGTGGGCCGTTCTATCGTCTCGATGTATCGAGTCGATACATCAGCTCGGCATAAAGACCGTGTCGACAGACGCTGGCAGACGGGAGGCGAAGATGAGCAGACGCTCCGGCATCCTCGAGTTCGCCGTGCTCGGCCTGCTGCGCGAGTCCCCGATGCACGGCTATGAGCTGCGTAAACGGCTCAATACATCGCTGGGAGTGTTCCGCGCCTTCAGCTACGGGACGCTCTACCCCTGCCTCAAGACGCTGGTCGCGAGCGGCTGGTTGATCGAGGAATCGGGTGGCACCCCCGAGGAGGCCCTCGCGGCCCCCCTCTCCGGGCGCCGCGCCAAGATCGTCTATCGGTTGACGGCGGAAGGTAAGGAGCACTTCGAGGACCTGCTCTCGCAGACCGGCCCCGACGCGTACGAGGACGAACACTTCGCCGCCCGCTTCGCCTTTTTCGGCCAGACATCGCGGGACGTACGCATGCGGGTGCTCGAGGGGCGTCGCAGCCGCCTCGAGGAGCGTCTGGAGAAGATGAGCGCCTCCCTGGCCCGTACCCGGGAGCGCCTGGACGACTACACGCTTGAGCTGCAGCGGCACGGAATGGAGTCCGTGGAGCGCGAAGTGCGCTGGCTGAACGAGCTCATCGAGAGCGAGCGAGCGGGACGGGACCAGCAACGGTCCGCCCCGGACAGCTCCGCTCAGCACGACAGCACATCTGGGGAGTCGGGCGGCCTGCCCCGGCGGCGGGAGACCAACCCGCCGCCGGATCCGTCCGATGACACCGCCAAGTGAGGCCCCGCGGTCCGCAGGGTCTCATCCGGAATACACGAATCACACAGGGAGCAACCGGAATGGGTTCGGTTCGCGTAGCCATCGTCGGCGTGGGCAACTGCGCCGCCTCGCTGGTCCAGGGCGTCGAGTACTACAAGGACGCAGACCCGGACGCCAAGGTCCCGGGCCTGATGCACGTCCAGTTCGGCGAGTACCACGTCGGTGATGTCGAGTTCGTCGCCGCCTTCGACGTGGACGCCAAGAAGGTCGGCCTCGACCTCACGGACGCCATCGGCGCCAGCGAGAACAACACCATCAAGATCTGCGACGTGCCGAGCAAGGGCGTCACCGTCCAGCGCGGCCACACCCTCGACGGCCTGGGCAAGTACTACCGCCAGACCATCGAGGAGTCCGACGAGACCCCGGTCGACGTCGTCCAGATCCTCAAGGACAAGCAGGTCGACGTCCTCGTCTGCTACCTGCCCGTCGGTTCCGAGGACGCCGCGAAGTTCTACGCGCAGTGCGCCATCGACGCCAAGGTCGCCTTCGTCAACGCCCTTCCGGTCTTCATCGCCGGCACCAAGGAGTGGGCCGACAAGTTCACCGAGGCGGGCGTCCCGATCGTCGGCGACGACATCAAGTCCCAGGTCGGCGCCACCATCACGCACCGCGTGATGGCGAAGCTGTTCGAGGACCGCGGTGTCCGTCTCGAGCGCACGATGCAGCTCAACGTCGGCGGCAACATGGACTTCAAGAACATGTTGGAGCGCGACCGCCTCGAGTCCAAGAAGATCTCGAAGACGCAGGCCGTCACCTCGCAGATCCGCGACCGCGAGCTGGGCGAGAACAACGTCCACATCGGCCCGTCCGACTACGTCGCGTGGCTCGACGACCGCAAGTGGGCGTACGTCCGCCTCGAGGGCCGCGCCTTCGGTGACGTCCCGCTGAACCTCGAGTACAAGCTCGAGGTCTGGGACTCGCCGAACTCAGCCGGTGTCATCATCGACGCCCTGCGCGCCGCGAAGATCGCCAAGGACCGCGGCATCGGCGGCCCGATCCTCTCCGCGTCCTCGTACTTCATGAAGTCCCCGCCGGTGCAGTACTTCGACGACGAGGCCTACGAGAACGTCGAGAAGTTCATCAAGGGCGAGGTCGAGCGCTAAAGCTCATCCCTTGAACGGCTGTTGAGGGTCCCCGGGCAATACGCCCGGGGACCTTCCTCGTATGTGAGGCTGTGCCCCATGGCTGTCGTCGGTGACCTGCGCGTACTGCTGCGCCTGCGGGACTTCCGGCGTCTGCTCGCCGTGCGGCTGATCTCCCAGGGCGCGGACGGCGTCTATCAGGTGGCTCTCGCCACGTACGTCGTCTTCTCGCCGGAGAAGCAGACCTCACCGGCCGCGATCGCCTCCGCGATGGCGGTGCTGCTCCTGCCGTACTCGCTGATCGGCCCCTTCGCCGGCGTACTCCTCGACCGCTGGCCACGCCGACAGGTTTTTCTGTACGGCAATCTGCTGCGGGCCGCGCTTGCCTCGGTGACCGCGGTGCTGATGCTGAGCGGCGTGCCCGACTGGCTCTTCTTCGCCTCTGCGCTCTGCGTCACCGCCGTCAACCGTTTCGTCCTCGCCGGACTCTCGGCGGCGCTGCCGCGTGTCGTCGACACCGAGCGCCTGGTGATCGCCAACTCCCTGTCACCGACCGCGGGGACGCTGGCCGCCACCGTGGGCGGCGGCCTCGCCTTCGTCGTGCGCCTGGCGGGCTCCGACTCCGACGCGGTGGTGGTGCTTCTCGGGGCGGCCCTGTATCTGTGCGCGGCGCTCGCCTCACTGCGGATGGCGCGCGAACTCCTCGGTCCGGACCCGGAGCTGATGCGGCCACAGCTCGGCGAGGCGCTTGCCGGGACGGCGCGGGACCTGGTGGCCGGGGTGCGGCATCTGGCGCAGCGCCGCCCTGCGGCCCGCGCGCTCCTGGCGATGACGCTCATGCGGTTCTGCTACGGCGCCCTGACGGTCATGGTCCTGATGCTCTGCCGGTACGCCTGGTCGTCATCGGAGTCCGACGGGCTCGCCCTGCTCGGGCTCGCCGTGGGGATCTCGGGGGCGGGCTTCTTCGCGGCGGCCGTCGTGACGCCCTGGGCGGTGAACCAGCTGACGCCCGGCGGCTGGATCGTCGTCTGCGCGGGCGCGGCGGCGATCCTGGAACCGACGCTCGCCCTGCCCTTCTCACCTGTCCCGCTGCTGATCGCGGCGTTCCTTCTTGGCCTGACGACCCAGGGCGCGAAGATCGCCACGGACACCGTGGTGCAGTCAGCGGTGGACGACAGCTTCCGTGGCCGGATCTTCTCCGTCTACGACGTCCTGTTCAACGTCGCTTTCGTCGGCGCGGCCGGAGTTGCCTCCCTGATGCTGCCGCCTGACGGGCGATCGGTTCCGCTGGTGGTCACGGTCGCCGTTATCTACGCAGCGATTACTGCCGCTATGGCCAGATTTGACGCACAGTAAGTGTCACATCAATGCCACAGAGCCACTCCGGGCTTCAGAGATGTCACTGCATCCCTATAACTTACGGACGTCGTATCCGCGCCATCGCGCTTCCGTTCGAGGGGGACCCCCAAGTGACTACTCCGCCCCAGGGCCAGAATCCGTACGGCCAGGGCGTGCAGCCGCACCCCGGCCAGCCGGGACAGCCCGGCCAGCCCGGCGTTCCGCAGCAGCCCTACCCGCCCTACAACCAGGGTGCCCCGGTTCCGCCTCCGGCCGCGACGAGCGGCGGCCGACGCGTGAGCAAGGTGGTCCTGCGGATCGGTGCCGTCATCGTCATCGGCATCATCATCGCGGTCGTCAAGTGGCAGCTGGGCAAGAGTGACGCCGAGACCACTGCCGTCGGTGACTGCCTGCACAACAAGGGCACGCAGTCGCAGCCGGACCTCAAGAACGCCGACTGCTCCTCCAGCGACGCCGAGTTCGAGGTCATCGAGAAGTTCGACAACACGAGCAGCGTCAGCAAGTGCGAGACGGTCAAGGGGACCGAGGTCTCCTACTACCAGACCGGCGGCAGCCACGATGTGGTGCTCTGCCTGAAGACCAAGTAACGGCATAAGCGAAGGGGCACTGTTTCACGTGAAACAGTGCCCCTTCGCATGTCCGGCGCATGTCCGGATCCGGTGCGATGTTTCACGTGAAACATCGCAACGAGCCCCATCTCACTCCTGCACGGCCCACCACTCCTTGAGCGCCGCGATCGCCTCGTCCCGCTCCATCGGCCCGTTCTCCAGCCGCAGCTCCAGCAGGAACTTGTAGGCCTGACCGATCACCGGGCCCGGCCGCACGTCCAGGACCTGCATGATCTCGTTGCCGTCCAGGTCCGGACGAATCGAGTCCAGCTCCTCCTGCTCCTGAAGCCGCGCGATGCGCTCCTCCAGGCCGTCGTACGCACGCGACAGGGCATTGGCCTTGCGCTTGTTGCGCGTCGTGCAGTCGGACCGGGTCAGCTTGTGCAGCCGGCTGAGGAGAGGGCCCGCGTCGCGTACGTAGCGGCGTACGGCCGAGTCCGTCCACTCGCCCGTCCCGTAGCCGTGGAAGCGCAGGTGCAGCTCCACCAGACGCGAGACGTCCTTCACGAGCTCGTTCGAGTACTTGAGCTCCGTCATCCGCTTCTTGGTCATCTTGGCCCCCACCACCTCGTGGTGGTGGAAGGAGACCCGGCCGTCGTCCTCGAAGCGCCGCGTCCGCGGCTTCCCGATGTCGTGCAGCAGCGCCGCGAGCCGCAGCGTCAGGTCCGGGCCGTCCTCTTCCAGCGCCATCGCCTGCTCAAGGACGATCAGAGAGTGGTCGTAGACGTCCTTGTGACGGTGGTGCTCGTCACGCTCCAGACGCAGCGCCGGAAGCTCGGGCAGTACGCGGTCGGCGATGCCCGTGTCGACAAGTAGAGCAAGTCCCTTCGCCGGGTTCGGCGAGAGAAGCAGCTTGTTCAATTCATCACGGACGCGCTCCGCGGAGACGATGTCGATGCGCTCGGCCATCGCCTTCATCGCGGCGACGACGTCCGGAGCCACCTCGAAGTCCAGCTGCGCGGCGAACCGCGCGGCCCGCATCATCCGCAGCGGGTCGTCCGAGAAGGAGTCCTCCGGGGTGCCAGGGGTGCGCAGGACGCGCCCCGCCAGGTCCTCGAGACCGCCGTGCGGGTCGATGAACTCCTTCTCGGGGAGAGCGACGGCCATCGCGTTGACGGTGAAATCACGGCGTACGAGGTCTTCCTCGATGGAGTCGCCGTACGACACCTCGGGCTTGCGCGAGGTCCTGTCGTACGCCTCGGAGCGGTACGTCGTGACTTCGATCTGGTAGCCGTCCTTCTGGCTCCCCACGGTGCCGAAGGCGATCCCGACCTCCCATACCGAGTCCGCCCACGGCCTGACGATCTTCAGTACGTCCTCGGGGCGGGCATCGGTCGTGAAGTCCAGGTCATTGCCGAGCCGGCCAAGGAGCGCGTCTCTGACCGACCCGCCGACCAGGGCGAGAGAGAACCCGGCCTCCTGGAAACGGCGGGCAAGATCGTCCGCGACAGGGGACACACGCAGCAGCTCACTGACCGCGCGGCGCTGCACCTGACTCAGTGCGCTGGGATTTTCTTCATTGGCGTTCGGCACAACAGAAAAGGGTACGTGCCCCGGACGCCCCCAGCTGCCCGGTTTTCGGCGGGGCCTCCGGGGCCGCGCGCCCCTCTCCGGCCAGGTCTTCCGATCATGTGGAGCAGTCCGCGGCACTTCGCCACAGCGCACCTCGTTACCATGCGTGGACGCACAACCGACGACCACTGACGACAACGAGGACGGGCAACGCGTGGCCGAGGCGGCAGACTTCCCGGGGACCAGTCCCTCACCTGCCCGCCGGTGGCTGCGGCGTACGGCAGCGTTGCTGGCTGCGGCCCCATTGCTGACCGGGATGCTGCAGCTTCCGGCGGCGCCGACCGCGCACGCCGCGGCGCCGAGCGAGGAAGCGAGCGCGGCAGCAGACGCCACCGGTTCGAACACCGTCGACGTCTCGCTCAACAAACTCACACCCACCGCTCCGACGGACGGGGACACGGTCACCGTCTCCGGCACGGTCACCAACGAGGGCAAGCAGACGGTCACGGGAGCCGAGGTCGGGCTGCGCCTGGGGCCGGTCCTGAACGGCCGGAGCCAGATCGACTCCGCAGCCAAGCGCACCGGCTACCAGGCCGGAGCCGACGGCACGGAGGTCGGCGGCAAGTACGTCAAGAAGTTCTCCAAGCTCGCCCCCGGCATCCGCCAGGACTTCAGCATCTCCGTGCCGGTCAAGGCGCTGGATCTCGGCGCAGACGGCGTCTACCAGCTCGGTGTCTCGCTCACCGGCCGCACCGCCACCCAGCCGTGGTCCCAGGTGCTCGGCTTCGAGCGGACCTTCCTGCCCTGGCAGTCGGGCGCCGCTGACACGAAGACCAAGACAACCTATCTGTGGCCGCTCATCTCCACCGCGCACCTCACGGCGGAGACCGGCTCAGACGAGCAGCAGACGCCCGTCTTCACGGACGACGACCTGGCCAAGGAGCTCGCCCCCGGCGGCCGCCTGGAGCAGATGCTCTCCCTGGGCAGCCGGCTCGATGTCACCTGGGTCATCGATCCCGACCTGCTGGCCTCGGTCGACGCGATGACGCGGAACTACCGGGTGCAGACCGCCGACGGCAAGAGCACCACGGCGGGCAAGGGCCAGGCGGTCGCCAAGGAGTGGCTCAACAAGCTCGAGCAGACCGTGAAGGACGAGAAGGTCGTCGGGCTGCCCTTCGCCGATCCCGACCTGGCCTCGCTCGCCCACAACGGCAGGGCCGTCACCGGCTCCCTGGGCCAGCTCAAGGACGCCACCGTCGCGGGAGCGCTGGCCGTGGAGTCCATCCTCCACGTCAAGCCCCAGTCGGACTTCGCGTGGCCCGTGGACGGCGCCCTCGATCCCTCGAT
The DNA here is from genome assembly GCF_056434405.1 of Streptomyces sp. NPDC044044. Taxonomy (NCBI): domain Bacteria; kingdom Bacillati; phylum Actinomycetota; class Actinomycetes; order Kitasatosporales; family Streptomycetaceae; genus Streptomyces; species Streptomyces sp. NPDC044044. The sequence goes on along the minus strand of NZ_JBWKFG010000006.1, from coordinate 454,322 downwards.
CGTCGACGTCTCCACCTCGGCGGGCGCCCACACGGTGATCGCCCGGAGCGACAGCTTGCGCGAGGGCAACGCGCTGCCGTACACCCCCAGCGCCGCCCGGCCCATCGGTGGCGGCACGACGGCCGTGGTAGCCGACGCGCGCCTCTCCACGGCCTTCCAGGGCGACATGACGGGGGCCGAGAGCTCCACGCTCGCCGTGCAGGAATTCCTCGCCCAGAGCCTGATGGTCACGCTGCAGGATCCGGACAAGCAGCGGAGCATCGTCGTCGCCCCGCAGCGCATGCCGTCCGCCAGCCAGGCCCAGGCGATGGCGAAGGCGCTGACCACCCTCTCCGACGACCGCTGGTCGCAGCCGCAGGACCTGTCGGCGGCGGCGAAGGCGAAGCCGGACTCGGCGGCCACGACCCAGGTGCCTTCGGCCGGCTCCTATCCGGCGGCGCTGCGCAAGCAGGAGCTGCCGAAGTCGGCCTTCAAGTCCATTCAGAACACCCAGAACAAGCTCAACCGCTTCCAGACGATCCTCAGCGAGCCCGACCGCGTCATCACGCCCTTCGGGCGGGCCATAGACCGCGAGATGTCGACGTCCTGGCGGGGCAGGGCGGCCGAGGCGGCGACATACCGCCAGGGCGTGGAGAACTACCTCACCACGCTCATCGACCAGGTGGCGTTGATCCAGAAGTCCGACGCGAAGCTCTCGGGCCGCAGCGCGACGATCCCGGTGACGGTGCAGAACAACCTGGTCCAGGGCGTCGACCACATGGTTCTGCGTCTGACGTCGGAGAACCCCACGCGTCTGAAGATCGGCGACCAGGCCTATTACGAACAGCCGGTGAAGGTAGCGGGCGGACACGCCCAGTCGGTGAAGTTCACCACGACGGCCAACGCCAACGGCCCGGTCCCGGTCTACGCCCAGCTCTACACCGAGGACGGCCAGCCGTACGGCAAGGCGGTCCGCTTCGACGTGAACGTCACCGAGATCACCCTCACCGTGATGCTGGTCATCGCGGGCGGCGTGCTGCTTCTCGTACTCGCCGGATTCCGGATGTACACGCAGCGCAAGCGGGCCGCCCGGCAGCAGGCCGAGGAGGGCCCCGAGGACGGCCCGGACGGCGAGTCCGGCACGGAGTCGGGGGAGGACGACCCCGAGCAGCCGAGTGACCCGACACCGGACACCGCTCCGGAAAGCACCGACCCGTCGGACACGGGTGAGAGAGTGGACCGTTGAGCGATGTCGTGGCCGGTGGGCCCGGGGACGATGAGGTGGGGTAATCCATGAACGCGCCGTACGACGGTGACCGTGGCCAGGGCGCGGGCGGTTCCGGTCCTCCTGAGGACGGGCAGGTGCCTCCCCAGCCTGCTCCGGACGTGTACCTCCAGGATGCCTACGACCAGGACCCCTACCGAGCACAGGATCTCGCCGCCCAGGACCCGGTGACCGAGGCGCTGTACGACCGCGCCGCGCACCCCCCGCCGCCTCCCGGCTACTACCAGGACCCTCAGCCGCTCTACGCTCAGCCGCCCTCCCCGCAGCACGCCCCGGACCCCCGCGTGTGGGCCCAGACCCCGGCCCCCGAACCCGAAGGCCCGACCCGGCACCTCCCGTACGGCGACGACGCCCGTACGACGCAGTTCGTGGGCGTCGACGACCTGGTCACCCAGGCCGGCGAGGAGCGCCACGAGCCGGACGCCTTCGCCCACCTCTTCCGGGACCAGCAGCCGGGCGGCTACCGCGAGCAGCAGGCCGCCACCTATCAGCAGGGCGGCTATCCCCAGGACGGCTACCCCCAAGGCAACGGCTATCCCCCGGGGAACGGCTACCCCCAGGGCAACGGCTATCAGCAGCCGGGCGGCTACCAGCCCCCCGAGCCCCCGATGGTCCCGGCCCCGGCAGCTCCCCCGGCTCCCGCACCGGCCCCGAAGTCCGGCGGCGGCGGACGGGCGTCGAGTCTCCTGAAGTCGAGCGCGGTGATGGCCGCGGGCACGATGGTCTCCCGGCTCACCGGGTTCGTCCGCACCATGGTGATCACCGCGGCCCTCGGCGCCGCGACCCTCGGTGACGCCTGGACCGTCGCGTACACGCTGCCGACGATGATCTACATCCTGACCGTCGGCGGTGGCCTCAACTCGGTCTTCGTGCCACAGCTGGTGCGCGCCATGAAGGACGACAAGGACGGCGGCGAGGCCTACGCCAACCGCCTGCTGACCCTCGTCATGGTCGCGCTCGGCCTCATCGTCGCCCTGGCCGTCTTCGCGGCGCCTCTGCTGATCAAGCTGATGTCGACGCCCATCGCGAACAACCCGCCGGCCAACAACGTCGCGGTCACCTTCGCCCGCTACTGCCTGCCCACCATCTTCTTCATGGGCGTGCACGTGGTGATGGGCCAGATCCTCAACGCCCGCGGGAAGTTCGGCGCGATGATGTGGACCCCGGTCCTCAACAACATCGTCATGATCTTCACCTTCGGGCTGTTCATCTGGGTCTACGGAACGTCCGGTGACTCGGGCATGAGGGTCGAGTCGATCCCCGCGGACGGTGTCCGTCTCCTGGGCATCGGCACCCTGCTCGGTCTGGTCGTCCAGGCGCTGGCGATGATCCCGTATCTGCGCGAGACGGGCTTCCGGTTCCGGCCTCGCTTCGACTGGAAGGGCCACGGTCTCGGCAAGGCGGTCAAGCTCGCCAAGTGGACGGTGCTCTTCGTCCTCGCCAACCAGGCCGGCGTGCTCGTCGTCACCCAGCTGGCCACCGCCGCGGGCAAGGCCTCCGGCAAGGACGGCACGGGCATCATGGCCTACTCCAACGCCCAGCTGATCTGGGGCATGCCACAGGCCATCATCACCGTCTCCGTCATGGCGGCCATGCTTCCCCGCATCTCGCGGGCGGCCCATGACAACGACCCCGGCGCGGTCCGCGACGACATCTCACAGGGGCTGCGCACCTCCGCGGTGGCGATCGTGCCGGTCGCCTTCGCGTTCGTAGCGCTCGGCGTCCCGATGTGCACCTTGCTGTTCGCGTCCAGCGGCAGCGAGGCCGCCCAGTCCATGGGCTTCGTCCTGATGGCGTTCGGCCTGGGCCTGATCCCCTACTCGGTGCAGTACGTCGTCCTGCGCGGCTTCTACGCCTACGAGGACACCCGGACGCCCTTCTACAACACGGTCATCGTGGCGGCCGTCAACGCGGCGGCGAGCTGCCTCGCCTACGTTCTCCTGCCCGCACAGTGGGCTGTGATCGGCATGGCCGCCGCGTACGGCCTCGCCTACGCGGTCGGCGTCGGTGTCGCCTGGCGCAGGCTGCGCAACCGCCTCGGCGGCGACCTGGACGGCACCCATGTCCTGCGCACCTACGCCCGGCTCGCCATGGCGTGCATCCCGGCGGCGATCCTCGGCGGCGCAGTCGGCTTCGGGATCCTCAAGGCCCTGGGCGACGGCGCCGGCGGTTCCCTGATCGCTCTGGTGGTCGGCGGAATCGTCCTCGGAGGCGTCTTCTTCGTGGCCGCCCGAAAGATGCGGATTGCGGAGCTCAATTCGATGGTCGGGATGGTCCGCGGCCGTCTCGGACGGTGAGATCCAGGGGTTCGCACAACCATCACCGGCCACCGCGTGTCGTGCATAGCGCCGGACTGTGGGCACAATTGGCTTTGGCGTCTGACGAAGCGCGATGGATGGGGAGGCAGGAACGACGGTGGCGGAACGGAGCACGGCTGCCGTCGACGTGGCAGACAACAGCGGCGATCAGCCGCTGACCGCGAAAGCGGACGAGGCCACGGCCGACGGGGTGGCCCAGACCCGGGAGCGGGAAACGGCAGAAGAAGGCACAGCAGAGACCGGTGAGCCCACAAGCCCGGGGGCGGCATCACCCCCCGAGCTGCACAGCGGTCACAAGCTCGCCAGACGCTATCGACTCGAAGAGTGCGTCACCCGTCTGGACGGTTTCAGCAGCTGGCGTGCGGTGGACGAGAAGCTCCGCCGGGCCGTCGGCGTGCATCTGCTGCCCGCCGACCATCCACGGGCACGATCAGTCCTCGCCGCGGCCCGCTCGTCGGCGCTGCTCGGCGACCCCCGTTTCGTGCACGTCCTGGACGCGGTCGAGGAGAACGACCTCGTCTACGTGGTGCACGAGTGGCTGCCCGACGCCACGGAACTCACCGCGCTGCTCGCTGCGGGCCCTCTTGAGGCGCACGACGCGTACCAGCTCGTCAGTCAGATCGCCCAGGCCATGGCGGCCGCGCACCGTGAGGGTCTCGCCCACCTGCGGCTGACCCCGAGCGCCGTGCTGCGGACGTCCTCCGGTCAGTACCGCATCCGCGGCCTCGCCGTGAACGCGGCGCTGCGTGGCATCAGCTCCGACACCCCGCAGCGCACGGACACCGAAGCCGTCGGCGCGTTGCTGTACGCCTCGCTGACCCAGCGCTGGCCGTACGAGGACGACGCGTACGGCCTCTCCGGGCTGCCCAAGGGCGTCGGCCTGATCGCCCCCGACCAGGTGCGCGCAGGCGTGCACAGGGGCCTCTCCGAGCTCGCCATGCGCGCGCTCGTGAACGAGGGTGCGACGGCATCCCGCCAGGAGCCGCCGTGCACGACGCCGGAGGAGCTGGTGAAGGCGATCGGTGAGATGCCGCGCATCCGCCCGCCGGAGCCCGCGTTCACCGCACCGCCCGAGTACCAGCGCACGACCTACCAACAGGGCACCTACGGCCGCACCGCACCCCGTCCGGGAGCCACCCAGCCGGTGCCGACCCCGCCGCCCCCGCTGCAGAGCCGTACCGGCAAGGCCCTCAAGTGGGCCGTGTCCGCACTGCTCATCGCGGCCTTGGGTCTCGGCAGCTGGCAGCTCGCGGACGCGCTCCTGGACCGGGGGAACTCCGATGACCCCGGCAGCACGGACACCTCCGACGAGGGCGACAAGAACAAGCCGAAGTCCACGCATCCGATCAAGATCGCGAGTGGCGAGGAGTACGTCCTCGAGGGCGGCCCCCAGGATCTTGCGGGTGTCCGCAACACGTACGACGGCGACGACTCGACGTACTGGCGGTCCAAGAGCTTCATAGAGGGCCCCAAGCTGGCCCCGTACAAGCCCGGCGTCGGAATCGTCTACGACCTCGGCAAGGAAGAGGACGTGTCGACCGCGTCGCTCGGGCTCCGCTACGGCGGCGACCACACGACGGTCGAGCTGTACGCCGCGGACTCGATGTCCTCGTCGACGCCCCCGAGCGCGATGAAGAAGATCGGGACCGTCACGACCACGGGCAAGAGCGCCAAGATCAAGGCGAAGAAGCCGGTCAAGACGCAGTACGTACTCGTCTGGCTCACCGATGTACCGCAGTCACCCCGTGATGAGTACAGCAGCGCGGGGTACAAGCAGGCCATCACGGACGTGAAGTTCGCGGGCTGAGGGCCGAAGGCTCATCGGGGGAGGGGGTTCGACGGTGGACGACACCACGTACGGCGAGATGAACGACCAGGACCTCCTGGCCAGCCATGTGGAAGGGGACAAGGACGCCTTCGGCGAGCTTGTCCGGCGCCACCGCGACCGCCTGTGGGCCGTGGCCCTGCGCACGCTGGGCGACCGCGAGGAGGCCGCTGACGCCGTCCAGGACGCCCTGGTCTCCGCCTACCGTGCCGCGCACACCTTCCGCGGGCAGTCGGCCGTCACGACGTGGCTGCACCGGATCACCGTGAACGCCTGCCTCGACCGGGCACGCAAGGCGGCGTCCCGGAAGACCTCTCCCATCGACGACACCGAACGGCTCGAGCAGCTCCTCGAGCCGCACGAGTCGGCGGCCGCCCCCGTCGAGCGCGGCGATCTGCACCGCGAGCTCGTCGAGGCACTGGGCACCCTGCCGCACGACCAACGCGCCGCCCTCGTCCTGGTGGACATGCAGGGCTATCCGGTGGCCGAAGCAGCCCAGGTGCTGGAGGTGCCCACCGGCACCGTGAAGAGCCGATGCGCACGCGGCAGAGCCAGACTGCTGCCGCTGCTCACTCACCTGCGTACGGAGCCCCGTGCGCAGCGCGGAGACAGCGGCGACGACAAGGACGGCAAGAAGTCGGGCCCGGGAAGGAACCGGACGCAGGGGGCATCCGTCCCACCTGCAGCGGGACCACGGGATGCGGGACCAAGCGATTCAGCTGCTGCGAAGGGCGGAGGTGGGCGAGCGTGACAACCACGACCGACTCGGCCGGGCACCCAGAAGTCGCTGAGATCTCCGACCTCACGGAGGGGCTGCTCACCCCCTCCCGGACCGTCGACGTCCGACGGCACCTGGACGACTGCACGCTCTGCGCCGATGTCTACGACTCCCTGGAAGAGATCCGGGGCATCCTCGGCACGCTGCCGGGACCGCCACGGATGCCGGCAGACATCGCCGGGCGCATCGACGCGGCACTGGCGGCGGAAGCTCTGCTGGACTCCACCGCACCCGGCTCCGTCGAGCCGATCGAGCCGGACCCGATGGTGCGGCCCGCGGCCGCCGTGCGTGTTTCACGTGAAACAACGCCCGCCGCAGATGAACCCTTCAGGCCCTCTGAGTCCTCTCGCGCCCCCGCCTCCAGCCCGCACGTGGACCGGCCCGCTGGGCACCCCCGCTCCGCCACGGGGCCCGGACGCGGAAGCAAGTTCCGGACAGGCCGTCGGCGTAGGGTCGTGCTCGGTGCCGTCTTCACGGCGGCCGCCATCGGTCTCGGTTCCTTGTTGATACAGAACGTGGGCGAAGACTCGGGCGGCAAGAGCGACACGGCGTCGGGCCACTCCGACTCCGCGAACGCCTTCTCCGAGGGCAAGCTCAAGGGCCAGGTGACCGACCTGCTCGCCAAGGAACCCACCACGGGACCCGATTCCGGCAGCGACGAGCCGTCCTTCGGCGTGCGGTCCAGCCCGGAGTCCCCGAAGGACAAGAACGCGCCGATGCGCGAGTCCACCGTCACCGTCCCGCAGTGCATCCAACTCGGCATCGGCGAGAGGACACCGCTCGCCGCCGAGAAGGGCACCTACAAGGGGAAGGACGCCTACCTCGTCGTTGCGTCCCATGAGTCCGACAACACAAAGGTCTCCGCGTACGTCATCGACGCGACGTGTGTGGACAAGCCGTCGTCGGCCACCGCTGCGGGCAAGGTACTGCTGACCAACTCCTACGCGCGGCCCTGACTCTCTAGCCGTCGCGGCGGGAGACTCGGCCCAGCGTGGCATCCTGACGTCCCTGACGTGCTTCCGTGCGCTCGGACACGTCGGGAATGCATGCCCCGTAGGATCCGTTGGGTGGGGTGAGAGACCTGAGACAGGCACCCACCAGCAGTACGCAGCAGTCTCCAGAGACGAGGAATCAAGCCGTGACCGACGTCCGTAACGTGATCATCATCGGCTCCGGGCCCGCCGGCTACACGGCGGCGCTCTACACCGCGCGAGCGTCGCTGAAGCCCCTGGTGTTCGAGGGCGCCGTCACCGCAGGCGGTGCGCTGATGAACACCACCGAGGTGGAGAACTTCCCCGGCTTCCAGGACGGCGTCATGGGCCCCGAGCTCATGGACAACATGCGGGCCCAGGCCGAGCGCTTCGGCGCCGAGCTGGTGCCGGACGATGTGATCTCCGTCGACCTCAGTGGCGAGATCAAGACCGTGACGGACACGGCGGGCACCGTGCACCTCGCGAAGTCCGTGATCGTGACCACGGGCTCCCAGCACCGCAAGCTCGGCCTGCCGAACGAGGACGCGCTCTCCGGGCGCGGTGTCTCCTGGTGCGCGACCTGCGACGGCTTCTTCTTCAAGGACCAGGACATCGCCGTGATCGGCGGCGGCGATACCGCGATGGAGGAGGCCACCTTCCTCTCCCGCTTCGCCAAGTCCGTGACGATCGTGCACCGCCGCGACAGCCTGCGCGCCTCCAAGGCCATGCAGGACCGCGCCCTCGCCGACCCGAAGATCAAATTCATCTGGGACAGCGAGGTCGCCGAGATCAAGGGCGAGCAGAAGCTCTCCGGTCTGACGCTGCGCAACCTGAAGACGGGCGAGACCTCCGAGCTCCCCGTGACCGGCCTGTTCATCGCGATCGGCCACGACCCGCGCACCGAGCTCTTCAAGGGCCAGCTCGACCTGGACGACGAGGGCTACCTGAAGGTCGAGGCCCCCTCGACCCGGACGAACCAGACCGGCGTCTTCGCCGCCGGTGATGTCGTCGACCACACGTACCGCCAGGCGATCACGGCGGCCGGCACCGGCTGCTCCGCCGCCCTCGACTCCGAGCGGTTCCTCGCTGCCCTCGCGGACAGCGAGACGGCCGCCGCCGCCGTCTGACATCCCATCCTCCCCACCGCATCACCAAGTTAAGGAGCCCGCCGTGGCCGGCACTCTGAAGAACGTGACCGACGCCTCCTTCGAGGAAGACGTCCTGAAGAACGACAAGCCCGTCCTGGTGGACTTCTGGGCCGCCTGGTGCGGTCCGTGCCGCCAGATCGCCCCGTCCCTCGAGGCGATCGCGGCCGAGCACGGCGACAAGATCGAGATCGTCAAGCTCAACATCGACGAGAACCCGGGCATCGCCGCCAAGTACGGCGTCATGTCCATCCCGACCCTGAACGTGTACCAGGGCGGCGAGGTGGCCAAGACGATCGTCGGCGCCAAGCCGAAGGCCGCTCTGGAGCGCGACCTCGCGGACTTCATCGCCGAGTAGCGAGCGGCGTCGCAACGAGCGGCGCGATGTTTCACGTGAAACACGAATGGGCCAACCCTCCGGGGTTGGCCCATTCGCATGACAGGAGTGGGTGGCAGGGGCGAGTGCCGGGATGAGTCAGAGCGGTCGGAGCACGGGCTCCTTCTGCACCGCCCCCAGCAGTCGGTCGAGCGCCAACTCGACGTCCTCCTTCCAGGAGAGCGTCGTACGCAGCTCGAGCCTCAGCCGTGGATACGAGGGATGCGGGCGGACCGTCTTGAAGCCCACCGCCAGTAGATGATCGGCGGGCAGCACGCAGGCGGGCTTCTCCCACCGGGCATCCCCGAAGGCTTCGATCGCCTTGAACCCGCGTCGCAGCAGATCCTTCGCGACCGTCTGGACGATCACCCGGCCGATCCCCTGGCCCTGATAGCCCGGCATGATCCAGGCGGTCATCAGCTGCACGGCATCGGGGGATACAGGGCTCGTCGGGAAGGCGGTGGCGCGTGGCACGTACGCCGGCGGGGCGTACAGCACAAAGCCCACCGGAACATCGTCGACGTAGACGACTCGGCCGCAGGATCCCCACTCCAGCAGGACGGCGGAGATCCACGCCTCCTTCTCGAGCTCCGGCGTACCGGCCTTTACTGCGGCTTGGCCGCTGACCGGGTCCAGCTCCCAGAAGACACACGTCCGGCAACGCTGGGGAAGGTCCGGAAGGTTGTCCAGCGTGAGCGGTACGAGCCGACGCCCCATGAAGGCTGTTCCTCACTTCCTTCGCCCGCCGCATCACGGGCGGCAGTCAGAGCGCTCCGTTCCTTCAGCAGGCTGCCGACGAATCCGCCGACGGCTCCCAGCCCAAGGCCCGCAGTCATCAATCCGGTGCGGCTCACCGATCGCATGGCCCTCTCCTCCCCAATGAGGTGCCGTCAGCTGGATGCGCCATACCCAATCGCATCGTATCCACGATGCGATTGCACCGATACCGTAAGAAAGCAAAGAGCGGGCCGTGTTCCGGTACACACCGGACACGGCCCGCTCTTGCGGACTGGCTGATGAGGCTCAGGCTTCTTCGCCCTCGGAAGCGTCGTCCTCGGCGGAGTCCTCGGCGAGCCCGTTCTTCAGGACCGGTCCCTCGCCCGGGGCGAGGGTCGTGAGGATGCGCTCCAGGTCCTCCAGCGAGGCGAAGTCGACGACGATCTTGCCCTTCTTCTGCCCCAGGTCCACCCTCACGCGAGTCTCGAACCGGTCGGAGAGACGAGTGGCGAGGTTGGTCAGCGACGGCGACACCCGACCGCCCGCACGCGGCCCCTTGGCCCGCGGGGCACTCTGCGGCCGCGAACCCATGAGGGTCACGATCTCCTCGACAGCACGCACCGAGAGCCCCTCGGCCACGATCCGGTGCGCGAGGCGGTCCTGCTCCTCCGAGTCCTCGACGGACAGCAGAGCACGAGCATGGCCCGCGGAGAGCACTCCAGCAGCGACCCTGCGCTGAACCGCCGGGGACAGCTTCAGGAGCCGCAGCGTGTTCGAGACCTGCGGGCGGGAACGACCGATCCGGTCCGCCAGCTGATCGTGTGTGCAGTTGAAGTCCCTGAGCAGCTGGTCGTAGGCGGCAGCCTCTTCCAGCGGGTTCAGCTGCGCACGGTGCAGGTTCTCCAGGAGCGCGTCCAGGAGGAGCTTCTCGTCGTCCGTCGCGCGGACGATCGACGGGATGCGCTCAAGCCCTGCCTCACGGCAAGCCCGCCAGCGCCGCTCACCCATGATGAGCTCGTAGCGCGAGGGCCCTACCTGCCGGACGACGACAGGCTGGAGAAGCCCGACCTCCTTGATGGAGGTCACCAGCTCGGCGAGGGCATCCTCGTCGAAGACCTCACGGGGCTGCCTCGGGTTGGGCGTGATGAAGTCGAGAGGCAGCTCGGCGAAGTGCGCACCAACGGGACTTTCCTCGGCCTCCACCGCTTCGTTCAGCGGCTGCTCCGTTTCATGTGAAACGGGGCTCTGCGGGAGCGCCGCCACCTTCGCGGCAGCCACACCCCGCTCGGCGGTGAGTACCGGTACGGCACTGGGCGAGGCCGAAGCACCATTCATAGCCTGGGCGGTCGACTTCTCCGTCGGGGCCGCAGGGATCAGGGCGCCGAGGCCGCGGCCCAGCCCTCTCCGTCGCTCGCTCACTGCATCCCCTCCGTCGTGCTGTGCTGATCATTCTGGGCGCCCATGTGGGCGTGCTGTACGTCGTAGCGAATGCCGACGCCGCGTAGCGCGATCTCCCGTGCCGCCTCGAAGTACGAGAGGGCACCGCTCGACCCCGGATCGTAGGTGAGCACGGTCTGGCCGTAGCTCGGCGCCTCGGAGATGCGGACCGAGCGGGGAATGCTCGTCCGCAGGACCTCCTCGCCGAAGTGAGTGCGCACCTCGTCCGCCACCTGTGAGGCGAGCCGGGTGCGGCCGTCGTACATGGTGAGCAGGATCGTCGAGACGTGCAGATGGGGGTTGAGGTGCCCCCGCACCAGATCGACGTTGCGCAGGAGCTGGCCGAGGCCTTCCAGTGCGTAGTACTCGCACTGGATGGGGATCAGCACCTCCGCGCCGGCAACCAGGGCGTTGACCGTCAGCAGACCGAGCGACGGAGGGCAGTCGATGAGGATGTAGTCCAGCGGCTGCTCGTACGCCTGGATCGCCCGCTGCAATCGGCTCTCCCGCGCCACCAGTGACACCAGCTCGATCTCCGCACCGGCGAGATCGATGGTGGCCGGGGCGCAGAACAGTCCCTCGACATCAGGGACCGGCTGCACGACTTCGGAGAGCGGCTTGCTGTCGATCAACACGTCGTAGATGGACGGCACTTCCGCGTGGTGGTCGATACCCAGAGCCGTGGAGGCGTTGCCCTGCGGGTCGAGGTCGATGACCAAGACGCGCGCGCCGTGCAGAGCGAGTGAAGCGGCGAGGTTGACGGTTGTCGTCGTCTTGCCCACTCCACCCTTCTGGTTGGCAACCACCATGACTCGGGTCTGCTCGGGTCGTGGCAGGCCCTCGCCTGCACGGCCCAGGGCTTCCACCGCCAGTTGGGCAGCACGACCGATAGGGGTGTCGTCCATCGGGGGCGGTGTTTCACGTGAAACATCCTCCCCCGCCGACTCGGTACGGGGACCGGGGACCGGATCGGTCATCGGTCCCGCGATGTTGGCGTCGGACCGCAAGGATTCACTCTCCTCGACTTCAGGCTCGCAATGAACAGAGCCTCCCATGCTTTGAGGGTCGTGAACCAGCGAGGCCCGGTCTTCTGTGGACGAATCCACCTCTGTGGACAACTCCGTTCCCTTATCGAGGGAACCGAGTGGCCGCCGGTCGCGAGGTTCCGCAGCCCGGCCGCGACTGATGATGCCATGCAGCAGTGAGCGACGTTTCACGTGAAACACGATGCACGGCAGCCGGGGTGCCGCTTGCGCGACACCCCGGTATGCGTACGTTTGGCAGCTTTTGTGGAGTACGGCTCGTCGTCAGGACGGATGAACGACGAGGGCCGACTCCTTAGACGAACAGGGATCAGGTCCCCCTCGACGACGAGGGAGGAATCGCTCAGCGACGACGCCGAGTCCGCCCCGTTCGGGCGGCCTTCGCGCGCTTGGCTGCGAAGCGCACACCGCCGGGGCTCTCCCCGACCTCCACCCGCACGACCGTGGACAGCGGGTCCACCACACCCTCGCCCACGTGCAGCACCGAAGTGTTCACCGCGCCGAGCTTGCCCAGAGCGGCCCCTGCGGCCTTGACCTCTTCCTCGGCCGTGTCGCCCTTCAGCAACAGCATCTCCCCATAGGGACGCAGGAGAGGCACTCCCCAGGCCGCGAGACGGTCCAGTGGCGCAACGGCCCGCGCGGTCACCACGTGGACGGGAGGCAGCTTGCCAAGGACCTCCTCGGCGCGCCCACGCACGACCGTCACGTGGTCGAGTCCGAGCAGCTCGACCACTTCGGTGAGGAAGGTCGTCCGGCGCAGCAGCGGCTCAAGCAGCGTGATCTTCAGGTCCGGCCGGACGAGAGCCAGCGGAATGCCCGGCAGGCCCGCCCCCGAACCGACATCGCACACCATCACGTTCTCGGGCACGACCTCGGAGAGGACCGCGCAGTTCAGCAGATGCCGCTCCCACAGCCGAGGCACTTCGCGGGGACCGATCAGGCCACGCTGCACTCCCGCGTCGGCCAGCAACTCCGCGTACCGGACCGCGTCCGAGAAGCGCTCACCGAATACCGCCCGGGCCTGCTCGGGCGCCGAGGGGAGCTCCGCTGCCTCCGTCACGGGGACCGTCCTTCCGTACCGCACTGGGGTGGCTGACTATCAGGCTGAAAAGACCGGCCCCGCCTGTGAACAGACGGGGCCGGGAAAACGATGTGCGATCAGGCGGGAAGCACGACGACGAAGCGCTGCGGCTCCTCGCCCTCCGACTCGCTGCGCAGACCGGCGGCCTTGACCGCATCATGCACGACCTTGCGCTCGAAGGGCGTCATCGGCTTGAGGTTGACCGGCTCACCGGAGCTCTTCACCTCGGACGCGGCCTTGGCACCCAGCTCGGAGAGCTCCTCGCGCTTCTTGGCGCGGTAGCCCGCGATGTCCAGCATCAGGCGGCTGCGGTCACCGGTCTCGCGGTGCACCGCGAGACGCGTCAGCTCCTGGAGCGCCTCCAGGACCTCACCGTCACGGCCGACGAGCTTCTGCAGATCGCGGCTGCTCGAGTCGCTGATGATCGAAACAGCGGCGCGGTCGGCCTCGACGTCCATGTCGATGTCGCCGTCGAGATCGGCGATGTCCAGCAGACCCTCGAGGTAGTCCGCCGCGATCTCGCCCTCCTGCTCAAGGCGGGTGAGAGTGTCGCCGGCCTCGACCTCGGCCTCGGCGGGGGCGGTGGTGCCTTCCGTCACGGGATGGACTCCTTCTACTTCTTGGACGGGTGCTTGGGGCGCTGCTGGCCCTTGCGCTGCCCGGACTTGGCTTGGCTGCGTGCGTTCCCTGACCCGGTCTTGCCGCCCGCGGCCTTGCCCTTGGGAGCGGCGTCCTCAGGCTCGTCCGGAGTCTTCTCCAGCGACGTCTTCGCGTCCGAAGGCGTCTCCGCGTCGCTCTCCGCCTTGTGTGCGGCGGCGGACTGGCGCTGCGACTTGCTCTGACGCTTGGGCTGCTGCCGCTTCGGGGCACCGCCACCGGCGACCGGAGTGCCGTCCTCGGTCTCCGTGGCGACGGCGGACTCGCTCGGCGCGACGGAGCCGTCGGCCTGGGCCACCAGGCCTTCCTTGCTCAGACCGTTGATGAACTTGCGCTCGAACTCGTTGCGGTCACGGCCCTTGGCGACGATCGCCTTGATGACGTTCGTGTTGCCGCGGCCCCGCACCTTCTTGGTGTGCGTGAGCTGCTTCTGCAGGCGCTCCAGGAACGCGGCCTGGGCCTTGGAGCCCGGAGTCGGGTTCCGGCGGATCACGAACATCTGCTGGCCCATGGTCCACACGTTGGTGGTCAGCCAGTAGACGAGAACACCGACGGGGAAGTTGATGCCGAACACGGCGAACATGATCGGGAACACGTACATCAGCATCTTCTGCTGCTGCATGAACGGCGTCTTGACCGTCGTGTCCACGTTCTTCGTCATCAGCTGGCGCTGCGTGTAGAACTGCGAGAACGACATCAGGACGATCATGATCGCGGTCACGACGCGGACGTCGGTCAGCGAGGCATGGAGCGCCGCGACCTTTTCCTCGCTGTCCATGAACTTCGCGGCCAGCGGGGCGCCGAAGATGTGCGCCTTCTGGGCGCTCTCGAGCAGCGGCTTGTCGATGACGCCGATGGTGTCGTTCGAAGCGATGCCGGAGAGCACGTGGTACAGGGCGAAGAAGAACGGCGACTGCGCCAGGATGGGAAGGCACGAGGAGAGCGGGTTGGTGCCCGACTCCTTGTACAGCTTCATCATCTCTTCGGACTGACGCTGCTTGTCGCTCTTGTAGCGTTCCTGGATCTTCTTCATCTCGGGCTGCAGCGTCTGCATCGCCCGGGTCGCCTTGATCTGCTTCACGAAGAGCGGGATCAGGCAGATACGGATCAGGATCACCAGGGACACGATGGACAAGCCCCAGGCCCAGCCCGTGTCGGGGCCGAAGATCGCCCCGTACAGAGAGTGGAACTGGACGATGACCCAGGAAACGGGTGTCGTGATGAAGCTGAACAGACTGGCAATCGTGTCCACTAATCAGGCTCCTTGAGCATGGGACGGGGTCTCGGCGGCCGGGCTCGGGGTATCCGGGGAAGTCTCCCCGGACGGCACGCCAGCGGCGGAGGGCCCGCCCTTGCGTTCCTGCCACGTGGCACGCAGCATCTCGTGCCAGCGCGGGCGCTTGCGCGGCGGGACATGGTCGACACCACCGAGCGACCACGGATTGCACCGCAGGATGCGCCAGGCCGTAAGCGCCGTTCCCTTGATGGCACCGTGCCGGTCGATGGCGAGGTAGCCGTAACGGGAGCACGACGGGTAGTACTTGCACACCGGACCAAGCAGCGGACTGATCGTCCACTGATACAGCTTGATCAGAGCCAGCAGTGGGTACTTCATCGAGCGCCCCCTCCCAGCAGCCGCTGAAGAGCGGCGTCCAGGTCTTGGGCCAGCTGTGCATGGGCGGCGTCACCCGCACCGGGCAACGCTCGTACGACTACCAGGCTACCGGGGGGCAGCTGGGCCACCCGGTCACGCATCAGATGGCGAAGCCTGCGCTTCACCTTGTTGCGTACGACGGCTCCGCCAATGGCCTTGCTCACGACGAAACCCGCACGCGTCTGGGGAACGCTCTCCCCAGGCGCGTGCGGGTCCGTTGCACCGCTACGTAGATGGACGACGAGAAGCGGGCGTCCGGCCCGTCGTCCTCGGCGTACCGCGGTCGCGAAGTCTTCGCGCCGCCTCAGCCGATGCTCGGTAGGCAGCACGACGTCATGACCTAATGCGATTAAGCGGAAAGGCTGGCGCGACCCTTGCCACGACGGTTCGCGAGGATCGCGCGACCGGCACGGGTGCGCATCCGCAGGCGGAAGCCGTGGGTCTTGGCGCGGCGGCGGTTGTTCGGCTGGAAGGTGCGCTTGCTCACTCGGGGGCTCCAGAAATGATTGTGTGGTGGCGGGACATCGCCTGGCTGTCACCGTGCGCCCACGAGAAGCTCGCGAATACGCACCGAGTGCACCGCTTCACAATCACAGATCGTGATCTTTGCCCATCGGAGGCAGGCGGCAGCAGCCATCGACAACTCGACCTGGTCACGGTACGCGGGGCTACGCCATCCGGTCAAACCGACCGTCAGGGAGAGACACTGTGCACAGCCTGTGGACAACAACTTGAACCGCAGCCGTCGCCCTGACTACCTTGGCCAAACTCCGATTCATTCCCTTCTCCCTCCCCATCCCGATTTCCGTCCCAAGAACCACACCTTCGTGGGACCCCGTGAGAGAGCGTGCCTTGTGGCTGACGTACCTGCCGATCTTGCCGCAGTGTGGCCACGAGTTCTGGAGCAGCTGCTGGGTGAGGGGCGAGGGCACGGGGTCGACGCGAAGGACGAGCGCTGGATCAAGCGCTGCCAGCCGTTGGCGCTGGTGGCCGACACCGCGCTGCTCGCCGTACCGAACGAGTTCGCCAAGGGCGTGCTCGAGGGACGGCTCGCCCCCATCGTCAGTGAGTCGCTGAGCCGCGAGTGCGGCCGCCCGATCCGTATCGCCATCACGGTGGACGACTCGGTCGGCGACCCCATGGACCGGCCCACTCCGCCGGCGCCGCCCCTCCAGCAGCAGCCCGGCCAGCAACAGCAGCAGCGCTACGAAGAGCCCGAGCAGCACCCCGGCCCCGGTCAGGGACATGAGTCGTACGACGGCTACGGCCGCCGCACCTCGGACGAGCACTCATCGGGCCGCGGGCCCGACCAGCTGCCGACCGCCCGCCCCGCGTACCCCGACTACCAGCGCCCCGGTCCCGGCGCCTGGCCACAGCAGCAGCCCCAGCAGCAGGACGACTACGGCTGGCAGCAGCCGCGGCTCGGCTTCCCCGAGCGGGATCCGTACGCGAGCCCTCAGCAGCCCCAGCACGACTACCGTTCGCAGCCGCCGCAGGGCCGCTCCCCGTATGAACAGCACCGCCAGGAGCGGCAGGACCAGCAGGACCGCCACGACCGCCACGACCGGCGTGAGCGGCACGAGCAGTCCCCCGGCTCCGGAGGCCACGACCCGCGGGGCGGCGGCCACGGCAACGGGCACGGTGTCCACGGTCACGGCGCCCCCGGCCCGCTGGCCGCGCAGCCGGCCCCCGCGTCGGCCCCCGGCGAGCCCACCGCGCGCCTCAACCCGAAGTACCTCTTCGACACCTTCGTGATCGGCGCCTCGAACCGGTTCGCGCACGCGGCGGCCGTCGCCGTCGCCGAGGCGCCCGCCAAGGCGTACAACCCCCTCTTCATCTACGGAGAGTCCGGGCTCGGCAAAACGCATCTTCTGCACGCGATCGGGCACTACGCCCGCAGCCTCTATCCCGGCACGCGCGTGCGCTACGTGAGCTCCGAGGAGTTCACGAACGAGTTCATCAACTCCATCCGCGACGGCAAGGGCGACACCTTCCGCAAGCGGTACCGCGAGATGGACATCCTGCTCGTCGACGACATCCAGTTCCTGGCGAGCAAGGAGTCGACGCAGGAGGAGTTCTTCCACACCTTCAACACGCTCCACAACGCGAACAAGCAGATCGTGCTCTCCAGTGACCGGCCGCCCAAGCAGCTGGTGACGCTGGAGGACCGGCTGCGCAATCGCTTCGAGTGGGGACTGATCACCGACGTCCAGCCGCCGGAGCTGGAGACGCGTATCGCCATCCTTCGTAAGAAGGCGGTGCAGGAGCAGCTCAACGCCCCGCCGGAGGTCCTGGAGTTCATCGCGTCCCGCATCTCACGCAACATCCGTGAGCTCGAGGGCGCGCTGATCCGGGTCACGGCCTTCGCCTCGCTCAATCGGCAGCCGGTGGACCTGGGCCTGACGGAGATCGTCCTCAAGGACCTGATCCCCGGCGGCGAGGACGCCTCTCCGGAGATCACGGCTCCGGCCATCATGGCCGCGACGGCGGACTACTTCGGCCTGACGGTGGACGACCTCTGCGGATCCTCGCGCAGCCGTGTGCTGGTGACGGCCCGCCAGATCGCGATGTACCTCTGCCGTGAGCTGACGGACCTCTCCCTGCCCAAGATCGGCGCGCAGTTCGGCGGCCGCGACCACACGACCGTCATGCACGCGGACCGCAAGATCCGCGCGCTGATGGCCGAGCGGCGCTCGATCTACAACCAGGTCACCGAGCTGACCAACCGCATCAAGAACGGCTGACACACGCGCACACGCGCTGACACACGCCGCCAGAAGTGCCGTCAGAAGCACTGACAGAAGCTCGCGAAGGGCGCCCCGGGACAACTTCCGGGGCGCCCTTTGCCGTTGCGCACGCGCGCGTGGACCCCGTCCGCCCCCTCCACTGTTCGATTTCCGCAGCTGAGAGGCCTGTTCTCCACAGATCTGTGGTCTTTTTTCCTTCCACACCCTGGGGACCGGGAAGTTGTCCAGATGATGTCCACAGGGGACCCTGCTGAAGGATCATCAATCCAGGTCAGGTGGTTGTGGATTCGTGGACGACGGTCCTCCACAGGCTGTGGATGAAATTCTCGTCCACAGGGTGTGCATGAACTTGTCCACCGGCAACCCACAGGCTCGAGCCGGTTGTCCCCAGCTTTCCCCAGCTTCTCCACACGGCTGTCCACTGTTCGGCAACGCAACGCGCCCCGTCACCGTGCCGAGTGAAAGGCGTCACACCAACGTGGTCGGTTGGCCTGTGGGGAAGGTGGGTAAAGCTGGGGACAGCGCTGGGGAGAAGTACCCCTTGCCTGTGCACCGGGTGTGCAGAACTTTCGCCCGTCCACAGAAACCACCGGTTGTCCACCGCCTCCGCCCACAGGCCCGGTGGACAAAAAACCGGCACTGACCTGCGAAAACAGGGTTATCCACGGTTTCCACAGGCCCTACTACTACTCCCACTTAGAGTCACCGGGGAATTCGCTTGGAAGGGGGGCCTGTGCACAACTCGCGCTCCGGACCTCCGACGCCGCTCGT
This sequence comes from Streptomyces sp. NPDC044044, assembly GCF_056434405.1. Lineage (NCBI taxonomy): Bacteria > Bacillati > Actinomycetota > Actinomycetes > Kitasatosporales > Streptomycetaceae > Streptomyces > Streptomyces sp. NPDC044044. The sequence continues at coordinate 435,538 of NZ_JBWKFG010000006.1, read as the reverse complement.
CACGACTTGACCCCGACGGGCACCCACTGTCAGTGCTGTGCGTCAGACTGGTCCCCAGTGCCAGCAACAGCAGGAGGGCGGCTAAGTGAAGATCCGGGTGGAACGCGACGTACTCGCAGAGGCGGTGGCGTGGGCGGCGCGCAGTCTCCCGGCCCGGCCTCCGGCACCTGTCCTCGCGGGCCTGCTGCTGAAGGCCGAGGAAGGCGCACTGAGCCTGTCGAGCTTCGACTACGAGGTCTCGGCGCGTGTCTCCGTCGACGCGGAGATCGACGACGAGGGCACGGTCCTCGTCTCCGGTCGCCTGCTCGCCGACATCTGCCGCGCCCTGCCGAACCGTCCGGTGGAGATCTCCACAGACGGTGTGCGGGCCACGGTGGTCTGCGGCTCCTCGCGATTCACACTCCACACACTTCCTGTGGAGGAGTACCCCGCGCTGCCGCAGATGCCCACCGCGACCGGCACGGTCCCCGGTGAGGTCTTCGCATCGGCCGCCGCGCAGGTGGCCATCGCCGCCGGCCGCGACGACACGCTGCCCGTCCTGACCGGCGTACGCATCGAGATCGAGGGCGACACGGTCACCCTGGCCTCCACCGACCGCTACCGCTTCGCGGTCCGCGAGTTCCTGTGGAAGCCGGAGAACCCCGAGGCCTCCGCGGTCGCCCTGGTCCCCGCCAAGACGCTCCTGGACACCGCCAAGGCGCTCACGAGCGGCGACACGGTCACCCTGGCGCTGTCCGGCTCCGGTGCCGGTGAGGGCCTGATCGGCTTCGAGGGCGCCGGTCGGCGTACGACCACGCGACTCCTCGAGGGCGACCTGCCGAAGTACAAGACGCTCTTCCCCACGGAGTTCAACTCGATCGCGGTCATCGAGACCGCCCCGTTCGTCGAGGCCGTGAAGCGCGTGGCCCTGGTGGCCGAGCGGAACACTCCGGTGCGGCTCAGCTTCGAGCAGGGCGTGCTGATCCTGGAGGCCGGCTCCAGCGACGACGCACAGGCTGTGGAGAGGGTCGACGCCCAGCTCGAGGGCGACGACGTCTCGATCGCCTTCAACCCGACGTTCCTGCTCGACGGCCTGAGCGCGATCGACTCCCCGGTCGCCCAGCTGTCGTTCACGACGTCGACGAAGCCCGCGCTCCTGAGCGGCAAGCCCGCCCTGGATGCCGAGGCCGACGAGGCGTACAAGTACCTGATCATGCCCGTACGTCTGAGCGGCTGAGCCCACAGGTGTGAGCGTGCGTCCGGGCGTAGGCTCGGACGCGGGTACGAAGGTGCCTCCACGCCACATCGCTACTTAAGGAACCACTGATGGAGCTCGGTCTCGTCGGCCTCGGCAAGATGGGCGGCAACATGCGCGAGCGGATCCGCCGCGCAGGCCACACCGTCATCGGATACGACCGCAACCCGGACGTCGCGGACGTCCACAGCCTCGAAGAGCTTGTGGGCAAGCTCAAGGGTCCGCGTGTCGTATGGGTGATGGTTCCGGCCGGAGCCGCGACCCAGTCCACCGTCGACGAGCTCGCCGAGCTGCTCCAGCCCGGCGACGTCGTCGTGGACGGCGGGAACTCCCGCTGGACGGACGACGAGAAGCACGCCGAGGAGCTCGCGGCCAAGGGCATCGGCTTCGTCGACTGCGGCGTCTCCGGCGGCGTCTGGGGCCTGCAGAACGGGTACGCGCTGATGTACGGCGGCGACGCCGAGAACATCGCGAAGGTCCAGCCGATCTTCGACGCCCTCAAGCCCGAGGGTGACTTCGGTTCCGTGCACGCCGGCAAGGTCGGCGCGGGCCACTTCTCGAAGATGGTTCACAACGGCATCGAGTACGCCATGATGCAGGCCTACGCCGAGGGCTGGGAGCTCCTGGAGAAGGTCGACTCCGTCACGGACGTGCGCGAGGTCTTCCGCTCCTGGCAGGAGGGCACGGTCATCCGTTCCTGGCTCCTTGACCTCGCGGTCAACGCCCTGGACGACGACGAGCACCTGGCGAAGCTGCGCGGCTTCGCGCAGGACTCCGGCGAGGGCCGCTGGACGGTGGAAGCCGCCATCGACAACGCCGTGCCGCTGCCCGCGATCACGGCCTCGCTCTTCGCCCGCTTCGCCTCGCGGCAGGACGACTCCCCGCAGATGAAGATGATCGCGGCGCTGCGCAATCAGTTCGGCGGTCACGCGGTCGAGTCCAAGAGCGAGCACTGATCCACAGCCTGTGCGCAACCAAAGCTGTTACGCACAGGCCGCTCAGCAAGTGAAGTAGCCGGGGGAGGTCGGCGCACACCATGCATGTCACGCATCTGTCGCTGGCCGACTTCCGCTCGTACGCCCGGGTCGAGGTCCCTCTCGATCCGGGCGTCACCGCGTTCGTGGGCCCCAACGGCCAGGGCAAGACGAACCTCGTGGAGGCCGTCGGCTATCTCGCCACGCTCGGCAGCCACCGGGTCTCCTCGGACGCCCCGCTGGTGCGCATGGGCGCCGAGCGCGCCGTCGTCCGGGCGGCGGTCCGGCAGGGCGAGCGCCAGCAGCTGATCGAGCTGGAGCTCAATCCTGGCAAGGCCAATCGCGCCCGTATCAACAGGTCCTCGCAGGTCAGACCCCGTGATGTGCTCGGCATCGTGCGCACGGTGCTGTTCGCGCCCGAGGACCTGGCGCTGATCAAGGGCGACCCCGGTGAGCGCAGGCGCTTCCTCGACGAGCTGATCACGGCGCGCTCCCCGCGCATGGCGGGCGTGCGGTCCGACTACGACCGCGTACTGAAGCAGCGCAACACCCTCCTGAAGTCGGCGGCCCTGGCACGGCGGCACGGCGGGCGTTCCATGGACCTGTCCACGCTCGACGTCTGGGACCAGCACCTCGCCGCAGCCGGCGCCGAACTGCTCACGCAGCGGCTCGACCTGATCGCCGCGCTGCAGCCGCTCGCCGACAAGGCGTACGAACAGCTGGCACCCGGCGGCGGACCCGTCACGCTCGAATACAAGCCGTCGGCGCCGGGCGAGGGCCAGACGCGCGAGGTCCTGTACGAGCAGCTGATCGCCGCCCTCGAAGAGGCGCGCAAGCAGGAGATCGAGCGCGGCGTGACGCTGGTCGGCCCGCACCGCGACGACCTGCTCCTGAAGCTGGGCCAGCTCCCCGCGAAGGGGTACGCGAGCCATGGCGAGTCCTGGTCGTACGCCCTGGCGCTGCGCCTGGCCTCGTACGACCTCCTGCGCGCCGAGGGGAACGAACCGGTGCTCGTCCTGGACGACGTGTTCGCGGAGCTCGACGCGCGCCGCAGGGAGCGTCTCGCGGAGCTGGTGGCGCCGGGCGAGCAGGTCCTGGTGACGGCAGCGGTGGACGACGACGTGCCGGGCGTGCTCGCAGGGGCGCGGTTCGCGGTGGCGGACGGCGCGGTGGAACGCGTATGACGCGCCTCGACGGGGAGCACGGGGAGCACCGGCAGTACGGGGAGCGCGTATGAGCGCCGAAGAGCCCGCCAAGGGCACCCCCCAGGGCCCCCAGGACGCCCCCAAGGACACGCCGAAGACGCCCGAGCCCTCCGGCATCGACCTTGCCCGGGTCGCCCTGCGTGCCGCCAAGGAGCAGGCACGCGCGCGTGGCGATGCCGCGCAGCAGAAGAAGCAGGCCCGCAGGGGTGGTCTCCGTTCCGGCGCGCGCGCCGACGGGCGTGACCCGCAGCCGCTCGGCTCCGCGATCAACCGCTTGATCACCGAGCGCGGCTGGGAGACGCCGGCCGCGGTCGGCGGTGTGATGGGCCGCTGGCCGCAGATCGTCGGCGACGACCTGGCCAAGCACTGCGTCCCGCAGAGGTACGACGAGAACGAGCGGATCCTGACCGTGCAGTGCGACTCCACGGCGTGGGCGACGCAGCTGCGTCTCATGGCCCCCCAGCTGGTCGCGCGCCTCAACGAAGACCTGGGTCACGGCACCGTCCGCCTCATCAAGGTCCTCGGTCCCGGCGGCCCCCCGCGCCGCTTCGGACCCTTGCGCGCGCCGGGCAGCACGGGCCCCGGGGACACCTACGGCTGAGGCCGTACCGGGTGGTAGCTCGCGGTTGACACCCCGAAGCGCTGAGTGCCGCTGTGAGCCTCTTAGAGCCCCGGGCCGCATATGGGGAGTCGGATGATGCCGGTTCAGGACGGCACATGCGGACTCAGGTACCGGCAAACCCCCATCACTGTCGGCGCTACCGGTAGACTGGAAGCTAATCCCGCCCCACTTGTGGGACGCATAGAACAACGCTGACTATCGCTGAACGACGCAGCCGCTCCGGCCACCACCGGAAGCTTGGCTTGTGCTGTGCCAGAAAGGGCGCTTCGTGGCCGATTCCGGCAACCCCAACGAGAACATCCCGTCTACCGTCGCTGGCGAGAACGGCGAGGTCACAGCCTCGTACGACGCCAGCGCGATCACCGTCCTCGAGGGTCTGGACGCGGTTCGCAAGCGACCTGGCATGTACATCGGCTCGACCGGTGAGCGTGGCCTGCACCACCTCGTGCAGGAGGTCGTGGACAACTCCGTCGACGAGGCGCTCGCCGGACACGCGGACACCATCGACGTCACGATCCTCGCCGACGGCGGCGTGCGCGTGATCGACAACGGCCGTGGCATCCCGGTGGACATGCACCCCGTGGAGAAGAAGCCCGCGGTGGAGGTCGTCCTGACCGTCCTGCACGCGGGCGGCAAGTTCGGCGGCGGCGGTTACGCCGTCTCCGGTGGTCTGCACGGCGTCGGCGTGTCCGTCGTGAACGCGCTCTCGACCAAGCTCGCGGTCGAGATCAAGCGCGACGGCTTCCGCTGGACCCAGGACTACAAGCTGGGCGTGCCGACGGCCCCGCTCGCCAAGCACGAGGCGGTCGACGAGTCGGGCACCCAGGTCACCTTCTGGGCCGACCCGGACGTCTTCGAGTCGACCGAGTACTCCTTCGAGACGCTGGCACGGCGCTTCCAGGAGATGGCGTTCCTCAACAAGGGTTTGACCATCAAACTCACTGATGAGCGCGACTCCGCCAAGGCGACGGCGGGTGCGGACTCGGCCGAGGCGACCGATGACGAGGCCGCCGACGCCCGCACGGTGACGTACTTCTACGAAGGCGGCATCGTCGACTTCGTGAAGTACCTCAACTCCCGTAAGGGTGAGGTGATCCACCCGACCGTCATCGACGTCGAGGCCGAGGACAAGGAGCGCATGCTCTCGGCCGAGATCGCCATGCAGTGGAACTCGCAGTACACCGAAGGTGTCTACTCCTTCGCGAACACGATCCACACGCATGAGGGCGGTACGCACGAGGAGGGCTTCAGGGCCGCACTGACGGGCCTGGTCAACCGGTACGCGCGCGAGAAGAAGCTGCTGCGCGAGAAGGACGACAACCTCACGGGCGAGGACATCCGCGAGGGTCTGACGGCGATCATCTCGGTGAAGCTGGGCGAGCCGCAGTTCGAGGGCCAGACGAAGACCAAGCTGGGCAACACGGAGGCGAAGACCTTCGTGCAGAAGGTCGTGCACGAGCACCTCACGGACTGGTTCGACCGCAATCCGAACGAGGCCGCGGACATCATCCGCAAGAGCATCCAGGCCGCCACGGCACGCGTCGCCGCCCGCAAGGCGCGCGACCTGACCCGCCGCAAGGGCCTGCTCGAATCGGCGTCGCTGCCCGGCAAGCTGAGCGACTGCCAGTCGAACGACCCGACGAAGTGCGAGATCTTCATCGTCGAGGGTGACTCCGCCGGTGGTTCGGCGAAGTCCGGCCGTGACCCGATGTACCAGGCGATCCTGCCCATCCGAGGCAAGATCCTGAACGTCGAGAAGGCGCGGATCGACAAGATCCTGCACAACCAGGAAGTCCAGGCCCTCATCTCGGCCTTCGGCACGGGCGTGCACGAGGACTTCGACATCGAGAAGCTCCGCTATCACAAGATCATCCTGATGGCGGACGCCGACGTCGACGGTCAGCACATCAACACCCTGCTCCTGACGTTCCTGTTCCGCTTCATGCGGCCGCTCGTCGAATCCGGCCACGTCTACCTGTCGCGCCCGCCGCTCTACAAGATCAAGTGGAGCCGGGACGACTTCCAGTACGCGTACTCGGACCGCGAGCGCGACGCGCTGGTCGAGCTCGGCCGCCAGGCCGGCAAGCGCATCAAGGACGACTCGGTCCAGCGCTTCAAGGGTCTCGGTGAGATGAACGCCGAGGAGCTGCGCATCACGACGATGGACCAGGAACACCGCGTGCTCGGCCAGGTCACCCTGGACGACGCGGCACAGGCCGACGACCTCTTCTCGGTGCTGATGGGAGAGGACGTCGAGGCACGGCGCTCGTTCATTCAGCGCAATGCCAAGGACGTCCGCTTCCTCGACATCTGAGTCGGCCGTACAAGCCGCACCTCGAAAGGACTTTGACCAGCAATGGCCGACGAGAACACCCCTGTGATGCCCGAAGAGGAGCCCGCCGTTCCCGGCGTGGGCATGCGTGTCGAGCCCGTCGGGCTCGAGACGGAGATGCAGCGCTCGTACCTCGACTACGCGATGTCCGTCATCGTGTCGCGTGCGCTGCCCGACGTACGGGACGGCCTGAAGCCCGTCCACCGCCGCGTCCTGTACGCGATGTACGACGGCGGATACCGCCCCGAGAAGGGCTTCTACAAGTGCGCCCGCGTCGTCGGCGACGTCATGGGCACCTACCACCCGCACGGCGACTCCTCCATCTACGACGCCCTGGTCCGCCTGGCCCAGCCGTGGTCGATGCGGATGCCCCTGGTGGACTCCAACGGAAACTTCGGCTCTCCGGGCAACGACCCGGCGGCCGCCATGCGGTACACCGAGTGCAAGATGGCGCCGCTGGCCATGGAGATGGTCCGTGACATCGACGAGGAGACCGTCGACTTCACGGACAACTACGACGGCCGCAACCAGGAGCCGACGGTCCTGCCGGCGCGCTTCCCGAACCTGCTGATCAACGGCTCGGCGGGCATCGCGGTCGGCATGGCCACCAACATCCCGCCGCACAACCTCCGCGAGGTCGCGGCGGGCGCGCAGTGGGCGCTCGAGCACCCGGAGGCCTCGCACGAGGAACTCCTCGACGCCCTGATCGAGCGCATCAAGGGCCCCGATTTCCCCACCGGCGCACTAGTAGTGGGCCGCAAGGGCATCGAGGAGGCGTACCGCACGGGCCGTGGCTCCATCACGATGCGCGCGGTCGTCGCGGTCGAGGAGATCCAGAACCGCCAGTGCCTGGTGGTCACCGAGCTCCCCTACCAGACCAACCCCGACAACCTCGCGCAGAAGATCGCCGACCTGGTCAAGGACGGCAAGGTCGGCGGCATCGCCGACGTCCGCGACGAGACGTCCTCGCGCACGGGCCAGCGCCTCGTCGTCGTCCTGAAGCGGGACGCGGTCGCCAAGGTCGTCCTGAACAACCTCTACAAGCACACCGATCTGCAGTCGAACTTCAGCGCCAACATGCTGGCCCTGGTCGACGGTGTGCCGCGCACCCTCTCCCTGGACGCGTTCATCCGCCACTGGGTGACGCACCAGATCGAGGTCATCGTCCGGCGTACGAAGTACAGGCTGCGCAAGGCCGAGGAGCGGGCCCACATCCTGCGCGGCCTGCTGAAGGCCCTGGACGCGATCGACGAGGTCATCGCGCTCATCCGCGCCAGCCAGACGGTCGACGTCGCGCGTGAGGGCCTGATGGGCCTGCTCTCGATCGACGAGATCCAGGCGAACGCCATCCTCGAGATGCAGCTGCGCCGCCTGGCCGCCCTGGAGCGCCAGAAGATCGTCGCCGAGCACGACGAACTGCAGGCGAAGATCAACGAGTACAACGCGATCCTGGCCTCGCCCGAGCGGCAGCGCCAGATCATCAGCGAGGAGCTCGCGGCGATCGTCGACAAGTTCGGCGAGGACCGTCGCTCGGCGCTCGTGCCCTTCGACGGCGACATGTCCATGGAGGACCTGATCGCCGAGGACGACATCGTCGTCACGATCACGCGCGGCGGTTACGTCAAGCGTACGAAGACGGTCGACTACCGCTCGCAGAAGCGCGGCGGCAAGGGCGTCCGCGGCACGAAGCTCAAGGAAGACGACATCGTCGACCACTTCTTCGTGTCGACGACCCACCACTGGCTGCTGTTCTTCACCAACAAGGGCCGGGTCTACCGCGCGAAGGCGTACGAGCTGCCGGACGCCGGACGCGACGCCCGCGGCCAGCACGTCGCGAACCTGCTCGCCTTCCAGCCGGACGAGAAGATCGCCGAGATCCTCGCGATCCGTGACTACGAAGCGGTGCCCTACCTGGTGCTCGCCACCAAGGGCGGCCTGGTCAAGAAGACCCCGCTCAAGGATTACGACTCGCCGCGCGCCGGTGGCGTCATCGCCATCAACCTCCGCGAGACGGACGACGGTTCGGACGACGAGCTGATCGGCGCCGAGCTCGTGTCGTCCGAGGACGATCTGCTGCTCATCAGCAAGAAGGCGCAGTCGATCAGGTTCACCGCAACGGACGATGCGCTGCGTCCCATGGGCCGTGCGACCTCGGGCGTCAAGGGAATGAGTTTCCGAGGTGGCGACGAACTGCTCTCGATGAATGTCGTCAGGCCGGGTACTTTCGTCTTCACCGCAACCGACGGTGGGTACGCGAAGCGGACCAACGTCGACGAGTACCGCGTCCAGGGTCGTGGTGGCCTCGGCATCAAGGCCGCCAAGATCGTGGAGGACCGCGGCGAACTCGTGGGCGCGCTGGTGACGGAGGAGACCGACGAGATCCTCGCCATCACCCTGGGCGGCGGTGTGATTCGTACGCGAGTCAACGAGGTCAGGGAGACGGGCCGTGACACCATGGGCGTCCAACTGATCAACCTGGGCAAGCGCGATGCCGTGGTCGGTATCGCTCGTAACGCCGAGGCCGGGCGCGAGGCGGAGGAAGTCGACGGCGACATCGTCGTCGACGAGACCGCTGACGGCGAGCCGGCCGTCGGTACGGACGAGGGCACGGAGTCCACGGCCGAGTAGCGCGAGGAGAGAGTCATCGTGAGTGGAGCCACGGGCGCCGGAGCAAGTGGAACCGGCCCAGCCGGTACAGACGGTGTCCGTGGCTCCGCCACTGATTCTCCCGACTCGCATGAGTCTCGTGGATCCCAGGGGGGAACCGTGACCGACACCCGAGGGCCGCAGCCGGCTCAGTCAGCGCAGTACGACGGGTCCTACGCGGCCGGTACTCAAGGGACCCAGGGAGCCCAAGGCACCCAAGGAGCCTCAGGCGCGCTGCCCGGGGAACGTCAACCCCAGCAGGGACAGCAGCAGGGCGGGCAGATGTACCACCCGCCGCAGGCCTACCAGCAGGATTCCCAGACGGGTTCCGTGCGCAGGCCGCGGACCGGGGCGCGCACGACGCCTCGTACGCGCAAGGCGCGGCTGAGGGTGGCCAAGGCCGATCCGTGGTCGGTGATGAAGGTCAGCTTCCTGCTCTCCATCGCGCTCGGCATCTGCACGATCATCGCTGCCGCCGTGCTGTGGATGGTCATGGACGCCATGGGCGTCTTCTCGACGGTGGGCGGCACGATCTCGGAGGCGACGGGCTCGAACGAGTCCAACGGCTTCGACCTGCAGTCCTTCCTGTCGCTGCCGCGTGTCCTGATGTTCACGACGATCATCGCGGTCATCGACGTGGTCCTCGCCACGGCGCTCGCGACGCTCGGCGCGTTCATCTACAACCTCTCCGCGGGCTTCGTGGGCGGCGTCGAGCTGACGCTGGCCGAGGACGAGTAGTCCTGCCGCTCAGATCTCTGTGGGTCCAGGGTCTCGCCCCTCATGGGGAGGGGCCCTGTTCCTCTTCCCGGCGACGCCGGGACCGCGAAGCCCGCACCTCAGGGCCGGTCCGGCCCCCGCCGAGGTATCGATTTTGGGACTGGCCCGCACGTGCGCTAATCTTCAGAGGTCAGCGCGCGGGACACACCGCAGCGCGGCGGGGCTATAGCTCAGTTGGTTAGAGCGCATCCCTGATAAGGATGAGGCCACAGGTTCAAATCCTGTTAGCCCCACAAGACGAAAGACCCCCAGCCGATACGGCTGGGGGTCTTTCGCATGGGTGACGACGTCCCGTTGCGTGCGCTCGCTGAGGTTGCGGTGCGCCCGTCTCAGTTTCCCGAGCGCACGCCCTGCCGGGGGTGAGTTGCTGATGAAGAAGACCCCCAGCCGTCTCGGCTGGGGGTCTTCTTTGTGTCTGTGGGGCCCCTGGGGCAACGGCCGGGCCGGCCGGGGCCGTGATTACGGTTCTGCGGCGAGCCCGCCCGGATGGGCCTCGGCCTCAACGGCCGTCTCCGTGTCGTCCGTGGGGAGGTGGCGGCAGCTGGGGGACGATCCGTGTGCCTCGGCGCGGATGCGCTGCTTCATCGTGGGCGGCAAGGACCGTTCGTACGCTGCTGCCCAGTAGGCCGCGAGTGGTGCCGTCATGGTCGGCGCGCTCTTGCACGTTTCCGTGGCCTGCTGTACCGGCGTGGCCGCCGTTGCCGTCGTCGTGAATCCCAGTGTGGCGAAGAGTGCGAGGAAGGCGGTGATGAGCGTGGTCCACAGCTTCATGGCCTTGGTGCCGGTCATGGCGTCTCACTTTCGGGTTGGGCGATTTGCGTACTTTCCTCATGATGTGTATGCGGAGCCGAGAGTGGGGGACCGACGCTCGTGGCGCGTCGATGTTCAGATGAACACCACCCGGATGGCCGTAAAGGGCCCTTGAGGGGCCTGGGAGGGGGCCGGGTGAGGTCGAGAGCGGCGAATGTCACGCCGGGCCGTGAGGCGCCAAGGAGTGGCGGAGCCCGATTCGACTGCTGTGTTCGGGGCGGGAGTTGGGGTGGATCCAGGTCACCGATCGGTATCGGTCGGTGTGTATAGTCGGGCTTCAGAGGTCCCTTACGTCAAGAAAGACGAGGTCGCGCGGTGAAGAAGCTTCTCCTGGTCGCACTGGCCGCCATCGGCGGACTCCTCGTGTACCGCCAGATCCAGGCGGATCGCGCCGAGCAGGATCTGTGGACGGAGGCGACTGACTCCGTGCCCACGGGTTCGTGAGTACCGACAACAGTCTCTTTACAAGGCCCCGGTCGCTTCTGCGGCCGGGGCCTTGTGCTGTCCGGATCTCTCCGGTCGCCCGCCTTTGCCCACGCAAGCCATCGCCTTGCGTGAGCAAAGGTTGTCGCGCCTCCGCGCGGGCATGTCTGGCCGGGACGGCTGGGTGCTCGGGGAGGGGTGGCACGTGATGGGGCGGCTGCGCAGAGGCCGGATGACACGCGGATGCCGGGTGACGCTGGCGGCGGGAGCGGCGCTGTGCGTGGTGACGACGCTGCCGGGACAGGCCGCGGCGGGCACGCCGAGTCCGTACGTCTTCGCCGGCCGGGCCGTGCCGGTCGAGGGCGCGAAGAACAGCATGGGCAGTGCGAAACTCACGCCCGGGGCGACGTACAAGAGCTCTCTCGCACGCGGGGGAAAGCTCTACTACCAGGTACAACTCGACGCCAGAGAGACCGTGTACGTCTCGGCCACCGCCGTTCCCCGACTCGACGCCAAGGTCGTCTACGGGGACGGCGTCGAGGTGACCTTGCAGGACGCGAACGGCAACAACTGCAACTCCGGCGACGCGCGATTCGGTACGGCGCAGAGCCCGCGGCCCATCACCGCCTGGGCGGTACGGGAGGTCGGCCCCGCCGACAACCGGTGCGAGGTGGCCGGCACGTACTACGTAGTGGTCGAGCGGAACAGCGACCCCGGCTCCAGCACGGAGACCTGGGACACGGAGCTGCGCGTCGTCTCGGAGCCCGCAGTGGCGAAGAGCGTCCCCACGACGCCGCCGGAGTCGTGGAACTCCGCCTCGCCCACTCCTCCCACCGATGCGCGCAAGGAACGCAGGGGCGGCACGGGCTTCAACGACGCCAGGGCGCTGCGTGCAGGCGTCTGGGGCGACCGGATCGAGCCGGGCCAGACACTCTTCTACCGCGTGCCGGTCGACTGGGGGCAGCAGATCTCCGCCAGTGCGGAGCTGGGCAGCGCGAGCGGGGGCAGGGACGAGTACGTCACGTCGGCGCTCGTCATGTCGCTGTCCAACCCGGTACGCGCGCGCATCGACGACGCCGAAACGGCATACGACGGCCAGCAGAAGTCGACCACGCTGGAGCCACTGGCTCCCGTTGCGTACGAGAACCGCTACTCCCCGGTCGACGGTGTGGCCGGGACGCGGTTCGCCGGGTGGTACTACCTCTCGGTCCACCTCAACCCGAAGGTCGCCCGGCAGTTCGGCAAGGAGCCGCTGGGGCTGACGCTGCGGGTGAACGTCGACGGAGCCGCGAAGGCGGGGCCCGCGTACGTCGGGACGGCGCGCCCCTCGGACGAGTTCAGCGTCACCGGTCAGGACAAGGACGCCGCGGCGCGGGGCGACACGCCTGCCGGGGGTGAGAGCGGTGGCGGTGGCGGTGGTGGTGACGGGAGTGGCGATGCGGACGGGATGAAGGTGATCGCTGCCGGGGGGTTCGGCGCCGGGACCTTGCTGCTGATGGTCCTGGGGGTGTGGACGCTGATCGGGCGGAGGCGTGCGGCGGCTTCGGCGGTGGCTTCGGCGGCGGTTTCGGCTCCGGGGCCGGGTTCGGGGCCGGGTTCGGGGCCGGGTTCAGGTTCGCAGTATGGGCCGCCACCGGCTTGGTAGTGGGGCCTGGTTCAGGTCTGGGTCTCAGGTCTGGGTCAGGGCCCAGATGCCCACCGCGAAGCAGGCCAGCGCGGCCAGCAGCATCGGGATCGCCACCTTCGGGGGCGGTCCCGGTCGTTTCTGCCGGTGGCGCTGCGGAACTGGTCGGCTTTGGAGCGGAACCTGCGGGGCGTGAGCGGTGTATGGATAAGTAGGGATGGCTACGTGATGCGCTGGTGGCGTCACGGACTGTGAGGGTTCGTGGGGTGCGAGGTGTACAGCTCCCGGTACGGGCGCCTGAGCCGACGCCGCCTGAATCGGCACCTGGTGGGGGGAGGGGACATGCGGGGACTGAGCGGGGAGCGGGGGCGGAGTGGCCTGCTGCGGTGGCGCTTGCTGCGGGGGCGTTTGCTGGGCCTCTGCTTGGGCTTCTGGTTGGGGCTGGGCCTGAGGTTGGACCTGGGCCTGGGCCTGTGGCTGGGGCAGCGGGAAGCTTCCCGTCTGCGGCGCGGAGACAGGCGGGGGCGGAACGGACGGGGGTGGAACCGGTACGGACGGAGGAGCGAAGTCCGGCGGTGGTGGGGTCGTGCAGGGCCCGTCGGGGCCGAACCCTCGGGGGAGCGGGCCCAGTTGGTCGAAGATCTCGACGATCTCGTCGTCGGGCCCCGGCTCCGGCAGCAGCTCGGCGGCCGAGTTCAACGCCTTGCGCGCACCCGTGGCGGTGCGGAACCGCGCGAGCGGGTCCGGCTGGAGAAGCGTGGCGACGACCTGCCACAGCGGCTCCGGCACGCCCTTCGGCGCCCCAGGAGTGCCGTGCGCGGCGAAGTGCTCGATCAGGGCCTTGGCGTCCGGCTTGGCGCCCTGCAGCAGATAGAGGGTCACCAGGCCGACGGCGAAGAGATCGGCGGTGAAGTCCGGCTCGGCGCCCATCATTTGCTCCGGCGCGAAGTAACCGGGCGTCCCCACCACATAGTCGGCCTCGGTCAGTCGCGGCTCGCCCATCCGCATCGAGATGCCGAAGTCGGAGAGCCGCAGATGCGGCCGCGCGGTGCCGGTGGCCTCCAGCAGGATGTTGGCGGGCTTGATGTCACGGTGCACGACCCCCTCGGCGTGCACCGCCGCGAGACCGGAGAGCAGCTGGTCCAGGAGCGTGCAGACCAGGCGGGGCGGCAGCGCGCCGTAGTCACCGATCACATGGGCCAGCGAGCCGCCGGCGACCAAGGCCATGGTGAAAAGGACCTTGTCGTCGTCGGCGGCCCAGCTGGCGGGTGCGAGCACATGGGGGTGGTCGATCCGGAGCGCCTGCTCCCGCACGAAGCGCAACAGCGCGTGCGCGTCGCTCTGTTGCAGGACCTTGGCGGCCACATAGCGGCGTCGCCGGTGGTCCCAGGCGCGCCAGACCGCTCCGACTCCCCCGCGGCCGACCGGGTCGACCAGTTCGTAGCGGCCGGCGAAGACCTCACCCATGGTCGCGCATTGCTCCCCCTCCGGGCCGCCCGGTGGCCCGGCCGACGGCTCAGTTCTGGTGCGCCTCGTAGTGGGCGACCGCGTCCGCGGTGCGTCCGGCGCCGTATACCCGGAGGAACTCTGCCAGTTCCGGGTGGGTCGGTGCGAGGGAGTCCGCGGCATCGATGATGTCGCCCGCCGCGGCGACGGAGCGCAGCAGTGACTGGATCTCGCGCACCACACGCTTCACTGTGGGCGCACCCGAACTCGTCGTCGACTGCGAGGTGTTGGTCAGGACGGAGCCGCCCTGGGACTTCTTGATCTCGTCCATGCGGTCGGTGGCCTCGGCGGCGCTGACGCTGCCGTCGGCGACCTGGCCCGCCAGCTCCTGGAGGAGCTGGACGCGCTGGACGACCGCGGGGTTGCCGATCTTGGCGCGCTGCCCGCTCATCAGCTGGGACAGCATGGGCGCGGACAGACCGAGGACGCCGGCGAGGCGTGCCTGGTTGAGGCCCAGATCATCGATGAGACGGCGGAAGAGCGCCCCCAGCGGCTCCCCGTACCAGTTCCGCTGGAGCTCTCGTGCTCTCGCGGTCGTCTCTTGCTGTGCGGCGTCCATTGCGTCTCCCCATCGCTTCCCCAAAAAACCGTGGTTCGCTGCCGCGAACCACGCCGAGCATCTTACGGAGCGTGGTCGTTCACCGGGACCCCCAATCCTTTTGCGAGATCTGGGGGGTGACCCGGTACTCTGGTCTGCGTTGCCCACCGGAGCGGGATTCTTCCGGCTGGGTGCGCCGTTTTCGGGGCCTTAGCTCAGTTGGTAGAGCGCTGCCTTTGCAAGGCAGATGTCAGGAGTTCGAATCTCCTAGGCTCCACAGAGAAACGCCGTAGGGCGGGGTCACCTCAGCTGAGGTGACCCCGCCCTACGGCGTTGTCGGTGTTTCCGGGACAGGGGCCCGGACGATGCCTCCGGGTCAGCGCAGGTCGTCTTGGTCCGCGGCCTCCGTCTCGGCCTGCTTGGCCTGGACCTCGGGGTCGAGGGAGCCCTGACCGCTGCCGTCGACCGAGGTCAGCGGCGTGCTGTCGGGGACCTCCGTCGCGGCCGGCGGCTCGACGAGCCAGTCCGGGTTGGCCTGCTTGTCCCACCACTTCCAGGCAGCGACCGCACCACCGGCCAGGATGCCCAGGACGATGAGCCCCTTGGCCGCGCGTCCTGCGCGGGCCCGGCGGTTGTGCTTGCGGGCCAGCCGCTGGATCTCCTTGGGCGAGACCTCACCGCGCAGCGCGGCGAGCGCCGCGGCACCGCGGGACGCCGCCTCGTCACGGACGGGCTGAGCCACGGCCACGGCGTGCTCGATCCGCGGCTTCGAATAGTCGGCGGCCTGCTGGGCGGCCTTGCGGGTCTGCTCGGCCGCCTTGCGGGTGCGGACGGCTGCTTCGTGCGCGGCCTGGTCGACCTTCGGCGGCACATGCGTACGGGCCTGCTCGATGCGCGGGCCGACGTGAGCCCCGTACTGGACACGGGCTTGCTCGGCGGCCTGCGAGACCTTGGGTGCGAGCCGTACGCGGGTTTCGTGCGCGTAATGGACGGCCTGGTCCTTGGCCGTGCCGGCGTAGGGGGCCACCGCCTCCGCGGCATGCCGCACGCTGTCCCTCGCCGAACCGGTCGCGGCGCGCACGCTGTCGATGCGGGTCACGGGATCCTCCTCCTCGGTGGCTTATAGGTATGTCACCTTTCCACCCTTTCAAGGATCATGCCTTTTGGATGGCTCCGAGGCATGAGAGGGCGGGCATCCGGGTGTGATCAATTTGATCAAATCGGTACAAGGAGAGTTTCTTCGCCGACAATGCCACGGATCGTCGCGGCGCGCTCCCACTCGGTGGCTACTCGTCGCAATCCGGTCCGTGGGAGGATCGGGGGCGTCACAGAAGACAACAGAAGACAACGGAAGGCAGACCGTGGCCGAGCAGCTTTACGCCACCCTGAAGACCAACCGCGGCGACATCGAGGTGCTGCTGCACCCCAACCACACGCCCAAGACGGTCAAGAACTTCGTCGAGCTCGCCAAGGGCGAGCGTGAGTGGGTCCACCCGGCCACCGGCAAGAAGACGACGGGTCGGCTCTACGACGGCACGGTCTTCCACCGCGTCATCAGCGGTTTCATGATCCAGGGCGGCGACCCGCTGGGCAACGGCACGGGCGGTCCGGGCTACGAGTTCGAGGACGAGTTCCACCCCGACCTCGCCTTCGACAAGCCCTACCTGCTCGCCATGGCCAACGCCGGGCCGGGCACCAACGGCTCCCAGTTCTTCGTGACGGTCTCCCCGACCGCCTGGCTCACGCGCAAGCACACGATCTTCGGCGAGGTCACGGACCCGGCGAGCCAGAAGGTCGTCGACGAGATCGCGGCCACGCAGACGAACCCGCGCACCGACCGTCCGGTGAACGACGTGATCATCGAGTCCGTCGTCATCGAGACCCGCACCGCCTGACACCGGCGCACCCCGCGAGGGAACCAAACCGCCCCGCCCATCCGTATGGAAGGGCGGGGCGGTGCGTTCGCCGCGCGCGCGTGGCCGCGCCTTCGTACGGACATTGAGGGGACCCCATGGACCAGGCACCAGGCAGCCCGCAGGGGCCACAGGACGCACAGGAACTGCCGGGCTGTTACCGGCATCCGGACCGCACGACCGGCATCAGCTGCACGCGCTGCGAGCGCCCCATCTGCCCGGAGTGCATGATCAGCGCCTCGGTCGGCTTCCAGTGCCCCGAGTGCGTGCGCGAGGGCTCGGGCACCGGCCACGCACCCACGGCGAACCAGCCGCGCACCCTCGCGGGCGGCTCGATCGCCGACGACCCGCGCCTGATCACCAAGATCCTGCTCGGCCTGAACGTCGCGGTGTTCATCGCGGTCCTCGCCATGGGCGACCGCCTGGTCAATGAACTGGTCCTGGTCGGAGCATGGCCGCCCGAGCCCTTCGTGCCGACCGAGGGCGTCGCCGAGGGCCAGTGGTACCGCCTTGTGACGTCGATGTTCACGCATCAGGAGATCTGGCACATCGCGTTCAACATGCTCGGCCTGTGGTGGCTCGGCGCCCCCCTGGAAGCAGCGCTCGGCCGCGCCCGCTATCTCGCGCTCTACCTGCTGTCCGGCCTGGCGGGCGGCGCACTGACGTACGTCGTCGCGGACTCGAGCCAGGCCTCGCTCGGTGCGTCCGGAGCGATCTTCGGTCTGCTCGGCGCGACCGCGGTCCTGATGCGGCGCCTGAACTACGACATGCGCCCCGTCATCGCGCTGCTCGCGCTGAACCTGCTCTTCACCTTCACCTGGAGCGGCATCGCCTGGGAGGCGCACGTCGGCGGTCTGGTCGCCGGTGTCGCCATCGCGTACGGGATGGTGCACGCGCCCCGCGAGCGGCGGACGCTCGTGCAGTGGGGGACCTGCGCCGTGGTCCTTGTCGTGGTCCTCGCGACGGTGGTCATCAGGACCGCGCAGCTCGTCTGAAGCTCACCGTTGTCATCCGATGGCCAAGGTTGTCCACAGCGTGTGTCCACGCTTGTGCATTCTGTGGGGAACAACAGTGCCCCTTGTCGCTGACCTGGGTTTCCCCAGGAGGGACAAGGGGCCTGTGAGGGCTTGCATGGCGATCAGCCAGTCATACCGGCGTCAACACCGAGTGGGTTATCCACAGATCGTCTTTCTTTTCCCCAGCCGAGGCCGGGATGTGGATAGCGCTGTGGATAACTCAGGGCAAGGCTTGCGTACAGCCCTGCGGGGCGCGCGCTACTTCCACTGAGTGGAGACGCCGAACCCAGCGGCGATGAAGCCGAAGCCGACCACGATGTTCCAGTTGCCCAGCGGGTCGATCGGCAGCTTGCCGTCGGTGACGTAGAAGACGACGATCCAGGCGAGCCCGATGAGGAACATCGCGAGCATCACCGGAGCCACCCAGCTACGGCTGGTCAGCTTGATGTTCGTCGCCTTCTTGGCGGGCGGCGTGTAATCGTCGGCCTTCTTGCGGATCCGTGACTTCGGCACGAGGGTCTCTCCTGTCGATACGGGGAGCTGAGCCCTCCCCCGGGCGTCCGTTAGCGTAGTGCTTCCGCGGCGCTGAAGGAGATAAGGGTACGTTGAGCAATTCCGCCGACTCCCCCACAGGTCCCGCTCGTCGTGCTCGCTGGCGGCCGGTCCGGTTGCTCACGGCCGCCGTTTTCGCGCTCGCGGGCCTCATCTTCTTCACCAGCTTCAACACGGCCAAGGGCACGAACATCCGCACCGACGCCTCTCTCCTGAAGCTCTCCGACCTGATCGAGGAGCGCAGCCACAAGAACGGGAAGCTCGACGAGTCCAACGGCTCGCTGCGTGACGACGTCGAATCCCTGGCCGAGCGCGACAACGGCGGCACGAAGGCCGACGACGCCCGGCTCAAGGCCCTGGAGAAGAACGCGGGCACCAAGAAGCTCAGCGGTGAGGCCGTCTCCGTCACCCTCGCCGACGCCCCGCCGAACGCCACCGCCAAGCTCCCCGGCTACCCCGAGCCCCAGCCGAACGACCTGGTCATCCACCAGCAGGACCTCCAGGCCGTCGTCAACGCGCTCTGGCAGGGCGGTGCCGAGGGCATCAAGGTCATGGACCAGCGGCTCATCTCCACCAGCGCCGTCCGCTGTGTGGGCAACACCCTGATCCTCCAGGGCCGCGTCTACTCGCCGCCGTACAAGGTGACGGCCGTCGGTGACCCGGAGAAGCTCAAGACGGCGCTCGCCGCGTCCCCGGAGATCCAGAACTACATGCTGTACGTCAACGCGTACGGCCTCGGCTGGAAAGTCGATGACGACGGGGCGATGACTCTTCCCGGCTACTCGGGCACAGTGGATCTCCACTACGCGAAGCCCGTGGAGTAAGCCGCTGGGGGAGCCTGTGTCGGTGCGAGTGCTCGTCAGGACGTTCAGCGAACTGTGCATCACCATGGGCACGTTGATTGTTCTGTTTGTGGTGTACGTCCTCTTCTGGACCGGTGTGAAGGCCGACAACGCCATGGACAGTCAGATCGACACGCTCCAGGACCAGTGGTCGCAGGGTTCGGTGGCCACGGGCACGGACGACAAGCCCACCGAGACCGAGGCGTCCCCCGCGAAGCCCGGTCCCTATGAGGACGGCAAGCCCTTCGCCGTCATGTACATCCCGCGGCTTGGTTTCACGTGGAACAAGCCGGTGCTCCAGGGCACCGGGACCGACACCCTCAAGAAGGGGCTCGGCCACTACGAGGACACCGCGCAGCTCGGCCAGAAGGGCAACTTCTCCGTGGCGGGGCATCGCCGCACGTACGGCGATCCGTTCAAGGACTTCCCGAAGCTGCGGCCGGACGACGCCGTGGTCCTGACCGACGGCACCACGTGGTTCACGTACCGCATCGACAACAAGCCCCACAAGACGCTGCCCGGCGACATCGGGGTCATCGATCCGGTTCCGCGCAAGTCCGGATTCGAGGGGCCGGGGCGTTACCTCACCCTTACGACCTGTGAGCCAGAGTGGGGCCACAGCCACCGGTTGATCGTCTGGGCGCACCTCGACGCGACCCAGCCCGTCGAGGCCGGGAAACCGGAGGCACTGCGCCGTTAGTCTGGTGCCGTACGGCTACGGAAGGGACGGCATGTACGGCTGGATCTGGCGGCATCTGCCGGGAAACGCATGGGTAAGGGCACTGCTTTCGCTGGTGCTCGTCTTCGCTGTGGTCTACGTGCTCTTCCAGTACGTCTTCCCCTGGGCCGAGCCGCTGCTCCCCTTCAACGATGTGACGGTGGACGGCCAGTGAGCACAGTGAGCCCGGTGAGCCCAGTGAGCACTGAAGGACGTCCCAGCCGCATCCTCGTGGTCGACAACTACGACAGCTTCGTCTTCAACCTCGTCCAGTACCTCTACCAGCTGGGTGCCGAGTGCGAGGTCCTGCGCAACGACGAGGTCGAGCTGCGCCACGCGCAGGACGGCTTCGACGGCGTCCTGCTGTCGCCGGGACCCGGCACGCCCGAGCAGGCGGGTGTCTGCGTGGACATGGTGCGGCACTGCGCCGACACCGGTGTGCCCGTGTTCGGCGTCTGCCTCGGCATGCAGTCGATGGCGGTGGCGTACGGCGGAGTGGTGGACCGTGCGCCGGAGTTGCTGCACGGCAAGACCTCCGCGGTGGTGCACGAGGGCAGGGGTGTCTTCGCCGGGCTGCCGTCGCCGTTCATCGCCACGCGCTATCACTCGCTCGCCGCCGAGCCGGCCACGGTTCCGGCCGAGCTCGAGGTGACCGCGCGGACGGAGGACGGCATCATCATGGGCCTGCGCCACCGTGAACTGCCGGTCGAGGGCGTGCAGTTCCACCCCGAGTCGGTCCTCACCGAGCACGGCCACCGCATGCTCGCCAACTGGCTCGTGGAGTGCGGCGACACGGGGGCGATCGGTCGGTCGAGCGGTCTTGCCCCGGTGGTGGGCAGGGCCACGGCGTGACCGCGTTGCGCCCCGAGCGCGATTCCTCCGGAATTCCTTACGGCGACGATCAGTACGCGTCGTACGGGGATCCAGGGGCATTCGAGCAGCCCGGGGCGTTCGAGGCGGCCGTCGACCACCTCGCCGATCCGCTGACGGACCCGCTGCCGGGTCAGCATCCTTCGCCGTGGTTCCGCAGCGGGCCCGCGGGGCCGGAGCCGGAGCCTGAGCCGGCGGTCGCTCCGCTGCCGGAGCAGCCTCAGGAGCAGGAGTGGTACGACCCCGAGGGGTACGCCCGCGACTGGTACGGGGTGCGGGAGCCGACGTACGAGGAGCTGTACGGCGCGTACGCCCCTCCGATACCCGAGGTGCCTCAGCCGCCGGTGGTCCCCCAGCCGCGGCTGGATCCTCAGCCGCCGGTCGACGACGAGACGGTGGGCCTGCGGACAGCGGACACGCGACGAATAGCCGAGCCGGAGCCGGAGCCTGAGCCGGAGCCCTATGCGGATCCGGCGCCCGAGGCGCCGCTGGAAGGCGGAGGCAGGGCAGCCCGCCGCAAGGCCGCCAAGAAGGGCGCCTCCAGCGCCTCCAGCGCTTCGAACGTCCCCCGCGCCGGGACGGCGTCCGCGGCCCCCCTCTCCCGCGTGGAGGCCCGTCGCGCCGAGCGTGCCCGTAAGCCCTCAGCGGGCACGGTGATCAGCCGAGGACTCGGCGAGGTGTTCATCACCGTCGGCGTCCTGATGCTTCTCTTCGTGACGTACCAGCTGTGGTGGACGAACATCCGCGCCCACCAGCAGGCCAACGGCGCCGCCAGCGACCTCCAGGAGAGGTGGGCGAAGGGCAAGGGCAAGCCGGGCGCCTTCGAGCCGGGCCAGGGCTTCGCGCTCCTGCACATCCCTCGCCTCGACGTGGTCGTGCCGATCGCCGAGGGCATCGACAAGTCGAAGGTCCTGGACCGCGGCATGGTCGGCCACTACAACGAGGGCAGCACCAAGACGCCCATGCCGGACGCCAAGAAGGGCAACTTCGCGGTCGCGGGCCACCGCAACACCCACGGGGAACCGTTCCGGTACATCAATCAGCTCGAACCGGGCGACCCCATCGTCGTGGAGACGCAGGACAAGTACTTCGTCTACAAGATGGCGAGCATCCTGCCGCAGACCCAGCCCAGCAACACCTCGGTGATCGGACCGGTCCCGCCGGGGTCGGGCTTCACCAAAGCGGGCCGGTACATCACACTGACCACCTGTACCCCGGAATTTACGAGTAAGTATCGAATGATCGTCTGGGGCAAGATGGTCGAGGAGCGCCCGCGCAGCAAGGGCAAGCCGAGCGCGCTCGTCCAATAGAACGGTGAGAACGGGGCACATCGAGTGGCAGCCACGACCGACCACGACGAGGACAAGGCCGAGGCGCCCACGCCCGCGCCCGCGCGCGCACCGAGGCCACGGGGACGCGGACCCGTCGCCACGGCGGTCAGCGTCTTCGGCGAACTCCTCATCACCGCGGGCCTGGTGCTCGGTCTCTTCGTCGTCTACTCCCTGTGGTGGACCAACGTCGTCGCGGACCGCGAGGCGCACAAGCAGGGCGACCGGGTGCGTGACCGCTGGGCGGGCGGCCCGGGGAACCTGAACACCAAGGACGGCATCGGCTTCCTCCACGTCCCCGCGATGGGGGGCGGCGAGGTCCTGGTCAGGAAGGGCACCAGCAGCAAGGTGCTCAACCACGGGGTCGCGGGCTACTACGAGGACCCGATCAAGTCGGCGCTCCCGCAGGACAAGGAAGGCAACTTCACGCTGGCCGCGCACCGCGACGGGCACGGCGCGAAGTTCCACAAGATCGACAAGATCAAGAAGGGCGACGCGATCGTCTTCGAGTCCCGGGACAAGTGGTACGTGTACAAGGTGTACTCGACGCTGCCCGAGACATCGAAGTACAACGTGAAGGCCCTGGACCCGATCCCGAAGGAATCGGGCGCGAAGAAGCCGGGCCGCTACATCACCCTGACGACGTGCACGCCGGTCTACACCTCCAACTACCGCTACGTGGTCTGGGGCGAGCTGGAGCGGGTCGAAAAGGTCGATAACAGGCGGACGCCGCCGGCGGAGCTGGACTGAGCGGAATGGTCCTGGGAGGCTCGTCCACTTGTTGCATGGGGGCCGAAGCGACAACACTAAATTGTGGCTCGGCCCCCATCCACTGTAACTGCACGATTTCAGGTTCAGCAGGATGCAGAAATTGAATGGCGCATAGCCGATTCGGGGGTCAGATTAGGCCTTTCCGAACCTCCAGGCGGTATCGCATATGATGTCATCTTGATTCGAATAGTCCCCTATGCATGCAATGATCTGAACGGCTTTGCCTTCTGTCACGTTGTGAGTCTTGCTCTCGCTTCCGTTTCCGGAGCCGTTGTGATCCCATATTTCAAAATCTCTGTGCCATCCAGACCCGAGAGGGGGGACGTCAACGAGGAGGACTACGGACTTCCCATCTACGCATGTATCCTCAGCGGAGAACATGTCTCCGACATGGTAGAACTCCCCCACGCCGCCCCTGGAGCAATGGGAGCCGAGTTTTTCCGGCGCATTAGAATGTGCGCTCTCCCCAGCCGACGCGGGTCCAGCGCTGAAACAGAGGGCAAGTAGAGCTCCGGCGGTGATAGAGCTAAGACGAGTGATCGATACGTTCATTTGGTCCCCCATTGTTCCTTTTTGTGTGCGGAAATTTTACGCTAACTTACCTGCTTGGCGCATGCATGTCAATCAGATTCAAGAGTGGGGTGTTCTGTCTGGCTCTGGTTTGCGGGGATGCGGCTTCCGGTCGGTGAAATGCCGCAGACGGTTTTTAATTAAGTGGCAGAGCGTGTTCCGCTTGCTGCAAAGTGGCTTGATGTGAAATATATTTTCGGCCGAGAGTAAATGTTCGTGTCCAGTGGATCTGGATTGACTCCCGACACCCCAAAACCTCCACCACTCAAGAACCTTCCTTGCTATAGGACGGAGAAGAGCCCCGGACACCGCCTGCTGGGCGGGCCCGGGGCTCTTGTCGTGTGCCGGGTGACTGCTGCGGAGGGTCAGTCTTCGTTGTTGCGGGAGAAGCCGGCGCTGCCTCCGAGGAAGCCGCCTCCGTCGTCCCCGCCGTTGCCCCCGCCGTTGTCGCCCTGGTTGCCGCCTGCCGTGGTCAGGTTGATCGCGGTGTCGGGTGCGACCTGCTGATTGGCGGGCGGGTCGGAGAGGACGACGAGGGCGTCGTCGTCCTGCGGGCCCGTGATGGTGCCGACCGTCAGACCGGCGTCCTCGATGGCCTTGCGGGCGTCCTTGAGCTTCTGGCCGGTGAGGGCCGGAACGGTGGCCTGCTCGGCCTTCTTGGCGACCTTCAGCGTGACCGTGGAGCCGGGGTCGGCCTCGGTCTGCGGGGCGAGGCTCTGCGAGATGACCTTGCCGGCCTCGACGGTGTCGCTCTCTTCTTCCTCGCACGTACCGGTGAGGTTGTTGCTCTCCAGCTGGGCCTTGGCCTCTTCGCAGGTCTTGCCGGTGACGTCGGGGACCACGGACTTGGCCGCCTTCTTGGCGACATCAAGGGTGATGACGCTGCCCTTTTCCACTTCGGTACCGAAGGTGGGGTCCTGGTCGAGTACTTCGCCAGGCGTGCCGGTGGACTCCACAGGCTTGGTCTTGACGTCGAACTGGTACTTGTCGCTCTCCAGCTTCTCCGTGGCGGCGTCGACGTCCAGGCCGATGACCTTCGGCACCGCGACCTTCCGCGCTCCGGTAGAAACCGTCACGTTGATCGTGTCGCCCTTCTTGACCGTGGCGTTTGCGCCCGGGTCCTGGGAGCAGATCTGGCCCTTCGGGTACTTTTCACACGGCTTGTGCTCGGAGTCGTCGAGTACGAGGTCCACGTTCTTGGCCGACTGCTTGGCGTCGGCGAGCTTCTCGCCCACGAAGTTCGGCGCCTTGATCGAATCGCTGCCACCGCCCCCGGTGAACGCCCACTTCCCGATCAGGATCGCGCCCACCAGGACCAGCAAGCCCGCTAGAACCAGCAGCACCGTAGAAGTGCTGCTCTTCTTCTGGCGGCGGCGTGAGTGGTCGTCGTAGCCGTCGTCCGGGCCGACCGGCGGCATCATCGATGTCTGGCCGCCGCCGTTCTGCGGGCGCAGCATCGCCGTCTGCTGGTCGTCCGGGTGGCCGCCGTAGCCGACCGCGCCCATGGCGGCGGTCGCCTGGACGGGCTGGCCGTCGAGGCAGGCCTCGATGTCGGCGCGCATCTCGTCGGCCGACTGGTAGCGGTAGTCCGGGTCCTTGGTGAGGGCCTTCAGGACGATGGCGTCCATCTCCGGCGTGATCTCGCCGTCGAAGACGCTCGGGGCCTGGGGCTCTTCACGGACGTGCTGGTAGGCCACCGCGACCGGGGAGTCGCCCACGAAGGGCGGGCGGACCGTGAGCAGCTCGTAGAGCAGGCAGCCCGTCGAGTAGAGGTCGCTTCGCGCGTCCACCTGCTCGCCCTTGGCCTGCTCCGGCGAGAGGTACTGCGCGGTGCCGATGACCGCCGCCGTCTGCGTCATCGTCATCCCGGAGTCGCCCATGGCGCGGGCGATGCCGAAGTCCATGACCTTGACCTGGCCGTTGCGCGTCAGCATGACGTTCGCGGGCTTGATGTCGCGGTGGACGATGCCGTTGCGGTGGGAGTACTCAAGGGCCTGGAGGATGCCGATGGTCATCTCCATGGCGCGCTCGGGCAGCAGCTTGCGCCCGGAGTGCAGCAGCTCACGCAGCGTGGAGCCGTCGACGTACTCCATCACGATGTACGGGATGGAGATGTTGTCTACGTAGTCCTCGCCGGTGTCGTAGACCGCGACGATCGCAGGATGGTTGAGCGAAGCGGCCGACTGGGCCTCACGGCGGAACCGGGCCTGGAACGACGGATCACGCGCGAGGTCGACTCGCAGCGTCTTCACCGCCACGGTGCGTCCGAGGCGGGTGTCGTGCGCGAGGTAAACCTCCGCCATCCCGCCTCGGCCGAGCACCTGGCCCAGCTCATACCGCCCGCCGAGGCGACGCGGCTCTTCCATAGCTAATCCAGCCCTCTCCGTCAGTCCCGACCGCACCCTTGTGTGGTCCGGCGGTGTGCTGTCCGGGCATACCGTACCCGGCTCGCCTTACGTGACCCGGCCGCGACCGTCACCCGATACAGGACCGGTATCGCAACGTGCACTGATGTGAAGAGGCCGTGACGGGGGTCACTTCTTGCTGTCGAGTACCGCCTGCATCACGCTCTTGGCGATGGGGGCGGCGAGACCGCCACCGGAGATGTCGTCGCGGCTGGCCTTGCTGTCCTCGACGACCACGGCGACGGCCACCGGCGAACCGGAGTCGGTCTTGGCGTAGCTGATGAACCAGGCGTAGGGGTTCTCGCTGTTGTCGACGCCGTGCTGGGCCGTACCGGTCTTGCCGCCGACGGTGACGCCCGGGATCTTGGCGTTCGTGCCGGTGCCGTCGTTGATGACGGTCTCCATCATGTCCTGGAGCTTCTGGGCGTTCTCCTCGGACAGCGGCTGGCTCATCTCCTTGGGCGTGTGCTTCTCGATCACGTCCAGGTTCGGGGCCTGCAGCTCGCTGACCATGTACGGCTCCATCAGCTTGCCGTCGTTGGCGATGGCCGAGGCGACCATGGCCATCTGCAGCGGCGTCGCGGCCGTCTCGAACTGGCCGATGGAGGAGAGCGCGGTCTGCGGCCTGTCCATCTTCTCGGGGAAGACGGAGGCGTTCGAGCGGACCGGCACGAACTGCTCTTCGTTGAAGCCGAACTTCTCGGCCGTCTCGAGCATCTTGTCCTTGCCGAGGTCCGAGCCGATCTTGCCGAAGACGGTGTTGCAGGACACCCGCAGCGCCTCACGCAGCGAGGCGTTCTTGCAGGGGATGTTGCCCTCGTTCGGCAGCGGCGTCTGGGTGTCGGGCATCGTCCAGGGCAGCGGCGACTTGGTGGGCGAGTCGATGTCGTCGTACAGACCGTGCTCCAGGGCCGCCGCGGCGGTCACCGCCTTGAAGGTGGAGCCGGGCGGGTACGTCTCGCGCAGGGCGCGGTTGAGCATCGGCTGGTCTTTGTCCTTGTCCAGCTTCTGGAAGAGCTTGCCTTCCTTGTCCGTGATGCCCGCGAAGTCCGACGGGTCGTACGAAGGAGCGGAGGCCAGGGCCAGGATCGCGCCCGTGGAGGGGTCGATCGCGGCGACGGCACCCTTGCCACGGCCCTTCAGACCGTTGTACGCGGCCTTCTGCGCGGCCGCGTTGAGGGTCGTGACGGCGTTGCCGCCCTCCTTCTTCTTGCCCGTGATCATGTCCAGGCTGCGGGTGAAGAAGAGCCGGTCGTCGTTGCCGGTGAGGATGCCGTCCTCGATGGACTCGATCTGCGTGGCGCCGATGCGCTGTGAGGCGTAGCCGGTGACGGGGGACCACATGGGCCCGTTCTTGTACGTCCTCTTGTACTTGAAGTCGTCGCCGTTGGTCTCCTTGGACCCGGTGATGGCCTTGCCGTCGACGATGATGTCGCCGCGCGGCTGGGCGTACCGCTCGATGGGGACGCGGCGGTTCTTCTCGTGCTCGGCCAGGGTGTCGGCCTGCACGTACTGGAGCCAGTTGTCCCGCGCGAGCAGGGCGAGGATGAGGAGCCCGCAGAAGATCGCGATCCGGCGCAGGGGCTTGTTCACGGTCGGACCACCTGGGTCATCTCGGCGTCGGGGTTGGGGGCGGGGGCCGGCGCCGGGCGGCGCGCGGTGTCGCTGATGCGGATCAGGATGCCGATCAGCGCCCAGTTGGCGATCACCGAGGAACCACCGTTCGCGAGGAACGGCATGGTCATACCGGTCAGCGGGATCAGGCCCATGACGCCGCCGGAGACGACGAAGACCTGGATGGCGAAGGCGCCCGACAGGCCGATCGCCAGGAGCTTGCCGAAGGGGTCGCGAGCGGCGAGTGCCGTGCGCACGCCGCGCTCGACGATCAGCCCGTAGAGGAGCAGGATCGCCATGACGCCGGCGAGGCCGAGCTCCTCGCCGAAGGTGGCGAGAATGAAGTCGGAGTTGGCGGCGAAGCCGATCAGGTCCGAGTGGCCCTGGCCGAGGCCGGTGCCGAGCACGCCGCCGGAGCCGAACGCCATCAGGGACTGGGCGATCTGGTCGCTCTGCGCAAGGACGGTGTCGGAGAACGGGTTCAGCCAGCCGTCGACGCGCTGCTTGACGTGCGGCTCGAAGGTGGCCACACCCACGGCACCGACCGACGACATCACGAGACCGAACACGATCCAGCTGGTGCGCTCGGTGGCGACGTACAGCATCACGACGAACATGCCGAAGAACAGCAGTGACGTACCGAGGTCGGTCTCGAAGATCAGGATCAGGATCGACATGGCCCAGACCACGACGATCGGACCGAGGTCACGGCCGCGCGGAAGGTACAGGCCCATGAAGCGGCGGCTCGCCAGGGCGAGCGCGTCGCGCTTCACCATCAGATAACCGGCGAAGAAGATCGCGATGACGATCTTCGCGAACTCACCGGGCTGGATGGAGAATCCGCCGACGCTGATCCAGATCTTGGCGCCGAAGACGTTCATGCCGAGACCCGGCACGAGCGGCAGGAGCAGCAGGACCAGCGACGCCACCATGGAGATGTACGTGTAGCGCTGCAGGACGCGGTGGTCCTTCAGTACGAGGAGCACGGCGACCAGGAGCGCGATGCCGATCGCGGAGTACATCAGCTGCTTGGGCGCGGAGGGGCTGAAGGAGCCGGTCGCCGCCTTGGCGAGGCTCTGCAGCTTCTCCGACTGGTCCAGGCGCCAGATGACCACCAGACCGAGGCCGTTGAGCAGCGTCGCGAGCGGCAGCAGCAGCGGGTCGGCGTAGGGCGCGTACCTGCGCACCACGATGTGACCGACGGATGCCAGGAGTCCGAGCCCGCAGCCGTAGCCGAGCATGCCGGAGGGCAGCCTGCCGTCGATCGCGAGGCCCACGTTGATGTAGGCGAACAGCGGGATGACGACGGCGAACGCGAGGAGCGCGAGCTCGGTGTTGCGCCTGCTCGGCGCTCCGATCGCGCCGATGGTCGACGTGTGTGTAGTGCTACTGCTCATGGCGTGCAAAGGCCCCCAACGGCTGCTTACTGCTTACCGCACAGCGGGACCAGCTTCTCCTCGTCCTCGGAGAGGCTGGGGCCGGGTGTGGGAGTCGGTGCGGTCTTGGACTTGTTCTTGTCGGTCGAGTTGTTCTTGTCGTTCGACTCGTTCGGGCTGTTCTTGTCCGCCGGGTCGGTCGGATCGTCCGTGGGGGCCTTGGCGGCCAGACCGGTCGTGCCGCCCGCCTCGCCCTCGCCGGGCTTGGCGTTCTCGCGCTCCGCCTCGCGGCGCTTGGCGTCCTTCTCGCAGGCGGATGCCTGCAGGCCAAGCTCCTCGATCTTGCTCTTGGCGTCGTCGAGATTGCCCTCGGGGATGGTCCCCTCGACCTGCTTGCGCTGGTACGGCGGGAGGTACTTGAGTTCGATCTTGGGGTAGTTCTCCTCGACCTTCGACAGGCTGACCCACGCCAGGTCCTGGTCGATGCCGCGGTACAGGGCGACGTTCTCGTCGTTCGTTCCTACGTAGTACTGGGTCTGGGTCCAGCGGTAGCCGCCGTACAGGCCGCCGCCGATGACCGCCAGGGCGAGCACGGTGTAGAGCGATCTCTTGAGCCACTTACGGCCGCCGCGGGGCTTCACGAAGTCCTCGTCGCTGTACGCGCCGAAGCTCCCCTCGGGGGCGTAGCTCGCCGTGTCCCCGCTGCCGGGCGGCCCGAAGCCGCCTCCGGAGGGCTGCGGGGGCACGGGACGGCCGAGGCCCGACGCACGGCCCGCGGGGGTCTGCATGGCGCCGTCGTCGTCCTGTGCCTGGAGCTGGTTCTCGGCGACCGCGCCGACGACCACGGGGGTGTCGGAGAGCTGGCCTGCCAGGGTGTCGCCGCTGTCGATGTCCAGGACGTCGGCGACGATCACCGTGATGTTGTCGGGGCCGCCGCCGCGCAGCGCGAGCTGGATGAGCTCCTGCACGGTCTCCTGCGGGCCCTGGTAGCTCGCGAGGGTGTCTTCCATCGTCTGGTGCGAGACGACGCCGGACAGGCCGTCCGAGCAGATCAGATAGCGGTCGCCGGCACGGACCTCACGGATGGAGAGGTCCGGTTCGACGTGCTCACCACTGCCCAGCGCGCGCATCAGCAAGGAGCGCTGCGGGTGGGTGGTGGCTTCCTCCTCGGTGATCCGGCCCTCGTCGACCAGGCGCTGCACCCAGGTGTGGTCCTGGGTGATCTGCGTGAGGACGCCGTCCCGAAGGAGATAGGCGCGTGAGTCGCCGACGTGGACGAGGCCAAGGCGCTGGCCCGTCCACAGCAGGGCGGTCAGCGTCGTCCCCATGCCCTCGAGCTGGGGGTCCTCCTCGACCATCAGGCGCAGTTGGTCGTTGGCGCGCTGCACGGCGGTGCCGAGCGACGTGAGGATGTCCGATCCCGGTACGTCGTCGTCGAGGGTGACGAGCGTCGAGATCACCTCGGAGCTCGCCACCTCACCCGCGGCCTGGCCCCCCATGCCGTCGGCGATCGCGAGGAGACGCGGACCGGCGTAACCGGAGTCCTCGTTCCCCTCCCGGATCATGCCTTTGTGCGATCCGGCGGCGAAGCGCAAAGACAGACTCATGCGCACCTCGCCCGTCGGCTCCGGGTACATCCGCACGGTGCCCACCCTCCGGTCGGGAGCGCGCTGGCGTCCAGTGTGTGGACCGCGTCGGCTCGCTCGCTCCGCTCGCTCATTGTCGTACTACTTCCGCAGCTCGATGACGGTCTTGCCGATGCGGATCGGCGCGCCCAGCGGAACGGGCGTCGGGGTGGTGAGTCGGGTCCGGTCCAGATACGTGCCGTTGGTGGACCCGAGATCCTCGACGATCCACTGGCCGTCACGGTCCGGGTAGATCCTGGCATGCCTGCTGGACGCGTAGTCGTCGTCCAGCACGATCGTCGAATCGTGCGCTCGGCCCAGCGAGATCGTCTGACCCTGCAGGGCGACCGTCGTGCCCGCGAGGATCCCTTCGGATACGACCAGCTTGCTGGGGGCGCCACGGCGCTGCCGCCCGCCGCCCTGCTGCTGGCGCTGGGGAGGTGGTGCGGCCGCCTGCTGTTGCTGGCGGGCGGCCTGCTGCGGACGTGCGTTCTCACGGCGTGAGCCGCGCTGTGTGACGCGTGTTCCGAACAGGTCGCTACGGATGACCTGGACGGCCACGATCACGAACAGCCACAGAACGGCTAGGAAACCCAGCCGCATGACCGTCAGGGTCAGCTCTGACATTGCCCCCGCTTCACCCTTCGGCTTGCCGGTAAACGATGGTGGTTTGGCCCACGACGATCCGCGAGCCGTCGCGGAGCGTAGCGCGGGTGGTGTGCTGCCCGTCTACCACGATGCCGTTGGTAGACCCGAGATCCTGGATCGTCGAGGGCGTTCCGGTCCGGATCTCACAGTGCCGGCGCGATACGCCGGGGTCGTCGATCCGCACATCGGCGTCGGTGCTGCGACCCAGCACCAGCGTCGGGCGGGAGATCTGATGGCGATTGCCGTTGATCTCGATCCAGCGCCGTACCTGCGCACCCGGAAGGGGCCCGGCGCCGGGCCCCTGGGGGCGGCTCGGTGCCGGAGCGGCCCCGCCGGGGCGACCGCCCGGGGGCGGCGCGGCGGGCATGGGGGGAGCGCTGGAGGGCTGAGGGGGCTGCGGGTAGCCGTAGCCACCGCCGGCTCCGCCCGCGGGCGGCCTGGCGGGGCTGTGGCCGGCGTTCGTGGGGCCCGCGGAGGGGCCGGCAGGAGCGCGCTCGGGGCTCTGTGAGGTGCTGGACGCGAGCGTGCGGCTGCGCACTCGGTACAGACCCGTGTCGAGGTCCTCGGCCTTCTCCAGGTGGACCTTGATGGGGCCCATGAAGCTGTACCGCTGCTGCTTGGCGTACTCGCGCACCATCCCGGAGAGCTCGTCGCCGAGCTGTCCCGAGTAGGGGCTCAGGCGCTCGAAGTCGGGCGCGCTGAGCTCCACGATGAAGTCATTGGGGACGACGGTCCGCTCGCGGTTCCAGATCGTCGCGTTGTTGTCGCACTCGCGCTGCAGGGCGCCGGCGATCTCGACGGGCTGGACCTCGGACTTGAACACCTTGGCGAAGGTGCCGTTGACGAGACCTTCGAGTCGCTGCTCGAACTTCTTCATGACTCCCATGGGGCACCTCCTCCGTCGTAGTCATCCTGGTACTGCTTACTGATCGTATCCACGCGCAGGGAAATCGGCTGGTTCCCCCTGTCCGCCCAGTCGATGAGTGTCGCCTCTCACAAGGCATGCCCGCACCAGGGTTCCGGGATCCTTCCGGCTTCTCTCAGGCTCCTCTACCAGGGATCGTAGAGGGGGCCTCAAACCAGTGTCCCGCACCCGACCGCGGAGCATCGCCGGGTACGGCTCAAGTCGGTCGGCCGGGCCCGGATCTCTTCGGATCATCAGGGCAGGTGCCCCCGAATACGGATGTGAATCCACCCCCGGCAGCGTGCTAATCTTCTGGATGTCGGAAGGCGCTCGCACCAAGCAGTGAGAGACCCAAGACAACACCCATGCGCGGGTGGCGGAATAGGCAGACGCGCTGGATTCAGGTTCCAGTGCCCGAAAGGGCGTGGGGGTTCAACTCCCCCCTCGCGCACCATGTGGAGCGGGTCTCCACCAGGATGAAAGTCCTGGTGGGGGCCCGTTTCTCGTTGCCTGGACGGGCCGCGGCCCGGAGGGTGACGCTGGTGTGGATCTTGTGGTGAGCTATCTCACTTGCCGGGGTCTCGTTCTGTGAGCTTGTGATTGTCATGTGCGCGCCATGCGGGCCGGGGTCGTGACAGGCGGGACAGGCGGGACAGGCGGGACGGGTGTGAGGGGCGGGACGGGCGTGGAGCCGTGATGCAGGCGCGGCCGCACCGCCCCGAACGATCCCATCATCTGACCGATCGTCACTTATGCGGCTTGGCCTGCCTTGGCCTGCCTTGGCCTGTCTTGTGCTGCCCTGTGTGATCAACACACGCAAGGTGTCACCCGCATGGGCCGCTCTCACGTGCCGCGGCGGTCCGCTACCCCGAACGTCGGAGATCGTCGGAGGTTCGTCGGCGCATCACGCACCGGCCGTATGTGAGGGGACGCCGTCATGGATCATCCGGGAACGCTGATCCTCATCATGGCCGTCGCGGTACTCGCGCCTCTGCTGGCCCACGGCCTCGCGCGCCGGGTCCGTGTTCCCCTGGTCATCTTCGAGATCGTGCTCGGCATTCTCATCGGCCCCGACGTGCTGGGCCTGGCCCACTCGGACGAGGTCATCGACGTCCTGTCCGACCTCGGCCTGTCCATGCTCATCTTCCTCGCGGGCTACGAGATCCAGTTCGCCGCGATCCGCGGCGACACCCTGCGCCGTTCCGTCTGGGCCTGGGCGATCTCGCTGGTGGCGGGGCTCGCGATCGCGCTGGCCCTGACCGGCCTCGACTTCCCCCGCAGCGTGATCATCGGTACCGCCCTCACCAGTACGGCGCTGGGCACGGTGCTGCCCATCCTGCGCGACAGCGGCGACCTGCAGGGCCGGTTCGGCACGGTGATGATGGCGTTCGGCGCGGTCGGTGAGTTCGGGCCCATCATCGCCATCTCCGTCCTGCTCAGCGGCCGTGATCCAGGTGTGTCGACGGTCGTACTCGCCGTCTTCGCCGCCATCACCGCCGGGGCCGTGTACTGGGCGCTGCGCCCGCGCCCGCCCTGGTTCGGCCGGATCATCCGGTCGACGCTGCACACGAGCGGCCAGTTCGCGGTGCGTTTCGTCATGCTGCTGCTGGTCGCGATGCTGGCCCTGTCGCAGGCGTTCGGACTCGACGTGCTCCTGGGCGCCTTCGCCGCCGGACTGCTCACCCGGCTCGTGCTGCAGGGCACGGAGCCGGAGGTCGGTGAGGAGGTGCTGGGCAAGATCGAGGCGATGGGCTTCGGTTTCCTCGTACCGCTGTTCTTCATCGTGACCGGCATCGAGTTCGACCTCGCCTCGCTCCTCGACGGCGGGCGTCCCCTCGTGCTGCTGCCGGTGTTCCTGCTCCTGTTCCTCGTCGTGCGGGGACTTCCGGCGTACGCGCTCGCGCCACGCGACCTCTCCCCGCTCAGCCGCAGGGCACTGACCGTGTACTCCGCCACGTGCCTGCCCCTGGTCGTCGCCATCACCACGATCGGGCTCGACGAAGAAGTACTGGGGAAGGGCGAGGCCGCCGCACTGGTCGGGGCGGCCATGGTCTCCGTACTCGTCTTCCCGCTGCTTGGTCTGCGGATGCGGGCCAAGGAGGGCGGGGCGGGGCCTCAGGGGCGGGATGCCGCCGAGGCGGAGACGTGGTGAGGGGAGATGTGGGGATTAGCGGGGAGGGCGTCTCTTTTTGGGGGCGGTCGACTGGAGTGGGAGTAGGAGTGGGGGCGATCGTGGCGTGAAGCTCTGAATGGTGGTTCACTTCTTTTATGGCCTACCGCAAGACCCCTGCCGAAATGCGCCGGCTCGAAGCCGCCCGGGAGCGCCTCGTCGCCTGCGCCACCGTCGTCGTAGCCGAAGTGGGCTGGTCGCAGGCGTCCGTGACCGCGGTGGCCGACTCGGCAGGCATCGCGGCAGGCTCGGTCTACCAGCACTTCCCGTCCAAGGCGGCGCTCGCGGTGGAGGTGTTCCGGCGGGCCGCCGGACGCGAGGTGGACGTACTCGGCGAAGTGCTGCACGGGCCGGGCGACCCCGTCGAACGCCTCAGCCAGGGCGTGGAGGTCTTCGCCCGCCGCGCCCTGGAGAACCGCGGCCTCGCCTACGCCCTGCTCGCCGCCCCCGCCGAACCCGCGGTCGGCGCCGAGCGCCTCGACTTCCGCCGCCGCTACCGCGCGCTGTTCGCCGAAGTGGTGCACGAGGGCATGGCGGCGGGGCTGCTGCCCGCGCAGAACGGCGAGATCACCGCGGCCGCGCTCACCGGAGCGATCGGCGAGGTCCTCGTCGACCCGCTGGGCACCCCGGACGAAAGCGCCACCGGCGAACTCCTCGCCGAACTCACCGCCACGGCGCTGCGCTGCGCGGGTGCCGCCCCGGCCGACTGATGTGACATCCCGGCCCGCTCGACCTCGGTCGGCTGACGCGGCATTCCGATCCACCCGCCCTCGGTCGGCTGACGCGGCATCCCGGCCCACCCGCCCTCGACCGACTGACGCGGACGACTGACGCGGACCGACTGACGTGACATCCCGGCACCCGACCCCGGCAGACTTCCGACCCGCTCTCCCGCAGGAGGCACCATGTCCACGCCGATAAGCCACCCCACCTCCGTCACCCACGAAGTGACCAACCAGGCACCGCCGTTGACCGGGCACGACGCCGCCGACGACGCGGTGCTCGTCGAGGGCGTGCGCCGGGAGGGCGCCGCGTGGCACCTCGACGACCTGCACCGCTTCGGACGGGTCGTCGGCAGCGAGGAGGCGCGCACCTGGGCGGAACAGGCCAACCGCCACGAGCCCGAGCTGCGTACCCACGACCGTTACGGCAACCGCGTCGACGAGGTCGAATTCCACCCCGCGTACCACTCGCTGATGGACGCCACCGTCGGCGCGGGCGCCGCCGGTGCCGCCTGGGCGGACGAGCGGCCCGGCGCCCATGTCGCGCGCGCCGCGACCTTCATGGTGGCGACCATGATGGAGCAGGGCCACATGTGCCCGGTCTCCATGACATACGCCGTCGTCCCCGCCCTGCGGCGCGCTCCCGACCTCGCCAAGGTGTACGAGCCGCTGCTCACCAGCAAGGTCTACGACCCCGGCCTGCGCACCCCGACCGGCAAGCGAGGCCTGCTCGCCGGGATGGGCATGACGGAGAAGCAGGGCGGTACGGATGTCCGGGCGAACACGACGGCCGCCGTCGAACAGGCCGACGGAACCTGGCGGTTGCGCGGGCACAAATGGTTCACCAGCGCCCCGATGAACGACCTGTTCCTCGTGCTCGCGCAGGCACCCGGCGGCCTGTCCTGCTTCCTGGTCCCGCGCGTACTGCCCGACGGCAGCCGCAACACCTTCCGCATCCAGCGGCTCAAGGACAAGCTCGGCAACCGCTCCAACGCGAGCAGCGAGCCCGAGTTCGACGACACGGTGGCCTGGATCGTCGGCGACGAGGGCAAGGGCGTACGCACCATCATCGACATGGTGACGATGACGCGCCTGGACTGCGTGCTCGGCTCCGCGGGACACATCCGCGAATCCCTCGCCCAGGCCGCGCACCACACCCGGTACCGCTCGGTGTTCGGCGCCAAGCTCATCGACCAGCCGCTGATGCGCAACGTCCTCGCCGACCTCGGCCTGGAGTCCGAGGCCGCCACCACCCTCGGCCTGCGCCTCGCGGGCGCCGCCGACCGGGCCCAGCGCGGCGACACCCAGGAGCGCGCGTTCCTGCGCCTGGCCACCGCAGTATCCAAGTACTGGGTGTGCAAACGGCAGCCCGCCTTCGTCGCCGAAGCCCTCGAATGCCTCGGTGGCAACGGCTATGACGAGGCATCAGGCATGCCGCGCCTGTACCGCGAGGCCCCGCTCAACGGCATCTGGGAGGGCTCGGGCAACGTCAACGCCCTCGACCTGCTGCGTGCCCTGGCCCGCGAGCCCGAGTCCCTCGAAGCCTTCCGCACGGAGATCGAGGCGGCGGCCGGAGCCGACCGGCGCCTGGACGCGGCCTGGCGCGAACTGCGGGGCGAACTCGTCCTCACCGAGGACGCTCCACTGCGCGCCCGCCGCGTCATCGAGCGGGCCGCGCTCGTCCTCCAGGGCTCGCTCCTCGTCCGCCACGCACCGGCCGCCGTCGCCGACACGTTCTGCGCGTCACGGCTGGCGGGTGACCAGGGTTTCGCCTTCGGGACGCTGCCGCCGGGCACGGATTTCGCGGCGCTGCTGGAGCGGTTGCCTGCGTGAGAGGGGGGCGGGAGTCCTTGTCCTGGCTCAGCCGCTGTGGTTCGTGTGCTGTGGTTCGAGCCGTTGCTCTCCGGCCAGGAACTCCGTGACCGCAAGCAGGAAGAGCAGGCACAGGGCGAGCCCGACGACGACCCAGCCCGTCGGGTAGGACCACAGCAGGTAGGTGAGGAGCGCGGCGGCCACCAGTACCCAGGTGATCCACGTGCGGTAGCGGCGCACGAAGGGACCGACCGGGCCAAGACGCATCCCGGCGCGGTCCGCGGTGCCGCGTACGGCCCCGATGCCGGAGGTCCACAGACCGCGCACCAGGCCGGCCCTGCGGCCGCCGCCGGTGAGCCAGGCGGCCAGGGCGACGACGACGCCGAGCGCCACGACCATGCGGACCGTGGTGAAGAGGAAGTGGGTCATGGTGTCGTACACCGCCGCGGCCGCGTCCTGAGAGACGTTCGCCGGCAACCGGTCGAGGTAGAGCACGCGGAAGACCCGCAGCCCGATACCCAGGAGCCCGGTGGCCAAGGCGACCGCCAGCGCCGCGGTGACCAGGGTCCTTCTCTTGCGTACGGAGAGCAGGACGCCGGCGGCGACGAGGACCAGGGCGATGACGGGAAGCCAGTTGCCCGCCAGCTGCAGCAGCCGCACATACGTCTTGACCTTGCCGATGTCCTCCGACCTGACGAGGGTGAACTCGGTGTGCAGCTCGGGGATCCGGCCCGCGACCGTCATGCCCTCGTCGACCAGGCGTTGCTTGACGCGGTCGACGAGGGGCGCCAGATCGAGGGTGACCGTGTCTCCCTCCAGCTTCACGGAGCCACCGCCGCTCCCGGTCAGCGCCTTGTCGAGCGAGCCGTGGATCTGCCGGTTGGCCTGCTTCCAGATGCTCTCGAAGGCGTCCGACCCGGCCACGGCACGTGCCTTGTCGTGCACGAAGCTGCGGACGGCGCCCTCCAGGGAGTCGCCGAGCCTGCCGAGGGCCTTCTCCAGGCGGGGCCGGTCGGCGGCGGGGGCGTCGGAGAGGAGAGTCGCCAGGTCGATGCGGCTCATCAGGGCATCCGTGGCCCGGTCGGCGACGGCGTCCTGCACGGCGGGGTCGGAGGCGAGCGGGCCGATCGTGGCGACGTAACGGTCCGTGTCGCCGACCTGGTCGGCCGCCCAGGAGGCGACGACGGCGAGCGGCGCGAGCACGCATCCGATCACGATGAGCACCGCGGCCAGGAACGACCGGCCGCGGTGCCGTCGGCGGCCGCTGCCGCTTTGGGCTTGCTCGGACTCCAGGGCTGCTAGTCGGGTGCGGAGGTCTTTTAGTTCGGTTTGGGCGGCTCGGGTGGCTTGGGCGGCTTGGGTGGCTTGGGTGGATTGGTTGGGCTGGTCGGTACGGGTGGCTTGGTTGGGCTGGTCGGCCTGGTCGGGCTGGTCGGCCTGGTCGGAACGGGCGGCCTGGCTTGGGGGTGGCTCCCTGTTGTCCGGCACCTTGTCGTCCGGGCTCGCGGGTGTCTCGTCGTTCGCCACCGGTGCCTCCCCTGCCTCCTCGTCGGTGCCAGCGCGCTGACTGCCAGGGGACCTGCCGCGGTGTCGTCCGGCGCGGTGGGTGGGCCGTCCGGGGGAATGGGCGGGGAGGGTGAGGGTGAGGGTGTGGGCTCTGGGTGAGCGTGCGGGGCGGGTGCGAGGGGTTCGAGGGGTGTGAGGGGCACGCCGGGCGTCGGTGTTTTCCACAGGTCGCGGGTTGTCCACAGGCTCTGACGCCGATCGGGTGCCCGGCGGTACCTTCATGCCAGGTGAGGCCCATGGGGGGCCGCCCGGACGTGGGGGATGCGGGGCGAGGGCAATGGGCATGGCGGAGACCGACGGTGCGCGATTCGGTGGTGCGGGGCTTCCTCAGGTGAAGGGGTTCGCGGAGTGGCCCTCTCGGGGCTCGGCAGATTCGGCGGGCTCGGCGGGCTCGGCGGGGGCGAGGCTTTCGCCGAAGAAGGATTCGCCGAAGAAGGAGGGGAAGGCGCTGCGGGCGCGCGTCAGCCGCGCGTCGCACGAGTGGTTCGCCGAGGACGACGGCCGCCCCGATCCGGTCGAGGCCGTGGAGGAGTCCAACCGCAGCAGGCTCCCCGAGCTCACGCCGATCCGGATGGGCAGGATGGCCGCGTCGCCCTTCGCCTTCCTGCGCGGAGCCGCCGGCCTGATGGCGTACGACCTCGCGCGGACCCCGGTGACGGGGATAGGCGCCCAGATATGCGGCGACGCGCACGCGGCGAACTTCGGTCTGTACGCGGACGCGCGGGGCGGCCTTGTCATCGACCTGAACGACTTCGACGAGACGGCGCACGGCCCCTGGGAGTGGGACGTGAAGCGGCTCGTGGCCTCCCTCGTGCTCGCGGGGCGTGAGGCGGGGGCGAGCGAGGACGTCTGCAGGGAAGCGGCGTTCGACGCGGTGGGGGCGTATCGCCGCACGATGCGGCTGCTCGCGAAGCTTCCTGCGCTCGACGCGTGGAACGCCATCGCGGACGAGAAGTTGGTATCGCACACGGACGCACGGGACCTGCTCGGAACCCTGGAGAGCGTCTCGGAGAAGGCCCGGCAGAACACGAGCGCCCGGTTCGCCGCCAAGTCGACCGAGCGCGTCGAGGGCGAGGGCGGCCTGGTGGGGCGGCGCTTCGTCGACGCCCCGCCGGTGCTGCGGCGAATACCGGACGCGGAAGCGGCCGAGGTCGCCTCCGCGCTCGGGGAGTACGTGGACACGCTGTCCGAGGACCGACTGCCGCTGCTCGCGCGATACGCGATCCAGGACGTGGCGTTCCGCGTCGTGGGCACGGGCAGCGTCGGCCTGCGGTCGTATGTGGTGCTGCTGCTCGACCACCGGGGCGAGCCGCTGGTGCTCCAGGTCAAGGAGGCACGTCCCTCCGCGCTGCTCCCACATCTGCCCACGGCGGGCTTCGCGGTGCCGGAGGTCGCGCACGAGGGGCACAGGGTGGTGCTCGGGCAGAAGCGGATGCAGGTGGTCAGCGACTTCCTGCTGGGGTGGACGACGGTCGCCGGGAGGGCCTTCCAGGTACGGCAGTTCAGGAACCGCAAGGGCAGCGTCGACCCGGCGGCACTGGCCGCCGACCAGATCGACGACTACGGCCGGATGACCGGGGCCCTGCTGGCCCGCGCGCACGCGCACAGCGCCGACCCGCGGCTCATCGCGGGATACGTCGGCAAGAACGACGAGCTGGACACGGCGATGGCGTCGTTCGCGGTGGCGTACGCGAACCGCACGGAGGCGGACCACACGGAGCTGGTGCGTGCCGTCAAGGAGGGGCGGGTGGCTGCGGAGGCGGGGGTGTGAGGGGGGAGGGGGGAGGGGGCGAGGGGAGGGAGGGGGGAGGGCCCCCACCCGAGGCGTACGGCGAGGCCCCGCCTCAGCACCCCTCAGCCCCCCGCGGCGCGCGCCCCGACGCACGGACAGGGCGGTGTCGCAGTGGCCTAGGCTGGACGGGTGACAACCCCGGAAGCCGAGCCGACGCAGCCCCAGACGCCTGACCTCGAACCCGATCTGGATCCTGAACCGGATCCCGCGCCCGTGACCGCTGGTCGCGAAGCTTCAGACGGGGCTTCAGGCGGGGCGACCGAAGGGGCTTCCGAGGGGGCTCCCGGCGAGACTCGTGAGGGGGCTTCCGACGGGGCGGCGGGGCAGGGCGGCGCCGCGCGGCCCGAAGACCGGCTGGAGAAGGCGGTCCGGGCGGCCGAGCAGGCGCTGATCGAGTACGAGATCGCCGTCGAGACGTTCCGGGTCGAGGTCGAGAACTTCTCCCGGCTCCACCACCAGAAGCTCGGCCCGATGTACGCCCGCCTCGACGAGCTGGACGCCGAGATCGCGGAGGCTCTCGCGGCCCGCAGCGGTGATCCGGAGGACCGGCGCAAGGCGGACGAGGCGCGGGCGCGGGTCATGCCGATGCCGGGCGTCGAGGAGCTGTTCCACGGCTGGATGGACGGCGAGGGTCTCTATCCGGAGGCCGCCGCGATGCTGACCGATCAGTCGGTGCGCCCCCCGCAGCGGGTGCGGCCCAGCGACGAGGCCCGCAAGCTCTACCGCGAGCTCGTCCGCAAGTCCCATCCCGACCTGGCCCAGGACGACGGTGAGCGCAGCCGCCGCGAGGAGTTCATCACGCGGGTGAACGCCGCGTACGCCCGTGGGGACGAGCCCCTGCTGCGGGAGCTTTCCGCGGAGTGGGCGGCCGGTCCGGTGGCCGAGCAGCAGTGGCCGAACAAGAGTGAAGAGCTCTACGCACGCCTTGAGTGGCTCGCCCAGCGCAAGGAGCTGCTCAGCGTGGTCGCCCGGGAGCTGGAGGAGGGTGCGATCGGCGCGATGCTGCGGATGGCGCCGGACGATCCGGACCAGCTCCTCGACGAGATCGCCGAGCAGTTGCTCGCGCAGGTCACCGAGCGCGAGGCCGAACTCGCGCGGCTGACCGCCTAGCCGGTCGGGTAGCGTCGGGGGCATGGCTTTCGGATCACATGTGCCCACGGTCGGCGTCAACGACCTCGCGAGCGGCGACTTTCTCCTTGACGTCCGTGAGGACGAGGAATGGCAGGCGGGTCACGCCGAGGGTGCGCTGCACATCCCGATGAGCGAGTTCGTCTCCCGCTACGGCGAGCTGACCGAAGCCGCCCCGCAGGACGGCAAGGTCAATGTCATCTGCCGGGTCGGCGGACGCTCTGCGCAGGTGGCCATGTACCTCCTCCAGCAGGGCATCGACGCGGTGAACGTAGACGGTGGCATGCAGAGCTGGGAGGCCGCGGGCCGGCCCGTCGTCGACGACAAGGGCCAGCCGGGCACCGTGGTCTAGCGTCCGGGAGCTTGGCCCGCGGTCCCTCATCCGCCGCTTCAGCCGCTTCAGCTGAATCCGCCGCTTCAGCCGCCGAGCGGGTGGGCGGCGAGCAGGTCGCCCAGTGCCTCCTCGTGCGCTGCTGCCGGGCCCAGGGACAGCTCCAGCTGCTTGGCCCACGCGTGGTACCGGTGCAGGGGGTAGTCGGTGTCGGATCCGAAGCCGCCGTGCAGATGCTGGGCCGTCTGCACCACTCTGCGTACGCCGTCCGACGCCCAGATCTTGGCGACGGCCACGTCTCCCGTGGCGGGCAGGGCGCCGCTCGCGCCGGTACTGATGCGCCAGGCGGCCTGCCAGAGGGTGACCTCCATGGCGCGCAGGTCGATGTAACGGTCGGCGGCCTGCACGGCTACGGCCTGGAAGGTGGCGACGGGGAAGCCGAACTGCTCGCGCTTGCTGGTGTATTCGCTGGTCATGCTCAGTACGCCCTCGCCGAGGCCGAGCGCGAGGGCGCACGTCCCGGTGGCGAGCAGATCGCGCAGCCAGTCCCAGGCTCCGTCGGCCTCGATGACGCCGGCGCCGCCGATCCGTACGGAATCCAGGCCGAGTTCGCCGAGGCGCTCACCGTTCGTGGACACCTGATCGGCGAGCGTGAGGCCTTCGTGCTCGCGGGGGATCAGGGCGAGGACGGCCCGCCCGGCGGATGTGTGGGCGGGCACCACGATGATGTCGGCGTTCTGCGCCCAGGGCACTGCTGTCTGTGTGCCGTCGAGCAGCCAGTCGTCGCCGTCCTGCCGTGCGGTGACGGAGAGTTCGGCGGGGTCGTGGCCGCTGCGGCCGTTCGCCGCGACGGTCAGGACGAGTTCTCCGCGGGCGGCCTTCGGCAGGATCCGCCGCTTCAACTCCTCGCTGCCGTACGTCTGTACGGCATAGGCGGCCGCGCTGCTCTCCAGGAGCGGGACGCGGGCGAGCTTCTTCGCCGACTCGCGCAGCACGAGGCAGAGGGCGATGGCGTCCAGGCCCGCACCGCCGTGCTCGGGGTCGAGGAGCAGGCTGAGCAGGCCGGATCCGGCGAGCTTGGACCACAGGGCGCGGTCGAAGTCTTCTGCGACGGCGCCCGGTGCGAGGGCGGGGCTCGGCACGCCGTCGGGTGCGACGGAGGCGAAGAGCGCCTTCGCCGCCTCGACGGCCGCCTGCTGTTCCTCGGTGAAGGTGAAGTCCACTGCTTGTCCTCCCGTGCACCGGCCCGACGGCTCTGTCTCTGCTTCTGCCTACGCCCGCTGTTTCTGACGGGTCGTCAAGATAGAACAGGTTCTACGGGAAGGGAACAGCGAAGGGGTCAGGGAAAGGGGACAGGGAAAGGGCATAGGGAAGGAGAGCGCGCCGGGGCAGCGAAGGTCTCAGCGGTCGAAGTCCAACTCCACCGTGTCCGTCGCCGGATGCGACTGGCACGCCAGCACATACCCCGCCTCGGTCTCCTCCGGTTCCAGCGCGAAGTTGCGGTTCATCCGCACCTCGCCCGAGACCCGGAAGGCCCGGCAGGTCCCGCACACCCCGCCCTTGCAGGCGTACGGCGCGTCCGCGCGGTTGCGCAGCACGGTGTCGAGGAGGGACTCCCCGTCCTGGACGGGCCAGGTGCCCGAGCGCCCGTCGAGCGTCACCGTCACGGTGCTGTGCGCGGGGGTGGCCGTGGTGGCGGGCGCCGGGGAGGCGAGGCCGTCGTCCACGTGGAATATCTCCTCGTGGATGCGCTGCCGCGTCACGCCGAGGCCGCGCAGTGTCTTCTCCGCTCCCTGCACCAGTCCGAACGGACCGCACAGGAACCAGCCCGCCACCTCCTCGACGGGCAGCAGCGCCGGCAGCAGCTTGCCAAGGCGCTCCTCGTCGAGCCGTCCGGAGTCGAGCCCGGACTGCTGCTCTTCCCGGGAGAGCACCGTGACCAGCTGGAATCGGTCCGGCCAGCGGTCCTTGAGGTCGGCGACCTCCTCGAGGAACATCGTCGACGCGGCGGTGCGATCGCTCCGGATGAGACAGAACGTGGCGTGCGGTTCGCGTTCCAGGAGCGTCGTGACGATGGAGAGCACGGGTGTGATCCCGCTGCCGCCGACCACCGCCGCATAGCGCCCGGGTGCCGGTTCCAGCGTGAAGCGTCCGGCCGGGGTCATCACCTCCAGCTCGTCACCGACGGCGACTTCCTTCAGGGCGTACGTCGAGAAGGCGCCGCCTTCGACGAAGCGCACCCCGACCCGCAAGGTCCGTGGCTCCGAGGGGCTTTCGGGGTGGGGCGCGGGGGCGCAGATCGAGTACGTACGCCGGATCTCGGTGCCGTCGACGAAGCGCCGGATGGCGAGGTGCTGGCCCGGTGCGTACCGATACTCGTCGCGCAGGGCGGGCGGCACCTCGAAGGTCAGCGTCACGGAGTCGTCGGTGAGCTGCTCGACCGCCGCTATCCGGAGCTGGTGGAAGCGTGCCATCACAACTCCTTGAAGTGGTCGAAGGGTTCACGGCAGGCGACGCACCGGCGCAGGGCCTTGCAGGCCGTCGACGAGAAGCGGCTGAGCAGTTCGGTGTCGGTCGAGCCGCAGTGCGGGCAGCGGACGGAGAGGGTGAGGGGTATCGGTCCGTTGCCGCCGCCGGGCCCGTCGGTGCTGTGCGGGCGCGGGGGCGCGATACCGAACTCCGCCAGTTTGCGGCGGCCTTCGGCGCTGATGTCGTCCGTCGACCAGGCGGGG
Source organism: Streptomyces sp. NPDC044044 (assembly GCF_056434405.1). NCBI lineage: Bacteria > Bacillati > Actinomycetota > Actinomycetes > Kitasatosporales > Streptomycetaceae > Streptomyces > Streptomyces sp. NPDC044044. Next base: position 391,442 of record NZ_JBWKFG010000006.1, on the reverse strand, counting down.
GAGAGCACGGTGTGCACGGAGACCTCCGACATGCCGCGCTCGTGCAGTACCTGCTCGATGTCGGCGGTCATGGTCTCGATGGCGGGGCAGCCGGTGTACGTGGGGGTCAGCTCGACGTCGACCTTGCCGATGCCGCGGACACGCACTCCGCGCAGGACCCCGAGCTCGGCCAGCGTGATGACCGGCAGCTCCGGGTCGGGCACGGAGCCCGCGAGGGCCAGGAGCTCTTCCTCGAGGGCGGTGGTCACCATGACGCCCCCGGGTGGCTGCGGTGCAGGTGCTGCATCTCGGCGATCATCCGCCCGAAGGATTCGGTGTGCAGACCCTGGCGTCCCGCGCCCGCCGCCCAGGCTCCTTCCTGGGGGCCCGAGGGCACGGTCAGGGTCGCCTTCTCGATGACGGCGGTCACCGAGGCGGTCCAGCTCTCGCGCAGTGCCTGCCAGTCGATGCCTTCGGAGCCGTCCGTGCCGTCGAGGCCTTCCACCGGCTGGAACATCTCGCCGGTGAACCGCCAGAGCGCGTCGATCCCGCGCTCCATCCGCTCATGGCTCTCCGCCGTCCCGTCGCCGAGCCGCAGCGTCCACTGCTCCGCGTGGTCCTGGTGGTAGGCGACTTCCTTGACCGCCTTCGCCGCCAGTGGGGCGAAGGTGCTGTCCGTGTTCGCCAACTGGCCGTACAGCAGGGTTTGGTAGGTGGAGAAGTAGAGCTGGCGGGCGATGGTGTGGGCGAAGTCGCCGTTCGGCTGCTCGACCAGCTGGAGGTTGCGGAAGGCGCGCTCCTCGCGCAGATAGGCCAGTTCGTCCTCGTCCCCGGCCAGGGAGAGCAGGACGCGTGCCTGGCCGAGCAGGTCGAGGGCGATGTTCGCGAGGGCGACCTCTTCTTCGAGGACGGGTGTGTGGCCCGCCCACTCCCCCAGCCGGTGGGAGAGCACCAGTGCGTCGTCGCCCAGGGCGAGGGCCGAGGCGGTGGCCTTCGGGGTCAGTGGCGCGGTCACAGGTGCTTCACCCCGTCCGGGATGTCGTAGAAGGTGGGGTGGCGGTAGGGCTTGTCGCCCGCCGGTTCGAAGAAGGAGTCCTTCTCGTCGGGCGAGGACGCGGTGATCTGGGTGGACGGCACGACCCAGATGGAGACGCCTTCGCTCCGGCGGGTGTACAGATCGCGGGCGTTGCGCAGGGCCATCTCTGCGTCCGGTGCGTGCAGGCTGCCTGCGTGGGTGTGGGAGAGCCCGCGGCGGGAGCGCACGAACACCTCCCACAGCGGCCAGTCGGTCGAGCTGCTCATGCCTTCGCCTCCCCGTGCTTGGCGGCGAACGCCGCTGCTGCCTCGCGCACCCACGCGCCTTCGTCGTGCGCGCTCTTGCGCTGGGTGATCCGCTGTTCGTTGCAGGGGCCGTTGCCCTTGAGGACCGCCCAGAACTCGGTCCAGTCGATGGCGCCGAAGTCGTGCTGCCCACGCTCCTCGTTCCACACGAGGTCGGGGTCGGGGAGCGTGAGGCCGAGCGACTCGGCCTGGGGGACGCAGATGTCCACGAAGCGCTGGCGCAGCTCGTCGTTCGAGTGGCGCTTGATCTTCCAGGTCATCGACTGCTCCGAGTGCGACGACTCGTCGTCCGGCGGGCCGAACATCATCAGGGACGGCCACCACCAGCGGTCCACCGCGTCCTGCGCCATCGCGTGCTGGGCCTCGGTGCCCCGGCTGAGGGCGAGCAGCGATTCGTACCCCTGGCGCTGGTGGAACGACTCCTCCTTGCAGACGCGGACCATCGCGCGGGCATAGGGGCCGTACGAACAGCGGCAGAGCGGGACCTGGTTCGTGATCGCGGCGCCGTCCACCAGCCAGCCGATCGCGCCGACGTCGGCCCAGGTCAGCGTGGGGTAGTTGAAGATCGATGAGTACTTCTGGCGGCCCGAGTGGAGCTTGTCGAGGAGCTCGTCGCGGCTGGTGCCGAGGGTCTCGGCCGCGCTGTACAGATACAGGCCGTGACCGGCCTCGTCCTGAACCTTGGCCATGAGGATCGCCTTGCGCCGCAGGGACGGGGCGCGCGTGATCCAGTTGGCCTCCGGCTGCATGCCGATGATCTCGGAGTGGGCGTGCTGCGCTATTTGCCTGACGAGCGAGGCGCGATAGGCGTCGGGCATCCAGTCGCGTGGCTCGATGCGCTCGTCGGCCGCGACGGCGGCGTCGAAAGCGGATTCGTGCGCCGCTGTGCGTGCGGCGTCGGCCGCTGCCTGGTCCGGTGCGGACCGGGCCGTCTGATGCTCGGCTGCTGTCGCCATCGCGGTCCCCCTCGACCTTTAGCTAGCTACCGACCGATCGTTCGGTTCGTGGAATTCAATGGTGCGGCTCAGCGCCATAAGGTGTCAACCCTGTGGATAACTTCACGGACGCTGTGCCTGGCGCGCAGGCATGAGTACCGTTCCGGTGCGAAGCGGGCGGTAGAGAGCCGTGTGACGGGCGGGCCGACGGGCGCACACCACCGTGCGGGATCGGGAATCGGGGCGGAATGGACGCGAACGACAACAACGCGAACGAGCCGCCGCTCCCGTCCTTCAACGCCGTCCCCTCACCCTCCGACGGCATCGCGGCCACCTCACCCTCCGGCGGCATAGCGGCCACCTCACCCTCCGACGGCGTCACCGCCCCCCACCCCTCCGACGGCACCCCCGCCACCCGGCCCGCCCGCGCCGATCTGCCCCCGCCCCGCGCAGGCATCGCCGCCCTCTCCCCGCGCTATCAGGTCGCCGCCGCGCTGGCGCTCGCCCTCATCACCGTCACGGCCTGCGTCCACGTCGGGATGCTCTTCCTCCACGTCGCCCCCGCGAACACCATGACCAAGCAGCACGGCCAGGCCGTCGACGACTGGATCTATCCCGAGTTCGAGCAGAACTGGAAGCTCTTCGCGCCCAACCCGATGCAGCAGAACATCGCGGTGCAGGCCCGCGCCGAGATCCGTACGGATGACGGAAGCACCCGGACCACCGGCTGGTACGACCTCTCCGCGCGCGACGGCGCCGCCATCGACGGCAATCTGCTGCCCAGCCACACGCAGCAGAACGAACTGCGCAGGGCCTGGGACTTCTACGTCGCCGCGCACGACGCGCAGAATCGTCCCCGCGGCCTGCGCGGACAGCTCTCGGAGCGCTACATCCGCCGCATCGTCGTGATGCGCGTCGAGCGCGAGGAGCCCATGGGCCGGGGTGCCACCGTCGAGCGTGTCCAGGTCCGCTCCAAGACCACGAACGTGCCCGCCCCCGAGTGGAGCGACGAGAAGGTCACCACCAAACCGGTGCTCCGCCAGTTGCCCTGGTGGCCGGTGACACCTGACGACATGCCGCTGGGCAAGGCCCAGGAGTCCGAGGGGGACACCCGATGAAGCGCTTCGGCTCCGTGCTCGGCCACGGCATCGAACGGATCACCGCATCCGCCCTCGGTCCCTACCAGACCGCAGTGGTCCGCATCGGGTTCGCCGCCACCTGGCTGCTCTTCCTGCTGCGCGAACTCCCCAACCGCCACGAGCTGTACGGGCCCGACAGCCCGTGGAGCTGGGACATGGCCCAGCAGCTCATCGCGGAGAACCACGCCTTCACGGCCCTGATGTGGTCCGACGGGCCCATCTGGTTCGAGGCCCTGTACGCGCTCGCCGTCCTCAGCAGCGTCCTGCTGATGCTCGGCTGGCGCACCCGCACGATGTCCGTGCTCTTCATGATCGGCGTGCTCTCGCTGCAGAACCGCTCGATCTTCATGGGCGACGGCGGCGACAACGTCATCCACCTCATGGCCACCTACCTGGTGTTCACGCGCTGCGGCCAGGTCTGGTCGCTCGACGCCCGGCGCGCCGCACGCGCGCGTACGGCGTCGGCCGGCCGGCCGGAAGATCTGGAGAAGGCGGCGGAGCCCGTCGACCGGGTCGGGCCCGTGCTGTGGTGGATTCTTGGTCTTGGCCTGTCCGTGGTGACGTTCATGGGGGAGCTCAGCGGCGGCTGGCTGCTGGTCTTCTGGGGGCTGTGGCTGTCGCACGGCCTGTGGTGGGCCGTCACGCGGCGCGCACCCGACGGCGAGGGGCGAAGGCTCCTCGATGTCATCGTGAAGCTCGCGCACAACGCCGCACTCCTGGTGATCATGGTCGAGGCCTGTCTGATCTACGCGACGGCAGGCTGGTACAAGATCCAGGGCAGCCGCTGGCAGGACGGCACGGCCATCTACTACCCGCTGCAACTCGACTACTTCTCCCCCTGGCCCGCGCTCTCCGACCTGCTCGCCTCGCACGGCCTCATGGTGATGCTGGTGACGTACGGGACGGTCGCCGTGCAGGTCGCCTTCCCCTTCACCCTGTTCAACAGGCGGGTCAAGAACGTCCTGCTCGCCGCCATGATCTGCGAGCACGCGGTCATCGCCGTCGTCCTCGGCCTGCCGTTCTTCTCGCTCGCGATGATCGCGGCCGACGCGGTGTTCCTGCCGACGTCGTTCCTGCGACGCGTCGGCGGCTGGACGGCACGCGCGCGTGGAGCGCTGTTCTCGCGGTTCTCACGCGGTCGTACGGTGCCGGTGCAACGCGGGGCCGACGAGGAACCGGCCAGGGAATCCACCGAGCACGCGCGCGTAGGCTTCCCTTCATGAACGGGACGTACGCGGGATGAACGGGACGCACCAGCCTGATCCGGACGATGCCCTGCGTGCCTGGCGCGAGGCCGCCGACACCTCCGTGCTCCTCGACGGTTTCCACGCCATCAAGCACGCGCTGCGCTTCGGAGCGCCGATCCCCTCGGCGCTTGCCGGGGACAAGGCCGCGGTCCTCGCCCTTGCCGACGACCTCGCGCCCGATGTGAGGGACGCCCTCGACGCGCTCATCGTCCAGGTCCCCGAGGGCACCCTGCGCGCCCTTGTGCCGCGTCTGCACCCCACAGGGGTGGCCGCCCTCGCGGTCCGTCCGTCCCGTGCCGCCAACCTCGACGCGCTGGCCCGCATGCCGAGGACCGCGCCGGTCGTCGTCCTCGACGACCCCCGCAATCTGGGCAATGCCGGGGCCGTGATCCGGCTCGCCGCGGGATTCGGGGCGACGGGAGTCGTCACGACCGGCACGCTCGACCCCTGGCATCCCACGGTCGTACGCGGTGGCGCGGGCCTGCACTTCGCCACGGCCGTCGAGCGGATGGACGTCCGCGAGCTGCCGCCGGGGCCGGTGTTCGCGCTCGACGCGGAGGGCGAGGACATCCGCGGCCTCAAGCTGCCGGACGACGCCGTGCTGGCCTTCGGGTCCGAGCGCAGTGGTCTTTCCGCGCAACTGCGGGAGCGCGCCGACCACTTGGTGTCGCTGCCGATGCGGCCCCAGGTCTCCAGCTACAACCTGGCCACCAGCGTCGGGATGACCCTCTTCCACTGGTCGGCGGGCAGGCCCCCGGGCACGGAGGCCTGAACCCGCCGCCGAGCGTCAGGCGTCCCTGCGGATCTCCACCACACGGAAGCGGTTGGCCACGAACGCGCCGTCGCACAGGGCGGCGTTCGCCGCCGGGTTGCCGCCCGAGCCGTGGAAGTCCGAGAACGCCGCCGTCTGGTTCACATAGACGCCGCCCGTGAGGTTCAAGGAGAGCTGGGCGCACTCCTCCAGGCAGGTCTCCTCCACGGCACCGGACACCTCGTCCGACGTCGTGTACGCGCCGACCGTCATCGCGCCCTTGTCGCGCACCGTGCGGCGCAGCAACTCCACGGCGTCCGCCGAGGAATCGACCGCGACGGCGAAGGAGACGGGTCCGAAGCACTCGTTCAGATAGACCGCCTCGGCGTCCGGCTTCGCGCCGTCGAGCTTGACGATCACCGGGGTGCGGACCACGGCGTCCGGGAACTCGGGGTTGCTGATCTCCCGTGAGGGGAGAGCCACTTCGCCGAGTCCGGTCGCCGCCTCCAGGCGGGCCTTCACGTCCGGGTTGACCAGGGCGCCCAGGATGCCGTTCGCACGGGCGTCGTCGCCGAGCAGGCCGTTCACCGACGCGGCGAGGTCGGACACCACGTCGTCGTACGACTTCGCTCCGGCGTCCGTGGCGATGCCGTCCCGGGGGATCAGGAGGTTCTGCGGGGTCGTGCACATCTGGCCGCTGTACAGCGACAGGGAGAAGGCGAGGTTGGCCAGCATCCCCTTGTAGTTGTCCGTCGAGTCGACGACGACCGTGTTCACGCCGGCCTTCTCCGTGTAGACCTGCGCCTGGCGGGCGTTGGCCTCCAGCCAGTCACCGAAGGCCGTCGAGCCCGTGTAGTCGATGATCTTGATCTCGGGGCGGACGGCGAGGGTCTTGGCGATGCCTTCGTCCGGCCGCTCGGCGGCCAGGCACACCAGGTTCGGGTCGAAGCCCGCGTCGGCGAGGACCTCACGCGCGATGCGCACCGTCAGTGCGAGCGGCAGCACCGCGCGCGGGTGGGGCTTGACCAGGACGGGGTTGCCGGTGGCCAGGGAGGCGAACAGGCCCGGGTAGCCGTTCCACGTCGGGAACGTGTTGCAGCCGATCAGGAGCGCGATGCCGCGCGCCACGGGTGTGAAGCGCTTGTCCAGGGCGATCGGGTCGCGCTTGCCCTGGGGCTTGGACCACTCCGCGTTGTCAGGGGTGCGGGCCTGCTCGACGTACGCATACGCCACCGCTTCCAGGCCGCGGTCCTGGGCGTGCGGTCCGCCGGCCTGGAAGGCCATCATGAAGGCCTGGCCGCTGGTGTGCATGACCGCGTGCGCCAGCTCGTGCGTGCGTGCGCTGATGCGCGACAGGATCTCCAGACAGACCATCGCGCGCACTTCCGCGCCCGCGTCGCGCCAGGCACGCATTCCGGCGCGCATCGCGGGCAGCAGCGTGTCGATGTCCGGGTGGGGGTACGTGATGGCCAACTCGGGCCCGTACGGAGAGACTTCCGCGCCGGTCCAGTCGTCCGTGCCCGGTTGGTCGAGATCGAAGCGGTTGCCCAGGAGGGCGTCGAAGGCGGCTTTGCCCTCGGGCAGGCTCAGGCTGCCGTTCTCTCCATAGGCCTTGGGGTGCTCGGGGTGCGGCGACCAGTACGCGCGCGTGCGGATCGTCTCCAGCGCCTGGTCGAGTGTGGGCCGGTGCGTGGCGATCAGCTGGTGCGCGGTGAGTTCGGCGGCCATATCGGACCAACTCCTCGTCGAGCCGGCTCTTCGTCGAGCCGGCGAGCTGGGCAGGGCAGTGGGCAGGGACGGACAGACAGAGCTAGAGTAACCGAACGATCGGTCGGGACAAGGGGGTCCGCCGAACCTGTGGACAACTTCTCGCCGGGCACCCCGCACCTTCCGGCGGGCACCTCGTGCGGGAGGATCGCGAGCATGACAGCACTCGAGCTCAGCAGCTCCGTTGCCGTGGTCGGCACCGGCACCATGGGGCAGGGCATCGCCCAGGTCGCCCTGCTGGCGGGCCACCCCGTGCGGCTGTACGACGCCGTGGAGGGCCAGGCGAGGACCGCCGCCGCGGCGATCGGCGCACGCCTGGACCGGCTCGTCGCGAAGGGCAGGCTCACGGCCGACGACCGCGTCGCCGCGGGGGACCGGCTCGCGCCGGTCGACCGTCTTGCCGAGCTGGCCGGGTGCGGACTGGTCATCGAGGCGATCGTGGAACAACTGCCCGTCAAACAAAGCCTCTTCGAAGAGCTGGAAGAGATCGTCGCCGAGGACTGTCTCCTCGCCACCAACACGTCCTCCCTCTCCGTCACCGCCATCGCGGGCACGCTCAAGAAGCCGGGCCGCTTCGTCGGCCTGCACTTCTTCAACCCCGCGCCGCTCCTCCCTCTCGTCGAGGTCGTCAGCGGCTTCGCGAGCGACGAAACGGCGGCCACGCGCGCGTACGAGACGGCGCGGGCCTGGGGCAAGACGCCGGTGCGCAGCGCGGACACCCCCGGCTTCATCGTCAACCGGATCGCCCGCCCCTTCTACGCCGAGGCGCTGCGCCTCCATGAGGAGCGGGTCGCCGACCCGGCCACCATCGACGCCGTCCTTCGCGAATCGGGCGGCTTCAAGATGGGCCCCTTCGAGCTCACCGACCTCATCGGCCAGGACGTGAACGAAGCCGTCACCCGCTCCGTGTGGGAGTCCTTCTTCCAGGACCCCAAGTTCACGCCGTCGCTCGCCCAGCGCCGTCTCGTCGAGTCGCGTCGCCTGGGCCGCAAGTCCGGCCAGGGCTGGTACGCGTACGGGGACGACGCGGCGCGCGCCGAGCCGCACACGGCGGCGCCCGCGCCGGCTCCGGCGTCCGTCGCGGTGCATGGAGACCAGTTCCAGGCGCACGACGTCGTCAAGCTGATCGACGAAGCCGGGATCGACATCGCGCTCAAGGAGCCCTACGACCCCGACCGCCCCGGGTGGATGGAACTCCCCAGCGGCGTCAGGATGTATCTGGCCGACGGTTGCGCCGCGGACGACGCCGAGACGGCGGTGATCCAGTTCGATCTCGCGCTGGACTACCGTTCCGCGACCAGGATCGCCCTGGCCCCCTCCGTGGCGGTGAGCGAGGACCAGCTCCAGGAGGCCGTGGGCCTCTTCCAGGCGCTGGGCAAGCAGGTCAGCGTCATCGCCGACGTCCCGGGGATGATCGTGGCCCGGACCGTCGCCATGCTCGTCGACTTCGCCCAGGACGCCGTCGCGCGCGGTGTCGCCAGCAGGGAGGACATCGACACGGCGATGCGCCTGGGCGTCAACTACCCGCGCGGACCGCTCGAATGGGGCGAGTCGCTCAACCTGCACTGGGCCATCGACATCCTGGAATGCCTGCACCAGGAGTACCCCACCGGCCGCTACGCACCGTCCCAGGCGCTTCGCCGCGCGGCAGCGCGAGAGGACCTCCACTCATGACCACCACCAGGCGTGACACGTACACCCCGGAGAGCCTCCTGACGGTGGCCGTCCGGGTCTTCAACGAGCGCGGCTACGACGGCACGTCCATGGAGCACCTCTCCAAGGCGGCCGGAATCTCCAAGTCCTCGATCTACCACCACGTATCGGGCAAGGAAGAGCTGCTGCGCCGTGCGGTCAGCCGGGCGCTCGACGGGCTCTTCGGGATCCTCGCCGAGGAGCACGCGCGCGTGGGCACCGCCGTGCAGCGCCTGGAGCACGTCACGCGCCGCACCGTCGAGGTGCTGATCGCCGAACTGCCCTATGTGACGCTGTTGCTGCGCGTGCGCGGCAACACGGACACCGAGCGGTGGGCCATGGAGCGGCGCAGGGAGTTCGACCAGCAGGTCGCCGATCTGCTCAAGGAAGCCGTCGCCGACGGCGACCTGCGCTCGGACATGGAGCTGCGCCTGGCCACCCGGCTGCTCTTCGGAATGATCAACTCCATCGCGGAGTGGTACCGACCGGACGCACGCGGCGCCTCGTCGGGACAGCAGGTCGCCGACGCCGTCGTCCAGATGGCCTTCGCGGGGCTGCGCAGCGGCGGCTGACGCACCGGCTCCGGCTGACAGGCCCGCCTCCGCGGCCTGCGGATCAGTTCTCCGCCTCCAGGTCGTCCTCCTCGAAGACCAGCAACGTACGTGTGCTGAGCACTTCGGGGATGGACTGCAGCCGGGTGAGGACCAGCTCGCGCAGTGCGCGGTTGTCCGGCGTGTGCACCAGGAGCAGCACGTCGAAGTCGCCGCTGACCAGCGCGATGTGCGAGGCGCCCGGCAGTGTCCGCAGGTGCTCGCGCACCGTGCGCCAGGTGTTCTGGACGATCTTGAGCGTGATGTACGCGGATGCGCCCTGGCCTGCCCGTTCGTGGTTGATCCGGGCGCCGAAGCCGCGGATCACCCCGTCGTCGATGAGGCGGTTGATGCGCGCGTACGCGTTGGCCCGTGACACATGGACGCGCTCGGCCACGGCGCGTATCGACGCGCGACCGTCCGTGTGCAGGATGTGCAGGATGTCGCGGTCGATGGAGTCCAGGGGGCGGGGCAGGCCCTCCTGGCGGTCGCCGGACCGGCTTTCGGGACGATCACCGTCGCGTCCGTCGGCCATTCGTTCAGATGCCATGTCCCCCCGCCTCCCTACCATGGACGTACTGCATCCATCCCAGGCTGTGCAGAACCGTTTGTCCACAGCCTGGAGGTGCCTGTAGCCAAAATGTGCCGACGACCGAACAATCGGTAGGTGAGGCGCCTCACATTGCCGCGCCTCTTTTGCCGCTCCCACGAGGAGACCGCTTCCACATGGAGGTGCCGACATGACGGTCATGGAGCAGCGGGGCGTCTACCGGCCCACCCCGCCACCCGCATGGCAGCTCAGGACCGATCCCGCGCCGCTGCTGCCCGACGCGGAGCCGTATCGCGTCCTGGGCACGGAGGCCGCCGGCAAGGCCGACGAGGAGCTCCTGGGCCGCCTGTACGCACAGCTGGTGCTCGGACGGCGGTACAACACGCAGGCGACGGCCCTGACGAAGCAGGGCAGGCTCGCGGTCTACCCCTCCAGCACCGGCCAGGAGGCGTGCGAAGTGGCCGCCGCGATGGTTCTCCAGGAGCGGGACTGGCTCTTCCCCAGCTACCGGGACACGCTCGCCGCGGTCGCCCGTGGCCTCGACCCCGTCCAGGCGCTGACCCTGCTGCGCGGCGACTGGCACACCGGGTACGACCCGCGAGAGCACCGCATAGCGCCCCTGTGCACCCCTCTGGCGACCCAGCTCCCGCACGCCGTGGGTCTCGCGCACGCCGCCCGTCTGAAGGGCGACGACGTGGTCGCGCTCGCCATGGTCGGCGACGGCGGCACGAGCGAGGGCGACTTCCACGAGGCGCTGAACTTCGCGGCCGTCTGGCAGGCACCCGTCGTCTTCCTGGTGCAGAACAACGGCTTCGCGATCTCCGTGCCCCTCGACAAGCAGACGGCCGCCCCGTCCCTGGCCCACAAGGCCGTCGGGTACGGAATGCCGGGACGCCTGGTGGACGGCAATGACGCGGCGGCGGTGCACGAGGTGCTGAGCGACGCGGTGTCCCGCGCACGCGCGGGCGGCGGCCCCACCCTCGTCGAAGCGGTGACGTACCGCATGGAAGCCCATACGAACGCCGACGACGCCACGCGCTACCGCGGGGACACCGAGGTCGAGGCCTGGCGCGCGCACGACCCGATCCTGCTCCTGGAGCGGGAGCTGACCGAGCGCGGACTCCTCGACGAGGACCGCAGGCGGACGGCCCGCGACGACGCCGAGGCGATGGCGGCCGACCTGCGTGAGCGCATGAACCAGGACCCCGAGCTGAACCCCATGGACCTCTTCAGCCATGTGTACGCCGAGCAGACCACCCAACTGCGCGAGCAGGCGGCGCAGTTGCGCGCCGAGCTCGAGGCATCGGACGAAGACGACGCGGACGGCGAGGAGAACGCGCGATGAGTACGGTCGCGGCCGAACGGGCCACCAAGAAGGCGGCCAAACCGGCCACCATGGCGCAGGCGCTGGGGCGCGCGCTGCGTGACTCCCTGGCCGAGGACCCGGCCGTGCACGTCCTCGGAGAGGACGTCGGGGCGCTCGGCGGGGTCTTCCGTGTCACCGACGGACTCACCAAGGAGTTCGGCGAGGACCGCTGTACGGACACACCGCTCGCCGAGGCGGGCATCCTGGGGACGGCCGTCGGCATGGCGATGTACGGGCTCCGGCCCGTCGTCGAGATGCAGTTCGACGCGTTCGCCTACCCCGCCTTCGAGCAGCTGATCTCCCACGTCGCGCGGATGCGGAACCGCACGAGGGGCGCGATGCCGCTGCCCATCACGGTGCGTGTGCCCTACGGCGGTGGCATCGGCGGAGTCGAGCACCACAGCGACTCCTCCGAGGCGTACTACATGGCGACTCCGGGGCTCCATGTCGTCACGCCCGCCACGGTCGCCGACGCCTACGGCCTGCTGAGGGCCTCCATCGCCTCCGACGACCCCGTCGTCTTCCTGGAGCCGAAGCGCCTCTACTGGTCGAAGGCCGACTGGAACCCGGACGCGCCGCAGGCCGTTGACCCCATAGGCAAGGCAGTGGTGCGGCGCAGCGGGCGCAGCGCCACGCTCCTCACGTACGGGCCGTCCGTGCCCGTCTGCCTGGAGGCGGCCGAGGCGGCCGTCGCCGAGGGGTGGGACCTCGAAGTGGTCGACCTGCGCTCCCTCGTGCCCTTCGACGACGAGACGGTGGCCGCTTCCGTGCGGCGGACCGGACGCGCGGTCGTCGTGCACGAGTCGGGCGGGTACGGCGGCCCCGGCGGGGAGATCGCCGCTCGCGTCACGGAGCGGTGCTTCCACCACCTGGAGGCGCCGGTCCTGCGCGTCGCCGGATTCGACATTCCCTATCCGCCGCCCATGCTCGAGCGGCATCATCTGCCGGGCGTGGACCGGATCCTGGACGCGGTCGCGCGACTGCAGTGGGAGGCGGACAGCTGATGGCGCCCGGTCTGAATGTGAACAGCCTCGAGTTCAAGCTGCCCGACCTCGGCGAGGGGCTCACGGAGGCGGGGATCACCCGCTGGCTCGTGCAGGTCGGCGATGTCGTGGCCGTGGACCAGCCCGTCGTCGAGGTGGAGACGGCCAAGGCGCTGGTGGAGGTGCCCTGCCCGTACGGCGGCGTGGTGACGGCCCTCTTCGGCGAGGAAGGGACGGAACTGCCGGTGGGCGCGCCGCTGCTGACGGTCGCCGTCGGCGCCCCGGCGGGGAGCCCTGTCCCGGCTCCGGAGGAGCCGGCGGAGCGGGCCCTGCAGACGGCCGCCGCCGAGGAGTCCTCCGGAAACGTGCTGGTCGGGTACGGCACGGCTGCGGCGCCCGCGCGGCGCAGGAGGGTGCGCTCGGCGGGGCCTGTCACGCAGCCCGCGCCGAAGCCTGCCGCGCAGGCCGTCCCGCAGCCCGTCCCGCAGGCCGTCCCGCAGTCCGCCCGGCAGGAGAAGCCGTCGCGGCGGCAGGAGCAGGCCGCCGGGCCGTCCGGGGCCTCGGTTTCTTCGGGGGCGGGCACACTCCCGCGCGCGGACGGCCCGATACCGGTGATCTCACCCCTCGTACGCAAGCTGGCGCGGGAGAACGACGTGGATCTCCGTGTCCTGATGGGCACGGGTCCTGACGGGCTGATCACGAGGGCGGACGTGGAGAGCGCCATCGCGGCGGGACCGGCGCCCGCACACGAGGCCACACCTACGCCTGCGGCCACGCCCATGAGCGAGACCACGCACACACCGGTGGGAGCGGTGAGCGAGGAGCCGCGCGTTGCCCTGACGGGTGCGGAAGTCCGCTATCCGCTGACCGGCATCCGGGGCCTCGTCGCGGACAAGATGTCCCGCAGCAGGCGCGAGATACCGGAAGCCACCTGCTGGGTCGACGCCGACGCGACGGAACTGCTCGCGGCGCGCGCCGCGATGAACGGAGCCGCGAAGGAGGGCGACGGGCGGAAGATCTCGCTGCTCGCGCTGTTCGCCCGCATCAGCGTGGCCGCGCTGGCCCGCTATCCGATGCTCAACTCCACCGTGGACCTGGAGGCGCGCGAGGTGGTCCGGCTCGCCGATGTCCACCTCGGCTTCGCCGCGCAGACCGACCGCGGTCTTGTCGTCCCCGTGGTGCGGAACGCGAACACGCGGACCACCGACTCCGTCAACGCCGAGCTGATCCGGCTCACGGAGGCCGCCCGGGACGGAAAGCTGACGCCGGCGGAACTGACGGGCGGCACGTTCACGCTGAACAACTACGGGGTGTTCGGGGTCGACGGCTCCACGCCGATCATCAATCACCCCGAGGCGGCCATGCTCGGCGTGGGCCGGATCGTGCCCAAGCCATGGGTGCACCAAGGGGAGTTGGCGGTGCGGCACGTCGTGCAGCTCTCGCTGACGTTCGATCACCGGGTGTGCGACGGAGGCACGGCGGGCGGGTTCCTGCGGTTCGTGGCGGACTGCGTGGAGCAGCCCGCGGTGCTGCTGCGGTCGGTGTGAGGAGGCGCGGGGCGGCGGTGTGAGTCCTGGCGCGGTGATGTGAGTCCCCGTACAGGGGGTGGCATTGATCCTTCGTGCGCCCATACTCGGGGGATGACCGCGCAGAGGGTTCCGGGTGGCGCCGTATCCGCCGCCTCGAACGCCGCCCCGACCGATGCCCCGGACGACGCCCCGACCGCCGCCTCGACCGATGCCCAGGACGCCGCCTCGAACGCCGCTTCGGCCGACGTCTCGAAGGCCGCCCCGGCGGATGTCCCCTACGACGATCCGTACGACGCCGTGGTCCTCGCGGGAGGCGGCGCCAGACGGCTCGGCGGTGCGGACAAGCCGGGCCTGCGGGTGGGCGGCCGGGCGCTGCTCGACCGGGTGCTCGGCGCGTGTTCCGGCGCGGGGACGACCGTGGTCGTCGCCGAGCCCCGTCCGACCGCGCGCCCCGTGGTGTGGGCGCGCGAGGAACCCGCCGGTGCGGGGCCGCTCGCCGCGCTCGACGCGGGGCTGCGGTGCACGGGGGCGGAGCAGGTCGTGGCGCTCTCCGCCGATCTGCCGTTCCTGGAGAGGCGGACGGTCCACAGCCTTCTCGCCGCGCTGCGGAAGAGCGGCGCGGACGGTGCGGTGCTGAGCGATCCCGGCGGCCGGGACCAGCCGCTGGTCGCGGCCTACCGCAGTGCGTCGCTGAAGCGTGAGATCGCACTGCTCGCCGCTGAGCACGACGGTCTGACAGGACTTCCGCTGCGGTCCCTCACCGCGCGGCTCGAACTCACCCGGGTCGCCGACCCCGTCGCGTCCTTCGACTGCGACACCTGGGACGACATCGCGGCCGCTCGGGCCCGCATCAGGGAGCATGGGCACGTGTTGGATGAATGGATTTCCGCAGTCAAGGACGAACTGGGCATCGAGCTCGACGTCGACACCGGCTTGCTGCTCGACCTCGCGCGCGACGCCGCACACGGCGTGGCCAGGCCTGCGGCTCCGCTGACCACCTTCCTGGTGGGGTACGCGGCGGCGCGGGCCGCGGAGGGCGGCGGGCCCGAGGCAGTGGCCGAGGCCGCCCGCAAGGCGGCGGCGCTGGCCACGCGGTGGGCGGAGGAGGGCGGCTCCGACGCGGGCGCAGCGCCTGACGCAGCGCCCGACGCGACGCCTGGCGTGGCACCTGGCGTCACGCCGCCGGGTGCCGCTCCCGACCCGGGGCAGGACGCACGGGCCGACATGCGGCCGGATGCCGGATGAGTGGGCAGCCCGCGCCGGACGCCGAGCTCGACGAGGCTCTCGCCCTGGTGAACGACGACCATGGCCGGAGGACCGGCAGGCGCGCCGACGGTGAGCCCGTCGGCGGCGGTCTTCGGGGCGCGGGTGCGTCGGCCGCCCCGGGCAACCTGGGGCACGAAGCCGTGCCCCAGCCTCCGCCCGGCACACCGCCTCCGCCCGGCACACCGCCCGCTCCAGGCGCACCGCCCGCTCCAGGCACACCAGCCGCTCCCGGCACGCCCGCCGCGTCCGCCCCGTCCGCTCCCCCCGGGCAGGGGCCGAAGCCGAACGGAGACCCCCAGGCGGCCAAGCACCGCGACCACCGCGACATCACCCCCTGGCCCGTCGCCCGCACCCTCGCCGGCCGTGCGCCGAGGCCCGTGCCCTCCACCGCCGCGCCCACCGCTGTCCCCCTCGGGGAAGCGCTCGGCCTGGTACTCGCCGCGCCCCTCGTCGCCCTCACGGATCTCCCCTCCTTCGACACCTCCGCGATGGACGGCTGGGTCGTCGCGGGACCCGGGCCGTGGGACGTGCGGGCCGACGGGATCCTCGCCGGGCACGGACGGCCGGACCCGCTCTCCGACGGCGAGGCCGTGCGGATCGCGACCGGGGCGCGGATTCCGCAGGAGGCCACCGCCGTCATCCGCAGCGAGCACGGCCTCACGGACGACAAGGGACGGCTGCACCCCCGGCGTGACGTCGCGCACGGGCAGGACATCCGGCCGCGCGGCCAGGAGTGCCGCTCCGGCGATCAACTGCTGCCGCCCGGCGCCCTGGTGACTCCGGCGGTGCTCGGTCTCGCGGCAGCCGCAGGCTACGACGAACTGCCCGTGGTCCCCCGGCCCAGAGCCGAAGTGCTGATCCTGGGCGATGAGTTGCTGACCGAGGGGCTCCCCCACGAGGGCCTCATCCGCGACGCGCTCGGGCCGATGCTTCCGCCCTGGCTGCGCTCACTGGGCGCGGAAGTCATCGCCGTGCGCAGGCTCGGTGACGATGCCGAGGCGCTCCACCAGGCCATCACCGGATCCGCCGCCGACCTCATCGTGACCACCGGTGGTACCGCCTCCGGGCCGGTCGACCACGTCCATCCCATCCTGCGCCGCATCGGCGCCGAGCTCCTCGTGGACGGCGTCGCGGTACGCCCCGGGCACCCCATGCTGCTCGCCCGCATCCGCCCCGACCAGCACCTCGTCGGCCTGCCCGGCAATCCGCTCGCGGCCGTCTCCGGCCTGCTGACCCTGGCCGAGCCCCTGCTGCGTACGCTCTCGGGGCGACCCGCCACGTCGGCGTACACCGCCGAGCTGCGCGAGGACGTGCACGGGCATCCGCACGACACCCGTCTCGTCCCCGTCATGCTCCGCGCCGACCACGCGGTGCCGCTGCACTACAACGGCCCGGCGATGCTGCGCGGTATCGCGGTGGCCGACGGGCTCGCGGTCGTCCCGCCGGGCGGCGGGCGACAGGGCCAGGAGCTGGAGGTTCTCGACCTCCCGTGGGCCCTCTCGGACGCGGCCACCGGCACGAACGCGGCCACCGGCACGAACGCGGCCACCGGCACGAACGCGGCCACAGCCACACGCCCGGACGCGGCCACAGCCACCGGCCCGAACGCAGCCGCACCCACAGCCGCAACCACAGCCACAGCGACAACCACAGCCGCAGACACAGCCGGGGAGTGTTTCACGTGAAACTTCCCGGCCATGACGCCATCGCCCGCAACCCCGACGAACACCTCGTCACCCACCGGATCAAGCTGCCGCGCCGGGTGGTCGAGCGCCCCCTGCTGCAGGTCGGCAAGCGGCTGATGATGGCGCTCGCCGTGCTCGCCCTGACGACCTTCATCGTCTGGATCGACCGCGGCGGCTATCACGACAACTCGGACGACGGGCTCGACTTCCTCGACGCCGCCTACTACTCCACCGTCACGCTCTCCACCACCGGTTACGGCGACATCGTCCCGTACAGCGACAGCGCGCGGCTCTGCAACATTCTCCTGATCACGCCGCTGCGCGTGCTCTTCCTGATCATCCTGGTCGGCACCACCCTTGAAGTACTCACGGAGCGGACGCGCGAGGAATGGCGTCTCAACCGTTGGAGGTCCAACTTGCGTGAACACACCGTCGTCGTCGGCTTCGGCACCAAGGGCCGCTCCGCGATCCAGACCGTCTGTGCGACCGGTCTGAAGCCCGAGCAGATCGTGGTGGTCGACCCGAGCGCGAAGGTCGTCGACGCCGCCACCGCCGAGGGCTACGCGGGCGTCATCGGCGATGCGACGCGCAGCGATGTGCTGCTCCGCGCCGAGGTGCAGCGCGCCCGGCAGATCATCATCGCGACCCAACGCGACGACACCGCCGTCCTGGTCACGCTGACCGCCCGGCAGATGAACCGCGGGGCCAAGATCGTGGCCGCGGTGCGCGAGGAGGAGAACGCGCCGCTGCTGCGCCAGTCCGGCGCCGACGCGGTGATCACCAGCGCCAGCGCGGCGGGACGGCTGCTCGGCCTCTCCGTGCTCAGCCCGAGCGCGGGCATGGTCATGGAGGATCTGATCCAGCAGGGCAGCGGGCTCGATCTCGTCGAACGGCCGGTGATAAAGGCCGAGGTGGGGATGGGCGTCCGCGAGACGGACGACCTGGTGGTCAGTGTCGTACGCGGGCACCGCGTGCTCGGATACGACGATCCTGCCGTCGGGAAGCTGCAGTTGATGGACCGGCTGATCACCATCGTGCGGGCGACGCCGACGTCACCGATGGCGCCCGACGCCCGGTCGAATCCGCCGCGGGGCGGACTGCGCACGTAGTCGGACCGGCCGGAATCCGCAGGGAGTAGCCTCGCCCGCATGCATGCGATCACGATCCCCGAAGCCGGTGGACCCGAAGCGCTCGTATGGGCCGAGGTCCCCGATCCCGTACCCGGCGAGGGTGAGGTGCTGGTCGACGTCGTGGCCAGCGCCGTGAACCGCGCCGACCTGCTCCAGCGCCAGGGCTTCTACAACCCGCCACCCGGTTCGTCCCCCTACCCGGGGCTCGAGTGCGCGGGCCGCGTCACCGACATCGGCCCCGGCGTCTCCGGCTGGGAGATCGGCGACGAGGTGTGCGCGCTGCTCGCCGGCGGCGGCTACGCCGAGCAGGTCGTCGTCCCCGCCGGACAGTTGCTGCCCGTGCCCGAAGGCGTCGACCTCGTCACGGCGGCCGCGCTGCCCGAGGTGACCTCGACGGTCTGGTCCAACGTCTTCATGATTTCCCACCTCCGGCCCGGCGAGACGTTCCTCGTGCACGGCGGCTCCAGCGGCATCGGCACCATGGCGATCCAGCTGGCGAAGGCCGTCGGTGCCAAGGTGGCGGTCACGGCGGGCACCAAGGAGAAGCTCGACTTCTGCGGCGAGCTCGGCGCGGACATCCTCATCAACTACCGCGAGCAGGACTTCGTCGAGGAGATCAAGAAGGCCACGGACGGCGCGGGCGCGGACGTCATCCTCGACAACATGGGTGCCAAGTACCTGGACCGGAACGTGCAGTCCCTCGCGACCAACGGCCGACTCGCGATCATCGGCATGCAGGGCGGCGTCAAGGGCGAGCTGAACATCGCCACGCTCCTCGGCAAGCGTGCCGCCGTCACCGCGACCTCGCTGCGGGGCCGTCCCGCCGAGGAGAAGGCGACGATCGTCGCAGCGGTGCGCGAGCACGTGTGGCCCCTGATCGCCGCGGGCCACGTACGCCCGATCGTCGACCGGACGGTGCCGATGAGTGACGCGGCGGCCGCCCATCGCGTGCTGGAGGAGAGCTCGCACATCGGGAAGGTGCTGCTCGTCCGCTAGCGCGCGGGGACGTGGCCTCCCGCTGTCCCGCGGCTGTTCCTGCAACTGCTCCCGCAGCTGCTCCCGCTGCCGGGTCGCCGAGACGGTCAAGATGCCGGAGTTGTGTCACTGTGTGACGCTTGATGCAGCTTCAGTGATCTCTCTTGATCTTGGCGACCCGGTAGCGGGAGGGGGTCAGCACGGTGACTCCATGGCTTCGCCCCTTGTTGGTTCTGACGGTGCTCCTGGCCGTCTCACCTGTCTCAGGTGTCTCACCTGTCGCGTACGCCGCCGATCCCTCGCCCAGCGAGACCCGCGCCGGAAGCGTCTCCGGCGACGGCAGGGCCCGGCCCGGACGTGCGGATCCGGTGCCACCACCACCGCCCGCCACGGTGTCCGTACCGGCCGAGAGGCCGGAGCCGCCCCCCGCCGAGAAGGCCGACCGGCAGTCCGCCACCCGGACGACCGCATCCGACGCCACCCGGCGGACCGCCACCGAACCCGCCCTGCCCGGCCTGCGCGTCCTGCCGCTCGGCAGCGGCCTGGTCCTCATCGGCCTCGGTCTCGGATTCTTCGCCGTACGGCTGCGCCGCGGCTGACACGGCTGGCTCCCTCGTTACACGGTCGGCCCCCTCGTACACGGTGGATCAGCGGCAAATGGGGGCACCACCGATGTGTGATGTACGCGTGCGAGAGAATGGCGGCATGGAGATGCCGAGGAACGAACGGTCGCCGGAGAGCCCCCAGGTCCTGGTTGTCGGACAGGACGGAATGGCGCTCGGCGGCGGCGGAGACGACGAATCCCGCGAGGTCCCGGTGACGGACATGGTCGAACAGCCGGCGAAGGTCATGCGTATCGGCAGCATGATCAAGCAGCTGCTCGAGGAGGTGCGGGCGGCACCTCTCGACGAGGCGAGCCGGGTACGGCTCAAGGAGATCCACGCCAGTTCGGTCAAGGAGCTCGAGGACGGTCTCGCCCCCGAGCTCGTCGAGGAACTGGAGCGCCTCTCCCTCCCCTTCACCGATGACGGAGTGCCCAGCGACGCCGAACTGCGCATCGCGCAGGCCCAGCTGGTGGGCTGGCTCGAGGGGCTCTTCCACGGGATCCAGACGGCCCTCTTCGCGCAGCAGATGGCGGCGCGGGCGCAGCTCGAATCGATGCGGCGCGCGTTGCCGCCCGGTGTGGGCGGCGGCGAGGATGAAGAGGACGGCGGTATCGCGGGGCGGACCGGCGGGCCTTACCTCTAGAGGTCATCCGGTACTGAAGACGACACGTACGTACGAAGACGCGAAGGGCCCGGTCACGAGGTGACCGGGCCCTTCGCGTCAGGCGTCAGGTTCTGCGGCGGCTCTGAAGGTTCTGCGGCTCAGGCCGGGTTGCCCGTGGAGATGGTGACCTCGATGTCCACGTCGTCCGGGTCGATGTCGGAGCCCTCCTTGGGGGACTGCGACATGACGGTGTCCTCCCCGTAGGTGTTCTCGTCCACCGTGCGCTTGTCGTACTGCCAGCCCGCTGCCTGCAGGCACTTCTGCACGGAGCGCCAGTCCTGGAACGTGAAGTCGGGGACCTTGATCTTGTCCTCGTCGTTGTACGCGGTCTCCGGCTCGGTGCACTCTTCGGTGTCGATCGTCTGGGTCCGGTCCGGACCCCGATGACCCGCCACCGGCGCGTTCGACTCCTTCTTCTTGGGGTCCTTGCCGCCGTCGTCACCGCTCATCGACACCGCCGCGATCACGCCGCCGATGGCGAGCAGCGCGACGACGATCGAGCCGACGACCATCGGCATGTTCCGCTTGCCGCCGCCCGAGCCGGAACCGCCGCCCTGCCCGTGCACGGCCGTCTGCGCCGACTGCGGCGAGAGCGTGTACGGCGGCGGGGTCTGCGAGGCCTGCGGGGCGTACGCGTTCGTGGGCGCCGGGGTCGGGTAGCCACCCTGCTGCGGGTAGCCGTACCCCGGGGTCACGGGGGCCGGTGTGGCGGGGCCGTACGTACCCGGACCCGGCTGGTACGGCGTCTGGACGCCGCCCTGCTGCGGGAGCGAGGAGTCGACCGGCGGGAAGACCGCGGCGCCGACGCCCGCGCCGCTCGCCGTCTGGGCGCCCGGCACGATGCTCGGCGCGGCCGCCTGAAGGGACTGGGCGACGCGCAGGCACTCGTCACGCATGGCCTCGGCGGTCGGAAAACGCTCGTTCGGGTTCTTCTTGAGCGCGCGGGCGACGATCGCGTCGACCGCAGGCGGCAGCGAGCGGTTGATCGAGGACGGAGCGACCGGCTCCTCCTGGACGTGCGCGTACGCGATGGCCAGCGGGGAGTCCGCCTCGAAGGGCAGCCGTCCGGTGGTCAGCTGGAAGAGCATGATGCCGACGGAGTACAGGTCGGACCGGGCGTCGACGCCGCGGCCGAGCGCCTGCTCCGGCGAGAGGTACTGGGGGGTGCCGACGACCATGCCGGTCTGCGTCATGGAGGTGACGCCGGACTGCATGGCGCGGGCGATGCCGAAGTCCATGACCTTGACGACGTTGCGCTTCGTCATCATCACGTTGCCGGGCTTGATGTCGCGGTGGACCAGGCCCATCTCGTGGCTGATCTCGAGCGCGGCGAGCACATCGGCGGTGATCTTCAGGGCCTGGTCGCTCGGCATGGCGCCGAACTGGGCGACGGACGCGTCGAGGACGGAGCCGAGCGGCTTGCCCTCCACGTACTCCATGACGATGTACGGCATCGTCGTGCCGTCGAGCTCGTCCTCGCCGGTGTCGAAGACCGAGACGATGTTCGTGTGCGTGAGCTTGGCCACCGACTGGGCCTCGCGGCGGAAGCGCTCGCGGAAGGACTGCTCGCGTCCGAGTTCGCTGTGAAGCGTCTTGATCGCGACTTGACGATCGAGTACGGAGTCGTACGCGAGGTGAACGGAGGCCATGCCGCCTTCACCGAGAAGATCGCGCAGCTGGTACCGGCCACCGGCCAGCGAGCGCCCCGCATACCGTCCCTGTGCGCCGTCCTGGCTGCTCATGTCGTGCGTCCCCCATCGGCGCGGTGTGCCGGACGGCTCCGCGGTCGGTGATCGATTCCCGCTATTCCTGGCCAAGTCTGCCCGAGGGCACTGCCACGTCAAGCTCGATGCCCGTTCCGTGACCGTACGCGCAAGAAGCGTCTCGGAAGCGTTACAAGTTTGCGTGACAGGGTCCCCGGCGGGTTTGATGTCCGGTCCACCTCGAACCGCCGGGCCACGCGAAGGCTGTAGCGTGGCCCGGCGGGGTTCCCCCAGTACCACCAAGCACCACGACCAGAAACGACGGCGAGGACTGATGGCACAGACGCAGCGCGCTCAGGGCCCGTCCGACCCCGAGGCGAGTGGCGGCGGTATGTCAGACGCGCCGGAGTTGTGGGGTAATGGCGGACTTGTCGGGGACGGCCGGTATCGGCTGACCCACAGACTCGGCCGGGGCGGCATGGCGGAGGTGTTCGCGGCCGAGGACGTACGTCTCGGTCGTACGGTCGCCGTCAAACTGCTCCGCTCCGACCTCGCGGAAGACCCGGTCTCCAAGGCCCGCTTCACGCGTGAGGCCCAGTCGGTGGCGGGGCTCAACCACCATGCGGTGGTGGCGGTCTACGACTCCGGCGAGGACGTCGTCGGGCCGAGTGTCGTCCCGTACATCGTCATGGAGATCGTCGAGGGCCGGACGATCCGCGATCTGCTGCTCAACGCGGAGGCGCCGGGTCCCGAGCAGGCCCTGATCATCGTCTCCGGGGTGCTCGAGGCGCTCGCGTACTCGCACCAGCACGGCATCGTGCACCGCGACATCAAGCCCGCGAACGTGATCATCACCAACACCGGCGCGGTGAAGGTGATGGACTTCGGCATCGCCCGTGCGCTGCACGGCGCCCAGTCGACGATGACGCAGACCGGCATGGTCATGGGCACGCCCCAGTACCTCTCCCCGGAGCAGGCGCTCGGCAAGGCCGTCGACCACCGTTCCGACCTGTACGCGACCGGCTGCCTGCTCTACGAACTGCTCGCCCTGCGGCCCCCGTTCACCGGTGAGACGCCGCTCTCCGTCGTGTACCAGCACGTCCAGGACATCCCCGTCCCGCCGTCCGAGACCTCGGACGCGGCGCCGCCGGAGCTGGACGGCCTGGTGATGCGTTCGCTCGCCAAGGACCCGGACGACCGGTTCCAGACGGCCGAGGAGATGCGCGGTCTGGTCCAGTACGGGCTGCAGATGCTGCACGAGCAGGGCAGCCACACCGGGACCTGGAACACCGGTCCCGTCGACGTGGCGGGCATGCACGAGGGCGGCAGCACCCCGGCGATGGGCGTCGCGGGCACCACCGCGATGCAGCACCCGGGCGACTCCGGCACCGCGCAGATCCCGGGCGCCATGCTGCGTCCCCCGGGCGGCGACGACGGCGGCTTCGACGGCGGTCACCGCGACGGGAACGGCCGCGGCCGGGGCAAGATGTGGATCTTCGCGGTGCTCGCGGTCATCGCGATCGCCGTGGGTGTCACGTACGCGCTGACGGCGGGCGACGGCAAGCAGAAGGAAAAGGAAGGCCCGACGAAGGCGCCGACCAAGCAGTCGGATACGAAGAAGCCGAGCAAGAGTCCGGAAGAGGACACCTCGGACGAGGAGACGCTGCCGGGCGACGGTTCCGGCGGTCAGGGCAGCTACTCCCCAGAACAGCCGAACACCACCGGCCCGACGACTCCCACGACGCCGACCGAGAGCCAGCCGACGGACGACCCGACCGAGCCGACGGACGACCCGACGGAGCCCACGGACGACCCGACGGAGCCGACGGACGACCCCAGCACCCCGACCAGCGAGGACCCGCCGGTGACGAACGGCGGCACGCAGGGCGGGGATGTCGCCGGCGGCGAAGGCGACGGCTGAGCCGCCCCGAGCGGTCCGTCAGCGAAGGCGAAAGCGAGACGCACGCGCGCGTGGAGCCCCGAAAGGGCGCCACGCGCGCGTGCGTCGTTCATAAGCGTCAGTAAGCGTCTGCGCGCGTCTGCACGCGTCCTAGAAGATGCGCTGAAGCTGTCGCTCCCGGCCGCCCTGGAGGGTGTGCACCGTGGCCAGCTGCGGCTCTATGCGCATGTAGACCGGGTCGTAGAGCTCACCGTCCACGTAGTGCGGGCCGGGGCCGAAGAGCTCCAGCTCGTCGTTGGTCGGCTCGACGGCTTCACAGAGGCCGACGAACTGTACGGTCCACTGGCCCGTGCGCGCGGTCTCCGCGCTGAGGTTGTCCGCCCCGTAGGCGACGACACTGCCGATGCAGGCCTGGTGATAGCCGTATCCGCTGTGCATCCGCAGCAGGATGCGTCCGTCCACGACGACGTGGCGGGCGGCGGCGAGGAAGGGCAGCGCGCGCATGCTGGTCGCGACCCGGCCGTAGTCGGTGCGGCCGAGCAGTTCGAAGGCGAGCCGTTCGTCCTGTTCCAGATCGTCGGAAGGCATGCGTCCACCCTCCGGCACCGGCGGGGGCCGGGGAAGGGGATCCCGCCCCTAGGGGACGGGGACGTAAGTCCCGTTTCCGATCACAAACCGTGACGCAGGGTGACGGGTGCGTGTCAGTGGTTCTGCTCCGCCTGCATGCGCGCCACGTACGCCGCGGCCTGCGAGCGCCGCTCCATGCCGAGCTTGGAGAGCAGGCTGGACACGTAATTCTTGATCGTCTTCTCGGCGAGGTGCAGCCGTTCGCCGATCACCCGGTTGGTCAGACCCTCGCCGATCAGGTCGAGGATCTTGCGCTCCTGGTCCGTGAGGTTCGACAGACGGTCGTCGCCCTTGGGGGTGTTGCCGTCGCGCAGGCGCTCCAGGACCCGGGCCGTGGCGACGGGGTCGAGCAGGGACTTTCCGGCCGCCACGTCACGTACGGCGGAGAGCAGTTCATTGCCGCGAATGGCCTTCAGGACATAACCGGAAGCGCCCGCCATGATCGCGTCGAAGAGAGCCTCGTCGTCCGCGAACGAGGTCAGCATCAGGCATTTGATGTCCTCGTTCTGTGAACGGATCTCGCGGCAGACCTCGACACCGCTGCCGTCCGGGAGCCGCACGTCGAGCACGGCCACATCGGGTCGGGTCGCGGGGATCCTGACCAGGGCGTCCGCAGCCGTTCCGGCTTCGCCGACGACCTCGATGTCGGACTCCACGGAGAGCAGCTCATGGACTCCACGGCGGACCACTTCATGGTCGTCGAGGAGAAATACCGTAATTTTTCCGTCTTCGCGCACGGAGCCAGTCTCACACACGATCTCTCGCAGTGCCTGAGCTGAACTCTTCCCGTGCGTGGGGTGGCCGGGATAACGTGCCGGTGTTCCGGCCCCCTGCCAGGCTGTGATCAGTGCTGTGACCAGGAACTGTTCCCGACTTTCTGCATTTACTCGGAAATCCAAGCAGTCAGATACTTGGAAATCCAAGCAAATTCGCAGGTCAGATGGGGTTTCACAGAATTGGGAAGCACTGGGTAACGTGCATTGTGCAGGGCGCTCGCCGGGGCACCTGTCACGCCTGTTCCCGGCCGAGTCGCACCCACCCCGTGCGCGGGCACGGATCAGGCGAGCCGCACTGGCTTACCCGGTAATCCCGGGGGCCGGACCGACGGAGGAGCACACGTGACCGTGGAGAGCACCGCCGCGCGCACACCGCGCCGCAGCACTACAAGCGGCGGGAAGCGCGCAAGCGCCAAGAAGGCCGCGCCGAAGAAAAGCACGGAACCCCAGCTTGTCCAGCTGCTGACCCCCGAGGGCAAGCGGGTCAAGAACGCCGAGTACGACGGCTACGTCGCGGACATCACCGCCGACGACATGCGCGCCCTCTACCGCGACATGGTCCTCACCCGCCGCTTCGACGCCGAGGCCACCTCCCTGCAGCGCCAGGGCGAGCTGGGCCTGTGGGCGTCGCTGCTCGGCCAGGAGGCCGCCCAGATCGGCTCGGGCCGCGCCACCCGCGACGACGACTACGTCTTCCCGACCTACCGCGAGCACGGCGTCGCCTGGTGCCGCGGTGTCGACCCGACGAACCTGCTCGGCATGTTCCGCGGCGTGAACAACGGCGGCTGGGACCCGAACACCAACAACTTCCACCTGTACACGATCGTCATCGGCTCGCAGACCCTGCACGCCACCGGTTACGCGATGGGCGTGGCCAAGGACGGCGCGGACTCGGCCGTGATCGCGTACTTCGGGGACGGCGCGTCCAGCCAGGGCGACGTCGCCGAGGCGTTCACCTTCTCCGCGGTCTACAACGCCCCCGTCGTGTTCTTCTGCCAGAACAACCAGTGGGCGATCTCCGAGCCCACCGAGAAGCAGACCCGCGTGCCGCTCTACCAGCGCGCGCAGGGCTATGGCTTCCCGGGTGTACGGGTCGACGGCAACGACGTGCTCGCCGTGCTCGCCGTCACCAAGTGGGCCCTTGAGCGGGCGCGTACGGGCGAGGGCCCGGCGCTCATCGAGGCGTTCACCTACCGCATGGGCGCGCACACCACGTCCGACGACCCGACCAAGTACCGCAGGGACGAGGAGCGCGAGGCCTGGGAGGCCAAGGACCCGATCCTGCGCCTGCGGACCTACCTCGAGGCCGAAGGTCACGCGGATGAGGGATTTTTCGCGGAACTCGAGGCGGAGAGCGAAGCGTTGGGAAAGCGAGTGCGAGAGGTGGTGCGGGCGATGCCGGATCCGGATCTGATGTCGATCTTCGAGAACGCGTATGCGGACGGGCATGCGCTGGTCGACGAGGAGCGCGCCCAGTTCGCCGCGTACCAGGCGTCGTTCGCGGACGAAGGCGGTAAGTGACCATGGGCGTACAGAAACTTCCCCTTGCCAAAGCGATCAACGAATCGCTGCGCACCGCGCTCGACACCGACCCCAAGGTCCTCATCATGGGCGAGGACGTCGGCAAGCTCGGCGGCGTCTTCCGTGTGACCGACGGGCTGCAGAAGGACTTCGGCGAGGAGCGTGTCATCGACACCCCGCTCGCGGAGTCCGGCATCGTCGGCACGGCCATCGGCCTGGCCCTGCGGGGCTACCGCCCGGTGGTGGAGATCCAGTTCGACGGCTTCGTCTTCCCGGCGTACGACCAGATCGTCACGCAGCTCGCGAAGATGCACGCCCGCGCGCTCGGCAAGATCAAGATGCCGGTCGTCATCCGCATTCCGTACGGCGGCGGCATCGGCGCCGTCGAGCACCACAGCGAGTCGCCCGAGGCGCTGTTCGCGCACGTGGCGGGCCTCAAGGTCGTCTCGCCCTCGAACTCGTCGGACGCCTACTGGATGATGCAGCAGGCCATCCAGAGCGACGACCCGGTGATCTTCTTCGAGCCGAAGCGTCGCTACTGGGACAAGAGCGAGGTCGACACGGAGGCCATCCCGGCGCCGCTGCACAAGGCCCGGGTCGCCCGCGAGGGCACGGACCTGACGCTCGTCGCGTACGGCCCGATGGTGAAGGTCTGTCTGGAGGCAGCGGCGGCCGCCGCCGAGGAGGGCAAGTCCCTTGAGGTCGTGGACCTGCGCTCCATGTCGCCGATGGACTTCGACGCGGTGCAGGCCTCGGTCGAGAAGACGCGGCGGCTCGTCGTGGTCCACGAGGCCCCGGTCTTCCTGGGCACGGGCGCGGAGATCGCGGCCCGCATCACCGAGCGCTGCTTCTACCACCTCGAAGCTCCCGTGCTGCGGGTCGGCGGCTTCCACGCGCCGTATCCGCCGGCGCGGTTGGAAGAGGAGTACCTGCCGGGCCTCGACCGGGTGCTCGACACTGTCGACCGCTCGCTGGCGTACTGAGGGAGAGGGTCGTGACGACGATGACAGACGCTGCGCTGGCCGAGTTCAAGATGCCCGACGTGGGCGAGGGGCTCACCGAGGCGGAGATCCTCAAGTGGTTCGTGGCGCCGGGCGACACGGTCACCGACGGGCAGGTGGTGTGCGAGGTCGAGACGGCCAAGGCCGCCGTCGAGCTGCCCATTCCGTTCAACGGTGTCGTACGTGAACTGCGCTTCCCCGAGGGCACCACGGTCGACGTCGGCCAGGTGATCATCTCGGTGGACGTGTCCGGTGGCAGCGCGCCCGCCGAGACCGCCGCGCCCGCTGAGGCAGCCGCCCCCGCCCCTGAGGAGGAGGCAGCTCCCGCCGGGCGCCAGCCCGTGCTCGTGGGCTATGGGGTCGCGGAGTCCTCGACGAAGCGCCGCGCGCGCAAGGCCGCTTCGGAGCAGGCCGAGGCCGCGGGGACGTACTACGCGGCGGCGGTCCAGGCCGAACTGAACGGCTCCGGCACGGCTGCCGCCCCCGCCCCGGCCACTCCCGCCCCCGCCGGTGAGCGTCCGCTGGCCAAGCCGCCGGTGCGCAAGCTCGCCAAGGACCTGGGAGTTGACCTCACGGCCATCGTCCCGTCCGGGGCCGACGGGATCATCACGCGCGAGGACGTGCACGCGGCGGTGGCCTCCGCCACGACGCCCGCCCCCGCGCCTGCTTCCGCTCCCGCTTCCGCCCTCGTGTCCGCGCCGCAGCCGGTGGCCGCCGACGCGCCCGCCGCTGCCGCCCCGGCGGTGGGCGGCGACGCCCGCGAGACGCGGATCCCCGTCAAGGGCGTCCGCAAGGCCATCGCCCAGGCGATGGTCGGCTCGGCCTTCACGGCGCCGCACGTCACGGAGTTCGTGACGGTGGACGTGACGCGGACGATGAAGCTGGTCGACGAGCTCAAGGTGGACAAGGCCTTCGCGGGCCTGCGGGTCAATCCGCTGCTGCTCATCTCCAAGGCGCTCCTCGTGGCGATCCGGCGCAACCCGGACGTCAACGCGGCCTGGGACGAGGCGAATCAGGAGATCGTCCAGAAGCACTACGTGAATCTGGGCATCGCCGCGGCGACGCCGCGCGGCCTGGTCGTCCCGAACATCAAGGACGCGCACGCCAAGACGCTGCCCGAACTGGCCGCGTCGCTGGGCGAGTTGGTGTCCACGGCCAAGGACGGCAAGACGACCCCCGCCGCGATGCAGGGCGGCACGGTCACCATCTCGAACGTCGGCGTCTTCGGCGTCGACACCGGTACGCCGATCCTGAACCCCGGCGAGTCCGCGATCCTCGCGGTCGGCGCGATCAAGCTCCAGCCCTGGGTCCACAAGGGCAAGGTCAAGCCGCGTCAGGTGACAACGCTCGCGCTCTCCTTCGACCACCGCCTGGTCGACGGCGAGCTCGGCTCGAAGGTGCTCGCTGATGTGGCGGCGATCCTGGAGCAGCCCAAGCGGCTGATCACCTGGGCATAGCCCGTACGAAGAGGGGGCCCGCCGCGTGCTGCGGCGGGCCCCCTCTTCGTGTCCCCGTCGGGGCCACCGCGTCGGGCCTACTTCTTGAAGCCGTAGTCCATCAGCTTCTTCGCGTCCTTCGTGCGGTTGGTCGCGGAGGTCGAGGTGAGGACCGTGCCGATGACCGTCTTGCCGTTGCGGGTCGCGGCGAAGACGAGGCAGTACTTGGCCTGCGGGCCGGAGCCGGTCTTCACGCCGATCGCGCCGCTGTAGCTGCTGAGCAGGTTGTTCGTGTTCGACCACGACATGTAGCGGTAGCCACCGCTCTTCGTGGTGACCTTCTGCTTCGTCGACTTCGTCTTCACGACCGTACGGAACGTGGAGCTCTTCATCGCGCTGCTGGCGAGCTTCGTCAGGTCGCGGGGCGTGGAGTAGTTGCCCGCGCCGCCGATGCCGTCGAACGAGTCGAAGTGCGTGTTGCGCAGGCCGAGGGTCCTGGCCTGGGAGTTCATCTTGCCGATGAACGACTTCACGCGGGCGGAGCGGGTGGAGCCCTTGCCGAACTTGTCCGCGAGCGCGTACGCCGCGTCGCAGCCGGACGGCAGCATCAGGCCGTACAGGAGCTGGCGGACGGTGACCTTGTCGCCGACGATCAGGCGGGCGGACGAGGCGGTGTTCCTGACGATGTAGTCGCTGTAGGCCTTCTCGATCTTGACCTTGGAGTTGAGGTTGAGGTTCGGCTGCGAGAGCACCACCTTGGCCGTCATGATCTTGGTGGTGGAGCCGGTGGACCGGCGGGTGTCCGCGGCCTTGGTGAAGAGCGTCTTGCCCGTGCCGTTGTTCATCACGAAGCCGCCCTTGGCGGCGATCGACGGCTTGGGCAGCGCGGCCGCATGGGCCGGGGTCGTGAGGGCTCCGCCCGCGAGTACCGCACCCGCGGTGACGATAACTGCCGATGCGCGACGAATGCCCTTAATGCGGGTTTTCAAGGTCTGTGCTCCAAATGCCCCTGGAATGCGGCCACATGAGGGTGCCGCTCGATGGTGAGACGCACGAGAGGGGCGGATGGATGTGCTCCCAGGGGGGTGAAGTCCGAATCGTGGACTGGACGTCCTTATGGGTACGTGTTGTATCTATGCTGTGCGCATGCCTGTCGCACCCGCCTCGTCCCCCACGCGAGCCCTGAAGCCACCGCCCGCAGCGGAGCGCGTGTACGCGCACGTCAAGCAGGGCGTGCTCGACCGCCGGTACGAGGGCGGCACGCTGCTCACCGAGGGCGAGCTCGCCGAGGCCGTCGGGGTGTCCCGCACGCCGGTGCGCGAGGCCCTCCTGAAGCTGGAGGTGGAGGGACTCCTTCGCCTTTATCCGAAGAAGGGGGCGCTGGTCCTGCCGGTGTCCGTGCAGGAGATCGCCGACGTCGTCGAGACGCGGCTCCTGGTGGAGACGCACTCGGTGCGCAAGGCGGTGCCGGCGCCGGGGGGTCTCATCGCCCGCCTGGAGGAACTGCTGGCCCAGCAGCGGGAGCAGGCCGCCGCCGGTGACCTTTCCGCTGCCGCCGTGACCGACCGGTGCTTTCACGCCGAGATCGTGCGGAGCGGGGGGAACGAGATCCTCGCCCGTCTCTACGACCAGCTCCGGGACCGGCAGTTGCGGATGGGCGTCGCGGTGATGCACTCGCATCCCGACCGGATCGCCAAGACGCTCGCCGAGCACGAGGAGATCCTCGACGCGTTGCGCGCCGGGGACGCGGACGGGGCCGTGGGTGTGGTCACCCGGCACGTCGGGTGGTTCCGGGATCTCGCGCGGGGCGAGGTCCGATGAGCTCGCCCTCCGCCCCCGTCTCCCTCCCCGGTGACCCGCCCGGTGGTCGCAAGGCCGTGCTCGTCTGGGGCATCGGCGTCGCCGTCTACTTCGTCGCCGTCATCTTCCGGACCTCCCTCGGCGTCGCCGGGCTCGACGCCGCCGACCGCTTCCACGTCAACGCCTCCGCGCTCTCCACCTTCTCGATCCTCCAGCTCCTCGTCTACGCGGGCATGCAGATACCCGTCGGCCTGATGGTCGACCGGCTCGGCACCAAGCGCGTGCTGACCATCGGCGTCGTGCTCTTCACACTCGGGCAGCTCGGCTTCGCGTTCTCGCCCTCGTACGGGATGGCGCTCGCGTCCCGCGCGCTGCTCGGCTGCGGTGACGCGCTGACCTTCATCAGCGTGCTGCGCCTGGGCACCCGCTGGTTCCCGGCCCGGCGCGGCCCGCTGGTCGCCCAGCTCGCCGGTCTGGTCGGCATGGCGGGCAACCTCGTCTCCACCCTCGTCCTCGCCCGGCTCCTGCACTCCGTCGGCTGGACCGCAGCCTTCGCGGGCAGCGCGCTGTGCGGCGTCGTCGTCCTCGTACTGATGACGCTGTTCCTCAAGGACCACCCCGAGGGCCACGAGCCGGAGCCGGCGTCGCACACCGGTGGGGCCTTCGTGCGCAAGCAGATCGCCCTCAGCTGGCGCGAGCCCGGCACCCGGCTCGGTCTCTGGGTGCACTTCACCACGCAGTTCCCCGCGATGGTCTTCCTGCTCCTGTGGGGCCTGCCGTTCCTCGTCGAGGCGCAAGGGCTCTCGCGCGCCACGGCCGGGGCACTGCTCACCCTCGTCGTGCTGTCCAACATGGTCGTGGGCCTGGTCTACGGCCAGATCGTCGCCCGGCACCACGCGGCGCGCACCCCGCTGGCCATCGGCACCGTCGCGGCGACGGCCGTGATGTGGGCGGTCACGATCCACTACCCCGGCGACCACGCCCCGATGGGGCTGCTCATCGCGCTCTGCGTCGTGCTCGGCTCCTGCGGGCCCGCGTCCATGATCGGCTTCGACTTCGCGCGGCCCGCCAATCCGCCGGAGCGGCAGGGCACCGCGTCGGGCATCGTGAACATGGGCGGCTTCGTCGCCTCCATGACGACACTGCTCGCCATCGGCGTCCTCCTGGACGCGACCGGCGACAACTACCGCATCGCCTTCTCCGCCGTCTTCGTCCTCGAAGCGATCGGCCTCAGCCAGATCCTGCGGCTGCGGACGCGCGCGGTGCGCCGGGAGAGGGAGCGGCTTGTCGCCAGCCGCGTGGAGGCCGTGCACGTCCCTGTCTGAGGCGCGCCCGCGTGGCCCGAGGGCTACGGCGTGACGGCGAACTCCCGCAGGATCGCCTCGCCCAGGCCGTGATCGCCCTCGACCTTGATCCGGTCGGCCACGGACGCGTACGTGATGCGGCCGCACGCCAGGCGGAAGTACGTCTCCCAGTCCAGGCTCAGCGTGGCGAGCGGGCCGAGCGAGGGGGCGCTGTCGACCGTGGCGTGGCCGTCGGCGTCGACACGGACCGTGCGCAGGAACTCGACGGGGCCGCTCACATCGAAGACGACCGCCGAATTGGCGGGCGCCGCGGCCTTCTTGGCGACGACCTTGGGCAGGCCGTGCAGGAGGAGGTCGCGCGCCACGAGCGCTCCCTGCGAGTCCAGGTTGCCGGGCTTCTTCAGCGTCGTCCGCAGATCCTGCTCATGCACCCAGACGTCGAACGCGCGCATCCGCGTGGCCAGTTCGAGGGTCTGCTCGGTGCCCAGCGGGCCGCGGATCTTGTGGGACGGGTCGCGCGACTCGTTCCGCAGCTGCCGCGAGCGGCGGATGATCGTGTACTCCAGCTCGGAGGTCATCTCGGGCGCGGTGTGGTGGCGCCGGACGTCGACCTGTACCTCCATGTACCGCTGGCCCTCGGTCTGTACGTGGTACAGGTCGCGGGGCAGGGTGTGGATGGGGCGCGGGTCGCCCAGCATCTCGCAGTCCAGGCCTATGACGTGGGAGACGACATCCCGCACCGACCAGCCGGGGCAGGGCGTGGCCCAGTTCCACTCTCCCTCGGCGAGCGGTGACACCAGCTCGGATATGGCTGATACGGATTGGGTCCAGGCGTCGGCGTAGGTTTGCAGGCTGGGATGGAGACTCACGGGACCCCTCGACGGTCGTACGCGGGCGGTGGGTGTCTGAGACGCGTAATGGGGGTCCGGGGGGGTCCCCCGGAAAATCACAGTACGCTGCCCACAGGCACCCCGGCAGTGCTTTCGTGTGACGATCGTAGGCCTGCATTGACGGCTCGAATGCCAGGACGGTGGTAGTGTGCGCGCCTCCCTCATCCAGATCGCCGTAGACGAGGGCGAATCGGTCAATTCCCGCCGCTCGCGGGTCTCTTCACTGGTACGTGAGGTAGCCGAGCGTGAGCGGCCGGATCTCGTCGTTCTCCCCGAACTGTGGACCACGGGCGCCTTCGCGTACGAGTCGTTCGCGAGCGAGGCGGAGCCGCTGGAAGGGCCTACGTACGAGGCGATGGCCAAGGCCGCGAGTGACGCGGGCGTCTGGCTGCACGCGGGGTCGATCCCGGAGCGGGACGCTTCCGGAGACCTCTACAACACCTCGCTCGTCTTCTCGCCCGAGGGCGAACTCGCCGCCTCGTACCGGAAGATCCACCGGTTCGGCTTCGACAAGGGCGAGGCCGTCCTGATGGGGGCGGGCAGCGATCTGGTGACGGTGCGGACGCCTTCGGCGGCGATCGGGCTCGCCACGTGCTACGACCTCCGCTTCCCCGAGCTGTTCCGGGGGCTCGTCGACGCGGGCGCGGAGATGTTCGTCGTTCCCGCGGGGTGGCCCGCGCGGCGGCGGGAGCACTGGACGCTGTTCGCTCGGGCGCGGGCGGTCGAGGACCAGGTGTACGTCCTTGCCTGTGGCACCGGCGGTACGCATGCCGGGGTTCCCCAGGCCGGGCACAGCGTCGTCGTCGACCCCTGGGGCGAGGTGCTCGCCGAGGCGGGGGACGGTGAGGAGGTCCTCACCGTCGACCTCGATCCCGCGAAGGTCGCGGCCACGCGGGAGCAGTTCCCCGCGTTGAAGGACCGGTTGCTCGGAGTCGCGGCCCCCCGGCGCTAGTCCTCGTCGTCGCCGCGTTCCTTCTCCGCCAGGCGGATCACGCAGACCGCGACGGCAAGGAGCAGGGACGCGTCGGCGTCGTCCCGGGTGACGTGGAGGCCGTACGTCTCGCGGACCCGGAACCAGCGCCGCGAGATGTCGGCCAGGAGTTCGCCGTCGTACTCGATGGCGAACTCGCGGTCCAGGATCTTGCCGCTCACGTCGAGTTCGGTGCCGTCGACCAGGTCCACGCGGTAGTGGTTGCGCAGGAGCGAGAGGCGCTTGCGCTTGACCGTGGCCAGTGGGTCGCCGTCCCGTTCGATCACCATGGTGTCGCGCAGTGCCAGCATCTTGGCGCGGATGTCGATGAGGACGCGGCCCTGCATGTCCTTGAGCTCGAAGGTCTCGCGCAGGCGCATCGCCTTGCCGTCGACGAGGAAGACCTTCTGGCCCTGGTCGTCCTCGATCCAGTAGTCGTCGCCGATGCCGAGCAGCCGGTCGCGTACGAGAAGTTTCATGTGGCCATGACTACCCCGTGGCGGGCATGACAGCGGGGGAAGCCGGGGGAGTTCACCGTGACGGGCCCGGCAGCCGTGGGGGTGCGGCTGCCGGGCCCGGCGGAGGTCGGTGGCCGCGGTGGTGGCCTCGGTGGTGTCGGTGGGGGTGTCAGTGGTGGTCGTCTTCTGTCCTGATCACCGTGGCGCCCGGCGGCACGACCGTCTTGCGGCGTGCGTTGGTGAACACGGCGACACCGATCACGCCCACGGCCATCATGATCAGGCCGGTGACGGTGAGATTGATGCCGTCCAGCTCCCAGTCGGTGGCGAACGCCAGTATGGCGCCGACGGCGATGAGGATGATGCATCCGCCCAGGCCCATGTGGACCGCCTCCCTATGTCGTGGCTGGCACCCGGGTACCCGGAGCCGCCACGGCCACACGGAGAAGCGGAGATTGACGTTCAGCCGTCGGCGTCAGTCGTCGGCCTTGATCCCTCGTCCCTGTTCCCTCAGCCTTCGAGGAACGCGACCAACGCGTTGGCCAGCAGGTGCGGATCGTCCGCCCCGCACAGCTCGCGCACGCTGTGCATGGAGAGGATCGCGACGCCGATGTCGACCGTCTTGATGCCGTGCCGAGCCGCGGTGATCGGCCCGATCGTCGTGCCGCAGGGCATCGCGTTGTTCGACACGAAGCTCTGGAAGGGCACGCCGGCCTTCTCGCACGCGGCGGCGAACACGGCACGTCCGGCGCCGTCCGTGGCGTACCGGTTGTTGACGTTGACCTTGAGGATCGGGCCGCCGTTGGCGCGCGGGTGGTGCGTCGGGTCGTGCCGCTCCGCGTAGTTGGGGTGCACGGCGTGGCCGGTGTCGGAGGAGAGGCAGACGGTGCCGGCGAAGGCGCGGGCCCTGTCCTCGTACGTGCCGCCGCGCGCGAACACGGACCGCTCCAGGACGCTGCCGAGCAGCGGGCCGTCCGCGCCCGTGTCGGACTGCGAGCCGTTCTCCTCGTGGTCGAAGGCGGCGAGCACGGGGATGTACGGAAGGGAGTCGGCGCCGTCCGCCGTGGCGACGGCGGCGAGCGCCGCCGTACACGCGTGCACGGAGAGCAGGTTGTCCATGCGGGGGCCCGCGATGAGGTCGCGGTCGCGGCCGAGGTAGGAGGGTGCCTCGATGGGGTGCGTCATCAGGTCCCAGCCGGTGACGTCGCCGGGGGCGAGCCCCGACTCCTCCTCCAGGAAGTGGATGAGGTCGCCCTCGTGCACGTCGTCGCCGAGCCCCCAGATGGGCTGCATGTGCTTCTGCTTGTCGAGCTTGAGGCCGTCGGCGATGACCCCGCGGTCCATGTGGATCGCCAGCTGCGGGACGCGCAGGAGCGGCCGGTCGATGTTCACGAGGCGCGTCGAGCCGTCCCGCAGCGAGAGGCGCCCGGCGAGGCCGAGGTCGCGGTCGAGCCAGGAGTTGAGCAGCGGGCCGCCGTAGATCTCGACCGCGACCTGCCGCCAGCCGTGCGCGCCGGCGTCCGGCTTCGGCTTGACGCGGAGGTTGGGGGAGTCGGTGTGGGCGCCGACGATGCGGTACGGGGTGTGGGCGGAGGCGCCTTCGGGGACGTACCAGGCGACGATCGCGCCGCCGCGCTGCACATACTTCCCGCCGGTCGACCCGTCCCAGGCGTCGGTCTCCTCGACCTGCCGGAAACCGGCCTTCTCCAGCCGCTCGGCGGCGGTCGCCACTGCGTGGTACGGGGAGGGGCTTGCCGCCAGGAAGGTCATGAGGTCGTCGGAGTGGCCGCGGTCGAAGCGGGCAGGTGTGCTCATGGCTTCCAGCCTAGCTAGCGGTTCCTCGGGGCGAGGGGGGCCTTTTCCGGGAGGTTCTGTACCGGATGTGCCCGTGTCCGGCCTGCTTGTACCGTCTTCTGGCCGGGGGGCCCTGCACTGAGACCCACTCGCGCCGCTGCCGCGCCGGGCGGAAATGCCGCGGCCCGCCCCCGTATCGGGAGCGGGCCGCCTGAAGTGTCGTGGAGGCTAGAACGCCGCCTCGTCCAGCTCCATGAGGTCCAGCTCCACGCTCTCCGCCAGCTTCCGCTCGTTCGCGACGCCCGGCAGGACGTTCGCGGCGAAGAACTTGGCCGCCGCGATCTTGCCCTCGTAGAAGGGCTTGTCCTTCGCCGAGGCCGTCTCCAGCTTCTCGGCGGCGACCGCCGCACCCCGCAGCAGGAGGTAGCCGACGACGACGTCGCCGGAGACCATCAGGAGGCGGGTCGTGTTGAGGCCCACCTTGTAGATGGACTTCACGTCCTGCTCCGTGGCCGCGAGGTCCGTCAGCATGACGCCGACGATGGCCTCCAGCTCGACCGCGGCCTTGGCCAGCTCCTCGCGGGCCCCGGCCAGGCCCTCGCCGCCCGTGCCGACCGCGAGGAACTTCTTGATCTCCTCGGCGAGGCCGTTCAGCGCGGCACCCTGGTTGCGGACGATCTTCCGGAAGAAGTAGTCCTGGCCCTGGATGGCCGTCGTGCCCTCGTAGAGGGTGTCGATCTTGGCGTCACGGATGTACTGCTCGATCGGGTACTCCTGGAGGTACCCCGAGCCGCCGAACGTCTGGAGCGACTGCGCCAGCTGCTCGTACGACTTCTCCGAGCCGTAGCCCTTCACGATCGGCAGGAGGAGGTCGTTCAGGGCGATGAGCGCCGACGCGTCCTCGCCCTCCGCCTCCTTCACCGCGATGTCGTCCTGGACCGCCGCCGTGTGCAGGACCAGGGCGCGCATGCCCTCCGCGTACGCCTTCTGCGTCATCAGCGAGCGGCGTACGTCCGGGTGGTGCGTGATCGTGACCTTGGGCGCCGTCTTGTCCATGAACTGGGCGAGGTCCGGGCCCTGCACGCGCTCCTTGGCGTACTCCAGGGCGTTCAGGTAACCCGTCGAGAGCGTCGCGATGGCCTTCGTGCCGACCATCATGCGGGCGAACTCGATGATCATGAACATCTGGCGGATGCCGTCGTGCTTGTCGCCGATCAGCCAGCCCTTGGCGGGGTGCTGGTCGCCGAACGTCATCTCGCAGGTGTTGGAGGCCTTGAGGCCCATCTTGTGCTCGACGTTCGTGGCGTACACGCCGTTGCGCTCGCCCAGCTCGCCGGTCTCCCAGTCGAACTCGAACTTCGGGACCAGGAAGAGCGAGAGGCCCTTCGTGCCGGGGCCGTGGCCCTCGGGGCGGGCGAGGACGTAGTGGAGGATGTTCTCCGACATGTCGTGCTCACCGGACGTGATGAAGCGCTTCACGCCCTCGATGTGCCAGGAGCCGTCCTCCTGCGGAGTCGCCTTGGTGCGGCCCGCACCGACGTCCGAACCGGCGTCCGGCTCGGTCAGGACCATCGTCGAGCCCCACTGCTTCTCGACGGCGATCGCGGCGATCTTCTTCTGCGCCTCGTTGCCCTCGTCGTGCAGGATGCCCGCGAACGCCGGACCGGACGAGTACATCCAGACGGCCGGGTTGGCGCCCAGGAGCAGCTCCGCGTAACCCCAGATCAGGGAGCGGGGGGCGGTCGTGCCGCCGATGCCCTCGGGCAGGCCCAGACGCCAGTACTCGGAGTCCATGAAGGCCTGGTAGCTCTTCTTGAAGGACGCCGGGACCGGCGCGGTGTTGGTCGCCGGGTCGAAGACCGGCGGGTTGCGGTCGGCATCCGTGAAGGACTCCGCCAGCTCGTTCTCGGCGAGGCGGCGCAGCTCCTCGAGGATGCTCTTGGCGGTGTCGACGTCCATCTCCGCGAACGGGCCGGTGCCGTACAGCTTGTCGCGGCCGAGCACCTCGAAGAGGTTGAACTCGATGTCGCGGAGATTCGACTTGTAGTGCCCCATGGCGACGGCTCCGTAAGCAGAAAAGGGATCAACGGGATCAGTACCAGCTGGTAGCTACGATGATGCTACCCGCCAGTAATAAGAAGCAACCCCTAATAGGTCATCTGTGACTCAGTCCTCTCGTGGGCTCAGTACTCTTGCGGACATGTACGGCTACGACCAGAGCCCAGGCGCCCAGCAGCAGTACGCCCCGCCCGGGGCGCAGCCGCCGCCGCAGCAGATGCCGGGCGGCGCGGGCGGTTACGCCCAGCAGCCCCCGCTCTACCCCGAGCCGTCGCCCCCGTCCCTCGCGGACGCGGTGCGCGCCTTCACCACGGGCTCGATGTCCGCGGAGGACTTCCAGCAGGCCTTCGCCACCTCGAAGGTCTACTGCCCGCGCGGCGACAACCCCGGCTTCCTCGCCCTGCACAACACCCAGCAGCCCGTGATCCCGATGTTCACCTCGCTCAAGGAGCTGCGCCGGTACGCGGGCAAGGAGTCCAAGTACTTCGTGATCACGGGCGCGGAGGTCATCGACCTCCTGCCGACGGGGTACGGCTTCGTGCTCGACATGGAGGGCGAGCACCGCATGGTCTTCGACGCCAAGGCCGTCGAGCAGATGGTCGACTTCGCGATGCGCCGGATGTACGGCTAGCCGCCGCTGCCGTGCGGGCCGCCGCAGGCCACCGCAGGCCGTTTCAGGCCAGATGAGACGCCCGGGGGGAATTCCCTCCGGGCGTCTCGCGTTCCCGGTGGCAAGAAGTTCTACGTTCAACTAAACTGAGCGTACGAGAAGGAGGCACCGACATGCCCGCTGTGACCGTGGAGAACCCGCTGACCCTGCCCCGCGTGGCCGCGTCCGCCGACGCCGTGGCCCGCCCCGTGCTCGCCGTGACGACCGCGCCGAGCGGTTTCGAGGGCGAGGGCTTCCCGGTGCGCCGGGCGTTCGCGGGGATCAACTACAAGTACCTCGACCCGTTCATCATGATGGACCAGATGGGCGAGGTGGAGTACGGAGCCGGGGAGCCCAAGGGCACCCCCTGGCACCCGCACCGCGGCTTCGAGACGGTCACGTACCTGATCGACGGAACGTTCGTGCACCAGGACTCGAACGGTGGCGGCGGCACCATCCAGAACGGCGACACCCAGTGGATGACCGCCGGATCGGGCCTCCTGCACATCGAGGCACCGCCGGAGTCCCTCGTCCAGTCCGGCGGCCTCTTCCACGGCCTCCAGCTGTGGGTGAACCTGCCCGCGCGGGACAAGATGATGGACCCCCGCTACCAGGACATCCGCGGCGGCCAGGTGCAGCTCCTGACCACCCCCGACGGCGGCGCGCTCCTGCGCGTCATCGCCGGTGAGCTCGACGGGCACGACGGACCCGGCATCACCCACACGCCGATCACGATGATCCACGCGACCGTGCGCCCCGGCGCCGAGGTCACGCTCCCCTGGCGCGAGGACTTCAACGGCCTCGCGTACGTGCTCGCGGGGCGCGGCACGGTCGGAGCCGAGCGCCGCCCGGTGCACATGGGCCAGACGGCGGTCTTCGGCGCGGGCTCCTCGCTGACCGTCCGCGCGGACGAGAAGCAGGACGGGAACACCCCCGACCTGGAGGTCGTGCTGCTCGGCGGACAGCCGATCCGTGAGCCGATGGCGCACTACGGCCCGTTCGTGATGAACAGTCAGGCCGAGCTGCAGCAGGCCTTCGAGGACTTCCAGAAGGGTCTGCTCGGCACGGTCCCTGCCGTGCACGGCATGTAGCCGTACAGAAGGTGCGGGCCCACGCGGCCCATGCTCGGGTAGGAGGGTGAGCACCCTTCTGCCCGAGCCCGCACGGCGCACCGCCGCCTGGTGCGCCGTCCTCCTGCTCGTCACCGGCGTGGCAGCCGTGGCGATCTGGCTCGTCGTCATCTTCAAGACGGCCGTCACACCGGTGCTGCTCGCCCTGCTCGGCACGGCGCTCCTGGGTCCCGTCTACCGCTGGCTCCTGAAGATGAAGGTGCAGCGCTCACTGGCCGCGGGTCTCACCTGTGCGGTCGTCCTCGCGGTGGTCGGCGGCGCGATGTACATCGTGGTCAAGGCGCTGATCGACACCGGCGACCAGATCGTCGCCTCCCTGAAGCAGGCCGCCACCGACCTCTCCGAGCACTTCGGCGCCGCGGGGACGTCCCTGGACGACATGGCGTCCAACGCCAAGGACCTGCTCGGCAAGTTCGGCGGATCCGCCGCGTCCGGAGTGATCAGCGGGCTCAGCGTCGTCGGCGAGATGATCGCCATGGCCGTCCTCGCGCTCCTTCTCGTCTTCTTCTTCCTGCGCGACTCCGACCGGGCCATGGGCTCCATGCGCTCGCTCGCCCCGCGCGGCACCGCCGACACCGTCGAGGCGATGGGCCGGCGCGCCTTCGAGGCCGTCGAGGGCTTCATGCGCGGCACCACGTTCATCGCGCTCATCGACGCCATCTGCATCACCGTCGGTCTTCTGATCCTGCGGGTGCCGGGGGCGTGGGGGCTCGGCGCGCTCGTCTTCATCGGCGCCTACATCCCGTATCTGGGCGCGTTCATCTCCGGCGCCGTCGCCGTCCTGGTCGCGCTCGCCGACCGCGGGGTGATCATCGCGCTGTGGGCGCTCGGTGTCGTACTCGCCGTGCAGGTCCTCGAAGGGCACGTGCTGCAGCCGGTGATCCAGTCGCGGACCGTGCAGATGCACCCGGCGGTCGTCATGCTGGCGATCACCGCGGGGGCCTCCGTGGCGGGGATCTTGGGGATGCTCCTCGCGGTGCCGGTGACGGCGGCGGCCTTCGGGGTGATCTCCGAGCTTCGGGAACGCTATCCGGCGGGCTCGGCCGGGCCGGACGCCTCCGAGGGCCCAGTGGAGGGCTCCGCGGCCCCCTCGTAGAGCTCGAACCAGATGCTCTTGCCCTCGCCCCTCGGGTCCACCCCCCACTCGTCGGCGAGCAGCTCCATCAGGACCAACCCCCGCCCGGACGACGCCAGTTCACCGGGGTGGCGCTTGTGCGGCAGGTCGTCGCTGCCGTCCGAGACCTCGGCCCGCAGCCGGCGCGAGCCCGGCTCCCCGATGACCTCGGCGACGAGCAGCGCGTCGCCGTCCGTGTGCACCAGTACGTTCGTGATCATCTCGGAGACCATCAGGACCGCCGAGTCGACCTGGTCGGCGACCGCCCAGTCGTGCAGCAGCTCCCGCACATGGCGCCGCGCCCCCGCGATCCGCTCCGGCTCGG
This sequence comes from Streptomyces sp. NPDC044044, assembly GCF_056434405.1. Taxonomy (NCBI): domain Bacteria; kingdom Bacillati; phylum Actinomycetota; class Actinomycetes; order Kitasatosporales; family Streptomycetaceae; genus Streptomyces; species Streptomyces sp. NPDC044044. Next base: position 349,792 of record NZ_JBWKFG010000006.1, on the reverse strand, counting down.
CCTGCGCGACCGTCAGGACGGTGCGGCGTGCGGGCGTGCGGTGGGCGGGGTGGGCGGCCCTGCGCAGCAGCAGGACCGCTATGTCGTCCTCGCGGCGGTCCACGAGGGACCCCGTGGTGTGGTGCGACGAGGGGCCGTGCACGGCCTGTACGAGGGTGTCGGCGAGCTCTTCCAGGCCGTCGTCGTCCCCGTCGCCCCCGTGCTCCTCCAGGATCGTGCGGATCCGCTTCCAGCCGCTGTCCAGGTCGTGGCCGCCGGTCTCGATGAGGCCGTCGGTGCAGACCAGCATCGTCTCGCCGGACTCCAGGACGAGGCGGGTCGTGGGGTAGTCCGCGTCCGGGTCGATGCCCAGCGGCAGACCGCCCGCCGTGGGGCGCAGCAGGACCGTTCCGTCGCTCATCCGTATCGCGGGCTCAGGGTGGCCCGCGCGGGCGATCTCCAGGACGCCGGTGGCCGGGTCCGCCTCCACGTAGAGGCAGGTCGCGAAGCGCGGGTCGGAGGGGTCGCCGCCGGCGTCGCCGTCCGAGCCGATCGCGATGCCGTCCGTGATCCCCGAGAGGAAGCGGGTCGCCCGGGAGAGCACGGCGTCCGGGCGGTGGCCCTCGGAGGCATATGCGCGCAGGGCGATCCGCAGCTGCCCCATCAGGCCCGCCGCGCGCACGTCGTGCCCCTGGACGTCGCCGATGACGAAGGCGATGCGGCCGTTGGGCAGCGGGATCATGTCGTACCAGTCGCCGCCCACCTGGAGCCCGCCGCCGGTCGGCACATACCGCGCGGCCACGCTCATCCCCGGGATGCGCGGCCCGAGCAGCGGCAGCATCGAGCGCTGGAGACCCTCCGTCAGCTCCCGCTCCGACTCGGCGACCCCGGCCCGCGACAGGGCCTGGGCCAGCATCCTGGCCACCGTCGTCAGGACGGAGCGCTCGTCCGGCGTGAAGGAGACGGGGTAGGCGAAGGCGGCGAGCCAGGCGCCCATCGTGCGGCCCGCGACGGTCAGCGGCAAGAACGCCCACGACTGCCGCTCGAAGGGCTGGGCCAGCGGCCAGGTGGCGGGATAGCGGCGGTGGTACTCCTCGGGCGAGGAGAGATAGACCGCGCGGCCCGTGCGGACCACCTCGGCGGCCGGATAGTCCGTGTCCAGGGGCATCGCCGAGAAGGGCAGGTCGTCCCCCGGCTGGTGCCCGTGGTGCCCGATGACCTTGAGCCGGTCGCCCTCGACCCCGAAGACACCGAGTCCGTCCGGCGAGAACCCCGGCATGGAGAGCCCGCTCGCGACCCGGAGCACCTCCTCCGTCGACCTCGCCTCGGCGAGCGCGCGCCCGGCATCCAGCAGGAACGCCTCGCGGGAGCGCCGCCAGTCGCCGGTGACCGGGCTGCGGGCGGCGGCGCCCGGCGGGGGCTCGGTGACCTCCTGCAGGGTGCCGATGAGCTCGTACGAGTGCGAGGCCTGGTCCACGATCGGCTTGGAGCGGCTGCGCACGATGCGCAGGACACGGCGCCCCTGCTCGTCCATGATCCGCAGACGGGCCTCGGCCAGGGTGCCCTCGGCGACGGCGAGCTGGACGATGCCGTCGATCTCGTTCCAGTCGACGGGGTGGAAGCGGGAGCGCACGCCCGCCTCGGTGAGCGTCTGGGCCCGCGGGGGAAGCCCGAGGAGCCGGGCCGCCTCGGCGTCGAGCGTGACGGTGCCGGCCGCGTTGTCCCAGCGCCACAGGCCGGTCGCGATGGCGGCGAGGACGTCCCGCACGGGAGGCAGGGGTTCGTCCCCCGCCTGTTGCAGGGGATCGTCGGTGCGCATTGACCCACTTTAGGAAGATCGATGGACAAGTCGCCACCGCCGGGGGTGGCGGGAGGCGCCCCCGGGGTGATCCGCGCAGTAATCCGGAAAGCGATCTCCGCCCGGACGGTAGCCTTGGGGACTGTCTGCTCTCTCCCCTATTCGCGAAGACTGGATGAACGAAGATGCATCGGTACAGGTCCCACACCTGCGGCGAGCTCCGCGCCTCTGACGTCGGCTCCGACGTCCGGCTGAGCGGCTGGCTGCACAATCGCCGAGACCTGGGTGGCATCCTCTTCATCGATCTGCGCGACCACTACGGAATCACGCAGCTGGTGGCCCGCCCCGGCACCAAGGCCGCCGAGGTCCTGGACAAGCTCTCCAAGGAGACGGTCGTCCGGGTCGACGGCAAGGCCGTATCGCGCGGCGCGGACAACGTGAACCCCGAGCTGCCCACCGGCGAGATCGAGATCGAGGCCGCCGAGGTCGAGGTGCTCGGCACCGCGGCCCCGCTGCCCTTCACGGTCAACGCGGACGACGGCGTGAACGAAGAGCGGCGCCTTGAGTACCGCTTCCTGGACCTGCGCCGCGAGCGCATGCACCGCAACATCATGCTGCGCTCGTCCGTGATCGCCTCGATCCGCTCGAAGATGGTGGCCCTCGGCTTCAACGAGATGGCGACGCCGATCCTCGCCGCGACGTCCCCCGAGGGCGCCCGCGACTTCGTCGTGCCCTCCCGCCTGAACCCGGGCAAGTTCTACGCCCTGCCGCAGGCCCCGCAGCAGTTCAAGCAGCTGCTCATGATCTCGGGCTTCGACCGCTACTTCCAGATCGCGCCGTGCTTCCGCGACGAGGACGCGCGCGCCGACCGCTCGCCGGGCGAGTTCTACCAGCTCGACGTCGAGATGAGCTTCGTGGAGCAGGAAGACGTCTTCCAGCCCATCGAGAAGCTGATGACGGAGATCTTCACGGAGTTCGGCAACGGCCGCGAGGTCACGTCGCCGTTCCCGCGCATCCCGTTCCGCGAGTCGATGCTGAAGTACGGCAACGACAAGCCGGACCTGCGCGCGAAGCTCGAACTGCACGACATCACGGACATCTTCGCCGACTCGGACTTCAAGGCGTTCGCGGGCAAGCACGTCCGCGCGCTGCCGGTCCCGGACACGGCGTCGCAGTCCCGCAAGTTCTTCGACGGCCTCGGTGACTACGCGGTCGAGCAGGGCGCGAAGGGCCTTGCCTGGGTGCGCGTGGCCGAGGACGGCTCGCTGACCGGACCGATCGCGAAGTTCCTGACGGAGGCGAACGTCCAGGAGCTGACGAAGCGCCTCGGCCTGGAGGCGGGCCACGCGGTCTTCTTCGGCGCGGGCGAGTTCGAAGAGGTCTCCAAGATCATGTCGGCCGTCCGTGTGGAGGCGGCCAAGCGCGCGGGCCACTTCGAGGAGGGCGTCTTCCGCTTCTGCTGGATCGTCGACTTCCCGATGTACGAGAAGGACGAGGACACCGGCAAGATCGACTTCTCCCACAACCCCTTCTCGATGCCCCAGGGCGGCATGAAGGACCTGGAGGAGAAGGACCCGCTGGACATCCTCGCCTGGCAGTACGACATCGTCTGCAACGGCATCGAGCTGTCCTCCGGCGCCATCCGTAACCACGAGCCCGAGGTCATGCTCAAGGCCTTCGAGATCGCGGGCTACGCGCGCGAGACGGTCGAGCAGGAGTTCGCGGGCATGCTCCGCGCCTTCCGCCTCGGCGCCCCGCCGCACGGCGGCATCGCCCCCGGCGTCGACCGCATCGTCATGCTCCTCGCGGACGAGCCGAACATCCGCGAGACGATCGCGTTCCCGCTGAACGGCAACGCGCAGGACCTCATGATGGGCGCGCCCTCCGAGCTGGAGGAGTCGCGGCTGCGCGAGCTGAACATCTCGCTGCGCAAGCCGGTCGCCTCCGGCAAGGGCGAGACGGACAAGTAGCGCAAGCAGTCCAAGCAGTCCAAGCAGTCCACATAGCTCAAGGGGCTCAAGTAGCCCTGGTAGCTGGTGAGTCGGGCCCGGAACCACTTTGGTTCCGGGCCCTCTTGCTGTGCGTGGGCACAGCAGGCGCACACGCTCCTGACAGGCGGGGTGCCTAGCGTCCGGGGCATGACAGAGAAGAGCGATGCTCAGCCGTTCGACGGCGAGAAGCCCCAAGTCCCGGCGCACAAACGGAACATGACGCGCCGTAAGGTCGTGCTCGCGGCCGGGGCCGCGGTGGCGGCGATGGGCGTGGGCGGGGCGGTGGCGGCGAGTGCGTCAGCGGAGGGAGCGGCGGGGGCGGAAGGAACGGCGGGAGCGGACGCCGCGGCCTCCGGTGCATCGGCCGAGGAGACGTGCTACCGCCTGACCGGCGAGACGACCGAGGGTCCGTACTACATCGACGCGGACAAGATCCGGAAGGACATCACGGAGGACAGGGAGGGCATTCCCTTCACCCTGCGCCTCAAGGTGATCGACTCCGACACGTGCAAGCCCTTGAAGCGGGCGGCGGTGGACATCTGGCACTGCGACGCGCTGGGGATCTACTCCGGGTACGAGTCCATGAGCGGTGGAGGCGGCACCCCGCCGACCGGGACGCCCACCGGCGCACCGACCGGGACGCCGACCGGGACGCCCACCGGGACCCCGCCCTCCGGCGGTCCGGGCGGTGGCGGAGGCGGCCACCAGGAGCCGACGGACGACGAGCGCTACCTGCGGGGTACGCAACTCACGGACAACCACGGCTACGTGGAGTTCAGGACGGTCTTCCCCGGCTGGTACCAGGGCCGTGCCGTGCACATCCACACCAAGGTCCACGTGGGCGGCAAGATGACGGACTCGGGCTACGAGGGCGGCCACGCCTGCCACACGGGCCAGTTCTTCTTCGCGGAGACGGCGGTCCTCGCCTCCGCCGAGGTGGCCCCGTACTCCACGAGCACGACGGAACGCACGACGCTGGACGAGGACACGATCTACGGCGGGGGCGGCACGCAGGACGGCCTCCTCGAGCTGAAGTACCGCAAGGGCCACATCGGGAAGGGTGTCGTCGGGTCGATCACGATGGGCGTGGACCCGGACGAGACGCACGACGGGACGTCGTAGCGGGGCGGTGGAGCGAGCTCAGGACCGGGGCGGGCCTGGCCCCCGAAGGGGCCGGGGGTTACCCCGAGATCGCATGGGCCCGGTGTCCGGATGGAGCAGTGGATCTTGGGAGCGCACGCTGGACGCGTCCGGTTTTCCGATGCGGCCAAGCAGGTCGCGCAGGGGAGTTCACCCATGTCTGCTCGTCCTCAGAAGCTCTCGCGTGTCCAGGCGGCGTCACCCTCGAGGCCGCGGCGGACCGCCGCGGCGGTGGCGGTGACGGCCGCCGCGCTGGCCGTGGCCGGCACGTTGCCCGCGTCCGCCGCGCCGTCGCACGGTTCCCGTGATGACCTGCGCAAGGGCATGGAGCGTCTGGTCACCGAGGACAAGTTTCCCGCCGCTCTGGCCGCCACCGTCGACCGCGACGGGCGTGCCCGCAACTACACCGCCGGTGTCGGGGACTTGAGGACGGGGGCGAAGGTGCCGGTGGACGGGCAGGTGCGGGCGGGCAGCAACACCAAGACGTTCACCGCCACCGTCGTCCTCCAACTGGTCGGCGAGGGCAAGGTCGACCTCGACGCCCCCGTGGACGACTACCTGCCCGGCCTGCTGCGGGGCGAGGGCATCGACGGCCGTGACATCAAGGTCCGCCAGCTGCTCCAGCACACCAGCGGGTTGCCCAACTACTCCGACCACATTCTGGAGGACGTCTTCGGCAAGGGCCGTCACACGTACTACCAGCCCCGGGATCTGCTCGACATCGCGCTGGCGCACAAGGCGCAGTTCGCCCCCGGGAAGAGCTGGGCGTACAACAACACCAACTACATAGTGGCGGGCATGATCATTGAGAAGGTCACAAAGCGGCCGCTGGCCGAGCAGATCACCGAGCGGGTCATCGACCGCGCCGGGCTGCGCCGCACCTACTTCCCCGACGTGGGCGAGGAGGGCATCCGCGGAGCCCACCCCCAGGGATACCACGCCGCGAAGCCCGGGGCGCCGCTGAAGAACCGTACGGAGCTCGACCCCTCCTGGGGATGGTCCGCCGGGCAGCTGATCTCCACCCCCAGCGACCTGAACCGCTTCTTCTCCGCCCTGATCGGCGGCAAGCTGCTCAAGCCCGCACAGCTCGCGCAGATGCGCACCACGGTCGAGATCCCCGACAGCCCCGTCAAGGGGACCGGCTACGGCCTTGGCCTGATCAGCACACCCCTGAGCTGCGGCGGAGTGGCGTGGGGGCACGGCGGTGACATCCCCGGATACCACTCGCTGCCCGGCGTCACCGATGACGGCCGCGCCGCCACGGTCGTCGTCACCGCCGACTGGGCGCCCACCGCGAAGGGCTTCACGAACGCCGACGCTCTCGTCGACACCGCCCTGTGCAAGAAGTGACGTCCGCCGCGCCGCCGAGCCGCCGAGCTGTCTACATCCCCGTCGACCCGTCGATCCGCTCCCTCAGCAGATCCGCGTGACCGTTGTGCCGCGCGTACTCCGCGATCATGTCGATCAGGATCCTGCGCAGCGAGATCGGCTCACCCGTGGATCTGCGGACGCCCGTCACGTCCAGCGACTCCGTCGCCGCCACGATCCGGCGCGAGTGCTCGCACTCCTCGTGCCACACCGCGAACGCCTCCCCGGCGTCGCCGGCCAGGTCGTCGAAGTCCTGGTCCGGGTCGTCGTCGGAGTAGTACAGCAACGGGACCTCCTCGCCCGTCAGTTGGATGCGGAACCACCAGCGCTCCGCCCCCGCCAGATGCCGCACCAGGCCGTGCAGCGACAGCCCGGACGGCGTGAGCGCGCGCTCCGACAGCTGCTCCCGCGTCAGGCCCTGGCACTTGAGCTCGAAGGTCGCCCGGTGCCAGTCCAGGGATGTCGTCAGGGCTTCCCGCTCGCCGCCCGTGTCCGGCAGGGGCTCGCGGGTGTCCTCGCTCCAACGGGGCGCGTAGTGGAGGGGAGTTGGCGCCATCGGGTCGCCGCCGGTGTCAGTCATGCGGGCGAGTCTGGCAGGGGCCACTGACAGTCGCCGTCAGGCCGTGGGCGCCTTCTGCCCCAGCAGTTCCACGATGCTGGAGAAGCTGTCGGCCGCGTGGCCCGCCTCCATTCCGCGCCGGAACAGGTCGGCCACCGCCCTCGGCAGCGCGGCGTCCACGCCCGAGTCGGTGTGGGTGTCCACCACGTGTTCCATGCTGGCCAGGCCCATGGCGAGGCGGTCCACGTCTCCCTCGTGGTTGCCCGCATCGATGCGGGGCGCGTAGAAGGAGAGGAACTCCGGCATTCCGGTCATGTTCTGCGATGCGTACGGGAGGATGTCCGTCGCCGACAGGCCGTTGGCCTTGGCCAGCGCGACGGCGTACCAGTAGCTGGAGACACTCGTCCAGAAGATGACCATGTTCAGCTGGTACATCAGCGCCGCGAGGCCCGCGTCATCGCCCCGGTAGTCCGTCTCGCCCGTCAGCACCTCAAGGGTCGCCCGGTGCTTGTCGTACGCCTCGCGCGGGCCGCTGTAGAAGGTGGAGGACTCCGGCTTCCCGATGCCGTGGGGCGGGGCGAGTACGCCGCCCGTGAGGTGGGCGGCACCGTGCCCGGCGGCCCACTTCGCCGCCTCGCGGGCCTTCTCCGGGGTGTCCGAGCTGAGGTTGACGATCACTCGGCCGGAAAGGGCCGCTGCCGCCGGTTCGAGGACCGCGTACACCGCGTCGTAGTCCGTGAGGCTCAGGATCACCAACTCGTTGGCGGCGACGGCCTCCTCGGGGGTGGCGGCGCGTATCGCGCCGCGCTCCACCAGGTCGTCCGCGCGGGACGCGGTGCGGTTCCAGAGCGTGACCTGGTGGCCCTTGTCGAGCAGGGCCGTGGCCATCGCACGGCCCATGGGGCCGAGGCCGATGAGGGAGACAGGGGTGACAGGGGTGACAGGGGCGGCGGCAGGGGTGGTGTTCACGTACGTCCTCCTGGTCTAGAACGAGCGCTCTATCTAGAGCACGGGGAGAACGTAGCACGCCTCTGGAACGAACGCTCTAATTAGTTGGGGGGTACGCTGGCCGCATGGCTCAGACCACCTCGACCCCCGGCCCTGGCGCGGGCGCGACGACCGGCACCCGCGACCGCATCGTCATCGCCGCCGCACGGCTGCTGCAGCGCCAGGGGTACGTCGGCACCGGCATCAAGCAGATCGCGAAGGACGCGGAGGCCACGCTCGGCTCCGTCTACCACTTCTTCCCCGGCGGGAAGGAGGCCGTGGCGGTGGCCGCGATCACGTACAGCGGCGAGGAGTTCGCCGAGATGCTGCGCGAGGGCCTGGCCACCGCCGATGACCCCGGCGCCGCGATCGAGGCCTGCGCCGCGGAACTGGCCGTGGGGCTGCGGGAGTCGGGCTGGATCGACGGCTGCCCCGTCACCGCCGCCGCCCTGGAGACGCTGGGCACGGAATCGGAGATCCAGCGGGTGTGCGCGACCGCGCTGAAGAGCTGGGAGCGCCTGGTCGAGGCGAAGCTGCTCGGCCACGGCTTCGGCGCGGCGGACGCGCGGGAAGTGGCGACGACCGTGATCAGTGCCCTGGAGGGCGCCGAGGTGACCGCCCAGGTCAACCGCAGCGAGGAGCCGCTACGGGCCGCGGGGCGTCAGCTGGCGCGGCTCGTGGGGTCGTACGAGGTCTGAGCGGTGGCTGCGGGGCGCTGGTCCCGCGGTGGGTGAAAGCGGTGGGTGAAAGATGCCGCGGTTGTTGAATCCCGTCGCGGTCGGCTCAAACGGCCGGCGTGTGCGTCGCCGCCGCTGCCGTCGCCTCGGCCCACTCGGCCACGAGCTTCTCGTACTCCAGGTGTTGCTCGGGGCGGAGATACCCGCCCGTGCGCAGCCAGAGCGCGCGTATCTCCTCGTTCACCTCGGCCGCTGAGCGCGGCCGGTCGGGGGTGTCGGGAGTCGTGGTCATACAGTGAAGCGTACGTACGAAGATGTGAAGACGGCGTGAGTTCTGGTCGAATGTGATCGGTATCGCTATTTGACCCGCATGAATCAGCCAAGTTGGGCAAGATGAAGGGGCCCGCGAGTTCAATCGCGAGCCCCTTCAGCGCAGTTCGAGACGGACGGTCCGACCGATCGGGCGGACATTCCGACCGGTTATGACTGCTTTGTCTCCTCAAGGCGCGGGAACAGCACCGCGCCCTTCGTCACCGTCGCACCCACCGGCAGCTGACCCCACGTGCCCGCGTCCTGGACCTTCTGCTCGGCGAGCGCGCCCAGCGAGGGCTCGGCGCCGAGCGACTCCCAGAGCTTCTGCGAGGTCTCCGGCATGATCGAGTTCAGCAGGACGGCCACCGCGCGCAGCGACTCCGCCGCCGTGTAGAGGATCGTCGCCAGGCGGGCCTGGCCCTCCGGCGACTCGTCCTTGGCCACCTTCCACGGCTCCTGCTCCGTGATGTAGCCGTTGACCTGCTTGACGAAGGCGAAGACCGCCAGGATGCCGGCCTGGAAGTCCAGCTCCTCGCCGATCTTCAGGTCGGCCGCGGCGACCGCCTGGGCCAGACCTTCCTGAACCGCCTGCTCCGCGGCACCGACCGCCGTCGCCTCGGGAAGCGCGCCGCCGAAGTACTTGCCGACCATGGCGGCCACGCGCGAGGCGAGGTTTCCGTAGTCGTTCGCGAGTTCGCTTGTGTAGCGGGCGGTGAAGTCCTCCCACGAGAACGAGCCGTCCTGGCCGAACGCGATGGCGCGCAGGAAGTACCAGCGGTACGCGTCGACGCCGAAGTGCGAGGTGAGGTCCTGCGGCTTGATGCCCGTCAGGTTCGACTTCGACATCTTCTCGCCGCCGACCATCAGCCAGCCGTTCGCCGCGATGCGGCCCGGCAGCGGCAGACCCTGCGCCATCAGCATCGCGGGCCAGATGACCGCGTGGAAGCGGAGGATGTCCTTGCCGACCAGGTGCACGTCGGCGGGGAAGGTTGTCTTGAACTTTTCCTCGTCCGCGCCGTAGCCGACGGCCGTCGCGTAGTTGAGGAGGGCGTCGACCCAGACGTAGATCACGTGCTTGTCGTCCCACGGGACCTTGACGCCCCAGTCGAACGTCGAGCGCGAGATCGAAAGGTCCTGCAGGCCCTGCTTGACGAAGTTCACGACCTCGTTGCGCGCCGACTCGGGCTGGATGAAGTCCGGGTTCGCCGCGTAGTGCTCAAGGAGCTTCGGGCCGTACTCGCTGAGCTTGAAGAAGTAGTTCTCCTCCTTGAGGAGCTCCACCGGCTTCTTGTGGATGGGGCAGAGCTTCTGCCCCGCGAACTCGCCGCCGGCCTCGCCGTCGATCAGGTCGCCGGGGAGCTTGTACTCCTCGCAGCCCACGCAGTACGGGCCCTCATAGCCGCCCTTGTAGATCTCGCCCTTCTCGTAGAGATCCTGGACGAACTCCTGGACGCGGTCCGTGTGGCGCTTCTCCGTGGTGCGGATGAAGTCGTCGTGTCCGATGTTCAGGTGCTCCCAGAGAGGCCGCCAGGCCTCGTCCACGAGCTTGTCGCACCACTCCTGGGGCGTGACGTTGTTCGCCTCGGCAGTGCGCATGATCTTCTGACCGTGCTCGTCCGTGCCGGTGAGGTACCACACCTTCTCGCCGCGCTGACGGTGCCAGCGCGTGAGCACGTCCCCTGCAACGGTCGTGTAGGCGTGGCCCAGGTGAGGAGCGTCGTTGACGTAGTAAATGGGGGTCGACACGTAAAACGCCTTTGCGCCTTCGCTCGTCCCCTGCTTCTCGGATCCAGTGGCCGCCATGGTCGAAATCCTAACGGCCCCGGAGGGGGCGGTTCACCTCGATTCCAGGGGGTGGACCCCGGAGGGTCCACCCCCTGGGGCCCACCCCGTGGGGTTACGGGCGCCAGGCTGCGAGCAGGCCCTCGTACAGCTCCGCGTCCGTGAGCTCGCGGGGGGCGGGGCCCGCGTGGAAGAAGGCGGCGTTGTCCGCCTTCAGCTTGCGGAGGTAGTCGAAGCCCTTCGCCTCGTGCTCGCCGAACGCGACGAACTGGAAGAAGAGGGGGTGCTTGGCCGCGTCCGCGAGGGCCTGGTTGGCCGGGCCCTTGGCGTCCGGGGGGCCGTCCGTCTGGAAGACGACGAGGGCGGGGCTCCCCTTGTGCTCCGACTTCTCGTAGTGGGACACGACCTCTTCGATCGCGCGGTGGTAGCTGGTGCGGCCCATGCGGCCCGCTGCCGCGTGCAGCTCGTCGATGCGGCCCTCGTGCTCGGGGAGGGTGAGGGTGCCGGTGCCATCGATCTCGGTGGAGAAGAAGACGACGTGGACGGTTGCCTCGGGGTCGGTGTGCGCCGCCAGGGCGAGGACCTGCTCGCCCAGGCTCTGGGCGGAGCCGTCCTTGTAGTACGAGCGCATGGATCCGGAGCGGTCGAGTACGAGGTAGACCGGGGCGCGGACTCCGGTGAGGTCCCTCTTCTGCAGGGCGGCTGCTGCTGCCTTGTACGCGGCGGCGAGGGCTGGCTGCGCCAGGGCTGCGGCGGAGTCCTCTTCCCCCGAAGCCGCGGGTGCCCCAGCGGTGTCATCGGCCCCCTGCGGCTCCGGCTCCGCCGAGGTCACGAGTACTTCCGCCGCTTCATCGGCACCCGGCGTCAAGGGCTGTGCGGCGGACGACTCGTCGACCGGCTCGGCTGCCGGTTCAGGCTCTGCGGGGGCTTCCTGGTCCGGCTTCGGCTCTGCTTCTGCCTCCGCCTCGGCGGCGGAGGTGACGGCCTCGGCTGCAGGCTCAGGCTCTGCGGGGGCTTCCTGTTGTGGGCAATCGTCCCGCTCGGCGGGACGGGTGGGCACAACTGACGGTTCCGGGTCAGCGGCGTCGGCGACAACCGGGTCGGGCTCGGCCTCGGGCTCCGGGGCGGCGGTTTCAGCCTCGGGCTCCTCGGCGGCAGCCGCAGCTTCCGGCTCCGGGGCGACGGGCTCGGCCTCGGGCTCCTGGGCGGCAGCCGCAGCCTCGGGCTCCGGGGCGACGGTTTCAGCCTCGGGCTCCTCGGCGGCAGCCGCAGCTTCCGGCTCCGGGGCGACGGGCTCGGCGTCCGGCTCCGGGGCGGCGGGCTCAGTCTCCGGCTCCTCGGCGGCAGCCGCAGGCTCAGGAGCCAGGTCCGGCTCCGGCGAAGGTGCCGGCACCGTCACGCGGTCCCGGTCGAACGCCGCGGCGACGAGATCGTCCACCGCCGAAGGCGAAGGCTCGGACGACGGCGCCGGAACCGTCGGCTTCGGCTCGGCCGCCGGAGGCACCCGCTCGGACGAGGGCGCCGGAACCGTCGCAGAGGTCGCAGCCTCCGGGGTCTCCGGCTTCTCCGGGGTCTCCGAGGTCTCCAGGGACTCCGGCGCACCCGGGGTCTCCGGAGCCTCCGGGGTCACTGCCTCAGGCTCCGGAGCCTGCTCCCCCTTGCGTGACGACCGTCCGAACGCATTCCGCAGGACACTCAGAATGCCCATGGGTGCACCCCTTCGCGTGAGTTGATTCCCGATAACCCCTGGCCAGGGCGGACACGTAAGGTTAGCCGCCGCGATACGCGATCTTCGTGAGGGTCGCCCCACCACCCCTCCACCATCACCCTTACCGCGCACACGCACCCCAACTGCCCTATGTGCGCCCCCGGTTCACCTCCCGTTCACTCTCAGGCCGTCGCCCTGCCGACCTCCGCGCCTAGCGTTCCGGCGGAATCAAGCCACGCCGAGACACGTGCCACACACGTCCACACAACGGAGGAACCGTGCGCAAGCTGCTGCCGATCATCACCTCGCATCAGGGGAGCGGCGGCCGTTCCGCCATGACCTGCCGGTTCCGTTGTGGTGATGCCTGCTTCCACGAGGTGCCCAACACCAGTGACAACGAGTACGTCGGCGACGTCATAGCCGGAGCGCTCAGCCGCCGCTCCATGATGCGCGCCGCCGCGGTCGTGACCGTGGCGACCGCCGCGGGCAGCGCCGTCATCGCGGGCCCCGCCGCCCCGGAGGCGGAAGCCGCCGCCGCGGCCCGGAAACCCCCGTCGCACAAGAGCAAAAAGGGGGCGCGCGGTCTCCGCTTCACGCCCGTCGCGCCCAACACCACCGACTCCGTGACGATCCCGGACGGTTACGCCCAGAACGTCGTCATCCGCTGGGGCGAGCCCATCCTCCGCGGCGCCCCCGCCTTCGACGCGGACAAGCAGACCGCGAAGGCGCAGGCGGGTCAGTTCGGGTACAACAACGACTTCCTGAGCCTCCTGCCGCTGCACCGCGAGCGCGGGCGTCAGGTCCTCGTGGCCAACCACGAGTACACCGACGAGATCCTGATGTTCAAGGGATACGACGCCGCGAACCCCACCCGCGAGCAGGTCGAGATCGCCTGGGCCGCCCACGGCCTCTCCGTCGTGGTCGTCGAGGAGGAGCACAGGAGCGGAAAGCTGAGCGCCGTCAGCCGCCACCAGCTCAACCGCCGCCTCACCGCCACCAGCGAGTTCCGGCTCACGGGCCCCGCCGCGGGCAGCGAGTACGTCCGTACGAAGGCCGACCCGCGCGGCACCAAGGTCCTCGGCACTCTCAACAACTGCGCGGGCGGCACCACCCCGTGGGGCACGACACTGCACGGCGAGGAGAACTTCAACCAGTACTTCGCCAACGCGGAGAAGGTCACCGAGCCCACCGCCGCCGCTCGCCTCAAGCGCTACGGCGTCATCGGCGCCGCGTCCGAGAGGAAGTGGGAGCGGTTCGACGACCGCTTCGACCTCGCCAAGGAGCCCAACGAGGCCAACCGCTTCGGCTGGGTCGTCGAACTCGACCCGTACGACCCCGAATCGACCCCGCGCAAGCGCACCGCGCTCGGCCGCTTCAAGCACGAGGCCGCGCAGCCGCGCCTCACGCACGACGGCCGACCCGTCGTCTACATGGGCGACGACGAGAAGTTCGACTACTTCTACAAGTTCGTCAGCAGCAAGCGCGTCGCCAAGGGCACGTCCCGCGCCGCGCACGAGCACAACCTCACGCTGCTCGACGAGGGCACGCTGTACGTCGCCAAGCTGACCGGCGACTCCCCGGCCGCCGAGATCGACGGCACCGGCAAGCTCCCCGCGGACGGCGAGTTCGACGGCAGCGGCGTCTGGATCCCGCTCGCCACCGCGGGCCCCAAGGGCCACGCCGTCTCGCACGTCGACGGCATGACCGCCGAAGAGGTGTACGTCTTCACGCGCCAGGCCGGTGACAAGGTCGGCGCCACCAAGATGGACCGCCCCGAGGACATCGAGCCCTCCCCGTACACCGGCAAGGTCTATGTCGCGCTCACGAACAACTCCGACCGCGGCAAGGCGGGCAAGGCCGGTGCCGACGAGGCCAACCCGCGCAACCTCAACAAGCACGGGCAGATCCTGGAGCTGACCGAGCGCCGCAACCGGCCCGAGTCGACCACCTTCGCCTGGTCGCTCTTCCTCGTCGCGGGCGACCCCGAGGACCCGGCCACGTACTTCGCGGGCTTCCCGAAGGACAAGGTCAGCCCGATCTCCTGCCCGGACAACGTCGCCTTCGACCCGCACGGCAACCTGTGGATCTCGACGGACGGCAACCAACTCGGCTCGCACGACGGGCTGTTCGGTGTCGCGACCAAGGGCGACCGGCGCGGTGAGCTCAAGCAGTTCCTGACCATGCCGAAGGGCGCGGAGACCTGCGGCCCGCTGGTCCAGGACCGCCGGGTGCTCGTCTCCGTGCAGCACCCGGGCGAGGTCGACGGCGCGTCCGTGGAGAAGCCCGCGAGCGCATGGCCCGACGGGGCCGGGAAGATCGTCCGGCCGTCGGTCGTCTCCGTCTGGCGCAAGGACGGCTGCGACATCGGCGTCTGAGGGCCGGCCCTTTCGACCCTTTCGGTGCGTACGACGATGGGGCACCCCGCAGGCCCGGGGTGCCCCATCGTCGTACCGCCGCTTCCGCGCGCTCAGTTGTTCTGCTTGCGGCGGTACACCGCGAAGCCGAGGCCCGCCGCGCCCAGCGCCGCCATGCCGCCGCCCGCCGCTATCAGCGGGGTGCTCTCGCCGGCCGGGTGCACGTCCTCGGCGCCTGCCTTGACACCGCCCTTGGGGACGACAGTGGAGCCCGTACCGGTGCCGGTGCCGGAGCCGGTCTTGTGCTGCGGCTGCGGCTTCGGCTGCGGCTTGTGGTTCGGGCCGGTCTTGCCCTCGACCCAGGACTTGATAGTGCCGTCGGGGCGGAGGATGACGTGCAGACCGTTGTTCTCGCCGGTCGCGGCCTTGCCGTTGGCGTCGAGGGTGTCGAGCTTCACGCCCTTGGCGTAGATGTCGGCCTGGTAGTGGTGCTGGCCGAGCTTGTAGATCTTGGCCGTGGAGCCGTCGGCCAGCTTGGCGGTGCGGACGTAGACCCGCTTGTCGACGGGCTGCGGCTTGGGCTTGGGGGCCGCCTTCTTGCTGATGGTGCCGTCGGCGGAGAGCGTGAAGGTGCAGCCGTCGATCTTGGTGCTCGACGGGTTGATGTAGGCCTTCAGGGAGCCCTTGACGGACTTGTTGAGGTAGATCTCGGCCTTGGCGCTGCGCGCGGACGCATTCACGTCGACCTTCGCGGACCAGCCGTGACCGAGGTCGGTGACGCCCTTGGAGACCCAGCCGCCGGGGACGGGCTTGTCCTTGTCCTTGTCCTTGTCCACGAGCTTGGCGGTGACCGTGCCGTCGGGGGTCAGGGTGAAGGTGTTGCCGTCGATGGTGGTGCTCGCGGACTTCTCGTACGCGGTGAGCGAGCCCTTGGCGGCGCCGTCGAGGGAGATCGCGGCCTTGGCGGTGCGTGCGGACGCGTTCACGTCGACCTTCGCCGACCAGCCCTTGCCGAGGTCGGTCGTGCCCTTCGACTCCCAGCTGCCCGGCTTCGGCGTCTCGTCGTCCGTCTGCTTGTCCTGGCCTTGGTCCTGCCCCTGATCCTGGTCCTTGGACTTGTCCTGGCCCGTCTGGTCCTGACCGGTCTGGTCGCCCGGGGCGACCTGGCCCTGCGGGTTCGGGTTCGACGGGGCGTCGGCGGCGAAGGCCGCCGTCGTCGGGACGGCGAGAGCGGCGATCGCTCCGGTGGCGATGGCGGCGGTGCGGAAGGTACGGCGGGTGGCGCGCATAGCGGATCCCTTGTGACTGGTCGGTCGGTCGAACTGTCCGTCTTTGTGCCTCTTTGCGGCGGCGACAGACATGAAGCTACGGGCGCTGTGTGTGCGTCATCCGTAGAGAACGTAACAACCGGCCGGATACGCCGACCCAGTACCGTAAAGCAGGCAAAAGTGCAGGTCAGAGGTGGTGTGGCCAAAGGTCACCAGTTGCCGGGACCTAGGTCACGCCAGGCGCCCCGAGCGCCGCGTCACGCCGCCGTCGCCTGCCCCGCGAGCCACTCCCCATAGGCGGGCGCCTGGCGCGCCGCCTCCCAGTACGCGGCCTCAAGATCCCCGTACACCGCGTCGAGCTCCCCCTCCGTGCGGGCCGCCACGAGCAGCCGCACGCCGAGCGGGTCGCCGTGCAGCGGCCGGACCGCCATGTCGGGTCTCGCGCGCGAGGTCGGCTGGCAGACGGTGACGACCTCGCCGGTGGCGACGAGGGACGACGCGGTGAGGTAATCCCCGTGCAGGACACGGGGGTTGAGTCCGGCCGCGCGGAGCACCCGCAGCAGCCCGTCCCACTCGCCGTCCACCGTCGGGTCCACCATCCACCGGTCGGCGGCGAGGTCGGTGAGGTGGACGACGGGCTGCGCGGCGGCCGGGTGGTCGGCCGGGAGGAAGACGAACTGCGGCTCACGCTCGACCAGGACGCGCCGCCGCAGCCCCTCCGGGAGCCGCAGCGGACTCCCCTCCACCTCGTGCACGAAGGCCACGTCGAGCTGGCCGCCCGCGACCATGCGCAGCAGCGCGTTGGCGGAGACGTCCATCTGGAGCGAGGTCTCGGTGCCGGGCAGGCGCAGCCGCAGCCGCCGCAGCCAGCCCGGTATGGCACGGCTTGCCGTGGATCCGATGCGCAGCTGCGGGCTCTCGGACACCCGGGCTGCCGCCGCCTTGGTCTCGTTGACCAGCGCGCGCATCTCGCTGACGAGGGGGCGGGCGCGGCTGAGGGCGAGACGGCCGAGCGGGGTCGGGCGGCAGCCGGTGCGTTCGCGGGCGAAGAGCTGGCCGCCGACCTCCTGCTCGATGCGGCGCAGCTGAGTCGTCAACGACGGCTGGCTCATGCCGAGTTGGCGCGCGGCCTTGTGCAGGCTGCCGGTGTCGGCGATGGCGCACAGCGCGCGGAGGTGCCTCACCTCGAGCTCCATGGCTGTGAGCGTAGAGCGGTGGGCGTCGGCGCACCAGACTCACAAACCCCACGGGAACCGCCTGAGTTGGGCACGGACGCAACCGCCCGGAAGGTTGGCGAAGGGCAGGCGATAGCTCGGTGCTATCGCCACTTGCCATCATCCCTGGACGCCCCTGGCTCCCCGACACTCCCGGTACCGAACCGTTCACCTTTCACAGAACGAGTAGGGAGCCCCCCACATGAACAAGCGTTACCTGTCGGTCGCGGCCGTCATCGGCCTCGCTGCCGCCGGTCTCGGCACGACATCGGCGACGGCCGCGACCCCCACCGCGCCGTCCGTCAACTCCGCGTACGCCAACTACGCGGGCTCCGGCGAGGAAGCCGCGGCCAACAAGGCGTTCTTCGAGGCCGTCCTGAAGTCGGTCGCCGAGAAGCGCGCGGCCAACCCCGGCGCGAAGCAGGTCACGGTGGTGTACGACGCCTCCGGTGCCCCGACCTTCGCCCAGCAGATAGCCAGCAGTACCTCCATCTGGAACAGCGCGGTGTCCAATGTGAAGCTCCAGGAGGGGAGTGGCGGTGCGAGCTTCGAGTACCGCGAGGGGAATGACCCGCGTGGCTCGTACGCCAGCACGGACGGCCACGGCAGCGGGTACATCTTCCTGGACTACGCGCAGAACCAGCAGTACGACTCGACGCGTGTGACCGCGCACGAGACGGGTCACGTCCTCGGCCTTCCTGACCACTACGAAGGCCCGTGCAGCGAGCTGATGTCCGGCGGCGGACCGGGCACTTCGTGCACCAACTCGCAGCCGGACGCGAACGAGCGTGCCCAGGTGGACCAGCTGTGGGCCAACGGTCTCGCGAAGGCGCTGGACAAGCTGGACAGACTGGAGAAGGTCGGCTGATCCGGCCCCTCTTCACCCACTGTGCCCATCAGCGCGCTCGACGCTGATGGGCACAGTGGCGTTCAGGGGCGGTTGCCGTACGGAAGGCGGAAGGGAGAAGGGGGCTACTCGCTCGTGTAGTAGCGGTAGAACGTCAGCGCGAACGCGCCACCCGCCACCGGGAGCGCCATGAAGACGGACCGCAGGATGGTCGCGTCGGTCAGGCTGTAGAGATAGCCGAACGCGACGCCGGCGAAGGTCGCCCAGGCCGCGGCGCGCAGCTCGCGGGGGAGCCGGGGCGCGGCCCGGCGCAGCCCCATGTAGGCGGCGCCGACGATGACACCGGCGACCACGCCGAGCAGGACGTTGCCCGCGGTGATGGCGCCCGCGTCGCGTGCGATGCCCGCCGCCCAGATGCCGTAGACGACGGCGAGGAGCACGGCTGTCGTCGCGATCCTCGAGGCGGGGGATCCGCCGAGCACGCGGGGTGCCGCTGAGGTGGATGCCACGTGAGCCATGACGGTTCCTCCTGACGCGTTCGCCCCCGGGCGGGCGCTTCACACCCGCCCCACATCAAGAGCACACCCGCCCGCGCCGACCGGCAACTCGGCGGCTTCAGTGGTAGCGGTTGTAGCCGCCCTGGCACGTGTCCCAGCACGGCTTGTACTCCTTGCACGGGTCTGCGGACGCGCAGCTCGGCACGTGCTGACCGCCGACATCGACGTACGCGGCGCTCGCCCAGCCCTGCACTCCGCCCAGCCAGTACCAGGACGTGTCGCCCCAGACGCTCGTACCCTGCGTCACGCACTCGACGCGGTCCTGGCTCTCCGCGGGCAGCTTCGCGACGATCGTGGCGCTGGTGGACGGCATGTCCCGGATCTTCAGGTCGACGGGGGCGACGATCGTCCCCCAGATCGCGTGGTGGTTGTGCGTGGGTGGTGCGGCGGCGGATGCTGGTGAAGCACCTCCGAGGGACAGCGCACCTGCGGTCAGGAACGCTGCGGCGAGAGTTCCCAGGGCGGCCGGAGTAGTCCTCAGGGCCGGAGTGGTCCGCATGATCGACCTCCTCTTTCCCCTCTTCCAGCAAACACCCGTTCGGGCTAGTGCTCCACCGGACGATGAGTTTCAGCCGCGGGGGCGGTCTGCCCTCGTAACGGACGACCACAGACGTGGAGAGGGCGTACGACATGAACAGCGTGGCCATCGAGACCGCGGGCCTGGTGAAGACCTTCGGCGACAACCGCGCCGTCGACGGCGTGGACCTCACCATCCCGTCCGGCACGGTCTACGGCCTGCTCGGCCCGAACGGCGCAGGCAAGACCACCACCGTGAAGATGCTCGCCACCCTGCTGCGCCCGGACGGCGGCGATGCCCACGTCTTCGGCCACGACGTCGTGCGGGAGGCCGACGCCGTACGCAGCAGGGTCAGCCTCACCGGTCAGTACGCCTCGGTCGACGAGGACCTGACCGGCACCGAGAACCTGGTGCTCCTGGCCCGCCTCACCGGACACGGCAAGAAGGCGGCCTACAGCAGGGCCGGGCAGCTCCTTGAGGCCTTCGGCCTGAGCGACGCGGCCACCCGCCAGGTGAAGAACTACTCCGGCGGAATGCGCCGCCGCATCGACATCGCGGCGTCCATCCTCAACACCCCCGACCTGCTCTTCCTGGACGAGCCGACGACGGGCCTCGACCCGCGAAGCCGCAACCAGGTCTGGGACATCGTCCGCGCGGTCGTCGCGCACGGCACGACGGTCCTGCTGACCACGCAGTATCTGGACGAGGCCGACCACCTCGCGTCCCGCATCGCCGTCATCGACGACGGCAAGGTCATCGCGGAGGGCACCAAGGGCGAGTTGAAGGCGTCGGTCGGCGCCGGCTCGGTGCACGTACGGCTGCGGGACGCGGAGCAGCGTGAGGACGCCGCGAAGGCGCTGCGCATCGCGCTCGACGCGGAGGTCCAGCTGGAACCCGACCCGGTCGCCCTCACCGCCCGCGTCGGCAACGGCGAGCGCAACGGCACGGACGCCGCCGAGAAGGCATCGCGCGCCCTGGCCGAACTGGCCCGCTCCGGGATCACCGTCGACAACTTCTCCCTCGGCCAGCCCAGCCTGGACGAGGTGTTCCTGGCCCTCACCGGCACCGCTCATCACGCGACGGACATGGCGGCGAAAGACATGGCGGAGAAAGAGGCAAAGGCATGAGCACCGCGACCACCACATCCGAGGCCCAGGACCTGGCGCCCGTAAGGACCGAGTCCCTCGCCGAACTGCTCATCGCCGGTGACCGGCCGCAGCGCCCCAGCGCGGTCTCCGCGTCCCTGACGTTCGGCTGGCGGGCCATGCTCAAGATCAAGCATGTGCCGGAGCAGCTCTTCGACGTGACGGCTTTCCCGATCATGATGGTGCTGATGTACACGTACCTCTTCGGGGGCGCGCTCGCCGGATCGCCGAGCGAGTACATCCAGTACCTGCTGCCCGGCATCCTCGTGATGTCCGTCGTCATGATCACGATGTACACGGGCGTCTCGGTGAACATCGACATCGACAAGGGCGTCTTCGACCGCTTCCGCACGCTGCCGATCTGGCGCCCGTCGGTGATGGTCGGCTACCTCCTGGGCGACGCCCTGCGCTACGCCATCGCGTCCCTGGTCATGCTGGCCGTCGGCATGATCATCGGCTTCCGTCCGGACGGCGGCGTCCTCGGCGTCCTTGCCGGAGTGCTCCTCCTCATCGTCTTCTCCTTCGCCTTCTCGTGGGTGTGGACGATGTTCGGTCTCCTGCTGCGCACCGAGAAGTCGGTGATGGGCGTCAGCATGATGGTGCTCTTCCCGCTGACGTTCCTGAGCGACATCTTCGTGAAGCCCGAGACGATGCCGGGCTGGCTGCAGGCGTTCGTGAACAACAACCCGATCACCCATGTCGCCTCCGCGGTCCGCGATCTGATGGCGGGTACGTCGCCGGGCTCGTCGCTGGTCTGGGCGCTGGGCTGGGCGGTGCTGCTCGTGGCGGTCTTCGGCCCGGTGACGATGCGCCTCTACAACCGCAAGTAGCTGCAAGCGAGCAATCGCACAGCAGGTAACCGCACAGCAAGTAACCGCAAGGGGTGGTTCCGGCCCCGTCCTTGCCCCGTATGCACTCGTCCCGGTCGCGCCCCACGTGACCGGGACTTCTGCTGGGGGACGTGTTCAGACGCCCGCTGTCCGCCGTCCTGCTGGTCCTCGCCGTCCTCCTGGTGCCGCTCGGTGCACTCTCCACCTGGGCGAAGTACGAGATCGAGGACGCCGACGCGTACGTGGCCACGATGGCGCCGCTGGCCTCCGACCCCGACGTGCGGGACGCGGTGGCCGGTGCGGTCACCGACTCGGTGATGAAGGAGATCGACGTGGGCCCGCTGCAGGGCACCGTCGAGTCCTTCGTACGGGACGCTGTGCGGTCCTTCACCGAGACGAAGGCGTTCAGGACGGCCTGGAACGCGGCGAACCGCGCGGCGCACGACGCGGTGCAGGACGCGCTGAGCGACCGTTCGGAAGGCGGCGCGGTCGCCATCGACCTGGCGCCCATCACCGAGCAGGTCAAGAAACAACTGACCGATGACGGCGTGCCGTTCGCGGACAGCATCCCGGTCACACACACCGAGGTGACGCTCATGGAGTCCTCGGACCTCGGCCCCTTCGGGAAGGGATTCCACATGCTCCAGATGGCGGGCCTCTGGCTCCCGGTCGCGGCGGTGCTCCTCGCCGTGGCCGGCATCCTCCTCGCGGTGCGCCGCCGCCGGGCGATCATCCGCACGGCCCTCGGCGCGGGCCTCGCGGGGGCGGTCCTTGCGGTGGCGGTCATGGTGGGCCGGGGCCTGACCCTGGACGACCTGCCGAAGGATGTCTCGCGCCCGGCCGCGGAGGCGGTCTACGACGCGTTGACGCACTCCCTGAGCGTGGCGGGGTGGGTGATTCTGGGGGTGGGCCTCGCGGTTGCACTTGCCGCGTGGCTGCTTCGGCGCCGGAGACCATCCGGCAGGTCCAGCCCGGCCGGCGTGTGAGACCGCCTTGCACGGGGGCCAGGGGGTGGAGCCCCACGGTTTCGGGAAGGGGCGGGATCGGGGAATGCAACCCCCGCCCACCTCCCGCCGTCTCTAGGGGAAGATTCGGCACAGACCCCGGACGGAAAGGCCGCCCCTTGGACAGCGTGACGGCAGCGGCGGCGGCCCCCACGGGGGACTGGCCCGAGCCGCAGGCGAGGAGGCGCCCCCGTCAGCGCCCCTCCGCCTGGCTGGCCGCTCTCCTCCTGGCCGCCGTCAGCACCATCCTCGGCTTCCGGATCGCGGACTCCGACGGCTTCACCCCCGTACCGCAGATCCTCGCCTTCCTGCCCCTCCTCCTCGCCCCGACGGTCGCAGGTCTCCTGCTCGCGGCACTCGCCCGCTGGCGCGTCGGCCTCGTCTGGGGAGTCGTCGCGCTCGGCGGCATCGCCTGGTTCCTGGAGCCGTACGGCAAGGCGGACGACCCGCGGGGACCGGCGGTCGCCGACGTCCGCGTCATGGCGTCGAACGTGGAGTTCGGCCGGGGAACCCAGGGCCTGGTCAAGGCGGTCCGCAAGGAGAAGCCGGACCTCCTGTTCGTCCCGGAGTGCGACTACACCTGCTCGGACACCCTGCGCGACGAACTGCCCCGCTCCGACTACCCCTACCGCACCGCGAGCGAGGCGGGCGGCGCCGAAGGCTCGGTGATCGTCAGCAAGCTGCCCCTGAAGAAGGCGAGCGGCCTCGCGGGCACCCTGGGCATGCCGGGAGCCGTGGCCGAGCTGCAGGACGGTCACCAGGTCCGCGTCCAGCTCGCCCACCCCATGCCGCCGCTGCCCAAGCAGCTCGGCACCTGGCGCACCGAACTCGCCGAACTCCGCGACTACGCAGCCCAGGGCAGGCGCGCGAACCGCTCCACCATCATCGCGGGCGACTTCAACGCCACGCAGGACCACGCGGCCTTCCGCGACATCCTGGACACCGGCGGCGTACGCGACGCGGCGGCCCTCTCCGGCTCCGCCCGCACCCCCAGCTGGCCCGCCGACCTCATGTCGCCGCTCGGCACCCAGATCGACCACGTCCTCGCCACCCCGGACTTCTCGGCCAAGGACGCCCGCTTCCTGGAGATCGGCGACACGGACCACCGGGCCCTGGTGGTGGACCTGACGCTGCACAGGCCGAACGGCTAGCACACAGGCCGGGCCGAACGGCTAGCACGCAGGCCGGGCGGACCGGTAAAACGCAGGTCAGGCGGGGCAGAGCGGCAGCAAGGGCGGCGATAATGGCCGCATGCCCCGCCGCGATTCACCCGCACCACCGGGCCCTCTGAGCGCCCTCGCCCCACCTCCCTGGCTGGTCAGGACGCTCGAACCGCAGGCGGCGCCGATCCCGTGGGCGGCCGTGGCACGCGCGTCCGTCGCCATGTCACTGCCTCTCCTGATCGGGCTCGCGGCGGGACGGCCCGAGTACGGCGCGCTCGCCTCCATGGGCGCACTCTCCGGGGTCATCGGCGACACCGCCGACGCGTACCGCATGCGGATCTTCAACATCGCGGTCCCGCAGCTCTTCGGGGCGCTCGGCGTCACCATCGGCTCGCTCGTCTTCGGGCACGGCTGGGTGGCGGTCGGCGTCGTCACCCTCGTCGCGCTGGTCTCCGGGATGATGTCCACGATCGGCGCCGTGGCGTCCGTGTCGGGTCTGCTCCTGCTGCTCAACTCCGTGGTGGGGGCGGGGCTTCCGATGCCGGGTCAGTGGTGGCTCGCCCCCGTCCTGATGACCGGTGGCGGCCTCCTGGTCCTGGCCCTCGCCCTCCTCGCATGGCCCTTCCGGTCCGGCATCCCGGAGCGGGCCGCCGTCGCCGGGACCTACCGCAGCGTGGCGGCGCTCCTGGAGGCGGCGGGCACGGAACGGTACGAGGAGGCGCGCGCCGAGGTGACGGCCTCCCTCAACACGTCGTACGACCTGGTCCTCGCGCGCCGCACCCGCTCGCACGGCCGCAACCCCGATCTGGTGCGCCTGATCGCCCAGTTGAACGCGATCACGCCGGTCGTCGAGGCCGCGCCCGCCGCGCACCAGTGCGGGGTTCCGATGCCGCCGGAGTTCCCCGCGGAGGTGCGGCGCCTGGCGGACGCGGTGGCATCGCCCCGGGACGCGGACATCCCGGCCCCCGAGCTCCCCGCACCGCCGGACCCCTCGGCCGACGCGGTCGACCACGCCCTGCGGCACGTGGCGGAACTCCTCAACGACGCCGATCCGCACGGCATCGTGACCATCAAGGACGACAGCGACGACCGCCTGGGCAGCCCGGCGGCCCTGCGCGTGCGGGCCCGCAGAGCGGCGCGCAACGTGATCCTGTCGAGCGCGTCATGGCGCTACGGCCTGCGTCTCGCCCTGTGCATCGGCATCGCGCAGTCGCTGGTGTCACTGATCGAGGTGCCGCGCTCGTACTGGGTGGCGCTCACCGTCACGTTCGTGCTGAAGCCGGACTTCGGCTCGGTCTTCTCGCGGGCGGTGCTGCGGGCGCTGGGCACGGCGGCGGGGCTCGTGGTGGCGGCGGCGGTCCTGTCCCAGGTCCCGCGGGGCTGGTGGGACGTGCCGGTGATACTGGTCCTGGCGTCCCTGATCCCGGCGTTCACGCCGAGGGGCTACGGCTACCAGACGGCCGCGATCACCCCGGTGATCCTGCTCCTGTCGGACGTCCTGAACCACCAGGGCTTCGGACTCGTCGTGCCACGCCTGGTCGACAGCCTGATCGGCTGCGCGATCTCGCTGGTGGCGGGGTACTTGCTGTGGCCGGAGAGCTGGCACACGCGGATCGGCGACCGCCTCGCGGACACGGTGGCCGACACGGCGTCGTACGTGGAGAGCGCGTTCGGCACGGCGGTGGACGCGGCGGCGCGGGCGCGGATGCGGCGCGGCCTGTACCGGGACCTCTCGGTCATCCGGACGGAATTCCAGCGAGCGCTGACGGAGCCGCCCCCGATGGGGGCCAGGGCAGCGGCGTGGTGGCCGCTGGTGATCGCGGTCGAACGGATCGTGGACGCGACCACCGCTGCGGCGGTCCGGATCCGCCATGGGTCGGAGGAGCCGACGCTGACGGAGGTGGGGGAGGTGGCCCGCCAACTCCGGGAGCTGTCGGAGGGGTTGAGGGGCTCGGAGATCCTGGAGGAGGTGCCTGCGGAGTTCACCGGGCCGCAGGAGAGTGTGCTGGAGCCGTTGCGGCAGGAAGTCGTCGCGGCGCGTGCGATTGCCTCGCCGCGACGGTGAAGGGGTGCGGGTTCAGGCGGTCCCTGCGGGGCTTTCCCCAATCCCACCCCTTCCCGAAACCATGGGGCTCCGCCCCCTGGACCCCCAAGAGATGTCCTCAAACGCCGGACGGGCTGGATAGTTCCAGCCCGTCCGGCGTTTGAGGACGAACTCGGCGAAGCCGGTGATGACGGCCACCAAGGCCCCCGCGCCAGAGCGGCCCGCGGCGGAGCCGCCAATGGATACAGCCGGGAAGGGGCGGGGTTGGGGACTAAAGCTCTTCGAGGTCCACAGCCTCTGCCATCGCCCGATACCCCGCGTCATTCGGGTGCAGATGATCCCCACTGTCGAACTGCGGAGCAATCCGCTCCCCGTCCGCGGGATCCGCGAGAGCCCGGTCAAAGTCCACGTACGCGTCGTACTCCCCCGAAGTCCGCACCCACTCATTGAACTCATCGCTCACCTTCGCCGCCCGCTCCCCATAGTGATCAGACCCCCCGAGCGGCAACAACGTGGCCCCCACGACCCTGACCCCCTTCGCCTTCGCAGCCCGGATCAACTTCCGGTGCCCCGCGATGAGTTCCTCAGCACTCACCTTCGGCGCAGGCTTATAGGTAGGCGTATCGCTCTCGCTGAACCCGATGTCGTTCAGCCCCTCAAGAACGACCACCGTCCCCACCCCCGGCAGGTCCAACGCGTCCCGCCCGAAGCGAGCCGTACCCCTCTCCCCGTACCAGGCCGAGTCGTTGAGCACGAGATTCCCGCCGATACCGGCATTCAGCACGGGCCGAGGCGTCCCCGCCTTGGCCAGCCGCTCGGCGAGGGCGTCGGACCAGCGCCGGTTGAGGTCGGTCGAGGAGGCGAACCCGTCGGTGGTGGAGTCACCGAACAGAACAACACCCCCACCGCGGCGCGCCTTCTTGCCGGCGACATCCACCCCCGACAGGAAGTACCAGGACTCCGTCGACTCGTCGAACGCCCCCGCCCCCGTGTCCCCGACATGCTCCCCGTCCGCCCGATAACTCGTCGCGAACGACTGCGCGTGGAAGGTGGCGGGGCCGGTCGTGCGGGAGAGATACAAGGTGACGGTCACCGACTCGAACCGCTTCAGGTCCAGCCCCGCCTCATCACTCGACAGCTGCCCGTGCGCCGGTATCTCCACCGACCGCCTCCCCCCGAACGTCAGCCGCCGTACCGACCCTTCCTCGATCGCCGCCCCCTTCTTCGTACGCGCGATGCTCGCCCCGGCGATGTGCAGCGGCGAGGTGCCGTACGCGTTGGAGAGGCGGATGCGGGCTCTGTCGCCGCCCTCCGTGACGCGTACGACCTGGCGCAGGGTCTGACCGGAGAAGCCGTCCTCCGACCAGTTGGCCTTGAAGCCCGTACTGGCGCGCTGCGGCGACGCGGCCCAGGCGGCCGTCCAGGCGGGCCCGGACGGCCGCGACCCTGCCCCCGAGCCGGAGGCGTGAGCCCCGGTGACGGCCAGACCGGCGGTCAGGGCGAGCGCGGCAGCGGCGGCGACGAGAGAGGTACGGGTACGGGTATGGGTACGAGTACGCGAAAGCATGGGAATCTCCGAGGAGTTGAGGAGGATGTCGATGCCCGGGGAAGAGAAGAACCGGACTCCTCCAAGATCCGCCCCCGTCACCCCCCGATCAACGACGATCCATGAAACGATCGATGCGCTCAGACTTATCGATGCAGGTCAGGGACGGGGTGGCAGCGGAATGGAACGCCAGGAGCTGGAGACTTTCCTGACTCTCGCCGAAGAACTCCACTTCGGCCGCACCGCCGAACGCCTCCTCCTCTCCCAGGCCCGCGTCAGCCAGACCGTGAAGAAGCTGGAGCGCAAGATCGGTGCCCCGCTCTTCGAGCGGACCAGCCGACGTGTCGAAATGTCGCCGCTCGGAAGGCAGTTGTACGACGATCTCGCCCCTCTCCACATCCGCATGGAAGCCGCTGTCGCCCGCGCCCAGGACGTGGCCCGCGGCGTCGAGGGCGAGTTGACCGTGGCCTTCCTCGGGTCGGGCGCGGGCACGCTGACCTCCGCGATCCTGGCGACGTTCCGCGAGCGCTGCCCGGGATGTGACGTCCGGATGCGGGAGACCCAGTTCGGGGACCCGCTCGGCGCTCTCCGTAGCGGCGACGCCGACGCGCTGTTCACCTGCCTGCCCGTCGAGGAGCCGGACCTCACCGTCGGGCCCGTCGTCATCAACGAACCCCGCATGCTCGCCGTGCCGCTCGGCCACCGCCTGGCCGGGCGCGACAGCGTGTCCCTCGAAGAACTCGCGGGCGAGACCTTCTTCGGTGTCGTCAATGGAGCGCCCGCCTACTGGTGGGACTTCCATGTCCCGCCCCGCACGCCCAGCGGCCTCCCCATCCGCCGTGGTCAGTCCGTCGCCGGGTTCCAGGAGCTGATGACGCTGGTCGCCACGGGGCAGGGTCTTTCGCCGGTCATCGCGTCCGTGGAGAAGTACTACTCACGGCCCGACATCACCTTCGTACCCCTGACGGACGTCCCGTCGGCCGATGTCGCGCTGATCTGGCGCACGGCCGCCGAGGGGACCCCGCGCCTGGAGGCCTTCGTCCGCGCGGTGCGCGACACGGTCGCGGCGAACGGCGGCCCAGCCCCCTTCTAGGCGCGCCCGCGCCCGCGTTCCAGGCGCGCCCGCCGCATTCGGGGCGCCGCGCGGTACAGGATGCCGTGCGTGACCGCTGCCCTGACGTACTCCGCCGCCTTCATCACCTTCTTCTCCGTCGTCGGCCCGCCCAAGGTGCTGCTCGCCTTCGGCGGCCTCGCGCAGAACCATCCGGTCCGCGAGCTGCGGATGATCGCCCTCGTCTCGTCCGGGGCCGCCGTCGTGGTGGGCCTCATCGCGGGGTTCACCGCGCCGTGGCTCCTTGAGCTCTTCCACATCTCCACGCCCGCGCTCCAGCTCGCGGGCGGCGTCATCTTCTTCATCTACGCCGTGGGGCTCGTCCTCGGCGTCCACCTCGGCTCGGACCGCGCGGACCAGGACGCGCCCGATCTCGTCAGCGGCGTACGCGAGTTGCTGATGCCGTACATCGTCAGCCCGCTCGCCATGACCGCCGTCCTGATCGAGGCGGCGGCCCGCGACACCTGGACCTGGCGGTCCACGGTCGTCGGCGCCTACGTCACCGTGATCGCCCTGGACCTGGTGTGCGTGGTCCTGCTCGCGCGCGTCCTGCGCGGCACCCACCACGCCACGATCGAACTCTTCGGCAGGCTGCTCGGCCTGCTGCTCGCCGCGGTCGGCGTCGACCTCGTCCTGGACGGGCTCTCGGCGCTGGGCGTACCGGGACTGGAGCGTGAGTGAGCCTCGAACGCCGGTGACGCCTCAGGGCGTGACGATCGCGAACGAAGGGTCCGGCTTCGTCACCACCGCGAACAGCCGCTTGAGCAGCTCCGGGTCGCCCTCCACCGCGATCCCGTCCAGGCCCTTCCCGTCGAGGCCCTTCCCGGCCAGGACGCCCAGGAGCTGCGGCTTGGTGAGGGTCAGCGTGAGACCCGCGCCGGAGGCGGCCTGGGACTCGCGGTGCGTGAGCGCGCCGTTGTGCAGGTTCAGGCGGCGGCGGCTCTGCTCGTCGGTGAGGACGAGGTCGATGACGAAACTCTCGTCCCAGGCGCGGGGGCCGTCGACGTTGACCGCGATCGAGTCGATCAGCTGCTCGGTGGTGAGCGCCATCGCCATCTCTGGGTTGGACATGTCCAGTTGGACCCTGCCCGTGCCCTGGCGGAGTTCGAGCGCAGCGGTCAGATAGAAGTTGCGCCAGGTGCCGTTCTCGGCGCCGTGTCCGAGCCGGTCGTAGACCCCGGCCAGGGTCTCCTTCGCCGCCGCGTCGCCGGGGTCGGCGAACACGATGTGGTTGAGGAGTGTGGCGGCGAAGCGCAGGTCGCCGTCGGCCGCGTACGCGCGTGCCTTGGTCAGTGCCTCGTCCGCGCCGCCCGCCAACTCGACGTACCGCCGGGCGAGTTCGACCGGCGGGTGCTCCCACAGGTGGGCCGCGTTGCCGTCGAACCAGCCCAGGTAGCGCTGGTAGATCGCCTTGACGTTGTGGCTGACCGAGCCGTAGTAGCCGCGCGCGTGCCAGGCCTTCTCCAGGGCCGGGGGCAGCCGGAACTCCTCGGCGATCTCCGGGCCCGTCAGGCCCTGGTTGAGCATGCGCAGGGTCTGGTCGTGCAGGTAGGCGTACAGGTCGCGCTGCTCGGAGAGCATCTTCACGACGTGCTCGCGGCCCCAGGTCGGCCAGTGGTGCGAGGCGAATGCGACGTCGTACGTGTCGCCGAAGAAGCCGATGGCCTCGTCCAGGTAGCGCGACCAGATGCGGGCGTCGCGCACGACCGCGCCGCGCAGGGTCAGGATGTTGTGCATGTTGTGCGTGGCGTTCTCGGCGAGGCACAGCGCGCGGCGGTCGGGGAAGGAGAAGTTCATCTCGGCCGGCGCCTCGGTGCCCGGCGTGAGCTGGAAGATGATGCGTACGCCGTCGATGACTTCTTCCTGGCCGGTGCGCGTGATGTCGACGGTGGGCGGGATGAGGGTCAGGGTGCCGGTCGACGTCGTCATGCCCAGGCCCGCGCTGATCTGCCCTTCGGGGGCCTTCGGCAGGCTGTCGCCGTACATGAACATCGCGCGGCGCGACATGGCCGGGCCCGCGTAGACGTTCTCGCTGACCGCGTGCTCCAGGAACCCCTCGGGCGCGACGATCGGGATGTCCTTGCCGCTGCCGCGCGGCAGGACGCCGCGCGCGCCGCCGAAGTGGTCGCCGTGCGAGTGCGTGTAGATGAGGCCGGTGACGCGGCGCTCCCCGCGGTGCTCGCGGTACAGGGCCAGCGCCGCCGCCGCGCACTCGGCGGAGATCAGCGGGTCGATGACGATGACGCCGCTCTCGCCCTCGACGAGCGTCATGTTGGACAGGTCGAGGCCGCGGACCTGGTAGATGCCCTCGGTGACCTCGTACAGGCCCTGGCGCGCGCAGAGCTGGGCCTGGCGCCACAGGCTCGGGTGGGCGGTGTCGGGGCACTCGCCCTTGAGGAAGCCGTAGGCGTCGTTGTCCCAGATGACCCGGCCGTCGTCCGTCCGTACGACGGCGGGCACGAGGGCGCCGATGAACCCGCGGTCCGCGTCGGCGAAGTCGGCGGTGTCGTCAAAGGGCAGGTCGCTGGTGGGGGCGGCGCTCATGAGGCGGGTCCATTCGACGGAGCGGCGGGGCCAGGGGGGTCGGCGGGGGCCGCGGAACCGGACGCGGCAGATCCGTCCATCTTGTGCGGTTCCTCCTCGATCAGCATGTCGGGACGCCCGGTCACCAGCAGCCAGGCGGGCAGGGCCGCCACGCACAGCAAGGGCAGCAGGTCGAGGTCCGGCACGACGACGGCGGCCGTGAACAGGCTCAGCCAGCCCTGCCGCGTCGTGGCGAGCAGGACACCGAGGATGGCGCAGCTGATCGCCAGGGCGGGCGGCACCGCGTCCACGAGCGCGTGCGCGAACATGCCGAGGGCCACGCCCACGAAGACGGCGGGGAAGATGCGTCCGCCCCGGAAGCCGCAGGAGGCGGCCACGCAGAGCGCGAGCAGCTTGACCACGGCGAGCAGCAGCAGGTTGCCCGCGTCGTGGTCGGAGGCGTGGTCGGTCAGCTCCTTCATCTCGTCCAGGCCCTTGAAGAGCGTGAGGTGGCCGCCGAGCGCGCCCAGGGCGCCGAGCACGAGACCGCCCATGGTGAGCATCAGCACGGGGTGTCCGAGCTGGCGGAAGGCGCGGTGGAGATACGGGAAGACGTACACGGCGCAGAGGCCGACGACCGCCGCCGCCGAGCTGATGACCATCGCCGAGAGCACGTCGCCCCAGTGCGGCCCGTCGTACGAGGGGACGTCGATCTCGAAGGTGGGGTGCGCGATGAGCACGGTGGTCAGCGACCCCGCGCCGGCCGAGACCAGCGGCGCGAACAGCCGGTCCCACAGCGGGCGCGGGTCGGGCGGTCCCGCCACGGTCTCGGAGAGGATCAGGGCCGCCGCGACGGGCGTCCCGAAGAGCGCTCCGATGGTCCCCGCCGCGGCGAGCGCGACCCAGTCGGCGGCGGGTGTGCGGGGCATCGCCTTCATGCCGAGCGCGTAGGCGAGGGCGATGTTGATCGCGGTGATCGGGTTCTCCGGGCCGAGGCTGACGCCGCCCGCGAGCCCCACGATGACGGCGAGCGCGATGCCCGGCAGGATCCGCACGGGCAGCGGCGGATCGACGAGCCCGAGCGTCGCGGGGTCGGGCCCGGCGTGCCCCGGCATCTTCCACACCAGCAGCCCGACGACGAGACCCGCCGCGGTGAGCATGGCGATGATCCAGCCCGCCGAGGTCCCGGAGACCCCGACGGCGTCCGGCAGCGTGTCCCACAGCAGGTCCTGGAGCCGCTCGGCGACGAAGCTGAGCAGCAGCAGGACGAGGCTCGACCCGACGCCGATGAGCAGCGCGGGCAGGACGAGCGGGAGCAGGGCGCGGGCCTGCGGGGGCACGGTCACGGGGTCTCCCGGTGCGGTGATGTGGGGGTGGCGGGGGCAGCGGGGCCGCCGGGGGCGGTGCGGGCCGCGGCGATCGCCTTGTCCAGCGGCGCGAACAGTTCCGGCTCGGCGGGGACGATGCCGCCGTCCCCGAGCCGCGCGGCCAGGCCCGACTTCTCCAGGAGCCGCGCCAGCGGAGGCTGCACGCCGACCAGGACGAGCCGCCCGCCCTGCGCGGCGAGTCCGGCGGCGTACCGGTCGAGGAGCTTGAGCACGGCCGAGGAGGGCACGTCGGGCAGGGCGCGCACGACGAGCATGAGGACGCTGCCGCGAGCGCCTTCGACTTCGGGCAACTCCCCCTCGATGCGAGGCAGTTCGGCAAAGAACGAAGACCCCGCGTAATCGAGGACGGTGATCTCCCCCGGAGTGAGCCGGTCCGGCGGCGGCCCCCCGATGGCCCACAGCCCTCCGGCACCCCGCTCAAGTCGGACGAGCTTCCCTTGCCGCGCCGCCTGCGCGCAGTACAGCAGCAGCGAGAGCACCGCTCCGATCACGATGGCCTGCTGGAGCGGGAGTTGGGTGGTGGCGAGGAACGTCAGGATCATGGCTCCCGCCGACATCCACGACGTACGCAGCACGAGCAGGATGTCGTGCCGCTTGCCCCAGATCAGCTCGCCGCCCACCACGAGGATGAGCCCGCCGATCACCGGCATCGGGATCCGCTCGGCCAGCGACCCGCACACCAGGACCACCAGGGCGAGGAAGACCCCGGAGATCACCCCGGCCCACCGCGTCCGCGCCCCCGCGCTCACCGCCACCCCCGTGCGCGAGAGCGAACCGCCGCTGGGCAGCGCCTGGAAGAGACCGCCGAGGGCGTTGGCGTACCCCTGGGCGCGGAAGTCGCCGTTGACGTCGGAGCGGCTGCCGTCCGGGTTCGGCATGGACGGGGCGATCCCCGCGGCCTGGGCGAGCGCGACGAGCGCCACGGAGAAGGCGCCGCCGATCAGGTCGGGCACGGCGGAGAAGTCCGGGGCGGAGAAACCGGGAAGGGCACCCGGGATGTGGGCGATGTCCCGCACGAGCTCCACATCGGTGGCGAACACGGCGACGCCCACCGCGACCACCACCATGGCGATGAGCAGGGCGACGGGCTCAAGCCGCTTCACCGCACGCGCGAGCGCCCAGACGACGACCGTGACGACGGCGACGAGGGTCGCGGCCCCCTCCCAGTCACCGGCGTGGACGAGCCAATCCTCCACCTGCACAAGCTTGTTGTGGCCCTCGGGCTTGTAGCCGGTCGCGTCCTTCAGTACGCCGGTGATGATCTGCAGCGCGATACCGGTGGAGAAGCCGGTCATCACGGCGTTCGACACGAAGCTGAGCACCACGCCGAGCCGCAGCAGCCCCATCAGGAGCATGACGACGCCGACCATCAAGGTCAGCGTCGCGACGTTCCCCGCGTCCTTCGGGTCGAGCCCGGCATCGGAGAGCACGCTCTGCGAGGTCAGGGCGATGGCGCTGGTCAGGGTGGTGACCATGAGGACGGTGCGGGCGGTGAACGAGCCCACGATCGCCGGTACGACACCCGCGTAGAGCCCGGCGACCGGATTGAACCCGGCGATCGCCGCGTACGCCATGCCCTCCGGGATCGAGAAGAGCCCGGTCACCATCCCGGAGCTGACATCGGCGGGCCGCGGGCGCCCGATGGACGGCCAGGGACGCCTGACGGACGGCCAGGGGCGGCCGGGCTTGGTGCGCACGGCCGCCCCTGCCCCGCGTCCGGTCAGGTTCCGGCGGGCGGTGTGCGGTCAGGGCTGCCGATGGGCCCGGGGCCGGGCGCGGAGGGCGGGTTGCCGCCGCCGGAGCCTTCGGCGAACGGGCCGGGTCCGGAGGACGTGCTCCTGGCACCCCAGCCGCCCTCGTCGCCCGACGGGCCGCGATGGCTGCCGTGGCCCGCGTGCCGGTCCGAGTGGTCCGTGCACAGCGCCCAGACGACGAAGATGCCGATCGCGATCGAGATCAGCGCCCAGACGGGCTGGTAGGGCAGCCACAGGAAGTGCACGACGATGGCGATCGAGGCGAGGGCGACACCGCACGCCTTGCCCCAGGCCGCGCCCTTGAGGATGCCGTAGCCGACGACGACGAGCAGGATGCCCAGGATCAGGTGGATCCAGCCCCACGTGGTGAGGTTGAACTTGTAGACGTAGTCGCCGATGCGTGCGTAGACGTCGTCCTTCGCGATGCCCGCGATGCCTTCGAGGATGCCGAGGATGCCGTAGACCAGCATCAGGACACCCGCGAACATCGTTCCGCCGGAAGCCCAGGGGCTCTCGCCTCGCGGGCTGCTCGTGTTGCTGGCCATGTTGGGGCCACCCCTCTTTCTGTCAAGGAACTCCGAGCCTGTGACGGGCCACGGCGGTGGGCGAGCGGGCGGGGGCCGTTCGGGTGACCCACCGGGGCCCGTCACAGCACGCGGTCCGGGAATGCAAAAGAGGGCAAAAGGTGCGAATTTGTACACCATGACGGAACCAGTCACGCACCAGGACCACCCGACCCCCGACGAGGCACGCGAGACGGCGGCCGACGCCTGGATCTGGGGCTTCGCGCTGCTGGAGAACTACCGGACGATGTATCCGCAGGCGATCGACCCCCAAGACCCGCGCTACGTGGGAGGGTTCGGCACCTTCCGTCACTACTCGGAGCCGTTCACCCCCGCCAACACGGACGTGGTGACCCCGAACAACGACACGCCCTACTCCTGGGCCTGGCTCGACCTGCGCGCGGAGCCATGGGTGGTGTCCGTCCCCGCGGTCGACCGCTACTACGTCCTCCCCTTCCACGACCTCGACACGTCGTACGTCGGTTTCGTCGGCGCCCGCACCACGGGCCAGGAAGCGGCCGACTACCTGATCACGGGCCCGGGTTGGCGGGGCGAGATCCCGCCGGGCATCGCGGACGTCCTGCGGGCCGACACCTTCCTGGTGGGCTGCCTGGGCCGCACGAGTCTGGCCGGGGCCGACGACGTGGAAGCCCTGCGCGCCATCCAGGAGGGCTACCGCCTGCGGCGCCTCTCGGAGTACCTGGACGCACCGGCGCCGCACCCGGCGGAGGAGCCCGTCTGGCCGACCTGGCGCGAAGAGGACCTGGAGAGCGTCGAGTTCTTCACGCTCCTGGACTTCCTGCTCCAGTTCTTCCCGCCCCTGGAGGAGGACCGCGCACTGCGCACCCGCCTGGCCGCCCTCGGCGTGCGCGGCACGGGCGAGTTCGAACCCTCCGCCCTTGGGCCGGAGACCAGGCAGGCGGTCGAGCAGGGCATCGCGGACGCCGGCACCCGCCTGGAGGAGGCGAAGAAGGACGCCGTCGACTCCACGGGCTGGTTCGGCACACGGGCGGAACACGGCACCGACTTCCTGACCCGCGCGGTGGGCGTCGCCAAGGGCCTGTACGGACTCCCGTCGGCGGAGGCCTGGTACGCGGGCTGGGCGGAGGACGACCGGGGCAATC
Source organism: Streptomyces sp. NPDC044044 (assembly GCF_056434405.1). Taxonomy (NCBI): domain Bacteria; kingdom Bacillati; phylum Actinomycetota; class Actinomycetes; order Kitasatosporales; family Streptomycetaceae; genus Streptomyces; species Streptomyces sp. NPDC044044. The sequence goes on along the minus strand of NZ_JBWKFG010000006.1, from coordinate 314,539 downwards.
GCCCGCCGGACGCCTCGAAGCACGCGTACACGGTCCACTTCGCCGCCGGATCGCTGCCTCCGGCCCGCTTCTTCTGGTCGGCGACGATGTACCGGCTTCCGGAGCGGCTCCTGGTCGCCAATCCCATCGACCGCTACTCGATCGGCGACCGGACGCAAGGCGTCGTCCACGACGACGACGGAGGCCTGACCCTCCACGTCCAGCGGGACGCCCCCACCGACCCCAAGCAGGCGGCGAACTGGCTGCCGGCCCCGGACGGCCCCTTCACGATCGCCGTCCGCATCTACGGCCCCGACTCCTCGGTCCTGGACGGCAGTTGGCGTCTGCCGCAGCTGACGGTGGCGGACCCGAAGGCGGGCACGCATGGGTGACGCCATCGGCCAGATGCTGGCCTCCGCGGTCGGCATCGCGATCAGCCCGCTCCCGCTGATCGCGGTCATCCTGATGCTGGCGACACCCAAGGGCCGCGCCAACGGCATCGCGTTCACCGCGGGCTGGGTCCTCTCGCTCGCCGCCCTGGTGACAGTGATCGTCCTGGCGGGCTCGGGCGCGGACGCGTCGGGCGACGACGACGGCCCGGCCACCTGGACCCTGTGGCTGAAGCTCGCCCTCGGCGTCGTGTTCCTCCTGATGGGCCTGAAGCAGTGGAAGGACCGCCCTCGGGAAGGCCAGGAGGCCAAGCCGCCGGGCTGGATGGCGGCGATCGACCGCTTCACGCCGGGCAAGGCGGCGGGCCTTGCGGCGGCGCTCGCGGTCGCCAACCCCAAGAACCTCGTCCTCGCGGTCGGCGGCGCGGTCTCGATCGCGTCCAGTACGGCGGGCACGGGCGGCAAGGTGGTCGCGGCCGTCCTGATGGTCGTGATCGCCTCGCTCTGCACGCTGCTTCCCCTGGCCGTGTACGTCTTCGGAGGGTCCAGGTCCGCGAAGGTGCTGGGCGAGTGGAAGGCGTGGATGGCGGCGCACAACGCCGCCATCATGATGGCGGTGCTCGCGATCCTGGGGGCGAAGTACGTCGGCGACGCGGTGGCTGGCCTCGCGGCCTGAGGCTTCGGCCCGACGCCTCAGCCCGACGCCTCAGCCCGACGCCTCAGCCCGACGCCTCAGCCCGACGCCTCAGCCTGACGGCTGAGTTGGGTCATTCCGGTCACCGGTGTGGAGTTGGCTGGTTACGCTGGGCTACGAAGTGCTCGTACGCCGTGCGGCGTTGGCAATGGGGGTGGCCCTCGCGTGCCGAACAACATCCGTGACCTCGACCCCAGCGCATCACCACTGGACTACTACGGCTCGGAGCTGCGGCGCCTGCGGGAGGCGGCGGGGCTGAAACAGGCGCAGTTGGGGAGCTGCATCTTCTGTACGGCGTCACTGATCGGCCAGATCGAGACGGCGAAGAAGGTGCCGACGCGGGACTTCTCCGAGCGGGTGGATGCGGCGCTCGGGACTGATGGGGTGTTTTCGCGGTTGGTGGGGCTGGTGTTGCGGAGCCAGTTGCCTACGTGGTTCCAGCAGTACGCGGAGCTTGAGGCTCGGGCTACGTACATCTCCACGTATCAATGCCAGCTGGTCTACGGGCTTTTGCAGACGGAGGGGTACGCGCGGGCGGTGCTCGGCGTGGAGCATACGGACCGTCTGGACGAGCTGGTCGCGGCGCGCATGGAGCGGCAGCGGATCCTTGGCCGGGGCAATCCACCGGCCTTGTTCGTCGTGCTCGACGAAGCGGTGCTGCATCGGGAGATCGGTGGGCGCAGCATCATGCGAGACCAACTGAGCCACTTGTTGGACTTCCGCGACACTTCCTGGCTGCACCTTCAGGTGCTGCCGTTCTCGGTGGGCCAACACGCTGCTGTGATGGGCTCGTTCAACCTGCTGCGTTTCGTCGATGACCCTGACTTGTTCTACTCGGAGAGCTATGACTCGGGCCATATGACTGCCAACCCACAAGTGATCAGGGAGCGTTCGCTCGGTTACGCTCGCTTGCAAGGCGCGGCCCTCTCACGGGAGGACTCAGCCACGCTGATCGCTCGTGTGATGGAGGAACGCTATGGGGACCGGCCAGAACCTGACAGGCGCGCAGTGGCGTAAGTCGTCCTACAGCGGCAGCAGTGGCGGCGACTGCATCGAATGCGCCCCCCTCGACGGCACAACGTGGCGTAAGTCGACGTACAGCGGCTCCGGTGGCGGCGAATGCATCGAATTCGCCCCCTGCCAAGGGACCATCGCCGTCCGTGACAGCAAGAACCCCGAAGGCCCCGCCTTCACCACCACCCCCCGCGCCTTCGCCACCTTCGTCGAGGCCGCCGCCAACGGGACCCTGAGGTAACTCCCGGGCCCGGAATGGCCGGTTCGCGCTTAACCTCCCCTGGGGGGTGGGGAGATGAGCGCGGCAAAGCTGTGGCGGCCGTTTCTCCTCGGGGTGGCCGTGACGCTCGCCGTCGCCGCCGCGTACCCGTGGTGGTCGGGCCGTACGGGAGATGAGTTCGGCACGGCGGAGTGGTGGCTGCGCGCGCTGCCGCTGCTCGCCGCGGCCCTGCTGGTCGCCGCGCAGCTCGTGCCCGGCGTGGGGCGGCGACGAGGGACGGCCCTCGCCGCGAGCGCCGCGGGCTCCGCGGCCGTCGCGGGAGCCCTGCTCTTCGTCACCTGGAGCCGTGCGGACGAGATCGCCGCGGGCCGCAGCGAGGACAAGGCGATCGAGGCCGCCAATCAGTGGTGGTGGGGTGCGACGGACCGCGAACTGCACGCCGTGCTCACGGCGTGGCCCCAGGCCGCACCCCTCGCGACCGCGCTCGCGGCGGCCGTGGTCGCCGTGGCCGCGGTGTTCCTGGCGTGGCGGGACCGGCCGTGGCTGGACGTGGACGCGTACGCGGAGGCGGCGGACGGCGACGCACTGCGGCGCAGGCTGCGCGGCGGCACGGCGTGCGTGCTGGCCGGGGTCCTGGCGGGGGGACTGCTCTCCGTGGCGTCCGTCGAGGGCGCCGAGCGGATCCGGGACGCGCGGGTCGAGGCGCTGGGGCCCTGGTGGGGCGATTACGCGGAGTCGGAGCCGGTCGCCGCGTCCCGCCTGCACAAGGGGTCCCATGAGGTGAGGTCGTCCGGCTACCGGCCGGGGGCACCCGCACGGCCGGGCCGGATCGCCTGGCAGCGCACCTTCGACGGGCCCGCCGCGCTCAGCACATGCGCGTACGAGGGGCGCGAGCGCGGCACGCTGGTGGCCCTTGAGGAGGACGACCGCGCCGCACGGGTCACCGGACGTGACGCGCGTGACGGCAGCCGGCGCTGGAGCTTCACCGTCCGTACCTCCGAGCGGGTCGAACTGATGCAGGTGGCGGTGAGCGAGGGCTGCTCGGTGCTCGTCCTGATCGGGTCGATGCTGGTCAGCCTCGACTCGTACACGGGGCGCGAGTGGGGCGCGACGGTCCTGCCGATGCCGGGACCGAAGGGCTGGAGCTTCATCACGTCCTACCGGCAGCCCGCCGCGCCGCCGAGGATGGTGACCCTGGCGGACGCGAGTCTGGTCCATCTGGCCAGTTCAGGCGGGGGAGTTGTCGCCGTCCGGCGGGACGGCGCGGAGCTGCTCGCCCAGAGCAGGGGCATGGGGGCGGGCTGCGCCTACCTCGTCGACTACGCATCGCCGGACGACCCCGGATCGCTCCTGGTGGAGCGCTGCGGATGGCGGAACGTCCTGGTCACGCTGCCGCGTTCCGAGCCGGATCCGGCCTATCCCCCGGACGAACCCGACTACCGAGCACCGGACTTGCCCCTCCTCTTCGAGCTGTCGGACGTCGAGGTCACGTGGCCGGACGGCTGCGAAGAGGGTCAGGTGGAGTGGATACGGGCACGGGGGAACGGCGCCGACGTGGCGGGAACCTGGCGGTGCGGCAAGGGGAAGTCCCTCAAGCGCACCTACGCCACGCGCCGGTTCGTCCCGTCGGACTCCGTCTCCCGCAGGGAGTGGGAGCGCGTGCCCGCCGCGCGGGCCCCGCTCCATCCGGCCGTCGAGCTGCGCAACGGCGTGTTCGCGACGGCCGTCGGCGATGCCGTCCGCGTCGGCTGGGGCCCGCTGGAGAGGGACAAGGCCCACTCGGAGGTTCCCGAACGCGGCGACCGCGTGGCGGCGCTCGACGGCTCGGGCGGCCCCTGGAAGCCGGAGACGAACCGCAATGCCGTGCTGGCCCTCGGCGCCTCAGGGCTGCTCACCGCCCTGGAGTTCCGGCAGGAGCGGACCGAGCCACCGGCGAAGCCCGACGTCCGCATCGACCTGAGGACCAAGGGTTCCACGACCGTCGCCCGCACCCCCTGCTCCGGAACCCGCGACCTGCTGGCCGACCCGGACTCGGCGACGGCCCTGGTCCTGTGCCGGGGCGACGACGGCCGGACACGCGTGTCGGCGGTGGTGGACGGGAAGGGCTTCGAACCCCGGCGCTAGGAGGCCCTGGCCACGGCGCGCGTGATCTCGGCGGCGATGCGCCGGATGCCGGGTGAACGGGTGGGGCAGGGGCGGGACTTGGGTGTGGTGGGCGCAAGGCAGAAGTGCAGGTAGTCGTCGCTTCGGTGCAGGGCGGTGCGGCTGCGGCCCGGCTCGGTGCAGTACGCCGGGTTCTCCGTCTCGTACGTCGTGCACGGCAGCTTCTCCACCCACTTGTGCCGGTCCGACGCCGGGCTGACCGCGCGGCCCGCGTCGGCGACGATCCCGCCGGAGGCCCGCGCCTGCGCCTGGTAGACGGCGTCGACGCGGCGCACGCGGTCGGGCGTGATCGGGTCGGGCCCCTGGAGCACCCACACGATGCGCGGCTTGTCGCCGCCTGGGGCGGCGTCATGGATCTGCGAGGCCAGCGCCTTGGCGTCGGCGGCGTACCGGTCGAAGTACTTCTGCCGCGCCTTGTCGTACGTGATGCCGTCCATGCACGGCGTGTAGCCCCACGCGTTGCCCCAGAACTGGAGCACCACATAGTCGGGCCGCTCGGCCCGCACCAGCGCGGCGGCCTTGTGCTTGTCGGGGACGAGGGAGTCCTTGCCGGTGCCGTCGAGGTAGTCGCAGAGGGTGGTACCGGAGTAGGGGGCGCTGCGGTAGCGGGCGCCGAGCTCCGAGCGCAGGAGATCGCCGAGGACGTTCTGGTTCTCCATGGCGAGGGAGTCGCCGAGGTAGAGGACCTTGGGGGACTTGCCGGTGCGGTCGCGGGGCTTCTCGGCCGCCCGCTGGCGGGTGGTCGAGGAGGGCGGCGGGGCGGAGGGCTCGGCCGGTTCCTTCGACGGACGGGCCGGTTCCTTCGACGGCCCGGCGGCCCGCGTGACGTCGGGGGTCTGCGGGACCTCGTCCGACGCGCCCCCTGACCCGGGGTCGCCGCACGCCCCGAGGAGCAGCACGGCGGCCGACACCCCACCGATCCACGCCTTGCGCATACGCCAACTCCCCTTCAGGCGACCGAAATAGCCCCCAAGGCAAGCACAGTCGCACCCGCGTGAGAAGAGACGGGGTGACGCTTCCGGCCCCGCATTACCTCGGACGTAATCGACCCGCGCAGGGCTGCCGGGCAAGCTCAAGTCATCGCACGGAGCACCCGGATGACGGGTGACGACCCGAATGACGCCCCCGGGTGACCAACTGAACGAGCAACCGCATGACCAACCGCATGACCAGTCGAACGACCGAGCCGCAGGAGGCAGAACGCCATGACCGCACACGCCACGTCCCCGTACGAGACCGCTGTCGCCCGCTACTTCGAGGCCTGGAACGCGGAGGGTGCCGATGAGGTGACCAAGGCCGTGGCCGCGGCCTGGAGCGAGGACGGCAGCTACACGGACCCGCTGGCCGATGTCTCCGGGCACGCGTCCATCGCCGCCGTGATCGGCGGGGCCCACGAGCAGTTCCCGGGCTTCGAGTTCCGGCGGACCGGCGCGGTCGACGGCCACCACGACATCGCGCGCTTCGGGTGGGAGCTGGTGTCGGTGGCGGACGGCTCCGCGCCGGTCGCCGGTTTCGACGTCATCGCGCTCGCGCAGGACGGCCGTATCCGCACGGTGCACGGATTCCTGGACCGCGTGCCCCAGGCCTGAATCCGGCCGGGGGCACGCCGTCCGTCGCCCTTGGCGGCGAGGCTCGACTACGCCACGCCTAGCGCGCCACGTACTGCGTGAGGATCGCCTGCACCTCATAGATGTCGACACCCTTGGTGAAGGTCTTCGCGATCGGCTCGGGGGTGCCGGAGATCCAGATCTTGAGCTCGGCGTCGAGGTCGAAGTGCCCGGCGGTCTCCACCGAGAAGTGGGTGATGCTGCGGTACGGAACGGAGTGGTACTCGACCTTCTTGCCGGTTATCCCCTGCTTGTCGACGAGGACGAGGCGGCGGTCGGTGAAGAGCATGGTGTCGCGGATCAGCAGGAACGCTGCCTGGACCTGCTCGCCGTGGCCGAGCAGGCGGGCGTAGTCCTGCTGTGCGGTCATCGGATCGATCGTGTGCGCGTTTCCGAACAGTGCCATGAGAGGCCCCCCAATGCGTCGAACTCCTGCGAACTCCTGCGAACCCGGCTGAACTCACAGGATCTTCAGACTGTAACGCGCGGAACTTGACGTCCGGTTCAGGAAGAACGGCGAGACGCAGGTCACATCTGGCGGTGTCACGTCTCGCCCGTCAGGTCCGTCAGTGAGGTGTAGCCCGCAGAAAGCGCGCCAAACGGCACAGCGGCATGCGGCACAGCGGCACAGCGGCATAGGAGCCCACCATGGAAGCTCGCCTCGACCTCTTCGGTAGCCCGCTCGCGGGCAAGGTCCTGAAGCACATCAACTCGGCCGGCAAGGTCATCTCCGACTCGACGCTGCCCGCGGCGACGCAGGAGCTGGTGAAGATCCGCGCGAGCCAGATCAACGGCTGCGGTTTCTGCACCGACATGCACACCAAGGACGCGACGCACGCGGGCGAGACCCCGACGCGCCTCAACCTCGTCGCCGCCTGGCGCGAGGCCAAGGTCTTCACGGACGCCGAGCGCGCGGCCCTGGAGCTCACGGAGCAGGGGACGCGCATCGCCGACGCGGCCGGTGGTGTCACGGACGAGGCGTGGGCGAATGCCGCCAAGCACTACGACGAGGAGCAGCTCGCCTCCCTGGTCTCGCTGATCGCCCTCATCAACGTCTACAACCGCGTGAACGTCATGGTCCAGCAGCCGGCCGGGGACTATCAGCCGGGCCAGTTCGCATGACGGTCACGCGTCGCGGGGGAGAGCGGCAGTAGCATCCCTACCGGGGAGCACTCCCCGGTAGGAGGGTGACGATGACCGGCGACTCGCACCGCGCGACGCCCCCGCTGCGGCCGCAGCGGCGCGACGCGCGGCGCAACTGGGATCTCCTGGTGGGGGCGGCCCGCGAGGTGTTCGCGGAGCAGGGCCTCGAGGCGCCGCTGGACGTGATCGCGCGCAGGGCGGGAGTGGGGAACGCGACGCTCTACCGGAACTTCCCCACCCGCGCCGCCCTCATCGACGCCGTCTTCCATGACCTGCTGACGGGCACGATGGCGGTCGGCGAGCAGGCGCGCGCCGCGCCGGACGCCTGGGCGGCGCTCAACGACTACCTGCGGGCGGTCTTCGTCACCCTGGCCGCCGACCGCGGCACGAACGACCTCATGACCACGCACCTGGAGGGCATCGAAGCGCTCCAGGCAGTCCACGCGCACAACCGCGAGACGATGGAGATCCTGCTGGACCGGGCCCGCGAGCAGGGCACGATCCGCACCGACGCCACCACGGAAGACGTCCTGTTCGCCCTCGCGGCCCTGGGCCGAGCCATCCCGGCCCTGACGACGGCAACAACCCCCGACACCTGGCACCGCCCCCTGACCCTGCTCCTCGACGGCCTACGCACCTCACGACCCACCCCACCACTACCGGGCACGGCCCTGACGGAGGCCCAACTCGGCGACGTACTAAAGGAATTGGGCCCACACCGCGCGCCGCGCAACACAGGCTGAGTCAGCACGGCACGCCGAACGGCGGGGCGACGCAACGGGCGGAGCCGTTGTGCAGCGCTCGGCCGCCCTCGAGCGAGCACCAGGAGCCAGAACCCGTGCCCGACCCCGCACCCCGCAAGCCCCGTGCGACGCCTGGCGGCAGGCCGGTGACGGGGGGCGCGAGCCCTCCGGCCGACGATCATCAAGGAGGCGCCAAGCGCAAGGCCATGAGCGAGGCCGAGATGATTCGCCAGGGCATCCATCCCGCGGCCATGGCGAACCGGGACTGGGACGAGCCGTTGTTCTCGCGCACCTTTGAGGGAGCTGGGCGTACGCCGTCCAAGGCCGAGGTCCGCGACACGGTCGCCGACGCGGTGCGCTGCGAGACCGATTCCGGGTCCGGACCTTGCCGCGGCGTGTGAGCTGAGCCGGGAAGCCGGCACCCGCTCTGGCGCCTTCGCCCCCGGAGGGCTACTGCTTGCCCGTGCCGACGGGGTCCACCATGACCTCGCCGTCGGCGCCGACCGGGAGGTTGAGGGACGCAAGGTTGGCGACCGTCGTTCGTGGTCGCACGGCGCGCCTTGAGGCCCTCAGTCCTCGTCCGGAGTCGCCAGCTCCTGGGCTCGTTCACCGATGTCGTCGGCCCACGATTGCGCCCACCGACGCAGCTCAGTGATCGCTGGGTCGTCGAGCCCGTAGGCGCCGAACTCCGTGTCGTCGATCCAGTCGGCCCCGCTCAATCGGGCTTGAAGCTCGCACAGGTCGAAGGAGTCACGGGCGTGGCGACGTCCGAGCTCCTCCAGCTCAATGCGGCTCCAGCGGTCCGCCGCGGCTTGTACGTCGACCAGATCCCTGGCGAGTCCCCGGTCGGCCAGTGCGCGAACCTTGGTGCCGACGACATCTTCGAGAGACAGCACCAACCCGTGCTCGGTGCGAACAGGGGGTCGCCACAGTGTCTCCTTGAGGACATCGACCTCGCACTCCTCACGGCTGGCGGGATCCGTGACGATGAGCCGCGCCGACAGCGGATCGGTCTCCAGAGCTCGTACGCGCCAGCCACGCTTCTCCAGGCCGGTGCGTACGGCAGCGGCAATATCCTCCATGCGCTCCGGGTTCTCGGTTGCGACATCGAGATCCTGGCTGAGGCGGTTGACCAACCCGTGTGCTTGGACCGCATAGCCACCGGTAAGCGCCAGAGGGTAGACACCGCCCACGTCGAGGACATCCGCAAGCAAGCGACGGTGTAGATCCGTGAGGTTCACGCAGCGGCCTGGGCTTCGTGAGCCAGCTCGTCGAAGGAGCTCTCCCACACCTCCCGGACATCACGGCTGACCAGTGTGCGCAGCGTGGGCCAGAGGCTGACCAGAAGGTCGCGGTTGAGGAATTGGACCAGATCATCGCGTAGCCCCTCGGCCAGGACGATCCTGTAGTAGCTCATCCGCAGCCGCGGCTGGTCGAGATCGAACGTGGTCAGCCCCGACCACGCCAGATGCAGCGGAAGGGAGACCGTGCCGTGCTGAGGCCCGACGAGTTCGGAGAGCGCGGCAGGCGCACGCCGAGCGAACTTTGCACGGCGAAGATCGGAGAGACCGGGCTGTGTTGCCATACGTCGATTATCCAGGAAGAGCCGGAGGCGGGCTCTGTGATCCGCGGACTGACACACGCTCTTCCCAGGTATCCCACCGCGCATCATGAACTCGTTCAGGCTGCGACGAACCACCACAGCACACTCGCCGCAGCCTCGTCTGCGAAGCCGACGCGGTCAACGCGCAAGGTGTGGAGGGGTGTTGAGGCCGAAAGTGGGTCCAGCGGCGGTCGGCTTCCGGCAGGATTGAACAGCGCCGGCAAGGTCGAAGTCGGGTTACCCCCGTGGCCTTCCGGGGAAAGATCTCAAGTGCATCTCGGTGAGTCGGAGGGGGCTGCTCATGAGTGGTACATCAGGGTCGCGTGACGACAGGACAGAGCCGGCGCCGCCGCCCGAGCGCGGCTCCGGTCGCTTCAGTGACGATCCCCCTGATCCCCTGGCCTCGATGCTGGCGAAGGTCAACAAGGGGGAGCGCATAGCGGCTCCCGGGGACAACGCGGGCGACGAAGACCGTGACCCTCAGGACGAGGAATGGCGGGAACACGATCGGCACGGCCGCTATGCGCAGGGGCGTCGCCGGAGGAACTGACGCGCCGGGGCGGAGTCCCCGTCCGCGGCAGCGCGGGCGGGGCCTTGGGGCCTTGGGGGGGGAGGTGGAGAAGCCAGTAGCAAACCCGGTGGCCTACGGGGTGATGACTGGATGCCTCCTTGTCGTTGGGCGCGGGGATTGATCCCATCACGGTGTTGCGGCGTCGTCGGTGGGGGCGGAGATGACTGGCTTAGTGGTCAAGCGGTGGAAGCGGCATGGGCTCGACCGGCTCTACGTAACCACCGCGGGAGGCGACACCGTCGCCTGGTACGACTGCGCGTCCGGGCACATCGAAGTCCTTCGGACGTCGTATCGAGATCAAGCCCTGGAGGCGTTGGCGCCCTATCTGGTCGCCCCTACGTCACGTGCTTCCGTTCCATCCCGCTCCCGCCCCACGGTCGCATCACCTCCGCTGACGGTGAGTGATGATCTCGCCGCGAACCGTCCTGGTGACTCCCTCCTCCCACAACTCGAAGGAGCGCCGACCTGGCTGGCCAGACAAGTGATGCACGTGTGGCGCCGGAAGGACGAGAGCGACTCCTGGCGGAAGGGTCTTGCCGGGGAGCGGATCGTGGGTGCCAGGCTTGATCGACTCAAGAGACGGGGATGGCGCTCCCTCCACTCGATACCCCTGCCGAGCGGGGCGGACATCGATCACCTGCTGATAGGCCCTGGTGGCGTCTTCTGCCTGAACACCAAGTACTTCCGCGACGCCCGCATCTGGGTGGGAGACAGCGCGGTCAAGGTCAACGGCGGCCGCGGGCACCCGTACGTGCGCAACAGCCGTCACGAAGGCCGCAGGGCATCAACCGTGCTGAGCAGGGCCTGTGGCTTCGCTGTGGAGGTGGCTCCGGTGCTGGTCTTCGTGTCCCCGGCCAGCGTGGTCGTTGCCTCGTCCCTCGGCGACGTGAAAGTGATCAAGGATCGAGAGATCTCGGCCTTCCGGCGGCACGGAGGGGTGCTCACGTCAGAGGCGATCGAGTCCGTCTACGCCGTCGCCCGCGATCGTCGAACCTGGGTCAGTTCATGATCAAGGCGGCGTCCGGCACGGATCTGGCACGCGACGACTGAGGGAAACCGCACAGCAAAAAGGCCCAGGTCGCTGACCTGGGCCTTGATTGTGGAGCGGGTGACGAGAATCGAACTCGCACTCTCAGCTTGGGAAGCTGATGTTCTACCACTAAACTACACCCGCGAAAAACACCGTCTGTGGCGGTGTCGTAACGTCGCACACTCTACCTCATCCCAGGCCCCGGGCGCTTTTACCCCCGGGGTCCGCGTGCTGTCCGGGGCGTGGATGCGTCTGCGGGACGCGGGAGTTGGGGCGTACGGTGAGAGACCGGAGTGCCGCCTGGAGGGGCGCCCCATTCGTCCCGTAATGTGGCCTTTCGGCGCCCGCTCGCGTATGAGGTGAGCAGGGGGCGCCAAGGGCTCAACTACGGCTTTGGGGAAGGGACTCGAGGACTTGATGGAGCGCACCGTCGTCCGATGTGCCGAAGGGCACGTGTTCAGCACTGCTTCGTTCCCGATGCAGAAGGCCGACCGGCTCGGACCCGGACGGCTCATCCGCTGTCCGCGGTGCGCCCGATTGCGGCATGCCGTGCCGGTCGTGTCGCAGAAGCGGTAGCACAGCGGCAGCCGCGGCAGCCGCGGTAGCGGGAGAGCCGCAGGAGCGAGAACGCGGAGAACCGCAGCGCGCGGGGCCGTCCGATTGGGGCGGGCCCGCGCGCTCTGCGTATCCTCGGTGCGTGCTTCTCTCAGACAAGGACATCCGGGCCGAGATCGACGCCGGACGAGTACGGATCGATCCGTACGACGAATCCATGGTGCAGCCCTCCAGCATCGATGTGCGGCTCGATCGCCTCTTCCGGGTGTTCGAGAATCACCGCTATCCGCACATCGACCCCTCCGTGGAGCAGGCCGACCTGACGCGGCTCGTGGAGCCCGAGGGCGACGAGCCGTTCATCCTGCACCCGGGCGAGTTCGTGCTCGCATCGACCTACGAGGTCATCAGCCTGCCCGACGACCTCGCCAGCCGGCTCGAAGGCAAGTCGAGCCTCGGGCGGCTCGGGCTCGTCACGCACTCCACCGCCGGGTTCATCGACCCGGGCTTCAGCGGGCATGTGACCTTGGAGCTGTCGAACCTCGCGACCCTGCCGATCAAGCTCTGGCCGGGGATGAAGATCGGGCAGCTCTGCATGTTCCGGCTGACCTCGCCCGCCGAGTCGCCCTACGGGTCGGAGCGGTACGGGTCGCGTTACCAAGGGCAGCGCGGGCCGACCGCCTCCCGTTCCTTCCTCAATTTCCATCGGACCCAGGTGTGACATCCAGCATGAGTGACGTGCGCGAGAACCTTACGTACGAGAAGTTCGGCGGCGCGGTGCGCGAGCTCGCGCAGACGATCGCCGACGACGGGTACCAGCCCGACGTCATCATCTCCATCGCCCGCGGTGGCGTCTTCGTCGCGGGCGGGCTCGCGTACGCGCTCGACTGCAAGAACATCCACCTGGTGAATGTCGAGTTCTACACGGGGGTGGGGACGACGCTGGAGATGCCGGTCATGCTCGCGCCCGTGCCCAACGTCATCGACTTCACCGACAAGAAGGTGCTGATCGCCGACGACGTCGCCGACACCGGCAAGACGCTGAAGCTCGTGCACGACTTCTGCCTCGACCACGTCGCCGAGGTGCGGTCCGCCGTGATCTACGAGAAGTCGCAGTCGCTCGTGAAGTGCGAGTACGTCTGGAAGCGCACCGACGACTGGATCAACTTCCCGTGGAGCGTCGAAGCACCCGTCGTGCGGCGCGCCGGACAGGTTCTCGACGCCTGAGGTGTGGATGGATGGATGGAGGAAGGGCCCCGGCGGAGTGATCCGCCGGGGCCCTTCCTCCATCTCAAGTACTAGAACGCGCCCACGTACTAGAACGTACCCAGCTTGATGATCGCGAGCAGCGCGAGCAGCTGGATCGACGCCGCGCCCAGCGCCTTCGGCCACGGCAGATCGTGCGACTTGCTCACCATCGCGGTGAGCAGCGCGCCCGCCGCGACCCAGGTCGCCCAGCCGAGCAGCTGCACGAAGGGCTGGCCGCCGCCGAGGAACATCGCCACGATCACGCGGGGCGCGTCCGTGATCGACATGATCAGCATGGAGAGGCCGACCGTCGGCTGCCAGGCGCCGTCGCCGCCGAGCTGGCGGGCGAGGGTGTGCGTGACCACGCCCAGGATGAAGGCACTGATCGTGATCGCGACGGCCGTCGTCAGGACGTACGGGACGGCCGTGGAGAGCGTGGCGCTGATGGCGTCCTCGCGGGCGCCGTCGAAGCCGAAGATCGCGAGCAGGCCGTAGAGGAACGTCACGATGACGGCCGGGGCCCACATCGCGTAGTCCCGCATCTGGAGGAAGGTCGGCCCCGGGCGCAGCACGATGCCGCGCAGGAGGTCCTTCCAGTGCAGGCGAGGGCCCACCGGCGCGGGGGCCTGGCCTGCGCGGTAGGTGTCGCCCTGGTTGTACGGGTCCTCACCCACGGAGAAGGCCTGGGTGTGACCTGGGTTGTTGGCGGCGTACGGATCGAAGCCGCCCTGGCCCCCTTGGCCGCCTCCGTGCCCCGGGTCTCCGCCCGGCCCGCCGAAGTACTCCGGCTCGCCGTGGTTGCCGTGATGGCCGCCCGCCTGCGGCCACTGTTGCCCGCCGTAACCGCCCTGGCCCTGGCCCTGGCCGCCCTGACCTCGGCCGTACGGCGGCTGCTGGCCGCCGTACTGCTGGGAGGGCGGCTGAGGGTAGCCGTACGGAGGCTGCTGGCCCTGGGGGGCCTGCTGCCCGTACGGCTCCTGCCGCGGTCGTTGTTGGGGTCGCGCTTGCGGGGTGCGGTTGTCCCGGCCGCGTCCGATCCTGAATCCAGCCACGAATCGAACGTACCTGGTCTGATGGGTCCGGGTCGTCCCTCCTCGGGAGGAGAGCGGCTTTGCCGCTGACCTGTGACAACCCTTAGGGGGACCCTGAGGGGTTTACCCCAGGGTCCCGGGTGACCTGCGGCGTGCCGCGGGTGACCGCCTACTTCGCCTACTTCACCGCCTACTTCACCGCCTACTTCCCCAGCACCGCACCGTACGCCAGCGGGTCGGAAGAGGCGGGCAGGCCAAGGGAGTTCGGTGTGACGACCGAGCCGCCGGCCTTGGCGCCGGGCAGGTCCCAGACGCCGCCCGCGGAGGAGTTCTCGCCGGGGGCGGCGACGGACAGGTCCGGGACGCCGTCTCCGTTGTGGTCACCGAAGGCGAGCGCCCCGCCGAAGCGGTCGCCCGCCTGGGCGACGCCCAGGATGTCGGGGGAGTTCTGCTGGTACGCGACCGTGCCCGGGTTCGCCGCGCCCGCCGGGTCGAGCAGGCCCATCTCGCCGCCCTTCAGGACGGTGAAGCTGCCCGCCTTCGCCGCGCTGCCGATGGCCTCGCCGGGGGCGCCCGCGATCAGGTCGTCGTGGCCGTCGGCGTCGATGTCCGCCACGGCGAGCGCGTCGCCGAAGCCGTCACCCGTCTCGGCGACGCCGGGCATGCCCGCGGTGTCCTGGTTGAAGGTCTGCTGCTCCCAGCCGAAGCTGCCGTTGGCGTCGCCGAAGCGGATGTGGATGCCGCCGCCCTTGGTGAGCTCCTCGGGGCCGCACGGGTCGTCGATGTTCTCGTCGGCGATCTCGCGGCAGTTGCCGACGGCGAGGTCGTCGAAGCCGTCGCCGTTGAAGTCGCCGGAGGCGAGGGCGTTCGCGGCGCCGTTGGAGTTGTTCCAGAAGTTGCCCATGGAGCCCTCGTCCTTGTTCCAGCCGTAGAGGCGGAGGTGGGACTGCGTGTAGGGCTGGTTCTGCGTGTAGTAGCCGAGGGCGAGGTCGGGGAGCTTGTCGTTGTTGAAGTCGCCGGTCGTCATGACGGGGGCGCGGCCGCCCATGCGGTCGGCCATGAGGGGCTGGGTGTCGGCGGTGAGCGGGTTGAAGTTGCCGACGACCTGGTCCTTGCCGCCGATGGCGAGGTCGACGTCCGTGTCACCGGTGAAGTCGGCGGCGACCAGGGCGTTTCCGAACACGTCGCCGGACTTCGCGCCGCGGGCGGCGGTGTTGGCCAGGGCGAAGCCGTCGCCGGTGCCGTAGAGGACGGTGACGGAACCGGCGTCGGTCTTGGCGTCGATGTCCTCTCCGGGAGCACCGATGACGAGGTCCGCGTACTTGTCGTCGTCCACATGCGCGGCGACGACGGCCCCGCCGAACCGGTCACCGGCCTCCGGGGTGCCGGGCACCTCGACGGTGGCCTGGGTGATGCGCCGCACGCCGTGCGGACCCGGCCCGTACTTCCCGCCGAACACGACGCTCACGTAACCGGCCTTGGCCTTGCCGCCGACGGTGCCGCTGGGCACGCCGACGAAGAGATCGTCGTAGCCGTCGCCGTTGAAGTCGCTGGTGAGGGGAGCGGCAGCGGGCGCGGGCGCGGCGCTCGCCCCGGCCGCGAAGGGGAGGGTGAGGCCGGTGGCCGCCAGGGCTGTCGCGGTGGCGGCGACGGCGAGGGTGCGGGTGCGTGCGCGCAGGGGCACAGGGAGCTCCAACTCAGAAGTGGGCACGGGGAGTCAGCCGCCGTGTCTGCGGCTTCACTGCTTCGACTGCTTCGCTGCTTCGACTGACGTGACCGCTGTGGCTGATTCACCTGTGTGACACCTGGGGTTGGCCAAGGGTTGCCCTCCCTGCGCGCACGCCTCGATTCAGCCCGCGAGGTCCCAGCCGAAGGCCGAGTACTTCGTGGACAGGCCCAGCTTGCTCGGGCCGAAACTGGTGGACGACGTCGTGGAGTAGAGCGAGTCCGCGGCTCCGGGGAGGTGCCAGAGGGCGCCCGCGTCGTCGTTCTCCTGGGAGGCCGTCGCCGTGAGGTCCAGGCGGCCGTCGGCGCCGATGTCCGAGGCGAGCAGGGTCGCGCCGAAGCCGTCGATGGACTCCGAGGCGCCGGGGACGCCGGGGCTGTCCTGGGTGAGCGTGATCGCGCCCGTCGTCCGGAGGCCCGAGGCGGAGCCGCGCAGCACGGTGACCGAGCCCGCGCCCATGATGACGTCGGGCTCGGAACCGAGGCTCTCGCCGGGGGCGCCGGCGGCAAGCTCCGCGTGGCCGTCGCCGTCGAGGTCGCCCACGGCCACCGAAGCGCCGAAGTTGTCCCCGTACTCGGAGGCGCCCGGCACGCCCGCGCTGCTCTGCGTCAGGGTCGTACGGCGGGTGGCGCTCGGTCCTGACGAGGTGCCGTATACGACGCTGACCTCGCCGCCCTTGGAGCCGGACGGCTCGTCGCCGGGCTCGTCGGGGTTGCCGATGGCGATGTCGCCGTATCCGTCGCCGTCCAGGTCGCCGATGGCGGCGGTCGTGCCCGCGCGCAGGGTCGCGCCCTTGGTCAGGCCGGATGCCGTGCCCTTGTAGTGGACGGCCGCCCCGAGGTGGTCGCTGTTGGTCTTCCTGCCGGTGACCACCAGGTCGGCCTTGGCGTCGCCGTTCACCCGGCCCGCGGTCAGGGTCGGGCTTTCGAGCGGGGCGGCGTACGACGTGACCGAACCGGTCGAGCCGGACTTGGTGAACGGGCCCCGGATCAGGCGGATCTTGAACGGATTGGTGCCGGTGTCGCCCTGCGCGGACACGGCGAGGTCGGGCTTCCCGTCCCCGGTGAAGTCACCCGCGGCCAGGCCGAGCCCGAAGTAACTTCCGTGCAGCGGCTGGGGGTTGTCCACCGTCGTGCCGCCGGACAGGCCGGACGACGAGCCCCAGACGATCACCACCGTGCCCGAGTCGGGGTGGCTGCCGACCTTCTCGCGCGACGAGGTGACGACGAGATCGCTGTACCCGTCGCGGTTCAGGTCCGCCGCCGCGATCTGGTGACCGAACTCGTCGTCCTTCTCGGCCTCGCCCGGTACGCCGGGCGAGTTCTGGCTGACGACCGTGCGGCGGGCCGGGTCCGGGCTGCCGGACGCCGATCCGTACGCGACGGCGACATGGCCTGCCCAGGACTTGCCGCCGACCGTGGCGGCCGGGGCGGCGATCGCCACGTCGCGGCGCCCGTCGCCGTTGAAGTCGCCCGCGAGGCCGGACGGCGCGGCCGTCGCGGTGCCGGGCAGGGCGGTGAGCAGGCCCGCCGCCAGCGTGGCGGCGGGCAGGAGGACACGGGTGGGGTTGCGCATCAAGACTCCGGAGGCATGGGCCGGGCCCGCACGGAGGGGTGCGGGCCCGGTGTTCGGGAGGGGCGGGAGAGGAAGGAAGCGGGCGGTCAGTCCGCGAAGTTGGCGCCGAAGCGCGGCGTGCCCGTGGCCGAGATGCCGACCGTGGACGTGTAGACGCCGGAGGTGCCCGCGAGGGTGCCGTCGGGGAGGGCGTCCAGGATGTAGAGCGCGCCGTTGGAGCCGTTCTCGCCGTACGCACCGACGGAGACATCGCCCCGGCCGTCGGCGTTCAGGTCGTCGATGTGGACGTCCGAGCCGAAGAAGTCGTTCTTCTCGTCGGAGTTGGGGACGCCCGGGGTGTTCTGGCTGTAGAGCGCGGAACCCTGCGTGGAGAGGCCGGAGCCGTCCGCCGCGCCGTAGATGACGGTGACCGCGCCCGCGTCGGAGACACCCTCCAGGTCCTCGCCGGGGGAGCTCGCGACCAGGTCCAGGTGGCCGTCGCCGTTGATGTCGCCGAGGTCGAGCTCCGCGCCGAACGCGTCGCCCGTCTCGCTGCCGCCCGGGACGCCCGGCGACTCCTGGGTGATGGCCTCGCTGCCGCCGTACGGGCCGTTCGCGTTGCCCTTGACCACGTACACCGTGCCGCCCTTGTTGGCGCCGTCGATGCCCTCGTCCCAGGTGAGGCCGATGATGACGTCGCCGTAGCCGTCGCCGTCCGTGTCGCCCACGTCCGTGATGTAGCCCGCGGGCAGCCGCTGCACGCCGCTGGTGGTGACGCCGTTCGCGCTGCCCGGCAGCCAGAGGTTGGCGTTGTAGTCGTCGGCGGTGGAGAAGCCGTTGACGATCAGGTCGTCCTTGCCGTCGCCGTTGACGTCCCCGGAGTGCAGGGTGAAGGGGCCCGCGCCTTCGCCGCTGTGGATGGGCGGGAGCACGGTGTAGTGGCCGCCGGTGGCGCCGGTGCGCTTGATGCCGCCGTCGAAGACGTCGATGGTGGCCGCGCCCGACGAGGCGCCGACGGCGAGGTCGTCCTTGCCGTCGCCGTCGAAGTCACCCGCCTCCATGGGGCCGCCGAAACGGTCGTGCTTCGTGGGGCGCGGGTCCGTGATCGTGGAGCCGCCGGACAGGCCGCCGGGGGAGCCCCACAGGACCTGGACCGTGCCGCCGTCGACGTCCGAGCCGACGTCCTCGCCGTTGGCCGCCACGGCGAGGTCGTCGTAGCCGTCGCCGTCGAAGTCGCCGTACGCGGTGTCGGCGCCGAAGACGTCGCCCTTCTCGGCGGTGCCGGGCACGCCCGCGCTGTTCTGGCTGTACGTGACGTGGCGCTGCTCGGCGCCGCCGTACGTCACGACGACCTGGCCCGCGCTGTCCTTGCCGCCCACGGTGGCTCCGGCGGCCGAGGTGGCGAGGTCGGCCGCGCCGTCGCCGTTGAAGTCGGCGTCGTCCGGCTGCGCGGCCGCGGGGGCCGCGACCGCGGAGGTCGCCGAGAGGGTGAGGAGTCCGCCTGTGAGGGCCGCGGCGACAGCGGTTGCCGCGACCAGGCGGCCGGGTCTGTGGGTGGGGGTGGTGCGCTTGTGCTTGGGCATGGGAGCTCCTGGCTGTCTTTTTTGTCGTCTGTTCAGGGGCGGTTCAGGGGGGTGGTCGAACCCCGGGCGGGCGGACGGAAACCTCCGCCCGCCCGCCCGGGAAGACTTGGGCTCGCTACCTGCTCAGCGGTGCAGCGGTGCAGCGGCTCAGCGGTTCAGCGGTTCAGCACCGCCCCGTACCCACTGGCGCCCGAGAGCCCCAGCTTCCCGGGAGTCACCGACGTCACCGGCAGGTCCGGCGTGCCGGCCGCGGCGGTCGGGGCGTACCAGACACCGCCCGACTTCGCGTCCTCGCCCGGCGCGCCCACGGCGATGTCCACCCGGCCGTCGCCGTTGTAGTCGGCGGACGCGACCGCGGCCCCGAAGCGGTCGCCCGCCTCCGCCGTGCCCGCCACACCCGCGGAGTTCTGGCTGAACGCGGGGCCCACGAGGTCCTTGCCGGTGCCGAGGGAGCCGAGGATCCAGTACGTCCCGGCGTTCTTCTCGGCGCCCACGGCCTCCGTGTCGGCGCCGACGATCAGCTCGTCCATGCCGTCCGTCGCGGTGCCCGCAACGGCCAGGTGCGCGCCGAAGTTGTCCTCGGCCTCTTCATTGCCGCCGACCCGCGGGTTGCCCTGGGTCGTGCACGAGACGTCGCCGCCCAGCGTGCTGCCCTGCTTGCCGTAGACCGTGGCGATGGCCCCGCCGAGGCGGCTCTCGCAGAAGTTGAACTCCGCCTCCGGGTTCGGCTGGACGTTGCCGATCGCCAGGTCGGCCGTGCCGTCGCCGTCGAAGTCACCGGTGGCGAGCGCGGTGTCGGTGTAGTCGCCCGTGCCCCACGTCGTCTGCCACTCGCCGGACGCGTCGAGGCTCCGCACCTTCGTCCCGGCGTCCTCCATGCCCTTGTGGGAGATCGCGAGGTCGTCCCGGCCGTCCCCGTCGAAGTCACCGGCCACCATCGCGACGGGTCCGCCGAAGTGCCAGCCGTCGACCCGGGAGAGCTTCGCGGACGAGCCCTCGGTGAACGGTCCCGACCGCACCACGACCGAACTGGTCTCGTCGAAGCGGGAGTTGAGGGCGATGTCCTGGTCGCCGTCCTTGTCGAAGTCGCCGGTGGCGAGCAGCTCGCCGTAACTGTTGTCGCTGTAGGTGCCGTTGGCCGCGGTGAAGCCGCCCTTGAAGCCGCTCGCCGAGCCCCACACGACGGCGACGGTCCCGGCGGAGATGCCCGCGTCGTTGTCCTCGTCGGGCGCGCCGACGATCAGGTCGCTGAAGCCGTCGCCGTTCATGTCGCCGGAGTCGACGGCCGTGCCGAACGCGTCGCCCGCCTCCACCGTGCCGGGCACGCCCGCCGTGGCCTGGCTGACCGTGGCCGAACCGTGCTTGCCGAGGCCCGACGCGCCGCCCCAGACCACGTTCACGTACCCGGCCTTGGCCTTGCCGCCGACCGTCGCGCCGGGCACGCCGACCGCGAGGTCCGCGTAACCGTCGCCGTTGTAGTCGGCCTGCGGCTTCGCGGGCTCGGCGGCGGACGCGCCGCCCGCGGTCAGTCCGGAGACGCCGAGCACGGTCGCGGCGCAGAGCGCGCCCGCCGCGAGGATCTTGTTGCGCGCAGGCTTGCGCGGCTGCTTGGCCACTGAGATCTCTCCAACTCTTGCCAGGAATAACAGGAATAAGGGGTAAGGGGTTCGGGAGAACGGGAGAACCGGAGGACCGGAGGACCGGAGGACCGGAGGACCGGAGAACCGGAGGATCAGCGCAGCGTCCGGCCGAAGCTCACGCCGCCGAACCCGAAGTCCGTCCCGTTGAAGGAGGCCGCGTACGACGACGTCAGCCCCGTCGACGTGCCGCGCAGGTTCCACACGGCCCCGGCGTCCACCGTCGTGCCGATGTCCTCGCCGACCGCGCTCGTGGCCAGGTCCGCCTTGCCGTTCTTGTTGATGTCCTTGAGGCGGACGGACGCACCGAAGCCGTCGCCCGCCTCGGAGACACCGGGCACGCCCGCGGTCTCCTGGTGCCAGGCCTTGCCGGAGGTGAACTTGCCCGCGGCGGACTTGAGGAGCGTCACGCTGCCGGAGCCGTCCACCGTGCCGACCTCCTCGCCGGGCGCGCCCACCGCGAGGTCGGCGAGGCCGTCGCCGGTGACGTCGCCCACGGCCACGGACGCGCCGAAGCCGTCGTCCGCCTCGTCGGCGCCCGGAACGCCCGCGCTGCTCTGGTCGTACGTCACCGGGGCGCCGAACTTGTCGTCGCCGCCGAACCGCACGGTGACCGAACCGCCCTTGCCGTCACGGGAGTTGCCGGTGACCAGGTCGGCGTAGCCGTCGCCGTTGACGTCACCGGCGGTGGCCGCGTCCCGCGTGGCCGTCGGGTCGGCGCCCTCGGCGATGACCTCCGCCTGGTAGCCGTAGTCTCCGGCGCCGCCGTTCATGTGGGCGGTGTAGGCGCCGCCGTCGGCGCGCTCGCCGTACAGGACGTAGCCGAAGCCGTCCTTGTGCTTGAAGTTGCCGCTGACCATGCCGTCGAGGTGCGCGCCCTCGGGGATGAAGTCGACCTCAAGACCGTACGCGCGGCCGTCCTCGCCCGCACTGGAGTAGTACCACCAGTTGTCGCCGCTGATCACGGCCAGCTGGGGCGCGCCGTCGGTGTCCAGGTCGTTCCAGGTGGTGGCCTCGCCGAAGCGGCCCGCGGTGTCGGCGGGGGCGTTCACGACGTGGCTGCCGCCGGTGAATCCGTTCCTCGCGCCCTTGATGACGGTGACGGAGCCGGAGGGCCTGCCCGTCACCTTCTCGCCGGGGGCGCCGACGATCAGGTCCGCGAATCCGTCGTCGTTCACGTCGCCGCTGGTGACGTTCTCGCCGAACTCGTCCTCGTCCTCGGTGACTCCGGGGACCCCGGCGGTGTCCTGGGTGACGGTGACCGAGCGGCCCTCGGACACACCCGATGCCGAGCCGAACGTCACGGTCACGGAGTTGGCGCCGGGCGTGCCGATCGCGAGGTCGCGGTAGCCGTCGCCGTTGTAGTCGTCCTTGAGAGTCGACGCGGCGCTCGCCGTGCCCGCGAGGGGCAGCGTCAGGCCCGCGGCGGCGAGGGCCGCGACGCCGGCGGCGATGGCCAGATTACGTACGCGCACGTGGGACTCCCGGGAGTGGGGAAATACTTCCGGGGGTGTGACTGGTGAGGCGTACGAATGGTTGTGCGACAGGGGCGGAGAGGTGGCCGGAAAGTGAACGGGCTCCGCCGTCTCCCGGGCACCCCAGGGAGTGCCAAAAGGTGCTATTCGCGCCAGAGTTGGACACCGACGTCGTCGGCCGTGAAGTGCTGGATGCCCCCGGTCTCCAGGCCCTTCCCGGTGCCGCCGATGACCAGGAAGTGGCCCGGGGCCTTCTTCCACTTCTGGGAGAAGACGACCACGTCCTGGCGGCGGTCGCCGTCGACGTCCAGCAGGTCGAGACGCTCCAGCTGGTTCGGCGCGACGCCCTCGGGCAGGCCGTCGTCCCCGCCGGTCACGGTCTGGGTCCGCTGCGTGGTCGGGCCGTGGGGGCCGCCGCGCAGCAGGAGGATCCTGTCGGGGTCGACGATGCGGAAGCCGGGCCGCCCCGCCACCAGGTCCGCGCGTCGGTCCCCGTCGACGTCGCCGATCATCGGGCCGCTGCCCCAGGTCGAGCCGCGCCCTTCCATGACCCGGGAGGTGCGGCCGCTGCCGAGCCCGGCCTTCGAGCCGTGGATGACGGTGAGCTTGCTGGTGCCGTGGGCGGCCTCGCCGGTGGCGACGAAGTCGTCGATGCCGTCGCCGTCCACGTCGCCCGCGCCGCCGCCGCGCGGCCCGTCGTAGGTCTCCATGCTTCCCGCGAGCTCGCCCTGCGGGCCTTCGTCGCGGGCGAGCCCCTTGGCCCCGCCGCGGAAGTAGACGGCCTGCGCGGGGGCCGCGGGCGGGTCGTCGTTCTGCTCGTAGTCGTCCCCGTGGTACTCGTTCGTCATCACCACGTCGGTGCGGGAGTCCCCGTCGAAGTCGCCGGTGACGGCGGCCAGGGGGAAGGCGTTGGGTGTGTCCACCGGCTCGGAGCGGGCCGGTGCCTTCCTCTTCCGGTCGAAGGGGCCGAACAGGGTCCGGCTGCCGTCGAAGAGGTCCGTGGCACCGTCGCCGTCGAAGTCACCGGCGGCCTCCGGCGTGAAGCCGTCCACGTCGAGGCGCGTGGCACCGGAGAGCCCTCGCGCGCCACCGAACATCGCGAAGGCCTCGGTGTCACTGGAGCCGGACGCGCGCCGCGAGGAGACGAGGTCGGTGAAGCCGTCGCCGTCGAGGTCGGTCCGCAGCAGGCGGCCGAACACCGCCTGCTCGGGGCCCGCGGGGAGGTTCACCGACCACTCCGGCCGCAGGCCGTCCGGGGAGCCGAACACCACGGTCAGCGTGGAGGTGGTCCGCTCGCGGTTCCGGTCCGTCAGGCGGCCGGACTGCAGGACGGTCGCGTAGTCGTCGTACCCGTCGCCGTTGAAGTCCTTGGGCGAAGGGTCCTTCGACGCCTTGCCCGCGGCAGGCCGCCCGGACCGCTTGGTCCCGGTCCCGTCGTCCGACGCACCGCATCCGGCGCATCCGGCCAGCAGAGCCGCCGTACAGCAGAGGGCCACGAGGCCCAGCCGCCGCGCTGCTCTCACGCACCGTCCCCGAGCGCCAGGAAATCCTGTGTGGAGAAGGTGAGCCGGGGCTTGCGCGCGACCAGGTCGGCCTTGACCCCCGGATACACCCCCACCGTGTCCTCGCCGTCTCCCCGGTAGGTACGAAGGATCAGATCGGCCCGCTCGTCCCCGTCGAAGTCCGCGATGGCCAGGACCTGCGTGGTGCCCTTGGCCGAGGGGATCACCGTCGCGGTGGCGTTCGCGTCGATCCCCGCCGTACGTCCCCGGAAGACCCGCACCTCACCGGCGCCGCCCCCGCTTCCGCTGCCGCCCCCGCTCAGGACGAGCTCGCTCAGGCCGTCCCCGTCGAGGTCGCCCGCGTCCACGGCCACGTTCTTCGCCTCCAGCGTGCCGCGCAGGGTGCCGGGCACGTCGTAGCGCAGGGCGACGCCCGCCGGGCCCGCGATCGCCGCGTCCGTCGCCTTGGCCTTGCCGAAGCGGCCGAACGCGATGTCGGTGCCCGCCGGGAAGAGCACGCCGGTCTCGGCGGGGCCCTTCGGGCCGCCCAGGACGAGGGCGCCTGCCGCGGCGCCGGACGCGTTCGTGGCCTTGCGGACCAGGACGTCGTCGTAGCCGTCGCGGTCGACGTCCGTGGCCCTGCCGGTGACGAGGTCGTTGCCGGGCGCGGCAAGGGGCTTGCCCGCGGCGCGCGGGGCGCCGGTCCGCTTGAACGGGCCGCGCAGGTAGGTGAGCCGGGCGCCGCTCGCGTGCAGGACGAGGTCGGCGGCGCCGTCCCCGTCGAAGTCGCCGCACACCGGCTGGTCGGACCAGTCGTTGCCGAAACGTGCCTGCGCGGGCACCTTCACCTTCACGGCCTTGCCGGTCAGGCCCTTGGGCGAGCCGAAGAGGATCTGCAGCGGCACGGGCGGCTGGCCGATGCCGTCGTAGGGCGGGTCGGTGGAGACCAGCAGATCGGTGAACCCGTCCTTGTCGAGGTCGCAGGACGCCTCCGACTCGAAGGACGCGGGCAACTCGCCCTTGGTGCGCGCCCCGTTGGTCCGCGCGCTCAGCAACTGCCGTGCCCCGGGCCGCAGTCCGCTCCTGGATCCGTAGACGACGCCGATGCCCGCGTCGTCGCCGTGGCCGCTGTGCACCAGGTCGTCCAGTACGAGATCGGGGGCGCCGTCACCGTTGAAGTCGTCGTCGACCTTGCTGCCCTTGCCCTGCGGGACGGGCTGCTGCGCCGCGCCCTTGCCCGCCATGCTGACGGGCCTGTGCCGTGTCTCGGGCTTGCCCGCGTCGTCGGTGCCGCCGCAGCCCGCGAGCAGCAGCGCGCAGCTGACGACGGCCGCCGTACCCACGACACCCCCGCGTCTGACGCCAGGTATGCCACGTATCCCGGCACTGCGCATGCCCATCACCCACCCCGACCGCCCCAGCTGACAACAACCAGCACATGATGCCCCCCTCCCGCTCCACACGAAAGGCCGGTCCCGCCCCGGAGGGCGGAACCGGCCTGAAGGCGGTGCGGGAGCGCGGCTACTTGACCGGCTCGGGCTCCGGCTCGTCCGCGGTCTCGGCCTCACCTGCGGGGTCCACCGGGGTCTTCACGGAGTCGAGCAGCAACTGCGCGACGTCCACGACCTGGAGGGCTTCCTTGGCGACGCCGTCGTTCTTCTTGCCGTTGACGGAGTCGGTGAGCATCACCAGGCAGAACGGGCAGGCCGTCGACACGATGTCGGGGTTGAGGCTGAGCGCCTCGTCGACCCGCTCCGTGTTGATGCGCTTGCCGATCCGCTCCTCCATCCACATCCGCGCACCACCGGCGCCGCAGCAGAAGCCGCGCTCCTTGTGGCGGTGCATCTCCTGCTGGCGCAGGCCGGGGACGGCGGACATGATCTCGCGCGGCGGCGTGTAGATCTTGTTGTGCCGGCCCAGGTAGCACGGGTCGTGGTAGGTGATGAGGCCCTCGACGGGCGTCACCGGGATGAGCTTGCCCTCGTCGATGAGGTGCTGTAGCAGCTGCGTGTGGTGGATGACCTCGTAGTCGCCGCCGAGCTGCGGGTACTCGTTGCCGAGCGTGTTGAGGCAGTGCGGGCACGTCGCGACGATCTTCTTCGCCGTCTTCGGCTTGGCCGAGTCGGGCGTGACCTTGCCGTCGTCGTCGAGCTCCTCGCCGAACGCCATGTTCAGCGCCATGACGTTCTCCTGGCCGAGCTGCTGGAACAGCGGCTCGTTGCCCAGGCGGCGTGCGGAGTCACCGGTGCACTTCTCGTCGCCGCCCATGATCGCGAACTTGACGCCCGCCATGTTGAGCAGCTCGGCGAAGGCCTTGGTGGTCTTCTTCGCGCGGTCCTCCAGGGCGCCGGCGCAGCCGACCCAGTAGAGGTACTCGACCTCGGTGAGGTCCTCGATGTCCTTGCCGACGACCGGCACCTCGAAGTCGAGCTCCTTGAGCCACTCAAGGCGCTGCTTCTTGGCCAGACCCCAGGGGTTGCCCTTCTTCTCCAGGTTCTTGAGCATCGTCCCGGCCTCGGACGGGAACGCGCTCTCGATCATCACCTGGTAGCGGCGCATGTCGACGATGTGGTCGATGTGCTCGATGTCCACCGGGCACTGCTCGACGCAGGCGCCGCAGCTGGTGCAGGACCACAGGACGTCGGGGTCGATGACGCCGTTCTCCTCGGCGGTGCCGATGAGGGGGCGCTCGGCCTCCGCGAGAGCGGCGGCGGGAACGTCCTTGAGCTGCTCCTCGGTCGCCTTCTCGTTGCCCTCCATGTCCTTGCCGCCACCGGCGAGCAGGTACGGGGCCTTGGCGTGCGCGTGGTCGCGCAGCGACATGATCAGGAGCTTCGGGGAGAGCGGCTTTCCGGTGTTCCAGGCGGGGCACTGCGACTGGCAGCGGCCGCACTCGGTGCACGTACTGAAGTCGAGGAGCCCCTTCCAGGAGAACTGCTCGACCTGGCTGACGCCGAAGACGGCGTCCTCGGCCGGGTCCTCCCAGTCGATCGGCTTGCCGCCGGACGTCATGGGCTGCAGCTCACCGAGGGTCGTGGAGCCGTCCGCCTCGCGCTTGAACCAGATGTTCGGGAAGGCGAGGAAGCGGTGCCAGGCGACGCCCATGTTCGTGTTGAGCGCGACGGTGATCATCCAGATGAAGGACGTCGCGATCTTGATCATGGCGAAGAGGTACGTGAGGTTCTGCAGCGTGGAGACGCCGAGGTCCCCGAGCGCCGAGACCACCGGGTACGAGATGAAGAACGACGCCTCGTAGCTGTCCACGTGGTGCTGGGCACCCTCAAGGGCGTGCAGCATGAAGATGCAGATGCCCACGATGAGGATGACGGCCTCGACGAAGTACGCCTGGCCCTTCTTGGAGCCCGCGAACCGGGACTTGCGGCCGGGCCGGTCGGGGTTGCTCAGCTGCCGGATGACGATCAGCGTCGCGATGCCGAGCACCGTCATCGTGCCGAGGAACTCGACGAAGATGTTGTACGGCGCCCACTCGCCGATGATCGGCAGCATCCAGTCGGCCTTGAAGAGCTGGCCGATGGCGTTGACGATGGTCAGGAGCAGCGAGAAGAAGCCGACGGCCACGAACCAGTGCGCGACGCCGACGACGCCCCAGCGGTTCATGCGGGTGTGGCCGAGGAACTCCTTGGCCACGGTGACGGTGCGCTGCACGGGCTGATCGGTGCGGGTGCCTGCCGGGACGGACTGGCCGAGCCGCATGAACTGGTAGATCTGCACGATGGCACGGCCGAACAGCGCGACGCCGACCGCGATTAGGACCAGCGACACGATGATCGCGGCGAGTTGCATTTGGGGGCTCCTCGGGCCTGCGAGGCGAACTATTACTAAGCGGTAACTTATGCAGTCCGTCTGAGACTACCCACTTACTCAGCCGCACTGTAGCCAGCGTGGCGGTGATCTGCGTCGCTCAGGCAACCCTTGCCGAGTCGCGGTTGTCCTGGCGCTCCCGGGGGTGCCCCGCCAGGGGCGCGGAGAACTGCGCGACCAGCCACGACGGGGCCGCGGCCAGGGTGCTGCACCAACCCCGGAAACCCCCGACCTGCGCGTAAGCAGGGGATAAGAGTTGAGTGCCCCCGACTCAGCTCTGTTGACTCAAGCGAAGCGACCATGCATCCTTGAGCCAGATCCACTCAAGAAGTACATCTGGAGGAATCGAAATGGCACGTGCGGTCGGCATCGACCTGGGCACGACTAACTCTGTCGTCAGCGTTCTTGAAGGCGGCGAGCCCACCGTCATCACCAACGCCGAGGGCGCCAGGACCACGCCGTCCGTCGTCGCCTTCGCGAAGAACGGCGAGGTGCTGGTCGGCGAGGTGGCCAAGCGCCAGGCGGTCACGAACGTCGACAGGACCATCCGTTCGGTCAAGCGCCACATGGGCACTGACTGGAAGGTGGACATCGACGACAAGGGGTTCAACCCCCAGCAGATCTCGGCGTTCATCCTGCAGAAGCTGAAGCGCGACGCCGAGTCGTACCTGGGCGAGAAGGTGGCCGACGCGGTCATCACCGTCCCGGCGTACTTCAACGACTCGGAGCGCCAGGCGACGAAGGAGGCCGGCGAGATCGCGGGCCTGAACGTCCTGCGCATCGTCAACGAGCCGACGGCCGCCGCGCTCGCGTACGGCCTCGACAAGGACGACCAGACGATCCTCGTCTTCGACCTCGGTGGCGGCACCTTCGACGTGTCCCTCCTGGAGATCGGCGACGGCGTCGTCGAGGTGAAGGCCACGAACGGCGACAACCACCTCGGTGGTGACGACTGGGACCAGCGCGTCGTCGACTACCTGGTCAAGCAGTTCAACAACGGCCACGGCGTGGACCTCTCCAAGGACAAGATGGCGCTCCAGCGCCTGCGCGAGGCGGCCGAGAAGGCCAAGATCGAGCTGTCCTCCTCCACGGAGACCTCGATCAACCTTCCGTACATCACGGCGTCCGCCGAGGGCCCGCTGCACTTGGACGAGAAGCTCACGCGCGCCCAGTTCCAGCAGCTCACGTCCGACCTTCTTGAGCGGTGCAAGAACCCGTTCAACAACGTCATCAAGGACGCGGGCATCCAGCTCTCCGAGATCGACCACGTCGTTCTCGTCGGTGGCTCGACCCGTATGCCCGCCGTCGCGGAGCTCGTCAAGGAGCTGACCGGTGGCCAGGACGCCAACAAGGGCGTGAACCCGGACGAGGTCGTCGCCATCGGCGCCGCCCTGCAGGCCGGTGTCCTCAAGGGCGAGGTCAAGGACGTCCTGCTCCTCGACGTCACCCCGCTGTCCCTCGGCATCGAGACCAAGGGAGGGATCATGACCAAGCTCATCGAGCGCAACACCACGATCCCGACCAAGCGCTCCGAGATCTTCACGACGGCCGAGGACAACCAGCCGTCCGTCCAGATCCAGGTCTACCAGGGCGAGCGCGAGATCGCGGCGTACAACAAGAAGCTCGGAATGTTCGAGCTCACGGGCCTGCCGCCGGCCCCGCGCGGTGTCCCGCAGATCGAGGTCGCCTTCGACATCGACGCCAACGGCATCATGCACGTGACGGCCAAGGACCTCGGCACCGGCAAGGAGCAGAAGATGACCGTCACCGGCGGCTCCTCGCTGCCGAAGGACGAGGTCGACCGCATGCGCCAGGAGGCCGAGCAGTACGCGGACGAGGACCACAAGCGCCGCGAGGCCGCCGAGTCCCGCAACCAGGGCGAGCAGCTCGTCTACCAGACGGAGAAGTTCCTCGCGGACAACGCGGACAAGGTCCCCGGTGACGTGAAGACCGAGGTCGAGTCCGCCGTCGAAGAGCTGAAGGAAAAGCTCAAGGGCGAGGACACCGCGGACATCCGCACGGCCACCGAGAAGGTCGCGGCCGTCTCCCAGAAGCTCGGCCAGGCCATGTACGCGGACGCGCAGGCCGCCGGAGCCGAGGGCGCCGCCCCCGGTGCCGAGGGCGCCGAGGCCCCGAACATGTCCAAGGAGGACGACGTGGTCGACGCCGAGATCGTCGACGACGAGAAGCCCGGTGACTCGAAGGGCGGCGCCGCATGACCGAGGAGACTCCGGGCTTCGGTGACGACACCGAGAAGTCCGACGTCCCCTCCGGCGCCACCCCTGATGACGCGGCGCCGCAGGCCGCCGAGCCCTCCACCGAGGAGGGCCCGGCGGCCCCGGCCGGGGACGCAGCAAGCAATGCATCGGCGCAGTCGGCCCAGGACGCGGGCCTGATCGCGCAGCTGGACCAGGTGCGTACGGCGCTCGGCGAGCGCACGGCGGACCTCCAGCGGCTCCAGGCGGAGTATCAGAACTACCGCCGCCGTGTGGAGCGGGACAAGGTCACCGTCAAGGAGATCGCCGCGGCGAACCTCCTGGGCGAACTGCTCCCGAGCCTCGACGACATCGGCCGCGCGCGTGAGCACGGCGAGCTGGTGGGCGGGTTCAAGTCGGTCGCGGAGGCCCTGGAGACGGTCGTCGCCAAGATGGGCCTGCAGCAGTTCGGCAAGGAGGGCGAGCCCTTCGACCCGACGATCCACGAGGCCCTGATGCACTCGTACGCACCGGACGTCACGGAGACGACCTGCGTCGCGATCCTGCAGCCGGGGTACCGCATCGGCGAGCGCACCATCCGCCCCGCGCGGGTGGCCGTGGCCGAGCCGCAGCCCGGTGCGCAGACGGTCAAGGGCGAGGAATCCGCCGAGGCCCCCGCCGACGGGGTCCAGGACAAGGAGACCGGTGGCCCGGACGAGGGCTGACGTAACGGAGCTGTTGTGAAGCGAGAGGAGGGACGTCGGGGATGAGCACCAAGGACTTCATCGAGAAGGACTACTACAAGGTCCTCGGCGTCCCCAAGGACGCCACCGAGGCCGAGATCAAGAAGGCGTACCGGAAACTCGCCCGCGAGAACCACCCGGACGCCAACAAGGGCAACGCGAAGGCAGAAGAGCGCTTCAAGGAGATCTCCGAGGCGAACGACGTCCTCGGGGACCCCAAGAAGCGCAAGGAGTACGACGAAGCGCGTGCTCTCTTCGGCAACGGCGGCTTCCGGGCGGGTCCCGGAGGCGGCGGCGCCGGAGGCTCCTTCAACTTCGACCTGGGGGACCTCTTCGGAGGCGGCGCCCCGGGCGGTGGAGCGGGCGGCGCCGGCGGTGCCGGCGGCTTCGGCGGCGGTCTGGGTGACGTCTTCGGGGGCCTGTTCAACCGAGGCGGGACGGGGGCGGGCGGCGCGGGCACGCGTACGCAGCCCCGGCGCGGCCAGGACATCGAGTCCGAGGTCACGCTGAGCTTCACGGAGGCGGTGGACGGGGCCACGGTCCCGCTCCGCATGTCCTCCCAGGCTCCGTGCAAGGCCTGTTCCGGCACCGGCGACAAGAACGGCACGCCGCGCGTGTGCCCGACCTGCGTCGGCACGGGCCAGGTGACGCGCGGGGGCGGCGGCGGATTCTCGCTCACCGACCCCTGCGTGGACTGCAAGGGCCGCGGGCTCATCGCCCAGGACCCCTGCGAGGTCTGCAAGGGCTCGGGCAGGGCGAAGTCGTCCCGCACGATGCAGGTGCGGATCCCCGCGGGCGTCTCGGACGGCCAGCGCATCCGCCTGCGCGGCAAGGGCGGCCCGGGTGAACGGGGCGGCCCGGCAGGCGACTTGTACGTGGTCGTGCACGTCGACACCCACCCGGTCTTCGGCCGCAAGGGCGACAACCTCACGGTGACGGTGCCGGTGACGTTCACGGAGGCGGCACTGGGCGGCGAGGTGAAGGTCCCCACACTGGGCGGCCCGCCGGTCACCCTGAAGCTGCCTCCGGGCACCCCCAACGGTCGTACGATGCGGGCGCGGGGCAAGGGCGCGGTGCGCAAGGACGGCTCGCGGGGCGACCTGCTCGTGACGGTGGAGGTGGCGGTTCCGACCGACCTCACCGACACGGCGAAGGAAGCCCTGGAGGCCTACCGCAAGGCGACTGCGGACGACGATCCGCGGGCAGAACTGTTCCAGGCCGCGAAGGGAGCATGAGATGGACGGCCGTCGTCGAAATCCGTACCAACTGACCGACGAGACGCCGGTCTACGTCATCTCGGTGGCCGCCCAGCTGAGCGGACTCCACCCGCAGACCCTGCGCCAGTACGACCGCCTGGGCCTGGTCTCCCCGGACCGCACACCCGGCCGGGGCCGCAGGTATTCGGCCCGCGACATCGACCTGCTCCGCACGGTGCAGCAGCTGTCGCAGGAAGAGGGCATCAACCTCGCGGGCATCAAGCGCATCATCGAGCTCGAGAACCAAGTGGCGGCGCTCCAGTCGAGGGTGGCGGAGCTGTCGTCGGCGGTGGAGGGCGCTGCCGCGGCGATGCAGCAGCGCGAGGCGGCGGTGCACGCGTCGTACCGCCGCGACCTGGTCCCGTACCAGGACGTGCAGCAGGCGAGCGCGCTGGTGGTGTGGCGCCCGAAGAGGTCGTCGGAGCAGTAGTTCTGCGTTGTCGCGAAGGGGCCGGGAGGTGGGAACCTCCCGGCCCCTTCGCGCGTTGCGGTGGTCGACCAGAAGTGTTTGTCGCGGGGGAAGTGGAATTCCATGGCCATGGTGGGACTGTTCTGGATCGCCGAGGGCGACGTGTACGTGGGCGCGAAGCCGTCGGGCCTCGCCGCGGGGGTGCGGCTGACGCCGGAGGGCGTGGTGGCCCTGGGCGACAAGCAGGCGGGCATGTGGCCCTGGGAGGACGTCCACGCGCTGGCGGCGCAGGACGTCCCCGTGAAGTCCCTCAAGCGCAACGTGGGCGTGCTGGTGGACATGGCCCTGACGGTGGGCCTCGGCGGGGGCGACGAGGCGCCGACGATGACGCTGCGGGTCACGGACGCCGACGGCGACACGGGCCTGGTGGTGTACACGGCGGCGGCGACAGGGTATTCACAGACCGAGTACGACCTCTCCCGCGAGCTCCTGTCCCGCCTGACGCAGGGCGCGGGCACGCTGCTGACGACCCTGGCGGCGATGGCGGAGTGGGGCAGGCGCCATGAGGGCGGGACGCCGAGGGCGGCGGAGCGCGAAGAACTACTGCGAACGTGGACGGAGTCCTGATGCCCACCTCTCCCGTGAGCCCGCCGACGGAGACGGACCTGACGCACCTGCGCCGCTGCGTGGAGCTGGCGAGGCAGGCCCTGGAAGCGGGCGACGAACCCTTCGGCTCGCTCCTGGTGTCGGCGGACGGCAAGGTCCTCCAGGAGGACCGCAACCGAGTGGCGGGCGGAGACCAGACCCGCCACCCCGAGTTCGAACTGGCCCGCTGGTCGGCGGAGAACCTGCCGCCCGGGGAACGGGCGTGCGCCACGGTCTACACCTCGGGCGAACACTGCCCCATGTGCTCGGCGGCGCACGCCTGGGTGGGCCTGGGCCGCATCGCGTACGCGGCGTCGTCGGCACAACTGACGTCATGGCTGAAGGAACTGGGCACGCCACCGGGACCGGTCAACTCCCTCCCGATCGGGGAGGTCGCGCCCGGGGTGGCGGTGGCGGGGCCTGCTCCTGAACTGGCGGACGAGGTCCGGGAGTTGCACCGCCGGTTCGCGCTGGGCCGACGCGCCTCGTCCTGACTGCCGGTCCGGAGCGGCGCGTCACCGCGCGGCCGGAGAACAGGCTCTGCGGCGCCAGGGAGTGGCTGCCGTCGCGGTGACTCCGAGAGCCAGTGCGACGGCGGCGACGGCCCAGCTGAAGAGGTCGGTGGCCGGGTTGGCCGTCCAGTCCCACCAGTTGAGGGGATACCAGACCAGGAAGAGGACCGAGGCCAGCGGGACGGCCCAGCTGAGCTGCTGCCCCAGCGCACGGGCGGACAGCAGGGCGAGGCCCAGCCAGATCACGGTGGACCGGACGAAGACGATCCCGGACTCCGGACCGTTGGCGAGGGCCTCGGCACCGAACGAGAAGGCGCACACCGTCAAGGTCAGCGCGGTGCAGTACGCGGCGCGCAAGCGATGCATCGTGGATGCGCCCATGGCGTCGTGTGCCGACATGGCCCCGTCGAGAGCGGCGGAGAGGAAGACCGCCGTGAGAAGCGGAAGCTCCTGCCGGTACGGCACGCCTGTGGTGACTCCTCCGCTCCCGATGGAGGGAAGCGCGATGGCGGTGCCGCCGAAGAAGGCCGACAGCAGGGCGACCGCCGCGGTTCCGCAGAGGACTGCCGCGGCCCGGTGGACGCGTGCGTAGCGGAGCAGATCAGCGCCATTCATCAGGCTTGCACCACGACCTCTCACGAAGTACCTGGCCGCGCTCCCGCTCGATCCACTTCTGCTGTTGAGCCGACGGCATCCGCGCCGCTCTGGCCGCCTCGCGCTGGGCGGCGTCGACTCCCTCCATGTGGAGGCCCTCGTCGGCGACGGCCGGGTCCTGTCCCACTGCCTCGTATTCGAGCCATAGCGAGATGTTGTCCATGGACTGCCACGCATCGCGTTCGTCGTGGGGCGGGCTGCAGTCGCCGATCGACTCGGTGAACACCTGGTCGGACATGGCGATCGCCGCGGTGCGGACGTGCCCTTCGGCGATGTCGAAGCCGCGGTCTCCCAGGTCCGTTCGCCGGAGCCCGAACTCGTGGAACACGGCGGGTGTCTTGACCCAGGACTGATCGGTACGGCCGAGGCGCTGAGCCATCCGCGTCAGCTCCGGCAGATACTTCCGGTGCTCGGGCCAGACGCACACCCGCGGGGCTGTGGCGTCGGCACGGTCGCACAGCGGCGTGGTCGCCGAGGACGGACGCTCCACCCGCAGTTCGCCGGCGGCCGAGGTCGAGGCCAGCGCGGTGAGGGTGACGACGAACGCACCGACGGCAGTACCGCGTACGTGCCGTGGCGATTTCCGGCGGGGCATCTGGCGCGCGGCCTTCCCCGTCAGCGGCGGTGCCGTCACCGCCAGGACTGCGAGGGCGAGAGCGCACAGCAGGCGAAGGGCGATCGGCAGCGCGTTCATGTGGGTGTCCGGCGGCCCCGCGAGGACGTTGAACTTGAACGGCAGGGCCAGCATGCTGATGAAGCAGCCCAGGGCGCACACGATGGGCGTGAATGCCGCCGATGGCCACCAGCGGCCGGCCAGATGCCCCACGGACGCGAAAATGATCAGGGTCGAGGCGCCGAGCAGCAGGTAGGACGGCCACAGGAAGCCCGGTCCCGCCTCGCTGATCGAGACGGCCGCGGCGGTGAGGCACCCGATCCCGTACGCGAGGAAACCGAGCGTGAGGGTCGCGGCCAGCCGCACGGCCTCGATCCGCCAGCCGGGCCGGGCGGCGGCGAGAAGGAACTCGGGCATTCCCGACCGGGAGGAACGCCCGGCCTGCCAGGCGGACACACCGGCGAGGACGGGTCCCAGGAAGAGCGTGACGATCTGCGCCGCCACGCTCGCCTCGGGCCACACGCCGATCCAGTACCGGGACCTCCCGAAGAGCACCAGCAGATCCACGGCGATCATCACGGGGAAGGCGGTGAGGAGGGGCGAGCGCCGCAACTCGATGCGGTAGGCGTTCAGCATGCGGTTTCCTCGGCAGGCCCGCGGCTGTCGCTGCGGCTGTCCCTGCGGCTGTCCCTGCGACTGCCCAGAACCGTCATGTAGCCGCGCTCCAGCGGACTGTCCCCCGGAACCGTCGGTGTGGACAGCTCTGCCAGTTGCTGTGGGCTCCCGCTGTGGACCACCCGGCCGTCGCTGAGGACGAGGACGGAGTCGCAAGCAGCACCCACGTCCTCCACCAGATGCGTACTGAGCACCACGGCGGAGCCGGCGCGGGCGAGGGAACGTATGAGTTCACGGAAGTCGAGGCGCTGGGCGGGGTCGAGGCCGACGGTGGGCTCGTCGAGGAGAAGGAGGGCAGGGGAGCCGACGATGGCTGCGGCGATACCGGCGCGACGGAGCATGCCGCCGGAGAGCGACTTCATCCGGTCACGGGCCCGGTCGTCCAGCCCGACAGCAGCCAGCGCCTCGTCGGTGGCCGCCTCGGCCTCCTTGGACGGAACCTCACGCAGCCAGGCGCAGTAACGGACGAAATCGGTGACGGAGAAGGCGGGGTAGTACCCGAAGTCCTGTGGGAGGTACCCGATGCGGGGACGGACCCGCCGCACATCCCGCTCACTGGTGACGGCCTCACCGAAGAGTTCAAGACCTCCGCTCTGCGGGGGCGTGATCGTGGCGAGCGTACGGAACAGGGTGGTCTTGCCTGCCCCGTTGGGCCCCAGCAGTCCGGTGACGCCGGGCTGGATGGACAGGTCGAGACCCTCGATGATGCGTCGGCGGCCGAATCCCTGGGTGAGGGCGGTCAACCGGGCGACTGGAATGGTCGTCATAGATGGATTCCCAAATTGCAGGGCGGGCCCGCCGGAACGACGGACCCACCCGCAGCGCCGGTGAACTAGTGGTGTGCGTCCGTGTTGTTTATCTTGAACGTGCACTCGTAGGTGTCGTATTTACCCCGGTAGCCGTTGCGCAGCCTGTCGTAGTGCTGCTCATCGACCTCGTTGTTGCAGTTGTAGTCCGTGTACCAGCCGTTGGAGTACCACGTGTTGGCCTTCTTGCAGTACCCGTGACCGGCGGTTGAGTACCAGTAGCCCCGGCAGCCGTCGTCCCACGACCTTTCGCTGGAGGCGCTCGACGTCGGAGCGGTGAGGCCGACGGCCGTGGCCGCCAACGCCGCCACTACAAATGCCTTCGCTGCCTTCGTGGTTGTCATCCGGATTACAAAGGAAACCTTTTCCATTTCCCCCCCTGGGGATTGACGATGGTGGCGCGAGATCGACCCGAACCGGGCTAGCTCCGCCGACATCCACCTTGGTGCGGCTGGGGATGTGCCGCCAGCGTCATCTTGTTGCAGTGCATCTCGCTGAGGAGGGGACGAATGGTGCAGGGGCGCATTATTGTGCACCGGCGAGCGCTTCTTCGGGCTCAGTCGTCCGTGTTCAGGATCCCCGACTGGCTTATTAGATAGCCGAGTTGGGCACGGCTTCGGCTGCCCAGAGTGGTGGCCAGTTTGGCTATGTGGACGCGGGCCGTGCGGATGTTCATGCCGAGGCGTTCCGCGATCTCGGCGTCGGTCAGGCCCTCGACGAGAAGCTTGGTGATGGCGCGCTGGCGAGGCGTGATGCCGTTCTCGGCGGGCTGGGGCGCGGCCTGGGGCCACATGGGGGTGGCGAGGCGCCACAACCGCCAGAACGTGGTGGCGAAGTACTCGACGAGGCCCGGGTGGCGCACTTCGAGGGCCACGCTGCGGTCCTTGCTGGCCGGGATGAACGCCACCGTCCGGTCGAAGACGAAGAGGCGCTCGGTGACTTCGTCGAGGGTGCGGGCCTCGGCATCGCCCTCCAGCTGCTCGAAGTAGCCGAGCACGGGCAGGGAATGACGTGTCGTGTGCTGGTAGAGCGTGCGCATCCGACAGCCGCGGCTGAGGATCGCCTGGTCCCGGGGGAGCGCTTCGGCGAGGGTCTCCGGCGGGCGTGTGCCGCCGGGCTGGATGGCGAGGAACTCCTCGGTGACGTCGCGCATGGCCCGGTCTATGGCGGCGTTGATGCGTTCCAGGCCGTCGAGGACGGTGATCGCGGGGTTCTCTTCGACAGAGTTGAGCTCCGCGTCCAGGGCGATGAGCGGCTCGAACGCCGAGGCCAGGCGCCTCTCCAGCCGATGCTGGTCCTCGACGCGGTCCTCGAAGGTGCGGAGCAGCCGGGGCAGGGCGACGGCCGGCGCGGTGGGGTGCAGCCACCGCATGTCGTCCAGGTCGGGGTGGAGGAGGCCGAAGTCGACGAGGCAGGGGGTCTGCGCGGCGTCCTCGCTGCGGACGCGGCCCTCGCGCAGGGCGCGGGTGTAGACGGCCAGGCCGGGCTCGCAGAGCTGCTCGGCGGTGTGCGGTACGTGCTCCATGGCCGTCTCCACTTCTCTGACCTCCGCTCTCCGCGTCTCTTGAGTCCTCTGCGGCTCCGCGCTCATGTCTCGGGGTTCAGAATCCCGGACCGCCCTATGAGATAGCCGAGCTGGGTCCGGCTCCGGCTGTCGAGGATGGTGGCGAGCTTGGCGATGTGGACGCGGGCCGTGCGCACGTTCATGCCGAGGCGGGTGGCGATCTCGGTATCGGTGAGGCCCTCGACGAGGAGGCTGGCTATGGCGTGCTGCCGGGTGGTGACGCCGTCCTTCGTGGGCTGCGGCGCCGCATGCGGGAACATGGGCGTCGCAAGGCGCCACTGGCGGTAGAAGGCCGTGACGAGGAACTCGATGATGGCGGGATGACGCAGTTCCAGTGCGACGGAGCGGTCCGCGCTGGCCGGAATGAACGCGACGGTGCGGTCGAAGAGGAACAGCCGCTCCGTCACCTCGTCCAGAGTGCGCACCTCAACATCGCCGTCGAGTTGCTCGAAGTGGGCGAGGGCTGCCAGGTCATGCCGGTTCGTGTGCTGGTAGAGGGTCCGCATCCGCGCTCCACGGGAGAGCAGTGCCTGCTCGCGCGGGATGGCAGCGGCCAATATGTCGACCGGGCGGGCGCCACCGGGCTGGATCGTGAGAACTTCTTCCGAGCTCACTGCCACGGCCTGATCGATGACTTCGATGATCCGTGGAATTCCCCGCAGTACGGTGACGGCGACGGGGGCGCTCGAGGCGGGGGCATTGGCGGCGCCTGCGCCGAGCGCCATGAGCGGTTCGAACGCCGCGGCCAGTCGCGCCCCATGGCGGCGTTGCTCCGTAATGCGTTCGGTGATGGCCCCGAGCAGCCGGGGAAGAGCCACAGCGGGGGCTGTCGGTTTCAGCCACCGGGCGTCTTTCTCGTCCTGGTGCAGGAGGCCGAAGTCGACCAGACACGGTGCCGCCCGTGCGTCATCGCGCGCGACCCGTCTCTCTCGCAGCGCGCGCACATAGAGCTGTGTCCCCGCGTCACACAACTCTTCCGGGCCGTGGGAGTGGGCTTCCACCGTCATTCGGGGCGATCTTGGTCGAGGATGCCCGACTGGGCTATCAGATAGCCGAGCTGGGCCCGGCTTCCACTGCCCAGTGCGGCGGCGATCTTGGCGATGTGGGCTCGGCAAGTACGGACGTTCATGCCGAGGCGGCGGGCGATCGCCTCGTCGACGTGACCGTCGATGAGGAGTTTGGCGATGGTGCGTTGAACGCCGGTAATTCCGTTGTGCGCCGGGCTGTAAGGGGTTTCCTCGCGCAGCGGGGTCGCCTGCTCCCAGAACTGGTCGAAGACGGAGGCAAGGTACGCGACGAGGCCCGGATGACGGAGCTCCAGGGCTACTTGTCGGTCACGGCGGGCGGGTATGACCGCTGTCGCCCGGTCGAAGATGATCATTCGGTCGATCAGCTCCTCCAGCGTCCTGACCTGGATCTGGCGGGGGTCGAGCTGCTCGAGGTAGGCGAAGACGCCAGGGCCGTGGCGCACCGTGTGCTGATACAGCGTTCGCATGCGCACGCCTCGGTCCAGAGGTTCTCGCACACGTTCCAGGGACTGGGAGAGCATGTCGCCGCCGCGAACGCCGCCGGGCTGGATGGTGAGTATTTCCTCCCTGCATACGGCTGTCGCCGCGTCCAGTGTGGCGTTGATACTCGCCAAGCCTTCGAGGACCGTGATGGCGTGCGTGGCCACCGATGGTTGTGAACTGATGTTCATGAAAGGCTCAAACACATCGGTTAGTTCGATGGTGAGCTGTCGCCGGTCCCTGATCTCGCGCTCGATGGGGTGAAGGCGCTGCGTGAGGATGGCGGACGGCGGTACGGGACGCAGCCAATTCGCGTCGTCCGGATCCGGGTGCAACAGCGCGAATTCGACCAAGCAGGGGGCGGGTTCAATCTCCGCCCGGGCGATGCGCCCCGCACTCAGGGCGCTTGCATAGAGACGCGCCCCCTCATCGCAGAACTCAGTGATGGGGTGGGGATGTGTCGGTTTCGTGCTTGTTGTGAGCAATTCTCCACCCCCCAGGGTCCTGTACGTACAGGAACATGATGCATCGATCCTGTGGCCTCGACGTGCTGGATTAAGACATCGTCTTTCTGGAGCCGGGGGATAGGACCTACCAAGTGAGGACGAAGCTGACGATGTTCACGAGAATGCTTCGCTCGGCGCTAGTCATGACCGTCGCTGCCGCGGCGTTCACCCTTGCAACTGCGGGTGACGTTTCCTGGAACTCCTCCGGGGGCGCCTCGGGAAGCGGTGTCGCAACGCAGGCCGCCAAGGGGGATGTCTCTTGGAATGTCCTGCCTGGGGCTGAGGGTGTCGCGTCATGAGTACTCCCCCCGACGACCGCACCTTCCGCCGAGAAATGGCCACCGCCTACCGATCCGGCTGGCACTTCATCGATCTCGCCACCGCGATACCCCACGCAGGCGACTCCTTGATGGTCACGCTCCTCGGTGAGCCGGTAGTCGTCACCCGTGACGACGAGGAGGAGATCCGGGCCTACCGGTGCCTCCGCAAGCCGCGCGGCGCCCCGCAGCCCGTGCGGTGTGCCATTCGGTACGGGATGGTCTTCGTCAATCTCGACCGGCGTGACCACCAGCTGGTCGGTGACCCCGGCCGGCCCGGAGAGCAGCAGGACCAGCAGAGTTCGAGCACTACAGGAGCCATCACAGCCACCCCCCGCAGCGCCTGACGCGATCCCCCGTCGTTGTACATCGCGCAGGTGCTTCCCCCAGCAGCGGCGCCACCGTGGACCTGAACACGGTGGCGCCGCTGTGGTGTGCCCCGGCCCCGGCCCCGGCTCCGGTTGCAGCTCCGGCCCCGGCTCCGTCCCCCGTTCCCCGCGGCCGAAGGGCGAGCTACTCCGCCGTCACGGCCCTGCTGCCCATCGCCCGCGTCAGCGTGATCTCGATGACCACGCGCTTCGGATTCACCCTCGGAGCCCTCTCGTACCGCTCCTCGTAGCGCCGCTCGCCCTCCGCGATCTCCGCAGCCTCCGTACGCACCCGCGCGTACCCCTCCAGCGTCGCCCAGCGCCGCCCGTCCACCTGGCAGACCGCCACCCGCGCCCCCGGCCCCCCGTCGCCCGGCCCCTCGTCGCCCGACCCCGTCGCCGCGCGGACGTGGGAGACCTTTGCGCTCGACCCGCTCGCAAGGATGCGGGCCACACCCGCCTCCGGGTCGTACGTCACGCCGACCGGAACGACGTGCGGGGTGCCGTCGGGGCGCAGTGTCGTCAGCGTGCAGAGATGCCGTTCGCGCCAGAAGCTGAGGTAGGCGGGGGTCGGGTGATGCGGGTCCATGGCCATGCAGCGAACCTAACCGCCGCCCGACCGCCGCCCGCGCGCACCCTGCCCTCGCCCCCCCGCGCACCCTGCCCTCGCTTCCTTGAGTGGAATAGACTCAACTTTATGTACGCTGTTTAAGTCAGGTGGGGCGGAGGGCACCCGCCAGGCCGTACGCCGGACGGGCCGTACATCCGCCAGGCCGTACACCCGCCAGGCCCTACGCCATACCGGCCGTACGCCATACGGATCGCAAGATCGCAGGATCGCAAGGAGGAGACGACTACGTGGACGCCGAGCTGACCAACAGGAGCCGGGACGCGATCAACGCGGCCAGCAACCTGGCCGTGAAGGACGGGCACCCCGACCTGACCCCCGCGCATCTGCTGCTCGCGCTGCTCGAGGGGCAGGACAACGAGAACATCACCGACCTGCTCGCCGCGGTCGAGGCCGACCAGGCCGCCGTCCGCGCCGACACCGAGCGGGCGCTGAGCACTCTGCCCAGCGTCACGGGATCCACCGTCGCGCCCCCGCAGCCCA
This sequence comes from Streptomyces sp. NPDC044044, assembly GCF_056434405.1. Taxonomy (NCBI): domain Bacteria; kingdom Bacillati; phylum Actinomycetota; class Actinomycetes; order Kitasatosporales; family Streptomycetaceae; genus Streptomyces; species Streptomyces sp. NPDC044044. Next base: position 273,371 of record NZ_JBWKFG010000006.1, on the reverse strand, counting down.
ACCGCGAGCTGCTCGCGGTCATCGCCGACGCCTCGCAGCGCGCGAAGGAGCTGGGCGATGATTACCTCTCCACCGAGCATCTGCTGATCGGCATCGCCGCCAAGGGCGGTCCCGCGGGTGAGGTCCTGAGCCAGCACGGGGCCACCGCCAAGAAGCTGCTCGACGCGTTCGAGAAGGCAAGGGGAGGACGCCGGGTGACCACTCAGGACCCGGAGGGTCAGTACAAGGCCCTGGAGAAGTTCGGCACCGATTTCACCGCCGCCGCCAGGGAGGGCAAGCTCGATCCCGTCATCGGGCGGGATCAGGAGATCCGGCGCGTGGTGCAGGTCCTGTCCCGGCGCACGAAGAACAACCCCGTCCTCATCGGCGAACCCGGCGTCGGCAAGACGGCCGTCGTCGAAGGGCTCGCGCAGCGCATCGTGAAGGGGGACGTCCCCGAGTCCCTCAAGAACAAGCGGCTCGTCTCGCTCGACCTGGGGGCCATGGTCGCGGGCGCGAAGTACCGCGGTGAGTTCGAGGAGCGCCTCAAGACCGTCCTCTCCGAGATCAAGGAGAGCGACGGGCAGATCATCACCTTCATCGACGAGCTGCACACCGTCGTGGGGGCCGGTGCCGGGGGTGATTCCGCCATGGACGCCGGCAACATGCTCAAGCCCATGCTCGCCCGCGGCGAGCTGCGGATGGTCGGCGCGACCACCCTCGACGAGTACCGCGAGCGGATCGAGAAGGACCCCGCCCTGGAGCGCCGCTTCCAGCAGGTCCTCGTCGACGAGCCGAGCGTCGAGGACTCCATCGCGATCCTCCGCGGGCTCAAGGGGCGCTACGAGGCTCATCACAAGGTCCAGATCGCCGACAGCGCACTCGTCGCGGCCGCCGCGCTCTCCGACCGGTACATCACCTCCCGCTTCCTTCCCGACAAGGCCATCGACCTGGTCGACGAGGCCGCGTCCCGGCTGCGCATGGAGATCGACTCGTCGCCGCTGGAGATCGACGAACTCCAGCGCGCCGTCGACCGCCTGAAGATGGAGGAGCTGGCGCTCAGCAAGGAGACCGACCCCGCGAGCAAGGAGCGCCTCGAAAGGCTGCGGCGCGACCTCGCCGACAAGGAGGAGGAGCTGCGCGGGCTCAACGCGCGCTGGGAGAAGGAGAAGCAGTCCCTCAACCGCGTCGGTGAGCTGAAGGAGAAGCTCGACGAGCTGCGCGGCCAGGCCGAACGCGCCCAGCGCGACGGCGACTTCGACACCGCGAGCAAGCTGCTCTACGGAGAGATCCCCACCCTCGAACACGACCTTGAGGTCGCTTCCGAGGCCGAGGAGGAGGTCTCCAAGGACACGATGGTCAAGGAGGAGGTCGGTCCCGACGACATCGCCGATGTGGTCGGAGCCTGGACCGGCATCCCCGCGGGACGCCTCATGGAGGGCGAGACGCAGAAGCTCCTGCGCATGGAGGAGGAGCTCGGCAAGCGGCTCATCGGGCAGACCGAGGCCGTGCAGGCGGTGTCGGACGCCGTGCGCCGCACGCGGGCCGGTATCGCCGACCCCGACCGCCCCACCGGCTCCTTCCTCTTCCTGGGCCCGACCGGCGTCGGCAAGACCGAGCTGGCGAAGGCCCTCGCGGACTTCCTCTTCGACGACGAGCGCGCCATGGTCCGCATCGACATGAGCGAGTACGGCGAGAAGCACAGCGTGGCCAGGCTGGTCGGCGCCCCGCCCGGGTACGTCGGCTACGAGGAGGGCGGCCAGCTCACCGAGGCCGTGCGCAGGCGCCCGTACAGCGTCGTCCTGCTCGACGAGGTCGAGAAGGCGCACCCTGAGGTCTTCGACGTGCTGCTCCAGGTCCTCGACGACGGGCGGCTCACCGACGGGCAGGGGCGGACGGTGGACTTCCGCAACACCATCCTGGTCCTGACGTCGAACCTCGGCAGTCAGTACCTCGTCGAGCCGCTGACCTCCGAGGAGGAGAAGAAGCAGCAGGTCCTGGAAGTCGTACGGGCCTCTTTCAAGCCGGAATTCCTCAACCGGCTCGACGACCTCGTGGTCTTCTCCGCGCTCAGCAAGGACGAGCTCGCGCACATCGCCGAGCTGCAGATCGAGCGGCTCGCCAAGCGGCTCGCCGAGCGGCGGCTCACGCTGGAGGTCTCCCCGGAGGCGCTCGCGTGGCTGGCGGACGAGGGCAACGACCCGGCGTACGGAGCGCGGCCCCTGCGGCGCCTCATCCAGACGTCCATCGGCGACCGGCTCGCCAAGGAGATCCTCTCGGGCGAGGTGAAGGACGGGGACACGGTCCGCGTGGACACCTTCGGCGACGGCCTGATCGTCGGCCCCGCGACAGGAGAGAGCGCCGGAAGCACAGCAGGAAGTACAGCTGGAAGCACACCCGGAAGCACCCCCGGAAATTCAGCGGGAAAGACCCTGTGAAGGGTTTCAGGGCGGCATAACCCGGTCACATCGGGGGCGGGGGTTGCGGGCCCCCGCCCGACATGGGGCAGGATGGCGGAATCCGTACGAAGGGACTAAGCACGTGAGCATCGACCCGTCCTCGATTCCGAATTTCGGGGGACAGCCCGAACCGCAGCAGGGCGATGGACCGGCGGGCCCCGTTGTCCCCGACCAGGACCTGGTCAAGCAGCTCCTGGACCAGATGGAGCTCAAGCACGTCGTCGACGAAGAGGGTGACCTCGCGGCGCCGTGGGAGGAGTTCCGCACGTACTTCATGTTCCGTGGCGAAGGGGACCAGCAGGTCTTCTCGGTGCGGACGTTCTACGACCGCGCGCACGGCATCGAGGAGAAGTCCCAGCTCCTCGAGGCGATCGACGACTGGAACCGCCGCACCCTGTGGCCGAAGGTCTACACGCACACCCACGACGACGGCACCGTCCGCCTCATCGGCGAGGCGCAGATGCTGATCGGCACCGGAGTCTCCCTCGAGCACTTCGTGTCGTCGACGGTCAGCTGGGTGCGCGCCGCGATCGAGTTCGACAAGTGGCTCGTCGAGCAGCTCGGCCTCGAGGCCGAGGTCGACGCCACCGAGGGTGAAGAGAAGCCCGGCGACGAGGCCTAGGCCCCACGTCCGCGCGAGAGCCCGGCCGGGACGCCCACCACGCAGATGGGCGCTCCCCGGCCGGGCTCTCGCGTTACGGAGCCGTGCGAAACGGAGCCGTGCGAAACGGAGACGTGAGACCTGCGCCGGTCACAGCGACTTGAGCCGGGAGACCGCTTCCGCGAGGACTTCGTCCTTCTTGCAGAACGCGAAGCGCACGAACGGGGCGCCGGCCTCCCGGTGGTCGTAGAAGACCGCGTTCGGGATGGCGACCACGCCGACGCGCTCGGGCAGGGCACGGCAGAAGGCGAAGCCGTCACTCTCGCCGAGGGGACGGATGTCGGTGGTGATGAAGTACGTGCCCGCAGGCCGGTAGACGTCGAAGCCGGCCGCCGTGAGGCCTTCACCCAGGAGGTCCCGCTTGGCCCGCATGCCCTCGCGGAAGGACGCGAAGTACGAGTCCGGCAGGGCGAGCGCCTCGGCGATGGCGTACTGGAACGGACCCGACGACACATACGTGAGGAACTGCTTCGCCGACCGGACCGCCGTCACGAGCTCGGGCGTGGACGTGATCCAGCCGACCTTCCAGCCGGTGTACGAGAAGGTCTTGCCCGCGGAGCCGATCGTCACCGTGCGCTCGCGCATGCCGGGGAACGAGGCGAGGGGGATGTGCGTCGTGCCGTCGCCGTCGTCGAAGACGAGGTGTTCGTAGACCTCGTCCGTGACCACGAGGAGGTCGCGCTCGACCGCGAGCTTCGCGATCTCGGTGAGCTCCGCGCGGGTCAGGACCGTGCCGGTCGGATTGTGCGGGGTGTTGAGGAGCAGCAGCCGGGTGTGGGGCGTGATCGCGTCGCGCAGCTCGTCCAGGTCGAGCCGGAAGCGCCCCTCGGCGGCGTCCGGGCGCAGCGTCACGGGCACGCGCCTGCCGCCGGCCAGGGCGATCGACGCCGCGTACGAGTCGTAGTACGGCTCCAGGGCGATCACCTCGTCGCCGGGCTCGACCAGGGCGAGCAGGGACGCCGCGATCGCCTCGGTGGCACCCGCCGTGACCAGGACCTCGCGGTCGGGGTCGTACGAGAGGCCGTACTGCCGCCGCTGGTGCTCGGCGACGGCGGTGCGGAGCTCGGGGATGCCGGGGCCCGGCGGGTACTGATTGCCGCGCCCGTCCCGCAGCGCGCGCACCGCGGCCTCACGGATCTCCTCGGGACCGTCCGTGTCCGGGAAGCCCTGGCCGAGGTTGATGGCCCCCGTTTTCACGGCAAGCGCAGACATCTCGGCGAAAATCGTCGTACCGAACTCGGCGAGGCGGCGGTTGAGCAGCGGGCGCGCGTTCCCGGAAGTGGAGGTCATGGCCGCCATCCTGCGCCGAACTTCTGGGGTTCCTCAACTCACGTAGGGGCTTGGCGGCCTGAAGCGATGCCCGAGGCGTGGCTACGTACGGGAGTCAGGCGAGCCGATATATCCGGGCACGGTGGCCGGCACGAGCGATGGCCCCGAGCGCTTCGAGGCGCTTCAGCTGGTAATGCACGGCCGACTTGCTCGAAAGCCCCACCTCGGCCCCGATCTCTTCGAGGGTGGGGCACACACCCGTCTCGGCTATCGCTTCCCTGATGCAGCGAAGGATCTGCTCCTGGCGCTCGGTGAGACTCACTGTCCGGCGCCGTCCGAGCGGGCACGCTGCCGCAGTTCGGCGCGCTCGGCAGGGCTCAGCGGGCGCCGTGCCAGTGCCATGGAGAGCGCGAGCAATCGGCGGCGCAGTGCGGTGCGGCCCGGCTGCTGGGCAAGCTGCGCGTAGGTCGCAGTCCACTCCCGCTGTATGCGTACTAGGTCATCGGGAATCGAAGGCTCCATGCATGCGACTAGATCACATGTTCGATTTTTATGACAAGGCGAAACGCCGCGACGTGACTGAGCGCGCGGCTGCCTCTACTCGGGGGCTCAGGTCTGCGGCGCTCGCTTCGCTGGCCGGGCCGAGCGAGAGCCCGCTGACGGGCACCGGTCCGGCGCTCGAACCCGGTGCCCGACAGTCGAGAGCTCACCCCTCGCGCCATCGGCCAGGGCCTTGGCGCCTCCTGCGCAGGAAATCACGGCCACAGAAGGCAGTGAGGCGCTAACAGCCCTTGAACTGCCCCCTGATCAGGTCAGGGGCAATTGCCCCGCGAGAACCCTCTGAACTTGCTCAACTCTGCTTTGGGTCAGCGTGCACGAGGGCATTCCCCTTTCACGCAAGTACAACGTGAAAAGAGAACGCGGACCCACGGGGGGCCTGCTTCGGGGGAACGGAAAGGGGCGTGGAGGTCATGATCCTGGTCTTCGTGTTTGTCGCGGTTGTTCTGGTCGTCGTCGCACTCGCTGTTGCCAGTGGCAAGGGAAGCGGTAAGAGGTCGCACTCCGGTGGGGCCGGTGCGTCAGGTTCCGCGGCCGGTGGCGGCTGGTGGGTCGGTGGTGGTGACAGTGGCGGCCACCACGGCGGCAGCTCCTGTGGCGGCGGTTCGTCCTGCGGCGGCAGCTCTTCGTGCGGCGGCGGTGGCGGTGGCGGTTGTGGTGGTGGCGGAGGCAGCTGACACGGGGCAGCTGGTCCGTCCATCTGTTGAAGTGCCCGGTGGGAGGCAACTCCTGCCGGGCACTTTGTCGTTGAGCCATTGAACAGTTGAACTGTGCAGCCCCCGAGGGGATGGAAACCCTCCGAAGTTGGGTAAAAATGGTGTGGCAGTGCAGCAGTCCATGATTCCCTCTTAACCGTCAGCACCGCCCTCGTACGGACGACTTGGACAAACAGGCCGTTCGTTCGCGTGGGCACGAGCCGGCATTCCGACCGCCCGGTGTCCGACCGGGTGCGCCGGCACCACCTCCATTGCGTGTTAGCGGAGCCGACCCATGCTCACGACCCTGAAGACTGTCTATACCGACACGTGCGCCGCGGACCTCGCCTGGACCCTTGGGCGCGAGCCGCTGCCCGCGCTCGCCACACTCGAACTCGAACTCAGCGATGCCAAAATGGAGTTGAGGCTCCTGGGGGCCTCGCACCAGGTGCTCCTCGAAGAGGAGCAGGGCACCTGTTCCGAGACCGTCGCCTGCATCCCCGGCAGCAGTACGCCACTCCCGCTCGGCGTCTCCAAGCGCCTGGGCGAGTGGGAGTACGAATTCGCGGCGCGCGTCGAGACCCTCTCGCGCGGCCAGTTCGCGGGGCGAGCGCAGGAGCTGCTCGCCCTGGTGGCCGAGCATCCGCACGGCCTCGCGGGGGTCTTTCCCGGCAGCCCGCACGCGTTCACGGCGATGCTGGCGCAGCGGCACGAGGGCTCGGTGCAATGGCGCACCTGGCACGCCTACCCGCAGGACGGGCAACTCGTCGCGACCCGCACTCGCGTGGGAGTTCGGATGCCGGCGACTCTCTGAGCGGCGGCCCGGGGCGCTGGCGGCGCTCCGACCAGGGCGCTCGCGGCGCTCCGACCGGGCCGCTCGCGGCGCTCCGGCCAAGGGCCGACCAGGGCGTCACCAAGTGCCCCTTGCCGCACCCCATTTACACCTCTGACGTCGAGGTGCACCCTTGTGGGTGACTGGACGTGAGAGTTCGGTGACGTAGCGTTCCCAAGGTGATCGAGCCGTCAACGCCTTTACCCGTGACGCCCAGGACGGGGCGGTTCCTCGTCCTGGCGGGCGTCTTCATCTGCGCGGCCTGCGGTCTGGTGTACGAACTCGAACTCGTCGCCCTCGCCTCGTACCTCATCGGTGACTCGGTCACGCAGGCGTCGGTGGTCCTCTCCGTGATGGTCTTCGCCATGGGTATCGGCTCCCTGCTCGCCAAGCGCCTGCGGTGCCGTGCCGCCGCCGGATTCGGCCTGGTCGAGTCCGCGCTCGCACTGGTCGGCGGGCTGAGCGCGATGGCGTTGTACGCGGCGTTCGCCTGGACCGGCGACCGGGGCGAGGTCTGGGCGGGCGGCTCGCGGTATCTGCTCGTCGCGTTCTCGCTCGCCATCGGCCTGCTCATCGGCGCCGAGGTGCCGCTCCTGATGGTGCTCATCCAGCGGATCAGACGGCAGGACCCCAGCGGCGCGGTCTCGGACCTGTTCGCCGCCGACTACGTGGGCGCGCTGGTGGGCGGCCTCGCCTTCCCCTTCCTCCTGCTCCCCCTGCTCGGCCAGCTGACCGGGGCGCTGATCACCGGCGCGGTCAATGCGCTCGCGGGCGGCGCCCTCGTCTTCGGTCTCTTCCGGCACGACCTGAGCGTGCGCGGCCGCTGGGCGCTGCTCGTCGCGAACGTCACCGTCCTCGGGGTGCTCGCCTCGGCCGCCGTGCTCGTCGGCGACTTCGAGGCGGCGGCGCGGCGGGCGGTCTACGGCAAGGACGTACGGGTCGCCGTGCAGACCGACGTCCAGGAAGTGGTCCTCACCGGCGGCCGGCTCGACTCGCTCGACCTCTACCTCGACGGGCGCCTGCGCGTCAGCGGCCGCGACGAGCACCGCTACCACCGCGCGCTCGTCGGCCCCGCGATGAACGGCCGCCGCGAGAGCGTGCTGATCCTGGGCGGCGGCGACGGCCTCGCGGCGCGCGAGGTGCTGCGGCATTCCGGGGTGCGGCGGGTGGACATCGTCGAACTCGACCGGGGGGTGGTGGAGTTGGCGCGCAGCGACCCCGCGCTGAGCGAGCTGAACGAGCAGGTGTACCGCGACCCCCGGGTGCGCGTGGTGCACGCCGACGCGTTCCGCTGGCTGCGCTCGCCCCCTCGTACGTACGACGTGGTGATCTCCGATCTGCCCGACCCCGGCATCACCGCGAGCACCAAGCTCTACTCCCAGGAGTTCTACGGCCTCGTGTGCCGGGCCCTGGCCGCGGGCGGCCGTCTCTCCGTGCACGCGGGGCCTGTCGCCGCGCGGCCCCGCGCCTTCTGGACGGTGGAGGCGACGCTGCGGGCGGCGGGTCTGCGGACCGAGCCGTACCGCGTGGGCGGCCGTCTCTCCGGGTTCGCGGCGGGCCCCGACCGGACGGCGGACGGCGCGTCGGCGCCGCGCGACTGGGGCTTCGTCCTGGCGGCCGGATCCCGCCCCGTCCTCGACCCGCCCCGGACGGCCGGGCTGCTGCGGGTGGACGTGGCGTCCGCCGAACGGACGCGGATGCGGGGGTTGACCCCCTCCACTCTGGTGCACCCGCGGTACGCGAACTGACGAACTGACGTACATGGTCTCGGCCACGTGGGTAGGCTCGGTTGCCATGGAGCATGAGGTGTTCGTTCCGGTTCCCGCCGACCGTCTTCAGCAGGTGCTGAGTGACCCCGAGCAGGTCGCTGGGGCGGTGCCCGGACTGCAGCGCGACGCGGACGAGTCCGCGTCACCGCTCTCCGGCCGTCTCAAGGTGCGGGTCGGCGGCCACACGATCACGTACCGCGGCGCGGCGCGGGTCGCGTCGCGGGGCGACGGTTCCTTCGCGATCGAGGGCGAGGGCGTGGAGGTGCGGGGCGGTGGCTCCGTGAAGCTTTCGCTGGTGCTGCGGCTTGAGTCCGCCGCAGAGGGCGAGGGCGGGACTCGGGTCGTCTTCTCCGGTACGGGTGCGGGCGAGGGGCGCGTCTCCGAAAGTTCTCCACAGGCTGTGGAGGGCGCGGTGCGGAGGCTGCTCGAGCGGTTCGCGGAGGGGTTGGGGCGGGGGGCCGATGAGCCCGAGCCCAAGCCCGAGGCCGAGCCTGTCGTGGTGGAGCCTGTCGATCCGCCCTCTGCCGCTGCCTCTGCCTCCGCCTCCGCCTCCGTCTTCGAGACGGACGTTCCGCCTTCGTCGTTCGACGAAGCCGAGGAAGAGATCTTGGTGCCGCCCGCGGAGGCCGCGCACGCCCGGCGGACGATGATCGGCCGCAGCGCGGAGGAGGTCGACCACGCGCCGCCCCGGGGGCGGTACGCTCCCGCGCCGGCGGCCGAGTCGATGTCCACCAGCGCGACGCTGCGGTGGGCCGCGCCTGCCGCCGCGGTGGTGCTGGCCTCGGCGATCGTGGTGGGGCGGGCGCTTCGCCGCAGGCGGTGAGCGCTCCGGCGAGGACATCTTGTACGGGTCCGGGGCGCAGCCCCAGGCAGGCCCGGGGCGCAGGCACGCCACGCGGCGGAGCCGCAGATGGATAAGGCCGGGGCAGATCGATACGGCCGGGAAGGGGCGGGGTCGGGGACAAATCCGTGGCCGTAGGGTCGACCCCGTGAGTAGCGACGAAGACGTGACACTGACCGCGGGCGACGCGGAAATCACCCTGCGGCCGGGGAACGGCTGCCGGGTCGGGAGCCTCAAGGTCGGCGGCCTGGAGCTGCTGCGCCAAGGCGACCGCTACGGCTGCTTCCCCATGGCCCCTTGGGCCGGCCGCATCCGCGAGGGAAAGTTCCGCAACGGCGGCACGACCCACCAGATGCCCCTCAACTCCCCGCCCCACGCCATCCACGGCTTCGCCCGCGACGCGGCCTGGCGTACCGCCCGTGCGGGGAGGACCGAGGCCGCCTTCACCTACGACCTCGCCGACCCCTGGCCCTACGAAGGCCGCGTCACCCAGCTCGTCGCCCTCACCGAGGACTCCCTCACCCTCACCCTGGGCATCGAGACGTACGGCGACTCCTTCCCCGCCCAGGCGGGCTGGCACCCGTGGTTCAACCGCAGCCTCGGCGACCCGGCGGGCGAAGGCGTGCGCGTCGACTTCAGCCCCGCCTGGCAGGAGGAGCGCGGCGACGACCACCTCCCCACCGGCAACCGCATCGCCCCGACCGCCAGCCCCTGGGACGACTGCTTCGGCATGCCCGACGGCGTCGACGTCACCCTCACCTGGCCCGAGCAGCTGGAGCTCAAGGTGAAGAGCCGAGAGCAGTGGGTCGTCGTGTACGACGAGCAGGAAGCCGCCGTGTGCGTCGAGCCGCAGACCGGGCCGCCCGACGGCCTCAACACCCTGCCCCGCCTCGTCACCCCCATCGACCCCCTGGAGACGTCGACGACCTGGACCTGGACGCGGCTCTGAGCCGCTGGACGCGGCTTTAAGCTGACAGGCATGACTGACGACGTACGTGGCGCCCTGCTGCAGCAGATCAAGGACAAGGCCGTGGTGCACGGCAAGGTGACCCTCTCCTCGGGTCTCGAAGCCGATTACTACATCGACCTGCGCCGCATCACCCTCGACGGCGAGGCCGCCCCCCTGGTCGGCCAGGTGCTTCTCGACCTCACCGCCGACCTCGACTTCGACGCCGTCGGCGGCCTCACCATGGGCGCCGACCCCGTCGCCGGCGCGATGCTGCACGCCTCCGCCGCGCGCGGCAAGCGCCTCGACGCCTTCGTCGTGCGCAAGGCCGCCAAGGCGCACGGCATGCAGCGCCGGGTGGAGGGCCCCGACATCAAGGGCCGCCGCGTACTCGTCGTCGAGGACACCTCCACCACCGGTGGCTCCCCGCTCACCGCCGTCGAGGCCGTGCGCGAGGCCGGTGCCGAGGTGGTCGGCGTCGCGACCATCGTCGACCGCGCCACCGGCGCGGGCGAGAAGATCACCGAGGGCGCCGGGGTGCCGTACCTCTTCGCGTACTCCAAGGACGACCTCGGCCTCAGCGACTGAGTACCGGCGACTGAGGACCTACGTCCGGGCCGAGCCGCCCGGCAAGTCTGGAAAGATGGGGGCGACGATGACGTCGCCCCCTTAGGTCAGGGCCAAGCACACACCCGCACATCACAAGGAGCGGACACATGCCCATCGCAACCCCCGAGGTCTACGCCGAGATGCTGGACCGGGCGAAGGCAGGCAAGTTCGCCTACCCGGCCATCAACGTGACCTCCTCGCAGACCCTGCACGCTGCGCTGCGCGGTTTCGCGGAGGCCGAGAGCGACGGCATCATCCAGATCTCCACCGGTGGTGCGGAGTTCCTGGGCGGCCAGCACAACAAGGACATGGTGACGGGCGCCGTGGCCCTCGCCGAGTTCGCGCACATCGTCGCCGCGAAGTACGACATCACCGTCGCGCTGCACACCGACCACTGCCCCAAGGACAAGCTGGACACGTACGTCCGTCCGCTGATCGACGTCTCCGCAGAGCGCGTCAAGGCCGGCCGTAACCCGCTCTTCCAGTCGCACATGTGGGACGGCTCCGCCGAGACCCTCGCCGACAACCTGGCCATCGGCCAGGAGCTGCTCGCGAAGGCCGCCGCCGCGAAGATCATCCTCGAGGTCGAGATCACCCCGACCGGTGGCGAGGAGGACGGCGTCACGCACGAGATCAACGACGAGCTGTACACGACCGTCGACGACGCGCTGCGTACGGCCGAGGCCCTGGGCCTGGGCGACAAGGGCCGCTACCTCCTGGCCGCGTCCTTCGGCAACGTCCACGGCGTCTACAAGCCGGGCAACGTCGTCCTGCGTCCCGAGCTCCTCAAGGACCTCCAGGAGGGCGTCGCGGCCAAGCACGGCAAGGCCGCGGGCTCGCAGCCGTTCGACTTCGTCTTCCACGGCGGCTCCGGCTCCACCGCCGAGGAGATCGCGACCGCCCTGGAGAACGGCGTCGTGAAGATGAACCTCGACACGGACACGCAGTACGCCTTCACGCGTCCCGTCGCGGACCACATGTTCAAGAACTACGACGGCGTCCTGAAGGTCGACGGCGAGGTCGGCTCGAAGAAGACGTACGACCCCCGCACCTGGGGCAAGGCCGCCGAGGCGGGCATGGCCAAGCGCGTCACCGAGGCCTGCGCGAACCTGCGCTCCACGGGCACGAAGCTGAAGTAACCGCCCTGGCGGTCCGTACGGGCCCGGCACCCTTCCCTGGGTGCCGGGCCCGTACGCGTATGGAGCAGACTGGAACCCATGGCCATTCACAAGGATCTGCTCGGGGGACCGCCCCCGACCCACCTGCCCGACGACCCGGAGCCGCGTGAGCTCCTCGCGAACGGCGCGGCGCCCGCCGACGTCGCCGCGAAGTACCCGACCTCCTCGCTCGCCTGGGCGCAGCTCGCCGACGAGGCGTTCGAGCGCGGCAGCGTCGTCGAGTCCTACGCGTACGCCCGCACGGGCTACCACCGCGGCCTCGACTCGCTGCGCCGCGCGGGCTGGAAGGGCCACGGCCCGGTGCCGTGGGAGCACGAGCCGAACCGCGGCTTCCTGCGTGCCCTGCACGGCCTCGCGCGCGCCGCGCAGTCGATCGGCGAGCAGGAGGAGTACGAGCGCTGCTCGGGCTTCCTGAGGGACTCCTCCGCGGCGGCGGCGGACACCCTGGGTTAGCACCCCAAGACGTGCGTGACCTGCCTGGACGCCGCTGTGACCAGGCAGGTCTTGCCGTTTCGTGGGATGTTGCGGAGGATGCCGGTGGGGACCGGGGCCCCCGTGTCGGTAACGGCAGGGGCGGACCGCTACCCGGAGTACGTATCAAGGAGATCGCGATGTCCCAAGAGGCGGACACCCCGAACCTCGACTTCGCAGGAACCACCCCTTACGAGGACTACGTCCAGGCGGACGTCCTCACGCACCTCCAGCACCTGCGCTCGGACGACCCCGGCGAGATGGTCTTCCTGGTCACCACCCAGGTGATGGAGCTGTGGTTCACGGTCATCGTGCACGAGTGGGAGACCGCGTCGCACGCCCTGCGCCGCGACGACATCCCCACCGCCGTGGCCGCGCTCAAGCGCAGCCTGCGCGAGCTGGAGGCGCTGAACGCCTCCTGGCGCCCGCTCGCCCAGCTGACCCCCGGGCAGTTCAACTCCTACCGTTCCGCGCTCGGCGAGGGATCCGGATTCCAGTCCGCGATGTACCGCCGTATGGAGTTCCTGCTCGGCGACAAGTCCGCGTCCATGCTGGTGCCGCACCGGGGCGCGCCGCGCGTGCACGCGGAGCTGGAGAAGGCGCTCCAGGAGCCGAGCCTCTACGACGAGGTCCTCGCCCTGCTCGCCCGCCGCGGCCACGCCGTGCCGGCCGCCGTGCTGCAGCGTGACCTGACGCAGAAGTACGAGCCTTCGCCCGAGGTCGAGAAGGTGTGGACCGACCTCTACTCCGGCGACGAGAGCGATGAACTCGCCCGGCTCGGCGAGGTGTTGACGGACGTGGGCGAGCTGGTGTGGCGCTGGCGCAACGACCACCTGGTGGCGACCCGGCGCGCGATGGGCTCCAAGACGGGCACGGGCGGCTCGGCCGGCGTGGCCTGGCTGGAGAAGCGCGCGACGAAGAACGTCTTCCCCGAGCTGTGGACTGCGAGGAGCCATGTCTGAGGTTTCGTACGACGACCTCCGTGCGCAAGCGGCGAAGAAGGACGCAGCGGACGAACTCGGCCCGAAGCGCGAGGAGTTCGTCCTGGACGACACCGTCTACCTGGACGGGAATTCGCTCGGCGCGCTGCCGGTGAACGTCCAGGCCCGCGTGGCGGACGTCATCTCGCGCCAGTGGGGCCAGCTCCGCATCCGCTCCTGGGACGAGAGCGGCTGGTGGACCGCCCCCGAGCGCATCGGCGACCGCATAGCCCCCCTCGTGGGCGCCGCCCCCGGCCAGATCGTCGTCGGCGACTCGACGAGCGTGAACGTCTTCAAGGCCCTGGTCGCCGCGGTACGCATGGTCCGTGACCCGGGCGAGGGGCGCGACGAGATCGTGGTTGACGCGACGACGTTCCCCACGGACGGGTACATCGCTCAGTCGGTGGCGCGGATGACGGGATGCACGCTGGTGCCGGTCGCGCCGGGCGAGGTGCGCGGAGTCCTCGGCCCGCGAACGGCCGTGGTGCTCCTCAACCACGCCGACTACCGCACCGGACGGCTGCACGATCTGCCCGGCCTGACGGCGGCCGTGCACGACGCGGGCGCGCTCGTGGTCTGGGACCTGTGCCACACCGCGGGCGCGCTGCCCGTCGGGCTCGACGAGCACGGCGTCGACCTCGCGGTCGGGTGCACCTACAAGTACCTGAACGGGGGGCCGGGTTCACCTGCCTACATCTACGTACGGGCGGATCTGCAGGCCCGCTTCGACTCCCCGCTGCCCGGCTGGAACTCGCACGCGGAGCCCTTCGGCATGCGGCCGGAGTTCGAGGCGGCGGACGGCGCCGTGCGGGGCCGGGTCGGTACGCCCGACATCCTGTCGATGCTGGCGCTCGACGCGGCGCTCGACGTCTGGGACGGGGTGTCCATCGAGGCCGTACGGGCCAAGTCCCTTGCCCTGACGGACTTTTTCGTCGAGTGCGTGAAGGCCTACGTCCCCGAGGGCCGGGTCGAGGTGATCACCCCGGCCGCGCACGAGGAGCGCGGCAGCCAGGTCGCGCTGCGCTGCGAGGACGCGGGTGATGTCATGCGGCGCCTGGTCGAGCAGGGCGTGGTCGGTGACTTCAGGGCGCCGGACGTGCTGCGGTTCGGCTTCACGCCGTTGTACGTCGGCTTCGCCGATGTGGAGCGGGCGGCGGGAGTCCTCGCGCGGACGCTGGGTGAGACTGGTGAGACCACCGGCTGATCCACCGGCTGATGGCTTCCGGTGATTCCGTCCCCGGATCCCGCCCCTTCACGGGCGTGGTTCGGGGCGGAACCCCGGTATCGGGAAGGGGCGGGGTAGGGGAAGATCAAATGAACACCCACCCGCAGCAGCTCCACTCCCCGCAGAGAGGTTGTCGCATGCCGGACGACGCCGCCGCCGTGGCCCGCGATGCCGCAGAGGCCGACTCCGCCTTCTCGCACCCCGCGGTGACGCCCGACGCCACCGCCGCGTACGGCGAACACCCCGACCAGGTGGTCGACTTCTTCGCACCACGGACCGTCACGGAGACCCCCGCCCCCCTCGTCGTCGTCCTGCACGGCGGCGCCTGGCGGGCCCCGTACGACCGGCAGCACATCACCCCCTTCGCGGACTTCCTGGCCAGACGGGGCTTCGCCGTGGCCAATGTCGAGTACCGGCGCGGCAGTTCGATTCCCGCCCAGGGGGGCGGCCCCGCCGCGGGCCGCTGGCCCGAGACCTTCGACGACGTCGCGGCCGCCTTCGACGCGCTGCCCGCGCTCGTCGCCGAAGTCCTGCCGTCGGCCGACGCCCGCCGCACGGTCGTCACGGGCCACTCCGCAGGCGGCCACCTCGCGCTCTGGGCCGCGTCCCGGCACGTGCTGCCCACCGGCTCCCCCTGGCGCATCGACCGGCCCGCCGCCTTCCGTGGCGTCGTCGCCCTCGCGCCCATCGCCGACTTCCGCGTGGCGCAGGAGCTGGGTGTCTGCTCGGATGCCGCGCTCCAACTCCTCGGCGGCGACGAGAAGTTCGACGAGCGTCTCCCGCACGCCGACCCGGCGGCCCTGCTGCCGACCGGCATCGCCACGACCGTCGTCCAGGGCCGCACGGACATCGTCGTGCCGCAGGCGGTCGCCGAGGCGTATGCCGACGCGGCGGCGAAGGCGGGCGAGGTCGTCGGCGTCACGCTCCTGGAGGACGTCGGGCACTTCCCGCTGATCGACCCGGCGGCCGACGCGTGTGCGGTGGTGGCGGAGGAGATCGCGCAGCTGGCGTTCTGAGGGCGGGATCAGGGGACCTGCACGAGGAGCTCCCGCAGCCCCCGGATCACGAAGTTCGGCCTGCGCTCCGGCTCGGAGGCGAGAGACAGGCCCGGCGCCCGGCGCAGCAATGCCCCGAGCGAGGCGGCCAGTTCGATGCGGGCCAGGGGTGCGCCGATGCAGTAGTGGATGCCCGCGCTGAAGGAGATGTGCGGGTTGTCGGCGCGGGCCAGGTCCAGTTCGGCCGGGGCGGTGAAGACCGCCGGGTCGTGGTTGGCCGAGCCGAAGAGGAGGGCGACCTCGCTGCCGCGCGGGATCACGGTGCCGTCGACCTCGATGTCGTCCAGGACCCACCGCTCGAAGAGCTGGAGCGGGGTGTCGTACCGCATCAACTCCTCCACGGCGGTCGGGATCAGACCCCCGGGATCCGCGCGCAGGGCGGCCAGCTGTTCCGGGTTGCGGAAGAGCGCGTACCAGCCGTTGACGGTGGCGTTGACCGTCGCCTCGTGCCCCGCGTTGAGCAGCAGCACGCAGGTGGAGATCATCTCCTGCTCGCTGAGGGACTCCCCGTCCTCGTGGGCGGCGATGAGCCCCGAGATCAGGTCGTCGCCGGGCTTCTCGCGTCGTACGGCGATGAGTTCGCGCAGGTACGCCGAGAATTCGAGCGAGGCGCTGACGGCCCGCCGCGCCGTCTCCTCGGACGGTTTCAGCTCGTACATCCCGCAGATGTCGGCCGACCAGGGCCGCAGCTGGTCCCGGTCGGACTCGGGGATGCCCAGCATCTGCGCGATGACGGCCACCGGCAGCGGCTCGGCGACGCGGGCCGCGAGATCCCCGCCCCCGTCGGCCACCAGACCCTCCACAAGCCGATCGGCCAACTCCTCGACATACATGCGGAGTTGCTCCACGGTGCGCGGCGTGAACGCCTTCGACACCAGGCGCCGGATCCGGGTGTGGGTCGGCGCCTCCAGGTCGAGCATGCCGTTGTCGTTCAGGACGTGGAACGGCTCGTGTCCGGGCGGAGGCGCCTGGCGCCCGAACTCCTCGTGCGTGAAGCGGTGCAGATAGGTTCGTCCGAGCCGCCGGTCCCGCAGCAGCGCCGACACGTCGGCGTGGTGCGGGATCAGCCACTGGTCGGTCGGTTCGAAGTGGTGGACCCGCCCGGCGGCCCGCAGCTGTGCGTAGGCCGGGTAGGGGTCGGCGATGAACTCCGGCGACCAGGGGGCGAAGGGAGGTGCGGGGGCGTCCATGGAGGCGTCCATGGAGGGACGCTAGCCGCACGGGTGCCCGCCCAGGAAGAGGTCAGCCCGGGGTGACCAGCCGTGCCTCGTACGCGAAGACGGCCGCCTGCGTGCGGTCCCGCAGGCCCAGTTTCACCAGGATGCGGCTCACGTGGGTCTTGATCGTGGACTCGGCGACGACGAGGCGGGAGGCGATCTCGCCGTTGGACAGGCCCTGGGCGATGAGGACGAGGACCTCCGTCTCGCGCTCGGTGAGCTCGCCGTACTGCTGTGCCTGGACCGTCGCCGAGAGGCGCGGTGTCTCGCCCAGCTTGGAGAACTCCGTGATGAGGCGGCGCGTCACGGAGGGCGCGAGGAGGGCCTCGCCCGCCGCGACCACCTTGACGCCGTCCGCGAGCTGGCGCGCGGACGCGTCCTTGAGGAGGAAGCCCGAGGCGCCGGCGCGCAGCGCCTGGTAGACGTATTCGTCGAGGTCGAAGGTGGTCAGGACGAGGACCTTCGACGTGACGTCCGCAGCGACGATCTCGCGGGTCGCCTCGATGCCGTTCAGGACGGGCATGCGGATGTCCATCAGGACGACGTCGGGGCTGAGTTCGCGGACGCGGTCGACGGCTTCGCGGCCGTTGACCGCCTCCCCGACGACCTCGATGTCCGGCATCGCGTTGAGCAGGACGGAGAAGCCTTCGCGGACCATCATCTGGTCGTCGGCGATCAGTACGCGGATCGTCATTCCTGGCCTCCGGTGGGCTCCGATGCGGACGCGACGGGCAGGAACACGGTGACTTCGTAGCCGCCGTCGGCGGTCTCCTCGGTCGTCATCTCGCCGTCCAGCATGGTGACACGCTCGCGCATGCCGGTGATGCCGTGGCCGGCTCCGGGGGA
This sequence comes from Streptomyces sp. NPDC044044, assembly GCF_056434405.1. Classification (NCBI taxonomy): domain Bacteria; kingdom Bacillati; phylum Actinomycetota; class Actinomycetes; order Kitasatosporales; family Streptomycetaceae; genus Streptomyces; species Streptomyces sp. NPDC044044. Next base: position 255,781 of record NZ_JBWKFG010000006.1, on the reverse strand, counting down.
GGGCTTGACCAGGCCTTGCGCGGGCCCGTTGACGACGCGCAGGCCGAGGCCTCCCAGGACATACCCGACCTCGACGCGGGCCGTGGCGCCGGGTGCGTGGCGCAGGGTGTTGCTCAGCGCCTCCTGGACGATGCGGTACGCGGACAGCTCGACGCCCTGTGGGAGTTCGCGGACCGCGCCGGTGACGACCTTCTCGACGTCCAGGCCGGTCTCGCGGACGTTCGCGATGAGGCGGTCGAGGTCGCCGAGCGTGGGCTGCGGGGCGTCCGGTGCCTCGTAGTCCTCCGCGCGTACGACACCGAGGACGCGGCGCAGCTCCGTCAGTGCGGCCACGGCGTTCTCGCGGATGGTGACGAACGCCTGCTCCAGCTCGGGCGGCGGGTTCTCCACGCGGTAGGGCGCGGCCTCCGCCTGGATGGCGACCACCGACATGTGGTGGGCGACGACGTCGTGCAGCTCGCGCGCGATCGTCGTCCGCTCTTCGAGCAGCGTGCGCTTGTCGCGCTCGATGGCGGTGACGGTCCGCTGGACGCTGACCTCGCGCTTGGCCTCGCGGCGGATGTGCACGAGGGAGGCGGCGAGGAGGGTGAGCGCGGAGAAGAAGAGCATCTCCGGGAGGTTCGTGGTGTACCCCGGGCTGAGGAAGACCTCGGCGGCGATGCCGTACGCCGCCGTGCCGACCCACATCCAGCCGGCGGTGCGGGGGCGGGTCCGCAGGGTGATCACCGTCATCACGGTGATGTGCGCGAAGAAGACGCTCGTGGTCCAGGGGTAGCCGTCCCACTGGCCGCCGAGGGCGCCGGAGAAGGGCGTGCTCGCGACCAGGACCCACCAGGCGCCGACGGGCCTGACCAGGGTCATGACGACGGCGGCGGCCGGGATGAGCCCGGTGACCACGTAGTCGAGGCCACCGGAGTCGTCCACGTACGCGAGGAGGAAGGTGAAGAAGGCGGCGGCGAAGACCGCCGCGTGCGGGGCCCAGCCCGCGTACTGGCGTATGCGGGCGGGAAGGCGCCGGGACACTGCCCCGTCCTTACGCGTCTGGGGCAGCGGCCGGTAGGCGAAGGCATCACGGAAGAGGTCCTGGCGAAGCCCTCCGAGAGCATCCATGGCCAGGCGGAACTCCGGGCTGCGGCTGCTGCCGTTGCTGCCAGGGGCGGTCTTGGTCGCGTCAGTCACGCTTACGAAGGTACGGGTGCGGGGGAGGAGGGTCGTCCCGCCAGGGAGGGGTTCTGCGGGGTCCGTCGCAGGTACTACGCGGGGGTGGGGCTGCGGTGGCGGGGCGGTGCGGGTCGGTGCGGGTCGGTGCGGTCTAGCCCCCCACCCACCCCCTGTCACTGCGGGGCAATCGGGCGGGTGGGTGGGAGAGGCTAGTTCGTCCAGGGTCGGATGCGGGGTGACGGGCGGGTGGGTGGGGGAGGCACGTTCGGCCCGAGGCGGATGCGGGGTTACGAGAGAAGGTCCCTGCGCCGCAGCCCCGCCAGCCCCGCACCCACCAGCACCGCCGCGACGCCCACGAGAACCACCACCGGCCCCCACGCCATGCCCCCGCCGGGCAGCTTGGGAAGGTGCCCGAAGGGGGAGAGGTCCATCGCCACCTGTGGCAGGTCCAACGCCGGGCCGATCCAGCCGATCGCCAGGCAGACCCCGGCCACCGCCCAGGCACCCACCGCCGCCCGAGGGAACGCCCCCACGAGCAGCACGGCGAGCCCGCCGAGCGCCCAGATCGCGGCCACCTGCACCAGGCACGCCCCCATGATCGGCCCGAGGTCCTTCCCGTACCCGAGAGCAAGACCGAGACCGCCCACCAGCATCAGCAGCAGCGCGCCGCCGAAGGCGATGACCAGGTGGCCCCCGGCCCAGCGCAGCCGCCCCACCGCGTTGGCCAGGACAGGTTCCGCCCGCTGCGAGGTCTCCTCGCCGTGCAGCCGCAGGACCGACGCGACCACGTACAGCGAGGCGATCATGCCCAGCATGCCGACCATCGTGGCGAGGAAGGCGTCCGTGAGGCCGGACTGGCCGCCCATGCGCTCGATGATGTCCCGGGTGTTCTCGTTGTCCCCGACGATGTCCGCCGCCCCCTCGGCCATCCCGCCGAAGACGACACCGGAGACCAGGAAGCCGAGCACCCAGCCGAGCACGCTGCCCCGCTGCAGCCGCCAGGCAAGACCGCCCGCCGTGGCGATCCCGCCCTTGGCCGGTCCCGGCCGGGTCGGCAGGAAGCTCATGCCGACGTCGCGCCGCCCGGCGAGGTTGTACGCGACCGCGCCCTGCGCCACGATCGCGGCGCCGATCAGGAGCAGCACCCACCACCGCTCACCGGCGTAGGCGCGGATGTTCTCCACCCACCCGAGCGGCGAGAGCCAGGTCAGGACCGATGACCCGTCCTCGGTCCCCGCGTCACCGGCGGCCTTGAGCACGTACGCGGCCCCCAGGATCCCGGAGGTCAGCCCCTTGGCGAGCCGCGCGCTCTCCGTGAGCTGGGCGACGATCGCCGCCATGGTGGCGAAGAGCATGCCGGTGCCCGCGACGCCGAGCCCGAGCGCCAGCGCACCGGCCGAGCCCTGCCCCGCCATGCCGCCCGCGACGAGCAGCGCCACGGCGGCGTTCGCCACGAACGCGGCGAGCAGCGCGGCGGTCAGCGGCGCACGCCGCCCCACCATCGCGGCGGAGAGCATCTCCTGGCGGCCCGTCTCCTCCTCCTCGCGCGTGTGCCGTACGACGACGATCAGGCTCATCACGGCGGCGAGGATCGCGGCGTAGACACCGATGCGCCAGGCGGAGAGCGCGCCGATGGAGTCCCCGAACACCGGCGAGTACAGCGCCCGCATCGAGGAGTTGGCGTTCATCGACCGCATGGCCTCGGCCCGCTCGGCCCCCGTGCCGTACGTCTGCTCCAGCGAGCCCGGCATCGCGAGGACGATGCCCGCGACGATCAGGACCCAGACGGGCAGCATGACCCGGTCGCGGCGCAGGGCGAGCCTCAACAGGGCGCCCGTGCCCGCGAGTTGACGCGATCCGCCGGTGCGAGAGGTGAACGCGGAGGTCTCGGCGACAGCAGTCATCGCGCAGCCACTCCCTCGGTGACGCCGCCGGCCGGCGCGTCGTCCTGGTAGTGCCGCAGGAAGAGCTCCTCCAGCGTGGGCGGCGTGGAGAGGAGCGACCGGACCCCGGATTCGGTGAGCGCGCGCAGTACCGCGTCCAGCTTGTCGGTCTCGACCTGGAGCTTGACCCGGTTTCCGGCTACGTCGATGTCGTGGACGCCGGGCAGCCGCGCGAGCCCGTTGGGCGGTCCCGCGAGCTCGGCGGTGACGCTGGTCCGCGTCAGGTGGCGCAGGTCGGCCAGCGATCCGGTCTCGACGGTCTGGCCCTTCCTGATGATGCTGACGCGGTCGCAGAGCGTCTCCACCTCGCTGAGGATGTGCGAGGAGAGCAGGATCGTGCGGCCACGGTCGCGCTCCTCCTCGACGCAGCTCTGGAAGACCTCCTCCATGAGCGGGTCGAGCCCGGAGGTCGGCTCGTCGAGGATCAGCACGTCGACGTCCGAGGCGAAGGCGGCGACGAGGGCGACCTTCTGCCGGTTGCCCTTGGAGTACGTACGCCCCTTCTTGGTCGGGTCGAGTTCGTACCGCTCGACGAGGTCGGCCCTGCGGGCCTGGTCGAGGCCGCCCCGCAGCTTCCCGTACAGATCGATGACCTCGCCGCCGGAGAGGTTGCGCCACAGGGTGACGTCACCCGGTACGTAGGCCACCCGCCGGTGCAGCTCGACCGCGTCGCTCCACGGGTCCTTGCCGAGCAGCTGGGCGGCGCCGGAGTCGGCGCGGAGCAGGCCGAGGAGGACCCGGATGGTCGTGGACTTCCCGGCGCCGTTGGGGCCGAGGAAGCCGTGGACCTCGCCGGTCTCGACGTCGAGGTCGAGACCGTCAAGGGCGTGCGTCCTTCCGAACGACTTGTGCAGTCCGGAGACGGTGATTGCCTTCGTCATGTTTCAGAACGTACGCTACTTTCACAAAGTTGTGAAGTTAAGGAAGCGTATAAACTCGACCGCGACCAGCACAGCAGGGGAGATGATCGGCAGATGCCCAAGGGGTCCGAGGGGTTCAACGAAGAGGCGCGGCGCGACGAAGAGGTCGTCTCGCGCTTCGTGGAGCAGTTCGCCGCGCAGCTGGTCGAGGCGGGCATGCCGAGGATGCCCGCGAGGATCTTCGCGGCGCTCCTCGCGTCGGACTCGGGCGCGATGACCTCGGCGGAGCTGGGGGAGCGGCTCCAGGTGAGCCCCGCGGCGGTCTCGGGCGCGGTCCGCTATCTCACGCAGCAGCACATGGTGGCCCGCGAGCGCGACCCCGGCTCCCGGAGGGACCTCTTCCGGGTGCACAGCAACCAGTGGTACGAGGCGTTGGCCAACCGTGACGGGGTCCTCAAGCGCTGGGAGAGCGCCCTGACCGACGGCGTCACCAGCCTGGGTCCCGACACCCCGGCGGGCCGCCGCATGGCCGAGACGCTGGCGTTCTTCGAGTTCGTCGAGCAGGAGATCGCCGGGATGCTGGAGCGGTGGCGGGTGCGCAGGGAGAGCTTGTTCGGAAAGTGAGTCGCTCCAGGGATTCGGGTGGGTGGGCGGGAAAGAATCCGCCGCGAAGCGGCGGCCCGGGAGGGAACGGCCCGCACCCGAAGGCCGGTCACCGAGGCAGCATCAAGCCCCAGGCACTGGCCCGCACCGCCCAGGTCCGCGTCCGCACCGGCCCCCCGACCACCGCGTCCGCCCGGTAGCGGAAATCCGCCCCGGACACCGTGACCGTCCGCGCCCGCACCCGCAGGGTCTCGGTCTCGGCCGCCGGGCCCACCGAGGCGGGCCGGACCTCGACCTCCGCGAAACCGTCGGCCCCCGGACGCACCGAGACCCCCTCCACCGGCTGGTCCAGGTCCACCACGAGCACGCCGTCCGCCTCCACCCGCAGCCGCGCCGGCGCGGGACCGGGCGCCGACGCCACGCGCGAGGGGCGCGCGAGGGTGCGTACGAAGGACTGGCACGTGCGCAGCCAGGGGTGGCCGTCCACCGCCGTGCTCCCGGACGCGCTCCTGGAAATACTCCCGGACGCCGAAGCCGTGACGGGCGGGATCCGCAGGGTCCCGAGGACCACCCCGTCGCTGTCGTCGACGAGCAGATCCAGCCGCCGTTCGACCCCTTCGAGCACCGCGCGGGCCGCCGCGACGGCTCCGACGGGCACTCCGAGAGACCGCGAAAGTACCTGGACCGCGCCCACCGGAACGACCGAAACCGCACACGAATGGAGCTCCCGCTCCCGGTGGAGCGCCGCCACCGCGCGCAGCAGAGCCCGGTCGTCGCCGATCACCACGGGACGCCGCGCACCCCTTCTGGCCAGGGCTTTCGCGAAATCCTCCGGCCCGTCCGGCAGGCAGATCCGGACGGCCGCACCCGCGCCGAGTACGTCCTTCGCGATCCGTACCGACTCACCGTCCGTGCGCCGGGCGACCGGGTCGATGACGACTAGCAGCTGGTCGCGAGCCGACAACGTGCGCCCCTTTTCTGAGTCCTCGGGTAGCATCTTTGTGCAAGAGCCCCTTGCGCTATTGCGCCAGGGGCTTCGTCTATTCCGGGGCAGCATCCAAGGCACACCCATATGGCGGCTACGGCCCCTGACCTTGGACATGCCCCGCCCGGAAGGGGTGTACGCCTGTGCCCGCACTTGTGCTGCTCGGTGCTCAGTGGGGTGACGAAGGCAAGGGAAAGGCCACCGACCTGCTCGGTGGCTCCGTGGACTATGTGGTGCGTTACCAGGGCGGCAACAATGCCGGCCACACGGTCGTCGTAGGCGACCAGAAGTACGCGCTGCATCTCCTCCCTTCCGGGATTCTCTCCCCGGACTGCGTGCCTGTCATCGGCAACGGAGTCGTCGTCGACCCGTCGGTCCTGCTCTCCGAGCTGAGCGGTCTGAACGAGCGCGGCGTCGACACGTCGAAGCTGCTGATCAGCGGTAACGCGCACATCATCACGCCGTACAACGTGACCGTCGACAAGGTGACGGAACGCTTCCTCGGCAAGCGCAAGATCGGCACGACGGGCCGCGGCATCGGCCCGACGTACGCCGACAAGATCAACCGCACCGGCATCCGCGTCCAGGACCTCTACGACCAGTCGATCCTGGAGCAGAAGGTCGAGGCGGCTCTCGAGGTCAAGAACCAGCTTCTGACCAAGCTGTACAACCGCCGCGCCATCGAGACCGGCCAGATCGTCGAGCAGCTCCTGGAGCACGGCGAGAACATCAAGCAGTACGTCGCCGACACCACCCTGATCCTCAACAACGCGCTCGACGAGGACAAGGTCGTCCTGTTCGAGGGCGGCCAGGGCACGCTCCTGGACGTGGACCACGGCACGTACCCCTTCGTCACCTCGTCGAACCCGACCGCGGGCGGCGCCTGCACGGGTACGGGCGTCGGCCCGACGAAGATCAGCCGCGTCATCGGCATCCTGAAGGCGTACACCACGCGCGTCGGCGCGGGCCCGTTCCCGACGGAGCTCTTCGACCAGGACGGCGAGGACCTGCGCCGCATCGGCGGCGAGCGCGGTGTGACGACGGGCCGCGACCGGCGCTGCGGCTGGTTCGACGCGCCGATCGCGCGCTACGCGACCCGCGTGAACGGCCTGACGGACTTCTTCCTCACGAAGCTGGACGTCCTGACGGGCTGGGAGCAGATCCCGGTCTGCGTCGCGTACGAGATCGACGGCAAGCGTGTCGAGGAACTCCCGTACAACCAGACCGACTTCCACCACGCGAAGCCGGTCTACGAGATGCTGCCCGGCTGGTCCGAGGACATCACCAAGGCGCAGACCTTCTCCGACCTGCCGAAGAACGCGCAGGGTTACGTGAAGGCGCTCGAGGAGATGTCGGGCGCCCCGATCTCCGCGATCGGCGTGGGTCCGGGCCGCACGGAGACGATCGAGATCAACTCGTTCATCTAGCGGTTCAGTTCTCCCCGCACATCCGCATTCCCACGGGCGTCTGGCACGGCAGGTGCCCGTGGGTGCGGACCACGTCCTGCCCGTTCCCGCGGATCGCGTACGCGAGAAAGCTCGACGCCAGCGAGTCGGCGGGCGGGCTGCCGTAGGTGTAGGCGTACTCGATCTCGCGGTACGGGTAGCCGCTTGACTGGATGTGGTCGACGGACGGGGTGTGGCCGTCCAGGTTCAGGCGGTGCACGCCCTTGAGGGTGGTCGTGTTGCGCAGCTCGCTGTAGCCGATCGCGCCCGGGGTGGCGGCGACCGTGTCCAGGACCTGTTCCGTGGAGTCGAGTTCGCAGCGGATCACCGGCGCCCGGGGGCCGATGTCCTTCGTCAGGCAGTCGCTCGAGGACTCCTGGACCTCCGGGGCACCCTTGAGGACCCGCTGCTGGAGGGTGACCCGCGTGCCGGAGCTCGACCCCCGGCTGACCAGGACCACCGGCAGGTCGGGGCCGCCGCGCAGCTCCTTCCAGTTGCGGATCTCGCCGGTGAAGAGGCGGCGTACGTCCCTCGTGGAGAGGTTCTTGACCGGTACCCCGTCGTTCAGGACGAGGGCGAACAGGGAGACCGCCACCCGCGTCTCGCTCAGCTGCGTGTAGCTGCCGGGGCGCGGCCCGTCGGAGAAGGCGATCACCGGCGGTGACCCCTCGCCGGGCCCGGTGTCCGCCGCGGCCAACTCCCTGACGCCGCCCCGGCTTCCGTGCGCGCTCACCCCGATGTCCGAGCCCTCGCAGTCCTTCATGTACTTGTCCGCGAGCTCGGTGGCCACCGGCTCGAAAGCGGTCGACCCGGTCAGGGTGAGGCTGCCCGTCTGGCAGTACGAGGGCGGCGGCTGGGTGTCGGGGCGCAGGATGAGGCCCGCGAGGCCGAGGATCACCAGGCTCAGCGCGATGGCCACCCGCTGCGAGAGCCTGCTGAACAGCGGCGGCTTCTCGTCGGGGGCCGCGCTGTGGTTCTCGTGCGTCTCGCCGCCCTGGATGCCGCCGATGACGGTGTAGCCGCTGTCCACGGGGCCGCCGGTGAGCAGGACGAGGAGCTTGTAGTACTCGCCTCGGTTGAGCGGCACGCGCGGGATGTGCAGCCTGCCGTCCTCGTAGCCGAGGCCCGTGCCGGGCGCGAAGTGCTCCATCAAGTGGTCGGCCTCGGGCGGCAGCGTCACCGCCACGGCGCGGATCGTGCGGGTCTCGAAGACCGCGGTCAGGCCGTGCGGCGAGCGGCCCGTGTAGTCGGCGACGTCGATCGGCAGCGAGCCGTCGTTCTCGACGCGCAGGAGCACCAGGGTCGCGTCCGACATCTCCGGGGCCTCGTCGAAGAGACCGAGGCGCGCGTTCGCGTCGCCCGTACGGACGTTGTCGCCTATCGCCGTGTCCATCTGCTTGCGGTAGCCGATGCGCTTGCGGCGCGGTACGCGGCGTTCGAGCAGCACGGGGACGAACGCGCCGGCGATGCCGACCAGGATGGCGAGCACGGCGATGGTGTTTTCGGTGCCCAACCAGTTCATGGGCGGGACGTTAAGCGCCGCCGGCGGCCGTCGGGCCGCCCTTGTCCGTCCCTTGTCCGTCCGGACGGGAGCTGTTCGCCCGGGGTTCAACTACCGCGGGCTCAGCCCTCCTTGTCGTACGTCAGCCCCTTGTCCGTACCCGTGTTCTCCCGGTGCAGCCTGCCGTTCGAGAGCAGCGTGACCGTGCTCGCCTGGCCCGGCCTGCAGGAGGTCGCGGGCTGGCCGACGATCACGTCCGTCGGTCCGATGCGCAGGGTGTTGCCGCTTGCCGACTCCAACTTCCCCTGGAACACGCAGTGGTACGTGCCTCCCGTGTCGGTCGGGCCGTCCGCCGTGATCGAGACGACGGTGTCGCCGACCTCGCCCTGCTGGAGGACGAGCTGGCGGGAATTGCTCCCCAGGTCGTTCTGGATGGAGCCGCTCCAGGTGCCGAGGAACTTGTCCGGGACCGCGCCGTCCTCGTCCTTGGCCGCGGGGGACGTGGGCGGGCTCTCGGGGTCCTGCGGATTCTCCCCGGAGGGTGTGCCCGGTGTCTCGGGGGCGCTGTTGGACGGCGACTTGGAGTTCGTGCCGCCCGCCTTCGTGCTGCCTTCGCCCTTCATCACCGCGTACACCGTGCCACCCGCCCCTATGGCCACTATGACGGCCACCGCGATGAGCGCGGCGGTGGACCGCCCGCTGCGGCGCGGGGGCTCGCCCTGGGGGTGGACGAGAGGGCCGTACGGAGGTGTGGGTCCGTAGGGGGGTGTGGGCCCGTACGGGCCCTGCTGGGGGTAGCCGTAGCCGGGCTGGGGGTGTTGTTGGGGGTGCTGTTGCGGCTGTTGGGGGTGCTGTTGGGGGTAGCCGTATGCCGAGCCCGGCGGGGGTGTCGGCGGCGGTGCCTGGCCGGTGATCATCGTGGGGAGATGGTCGAGGGGGGCGGCCTCGCCCGGTCTGCCGGGCGGTGGCGGTGTGTCGCCGTCGGCGGGCTCCGGCTTGCTCCCGGCCCCGGACGCGGCGGCGGCCCCGGCGGCCACAGCTCCTGCTCCGGCTCCGGCGACGGCCGCCGCAGCGGGCCCGGAACCAGAACCGGAACCGGAACCGGCTTCGGCATTGGCGGGCTTGGGCGCACTGCCGTCGCCCCCGCCCGCCAGACCCTTCGGCGGCGCGAGCGACACCGGCGGGACGGCGCCCTTCGCGGACGGTGCGTCCGAACCGCCGTCGTCCGGATTCTCCGTGTCGAGCAACTGCACGGCATGGCGCCCCAGTTGGGCCACGAGCGCCCCCGGGAGCCAGGGGTCCCGCGTCCGGCCGCCGTCGCCGAGCGTGTCCTCCGCGCCCGTCCGCTCAAGGAGCTGCTCCAGCGAGGGCCGGTCCGCGGGGTTCTTGCGCAGGCAGTCGCCGACCAGCTCGGCCAGCTCCTCCGGCAGCCCCTCCAGATCCGGTTCCTCCTGCGCGATACGGAACATCAGCGCGTGCACGCCGCTGTTGGCCGTGCCGAACGGCAGCGCGCCCGAAGCCGCGTACGCGAGGACCGAGCCCAGGCAGAACACGTCGCACGCCGGGGTGATCCGGTCGCCACGCACCTGCTCGGGCGCCATGAAACCGGGCGAGCCGACGAGCGCGCCGGTGCGGGTCAGACCGCCGTCGGTGACCGTCTCCAGCGCGCGGGCGATACCGAAGTCGATGACGCGGGGGCCGTCGATGGTGACGAGCACGTTCGACGGCTTCAGGTCGCGGTGGATGAGGCCCGCCGCGTGAATGTCCTTGAGGGCGTTGGCGAGCCCGGCGGCCAGTATCTTCACGGACCGCTCGGGCAGCGGCCCGTGGTCGTGCGAGATGACGCTCTGCAGGGAGGGGCCCGCGACATATCCCGTGGCCAGCCAGGGGATCGTCGCCTCGGTGTCCGCGTCGAGCACCGGCGCCGTCCACGCGCCGCCGACCCGCCGCGCCGCCTGCACCTCCTGCCGGAAGCGGTTCCTGAACTCCTCCTGCTCGGCGAGCTCTTCACGCACCAGCTTCACCGCGACCGTACGTCCCCGGTCGGACCGCGCGAGGTAGACGTGCCCCATGCCGCCCGCGCCGAGTCGCGCGAGCAGCCGATAGGCACCTATTCGCTGTGGATCCCCGGGCCCGAGCTTCTCCATCGCCGCGCCGCCTCCCCCGTTGGTGTGCAACAGATCGAGGATAGTGGGGCGGTGGGACATCGTGGCACGGACTGCCTGCTACGGCTCCGTAACGGGTTGTTCCGTATCCAGGTCGGACAGGGCGCCGGAAAGCCGTTCCAGCACCCGCACGGTCCGCGCGAACTCCTCCTCGCCGAGCGCGTCCGCGAGCCGGGCGGCGACGTCCGCGTGGCCGGGACCGATCCTGCGGACGGCGGCCAGGCCCTCGTCCGTGGGGCGCAGGAGCTTGGCGCGGCGGTGGGCGGGGTTCGGCACGTACTCCGCGAGGCCGCGCCGCACGAGGAGGTCGGCGACGCGCTGCACGCTCTGCCGGGTGATGCCCATCGCGCGGGCGATCCCGGCGACGGGCAGGGGCTCGCGCAGGACGGCGCCGAGCACCTGCCACCAGGCGGCGGTGAGACCGCCGGGCTTGGCCAACTCATCCGCCACGGAGAGGAGTTGGCCGTTGAGCCGGAAGACGCCGAGGGCGGTGCGGGAGAACAGGTCCTGCTGCTCCCGCACCTTGTCCTGCTGTGTGTCGGCTGCCGGGTTCTGGTCGGTGCTCACGATTCCAGCACCTCGTACGCGGACGCGTCCGAGTCGTGGAACAGCCGGTACCAGGCGTCCAGCTTCTCGCCCTCGAAGGCGCCGAGCCGCCCGAGGATCTCCCGGGCGAAGGCCACAGGCTCGGTCGGCCCCGCCGTGGTCAGGCCGCCGTCCGTGACGGCGTCGACGTCCACGTACCGCTCGCCGCCCTTGTATCCGGTGGCCGCGAGGTAGAACGACACCGCGCTGGTGTGGTCGCGCTCGTCGAGCAGGCCCTCGCGGGCGAGCCCGGCGGTGGCCCCGCAGATCGCGGCGACCGGCACGTCCGCGTCGAGGAAGGCGCGGGCCGCGCGGCCGAAGAGGGCCAGGTCGTCGCCCGTGTCCCACAGGTCGGCGCCGGGCAGGATCAGCAGCGCGCTGTCCTCGGGCCGCAGGTCGGCGAGGGTCAGGTCGGGCTGGATGCGGACGCCGCCCGAGGTCGTGACCGGGTCGAGCGATCCTGCGGCGACGGTGCGGATCTCGTACCCGGCGCGGGCGAGGTACGCGGTGGCGTATCCCGGCTCCCAGTCGGCGAGCGTGTCGTAAACGGCGAGGTGCACGGGCTTCGGCTTGCGGGTCATGACTGCCTCCACTGGGTGGGTGCCGCTGAATGCTGCGCTTGCTCCGCTGTGCTGGTGCGCTGCTGTGCATGTCCTTATGTGAGTATGCTGCCAAATGGACAGTGTGCTGTCAAGAGGTCGCTCCGGACCGGATCGCCTGCGCCCGGCTCGTTAACTCCCGGTGGGGGCGGCCTTAACCCGCCGTTCCCTAGCGTCCTGGTCATGGACAGCGCAGAGAACCTCGGACAGATGGCCGCCCACCTCGGCCTCGACCTGGTGGCCGTGACCCTCCTGACCTTCGGGGTCTTCTATCCACGGCACCGCAGAAGGGAGCTGGTCCCCGCCTACCTCGCCCTGAACGTCGCGCTCTTCGCGGTCGTCTCCGCCCTCGCGAGCGCCGGCGGCAACGGCGGGCTCGCGCTCGGCTTCGGGCTCTTCGGGGTGCTTTCGATCGTGCGGCTCCGCTCGGACGCGGTGCAGCACCAGGAGGTCGCGTACTACTTCATCACCCTCGTCCTCGGCCTCCTCTGCGGGCTTCCGGGCCTGGACCTGCCGGTCGCCGCCGGGCTCGCGGCCGTGCTGCTCCTGGTGATGTACGGCGCCGACCACCCCCGTCTCTTCGCCGGTGACCGGCGCGCTGTCGTCACCCTGGACGCCGTGTACCGCGAGGAGACCGAGCTCCGTGCCGAGCTGGCGCGGCGCCTGGGGGAGCCGCTCGGCTGGACCGTCCAGGAGGTCGACTACGTACGTGACCTGATGGTTCTGGAAGTCCGCTTCCGGCAGCCGGAACCTTCCGAGCGGGCCGGGGAGTTCATACGTACAGCACCACGACGCCGCACGACCCGGTCCCGCACGCCTGCCGTCCCCCACCAGAAGGAGACCGTGTGAACCCCGCCGTACGCGCCATCGGACGGGCCGCGCTCGCCGCGCACCCCATCGCACTCGACGAGGTCAACGCGCGGGCCGAGCTGCTCGCCCGCTACGACAACAGCTATCTCGTGCCGGTCGAGATCTTCGACGACCTGGCGGCCCTGCTCACGGACCCGCGCCGCGCCTCGGGCCCCTTCCGGGCCCTGAGCATCGGCGGAAAGCGCTGGTTCAGCTACCACTCGACGTACTACGACACCCCTGAGCTCCTCACCTACCACCATCACCGGCAGGGCAGGCGGCTGCGCTACCGCATCCGGGAGCGGGTCTACCAGGACAGCGGCGAGCGGCAGTTCGAGATCAAGCTGAAGAGCGGCCGGGGCGAGACGGTCAAGCACCGGCAGCGTCTTGAGGGCGACGACTGTGTGCTCGATGCCGCGCGCCAGGGATTCCTCGCGGGTGTGCTGCGGGGGTCGTACGGGATCGAGGCGCCGGGCGGGCTGACCACGGCGCTCGTCACGGAGTACCAGCGGGCGACCTTCGTGGCCGACGGGCAGCGGATCACGTGTGATGCCGGGCTCGTGGTGCGGGACGTGGCCACGGGGCGGTCGGTGGAGGCGGACTCCGGGCTCGTCCTGGTGGAGACCAAGACGCAGGGGCATCTGACGGAGGCGGACCGGGTCCTTCACCGGTACGGAGTGCGGGCCGCGGACTTCACGAAGTACTGCGGCGGGTTCGCCGCGCTGCGGCCGGAGTTGGGGGTCAACCGGTGGGCTCGGGCGGTGCGGGTCGCGTTTCCGCGGGCCGCGGGGGCGCCTGCGGGAAGGTGAGGGTCACGCGCGTGCCGCGGGTGGCGTCGGAGGCGATGGCGAAGGTGCCGTCCGCGTCCTCGGCGGTCCTGCGGGCGATGTCCAGGCCAAGGCCCGTGGAGCCGCCGCCGCTGGTGCCGCGTTGCGCCGCGTACGTCGGCGGGAGGCCGGGGCCCTCGTCGGCGACGGTGAGCTCGGCGTCGCCCTCCGGGGTGGTGCGGACCGTGATGCGGAACGGGGTGCCCTGGGGGGTGTGGTCGAGGACGTTGCCGATGAGGGCGTCGATGGCCGCGGTGAGGTCGTCCTCGGGGACGGGGACGGGGACGGACTCCTGCCGGGCCGATGTCTCCGTCGTACGCCCCTGATCCTCCGCCAACGGCTGCCAGAACGCGGCGCGTTCGCGTGCCACGGCCGCCAGGTCCGCGTAAGGGGCGTCGCGCAGTGGGCGGCGGGCCTTACGGATCACGTCGTCGACGCTGCGTTCGAGGGCGGCGACGTCCGCGGCGATGCGGTTCGCCTCCTCCGTGTCGCGGAGGGTCTCGGCGTCCAGGCGGAGGGCGGCGACGGGGGTGCGGAGGCGGTGGGCGAGGTCGGCGGCGTTCTCGCGCTCGGCGGTGAGGAGTTCGTCGATGCGGGTGGCGAGGTGGTTCAGCTGGCCCGCGACCAGGCGGAGTTCGGGCGGGCCCTCGGGGGTGGCGCGTGCGGTGAGGTCGCCTGCGGCCAGGCGGTCCGCGGTGCGGGCGAGGCGGCGGGTCGCTCCTACGAGGCGTGCGCCCAGGCGGTCCGCGAGGAGCAGCCCGATGAGTACGAGCCCGACCCCGATCCCGGCGAGCACGAGCCAGGACGTCATGGTGCCCGCGTACAACTGGCGCTCGGTGAGAGTGACTTGGACGACCGCGGTGCCGTCGGCGGCGCCCTGGACGGGGACGAGGACCAGGCGGCCGCCGGTGGAGGGCTCGTAGGTGAAGGCGCGGCCGGTGCGGGCGAGGCGGATGGCGTCCGTGATGCGGGGGGTCTGTCTGTTCTGAGCGCTCGGTCCGATGGCGGTGCCGTCGGCGAGGATCAGTGAAGTGGTCGGCAGATTCTGGGTGTTGACGCTCTCGACGGTCTGCTCGGCGGTCTCGCGCTCGTCCGGGGTGGCGAGGGTGGGGCCGATGGCGTGCGCCACCCACTGCGCTCGGGCGGTGGCCTCGGCGGTGGTGCGGTCGGCGGCGTGGGTGCGGGTGAGGAGGGTGAGGGGGACGAGGAGGGCGGTCAGTACGAGGGCGGTGGTGGCGGCGGTGAGGAGGAGGAGGCTGCGTCGCATCAGCTGGCCCCTGGGCCTTGGGGGGTGTCGTGGGGGGTGAGTTCGTCGCTGCTGCAGTTGTGGGGCGGGGCCTCGCCGGTATGTCCGTCCTCGCTGTCGTCCGGTGGCCGCGGGGCTGCTGCGGCACCGGAGTCCTGCGAACCGTGCTCCGGGTGGACATACCGGCCCGTCCCCTCGGGTGCGTCGCGCGGCTGCGGGAGCGTGGGGGCCGGGGCGTCGTCGGGTGCCGTGAGCTTTACGCCGACGGTGCGGACGGTGTGGAGGTAGCGGGGGGTCTGGGCGGTCTCGCCGAGTTTCCTGCGGAGCCAGGAGAGGTGGACGTCGACCGTCTTGTCGGCGCCGCCCAGGGGCTGTTGCCACACCTCGGCGAGGAGTTCGCGGCGGGAGACGACCTGGCCGGGGCGGTGGGCGAGGTAGGCCAGGAGGTCGAACTCGCGGGGGGTGAGGTCCAGGGGGCGGTCGTCCAGGATGACTTCGCGGGAGGCGGGGTCGATGGCCAGACCTCCGACGCGCAGGGGCTCCTCCGCGGCCTCGGTCGCGCCGAGGCGGCGCAGGACGGCCTTGATGCGGGCGTCGAGCTGGGCGGCGCCGAACGGCTTGACGATGTAGTCGTCGGCGCCGTCTTCGAGGATCGCCACCATCTCGGGTTCGTCGTCGCGCGCGGTCGCGACGATGACGGGTACGTCGCTGACGGCGCGGAGCATACGCAGGATCTGGGCGCCGTCGACGTCCGGGAGCCCCAGGTCGAGTACGACGAGGTCGGGGTGGGTCGTCACCGCGGCGTCCAGTCCTGCCATGCCGCCTGGCGCGGTGGCGACGGCATGCCCTTTGTCGCGCAGGGCGCGCACGAGGGCGCCGCGCAGCTGGGGATCGTCCTCCACGACGAGAAGATGGGCCATACATCCACCGTAGTCAGGTGCTTTGGGCAGCCCTTAACCGGGCGTTAGGAAACTGTGCGGCACAGTGGCCGGATGAGGAAGTGGCGGAGCGCGGTGGTGACCGCGGCATGGGTGGGTGTCGGCACGGCCGCGGGAGCGCTCGGCGCTTGGCAGTTGGCCACTTCGGACAGCGGCGGCGCGGCACACAGCCGCCCTCTGGACGAGGCCGCGGTGGAGAGGGCCCTGGCGGCGACATCGGCGTCACCACAGGCGTCCCGCTCTCCGTCGCCGTCCAGCGCGCCTCCGTCGAAGCCTGCCTCCGACCGGTCGACCCTGCGGTTCACGGGTGGGACGGCGACGGTCGAGTGCAGGGGTGACGGGACGGTGTATCTCGTCTCGTGGAGCCCGGCGGACGGTTTCCACATGGACGACGACGTGGAACGGGGGCCGGGCCCGGTGGCCCGGCTGGAGGCGGAACCGAGCGACGACGACGAGCGGGACGACCTGCCGTACGAGATCCGCTGCGGGAAGGACGGAAAGCCGCGGGCGGGGGTGGTGGCGGACGGGGCGGACGGGGATGCGGATGACTGAGGGCCGGGTTCGATGCGCGGCCCGTCCGGCGGGATCTTCAGCCCGTCCGGCGTGAACGAGGGCAACCGCACGGCCCAGGTGCAGGGCCCCCGCCCCGGGGCCCCGACACACTGTCCAGTACCCCCCGCCCCCGCGAAACAGACCGCCCATGTCCCGTCCACTCCGTGGACATTTACCCTCGCCCACATGACCCCTCAGCCGAACCCCCAGGTCGGCGCCGCCGTCAAGGCGGCGGACCGCGCGCACGTGTTCCACTCCTGGTCCGCACAGGAGCTGATCGACCCCCTCGCCGTAGCCGGCGCCGAGGGCTCGTACTTCTGGGACTACGACGGAAACCGCTACCTCGACTTCACCAGCGGCCTCGTCTTCACGAACATCGGATACCAGCACCCGAAGGTCGTCGCCGCGATCCAGGAGCAGGCGGCGACGATGACGACCTTCGCCCCCGCCTTCGCCGTGGAAGCCCGCTCCGAGGCCGCACGCCTCATCGCCGAGCGGACCCCGGGCGACCTCGACAAGATCTTCTTCACCAACGGCGGCGCGGAGGCCGTGGAGAACGCGACCCGCATGGCGCGTCTGCACACCGGCCGCCCGAAGGTGCTCTCCGCCTACCGCTCGTACCACGGCGCCACCTCCGCCGCGATCAACCTCACCGGCGACCCCCGGCGCTGGCCCTCCGACAACGGCACGGCGGGCGTCGTCCACTTCTGGGCGCCGTTCCTCTACCGCAGCCCCTTCTACGCCGAGAACGAGCAGCAGGAGTGCGAGCGCGCCCTCCAGCACCTCGAGGACACCATCGCCTTCGAGGGCCCGCAGACGATCGCGGCGATCATCCTGGAATCCGTCCCCGGCACGGCAGGCATCATGACCCCGCCGCCCGGCTACCTCTCCGGCGTACGCGAGATCTGCGACCGGCACGGCATCGTCTTCATCCTCGACGAGGTCATGGCGGGCTTCGGCCGCACCGGCAAGTGGTTCGCCGCCGATCACTTCGACGGCGGCATCGTGCCCGATCTCCTGACCTTCGCGAAGGGCGTGAACTCCGGTTACGTCCCGCTCGGTGGTGTCGCGATCTCCTCCGCCATCGCGGAGACGTTCGCCCGCAGGCCCTACCCGGGTGGTCTCACGTACTCCGGGCACCCCCTGGCCTGCGCGGCGGCCGTCGCGACGATCAACGTCATGGAGGACGAGGGCATCGTCGAGAACGCGGCACGGGTCGGTACGCAGATCATCGCGCCCGCCCTCGCGGAGCTCGCCGAGCGGCACCCGAGCGTGGGCGAGGTCCGTGGCCTCGGCATGTTCTGGGCCCTGGAGCTGGTCAAGGACAAGGAGACCCGCGAGCCGCTGGTCCCGTACAACGCCACGGGCGAGGCGAACGCCCCGATGGCCGCGTTCGGCGCCGCCGCGAAGAAGCAGGGCCTGTGGCCCTTCATCAACATGAACCGCACCCACGTGGTCCCCCCGTGCAACATCACGGACACGGAGGCGAAGGAGGGCCTCGCGGCGCTGGACGCGGCGCTGAGCGCGGCAGACGAACACGTGTCCTAACCCCGGAGCCACCCCCCCGAAGCCTGGCCCGTCCCGGCCCTGAACCGCTGGCGGCGGTGCCAGGCTTCGGGCCCGCCCCCGCCCCGGGGCCGCCTCGCGGTGGCCCCAGGCTTCGGGCCCATTCCCGCCTGGGACCGCCTCGCGGTGGTGCCAGGTCCGAGCCCGTTCCCGCCTGGGACCGCCTCGCGGTGGTGCCAGGTCCGAGCCCGCCCCCGCCCCGGACCGCCTCGCGGTGGTCCCAGGCTTCGGACCTTCGCCGCCCTGTGCTGCCGCTTCGCGGCGGATCACTCCCACCCGCCCACCCATCACCCTGTGGCGGATCCCACCCACCCATGACCCTCGGGGGCAATCGGGTGGGTGGGCGGGAAAGATCCGCCGCGAAGCGGCGGCACAGGCACAGGCACAGACGGACCCGCACCCGCGATCCGGCCCCGGCCCCGGCCCCGGAAGGCCACCCCGCCCGGAAGGCAGCCCCACCCCCGAAGCCCCCCCAGCGCAGGGAAGCCCCACCCCCGAAGACCGCCCCCCCCTCAGCGCAGGGAAGCCCCCCCGGAAGGTCACCCAGCCCAGGGACCAGCCCAGGGACCAGCCCAGGGACCAGCCCAGGGACCAGCCCAGGGAAAAGCCCCCCAAACGCCCCCACCCCAACCAAGCCCCCCACAAACGCCCCCCCACAAACGCCCCCACCCCCCGGGAACCCCGACCGCGTAGTCTGACGTGCTCGTAAGCAAGACGACCGCCAAGGCGCCCCCGCCAGAACCGGCCCGCCAGACACTCCCGAGGGAACCCAGATGCCCGGCACCGACGGCACCGCCGTCATCCGCAGCACTCTGCGCCAGCAGATCGCCGACGCGCTGCGCGACGAGATCCTCGGCGGCCGTCTGGAGCCCGGCCAGGAGTTCACGGTCAAGGAGATCGCCGAGCAGTACGGCGTCTCCGCGACCCCGGTCCGCGAGGCCCTGGTGAACCTCGCCGCGCAAGGCCTCCTCGACGCCGACCAGCACCGCGGCTACCGCGTCCACGAGCACTCCCTCGCCGACTACCGCAGCATGCTGCAGGCCCGCGGCCTCGTCGCCGACGGAATCTTCCGCGACCTCATCGACAAGGGAACTCCGCTGGGGCCCAAGGGCCAGCAGGAAGCCTCCGACGCGCTCATCTCCGTACGCCGCCGCGGCGAGGAGGCCGCACGCGCCGCCTGCGCGGGCGACCTGAACGTCCTCATCGGCTACGACCTGCGCTTCTGGCGCGAGCTCAGCGCCCTCTTCGGCAACCCCTACCTCTCGGACTTCCTGCACCGCATCCGCGTCCAGTCCTGGGTCTGCGCCGTCACCTACCTCCGCCGCGCCGTCGAACGCGGCGACGGCGACCTGCGCGGCACCCTGTGGGCCCGGCACACCGAGCTCGTCGACGCCCTCGTGCACCGCGACCCCAAGGGCGCGCACGCCATCGTCGACGAGTACAACGCCCACTCGCTCGCCCTCATCGAGCGGCTGGCCGCTGCATGAGCGTGGATCTGACCGTCGTCGTCCCCGCCTACAACGAGGAGCGGCGCCTGGCTCCCACGCTGGCCGCGATCAGGGCGTACCTGGAGGACGGGCCCGAAGGAGCCGACCGCGGTATCCGGGATACCCGGGATACCCGGGATACCCGGGATACCCAGTGGGAGCTGATCGTCGTGGACGACGGCTCCACCGACGGCACCCTCGACATCGCGGCCGACGCCGAGGCCGCCGACCCCCGCGTCCAGCTCATCCACTCCGACCGCAACCTCGGCAAGGGCCACGCCCTGCGCCTCGGCGTCCTCGCCTCGCGCGGCGACCGCGTCCTGATCACCGACGCCGATCTGGCCACCCCCATCGAGGAGCTCGAGTGCCTCGACAAGGCGCTCGCCGACGGCCATGGAGCGGCGATCGGCTCCCGCGCCCGGCCCGGCGCGACGATCGAGAGCCACCAGCACCGCCTGCGCGAACTCCTGGGACGTACCGGCAACTTCTTGATACGAACGGTCGCCGTCCCCGGAGTCCGCGACACCCAGTGCGGCTTCAAGCTCTTCGACGGCGACCGTGCCCGTGAGGCCTTCGCCGCGTCCCGCCTGCGCGGCTGGGGGATCGACGTCGAGATACTGCAGTACTTCCGCCGCGCCGGCTGGCCCGTCGCCGAGGTGCCGGTGCGCTGGGCGCACCAGGAGGGCTCGAAGGTCCGCCCGCTCGACTACGTGAAGGTCCTGGCCGAACTGACCAAGCTCAAGGCCCGTGCCATTCGCCCGAAGGACCTGCTCGTCGCGGCGTTCTTCCTGGCCATGGCCATCACCCTCTACTCGGGCCGCTGGATCGCACCGGGCGACCGCTATCTCCCCGACTCGCTCCAGGACCAGAACCAATGGGAGTGGTTCTTCGCGGTGACGGCGGACAACGTCCGCCACCTCCAGAACCCCCTCTTCACGACCCTCCAGAACTTCCCCGACGGCGTGAACCTCATGGCCAACACGGTCATGCTCGGCCTCTCCGTCCCCTTCGCCCCCGTGACCTGGCTCTTCGGCCCGGCGGTCGCCCTGAACGCGGCGATGACGCTGGGCCTCGCCGCGACCGGGGTCGCCTGGTACTGGCTGATCCTCAGGCGTCTCGTACGGCACCGGGGCGCGGCGGCCGTCGGCGCGGCACTCGCCGCCTTCGCGCCACCGATGATCAGCCACGCCCACGCGCACCCGAACTTCATGGTCCTGTTCATGATCCCGCTGATCATCGACAGGGCGCTGCGCCTCTGCGA
Source organism: Streptomyces sp. NPDC044044 (assembly GCF_056434405.1). Lineage (NCBI taxonomy): Bacteria > Bacillati > Actinomycetota > Actinomycetes > Kitasatosporales > Streptomycetaceae > Streptomyces > Streptomyces sp. NPDC044044. Next base: position 235,208 of record NZ_JBWKFG010000006.1, on the reverse strand, counting down.
GGCCGAGGGCACGAGCGTCGCACGGGACGGGGTCGTCCTCGGGCTCTTCACGACGTACCAGATCTTCCTCGGCGAGGAACCTTTGCTGCTCGCGGCGCTCGGCATGCTGCTGTTCGCGGCGGCGTACGGCCTTGTGCGCAGGGATGTCGCGAGGGACGTGTTCCGGCCCCTGGCGCGCGGCCTCGGGGTGGCGGTGGCGGTCACCGTCCCGCTGGTCGCCTTCCCGCTCCACTGGCAGTTCTTCGGGCCGCAGAGCTACACGAGCGTGCTGCACGGCGACAACGCGGGCAACAGTCCGCTCGCGCTCCTCTCCTTCGCCGAACGCTCGCTCGCGGGCAACGCCGAGACGGCATCCGCCCTCTCCGCGAACCCCACCGAGCAGAACGCCTTCTACGGCTGGCCCCTGGCCGCGCTGGCCTTCGCGATCGTCGTACGGCTCTGGGAGCGGGCGGTGGTGAAGGCGCTGGCCTTCACGGTCCTCGCGGCGGCGTTCCTCTCGCTGGGCCCGAAGTTCCGCATCCCGCTGACGGACATCGTGCTGCCGGGCCCGTGGGCGGCCCTGGCGCACGCGCCGCTCTTCGAGTCGGTGATCGAGTCGCGGGTGGCGATGGTGTGCGCCCCGGCGCTCGGGATGCTCATCGCCCTCGCGCTGGCCCGCCTCCTGGCTTCTGCGCGCCGGATGACGGCCGCGCGGTACGCGGGCGTGGCCGTGGTCGCCCTCGCGCTCCTGCCGATCGTGCCGGCGCCGCTGCGGGCTGTGGAGCGGGCGGAGGTCCCGGCGTTCATCGCCGACGGGGCCTGGCGGAAGTACGTGGGGGAGGGCGAGTCCCTCGTACCGGTACCGCTCCCGGATCCTTCCGGCGCGGAGGCGCTGCACTGGCAGACCACGGCCGACCTGGGCTTCAGCCTCCCCGGCGGCTACTTCAACGGCCCCTGGGGCCCGGACCGGGTTGGCATCTACGGAGCCTCGCCCCGCAACACGTCGAACCTCCTGCGGGACGTCCGTGCGTCGGGCCGTGCGCCGCAGATCACGGACGCGTGGCGCAGGGCGGCCCGCGAGGACCTGGCGTACTGGAACGCGGGCGTCCTGGTCCTCGTGCCGCAGGAGCACGACGCCGAACTACGGGTGACGGTGGAGGAACTCCTTGACCGGCCCGGAAAGTGGGTAGACGGGGTGTGGATCTGGGATCTGCACTAGGGGAGCTAGGGGGCGTCCGCCCGGACTACGCTGCCTGAACGCGAGGAACGTCCGACGTCCGAAATGCCGACCGCGTATGAGACCGCGTATGAGCCTGACCTGAGGAGCACCCTTGGCCTGTGATCTGTGGCTGGTCCCGCTCGTCGACGTGCTGTGCCACAGCCCCGACAACCCCTTCGCGGAGGAGATCGCGGCGTACGACAAGGCGCTGCACGAGGCCGGCCTGCCCCCCGTTCCCGTCTTCGCCTACATGCCGGGCCTGTCCGGGGACGTGGCCCCGGTCGCGGGCTTCGACTACGACGCGCTGCATTTCCTGCGCCGGGCGTATCTGCTCCAGGTCTGCGGCCTCGAGGTCACGCCGGTGGACGAACTGGGCGGGGACTACGAGCAGTTGCTGGAGATGTTCGACGCGACGGCCCAGCAGTCGCACCTGGTCTGGCACTACGACCACGCGGGTGCGTACGTCCCTGTCGACTTCCCGGCGCCGTTGTCCAACGACGAACTGCTTGCGGGCGGGGGCCCCTTGGGCTCGGCGCAGGCGCTGCTGCGGGAACTGGAGTTCGTGGCCCCGTCCATCGGCATAGACGCGGCGAACCCTCCGCGTCCGCCGACTCCGCCGGAGGCGCCCACGTCCCTGGAGGAACCGGCGGCCCCGGCTCCCCCGGACGACAGCCCCTTCGCGAGGGAGCGCCACGTGTGGCTCGGCCTGCACGCGGCAACCACCAGAAGCCTGGCGCAAGGCTCAATGATCATCTACAGCTGACCCGGCTGGGCGGGATGGGGGAGGGCCCCGCGGGGACCGCCCCGCAGGGACCGCCCCAACCTGCACCCACCTCTCCACCCCCCCCATCCCTCTCAACGAGGCTCAGGCGGGCGCTGCCGAGGCATGTTGGGGCGCGCCCCCGGCGGCAGGGCGGCCCGGATGGGGAGGACGGTTCCTGCCTCCCCCCGGGAGGCAGGAACCACGGCCTGCATGGCCAACGGCGCGGGGCCCGACCGGAACTCCACCATCCAGTCCGCGGTCTCCGACCGCACCAGCTCGGTCACATCCTCCGAGAACCGCCGCAGCACCCCAAGACACCGCTCGGCAGCCTCACTCGCGGTCCCCTCGGTGGGCCCGAGCACCTCCCGCACACTCTCCGACGCCCAGTCGAACTGCAGCACCTGAAGCCGCCGCTGCACGGCCTGCGCGGTGGCCACGTCCCGCATCCACCCGGAGGTCAGCCCGAAGAACCGGTCGCACCCGAGACACGCGACCCCCGCGAGCAGCGAGACGAAACCCCAGGTGGCGACGTTCTCCACCGCCCCCGCGAGATCGAGCAGCGGAAACACCCCCGCCCCCACGGCCCCCACCGCGGCCCCGGCCCGCGCAAGCCGCGCCCCGCACCGTTTCCACGCCCGGTCGGACAAGTACCACTCCGCGGTGTTGAGCGCGCCCCGCTCCACCCACCGGTACAGCTCGTCGAGCCGTTCCGCGGGCTCACCCCAGTCGCCGAGGGGAAAGGCCCGCCCCGTCAGATCCCCGAGCCGATCACCGTCCGCGCCACCGGAAGCGCTCCGCTGCGCACCGGCACCCGCCCCGGCACCGGCCCCGGCACCCTGCCCCTCATGGGGCACCCCCTCGGGCTGCATATCCGGCTGGCTCACCCGGCACTCCCTCTACCTCTACGAGATCCCTGACTGTTCCCTGCGGCGGTTCCGTACGGTGCGCGCCCCGTGACAGCTGGTGCTGACGCGACAGTTGTCATCTGCTGTCATCTGCTCATGCGCAGCCCCAGTCCTACCGCCCAATGGGTGGCCCTGAGCCCGGTTTCACGGTATTTCCGCCCGGAAGAGGTGCTTGATCAGGTATAGGAGGACGGCCGATCTCACTCGAAAGAGTGCTGGGGCGAGGGCACCCGCGACCACGTAGGCTCATTCCAGGTGGAAAATCCACCGTAAATACCTCAACAAAACGTCACAGACCATCCGAGACAGGAGCTGATCGTGATCCCCGGTGGTGGCCAGCCCAACATGCAGCAGCTGCTCCAGCAGGCCCAGAAGATGCAGCAGGACCTCGCGACCGCGCAGGAGGAGCTCGCGCGCACCGAGGTCGAAGGCCAGGCGGGCGGCGGCCTCGTCAAGGCGACGGTCACCGGTTCCGGCGAGCTGCGCGGCCTCGTGATCGACCCGAAGGCGGTCGACCCGGAGGACACCGAGACTCTCGCGGACCTGGTCGTCGCGGCGGTCCAGGCGGCGAACGAGAACGCGCAGGCGCTCCAGCAGCAGAAGCTGGGCCCGCTCGCGCAGGGCCTGGGCGGCGGCGGTATCCCGGGCCTTCCCTTCTAAGAGGGCCGCAGGCCAACTACCGTACGTATCAAAGCCTGATACTCGGCAAGAGCAGAAAACTGGAAGCAGGAAAGGCACCCCGTGTACGAAGGCGTGGTTCAGGACCTCATCGACGAGTTGGGCAGGCTGCCCGGCGTCGGTCCCAAGAGCGCGCAGCGGATCGCCTTCCACATCCTGCAGGCGGAGCCGACGGACGTACGCCGCCTCGCGCACGCCCTCCTTGAGGTGAAGGACAAGGTCCGCTTCTGCGCGACCTGTGGCAACGTCGCGCAGGAAGAGCTCTGCAACATCTGCCGCGACCCGCGCCGCGACCTCAGCGTCATCTGCGTGGTCGAGGAGCCGAAGGACGTCGTGGCGATCGAGCGTACGCGCGAATTCCGGGGGAAGTACCACGTACTGGGTGGAGCGATCAGCCCCATCGAGGGGGTCGGCCCGGACGATCTGCGTATACGAGAGCTGCTCGCGCGGCTCGCGGACGGCACGGTCACCGAGCTGATCCTCGCCACGGACCCGAACCTGGAGGGCGAGGCCACGGCGACGTACCTCGCGCGCATGATCAAGCCCATGGGCCTGAAGGTCACCCGCCTGGCCAGCGGGCTCCCTGTCGGGGGAGATCTGGAATACGCGGACGAGGTCACCCTGGGCCGCGCCTTCGAGGGGAGACGACTCCTAGATGTCTAAGAAGCAGCCGGAGAACGCAGCAAAGCCGGAAGCGACAGCCGCCGCCGAGCAGATCGTGGTTGCCGAGCCGATCGTCGTCCCGGAACCGATCATCGATGCTGAGTCGACGGTCCTCCTGCACGCGTCCGCCCAGGACCCGGACTCCTTCGCCGTGCAGATCTCGGATCAGATCGAGAGCTTCATCGTCGCGGTGACAGAGGTGGCCAAGGGCGACGAGCCGGACTCGGCCATCCCCTTCCTCCTCCTGGAGGTCTCCCAACTCCTCCTGGCCGGCGGCCGCCTGGGCGCGCACGAGGACATCGTCCCCGAGGAGCGCTACGAGCCGGACCTCGGCCCGGAGCGCGACGTCGACGACCTGCGTGAACGCCTGGCGGCCATGCTGGAGCCGATCGACGTCTACTCCGAGGTCTTCGATCCGTACGAGCCCCGCAAGGCCCCGGTGGCCTGCCGCATCTCGGACGACCTGGCAGACGTGGTCGCCGACCTCTCCCACGGCCTGGCGCACTACCGTGCGGGCCGCACCACGGAGGCCCTGTGGTGGTGGCAGTTCTCGTACTTCTCGAACTGGGGCTCCACGGCATCCGGCGCCCTCCGCGCCCTCCAGTCCCTGGTGGCCCACGTCCGCCTGAACCAGCCCCTTGAGGACCTCAACGGCCTGGACACGGACGAGGACTTGGCCGAGGACGCGCTGGCAGAGGCGGCGGGCAAGGTCATGGCGGAGGAGATCGCCGGGCCCCTGGGCCTGCGCTCGGTGCAGTGACCGGCAGCTCCGGTCCGGGCCCAACCGCCCGGACCGGACAAGGCCGGTGAGGATCAGCCCTTCGCACCCAAGTCGCCCGCGCCGCCCGTGCGGCCCGCGCCGCCCGGCCGCAACTTCCGCCACAGCGACCACGCGGTGGTGGCCCAGGCCCACACGCCGACGGCCAGCACGACGACCTTGGCCCAGAACCAGAGGGACGCAGGCTCCGGGTCGCTGACCAGGTCGAGCCCCCACCAGAGAAGCCCCCCGGTGAACAGGGCGGTCGGCAGCACCTCGGCCCGCGCCGCGCGCCGCGACTTCCCCGGCCCTTCGCTGAGCCGCAGTGCGTAGACCTCGACATCGCCGAACTCGTCCGCGGCACTCCCGCCCGAGGCGGCGAGATGGTCCCGCGCCTCGGCCACACAGCGCCGGGCGCTCCCCGCGGACATGCCGTGCCGTCCCCGCAGCAGCGCGGAGAGCCGTGTCAGCCAGGCCTCGTCATCACTCCGTATCGCCTCGGCGGGCATGGACCGGCCACGGAACCAGCGCCCGACGGGCTCGGCGGGAACGCGCCATCCCAGCACCCCGAGCAGCGCGCCGACGACGAACAACGAGGGTGCGGGAACGCTCACTTGAGGACCCCGGGGTATGGCGGTGAACCCCGCGGCGCAGGCCACCACGAGCACAGCGGCGCAGCCCATGGCGGCCCGCCCGGCCCGAAGCCGCCCCGCCGCACGCAGCTCGGGGATGACGCCGGTCACGAGGACGATGAGCACGGCGAGCAGCAGCCCGGCCCCACCCGTGGGCCAGCCGACCGGAATCCAGAGCCCCACGCTTGCCCACAACACCACACCGAACAGGGCGACTTGGGCGCCAGCCACAAGGAGTGAGCTGGTGAACCGGTCGCCGGCGGCGAAGCCCTCGACGTCGACGGAGCTGCGATGGGCCTCGTCGATCCGCTCGGCGGCCACGGCATCGGCGTACGCGGCGGGATCGCCCAGTACCTCCCGGGCGGGGAGCCCCGCCTCCGCGGCGGTCAGCCGGGCCTCCTCGAGCACCTGCTCGGCGAGCCCGTCGGGCGGTGTGTGCCCCAGAGCCAGAGCGAACTCGAACTCGGCGGCCCACTGCGCGTCGTCGCCGCTGGGCCAGTCAGGCTTCTGTTCCTTGCCGTCCGTACGCATCATCGTGTTCCCCCAGTTCTTGTCGGCTCTCCGACCTCTCCGGCGAGTCCCCGCCGTCAGCGCCGCCGGCCAGGGCGGTCACCACGCCGTCGAAGTGACGCCAGGCGCGATACTCGACGGCCAGCCGCTCGCGGCCCGTGTCGGTGAGGCTGTAGTACTTCCGCCCGGGTCCGCCGTCGCCCGCGCTCCAGCGGATGTCGACGGCACCTTCCTCTTCCAGCCTGGTCAAGGCCGGATAGAGAGTCGCCGCCTTGGCATGGGTCATCCCGGCCGCACTCAACTCCTGAAGCAGTGCGTAGCCATAGCTCTCGCCCCGGTCCAACATCCCGAGCAGGCACAACGGCAACGCCGCACGCAGCCAGGCCGAGCTGACTTCCGGCATGTACCTCACCTCCTCGACTAGTTGAGTTTTCAGAATAGTCCGAGTCTCGGACATCCGCCACCCCCCGACGTGGAGAACCTGTGACCCGCCCCACTTTCCGGAGTGCTCCACTCCCCAGCGGGCATGTGCCAAGCCGAGCGGTCGAAACGTGCGCCCCGAGCAGCGGGAGCGTATGCCGGTGGATGATCACTTAGTGGGCGGGACATCTCACGATGTGATATCTGCGAGGCGAATTTCGGCCGCTCGTTAGACTGAGCCGACCGCAGCAGTGCGGTAAGAGACGGACTGAGCGAGGAGCGCACGTGAGCCTTGTCGTGCAGAAGTACGGAGGCTCCTCCGTAGCCGATGCCGAGGGCATCAAGCGGGTCGCCAAGAGGATTGTCGACGCCAAGAAGAACGGCCATCAGGTCGTTGTCGTGGTGTCCGCCATGGGTGACACGACGGATGAGTTGATCGATCTTGCCGGGCAGGTATCCCCGATTCCTGCCGGGCGTGAATTCGACATGCTGCTGACCGCCGGGGAGCGGATCTCCATGGCGCTGCTGGCCATGGCGATCAAAAACCTGGGTCACGCGGCCCAGTCGTTCACGGGCAGCCAGGCCGGTGTCATCACCGACTCCGTCCACAACAAAGCGCGGATCATCGATGTCACGCCGGGCCGCATCCGGGCCTCGATCGACGAGGGCAACATCGCCATCGTCGCCGGGTTCCAGGGCGTCAGCCAGGAGGGCAAGAACATCACCACGCTCGGTCGTGGTGGATCCGACACGACCGCTGTCGCCCTCGCGGCCGCGCTCGACGCTGAGGTCTGCGAGATCTACACGGACGTGGACGGCGTTTTCACCGCCGACCCCCGTGTGGTGAAGAAGGCCCAGAAGATCGACTGGATCTCGTTCGAGGACATGCTGGAGCTCGCGAGCTCCGGGTCCAAGGTGCTGCTCCACCGCTGCGTGGAGTACGCCCGCCGCTACAACATCCCGATTCACGTGCGCTCGTCCTTCAGTGGGCTGCAGGGCACGTGGGTCAGCAACGAACCGCAAGGGGACCGCAAGGTGGAGCAGGCCATCATCTCCGGTGTCGCGCACGACACCTCGGAGGCCAAGATCACGGTCGTCGGCGTGCCGGACAAGCCGGGTGAGGCCGCCGCGATCTTCCGCGCCATCGCGGACTCCGGGGTCAACATCGACATGATCGTGCAGAACGTGTCGGCGGCCTCGACCGGGCTCACGGACATCTCGTTCACGCTGCCCAAGGCCGAGGGCCGCAAGGCGATCGACGCGCTCGAGAAGACCCGCTCGGCGATCGGCTTCGACTCGCTCCGTTACGACGACCAGATCGCCAAGATCTCGCTGGTCGGCGCGGGCATGAAGACGAACCCCGGCGTCACGGCCGCCTTCTTCGAGGCGCTCAGCGACGCGGGCGTGAACATCGAGCTGATCTCGACCTCCGAGATCCGCATCTCGGTCGTGACCCGCGCCGATGACGCGAACGAGTCCGTCCGCGCCGTGCACACCGCCTTCGGCCTCGACTCCGACACGGACGAGGCCGTGGTCTATGGAGGCACCGGGCGATGACCGGAAAGCCGACGCTCGCGGTCGTCGGAGCGACCGGGGCCGTCGGCGCGGTCATGCTCCAGATCCTGTCGCAGCACGCCGACATCTGGGGCGAGATCCGACTCGTGGCCTCACCGCGCTCGGCCGGCAAGAAGCTGACCGTGCGCGGTGAGGAGATCGAGGTCCTCGCGCTGGGCGAGGACGTCTTCGACGGCGTCGACGTCGCCATGTTCGACGTGCCCGACGAGGTCAGCGCGCAGTGGGCTCCCATCGCCGCGTCCAAGGGCGTGGTCGTGGTGGACAACTCCGCCGCTTTCCGGATGGACCCGGACGTGCCGCTGGTCGTCCCGGAGGTCAATCCGCATGCCGCGCGCGTACGCCCGCGCGGCATCGTCGCCAATCCCAATTGCACGACCCTCTCGATGATCGTGGCCGTCGGCGCGCTGCATGCCGAGTTCGGCCTGCGCGAGCTGATCGTCTCCTCGTACCAGGCGGTGAGCGGGGCCGGGCGCGACGGCGTGGACACGCTGCGGCGGCAGATGTCGCTGGTGGCGGGCTCGGAGCTCGGCACCCACCCCGGTGACGTACGACGCGCCGTCGGCGACGACACCGGGCCCTTCCCGGAGCCCGTGGCGCTGAACGTGGTGCCGTGGGCCGGGACGCTGCGGGACGACGGCTGGTCGTCCGAGGAGATGAAAGTGCGGGACGAGTCCCGCAAGATCCTCGGCCTGCCCGATCTGAAGGTCGCCGCCACGTGCGTACGCGTGCCGGTCGTGACCACCCACTCGCTGACCGTCCACGCGCGCTTCGAGGACGAGGTCACGGTGGACCGCGCGCGCGAGATCCTGGCCACCGCCCCGGGCGTCGTGCTCTTCGACAATCCGGCCGCCGGTGAGTTCCCGACACCCGCCGACGTGGTCGGGACCGACCCCACGTGGGTGGGCCGGGTGCGGCGCGCGCTGGACGATCCGACGGCCCTGGAGCTCTTCGTGTGCGGGGACAACCTGCGCAAGGGGGCCGCGCTGAACACGGCCCAGATCGCGGAGCTGGTGGCGGCGGAGTTCACGTCCTGATGGGGCAGATCGGTCCAGACCAGGCCTGATCGTGCCTGATCAGGCCCGACCGGGCCTGAATGATCCCCGGGGTGAAAGCGTTTGTGGGATCTGTGTAAGTTCTGTGTCCAACTTGGTGGCCAGGATCGCTTGAACTGGACCATTGCCGCGTTCGAAGATTCGCATTATTCGTCCCCGTCCACTGCAACCGGCAGCTGGGCGGGGCGCGTCTTTGCGATCGCCCTCCCGGGGGCATGACCTGAGCGCTGCGAAAACTGGGCATAGGGGAAGAGCTGGTACGCATGGGGGCATTTGATGCATCGTCACCGACACCGACGATGCCTGCCGCAAACGCGCCGCGCGATGCGTACAACCCTCACGGGGGTAAGCGTGTCCAACAGGCGTGGCAGAGGTACTCGATTTCACAGCGGTTCAGGCGAGGGGCGCGACCCTGCGTCCGCCTCGCCGTCCCCGTGCGCCCGCCGGCATGCCGGTGATCGCCCCCATGCCCACCACGAGATCGGCCCGCATCCCGGCGCAGCGCGAGGGCGCTGAGGAGACGATGAGCGCGGGCACCACAGTCGACCACCTGACCGAGACCTACCGCGCCCACTACAGGTCGCTCCTCGGTCTCGCGGCGCTGCTTCTCGACGACACGGCCTCCTGCGAGGACGTCGTGCAGGAGGCGTTCATCCGGGTGCACTCGGCGCGCAAACGCGTCCGGGACCCGGAGAAGACGCTCGCCTATCTGCGGCAGACCGTCGTGAACCTCTCGCGGTCCGCGCTGCGGCGCCGGATCCTCGGTCTCAAGCTGCTCTCGAAGCCGATGCCGGACATGGCGAGCGCCGAGGAGGGTGCGTACGACCTCCTTGAGCGGGACGAACTGATCAAGGCGATGCGCGGTCTCCAGCGCCGCCAGCGCGAGGTCCTGGTCCTGCGGTATTTCGCGGACATGACCGAGGCGCAGGTCGCCGAGACCCTGGGCATATCGCTCGGGTCGGTGAAGGCGTACGGCTCGCGCGGGATCGCGGCTCTGCGGGTCGCCATGGAGGCACCGGCATGAGTAAGCAGGAGTACGGGCGCGAGCGTGATCGCGATGAAGACGTCGAGAACGTCGAGAACGCAGAGAACGTCGGGAACGCAGAGAGCGCCGAGAGTACTGAGAGCGCCGAGAGCGCCGAGTTTGAGCAGCATGCTGGGGACGGAACTGTGAAACACGGTCAGGGTGACGAGCCCACCGGGTCCGAGCGTGAGGCCGGTGCCGCGCCGGGCGCTTCGCCGGGCGACTCGCCGGACGCTTCACCGGGTGCCGCATCGGATTCGACGCCGGATCCCGCACCGGATTCCACGCCGGATCCCGCGTCTGATTCCGCCTTGGATTCCCTCTTCGGCGGTGAGAGCGGCCCCGACGAGCTGGCGCTGCGCAGGATGATGCGTTCGGCCGTCCAGGAGATCGAGCCGGGGGACCGCGCCCTGGAGCGTCTGCGGCACGCGGTGCCCGCGCGGCGGGCGCGCAAGCGCCAGGCCGTGGTCGGCATGGCCGCCGCCGCGCTCTTCATCGGTACCGCCATCCCCGCTCTCGTGCACGTGACGAACTCCGGCGGCGGATCGGACGACCGGCCGTCGATCGCGGGCAACAGCGAGCAGACGCAGGGCGGTTCCAGTCAGGGCAAGGGCCCGGACGGCGGGGAGAAGGGCGAGGGCAGCGACTCCGGCCCCTCCAAGTCCAAGGACAAGAAAGACAAGAAGGACAAGAAGGACGGCAAGGGGAAGGGCGAGTCCAGCGGCGGCGCGACCGGTGGCCCCGACCCGTCGGGCACAGAATCCGCCGACTCGCCTGCCTGCACGGCGGACCAGCTCGGCGACGCAGGCGGTAGCGCGGGTGCGGCGGAGGCCGACGGCAAGGTGTACGGCAGCTTCCGCATCTCGAACGTCTCCACCAGCAGCTGCACGGTCAGCGCCGCGGGCAGCGTGACCACGTCGACGACGGGGGCGGCCGACCCCGCGAAGATCGGCGTCGCCGACCATGTGGCGGGCGACGCGGCGACCGGTCTGCCGGACCCGGCCCAGGCGGTCAGCTCGCTGGTCCTCCAGCCGGGGGCCGCGTACGAGGTGAAGTTCGCCTGGGTGCCTTCGGAGGCGTGTCCCACGGACGGCGGCGGCGATCCCTCGCCCGACCCGACACCGACGGAGGGCAGCGGCGGGGACGGCGGTACGCCGGGCGGCGTCGAGCCCCAGATGGTGCGCGAGGACGGCGGCGTCCTCGACGGCGGAGTGACGGTGTCCCTGACGGCGCCCGCGGGCGCGCCCGCGTCGGGCGCGACGATCGCCAACGCGTGTGCGGGGACGGTCTACAAGACGGGAATGCTGTCGGCGTCGTAGGCGACACCGACGGGTACGCACACACGCGCACACGCTTACACGCATACGCCGGGCGGGCTGGAAGCTTCCAGCCCGCCCGGCGTTCTGCGTTCTTGAGTGCCGCGCGGGCTAACTCTCGGGCAACAGCCCCAGCTCGGCGTCCCGCGCGAACTCCCGCTCCCGTCGGAACAGCCGGAACCACATGAAGACGACGAACCCCGCGAAGACGAACCACTCGCCGGTGTAGCCGAGGTTCTGGAAGGCCTTGAGGTCGAGCCCGGAGTTCTCCGGCGCGGCCGCCGGCACGGCCTTCATCCCGGAGTCGCCCTTCTCCAGGGTGACCCAGGCGTCGTACACATTGCCCTGGACCAGGTTCACCAGCGAGGCCGCGCTGATGGCGCCGAGCTGCCCGTCAGGCAGCCCTCCGGCCGCGCTGACCCCGTTCGACCCGGGGCTCTCGGAGGCCTGGAGCGCGCCCGTCACGGTGACCTCACCGGACGGCGCCGCGGGAGCCTTCGCCGCGCTCGCGTTCCCGGGGAGCCAGCCCCGCACGACGGGCAGGTCCTTGCCGTTGTCGGTGCGCAGGAGCGTCAACACGTAATACCCGGGCTTGTCGTCCAACTCCCGGTCCGGGACCAGCAGTTGCTTGCCGTACCGCCCTGTCGCGGACGCCCGTTCCCCGGATGTCTCCTGGTCCACGGGGAGCAGCGAGTCCAGCGGCCTGGGCTTCGTCTCCGACTTGGCCGGCGACGCCTGCCGGTCCGCCTGCTTCTGCGCGGCGTCGTGCGCCTCGACGCGGTCCTCGAACCGCCCCAGCTGCCATGACCCCATGAAGATGCAGACGGGGATGGCCAGCAGTACGAAGACGTTGATCCCCCACCAGCGGGGCGTCAGCAGGAACCGGTACACACCCCCACGGTACGGGGGCGCCCGTCGGAGACAGGCCGCGGGGTTGGCGAAGCCGCCCGCCCCACGGCCACCGCCCGCCCCGCAGCCACCGCCCGCCCGACGGCCACGGCCCGCCCCGCGGCCAGGTCCCCGGCTAGCGGAGGTGTCGCTCGGCGAAGTCCAGTTCCAACCGCACCTGCTTGATCCGCTCGTCCACGACGAGCGAGCCGTGCCCTGCGTCGTACCGGTACACCTCGTGCACCGCGTCCCGGGCCTTGAGCCGGTCCACGTAGTTGTCGACCTGGCGGATCGGGCAGCGCGGGTCGTTCACGCCCGCCGAGATGTAGACCGGCGCCTTCACCGCGTCCACGTACGTCAGCGGGGACGAGGCCTCGAAGCGCTCCGGGACCTCCTCGGGCGTACCGCCCAGGAGCGTGCGGTCCATGGCCTTCAGGGCCTCCATCTCGTCGTGGTACGCCGTCACGTAGTCCGCGACCGGCACCGCGGCCAGGCCCACCGCCCAGGCGTCGGGCTGGGTGCCGACGCCGAGCAGCGTGAGATACCCGCCCCAGGAGCCGCCGGCCAGGACGATGCGGGCCGGGTCCGCGAGGCCCGACGTCACCGCCCACTCCCGGACCGCCGCGATGTCCTCCAGCTCGATCAGGCCGACCCGGTGCTTGAGGGCGTCCGTCCACTCGCGGCCGTACCCCGTCGAGCCGCGGTAGTTGACCCGCACCACCGCATAGCCGTGGTCCACCCAGGCCGCAGGGCCCGCCGCGAACGCGTCGCTGTCGTGCCACGTCGGGCCGCCGTGGATCTCGAAGACCGTGGGCAGGGGGCCGCTCGCGCCGGCCGGCTTCTGCACGAGGGCGTGGACCCGGCCGCCCGGGCCTTCCACCCACACGTCCTCCACCGGCACGGAGGCCGGGGCCTTCATGCCCGGAGGGTCGAGCACGACGCCGCCCGTCGTCGAGCGCACCACCGGCGGCTCGGCGGCCGACGACCACAGGTACTCCACGCTGCCGTCCGGCCGCGCGGTCGCCCCCGAAACGGACCCGGCGGGAGTGTCGACCCTGACGAGATCGCCCGAGGCGAATCCATACCGGAACAGCTCGCTGCGCGCCTCGAAGCTGTGCGCGATGAGCAGGGCGGAGCCGTCCGGATACCACTCGGCGCTCACGTCCCCCGGCAGGTCGAGCGCCAGGTCCGTCTCCTCGCCCGACGCGACGTCCCACACCATCGGCTCCCAGCGGCCACGCCGCTGATGCCCGACGAGCAGCCGGGTGTCCCCGTCGACCGGAGCGAAGCCGAGGACCTCGAGGCCCAGCTCGACCGTGCCGCCCTTGGTGTCGTCGAGCTCGGCGACCGTGGAGCCGTCCGGCCTGACCACCCGGAGGGTGGAGTGCATCGCGTCGCCGTGCTCCGTGTGCTCGACGGCGATCAGCGAGCCGTCGTGGGAGAGGTCGCCGACGCCGGCGGACTCGCGGTGGCGGTAGATCTCGACGGGGTCGGCGCCCGGGGAACGTACGACATGGATCGTCGAGCCCTCTTCGTCCGTCGAGCGGCCGACGACCGCCATCCGCCCGTCGTGCGCGAGGGCGAGGCCCGCCGGATACGACGCTTCGAGTCCCGCCACCGCGGGCTCGTCGCTGCCGCCGCCCGCGAAGGGCTGGCGCATCCATACGCCGAACTCGTCGCCGTCCGTGTCGTCGAACCACCAGATCCATTCGCCGTCCGGCGAGACGAGGCCGTCCGTCGTGCCGTTCGGCCGGTCCGTCACCTGGCGCTGCTCGCCGGTCGCGCGGTCCCATGCGTACAGCTCGTACGTCCCCGTCGCGTTCGACACGAACAGGGACCGGTCGGGGGCGTCCTCCGCCCAGTCGGGCAGCGACACGCGCGGCGCACGGAACCGCTTCTCCCAGTCCGGCATCTCCGTGCCCCCGCCCGCATCGGTCGTCTCCACTGCACCCGCACCCAAGTCGCTCATGGACCCCATAGTGCACGCCCCCGCCGACAATCCGCTGGCGAGGGTCCCCAGCCTGTGGATAACTTTCTGGGATGTACTCACCGACCCCCTCCGACTGGCGCGAGGCCAACCGAAGACGCTGGGACGAGCGAGTCCCCCTCCATCTCGCCAGCGACTACTACGACCTCGCAGCCTTCCGCTCGGGCAAGGACCCGCTGCGCGGCTTCGAGCTCACGGAGGTCGGTGACGTCACCGGGCGCTCGCTGCTCCACCTCCAGTGCCACATCGGCCTCGACACCCTCTCCTGGTCCCGGCACGGCGCGTCCCGCGTGGTCGGGCTCGACTTCTCCGAACCCGCCGTCGACGCGGCCCGCGACCTCGCCGCGGAGCTCGGCCTCACCGCCGACCAGGCGTCCTTCGTCGCCGCCGATGTCTACGACGCGGCCGATGCGGTGCCCGACTCCTCGTACGACATCGTCTACACCGGCGTGGGCGCCCTGTGCTGGCTCCCGGACATCCAGCGCTGGGCCGAGACGGCGGCCGCGCTCGTCGCGCCCGGCGGCTTCCTCTACCTCTCGGAGTTCCACCCGCTCGCGGACATCCTCGACGACGCGACGGGCTCACGGATCGAGTACGACTACTTCGCCCGCGACGCCTGGATCGACGAGACCCCCGGCGGATACGCGGACACGACCACCCCCACGGTGCACAACCGCAGCGTGGAATGGCAGCACCCCGTGGGCGAGGTCGTCACGGCCCTGGCAGCGGCGGGCCTGCGCATCGACTTCCTCCACGAGCACGACGCGACGCTCTTCGAGCGCTTCGGCAGCCTCGAACTGCGCGACGGCACCTACCGGTTCCCCGCGGACCGCCCCCGCATCCCCCTCATGTACTCCCTGAAGGCGAGCAAGGCGGTGACCTGAGCCTTCCGGGTGCGCGCACCGCTCAAGGCCGCCGCTCAAGGCCGCCGCTCAAGGCCGCGCGGTGGGCCGCATCCACCCCTCCCACACGATCCCGGCCGGCGTCGGGGTCTCGGTCTCGCCCCGGCGGGGCGGCGCCGTCGATCCGGGCGCACCCCGGTCGAACTCCCCGAGTTTCGTCCAGCCCCAGGACCGCAGGACCTCCCGCCCCAGATCGTCGTCCCGCTTGATGACCGCGACGACCAGATCCGTGGTGTGCCGGATGAGCAGCAGCGTGCGCAGGCGGTCCGAGACGCCCTGGCGCCGGTAGGCGGGCACGACCATCAGCTCGGTCAGGATGAAGACCCGGCCCGAGGCCGTGCGTTCCTCGACCTCCGGGGGAAGGACGCCGCGGAACCCCTCCCACCAGTCGCCGGTACGCGCGGCGCGGTAGCCGTACAGACAGCCGATCAGGCCCGCCGCGTCGGCGACGACCATGTCGAAGTCGAGCCGCTGCACGGTGCTCTCGAACGTGTGCAGGAACCCCTGCCGGTCCCGGTACTCGGCTCCGGCGTCTCCTTCGTAGGCCTCGACATAGACGTCGGCGACCGCTTCCCGCTGCTGCTCCGCCTGCCAACGGGTCAGCCGCCGCAAGAACACCTCTGCCATTCGTTCTTCCTCCGCCCGCCCCCGCCGAGGGAACCCCTCGGCCCCCTCGACACCCCTGGACTCCGCATGGTGACACCACCGAACGGTGAGCGGAACGGGGCGTCGGGTATCCATCGCACCGGGTCAGTGCGGCACCCGGGCCCCTCCGCGCGTTCACGTGCCTTCGGCGGGCGGGCGGGGCGCTTCTAGCGCGGGGGTACCGGGCGGTCGTAGACGTTGCCGGGGGTGACGATCTCGGTGATCGCGCGGGCGAGCGGCGACGACGGCTCCACACCGTTCTGTGTGATGTCGGTGTTGAGCTGCACCACCAGGGTCGCCTTCTTCGAGGGAAGGTAGACCGTCACGCTCTCGTAGCCCGGGATGGAGCCGTTGTGCCCGATCCAGCCGCCGCTCTTGAAGATGCCGAGGCCGTAGCTCGTACCGGGGTAGCCGGTCGGCAGCATCCGCAGCCGCTGCTTCTGGGTCGCGGGGCTGAGCAGCTCCCCGGTGGCGACGATCTTGGCCCAGCGGCGCAGGTCGTGCATGTTCGAGATCATCGCCCCGGCGGTCCAGCCCCAGCTGGGGTTCCAGTCGGTGGCGTCCTCGACCTTTCCGCTCAGCGTCTGGTTGGTGTAGCCGCGCGGGTGCGGCTCGGGGAACTCGGGTCCGCTGGGGAACAGGGTGTGCTCTAGGTGGGACGGGCGGAGCACCTGCTCGTCGATGAAGTCGGCGGCGCACTGGCCGCTGATCTTCTCGATCACCAGCCCCAGGAGGACCAGGTTGGTGTTGGAGTACTGGAACTCCTTGCCCGGCGCGAAGGTGTTCTTGTGCTTGTAGCCGTACGCGAGCACCTCCCGCGGGGTGAAGGAACGGCTCGGGTCGCTCAGCAGATCGTGCTGGAAGTCCGCGTCGGCGGTGTACGGGAACAGGCCGCTGCGCATCTCGGCGAGGTGGCGGAGCGTGATGCGGCGGCCCTTCGGTACGCCGTCGACGTAGCGGGAGATCGGGTCGTCGAGCCGGATCAGCCCGTCATCGACGAGCTTGAGCAGCGCGGTGACCGTGAAGGTCTTGGTCTCGCTGCCGATCCGCGTGTACAGGTCGGTGGTCATCGGCCGGCCGGTGGCCTTGTCGGCGACCCCGGTCGCGCGGACGTAGCACCCCTTGCCCGGCATCCACAGCCCGACGGCGACACCGGGGATACCGGCATCCCGGCGGACCTTCGCGATGGCCTTGTCCAGGCGCGCGGTCGTGCGGCGGTCGAAGCCGCCCGAGGCGCAGTCGTCCTGGCCGTGGCCGTGGCCGTCGCCGACCGCGGGCTGGACCGCGGTACCTGCGGTGGTGGCGGTGGCGGGAGCCGCCGCCATCGGGGCCAGCACGGACGCCACCAGCAGCGAAGCTGCGAACAGTCGCCGGGAGGAAGTACTTCGCATGTCGGGGCACCGCTTCCGGTTCGAGGCTGAGGTGAGGGTGCAACGGCACCACCCCGAGCGTGGCGGGAGGCCCTCCTGCGGTCCGCGTCCCCGCGAGTCCACTCGATCGGACCGATGTTCGGCAGTCGGACACTGATCGCGGTCCGTCGCCGCTCTCCGGCGGGATGACGTACGCAGCTCTGCGGCGGGATGACGTGCGCAGCTCTGCGGCCGGATGACGGCCTCCGCCCTGGAGGGCCGTGCATGTCACCGGAGCACTGCACCGGGACGTGAAGCCTGCCAACGTGCTGCTGCGACCGGACGGCAGCGCCGTCCTCACCGACTTCGGGATCGCCGCACTCGGCGGGGAGCCGCACACGGCGACGGGCGGCATCATCGGCTCAGTCGACTACATGGCACCCGAGAGGATGCGGGGCCTGCCCGCGGGACCCGCCGGTGACCTCTTTTCTCTGGGGGCGGCGCGCCCTGACCTTTTACGACGGGCAGGGCACCGTCACAGATGCAGCATGGACATCACTTCAGGACTCCGCACACCGGTGGCGACACTGGGGATGTCCTCGCCGGGCCGGATCCATCCCGCGTTCTCCGCTGCGGTGACGGCGGCCTTCTCCGCGGTGTCGGCTTCGGTGTTCAGGCCTTCGTCGGCGCCCAGGGACTTCGCGCCCGCCGCCGTCCCCGCGGCCAGCGAGGCCTTGAGGGCGGCCTGGCAGGCGAGGGCGGACGATTCGGCCTCGCCGTCGACGAGTTGACCCATCTGGGAAGCCTGCGCGGCGGACGAGGCAGCGTTCCTGGCGCAACGTGAATCCGCCGCGGGATCGGGCTCGCTCTCGGAGAGCACGGCGAGGGCCTGCGCCGCCACGCGGGCCGCGTGCGCGGCCTTCCATGCGGCGTCCGCGTGGCCTTCGGAGGCCTGTCGCTCGACGTAGCGGCTGAGGGCCGCCGCCCGCGCGGCCGCGCTCTCGGCCCGCGCGGCGTGCCGCGCCTTGAGGGCTGCGGCCGTCGGCTCCCGCTCTTCGTGGTTGTGCTCGTTCACCGGCACCTCCTTGGCTGCAGGGAGCGACGGAGCGTCGTGCCCCGCCCTCGCCCCCGCCCCGGCGTCGTCCACAGCGGTGGACGGCGGATGTGTCGGGCAGGGTGGCACGTTGCCGTGCAACAGACCAGAGACGCGAACGAAGCGCTCTCTTCGCTACGAGTCCTGCCGGGCGGGCGGCAGCAACAGATCGCGTTCCGGGTGCTGTTCACCCGAGACGCTGCCCTGGATGCCCAGATCCTTGCGAGCGGCGTCGTGGAAGGTGTTGATGGCACGGAACGCTTCCCGGTTCCGGTGGCGCCACTCGCCGAGCGTTCCCTCGGTCCTGCCTGTCGCCTGCCAATCGATCTGCGCGATGAGGAAGTTCAGGTCGTGGCCCGCTTCGACCGCGTCGTCACCGCCCATCAGCATGACCCGCTCGAACGCGCTGCCCCAGGCACGCCCCGCCTCCGCCAGGTCGTCACGGAGCTCGTGCTCGGTGCGACGGTGATCCCGCAGGTCTTCCCGCTGCTCGTAGAGCCGGACGGCCATGGCTATGCGGACCTTCGCCGCGTCCACGTAATTGCCGTACGCCTCGACCTTCTTGTCGTCCCACCGCGTCAGGAGCTGGGTGCGGTTCCGGCTGCGCTCCAGCAGGTAGTTGGTCACGTGCGTGGTGAGGGCGCCGAGCAGGACAGCGGCCACCGTGACGAGCTGTTCGCCCGTTCCCACTGTTCCCCCAATGCAGCCGGACTCCTCAGGATGACTGGACGATCTTACGAGTGCGGAGAGTCGGGGGGAAGGATCTCCCGCCTACAGGAAGAGCCCCAACGCGTCGTCCAGTGACCAGACTTGCCAGCCCATGGCGAAGAGAACGACGAGTGAGATGAGGGCCATCATCAGGTTCTGACCCTGCTCGGCCCAGTCGTGGATCATCAACACGAAGTAGATCAGGTTGAGTACGAGTCCGCCGATGAGCGCGATCGGTGTGAGGAAGCCGAAGATGAGGCCGAGCCCGAGGGCCAGCTCCGCGTAGGCGACGATGTAGGCCATCACCTGCGGTCGGGGTTTCACGGTCAGGTCGAAGCCGGACCGCACGAACTGCCAGCGGTGCTTCTCGGCGATGCCCACGGCCCAGCCGATGCCCCCTCCGGTGAACCAGGTCTTCTTGTCCTTGTGGCGCCAGCTCTCGAGCCACCACAGGCCGAGCCCGATCCGGAGTACGGCGACCCACTCGGCCCCGCTGAGCCACATCGTCTGCATCGAGTGCCCTCCTTCGTTCCGACCTGACGGATCGTCAGTTCAGCGGATGCGGCTCGATCGCGCAAGGGGTCGAGTTTCAGGCGAGCTGTTGCCGTTGCCGAAGCGAGCCCATAACCTCAATCTGATGGACCGTCAGATGCGTGTAAGGGAAACCGGCAGGTAGTTGGGGGCACAGCAGTGGACAACAACGAGGTCGGGGCCAAGGAGCTCCCCCGCATCATCAGCGTGGATGATCACGTGATCGAACCCGCCCACCTCTTCGAGAAGTGGCTCCCGAGCAAGTACCGCGACCGGGGCCCCAAGCCCTTCACCGCAGGTATCGGCGAGCTCGAGTACATCGGCGGCAAGTACAAGTTCACGACGGATCCCGCAGGGCAGGTCACCGACTGGTGGGAGTACGAGGGGGAGATCTTCCCGTACAAGCGCATCATCGCCGCCGTCGGCTTCTCGCGGGACGAGATGACGCTCGACGGCATCACACGCGAGCAGATGCGCCGTGGCTGCTGGGACCCGAAGGCCCGCCTGGAGGACATGGACATCAACCATGTCGAGGCCTCCCTCTGCTTCCCCACGTTCCCGCGCTTCTGCGGGCAGACGTTCTCCGAGGCCAAGGACAAGGAGGTCGGGCTCGCCTGCGTCCGGGCGTACAACGACTGGATGGTGGAGGAGTGGTGCGGTGACAGCCGCGGGAGGCTGATCCCGCTGTGCCTCATCCCGCTGTGGGACGTGGACCTCGCCGTCGCCGAGATCAAGCGCAATGCCGCTCGCGGGGTGCGCGCCGTGACCTTCAGCGAGATCCCCACGCACCTGGGCCTTCCGTCGATCCACTCCGGGTACTGGGACCCGTTCTTCGCGGCGTGCGAGGAGACCGGCACGGTCGTGAACATGCACATCGGCTCGTCGTCACAGATGCCTGCGGCGTCGCCGGACGCGCCCCCGGCCGTTCAGGCGTCCCTGAGCTTCAACAACGCGATGGCCTCGATGATGGACTTCCTCTTCTCCGGGGTCCTTGTGAAGTTCCCCCGCCTCAAACTCGCCTACAGCGAGGGGCAGATGGGATGGATCCCGTACGCCCTGGAGCGCGCCGACGACGTGTGGGAGGAGCACCGGGCCTGGGGCGGGGTCAAGGATCTGATCCCGGAGCCCCCGTCGATGTACTACTACCGGCAGATCTTCTGCTGCTTCTTCCGGGACAAGCACGGTGTGGCGTCGATCGAGACCGTGGGCGTCGACAACGCCACCTTCGAGACCGACTATCCGCACGTCGACTCGACATGGCCGCACACGAAGGCCGTGGCTCAGGACCACGTCGGCCACCTTCCCGAGGACGTGGCGTACAAGCTGCTTCGCGGGAATGCGATTCGTATGCTGGATCTGCCGTTCGACCGGGACCTGCAGGCGCGTCTGTAAGCGGGCCTGCAGAGGCGCCCGAGGGTGCGCCCGGGGGTGCGCCCGCTCGTGGTGGGCCGGGAGCGGCCGGCTCCACCACTGGGCAAGCGGGTCAGGGGGTCAGCGGGTTAGCGGGTCGTGGAGCCGGAGCGCCGGGAAGCCGGAGCGGGTCAGCGCAGGGTCTCGGCATCGACACGGGAGAAGACCAGCTCGCTCTCACCGACGATGGGGCCCCGCCACCGCACCGGGGGCTCCGGGTGACGCAGGGCGCGGGGGTAGTTCTCGGGCCTGTAGTCCGTGGGCAGCCGGTAGGTGTGAAAGCCGTGCTGAGCCATGGTGTCCATCAACTCGTCGATGGAATCACCCAGTTGGGCCATGCGTTCCGGTGTGACCTCCACGGCGATCTCCACGTCCGGGCGGAGCTGCCCCAGGGCAGGAGCCAGGCCTCTGATGACGCCGCCCTCGGCGCCCTCGACGTCGATCTTGATGACGCGGGCCCGGGTGAGTTCGTCCTCGTCCAGGATCTCGGGCAAGGGCCGGGCCTTCATCTCGAAGCTCGACTCGGCGGGACCGTCGTACGGGACGATCGAGTTCGCCCCCATGTTGTTCGAGCTGGCGAGCACGAAGGTCAGCGTCCTGTGGCTGTCGGAGACTGCCGCGTTGACCGCGCGGACGTTGGCGCAGTCGTTGATCCTGAGGTGCTGCAGCACGCGCTCGTGGAAGGCGGGAGACGCCTCTATGGCCACGACCCGCCCCGTGCCGCCGACGAGGCGGGAGCCCAGGACCGCGAAATAGCCGATGTTGGCGCCGACGTCGACGAACGTGTCACCGGCGCGCAGACGGCTCTGCAGCCACCGGGTCATGTGCGGCTCCCACACACCGTAGAGGCTGATGAACCGCTGGATGAGGTCGCGGGAGTCGCAGGCGAAGCGGGCTCCGAACTCCGCGTCGACCACGCGCTGACGCGGGTGGTCGCGCAGGCGCGGGTTGAGGTACCGGGCCGCGAGGGGGCCCTTGAGCAGGGAGCCGGGTGCGTTGCGTACGTAGCCGCGGCCGAGCGTGACCAGAAGCTCCGACGCGCGGTGGAGAGAAGCGGGGGGCATAGCCGCGACCGTACGAGTCCGCCGCGGCGCGGGCAAGATCGGATGGTCGGTACTCGGCCCAGGATCAGCGTTCCAGGACCAGCGCGCGCCGCACATGACGGCTTTACCTGCTTTCTTGACGGACAGTGCCTCTCCGCCGGTTTCGGCATAGCCGCTGTTGAATGAATGCCGAACGAGTGAGAGTGAGCCCTGTAAGTTCCTAATCCATCCGCTGCCGTCTGACGTGCAGAAGATGATTGCTGCCATCAGCGCCCCCGGGGTCGTATCCCGAAGGGTCATCTGCTTCAACTCGTAACCGTTGATCCGCACTTCGTCGGAAGATTCTTTGTAAAGCAGCCCCCAATTGTTTCACCCCGCTGGGTTTCGATCCACGCGCACCCTGTGAGGTTCCGGTCAGTCGGAGCGGGCGGGGTAACGCCACTGGAAGTGCTCCAGCGCTCGCGCCCTGGACTCGACCACGGTCATACGGGCATCGCGCTCCGCCGTGTCGACGTGTGCCGCCTGGCCGGTCACCTGGCCGTCCCACTTGCGGTAGAGCAGGCCGACCTCGGACGAGAACCAGCCGCGGGACGTCGAGTTCAGGGCGAGCAGCAGCCCCGTGTCCTCGGACGCGGGCAGCGCCATCCAGCCGCCCAGGGCCACGAGCAGGTCGCGGCGGACGAAGAGCGTCGCCGGATGGACCTGCGCGCGGTAGTCGTGAGTAGCCCAGTGGTCGAGCACTTCCCCACGCTCGATCGGCCCGTGCTCGGGGTCACCGGGGAAACCGGCCGTGGATCCGTCGGGGAGCAGATCGAGCACGCGTGACGTCGCCCAGCCGATGGTTCGATCGGCTTCGAGCGCCGCGAGGTCGCGGGCCAGCGAACCGGGCGCGAGCTGGTCGTCGGCGTCCAGGACCTTGACGTACGCGCCGTCCGCGTGGGCCAGGGCGATGGTCCGGGCGACCCCGGGGCCTCCCGGGCGTCCCTGCTTGAAGGTGATCCGGGCGTCGTCGGGGACATGGGGCGCGACCTGGTCGGTCGTCCCGTCCTCCTGGATCAGCCAGTGCCACTCCCAGCCGGCGGGCAACTCCTGCTCGCAGAGGGACTTGTACGCGTCGGCCAGGAAGTGCGCCGACGGTGCATGGACGGCCGTGATGACGATGATGCGCCGGCTCACGGCTCACCACCTTTCCAAATGAGTCGTGAAGAGCATTTCCGTGCGATCGCCGGGCAGCGTGACGTCGGACATCTCCACGATGCGGTTGTCCGTGTCGTACAAGGTCTTGCGAAGGACGAGAACCGACGTGCCGGGCGGCAGGCCCAGCTCGTCCGCCTCCTCCACCGTCGGGGGCCGAGCCGTCACCCGTTCTTCGACGCGGTCGATCTCGATGCCCACCGTGAGCAGCTGGTTCCATGTCCCGCCCGGCCAGGGCTCCGTCGTCTCGTCCAGGAGGTCGGGGTTCTGCTTGACGAGGTCGCGGATCAGATGTGACGTGACGAGGCTGAACGGATTCCGCTCGGAGCTGTGGCGGGTGCGGTAGGTGCGCTCGACGAGTGCTGTCCCTTCACCGACGCCCAGCGCTGCTGCGATCTCCTTGGACGCCCCGATCTCGCGGTACGCCGCGTGAAAGACGAGGTCGCCGACCCCGAGGCCGGTGTCGCGCTCGGTCGCCCCCGTGTCCAGGCGCTGCCGCTCGGGTGCGCGAGCGCGGTCCTTCTCCCACTGATGCCGTGCGTTCGTGCGCTGAACCGGCGTACGTGGGCGGCGGACGAAGGTGCCGCGGCCGTGCTGCTTCTCGATCAGGCCCTCTGCCTGGAGTACGCGCAGGGCCTGTTGGACGGTCGGCCCGCTGCGCCCGGTGGTCTTGATGAGGTCCGACTCGGACGGCAGCCGGTCACCGGGCCCGAGCCGGCCTGCGCGGATCTGCGCGCGGAGCCCGTCCGCGATCTTCTCGTAGGCCTTCGCCATCCGCGCGCACCGTCCCGTCGTTCACAGCGGGCCCAGCATACGACTCCTAAAGAGGACTTGACGAGGCTCGGTCGCCAACTGGCCCCGCCATCGGGCTCCGCTATCAGGCTTCGCTAACGAGCGAGGTGAGCCGGACCTGCGTTATGCAAGGCCCGCCGTCCGCGAAGCATGGCCCCACCACCGAGTTGGGCCGGAATTAGCTGTCCGGCCGTGCCTCAATTTGGACCACCGGGCGGTGGGATCACGAAAGCGCCCGATCGCTGGCGACGGGGGATGCACCAGCGATCGGGCTGTGTCCAACCGTAACAAGGCTGCTCGGGTAAAGGGAGGCAACTACTCCGTCGAAAGGGGGAGTTGTGACCGGGATCACGCAACGTGATCCGTTGGGGAGGGGTGGCAACCCGTTAGTCGTCGCAGGGTGGCGCGTACGAGAGGCGAGGCAGATACTCGTGCCATTTCTCCCGCGTAAGAACGTCCCGAGTGGTCGAGCAAATGCGACGAATCGCCTCGTCGGTGTCCAAGTTCCAAAGCCGTACGGTATCCGTGCCGCTGGAAACTCCGAGCATCTCGCCCTGCGGGCTGAACGACAGGAAACTGCCGGTCTTGGCGTTGGGACTCATGGACTGACCGATGGGGGAGGCGCTGGAGGGGCGGGTGACATCCCAGAGGCGGACCGTGTTGTCGTTGCCGCCGCTCGCCAGGGTGCGGCGGTCCGGGCTGTACGTCAGGGAGACCACCGCGTCCGTGTGGCCGGTGAGAGGGGAGCCCAACTGGGCTGCTTTGTCGGGGTCGGTGACGTCCCAGAGCCGCACCGTGCCGTCGTCGCTCCCGCTGGCCAGCGTATGGCCGTCCGGGCTGTAGGCGAGCTCGTTGATGGGACCCAGGTGCCCCTTGAGAGGCTTGCCGAGCAGGGTGACACGGCGCGGGTCGGACACCTTCCAGAGCCGGATCGTGCCGTCCGCGCTGGCGCTGGCGAGAGCGCGTCCGTCCGTGCTGAAGACGAGGGAATTGACGTAGCCCTTGTGGCCTGTGAGCGGCCCGCCGAGCTTACGGAGACGGGAAGGGTCGCTGACGTCCCACAGCTGAATGGTGCGGTCGGTGTCGGCGGTCGCCATCGTGCGCCCGTCCGGGCTGAAGTCCAGCGCGGCCGCGAATCGTGTCCGCAGGGCGACGGGCGGCCCGTGGGGGACGGGACGGGTCGGGTCGGTGACGTTCCACAGCTGCACCGCGCGGTTTCCCGTAAGGACCGCGAGGGTGCGGCCGTCGGGGGAGAACACCGGCGAACGCGCGTCCCCGTCCCAGGGCTTGAACGGTTTGCTCAGCGCCACGGGCCGGTTGGGACGCTCGACGTTCCACAGCCGAAGCTGTTCGTCGCGCGCGGCCGTGGCGAGCACCTTGCCATCAGGGCGGAACACTCCGGTCCGGCCGATCATGTCCGACGTCGGTATCGACCACAGACGGACCTTGTTGTCGCCGCTCCCGGTGGCGAGGGTCCGTCCGTCGGGGCTGAAGCCGAGGGCGTACATCTCCCCGCTGCTGCCCGCGAGAGGCTCGCCGACCTGCGACGGGTGCGCCGGATCACGGACGTTCCACAGGCTCGCCGTGCTGTCCGCGCTTGCGGCGGCGAGCATGGTCCCGGCCGGGTTGAAGGCCACGGACCACACGGCGCCGGTGTGGCCGGTGAGAGGCGGGCCGAGGGATTTCGCGTGGCGTGGTTCGGTGACGTTCCAGAGGCGGATGGTGTTGTCCCTGCTGCCGCTGGCGAGAGTTCGTCCGTCGGGACTGAAGGCCACGGAGTGCACCGTGCCCGTATGGCCGGTCAGCACCTTGTCGACCGGCTTCGGGCGACGGGGCTCGGCGATGTTCCACAGCCTGACCGTGCCGTTGTCGCCACCGGCCGCCAGTGTCCGCCCGTCGGGGCTGAAGGCCACGGAGCGTACGGCGGCGGTGTGGCCTGGCAAGGCGCCGAGTGTCTTCGGCCGGCTCGGGTCGGCCACGTTCCACAGCCGAACGGCGTGGTCGTCGTTGGCGGAGGCCAGAGTGCGCCCGTCCGGGCTGAAGGCGACCAGATAGATCGCACCGCCATGGCCGACGACGGGCGGTCCAAGCGAACGCGGGTGGCGGGGATCCCGCACGTCCCACAGCCGCACCGTGCCGTCTTCCGACGCGGTGGCGAGAGTGTCGCCGTCCGGACTGAAGACCGCGCTGCTCACCCAACTCGTATGTCCCGTCAGGGGTTTGCCCATGGGCTGAGGACGGGACGGATCCGAGACGTCCCACAGTCGTACGGTCCTGTCGTAGCTGGCGGTGGCCAGGAGCCGTCCGTTCGGGCTGAACGAGGTGAGGTAGACGGCGCCCTTGTGGCCGAGGAGCGGGGTGGCCAGCGGGGCGTTCACGATCGAGAGCAGGCGGTTCGTCGTTCCCTGGTCGTCCGGCCTCAGATTGTGTGCCACCAGGTCGAGTTGGGCGGACAGGGACGGATCCGTGTGCTGGGCGCGATCGGCCTCGGCGACCACCTGCTCGAACACCGCGTCGTCCCGCTGCTGCCACGCGACCACCGCCGATACGACGGCCACCACGGCAAGAACGACCAGAGCCGCCACCGCACCACGAATGATCAGGACCGTACGCCTGCGGAGGCGGGCCGAGGCGGCCAGGAACTCCACGGCTCCTCTGGTCAGGAAGGTGCCACCGGCGGTCTTCCGCCAGGCGCGGGCCTGTTCGAGACGGGAACCCCGGTAGAGCAGTGACGTGTCGCGATCGGAGTCCTCCCAGGTCCTGCCGTCCTCCTCCAGGCGCTGGCGCAGCAGGTTGTCGTTCCTGTCCTCGTCGATCCAGTCGCGCAGCCGGGGCCAGGCGTGCAGCAGCGCCTCATGCGTGATCTCCACGGTCTCCGAGTCGAGCGTCACCAACCGGGCGCGGACCAGCGCTTCGAGCGACTCCTCCGTCTTGCCGGGATCGGTCGACTCCTCGGCCAGCTGGCGCCGCGTACCCCGTCTGCGGGTGGCCTGGGTGTCCTCACCGAGCCGGACAAGCCTGAGGAGGAGCAGTCGCGCGGCCGTGCGGGCCGTCGGGTCGAGGTCGGACCAGGCGCGCTCGGCGCTCGCCGCGACGGCTCCCTGGATTCCCCCCGCCGCGCGGTAGCCGCCCAGCGTCAGCCGTCCTGCCTTCCGCCGCTGCCACGTGGCGAGCAGGGCATGGGACAGGAGCGGAAGCACTCCCGCGTCGTGCGTGCCGCGGGGTCCGTCCGTGCTCACTTCCCGGACGATCAGTTCCGCGAGCCCCGGTTCGAGCTCGAGCCCCACGGCCTTGGCCGGACCGGTCACCGCGTCACGCAACTCCGTGGTGGTCAGCGGCCCGAGCACCATGTGCCGGTGCTGCAGCGCGTCGGCCAGTTCGGGATACCCGAGGCAATGCTCGTAGAAGTCGGCGCGTACGCCGAGGACCACGAGCGCGGCAGCGGGGTCACCGGCGTCGCTGGGCGCGCAGGCAGCTTGAAGAAGCTGGATGAAAGTGCGCGTGTCCGCCTCGTCGGAGGAGAGAGTGAACGTCTCCTCGAACTGATCCACGATGACGACAGGCCGGGCGGCGGCGGACGAGGTCTCGCGTCGCGCCCATGCGGAGACGGCCTCCCGCACCGCGTCGGAGAACTGCGGACTGCCGGGCTCTGGCACGGCAGGTACGGCAGGTACGGCAGGTACGGCAGATACGGCAGGTGCGACAGGCACCACAGGCACCGTTCGCGCCGCTGGCACCGCTGGCACCGCTGGCGCCGCTGGTTCCTCGGCGGCAGAGATGAGGGGCGCGAGGTCGGGTATCTGGCGGGCCAGTTCCGCGAGGGGATCACTTCCCGGCACGAGCTGCAGCACGGGTCCTGCCTGGCTGCTGTCGCCGCTCAGCGCGCCGTTCTGCAGCGTGGGAACCAGCCCCGCATTCAGGAGGGAGGACTTTCCCGCCCCCGAGGCGCCCACGAGCATGACCAGGCCGCCCGTCTTCTCCGCGGCACGGAGCTGAGCGACGAGGGCATCCGTGCTCCGCTCGCGACCGAAGAACCACCGTGCGTCTTGCTGGCGATACGAAGCAAGCCCTCGGTACGGGCATACACCGTGGACGGCGGTCGGGGCCTCGGCCTGAAGCCGTTCCTCGTCTTCCGCGGACGCCGGTGCCGGCGCGGCGCGACCGCTGACCGGGTCGGCCACCGCGCGCTCCCACAGGAGGTGCCACTGGGCCATGTCGTACAGCCCCGTGGACACCGGGGCGGGCTGCTCGCGCCGCGCTTCGGGTATCAGGACATGAAGCACCGCCGAGAGGGCAGCGAACTGGGCGGGCACGTTCTTGGCCCGCCGCCAGTCGCTGATCCGCTGGGCGGACACCCGTACGGTCCGCCCTCGCTCGTCGACGCGCTGCTGCCGGACGACCGCCTCGGCCACGCGTTGGAGGGGTGGGTTACCGGCTTCCTTGTACAGCAGCGCGAGACGTTCCGCGAAGGCTGTGCGTGCCCCTGAGTCGGAACTCAAGGCCTCCACCCCTAACTTCCCCCGCACCAAGACATCCGGACCGGAAAACTCACCTTATACGGCTGACCTGCGGATAAGGCGTCCGGACAATGACGGAACCTCCTCCTCCGGGGCCTCAACTGGCAGGATCACGAACCGGTAGCGAACCAACCGCGCAGCGTCAGGGCAGGTCACCAGCTCGGGGTGCCCCGCAGAGGTGAATCGCGACGCTGCATCGCCTCGGCTGGTTTCCGCCGCTCACCTCCGGACCGCTGTCGCGTGGACTGCGGATCCGTCTTTCCTCGATCCGCGCTGTTACGCCGACATGGCGCGGATCGATGCAGTCCGTCGTTCGGCACCGGTCCCCACAGGGGAGGGACCGGTGCCGAAACGACGCGGCACGCTGCAGAGGGCCTGGCCCCTGCGCCCCATCCTCGACTCCTGCACTTGGCAGACGCGGCCCACGTGCCAGACGTGCCCGACGTGCCCGAAGTGTCCGACGTGGCAGACGTGTCCGATGTGGCGGCCCCTCGACATCACTGATCGCGCAGCTGCTCGACGGCTTCCTGGTACGCGTCGGCGGCGCGGGCGAAGTAGTCGAAGAGGACGTCGAGTTGCTCCGGCGCGTAGCTGCCGAGGATCTGGCCGATCTTCTGGCGGGCGGGGGCCATGACGCGGTCGAGATCGGCGGGTTCGCCGACCGGCTCCACGCTCACCTTGCGCCGGTCGCCGGGGTCGGGCACGCGGCGTACGTAGCCCGCCTGCTCCAGGCGGTCGATCAGGCGGGTGGTCGGTCCGGTCGTCAGGCCTGCGCGCGAGGACAGCTCGCCCGGGGTCATCGAGCCCGACAGATGAAGGATGTTCAGCGCGTACAGATCGGTGGCGCCGAGCTTGCACGCATGGGCGCTCGCGTGGCTGTGCAGCAGCACCGCACTGAGGTACTGGCGGTAGATCTCGCCCGCGTCAGGGCGCATCGACGGCGTTGACAAGGATTCTCCCACTCCCTAGTCTCTTCTTCAGGGAAGATACTTCTTCAGCGCAGTAACATCTCTTGTGAAGTTACCACGGGGAGGGTACGCCCCTGGCGCCAGCCTTCTGAGCGTCTCCCCTCCCAGATCCTGGCCTTCGCCCCCACGCCGAACCTGAGCGTCTAGGCCGCCACCAACGCCGCATGAGTGACCTCCTGCTCCGAGCCCCTCTGGCACGAACGAACGCAAAGACCGCGGCCGCGGCGTCTACGTGATGCCCCTGTGCCCCGCGGGCGCTGCCGCCCGCACCTTGCCCCGCAAGCTCGTTGCCCACCTTGCTCCGCAAGCCCGTTGCACACCTGTTCAGCAAGCCCGTTGCCCACCTGTTCAGTAAGGACTCAAGGGTTCCATGTCGCCCCGTTTCAAGAACGCGTTCAAGCGCCCGTCCCGCCGCACCGTGCTCACCACCGGCAGTGTCGCCCTGGTTGCCGGGCTCGGCTGGGGCGCCAACTGGCAGGTCGCATACAGCAGTCACAAGCGCAGCAACGTCGGCGAACTCAGATTCCGCAACCCGCTGCGCATCCCCGAACTGCTCGACCCCTCCGCATCCCGCGACGGCAGCAGACGGTACGAGCTGCACCTCGCGCCCGGAAAGTCGCAGTTCCTGCCCGGCAAGCAGACCGCCACCTGGGGCGCCAACGGCCCCTACCTCGCTCCCACCCTGCGGGTCCACGACGGCGACCGAATAGCCATGGCCGTGCACAACGGCCTGCCGGAGGACACCACCCTGCACTGGCACGGCATGCACCTTCCACCCGCCATGGACGGCGGCCCGCACCAGATGATCGCGGCAGGTGCCACCTGGAACCCCCGCTGGACCGTGCACCAGCCCGCCGCCACGCTCTGGTACCACCCGCATCCGCACGGCTCCACCGGCAGCCATGTCTACCGCGGCATAGCCGGAATGATCATCGTCGACGACGAGGTGTCCCGCCGCGCCGGACTGCCCTCCGCCTACGGAACCGACGACATCCCTCTCGTCATCCAGGACAAGAACTTCCATGACGACGGCTCGCTCGACTTCACCGAGTCCACCCTCAGCGACGACATCGCGATGGCCGACACCATCGGCGTGCTCGGCGACACCATCCTCGTCAACGGCACCCACGACCCCCACTTCGAGGTCACCACCCAGCGCGTCCGCCTCCGCCTCCTCAACGGCTCCAACGCCCGCGTGTACGAGTTGGGCTTCCCGGACGACAAGACCTTCCACCTCGTCGCCGTCGAGAACGGGCTCCTCAAGCGCCCTCGCCCCCTGGACCGACTGCGGCTCGCGCCCGGCGAACGCGCCGAGATCGTCGTGGCGTTCCGGCCCGGCGAGAAGGCGGTTCTGCGCAGCTTCCCCCCGGACCTGGACGTCGGCTTCCCCACAGGCCGCTTCTCCGGCGGCGACGACACCTTCGACCTCCTCCAGTTACGGGCAGCCCAGAGCCTGAAGCCCTCCCCCCAACTGCCCACCCGCATAGACGGCGCACCCGCAGACATCACCGTCCCCGCCAACGCCAAGAGCCGGAAGTTCGAACTCCTCGGCGTCGAGATCAACGGCAAGGGCATGGACATGAACCGCGTCGACGAAGTCGTACCGGCCGGGACCACTGAGATCTGGGAAATCGAGCGCGGCGACGGCACTGTGCACGCCTTCCATGTCCACGGCGCCACGTTCAACGTCCTGGACGTCGACGGCGAAGAACCTCCCGCCTACATGCGCGGCCCCAAGGACACCGCCTACCTGCACGGCACCACCACAAGGCTGGCAGTCAGATTCGACAACCCCACCGACGAACGGACCCCGTACATGTACCACTGCCACGTCCTGAGCCACGAGGACGCCGGCATGATGGGCCAGTTCCTAGTCGTCAAGCCCGGCCGCGAGGACAAGGTCTCCAAGACAATCGCCCCCACGAACCACCACGGCGAATCCCACCACTGAACGACGACACCCTGGCAGTCGCTGCAACTGGGGTAGCCGGGTAACCCGCGAACGTGGTGGATCTCAGCGGGCACCACCTCACTCGGGAGACAGACGCTGTGCCCGAGGCCGAGGAAGGACGCCGATCGGTGCCTGCCCCTTCTTTTCCCGCTTCGAGTTCCAGGAGGGACCTGGCTCGGCAGAATCTGACCATGGACTCAGGTATAGCTGCGATCTTGGGCGCTGGGGTAGGCGCCCTGGGAACGGCGGTTGCTGGCCTTGTGGCTGGCTGGGTGGGCCGTTCGACTACTCGCTTACAGCTTCGGGCCGAGCACGCGCGTTTGTTGAGGGACCCTCGGCGTTCGGCTTACGTTGCTTATGCCGAGCGCTTCCACAAGATCTTCTGGCATCTGGCTGATGCGGAGGTTGAGCTGCGGTACGGGCTTGACGCCGACGATGCCGCCACGCGCCAGGCAGACTGTCGGGCTGCTCGCTTCAAGTGCGTGGAGGCCGACGCCTTACTCGATGGTGATACGGAGCAGCTGCTTGTCGCCGTTCAGGTTGAGGGACCAGCGAAGGTCAGAGCGGCTGCATCTGAAGCCAACCTACGGCTTCATGACCATAGAGTTGCCGCTAAGCGATTGCTTAGGAGTCTGGAAGCTGATTCAGCGTACCCAGAGCAGTTGGCGGAGCTTCAGGAGGTCGAGCGGGTTGGGTACGAGGCCTACGTTGGCTTTGTCGACGCCGCTTCGCGTGCGCTTGAGGCCGATGGGATATCGCCTCGGCGAACAGCGGACGAGCAAGCTAAGTAGCCGACGCCGGCCGCGCATGGCCTGGCGTAAAAGCTTCATGCCCGATCGAGGACTGCGGGGGTGTGGATGCAGATGCTCTGACGGCTGCCCTGGATGCGTAGTCACGCAGTTGGTCACTCAGCTAAACGCAAAGGCCCCTCCCGTTTGGGAGGGGCCTTTGACCTGGTGTTTCAGCTGTCGGGGTGGCGGGATTTGAACCCACGACCTCTTCGTCCCGAAGCAACTTGGGTGGGCGGCTGTACTTGGGCTGGTGTGCCCGTCACCTGCACTGATGGTCCGCTGACGTCCACGGTTGTTCGCTGCCGTGCGGCAGCGTTGTCACGCAGTTAGACACTCAGCCTGCCTAGGACGCCTTCTTCGGCTTGTGGCTAGCCAATGGCTGGCTCAGTGCCGCCCTCAGGGGCAAGAAGGCTCGCATTTGATCGATAGCAGGCTGCACGCCCGAACGTGTTCGGTGTACCAGTCCCAAGTCCCGCAGGGTGTTCAGGTCCCTGTTGATCATTTTCTGAGTGTGTCCGGCGTATTCCTCCGCCAGCTCAGGGTTCAGGCGCCTGACATCGGTAGCTGCGGTGATCTCGCCTACTGGCAGACTCAGCACCAAGTGCCGCCGTCGCCGAGCAGCTGGACTCGTCTCGTAGCGGAACTTGCCGTGTACGAAGTTTTCCCAGGTCACGACCATCTGCTGAGCCTTGATCATTTCGACCTGTTCCCGGAGGCCGTCCAGGAGCCCTTGGAGCGCGTAGCGGACGAATGGCTTGGTGTCGAACGGCTGAACCTTGCTGGCTCTGTCGAGCACACTTAGATACCGCGTACGTGTCCGGTTGTAGTGGTCACTTAGCAGATGGGCGGATACGTCTGGCATCCGAGCTTTGGCCAGGAGTTGGAACTCAACCATGCGCGCCGTCCGGCCGTTCCCGTCCCCAAAGGGGTGGATCCAGGCCAAGTACAGGTGAGCGAGGATCGCCGACACGACAGCCACTTGGAATTCAAAACCTGCCGGAGCATCGGCCTCTAGTTGTTTGAGCCACTGGCATAGTCGGTTGACGAGATACTCGCAGTCCTCAGCCGGTGCCCCCACGTAGTTGGCTACCGATACCCCATGCTCACGGAGCTGACCAGGGACAGCGTCATCCGCCAGGTTGTCTAGGTCCCTACAGATGATCCGGTTGAGCTCCAAGACTCGCTCAGGCGTGAGCTCCAGAGACTTACCCTCGGCCACATCAGACATGATCATGCCGTAGGCCTCCAGGACGTTGTCTACTTCCTGGCCGAGATACTCCTGCGAAGGCGGCAGTTTCAGCTCGTTCTGGATCCGCTTCCGCACTGCCTCTTCGGAGAGCGTGTTGCCCTCAATGCGCGTGGTTGCATGGGCGCCTTTGCTCAGGAACACCTGGTTGAAGTGCTCCTGGGTCGCAGGGTGCAGCGGCACGCCTGCCACGTGCTCACACTTGGAGTGGATCTCACCCAACTGCATCCACGTCTCGGGCCCCAAGTCGAGGTCTGGCTTGAAGACAAGCCACGGATGTGTCTCCTCGTAGCGTCGCATCTGTCTTGTCTCTCCATCCCCAAAGCCCCAGGTCAAGATGGGGTACAGACCATTGTCTCAAACGCTTTGGGCTTTGCCTATGTCCCGACCAATGTCCTCCTGAGTGTCCCTCCACCTGGGCTAGTTTGCTCCTCGGAGGTTGACGGTACTCGCCAGTAGCGAGGAGAGGATGCCGCCCGCATGTCTAGGTCAGCGCCGAGGGCGGTTGATGTAGCGGTTTTGGGCCGAGGCTGCCATGTAGCGAATGATCACGACGCCGTACGCTTCCAGCGGGCCGGGCATTCCGTGAACTGTCCGCTAGGTGCGGCGTTGGGGGTGGCGAGCCGTGGATTCTCTGCTAGCGACCGATCGGAATCTCGTAGACGATCTCGCACAGCGCAGAGGGCACCACGATGTCCGCCGTCTCCACGGGTTGGCCCTCGTCGCTGTAGTACGTCCGCCGGATGTGAGTGACCAGCGCCGCTTTCTGGATACCTAGGAGTGACGCCTCCTCGGCGGTCGCCTGCCGCGGCTCTGGTTGCTCCACAGCGTGGCTGACGGCGATGCCGATCTCGGCCATGCGGTTCACGACGCCCGCCCCGGCATGCGGGCCCCCCTCGGGGAGTACCACGAGGGTGCCGCCGGTGAGTTCGTACGGCTCCCAACTCGTCGACAGCTGGACCGGCTTGCCGTCAGCGAGGAACTCGTAGGCGGTGCGTACGCACAGCTCACCCTCGGCAATCCCGAGACGTGTGGCGACCTCGGCCGGCGCCGGGACTTTGGCATCGGTCCGACTTTCCCAGTCCCCTTGCCTGCCCACGGCCTTCATATCCGCGCGGAACGGGGAGCTCTGAGGCTGCTCACGCGCCGCTGATCGCACAACACGGACGCGCTGCCGGGGCTCGGCTACGTAGGTGCCAGAACCGGCGCGGCCCTCCAGCACTCCCTGGGAGATCAGGAGCTCCTGAGCCCGACGCACCACGTTCTCGCCCACGCCGCACTCTTGGGCGATCTGGGCGCGGGACGGGAGCCGGTCTCCGGGCGTCCACTCGCGCTCCGCGACCCGCCGCCGCAGTACGTCGGCGATGCGGAGATAAGGCGGCTGCTCAGGCATATGGAAAATCTAGTCCACTAGCTCTAACCTAGTTAACTAGCTTAACTCAAAGTGATCGCCGGTGACGGAGGCTGCCCTGTGCCTGCTTCAGAAGTGAGCGCGGAGGCCATCGCAGCTCGGTTATCGGCCCTCGGGCTCTCCACACGCGTGGAGGAGCACGACCGAGACACGTCGATCGAAGCGGAGGTGCCGGAATCGCTCTCCGCCGAGTCATGGCGGGAGGCCCTGGAAGTGGTGGCAGAGGCCGACCGGTTTGGCCTTCTCGCCACCAGCTTGAACGACCGCACCCTCTGGGCGGTCGTACGCAAGACGGTCCCGACGACGGGCGATGTCGGCGGACCAGGCCATCAGCGATAGGAGCTGAGCAGCGTGTTCAACCGCATCGAACGTGCCCTCTTACTCGTCTGTGAGGAGCGTGCACGGCAGCACCCGACTGCAGTACCTCGCCTCTGGTGCACCCTGGCGGGTGCCTGCTGATGCCACCCAGCCAGCGCCCCCGCATCACGCACACGGAGGCCGCCCCCTACTGGTCGAGCGCGTGCCGGATCGGCGCTCACCACGCATGCGCGGAGTCTTCCCCTGCCACCGCACCCGTTGACGTTCCTGTGGTTTACGAGGCTTGCGATTGCCCCTGCCACGCGACGGCCATCCAGCGGACACCCACGGAGGTACTGCGGTGAGGGGGTGGGCCCCCAGCGGCGCGCTGGCCTCCACGGTCGAGATCACCGCAGCCAGCGTGAAGCGCGGCGACGTCATCCACGTCGGCGGCCAGCCCTGCTGTGTGTCCGACCTCTTCCAATTGCCCCAAGGCGCCAAGCAACTCGTTTTCGAGTCGGGCGAGTTGCTGACCATCCACCCGCGAACGCGACTCGTCGCGCTTCGGATGACGAGAAGGCGGTGATCAAATCCATGCCTTCTCGTCGGCACAGCATCGCCAATGACCTCCGCAACCAGATCACGACCGGTCGACTCAAGCCCGGCGAATGCCTCCCCTCTGAGACTCAACTAGCCGCCCAATACGAGGTCAGCACAGCGACGTTGCGGAGTGCGCTGGCAGTGCTCCAAGGAGAGGGCCTAATCGAGAAGATCCACGGCAAGGGGAACTTCGTCCGCCGTTCCCTCCGCAGAATCACCTACGTCGGCGGCTGGGGCACGCAGCCCCCGCAGACCGCCCCTGACACGACTCTGCGCATCACAGTCCACAGCACCAAGATACGAGCGCGGGGCCATCTGACAGCTCTATTGCAGGTGCCGACCGGTAGCCCCCTGACGGAATTCCACTGCGTCAGTTACGAGGCGAAGTCGCCGCACAGCCTGGCCCGCGTCTACGTACCTCGCGACCTGGCGCCGGCCGCCGTGCTCAACGAGCCGCGCCCATATGAGGGAGCAGAGGCGAGATTCGCAGCACTGCGCCCGACCTCGGCCGATGTCCGAGAGACGGTCAGCGCTCGCCTCCCGACACCAGACGAAGCCTCAACCCTTCGGATCAGCTCCGCCCTGGCGGTTCTCGCGATCACACGCGTGACAGCCGACATGACTGGGCGCGTGGTCGAGGCCGCGCTCCTGGTGCTCCCAGGGGACCGCGCCGATGCGGTCTTCACCACCCACCATGTGACCGACGAGGGATGGACAGAAAGATGACAACCCGAAACGAGCTGCGGCTCCTCCCGTGGTCGGGGCCGGAGGGCAAGCCCTGCTATCTCAGCACCGACGACAGCGATGGCCACATGTCCCGCTTGGCGGACAACATCGAGGCGGTGCAGCTCGGCATGGCAGCCGCACTGCTGGAGCAAACACAGGAACTACCGGCCGACGCGGTTACAGAGGCGGAGGTGCTGCTACTTCTGGTCCAGGATCTGACGGGAGCCTTACGGGATGTGCTCCGCGTAGCGACTAGCCGCGGAGCCTCCCAGCAGTGAGTGGAGACTCCACCGCTTCTGACGGGTGCTTGAGTCCCCTCCAAATCCCGCCGGTTCGGCGTCCGTCTCTGTGCCCCAGCCAGGCGTTGTAACAGCGATCTGACTCGACGACTGACCTCCTCCCCTGAGGGCCAAGCACTGCAAAAGACGCTCAACCACCGAGCGTAGAGGTTTCGTTGACCTGCGCGTTCAGCGGGTACCTACGTTGCGCCGATCAACTTCGAAACGTATTCGACTCGATACCGATGGGGGGGGGGCGCCAGGCGGCGCACTGACATCGGAAGCTGATGCACCGTCGTCTAAGGGAGGGTGGGGTTTCAGGGATCGCGATCCGCCAGAGCAACCTCTAGTGTCCGAGAAGCGCATCCCGTGAAACGACAGCGAAAGCTGTCAAGCGTACCTCTTTGGCCACTCCACCGTCTTCGTTTACACCTACCACCTCTACCTGGCGGATCTCGCTTCTTGCACGTCGAGAGTAGCGAGACTGAAGATCCGATTCCTCTATGCCCCAGGCTTTAGCTATAGCGCGAATGATGACACCGGCCATGGTGTTCGTAGCGTCGGCGTCCACGCTCTTAGACCACCCCATAACTGCAAAATCATCTGCATCGCGAAAGGAGGTGTCCGAAGACAGGACCGAATGCATTGCTGGATCCATCAAGATAACGTCATCGTGAAACGAAGATTGCCCGGCGCTCCGCCCGCAGTAGTTTCTCCAGGCGGCATCGTGAAGCAAAATAACGCGAGATAGATCTTTGCAGTGACTCACAAGTTGCTCAAACGTCACATCGCCAGTAGTTGTCTGAGCTACCGGCATCTGGGCCGGTTCGGCATGGAGTGCAACTAGGTTCCCCTTTATGCTGCCATGGAAAGCTCGCTCCCATGATGGTTTCCATCTCTTCGCTTGGCAAGTGGCCCAATCGGAGAAATCTATCGCCTCAATAATGGGAACTGCGACATCCCGAGCCGCCCTCTGTGTCGTTCCGGCAACTAGGCCTGCCGAATTATATATACCTGTTTTTGCGCGCACCCCTCCAACGACAAGGGGGGCTTTTATCGATACCCAATCTTGGTATGTGCTGTCGTCCGATTCGGAATCAGGAGACTTTTCGAAGTGGGGGATGGGGGGCGCCACGGACAAACGGCCCACCATTTCGCCATCTGGCGAGTAAACCGGTTCCAGATCACCCGAGATATGCGATTTGAAAGCATCGCGCACGTCTGGTGTCAGGTGTACATAGATCCGGTCGACGAGTGCGTCTCGTTCCAAGTGCTGCCAGTCGCCTGCCGACACAGCGAGACTTCTACCCTTCTCGCCTTGCGCCACGTACAGATTTACATCCAATGCCGGACATAGCCACGCACAATATTCGGCGAGCGTTACGTGATTCTTCTTTCCGTTACGGGAAGAAAGACTAAGGATATCGGAGCTAGGGGTACTCAACAGAACCTTGACCTCGGTACCACCTGCAACTAGCTGCTCTTGAGTATCGGCATTTCGCAGCATCGGTCGTCCAGTGAGGCCGTGAGCAAATTCAAGAACCATCGTTTCACTTGAGGCTGCGTCGTAACGTCGAGAGATAACCTGTACCGATTTTCCGATCATGAAGATGGAAAAGAATCCAATTCCATATTGCCCTGTCGGGCGGAACCCGGACGAAAGAAGGCCTGGGAGATCTCGGCGGGATTGAGCTGAATCCCAATAAGAGGTGCCGAAATTGAGAAGTGCATTGGTTAGAACGTTTTTCGACATGCCGATGCCCGTATCGCGAACATGCAACCAATCCCCCTGGGCGTCACTCTTGAGCGATACGGTGATATCCCCTGAGACCTCCCAGGAGGGCGTTCCGGAGGCCGACAGCAGAGCCTTCTTTGCCCGCACCGCATCGGCAGCGTTGCTGACAAGCTCCCGTATGGGAATTGACGTGTCATTTCCATATAGCTCGGCACCCCCAAGCCTACGGACGAGAGTGATCACGTCGGTTGCCTTGACGCTAGCATCGATTGGATGCCATCCATCAGTCCTAATATTCCGGGACAGTTCTTCTAGGTCGCTGATTCCTACTACGCCCCGAACCGAGAAACGTTGCCTTCCTGCATCCGACAAAATATCGTCGGTTGATGTGAGCTCGTAATGCAATGTTGAAAGGGCGTCGTGGCAGACCCACCACGCATCAGATTCGCTTCTGTCGAATGGGCTAAGGCTTGTGTAAGATAGGCGGTCGTCGTGGATGCGAGGCTTCTGGAGTTTGTCTTGGAAAACCCAATGGGGTCGTGATTCGACACCGGGGCTTCGAATGACACGCAGGAAAGCTGGAGCTCTGCGGGAATCCAAGTGGCTGGCGTCTGCGCACCGGAGAATGCAAGCAAGTGAGAGTGGGTCAACTTCCCACGAACTTGGCATACTGGCGCGTGCGCCGATCTTGACCCCAAATTCTTGCCGCAGTACCTTTGACGGCCACCAATGGCTTGCCGCGATTCGACCGGCCAGGTATCCGTATTGGTTGCGCAGCTCTGCGTCTTCGATCAGGTAATATGAATCGCCAGTGACTTGATCTTTATACGGAATCAAAGGGATTCTCGCCGCGTAGTCCGCATGCGTCTCACGCAGGTACCGTGCACGGGCGCGGACTTCAATAGCTGGTCCCACGTCGGCGAGACGTTCAGACGATGGAACCTTGCCATGTTCGGCGCGATACTCCGCCGCTAATGCATCCCACCACCTTGCGTCTCTTGCGATCTCCTCCATGCCTCCAGGAATGGCAGACATCCCATTTGCGAGATCGTGGGCAAGGAAAGCAACACCGAGGACATAGATCTCTGCAGGATTCAGAAAATATTCAGGCCCGCAGATCAGTTCGGCGTAATCCCACAATGCGTCAATATGAGAGATGTCATGCTGTGTCAGATCTGCGGAATCTCGGCAAATCTCTGCAGCAATCAATGCGCCCCTTTGGCGACTGCTTTTGAACTGCTCCACGAGCCTGCTCGACTCGTTCTGAGCCTGCACGCTTGCTTGGTCTTCAAAGAGTTTCCAAAAGCGTGTCTCCTGATAGGACATTAAACGCCTTTCTCTGAAGCCAACACGATTTCCTTCTCATCCCGTGCATCATGTTATTGCTGGAATGATCAGGAGCGCACTAAGTGTCCACATTGCGATAATGGAAACAACTATGAAGAGGAGGACGTAAGTCTCGTACCATCGCAATAGATTCTTCGGGCGGGGTCTTTTCCGGAAATCGGGGCCGATTATTGCGTCAGTTATGTCGCACTCTTCATTGCGATAGTCGACCCAGGCTACCGCGCCTACAATTATCAAAGTCATGGTGAAAGCAGCGACAACGGTAGTGAGAGTCAGAAGTCCAATCACTCCGGATCGAGCTGTATCCGGGTCTATTTCCCACTTTCGATAACCGACAAATAGGGCCAGTGTCGCCCCTACCAGCGTAGTGCCGAGTGTCTGATAGATCGCGAGAAAACGGTGTGCATTCTCGTTGACGGCGTGGATCTGCTGGAGTATGTAGCGGTATCGCTCCAGTGCGAACTCGCTATGCAGCGAGCCTGGCTCCGGCCTGGTTGGCTCTGGTGTCGTCATCGCCTCACTCCTGATCTCGCTGTCAGCATAGGACAGTTGGGGTGACGAGCAGTTGGAATTGCAGGGATCGATCCTGGGGTCGATCAGCACGGCACTTAGGGCAGCGCTATCACCGGATGCACCCTGCGCGGTCGGCGGAGCGGCTTTGGGCTGGAGCTGCTTTGGGGCGAGTGATCATGGCCCCGTAAGCTCATCGCGAGTCGGGCAGTCTGTGGACCTGCCCGTTAAAGCACGACGTTGGGGCCATGATCTTAGAGGCTCGCCCCAAAGTGGCTGCCTAAAGCCGTGGAGCCGACCGCCCCAGCCACAGAGGGTGTCTCCCACTTCATGCCCGCAGCTCGCGAGCGCGCCGCCTGGCGCGGCCAGCCGGGGCGGAGACAGGAGGCAGGTCGCGCCGTCGAGGCGGCGCGCCCGCGCTGTGCGCGGGCCTTGATGAAGTAGGGAAAGTTCTATCGCGTTGGCATCAGGCGCTTGCCGTCGTGGCTTCGTACGTGAGGGCCTGCCCCATCTAGGGCGTCTAGGAGCCGGATCGCGTAGACCTCGGACATCCACTCGGCGACCTCTTCCGAGGTGAGCCAGTCGACTGCCGTTGATTCGCTGGACGTGCGCTCGGTGCCGCCGACCGGCTTGCAGCGGAAGACCAGCGCCACGATGCCTCGCGTCGTGTTCTTGTAGACCCCGGTGAGCTCGTCCACCTCGATGTGGATGCCCGTCTCTTCCAGGACTTCGCGTCGTACGCCCTCTTCGGGGGTCTCGTCGAGTTCGAGCACACCGCCAGGGAGTTCCCAAGTGCCGTTGTCCGCGCGGCGGATTGCCAGGAGTCGGCCGTCCTCGCGTACCACTACTCCGGCTACGGACACGGAGTGCAGTGGCGTTGACTGGCCTTCCTTGGCGCTGTTACTCATGTACAGGAGCATAGGAGGAAGAGAAGGACTATGGGAACTGCGGTAGGAGAGGGGAGGGCCGGACCTCGGTATGTGCAGATCGCTGACGACATCGTTCGGCAGATCCGGGCGGGAGTCCTGAAGCCTGGTGACATGGTGCCGAGTGAGTCGGAGCTGGTGGAGCGCTACGGCGTGGCCGGCGGGACGATTCGCAAGGCCATGGTCGAGGTGCGGGCCAGTGGGCTCGTCGAGACTCGGCACGGCAAGGGCTCGATGGTGAAGGATCGGCCGCCGGTACGGCATCGGTCCTCGGATCGCTTCCGCCGTTCGCTTCGGCAGGAGGGTGGCAAGGCCGCGTACCTCGCCGAGTCTGCGCAGTCCGGTGCCACCGCCAAGGTCAGCGTTCTGTACATCGGGCCCATGGAGGCCCCCGCGGATGCCGCCGAGCGGTTGGGCGTCGAGGCTGGCACTCAGGTCCTTGCCCGGCGGCGTCTCTACTTCCGCAACGGCACCCCTGTCGAGACCGCGTCCTCGTATCTGCCGTGGGATGTCGTGAAGGACATCCCCGAGCTGTTCGCCGAGAACCCCGGCGGCGGTGGCATCTACGCCCGACTCGAAGACCACGGGCACGAGTTCGCCGAGTTCGTCGAGACGCTGCAAGCGCGTCCGGCCTCCAAGGCGGAGGCGACCGAGCTCGCGCTCAGCCCCGGAGCTCCGGTGGTTCATCTGATCCGTGAGGCCCGCACGACCGAAGGCCGTGTGGTCGAGGTCTGCGACACCCTCATGGCCGCTGACCAGTTCGTTTTCGAGTATCGGATCCCTGCCGCCGACTGACACTTCCTCAACTCCTCGCAGCCCGCCGTGACTTCTCCGTTGCGGCGGGTTGACTCATGTATAGGAGTGATGCACTCTTCTTCATGTCACTCCTATACATGAGTGGCGGAGTCCAGCATCTCTAGAGGAGTGATCCGTAGTGCGTCAGATCCCCGTCGACACCTCCACCGCCACCGTGATGGTCGCCAAGGCCCCGCAGCCCAAGGTCAAGGACCGTCGGACTGGTGAGCTTGCTCAAGACGTCGAGACCGGTGCCCAGTTGATGACCGTGGACGTGATGTTCGCGGCCAACGACTCGGTCGAGATTCTGTCCGTCACCGTCCCTCAGCCCGGCATCTCTGACGAGCTGGCCATGGGCACCCCGGTCGCCCTCACCGGTCTGATCGCCCGCCCGTGGGAGAACGAGTTCAACGGGCAGAAGCGGCACGGCATCGCCTTCCGCGCCGTCGCAGTCACCTCGCTCACCGGTGGTGCCACGAAGCCCAAGGCGGCCTGATCATGACCGGCTTCACGGTCGCGCTGCTTCTGCTGGTCGTCGCCTCCGCAGTGATCCTGCGGTGGCGGCGCCCCGCCTGGTACTGGGTGAGCTTCGGCGTCACGTTCGCCGCGTTACGGGTCCTGGTCCGTTACGCCTCGGTCATGGAGGCCTGCGGGCTCACCGTCCCGCCCTCGCGCTGGCGCCTCTCGCTCGCCCGGATGGCCAACCGCCCGGTGCCTGAGCCGCGAGCTCCTCGCATCCTGCGCCTGCGGCCCACCCGCACCGGCCTGGTCCTTCGCCTCAAGCTCCGTCCGGGGCAGGACGCGTTCGACGTCTCGGCCGCCACCGACCGGCTTCGCCACTCCTTCGGGATGTACGGCGTCACCTCACGCGAACTGCGCTCCAGCGTCGTTGAGTTGCGGATGACCGGCTACGACGTGCTCAAGCGGGTGCAGATGCCCGCCACCAGCGACAGCCGCCCGATGCGCATTCCCGTCGCCCTGCGCGAGGACGGGGCCGTGCATTACCGCGACTACCGGGCCGTGCCGCACGGGCTCACGCTCGGCGCCACCGAGTCGGGCAAGTCCGTCTACCAGCGCAACCTCGTTGCCGGGCTCGCCGCTCAGGACGTCGCCCTCGTCGGCATCGACTGCAAGCAAGGCGTCGAACTCTTCCCGCTCGCCCGGCGCTTCTCCGCCCTCGCCGACAACCCCGACACCGCCCTCGAACTCCTCGACGCGCTCGTCTCCCACATGGAGACCGTCTACGAGCTCATACGCGCCG
This sequence comes from Streptomyces sp. NPDC044044, assembly GCF_056434405.1. NCBI lineage: Bacteria > Bacillati > Actinomycetota > Actinomycetes > Kitasatosporales > Streptomycetaceae > Streptomyces > Streptomyces sp. NPDC044044. The sequence goes on along the minus strand of NZ_JBWKFG010000006.1, from coordinate 191,814 downwards.
AGCAGCGCATCAGCGTCGGCATACCCGATGCGGAGATCGCCGCCGACATCTGGGACCTGCGCGAGGACCTGCGGCCCGTACCCGTCGTCGTCCTGGTCGACGAGGTTGCCGAACTGGCCCTCTATGCAAGCAAGGACGAGGAGAAGCGGCGCGACCGGATCATCACGGACCTGGTCCGCCTCGCTCAGCTCGGCCGCGCTGCCGGGATCTATCTGGAGATCTGCGGCCAGCGCTTCGGCTCCGAGCTCGGCAAGGGGATCACGATGCTCCGTGCCCAGCTCACCGGCCGTACCGCCCATCGCGTCAACGACGAATCCAGCGCCAACATGGCCTTCGGCGACATCGCCCCGGACGCCGTCCTCGCCGCCATCCAGATCCCCACCGAGACACCCGGCATCGCCGTCACCGGCGACTCGACCGGCGGCTGGGCCCGCATCCGCGCCCCGCACACCTCGCTGCGCGAAGCCGTGAACATCTGCAACCGGCACGCCGACCGCACCCCGGACCTGCCCGAGCTGGCACCCTTCCGGCCCGTCGTTGCCCCGTTGCCCTCGGCCCATGTGCCGCTCTCCTAGGCCGCCACCGCCACGGCCTGACCATCCCGCATTTCGGTCGGCGCGACCGCATCCGCGCCACGTCCCTACCCCGCCCATGCCCAAATCCGGAGGTGAACCAGTGGACGCCTACGAGGACTTCAACCGCACAGTGCAGCTGCTCGGCGCCCTGGCCCTGTATGCCGACCTGCCTGACGCCGACGAGGAGTTCGTGGCCGTCACGGGTGCGGCTGTCGCCGCCTCGCTGCCTCGTCGTGTTCTCCCGCCGCTGCCGTCCGACTACGACCCGACCGATGGGCCGGACTACCCAGGTGAGGGCTCGTAATGGCCCGGCCCGCGATCCGCCTGGACGCCGTCCTCGTGCAGGCCTTCATCGCTGGCGCCCTGTCCTTCGCCCACCTGCACGACCTCGCTGCCGCTGCCGGGCAAGACGGCTGGAAGGCGTGGGCTTACCCGATCAGCGTCGACCTGCTCCTGGTCGCGGCCTGGCGGCGGCTTCGCAGTGAGGGTCCGTCCCGGCTCGCCTGGTGCTGGTTTCTGATCGCCCTGGTGGCCTCTCTCGGCGCCAATGTCGCCACCGCGGGGTTCCTCGACCTGCAGCACCCTCCGGCCTGGCTCCGGTTCGGCGTCGCTGGGTGGCCCGCTCTCGCCTTCCTCGGCGGCACGCTCCTGGCCCATACCGCGCACGCACCCGAGACCGCGCCGGAGTCGGATCGGCCGGCACCCGCAGCTCCCGAATCCGCACCGGAGCCTCCGGTCGTCACGGAGCCGGAAGCCGCCCGAGTCCCTGCGGCTGAGGACGCCCCCGCGCTCCCGGCCGCAGAACCCGCGCCCCCGGTCCCCGCCGCCCTGGTCGACCACGCCCGCAAGGTCGCCGACGACCACCAGGCCCGCACCGGCTCCCGCATCGACACCGACACCCTCCGGGCCCGCCTCGGCGTCCCGCCCCAGCTCGCCGACGCCATCGCCGCCCAACTCACCTGATCCCGAAAGCGACCCGACCCGAAAGGAGAACCACCCATGCCCGCCCGCGACCACTTCCACTCCGTGATGCAGATCGGCCCCGTCCAGATCGGCACCCACCGCGACCGCCACGGCCACACCAAGCACGCCGCTGTGTGCACCGCCGACCGCTGCGGCTGGTCCTCCGACTACGCCAGCCAGTCGGCCGCTCAGCTCGCCGCCCGCACCCACCGCTGCAAGGTCCGCTGAGGAGACCCCGCCATGGATGTCCCGCTCTGGCTCGCCCTGATCGTCGTCGGCTACCTCGGTCTCAAGCTCATCCACCCGCCGTGGTGGCTGGTGATCGTCCTCCTGCTCTGCGGCTACCTCCTCGCAGACAGCCTGCTCGCCCCCGCCATCGACTCCACCGTCAAGTAGCAGCCTGTGAAGGGAGATCCACCATGCTCCGCCCCAAGATCCCGACCAACCCGGCCCCGACCGGCATGGTCACCCCGCTGACCACCGCCCCGGCCGCCGTCGTTCAGCAGCCCCAGACACCGGCACCCATCGCCCCGACTGCTCCCGCCCGGCCCACGGTCCAGCTCACGCCGGGCAGTGTCGTCGCCCTCGTCGGTAGCGGCACCGCCGTCGTCCTGGTCGTCGGCGCCGTCCTGGTCTCCATGCTCCTCGCGGTCGCCATCACCGGCGCCTCGCTCGCCATCTGCGCACTGGTCGTCCGCTCCCTCATCACCGCCGAGCACAAGCGGCGCTGACCGGCCCCCGGGCGGCCTCAACCGCCAAGTCTCCGCCGCCCGGGAGCCGTGCCCCTCTCCGAACCAGAGATCCGGAAGGAAGCCCCATCATGACCGCACGCACCCGCCCGCCGTCCAACATCTGCCCGGCCTGCGACGGCTTCGCCTCCGTCGCCATCACCCTCGGCGGCCGTGACCGGCACGGCCACCTGCGCCTCACCACCGCCCACTGCCTGGACTGCCACGGCATCGCCACCCTCCGCCGCTCACTCACGCGGGAGGGCGCCCGTGTCTGACACGCAGCTCGACCCGATCACCCTCGGCGACCTGCTGAGGGTGGCCTCGGCCTCCGACTTCGACCGCTGGCAGGACCAGATCCGCCGTACCGGCGGCTGCTCCGACCCGATCCACCTCACCGGCTGGTCCCTCACCAAGGACAAAACGACCGGCGAGGCCCTCCACCACTACTCCACCCAGAACGAGCCCGGCGGACGCCTCCGCCTCGCCTGCGGCAACCGCCGAGCCTCCCGCTGCCCCTCCTGCGCCTGGACGTACGCCGGAGACACCTACCACCTGATCCGCGCAGGCCTGGCGGGCGACGACCGCCGCGATGTCCCCTCCACGGTCCGCGACCACCCGCGCGTCTTCACCACGCTCACCGCCCCGTCCTTCGGCCCAGTCCACAACCGTCCCGACCGTGGCACCTGCCGCTGCGGCACCCGCCACCCCACCGACGACCCGGCACTCGGCACCGCCCTCGACCCGACCACATACGACTACGCAGCCGCAGTCCTCTTCAACAACCACGCAGGCGACCTGTGGATGAGATTCACGACCCGCCTACGCCGAGAGATCGCCGCCCGCGCCGGACTCACCCAACGCGAACTCAAGGAGTCCGCCCGCCTCTCGTACGGCAAGGTCGCCGAATTCCAGAAGCGCGGCGCCCTCCACTTCCACGCCGTGATCCGCCTCGACGGCCCGGACGGTCCCGACACCCCACCCCCGTCCTGGGCGAGCGTCGGCCTCCTCACCGACGCCATCCACGCCGCTGCGACGCACTCGTACACCTCCGCCTCGGTCCCGGCCGCCGACGAGCAACCGGCCCGTACGTTCCGCTGGGGCACCCAACTCGACGTGCGCCCGGTCAAGGCCTTCGGCGACGGCTCCGACATCACCGAGCAAGCCGTGGCCTCGTACGTCGCCAAGTACGCCACCAAGGCGGCCGAGAACACCGGCACCCTCGACCGCCGCATCGGCGAACTCTCCGAGCTCGACCGCCACCAGGTTCCGGCCCACGCCCGCCGCCTGATCGAAGCCTGCAAGCTGCTCGATCCGCTCTACCCGGAGCGCCGCCTCTGGGCCTGGGCGCACATGCTCGGCTTCCGCGGCCACTTCTCCTCCAAGTCCCGCCGCTACTCCACCACCCTCGGCGAACTCCGCCAAGCCCGCGCCGACTTCCGCGCCGCACAGGAACGCGACGCCCTCGGCCTGGACGACCGCGAACCGGACACCGTCCTCGTCCTCGCCGACTGGCAGTACGCGGGCCACGGCCACACGCCGGGTGAGTCCGCCCTCGCCGCGACTATCGCCCGAGAGCTCCAGATCAACCGCGATACCGCCCGTGAAGCCCTGCGCGACCAACTCGCCCCGGAAGGAGCCGCAGCATGACCACCGCCCCCGCCGACCTGCTGACCGTGCCGGAAGTCATGGCGCGGCTGAAGCTCGGACGCTCCAAGGTCTACGACCTGATCCGCACGCACCGCCTGGCCTCCCTCACCATTGACCGCGCCCGCCGTATCCCCGCCGTCGCTGTCCAGGACTTCATCCGCGACCAGATGGATGAGGCGGCCTGATGTCGAAGCGACGAAGTAGGGGAGACGGAGGCCTCCATTGGGACGAGAAGCGGCAACGCTGGATCGCCACAGCCAGCCTCGGCTTCGACCCCAGCGGCAAGAGGATCGTGAAGAAGGCCAGCGGTACGACCAAGACGGCGGCCAAAGCCAAGCTCAAAGAGGTGCTGCGGGACTACGAGGACGGCCTCGCGATCGCGCCCACCGGCTACACGGTCAAGGACGCAGTGACGGACTGGCTCAAGTACGGGCTGAACGGACGCGACACGTCGACGCTCACCACCAACACGATCCTCTGCAACACGCACGTGATCCCCGCCCTAGGCGCGCGGAAGCTCCGGGATCTCAGCGCCGATGACGTGGACAAGTGGCTCGGCGCCAAGTCGAAGGTGCTCAGCACCCGCTCACTGGAAGCGATCCGCTCGTGCTTGAACCGCGCTGTGAAGCGAGCCATGGCGCGGGACAAGGTGAAGCGCAACGTCGTCGAGCTGTGCTCGGTCCCCGCGGGGCGCCCCGGCCGGCCATCCAAGTCCCTCACGCTCAAGCAGGCGGACGCCGTACTCGTGGCTGCGGAGGACTCCCCGCTCTACGCGTACTTCGTCGTCTCGCTCCTCACCGGCGGCCGTACCGAGGAGATGCGCCCTCTCCGCTGGGATCATGTCGACCTCGACGGGGACTCAACCGCCACCCCCGAGATCCCGCCGCACCTCGCCGTATGGCGCTCGGTCCGGAGCTCCGGCGACACCAAGACCAAGAAGTCCCGCCGCACGCTCGCTCTGCCCGGTCGGGCTGTCGACGCCCTGAGGATCCAGCGGGAGCGTCAGGGCTGGCAGCGTGTTGCGGCCGGTGACCAGTGGCAGGAGACGGGCCTCGTCTTCAGGTCAGCCGTGGGGACCGAGCTCGACGCCGCGAACGTCCGGCGCGAGTTCCGCAAGGTCCTCGCCCACGCCGCGAAGATGCCCGGTATCGAGATCGAGCCTCACGAGTGGACGCCTCGGGAGACCCGCACGTCCTTCGTCTCGATCTTGTCGGACGGTGGGATCCCGCTCGAAGAGATCTCGCGGCTGGTCGGTCACTCCAGCACGGCTGTCACGGAGGAGGTCTACCGGAAGCAGATCCGTCCAGTAATCCAGACCGGGGCGGTCGCCATGGACAAGATCTTCGGGCCTAGTCGCTGATCGGGATGCGGGGCGCTTCCTCATTGCAGTTCACGCCCCGCACGACTCAGCCGTCAGGCATCTACCGAAGCTTGTTCCACTCGTCTCGTACCTCTCGAATGAGCCTGATCACGTCGCGACCGAAGCTGCGTAGCAGCAAGAGGAAGAGCGTGAAGAGGCCGAACACGGTGAACAAGAGCTGAGCGATGTGGTCGTCCCAGTTCATGTGGCCAAGTACCTTTCGGACGGGCACGGCCGGACTGGTCTACGACACGGCAGACACTCCCAGCCGCGTGCAGCGGATTGGGAGCTCTGCCAAGCGCACAGAACTAAGGATCATTCGTGCCGGTGACTGGCGATCAACGGCCAAGCCTCACGAGAGAGAGTCGAGTGATCTCTACCTACTGGCCGCGCCGAGCCCGTAAACAGAGGTGTATCCCTCAGGCGGCGACTTTTCAGTCTGTCCCGCCACCTGCCCGACCTATTCGGTCTGACGACAGGTCCCTCAATCGGGAGCCACACCGTAGCGGGGACTGGGAGGCGGACGCGAGGACTCCGCGCAGGTAGTCACTCAGATAGTCACGCACAAAGCCAGAGGGCCGGTACTGAAATCAGTACCGGCCCTCTGACCTGCTGCTTAGCTGTCGGGGTGGCGGGATTTGAACCCACGACCTCTTCGTCCCGAACGAAGCGCGCTGCCAAGCTGCGCTACACCCCGATGTCGTTGCTCCACTGGCCCGCTGCGCAGGTCGTGGCGACATCGATTACTTTAGCGGACCGGCGCCCGGAGACGAAATCCGGTTTTCGGGCCCTGGCTCCCGGGCCGCACCGTGCCTCGGCGACCTGGGCGGATCTGGTCCAGGCCGACCAGGAGCAGGGCCAGCGCGTAGAAGGCCAGGCCGAAGAAGACCGCGTTGGCCAGGACCCCCGCGTATCCGTGTGCCTCGACGTCCAGGAACGGGTAGGGGTAGCGCGCCGGTGAGCCGGGGGACATGAGCGCGCCGCGGGTCAGGGCGAAGGCCAGGTAGGCGAGTGGGTAGACCATCCACTGGGCGGCGTGATGCAGGCGGAGGCCGCCGGGGCGGGTGAGCAGGAGCCAGTCGAGGAGCGCGCCGATCGGGGTCACGGTGTGCAGCAGTTGGTTGGAGAGGGAGTGCCAGCCGGAGTACGTCTCGATGTCGTCCGTCATGGCGAAGCCGCTCGAGCCGTTGGCCAGGACGAAGTGGTAGACGAGGCCCGTGATCGAGATGAAGAGGAGCGTGCCGCCGGTCACGAGCGGAGGCAGGGCGCGGTGGCCCCGCCAGGCGCGCAGGGCGGAGAAGGTGAAGACCACCGCCAGCAGCACATTGCTCTGGATGGTGAAGTAGCTGAGCACCCGCAGGGGGCTGCCGATGGCCAGGTCGATCACGATGCCGGTGACCGCGGCCAGGGCGACCAGTGCCCGGAAGACCGCGGTCACGGGGCGGCGCGGGCGCGGTACGACCGCCTCCGCCGGAGCGGTCGACGAGGTCCGCGTGATCATGTCCCCACGGTAAGCACCGTTCCGCTCATCCGCAGCGCGGCAGGGAGCAGCAGGGAGCAGCAGGGGGCAGGGAGCAGCAGGGAGCGGGGAGCGGGGAGGGGCTCCCTGTTCTGTGCGCGGGACACGCGCCAGCCCGTCCCGCCCCGCTCCCCGCTGCTCCCCCCCCCGGGAGGGAACCCCTCAGCCCCGAGCAGTCAACGTAAGCAGCGTCGCCTCCGGCGGGCACGCGAAGCGCATCGGGGTGTAGCGGTTCGCGCCGCAGCCCGCCGAGACGTGCATGTACGACGTGTGTCCCTCCGCCTCGTGCGTCGACAGGCCCTTCACGCGGTCCGTGTCCAGGTCGCAGTTGGTGACCAGCGCCCCGTAGAAGGGGATGCACACCTGGCCGCCGTGGGTGTGGCCCGCGAGGATCAAGGGGTAGCCGTCGGCCGTGAAGGAGTCGAGGCTGCGCAGGTACGGGGCGTGCACGATGCCCATCGAGAAGTCGGCGCCCGCTTCGGGACCGCCCGCCACTTGCGCGTACCGGTCGCGCTTGATGTGCGGGTCGTCCACGCCGGTGAGGCCGATCTCGTAGCCCTCGATCTTCAGCGCGCCCCGGGTGTTGGTGAGGTTCAGCCAGCCCGCGGCGTCGAACCCGTCGCGCAGGTCCTCCCACGGGTTGTGGATGACGCCGACGGCGGGCGGGTTGCCGTTCAGGCCGTGCTTGCCCTGCACCTTCTCCAGCAGATAGCGGGCGGGGTTGCGCGGCTTCGGGCCGTAGTAGTCGTTCGAGCCGAAGACGTACGCCCCGGGGAACTGCATCAGCGGGCCGAGCGCGTCCAGCGTCTCCGGTACGCCCTCCGGGTCGGAGAGGTTGTCCCCGGTGTTGATCACGAAGTCGGGGCGGAGGCCCGCGAGGGAGCGCAGCCAGCGCTGCTTCTTGCGTTGCCCGGACACCATGTGGATGTCCGAGACCTGGAGGACTCTGAGCGGTCGCATCCCCGGTGGAAGGACCGGCACCGTGACCCGTCGCAGTCGGAAGAGGCGGGCTTCGATGCCCACCGAGTAGGCCAGACCGGCGGCGGCCGTCGCCGTGATTCCCAGAGGTACTGCGTATCGCGCGCGCATCCACCCATCGTGTCAGACCCGAAGGCCCCGTAAATCAGCGGGCGTCGGGCCGTACGCACCTGCGACAATCACCGCATGACCACGCTCAAGGCGAAGCTTCAGGAAGACCTCACCGCCGCTATCAGGGGGCGCGACGAGCTGCGCTCCTCGACGCTCCGGCTGACCCTCACCGCCATCACGAAGGAGGAGGTCTCGGGCAAGACGGCCCGCGAGCTCTCCGACGACGAGGTGCAGAAGGTGATCGCCCGCGAGGCGAAGAAGCGCCGCGAGGCCGCGGAGGCCTTCGCCAACGGCGGGCGTGCCGAGCAGGCCGAGAAGGAGAAGGCGGAGGGCGAGATCCTCGCCGAGTACCTGCCGAAGCAGCTCTCCGAGGACGAGCTGAAGGCGATCGTCGCCCAGGCCGTCGAGGAGGCGAAGGCCGCCGGCGCCGAGGGGCCGCGTGCCATGGGCCAGGTCATGAAGATCGTGAACCCGAAGGTCGCTGGCCTGGCGGAGGGCGGCCGCGTCGCCGCCGTGGTCAAGCAGCTGCTCGCGGGCTGAGCACGCCCACCCGCCTAAGGGAAATGGATGAGGGCGCCCCCTGCTTCAGGGGGCGCCCTCATCCACGTATCGAGCACGTATCAAGCGGAGGATCCGGAACAGCTATCCGGAACAGCTATCCGGAAGACCTACCGGCCGCCGCTCACCGATCCCAGCCCCCGCCGATCCCGCCCCCATTGCCGTTCCCCCCGATGACGTCCGGCGGCAGCGAGATGTCCGGCCAGGGATCGCCGCCCCCGCCGTTGTTGCCTCCGCCATTGCCGCCACCGCCACCGCCGTGGCCGCCGCCGCCCGGCTTGTTGTCCTCGTGCGGCTTGTCCTTGTCCTTGTCCTTGTCGCCGTCCGGGATGTGGACGGTGTTGAAGCCCGGCGCGGGCTTGCCCGCGAGCGCGCCGCTCATCGCGTCCCGCCAGATCGGGCCGGGGACCTCACCACCGAAGACCTTGTCGTACGGGACTCCGCCGATGGTGATGTCGACCATCTGCCGCTTGTGCTGCGGGTCGCCGACCCAGACCGCGCCCGACATGTTCGGGGTGTAGCCCACGAACCAGGCGGCGTAGCGGTAATCGGTCGTACCCGTCTTGCCCGCGCTCGGCCGGGAGCCGAGGCCGGCCTGCTGGCCGGTTCCGTCCTCGACCACGCCCTTGAGGAGGGTGTTGATCGTGTCGGCCGTCTTGGGAGACATCGCGCGCGAGCACGTCGACTTCGGCACCGGCAGCGTCTTGCCGCCCGGAGCGGCGATCGACTCGATCGCGACGGGCGAGCAGTACTTGCCGCGCGAGGCGAACGTCGCGTACGCGCCCGCCATCGTCAGCGGCGACATCTCCTGGGTGCCGAGCGCGATCGACGGCGCCTGGTCCATCTTGCGGCCGTCCGCCCGCTCGACGCCCATCTCCTTGGCCATCTTCGTCACCGGGCAGATGCCGATGTCGCCGATCATCTCCACGTAGTAGGTGTTGACCGACTTCGCGGTCGCTTCCTTCATGCCGTACGGGCCGACCTCGGACTCGTTCTCATTGGTGAGCTTCGCGCCGCCCGAGTTCACCCACTTCTTGCCGTCGCACGCCGCGACGCTGTCTGGGTAGGGCATCTCGTACGGAGCGCCGTAGCTCTTCGTCGGCGGCATGCCGCCCTCCAGGGCGGCCGCCGCGACGATCGGCTTGAAGGTCGATCCCGGCTGGTAGCCCGCGCCGCCGCCCATGGAGTCGTCCACGGACAGGTTGATCGTGGTCTCGTCCTTCTTGAAGCCGTAGGGCCGCGACTGGCCCATGCCCAGGATCTTGCCGCTGCCCGGCTCGACGATGGTGGCCGCCGTGGCCACGTCGTCGGACTGGTTGACGTGATCCTTTATCGAGGCCTGCACGGACTGCTGTGCCTGCGGGTCGAGGGTGGTCTTGATCCGCAGACCGCCCTGGTTCCAGACCTTGGCCCGGTCTTCCTTGGTCTTGCCGAAGACGGGGTCGGAGAGGAAGACCTCGCGTACGTAGTCACAGAAGAACCCGGCGCCGCTGACCGCCGTGATGCAGCCGTTCTTGGGCCTGCTCACCTTCAGGCCGAGCGGCTTCTCCTTCGCCGCCTCGGCCTCCGCCTGCGTGATGTCGTGCGTCTCGGCCATCCGCTGCAGCACCGTGTTGCGGCGCTTGGTGGCTTCCTCGGTGTCGTTGACCGGGTCGTACCGGCTGGGCGACTGCACGATGCCGGCGAGCAGCGCGGCCTCCTGGACCTGGAGGCTCTTGGCGGGCTTGGAGAAGTAGCGCTGGGCCGCGGCCTCGACTCCGTATGCCTGCTGTCCGAAGTACGTGATGTTCAGGTAGTTGCTGAGGATGCGCTTCTTGCCCAGCTTGTCCTCGACCTGGATCGCGTACTTCAGCTCGCGGATCTTGCGCCCGAGGGTCTGCTGGGTGGCCTCGGCGACCTTCGTCGGGTCGTCGCCCGCCTCCTCGACGAAGACGTTCTTCACGTACTGCTGGGTGAGCGTGGACGCGCCCTGGGAGACGCCGCCGCTCTGCGCGTTCTGGTTCAGCGCGCGCAGGATGCCCTTCGCGTCGATCGCGCCGTGTTCGTAGAAGCGCGAGTCCTCGATCGCGACGATCGCCTTCTGCATGTACGGCGAGATCTCCTTGAGCGGCACCACGGTGCGGTCACGTGAGTAGACCGTGGCGATGGAGCCGCCCTTGTTGTCCAGGATCGTGGTGCGCTGACTCAGCGGCGGCTGCTTCAGGTTGGAGGGGATCTCGTCGAATCCCTCGACCGAGCCCTTCGCCGCGAGGCCGAGCGCGCCGGCCGCGGGCAGGGCGATACCTGCCAGCACGGCTCCAGCGAGCACGCTGACACCTAGGAACTTCGCGGCCTGCTGAGTTGGTGACAGACCACCGCCCGAGCGCTTCTTTCCCATGGGGGCAGCCTACGTTCTGATTCGCCGGACACGCCTCAATGCCTTGGCCTAAGCTGCTCTCAACTGTCACAGCAGTGCGGTTTGGCAACAACCCCTCCGTCGGTCCCGAATCCCGAATGGGGACTCCCTCTGCTCTTTTGGGGCTAGGGAAAGTGTGTCCGAATTCGCCTCATGCGGCATTCGATGCCCGTTGTGACTCAGCTGAAGTGCCCGCATTTGCCGGGTTAATCACGCATGTCGCCAGCTCACTCCGTCGGGTGATCTGCCGCTTACGCATAGTCCGTTCGGGCCATCCAAGATTGGGCCCGAAGGGGGTGTTGCGCTGTGCCCAACCTCCGTAACGTCCTCAACTGGCGGCGGTGAATATGCCGCTGCCGCCGTGGGGGAGCCTCGATTCGGGAGAGGACGGCGCCGGTATGGGCTGGGTAACCGACTGGAGTGCGCAGGCGGCCTGCCGCACTACCGATCCAGATGAACTGTTCGTTCAAGGAGCAGCGCAGAACAGGGCCAAGGCGGTGTGCACCGGATGCCCGGTGCGGACCGAGTGCCTGGCTGATGCGCTGGACAACCGCGTCGAGTTCGGCGTGTGGGGTGGCATGACTGAGCGGGAGCGCCGCGCATTGCTGCGCAGGCGTCCAACGGTCACCTCATGGCGCCGTCTGCTGGAGACGGCGCGCTCCGAGTACGAGCGTGGCGCGGGCCTGCTGCCCGTGGACTTGGAGGACGACGAGACGTACGAGAGCTACGCGGCAGTGGGTTAGCGCCCATCGGGTTTCAGTGCCCGTCGGGTCAGTGCCCGTCAGGTCAGCGCCCGCCGGGTTTCAGTGCCCGTCCGCCGCGTGGCGGTGGGGAGTGCCCTCATGGCAATGCCCTCATGGGAATGCCCTCAGGGGGAGGCCCCCACCGACCGCGTGGCAGTGTGTGCCGGTCCTTGCTGCTCAGGCAGCGCCGGTCCTGCTGCTCAGGCAGCTCCGGCCGGATCACCATCAGTACCGGCCGCGAGCCGGTCCCCGATGGTCCGAAGGCCTGCCAGGTCGTGCACATCGCCCGGCAGTGCCGTCACTTCGGCCACGGCAACCTCGGGGTGAAGCGCGGTGAAGCGGTCGCGCGTGCGCTGTTCGCGCGCGAGCAGCTGCATGCGCTCCGCGTGCAGTCGCAGCAGGCCTGCGGTCAGCTGTGCCACGGGCGGATGCGTGTCATGGAGTTCAGAAGGTCCTTCAGACGCTTCAGGTGCCTCAGACGCTTCAGGTGCTTCAGATACTTCGGAGGACTCCTCGGAAGGTGCTTCCGAGGATGCTTCAGAAGGTGCTTCAGAAGGTGCGGGAGTCCGGGAACTGCCAGGGGCCTCGGGGGAGTTGCCGGGAGCCTCGTGGGAGCTACGAAGTGCAACCTTCCCGTCCACCTGATCCACAATGCGGCTCTCTTCAAGATTTTCCGCGGCGGCAAGCGCCCGCTCGGCCGAGAGCTGAGCGGCGCCGCTGCTGTGCACCCGGTTCAGGACGAGACCGGCGAGCGGCATGTCGTCGGCGGCCAGGCGCTCCACGAAGTACGCCGCCTCGCGCAGCGCGTCCCGCTCCGGCGACGCCACCACGAGGAACGCCGTGCCCGGCGCCTGGAGCAGCCGGTACGTGGCGTCCGCGCGGGTGCGGAAGCCGCCGAACATGGTGTCCATCGCAGCCACGAACGTCTGGACGTCACGCAGCAGTTGACCGCCGAGCAGCTTGCCCAGGGCCCCCGTCATCATCGACATCCCGACGTTCAGGAACTTCATCCCGGCCCGGCCGCCCACCTTCGCCGGGGCCATGAGCACCCGGATCAGCTTCCCGTCCAGGAAGGAGCCGAGGCGCTTGGGCGCGTCGAGGAAGTCAAGGGCCGAGCGCGAGGGCGGCGTGTCGACGACGATCAGGTCCCACTCGTCGCGGGAGCGCAGCTGCCCCAGCTTCTCCATCGCCATGTACTCCTGCGTGCCCGCGAAGCCCGCCGAGAGCGACTGGTAGAAGGGGTTGCCGAGGATCGCGCTCGCCCGCTCCTTGTCCGCGTGCGCCTCGACGATCTCGTCGAAGGTGCGCTTCATGTCGAGCATCATGGCGTGCAGCTCGCCGTTGCCTTCGACCGCCTTGACCCGGCGCGGGACGTTGTCGAGCGAGTCGATCCCCATGGACTGGGCGAGCCGGCGCGCCGGGTCGATGGTCAGGACGACGACCTTGCGGCCCCGTTCGGCGGCGCGCAGGCCAAGGGCGGCCGCCGTGGTCGTCTTGCCGACGCCTCCGGAGCCGCAGCACACCACGATGCGGGTCTTCGGGTCGTCGATCAGGGCGTCCACGTCGAGCGTGCGGGCCGGGTCCAGGGGGCGGGTCGTGTCCGCGTCTCGTGCAGGGTCTCGTGCCGGGTCCGAGGTCATGCGATCCCTTGCTTCCGCAGTTCCGTGGCGAGTTCGTAGAGCCCTGCCAGGTCCATTCCCCCGGCCAGGAGCGGGAGTTCGTGCAGGGGGAGGCCGAGCTCGCCCAGGACGTCCCGCTGGGAGCGCTCGAGGGCGTACCGCTCGGCGTACTCGGAGGCCTGCTCCAGGAGCGGGTCGACCAGACGCGCGGCGACACCTCCGCGGCGGGCCCCGCCGAGTCCGGCGGCGGACAGGGACTTGGCGATGGCGGTGCGCGGGATCCCGCCGAGCCCGAGTTCGATGGCGGCCTCGTCCAGCAGCGCGGGCCGCACCATGTTCACCATGACGCGCCCCACGGGGAGCTTCGCGGCGCGCAGCTCGGCGATCCCGTCGGCGGTCTCCTGGACGGGCATCTCTTCCAGGAGCGTCACCAAGTGGACCGCCGTCTCGGGTGACTTGAGGACCCGCATCACGGCCTGCGCCTGATTGTGTATCGGGCCGATCTTGGCGAGCCCCGCCACCTCGTCGTTCACGTTCAGGAAGCGCGTGATGCGGCCGGTGGGCGGCGCGTCCATCACCACGCAGTCGTATGTGTACCGCCCGCTCTTCTCCTTGCGGCGTACGGCTTCGCAGGCCTTGCCGGTCAGCAGGACGTCCCGCAGGCCCGGCGCGACGGTGGTGGCGAAGTCGATGGCGCCGAGTTTCTTGAGCGCGCGTCCCGCGCCCCCCAGTTTGTAGAACATCTGGAGGTAGTCGAGCAACGCCAGTTCGGGATCGATGGCAAGGGCGTACACCTCCCCGCCCCCGGGAGCGACGGCGATCTTCCGCTCCTCATACGGCAGCGCTTCGGTCTCGAAGAGCTGCGCGATGCCTTGTCTGCCCTCGACCTCCACGAGGAGGGTGCGCTTGCCCTCCGTCGCGAGGGCGAGCGCGAGTGCGGCGGCCACCGTGGTCTTGCCGGTACCGCCCTTGCCGCTGACGACCTGGAGCCTGCTCACACTTCCGAGCCTAACCAGTCGGCGTCCGGGCTAAGCAGGAGGCCACCGTGAGCAGCGCCTCAGAACGGCTACAGTCGGCCATATGACCAAGTGGGAATACGCAACCGTGCCGCTGCTCGTCCATGCCACGAAGCAGATTCTGGACACCTGGGGCGAGGACGGCTGGGAGCTCGTCCAGGTCGTCCCCGGGCCGAACAACCCTGAGCAGCTCGTGGCCTACCTGAAGCGGGAGAAGCAGGCATGAGCGGGGCCGTCGAGGCGAAGCTCGCCGAGCTGGGCATGACCCTGCCGGAGGTCGTGCCGCCGATCGCCGCCTATCAGCCGGCGGTCCAGTCCGGTGTGTACGTCTACACCTCGGGCCAGCTCCCGATGGTGGAGGGCAAGCTTCCGGTGACCGGCAAGGTCGGCGCGGAGGTGACGCCCGAGGAGGCCAAGGAACTGGCCCGCACGTGCGCCCTGAACGCGCTCGCCGCGGTGAAGTCCATCGCCGGTGACCTGGACCGCATCAAGCGCGTCGTGAAGGTCGTCGGCTTCGTGGCCTCGGCCCCGGACTTCACGGGCCAGCCCGGCGTGATCAACGGCACCAGCGAGCTTCTCGGCGAGGTGCTCGGCGACAAGGGCGTGCACGCCCGCAGCGCCGTGGGCGTGGCGGTCCTGCCGCTCGACGCGCCTGTCGAGGTCGAGGTTCAGGTGGAGCTGACCGAGGCGTGATCGCCGCCTTGCCGACTGTCCTGCCGACTGCCCTGCCGACTGGCTTGTCGGCTGCCTTGCCGATTGCCTTGTCGACGGGCTCGTCGGCTGCCTTGTCGACTGGCTGTCGGCAGCCTTCTGGCACCCGATAGTTGCCTCTCGAACATCAGCCCACTAGGGGATAGCCTCCGCCCATGGCTAATGGGCAGTGGTACCCCCCGGAGTGGCCCGACCGCATCCGCGCGCTGAGCAGCGGCGAACTGATTCCCGCGACTCCGCGCCGGGCGGCCACGGTCATGCTCCTTCGGGACTCCGTGACGGGCCCCGCCGTACACATGCTGCGCAGACGCGCCTCCATGGCCTTCGCCGGAGGCGCGTACGCGTATCCGGGCGGTGGCGTGGACCCGCGCGACGACGACCACCTCGTGCGCTGGGCGGGCCCCTCACTCGCGACGTGGGCGGAGCGCCTCGGCGTGGACGAGCCGGGCGCGCAGGCGATCGTGTGCGCCGCCGTCCGCGAGACGTTCGAGGAAGCGGGCGTGCTGCTCGCGGGACCGACCCCGTCGAGCGTCGTCGGCGACACCACGGGCGACGACTGGGAGACGGACCGCGAGGCCCTGGTGGCCCGCGACTACTCCTTCGCCGAGTTCCTGGACCGCCGGGGCCTGGTCCTCCGTAGTGACCTCCTTGCCGCATGGGCGCGCTGGATCACTCCGGAGTTCGAGCCGAAGCGCTACGACACGTTCTTCTTCGTGGCGGCCCTCCCGGAGGGGCAGCGCACCCGCAACGCCTCCACGGAGGCCGACCGCACGGTGTGGATCGCCCCGCGGGAGGCCACGGCCGGGTACGACAAGGGCGACCTCCTGATGATGCCGCCGACCATCGCGACCCTGCGCCAACTGAGCCCCTACGGATCGGCGGCCGACGCCCTGGCCGGCGCCCCGGAGCGCGATCTGACGCCGGTCCTGGCCCAAGCGCGCCTGGAGGAGGACGAGTTGGTGCTGACCTGGCCGGGCCACGAGGAGTTCACGAAGCACATCCCTACGGGTGGCCGCCCCGCATGACCACGCACGCCTCCACGCTGCTCATTCCCTGGCCCATGCTCACGAACCGGACGGGAGTCACCCCCGCATGACCGAAGCCGCCGCCCTCCCCGGCCAGCCCCGGGGCGGGGTCCTCAGCGGTCCCGCCACCGCCCGCGCGGTCAACGTCCTCGCGCCCAACGCGTCGGCGATGACGCTGGACGGAACCAACACCTGGATCGTCTCCGAGCCCGGCTCAGGGCTCGCGGTCGTCATCGACCCGGGCCCCCTGGACGACGTACACCTCCAGCACGTCATCGCGACGGCGGAGAAGGCCGGGCAGCGGGTCGCGCTCACCCTCCTCACCCACGGCCACCCGGACCACGCGGAGGGCGCCGCGCGCTTCGCCGAGCTGACCGGCTCCAAGGTGCGGGCCCTCGACCCCGCGCTGCGCCTCGGCGACGAGGGCCTCGGCGCGGGTGACGTGATCACGACGGGCGGCCTGGAGCTGCGCGTGGTCCCGACGCCGGGCCACACCGCCGATTCCCTCTGCTTCCATCTCCCGGCCGATCAGGCGGTCCTGACGGGCGATACGGTCCTGGGCCGCGGTACGACGGTCGTGGCGCACCCTGACGGCCGCCTGGGGGACTATCTGGACTCCCTGCGGCGCCTGAGGTCCCTGACGGTCGACGACGGCGTGCACACGGTCCTGCCGGGCCACGGCCCGGTCCTGGAGGACGCCCAGGGCGCGGTCGAGTTCTACCTGGCGCACCGCGCGAACCGACTGGCCCAGGTCGAGACGGCCGTCGAGAACGGCCATGCGGCGCCTTCGGAGGTGGTCGCCCACGTGTACGCGGACGTGGACCGCTCCTTGTGGCCGGCAGCGGAACTGTCGGTACGGGCCCAACTGGACTACTTGCGCGAACACGGCTTGATCTAGCCCCGAACACCAAGCCCCGAACACCAAGCACCGAACACCAAGCACCGAACACCGAACCGCTGGCCCACAGCTCGAAGCGAGGGGCGGCTCACCCACGCGCCCCGCCCGCCCCCCCGGGCCACCGAGACGCCAACCCGCCCACGCACCGATCCCGCCCACCCACCGAGGCGCGCCCCCCCCCGGCTGAGGCGAGGCGGCAACCCACCCACCGAGGCGCGCCCCCGCCCGGCCGGGGCGAGGCGGCAACCCACCCGGCCGAGGCGCGCCCCCGCCCGGCCGGGGCGACCGGCAACCCACCCACCCCACACCGCGGGGCAATCGGGTGGGTGGGCGGGAAAGCCTGTGCGGAAGCACGGATGGGCCCCGCCTCAAAACGAGACGGGACCCATCCGCGTACGAAACAGCGTCAGCGAAACGGCGTCAGCGTGACCGCTTCGCCAGCCGCTCCACGTCCAGCAAAATCACCGCGCGAGCCTCAAGCCGAAGCCACCCGCGCCCGGCGAAGTCCGCCAGTGCCTTGTTGACCGTCTCGCGGGAGGCGCCGACCAGCTGGGCCAGCTCTTCCTGCGTGAGGTCGTGCACGACGTGGATGCCCTCTTCGGACTGCACGCCGAAGCGGCGCGACAGGTCCAGAAGGGCGCGGGCCACACGCCCGGGCACGTCGGAGAAGACCAGATCGGACATCTGGTCGTTGGTCTTGCGCAGGCGCCGGGCGACGGCACGCAGCAGAGCCGCGGCCACCTCGGGCCGTGCGTTCAGCCAGGGCTGAAGGTCGCCGTGGCCGAGGCCGAGCAGCTTGACCTCGGTGAGCGCGGAGGCGGTTGCCGTACGCGGGCCCGGGTCGAACAGCGAGAGCTCACCGATGAGCTCGCCGGGACCGAGCACCGCGAGCATGTTCTCGCGGCCGTCGGGTGAGGTGCGGTGAAGCTTCACCTTGCCCTCGGTGACCACATACAGGCGGTCTCCGGGGTCACCTTCATGGAAAAGCGCATCCCCGCGCGCGAGCGTCACCTCACTCATGGAGGCGCGGAGCTCCGCGGCCTGTTCGTCATCGAGCGCCGCGAAGAGCGGGGCGCGCCGCAGAACGTCGTCCACGAGTTCTCTCCTTGTCGACCTGCATCAGGGGACCGTGGTCCCCATTTTGCCGGACCGTCCAAACAGTGTGATCAGTCACAAGTCTGCCGCACTGGCGTCGCATGCTGTGCGGGAGGGGGCCAATTGGGGGCCGATCCATAGGGTCCAGGGCGGATGTCAGTGTCGGGCTCTAGGCTGGCCGGGTGTCCAAAAAGCCGGTGAGAGCACAGGCCATGGGGCCTGGGAAGGTTACAGGCCGCCCGGATTCCGCTGTGGGCGAACACGCTTCCACTGAACCAGAGAATGCGACAAAAGGGACAAGGGTGCCACCGGTGAGCAAGCCTTCGGAGAAGAATCAAGCCACCGCGGGCGCGGCGAAACCCACCCCGGTCAAGAAGGCCACCACAGCGAAGAAAACCGCAGCAAAGAAGACAGCTCCGGCCAAGAAGGTCACAGCCGCGACTAAGAAGGTCACAGCCGGGACCAAGAAGGCCGCCCCGGCGAAGCAGGCCGCCCCAGCCAAGAAGGCCACCACCCCGGTCAAGGCCAAGCCCACGGCCAAGGCCAAGCCAACGGCCAAGTCCACGGCCAAGCCCACCGCCAAGGCCAAGCCCGAGTCCCACGCCTCCCTCGTCCGGCGGGCCCGCCGCATCAACCGCGAGCTCGCGGAGGTGTACTCGTACGCCCACCCCGAGCTGGACTTCGAGAACCCCTTCGAGCTGCTCGTCGCCACGGTCCTCTCCGCGCAGACCACCGACCTGCGGGTGAACCAGACGACCCCGCGCCTCTTCGCCGCGTACCCGACCCCGGAGGACCTGGCCGCCGCCAACCCCGAAGAGGTTGAGGAGTTGATCCGGCCGACGGGGTTCTTCCGGGCGAAGACGAAGTCGATCATGGGGCTGGCGGCAGCCCTGCGGGACAACCACGGCGGTGAGGTCCCCGGCCGCATAGAAGACCTGGTCAAGCTGCCCGGCGTAGGACGCAAGACCGCGTTCGTCGTGCTCGGGAACGCCTTCGGTGTCCCCGGAATCACCGTGGACACCCACTTCGGGCGGCTCGTCCGGCGCTGGAAGTGGACCGAGGAGACCGACCCGGTGAAGGTCGAGGCCGCCATCGCCGACCTCTTCCCGAAGAGCGAGTGGACGATGCTCTCGCACCGCGTGATCTTCCACGGCCGCCGGATCTGCCACTCCCGCAAGCCCGCCTGCGGCGCCTGCCCGATCGCCGGCCTCTGCCCGTCGTACGGAGAGGGAGAGACCGACCCGGAGAAGGCGAAGAAGCTCCTGAAGTACGAGATGGGCGGCCTGCCGGGCCAGCGCCTCAAGCCCCCGCCGGACTATCCGGGAAAGGCGGCGCCCCCGCTGGGCGCGGCATGAGCGAGGAACCAACCGAGGGTCCACAGGCGTTGTCCACAGTTGGACGGGGGTGCCGATGACGCACGCGAGCGACACGAGCGAGACAACCGACACGAGCGATACGCACATGAGCGATGGGAACGGCTTCCAAGGAACCGGCCGGGCACCCGGCCAGGGCCCCGGCCGAGCAGGCAGCCCCGGCGGGCACGCACCTGGCAGCCACAGCGGCCACGCACCAGGCAGCCCCAGCGGACACGCGCCCGGCAGCCCCGGCGGCCACCTGACGGGCAGCCCCAACGGGCACGCGCGCCTCAGCACCGAGGACCTCCCCGCCTGGCTGGACCCCGTGGCCCGCGCCGCCGAGACCGTCCGGCCGACCCAGCTCAGCCGCTTCCTGCCCCCGGAGAGCGGCGCCGGGCGCCAGTCCGCCGTGCTGATCCTCTTCGGAGAGGGTGACCGCGGCCCCGAGCTGCTCCTGATGGAGCGTTCGGGGAGTCTGCGCTCGCACGCGGGCCAGCCCTCCTTCCCCGGCGGCTCCCTCGACCCCGAGGACGGCGACCCGCTGACGGACGGTCCGCTGCGCGCCGCCCTGCGCGAGGCCGAGGAGGAGACCGGGCTCGACCCCCGGGGCGTCCAGCTCTTCGGCGTGCTGCCCAAGCTCTTCATCCCGGTGAGCGACTTCGTGGTGACCCCGGTGCTCGGCTGGTGGCGCTCGCCCACCCCCGTCGGCGTCGTCGATCCCGCCGAGACCGCCCGCGTTTTCACCGTCCCCGTGTCTGATCTCACGGATCCCGACAACCGCGCGACGACGGTCCATCCGAGCGGCCACCAAGGCCCGGCCTTCCTCGTCGAATCCGCTCTGGTCTGGGGTTTTACGGCCGGAGTGATCGACAGAATCCTGCACTTCGCAGGCTGGGAGCGCCCCTGGGACCGCACCAAGCAGGTGCCGCTCGACTGGCGCGCATGACAAGGTTGCGGGGACGTGGCGACCGCGATGCGAGGCGAGGATTGAATCGGTGAACGTGCTGGACATCCTGTTGGTGGTCGCCGCCGTGTGGTTCGCGGTCGTCGGCTACCGCCAGGGATTCGTCGTCGGCATCCTGTCGGTGATCGGTTTCCTGGGCGGCGGACTCGTCGCGGTGTACCTGCTGCCCGTCATCTGGGGCGCCCTGACGGACGACGAGGGAGCGGTGAGCACGACGGCCGCCGTCGTCGCCGTGGTCATCGTGATCGTGTGTGCCTCCATCGGCCAGGCCTTCACCACGCACTTGGGCAACAAGCTGCGCAGATACATCACTTGGCAGCCCGCCCGCGCCCTGGACGCCACGGGCGGCGCGCTGGTCAACGTACTGGCGATGCTGCTCGTCGCCTGGCTGATCGGCTCCGCCCTCGCGGGCACGACGCTGCCGACGGTCGGCAAGGAAGTACGCAACTCCAAGATCCTGCTCGGCGTCTCGCGCACGCTGCCCAACCAGGCCGACACGTGGTTCGCGGACTTCTCGTCGGTCCTCGCGCGCAACGGCTTCCCGCAGGTCTTCAGCCCGTTCTCGAACGAGCCCATCACCGAGGTGCAGGCCCCCGACCCCAGGCTCGCCAAGAGCGAGGTCGCCACGAAGGCCAAGCGCTCCATCGTGAAGGTGCAGGGCGAGGCCCGCGGCTGCGGCAAGGTCCTTGAAGGCACCGGCTTCGTCTTCGACGACCGCCGCGTGATGACGAACGCGCACGTGGTCGGCGGCGTGGACGAGCCGACGGTCCAGATAGGCGGAGACGGCCGGACGTACGACGCCAAGGTCGTGCTCTACGACTGGGAGCGCGACATCGCCGTCCTGGACGTGCCGACCCTCCAGGCGCCCGCGCTGAAGTTCACGTCGAAGGACGCGGTCAGCGGTGACAACGCGATCGTCGCCGGCTTCCCGGAGAACGGTCCGTACGACGTCCGCCCCGCGCGCGTGCGCGGTCGCATCACGGCCAACGGCCCGGACATCTATCACCGCGGCACCGTGCGCCGCGATGTGTACTCGCTCTACGCGACCGTCCGTCAGGGCAACTCCGGCGGCCCGCTGCTCACGCCCGACGGCAAGGTCTACGGCGTGGTCTTCGCGAAGTCACTGGACGACCCGGACACCGGCTACGCACTCACCGCCGACGAGGTCCGCAAGGACATCGAGGCAGGCCGCAGTGCCAACCAGGAGGTCGACAGCCAGGGCTGCGCGCTGTAGCCGGGCGCGGTCGGGGGAGCAGGCGGATCAGTCGCGCGTATGCCTCAGCCGCGCCGAGACCCAGCGGGCCCTGCGGCGCAGGATGCGGGGAATGCCGATGCCTTGAGGGGGGCCTTCATGGCCCGGATCGTGCGGAGCGCCCCTCTCACGGCTGTTCAGCGCTGTGGCCGAGCGGCGGTTGCGTGCTGCGTCACTGTAGTCGTGCGTCCAGCCCATACCCCGACGTGTGCCCGTGCCCCAAGGTCGGTAATCGCGCCCACGGGCCCCAATTGGCCTATGCGGGAGGCAATTGGCCGTTCGAAGAACAAGCGTTCGCATGACCCTGGTCCGGAGACCGTGCGGGGCGCCGTGCGGCCTACCGGTCCGGCTCGGGATCCTTCAGCCAGTTCACCAGCTCGGTGGAGAAAGCGACAGGGTCCTCCTCCTGCGGGAAGTGCCCGAGACCGTCGAACAGCCGCCACCGGTAAGGCGCTTCGACGTACTCGCCCGAGCCCGCCGCGCTGCGCGTACGCATCACCGGGTCCAGGGAGCCGTGCAGATGCAGCGTGGGAACCCGCACAGGGCGCTTCATGCGCCGGTTGAACTGGATGCCGTCCGGGCGGGCCATCGACCGCACCATCCAGCGGTAGGGCTCGATCGAGCAGTGCGCCGTCGACGGGATCGTCATGGCACGGCGGTACGTCTCCACCGACTCGTCGTCCGGGAGCCGCGGCCCCGACCAGTCCCGCACCAGACGCCCCACCAGAGCCGCGTCGTCCGCGACGAGTTGACGCTCCGGCAGCCACGGCCGCTGGAATCCCCACACGTACGAACCCGCGGCGGTCTGCTTGCGGTCCGACAGCATCGCCGAGCGCCAGCGCCGCGGATGCGGCATCGAGGAGACGGCGAGGCGGCGCACCAGCTTGGGGCGCATCACGGCCGCCGTCCACGCGAGGTACCCGCCGAGGTCGTGCCCGACGAGCGCGGCGTCCGGCTCGCCGAGCGACCTGACGACGCCCGTGATGTCGAGCGCGAGGTTCGCCGGGTCGTAACCCCGCGGTGTGCGGTCGCTGCCCCCCACGCCCCGCAGGTCCATCGCGACCGCACGGAAGCCCGCGTCGGCCAGCGCCACCATCTGATGCCGCCAGGTCCACCAGAACTGCGGGAAACCGTGCAGGAGCAGCACCAGCGGCCCGTCGCCCATCTCGGCGATGTGGAAGCGGGCGCCGTTGGCGGCGACGTCCCGGTGGGTCCACGGTCCTTCGATGCGTACGAGTGACGTCGGTTGGGCCGGATGGGGGGCGGGCGTGGCAGGGTCCGTCATGAAGACGAGCGTGCCACAGCCGCAGCCTTGTCACTGACACGGTCGAGGGTGGCACCCGTGGAAGCCGCGGGGGTCATCGAACGCGGGTGCGGCTTCACGTTCTGCAGTACGGCAGCCGTCTGCTTGGCCGAAGCGGCGGCCTTCTGCGGCCCCTTGCCCTTCTTGGCCTTCTTCGCGAAGATCACGCCGATCAGCGCGAGCACCCCGGCGACCAGCACGTTCGCCGCGAAGGAGAGCACGAAGCAGATCGCCATGTTCCAGCCGCTCCAGGTGCGGATGCCGTACGCCAGGGCGAAGCTCAGCATCGGCAGCGAGAAGAGCAGCACCGCCCCCGCGGCGGCGAACGCGCCACCGCCGACCGCACCCCGCTTGACGTCCTGCCGCATCTGGGCCTTGGCCAGCGCGATCTCGTCGTGCACCAGCGCGGACATCTCGCTGGTCGCCGTGGAGACCAGCTGGCCGAGGCTGCGTTCGGTGCCGACGGGCCCGTCGGGTGTGCTCATCGCTTCTCCCCTTCTCGTTAAGTCTGCGTACGTCTGCGCAAGCGTGCTCACATACGTCTGTTCAGATACGACCGCCCAGCTCAGTCTGCGCAGTCAAGTCTGCTCAGATCATGCCGGACCGTCGTCATCGGCGCGTGCCCCGGCCGACACTTCGGCAAGCCTGCGATGTTCGGCCGCCTTCTTCTCATAGATCGCGGCCATCCGCAGGTGATACTCCGGCTTGTCCTGTTCGTACACATCGGGGATGCCGTCGAGGTCGTCGTCGCGCTCCTCCTCGTCGTACAGCGCGCGGTAGCGGGCGTTGCGCACCTTGAGCAGGATCCCGGAGAGCACGGCCGCGATGAGGGACCCCATCAGGACGGCTGCCTTGATCTCGTCGGTGAGCAGCGGATCCTCGGTGAAGGCGAGTTCGCCGATCAGGAGCGAGACGGTGAAGCCGATGCCGGCCAGCGAGGCGACCGCGAACACGTCGGGCCAGGCGAGCTCGTCGTTGAGCTCGGCCTTGGTGAATCGCGCCGCGAGCCAGGTGCCGCCGAAGATGCCGACCGCCTTGCCGAGAACGAGACCGAGCACCACGCCGAGCGTCTCCGGCTTGCTGAATACGTCCCCCAGCGCGCCGCCCGACACCATGACACCGGCGCTGAACAGCGCGAACAGCGGCACCGCGAGACCGGCGGAGAGGGGCCGCACCAGGTGCTCGATGTGCTCGCCGGGCGAGTGCTCCTCGTCCTCGCGGCGGCTGCAGCGCAGCATCAGGCCCATCGCGACACCGGCGATCGTGGCGTGGATGCCGCTGTTGTACATCAGCCCCCAGATGACCAGGGCCAGCGGAACGTAGACGTACCAGCCGCGTACGCCCTTGCGGAGCAGCAGCCAGAAGACGGCGAGGCCCAGGACCGCGCCGCCGAGGGCCGCGAAGTTGAGGTCGCTGGTGAAGAAGACCGCGATGATCAGGATCGCGAAGAGGTCGTCGACGACGGCGAGGGTGAGCAGGAAGGCGCGCAGCGCGGACGGCAGCGAGGTCCCGATGACCGCGAGGACGGCGAGCGCGAAGGCGATGTCCGTGGCGGTCGGCACCGCCCAGCCGTCCATGGAGCCGCCGCCGACGGTGTTGACCAGGACGTACACGAGAGCGGGTACGGCCATGCCGCAGAGGGCGGCGACGACGGGCAGGGCGGCGGCCTTCGGGTCGCGCAGGTCGCCCGCGACGAGCTCACGCTTGAGTTCGATGCCGGCGACGAAGAAGAAGACGGCGAGCAGGCCGTCTGCCGCCCAGTGCTGGATGGAGAGGTCGAGGCCGAGCGCACCGGGTCCGATGTGGAAGCCGCGCACTGATTCGTACGACCCGCCGGCGGTGTTCGCCCAGATCAGCGCGGTGACGGCGGCGATGAGGAGCAGGACTCCGCCGACGGTCTCGGTGCGCAGCGCGTTCGCGACGAAGTTCCGCTCGGGCAGCGAGAGCCGTCCGAGAACCTTGCGGTTGTTGCTGGGTGCGGGCGCGGCCACGGGGGTCGACCTCCGGTCGGTAGGCAGGACAAAACACTTGCCGACCAGACTTCCCGGCGCACCTGGGTACTTCTTCCCGCGTCGCTCTTGTCGCGACGTTGTCGCGATGTTGACGCGGTCCTTAGCGTACCTAACATGCGACCGGACCTATCCGGCGATCGTCACTTTATGCGCAAGAGGGGCACCCGGCGCGGTGCCGGATGCCCCTCTCAGGCTCGGTCCTGACTAGTCCTCGCTGGGTGCTGCGGGCAGCTTGGTCTGGATCAGGTCCATCACGGAGGAGTCCGTGAGCGTGGTGACGTCACCCAGCTCGCGGTTCTCGGCGACGTCCCGGAGCAGGCGGCGCATGATCTTCCCGGAGCGGGTCTTGGGCAGTTCGGCGACGGGCAGGATCCGCTTCGGCTTGGCGATCGGGCCGAGCGTGGTGCCGACGTGGTTGCGCAGATCGGCCACGAGGCCTTCGTCGTCGGCGTTCGCCGTGCCGCGCAGGATGACGAAGGCGACGATGGCCTGTCCGGTGGTCTCGTCCGCCGCGCCCACGACTGCCGCCTCGGCGACCGAGGGGTGCGAGACGAGCGCGGACTCGACCTCGGTGGTGGAGATGTTGTGCCCGGACACGAGCATCACGTCGTCCACCCGGCCGAGCAGCCAGATGTCGCCGTCGTCGTCCTTCTTGGCACCGTCACCGGCGAAGTACTTGCCCTCGAAGCGCGACCAGTACGTGTCGAGGAAGCGCTGGTCGTCGCCCCAGATGGTGCGCAGCATGGAGGGCCACGGCTCGGTCAGGACGAGGTAGCCGCCCCCGCCGTCCGGCACTTCGCGGGCCTCGTCGTCGACGACGGTGGCGGAGATGCCCGGCAGGGCGCGCTGGGCGCTGCCCGGCTTGGTCTCGGTCACGCCCGGCAGCGGCGCGATCATCATGGCGCCGGTCTCGGTCTGCCACCAGGTGTCCACGATGGGGCACGTGTCGGCGCCGATGTTCTTGCGGTACCACATCCAGGCCTCGGGGTTGATCGGCTCACCGACAGAGCCGAGGACCCGCAGGCTGGAGAGGTCGAACTTCGCGGGGATGTCGTCGCCCCACTTCATGAACGTACGAATGGCCGTCGGCGCCGTGTAGAGGATGGTCACGCCGTACTTCTGCACGATCTCCCAGAAGCGCCCCTGGTGCGGGGTGTCGGGCGTGCCCTCGTACATGACCTGCGTCGCGCCGTTGGCCAGCGGGCCGTACGTGATGTACGAGTGCCCGGTGACCCAGCCGATGTCGGCCGTGCACCAGTAGACGTCGGTCTCCGGCTTGAGGTCGAAGACCGCGTGGTGGGTGTACGCGGCCTGCGTGAGATAGCCGCCGGAGGTGTGGAGGATGCCCTTCGGCTTACCCGTCGTACCCGACGTGTAGAGGATGAAGAGCGGGTTCTCGGCGTCGAAGGCCTCCGGGCTGTGCTCGGCGGACTGGCGCTCGGTGAGCTCGTGCCACCACACGTCACGGCCCTCGGTCCACGCCACGTCCTGGCCGGTACGGCGTACGACGAGAACGTGCTCGACGGAGCTTCCCTCGCGCGAGACGGCGTCGTCGACGGCGGGCTTGAGCGCGGCGGGCTTGCCCCGGCGGTAGCCGCCGTCGGAGGTGATGACGACCTTGGCGTCGGCGTCCGCCACGCGCTTGGCGATGGCGTCGGCGGAGAACCCGCCGAAGACCACGGAGTGCGCGGCGCCGATGCGGGCACAGGCCAGCATCGAGATGACGGCCTCGGGGATCATCGGCAGATAGACGGCGACGCGGTCGCCCTGCTGAACTCCCAGCTCGGTCAGCGCGTTGGCGGCCCGGCTGACCTCGTCCTTCAGCTCGGCATAGGTGATGGCACGGCTGTCGCCGGGCTCACCCTCGAAGTGGATCGCCACGCGGTCGCCGTTGCCGGCCTCCACGTGACGGTCCACGCAGTTGTACGCGACGTTGAGCTTCCCGTCGGCGAACCACTTGGCGAACGGCGGGTTCGACCAGTCGAGCGTCTCGGTCGGTTCGGTGGCCCAGGTCAGCCGGCGGGCCTGCTCGGCCCAGAAGCCGAGCCGGTCGGCCTTGGCCTGTTCATACGCCTCCGCGGTGACATTGGCGTTGGCCGCCAGGTCGGCCGGCGGCGCGAACCTTCGCTCTTCTTTCAGCATGTTGGCGATGGACGGACGCTCGTTCACTGGTGGGCTCCCAACAACATGCAGACAATTCCGGCTCGTGGTTTAGACCAATGTGACAACCGCTTGGATTCTTCTGCGGTTGAGAGTGCAGGTCAACCCCTTCCGATCCTGGCACTTGGGGAGGCTTGGGGTACAGGGGGGTCATTGCGAGCGTTGTACGTGTTGCCGTGCCCGACCTGCACGCCCCTGGGGCGGGGCGGTTCCCCAGGGGCGCGTGGTTCTGCAGCGTTCAGAGCGGCGGTGGGGCCAGCTTGGCGGGCGGTGCGAACGGAGACCACGGAAGCCCCGTCGCATCGTGCACGCGACGGGGCGGTGAGCCGTTCAGCAGTGAGTGGAGACGGCCTGTTCGTGGGGCGCGGTGGCGAACTAGGTGCGGGTCAGCCGTTCACGGCATAGTCGCCGAACGCGGGGTTGAGGGCCCCAATGACGTTGGCTGAGTTGCCGGACATATTGGTGGGTACGTTGACCGGGGCCTGCGCCGTGTTGCCGCTGCCGACGCCGGGCGAGTCGAATCCCGCGCCCATGGCGTCGGCGCCGGGGCCGTCGTCCGCGGTGGCGGTGCTGGCGCCGCCGATGACGGTGGCGGCAGCGAGGGCGGCGGTGGCGAGGATCGTGCGAATCCGCATGGGGTACCTCCCGGTGGGGGAACGGGCCTGTCGGGTGCCAGGTATCGCCGGTCCGGCATGCAGATAAAACGATCATGGGCCGTTTGCGGGAGCTGGGCCGTCCGTGCGTGTGACCTCGGCCGCGTCGCTTCCAACAGGTCTTCTCGGCCGAAGCCGGTGGCCGCAAGCCGCTGAGGAGTGCCCCATGCTTCCCCTCCATCCAGCGAGCGGAAATGCCTCGACCGGGTCCGGTGCGCGCCCGCGCCGGACCCGGCGAGAATCATGTCGGCCCGCTGTCCGACGGCCTGCAGGACGACGTCAGAGAAGGTGTCGCCCGTGCTCATCAAGACGGCGAGCTCGGCGAGGAGCCTGCCGAGAATGATTTAGACCTTGACTCGGGTGGGGGGCTCCTCGCGCGGTGATCCTTCGTGCGGTGACGGTGTCACCTGGTCGAATACGTCGTCCTGACTCTCGGTCAGGAGATAGGCCTGCGCCTCGCCGACATGGAAGTACATGCCATGCAGTTCGAGTGAGCCCTCGGCCATCCGCCGCGCCACGGACTCGTGCCCGCGCAGGTGCTCCAGCTGCTGGACCACGTTCGTCAGGCAGAGCTGCTCGACCGCGTCGGCGGGCGCCCGTCCGGCGAGCCGCGCCCATCCCTCCTTCTTGTGCGCGGCCATCCGCTCCAGGCTCGGCGTCCCGTGCCGCAGCCACCGCTTCAGCGGCGTCTGGGCGCCCCCGGGCGGGGTGTTGAGCAGGGCCTGCATCGCCCCGCACCCGGAGTGCCCGCACACGGTGATGGACCGCACCTGCAGTACGTCCACCGCGTACTCGATCGCGGCGGCCACCGAGTCGTCACCGCTCTCGGCGCCCGGCAGCGGGACCAGATTGCCGACATTGCGTACGACGAAGAGGTCGCCGGGGCCGCTCGACGTGATCATCGAGGTGACGAGCCGGGAGTCGGCGCAGGTCAGGAAGAGCTGCGAGGGCTGTTGCCCCTCACGCGCGAGCCGGGCGAGCTCGCCCCGCACATGGGGCGCCGTGTTGCGCTGGAACGCGCTGATGCCGCTTGCCAGTTGATACCCGCTGGGCCGCTCCTCGCCCTGCGGGGTCTCCTGGGGGCGGTCGCAGTGGTGGTTGCGCCAGGCCGTCCAGGGCCTGCAGCACGAGTGTGATGCGCTCGCGGGCTCGGCGATCCGCGTCCCCGCGCGTCCGGTCACCTCGACGGTGCCGCCCTGCGCGGTGTGCGCGTCCTGCCAGCACTGCAGCGCTTCGTACGCCGCGTGATCCATGAAAGATCCGTCCAACTCGACGATGATGGCGGCCCCTTGGGGGGCGAGGTGCAGCGCTCTGCTGAGGCGCGGCACGGCGAGGAAGGTCAACTGCCCGCGCACGCGGACGTGGTGGACCCCGTCCTCCTCGATGTGCGTGATCCGGGTGCGGGCGAGGCGGTGCAGTGCGACGGCCACGGCGACGGCGACACCGATGGCCACCCCTTCGAGCACGCCGAGGAGGACGACGCCGAGCGTCGTCGTGGTGTACACGAGGATCTCGCGGTGGCGGGTGATGGTGCGGATGTGGTTCAGGCTCACCATCTGGATGCCGACCGCCATCACGAGGGCGGCGAGCGCGGCGAGCGGGATCAGCTCCAGCAGGGGGACCATCAGCAGGGCGGCTACTACTACCCAAACGCCGTGCAGCATCGTGGAGTTCCGGCTGACGGCACCGGCCCGCACGTTGGCCACGCTGCGCACCGCGACCCCGGCGACGGGGAGCCCGCCGAGCACCCCGGAGACGGCGTTGGCGGCGCCCTGGCCGAGCAGTTCGCGGTTGAGGTCGGAGCGGCCGCCGCCCAAGAGCACATCGCGCCGCCCGGAGACGAGCTTGTCCACGGCGACGGCACCGAGCAGTGACTGCACGCTGCAGACGAGCGTGGTCGTGAGGACGGCGGCGACGAGCCCGAGCACGGGCCCTTCGGGCAGGCCCGCCAGTGCGTGACTGCTCCATGAGGGCAGGTCGACCTTGGCCACGCTCAGCCCGGCGAGCACGGCGACAGCCGTCGCGGCGGCCACGGAGACGAGCGGTGCGGGCACGATGCGGAGGGCTTTACCCATACGGCCGGGGATCCGTGGCCAGAGCAGCAGCACCGCCAGGGTCAGCGCGCTGATCGACAGTGCGGACGGCTGCGCGTCGGCCAACTGGGCGGGCAGCGCGCGGAGGTTGTCGAGCACGGAGCTCTGCGGGGTGCCGCCGAGCACGATGTGCAGCTGGGCGACGGCGATGGTGACGCCGATGCCGGCCAGCATGCCGTGCACGACGGCGGGGCTGACGGCGAGCGCCGAGCGGGCCACGCGCAGGCAGCCGAGCCCGAGTTGGGCGATTCCGGCGAGGACGGTGATGGCGCAGGTGGTCCGCCAGCCGTACTGGTGGATGAGGTCGGCGGTGACGACCGTGAGCCCTGCGGCGGGGCCGCTGACCTGCAGCGGCGATCCGCCGAGCCATCCGGCGACGAGGCCGCCGACGGCGGCGGCGACGAGGCCCGCCTGGAGCGGCGCCCCGGTGGCGAGCGCGATGCCGAGGGACAGCGGCAGGGCGATCAAGAAGACGGCGATCGACGCGGAGACGTCGGCGCCCGCGATGCGGAACTTACGGAACTTGCGGAACTTGCCGGGCGGCGGCGCGTGGGGCTCGTGGTCGCGTGAGGCGTGGGCCGAGTCGGTGGCATGGGTGGGGACGCAGGCAGACATGGTTTCCCGTCTCCTCCGGGGCAGCGCGGTCGCGGGACAAGGGGTCCTCCGGCGGTCTCCGGAGGACGGGTCGCGGCCGTGGGTCACGGCGTTGCAGCGGCGGGATATCTCAACTCTCGGTAAATGAATCGTAATGGAGAGTAAAGGTCTCGGATAGACAAGCGGGGCAAATGGGGCACTAGATCACCCCGAAGGGTGAATAAAGCTATTCGTCGGCTTGTCGGAACTTCTTACTCATGCCCCCGTGCGACGTTGGCGGCGCTGGCGGGCATTTCCGGGCAATTGCGCCGTAATACCCCCGGTATCCGGACTCGAAGCCGACTTGAAGGAAGTAGGTGGGCGGAAGATGGCCGCCACCCAGAGGATCCAGCGGATCGCCGCGGGCATCACCGCCCTCGTGGCATCCGTCGCAGTGCTGGCCGGTTGCTCGAACGGCGACACCGGCGCCAAGGAGGGCGCGCACGGCGCCAAGAAGGCGTCCCCCGCCCCGGCCCCCAAGAGCGCGGTCCGCATGATCGGTGACGGTTCCACCGCCTTCACCGGCCGGCAGCCGCACCTGCCCAAGCCCGAGCGACTGAGACCTGGCCAAAAGCCGCCCCAGTTCGTGGTCTTCTCCTGGGACGGTGCCGGCGAGGACAGCCAGAAGCTCTTCTCGCACTTCCGCAAGGTGGCCAAGCGGAACAACGCCACGATGACGTACTTCCTCAGCGGCGTGTACATGCTCCCCGAGGCCAAACGGAAGCTCTACGACCCGCCGCAGCACCTGGCAGGCAGCTCGGACATCGGCTTCAACGACCGCAAGGGAATCAAGGACACCGTGGAGCAGCTCCGCGGCGCCTGGCTCGAGGGCAACGAGGTCGGCACCCACTTCAACGGCCACTTCTGCGGCGCCGGCCGCGGCGTGGGCGAGTGGTCGGTCGCCGACTGGAAGAGCGAGATCAACCAGGCCAAGTCCTTCGTGAAGGCCTGGAAGACGAACACGGGCATGAAGAAGGCGCAGCCACTGCCCTTCGACTACGACAAGGAACTCATCGGCGCCCGCACGCCCTGCCTCGAAGGCCAGAGGAACTTCATGCGGGCGGCCCGCGAACTGGGCTTCCGCTATGACACCAGTGGCGTCAACAACCAGGTCTGGCCCAAGAAGAAGGAAGGCCTCTGGGACCTGTCGATGCAGCTGGTCCCGGTCCCCGGCCGCAAGTTCGAGACGCTCACCATGGACTACAACTTCATGGTGAACCAGTCGGGCACGACGTCACAGGGCGACCCCGGCAAGCACGAGTACTGGGGCGACCAGATGCGCGACGGCCTGCTCCAGGGCTTCGACCGCGCCTACAAGGGCAACCGCGCACCGCTGATCATCGGCAACCACTTCGAGTCCTGGAACGGCGGCACGTACATGCGCGCCATCGAGGAGACGATCGAGTCGGTCTGCACCAAGCGGGACGTGCGGTGCGTCTCGTTCAGGCAACTCGCCGACTGGCTCGACGCCCAGGACCCGCAGACCGTGGAGCGCCTGACCAAGCTCCCGCTCGGCAAGGCCCCGAAGGAGGGCTGGGCGTCCTACCTCTCCGCCCAGCCCGCACCGGCCCCGAAGGGCGTCCCGGGCGCTCCGGCGGTCAAGCCGTAGCGACGGTCCGCTCGCCCAGTACGAAGTCGGGGTCGACCTGGGCAGCCAGGTCGGCACCCGTCCGTTCGTTGCCCCAACTCTGCGCGTTCTTCAGGTGGAAGTGGACCATCTGGCGGGTGTAGCGGTCCCAGTCCCTGCGCTCGTACGCGGTGTCGACGGCGTCCTGAAGTGCTTGCAGGGAACGGCGGTTGTCGTCCTCCAGGAGCTCGAACCGGGGCGGGCGGCCCTTCTCCATGGCGCGCACCCAGTCCGAGTGCCCGACCGTCACCAGGAGGTCGTCGCCCACCTGCTCGCGCAGGAAGTCGATGTCGTCCTGGCCCTGCAC
Organism: Streptomyces sp. NPDC044044; assembly: GCF_056434405.1. NCBI lineage: Bacteria > Bacillati > Actinomycetota > Actinomycetes > Kitasatosporales > Streptomycetaceae > Streptomyces > Streptomyces sp. NPDC044044. The sequence goes on along the minus strand of NZ_JBWKFG010000006.1, from coordinate 159,511 downwards.
CTTGTTGCCGATGACCTTGAGGTCGATGCCGAAGTCCCGTGCGTATTCCTTGTACTGGCGATAGACGGAGACCCCCTTCCGGGTCGGCTCGGCCACCAGGAACGTCATGTCGAAGCGGGTGAACATGCCGGACGCGAAGGAGTCCGAACCGGCGGTCATGTCGACGACCGCGTACTCGTCGCGACCGTCGACCAGGTGGTTCAGGAGCAGCTCCACCGCCCCCGTCTTGGAGTGGTAGCAGGCGACACCGAGGTCGGCTTCGGTGAACGGCCCTGTGACCATCAAACGCACGGCTGCGTCGTCGAGTTCCACCGGCCGCGCGCACGCGTCGTACACGGGGTTGTCCTCGCGCACCCGCAGGATCCGCGAACCCTCCCCGGGCGGCGTCGTCTTGATCATCGTGTCGGCGGAGGAGATCCGCGGATTGGATCCCCGCAGGTAGTCCTTGATGAGGGGCAGGCGCGCGCCCATGGCGGGCAGCTCGGCGGCGACCGCCTCGTCGAGGCCGAGTGCGGGGCCCAGGTGCTGGTTGATGTCGGCGTCCACCGCGAGGACCGGTGCTCCGGTGGCGGCGAGGTGTCGGATGAAGAGCGAGGACAGCGTGGTCTTGCCGCTGCCGCCCTTCCCTACGAAAGCGATCTTCATGTTCACCAAGGGTAGTCGCACGATCACCTGGCGTATCGATACGGCGTGAAGAAGGCCACTCCTTCGTGGGGGGAGCGCCGAGGGTGCGTAGGGTCGTACTCATGAGTACGACAGCCGATCCGCTCGCGGCCCTGGGCGCACTGCCCGGCGTGGCCGACTCCGTGGACTCCGTGCGCAAGGCCGTGGACCGGGTCTACGGCCACCGGATCATGAGACGCCGCAGCCAGGAGATCACCTCCGAGGCTGCGCTGCGCGGCGCGCGTGGCTCGGCGGCGCTCTCCGGTGCCGAATGGGCACTCGAAGAGGTGCGCCGACGCAGCGACTTCAGTGGCGACGACGAGGCCCGCACGGTCGGCGCGGCTCTGCGGCTGACCGCGGAGGCCGGCCAACTCCTTTCCATCTGGCGGCAGTCACCGCTCCGGGTCCTCGCGCGCCTGCACCTGGTCGCCGCGGCGGAGAACGACGAGGCGGCCGGGCGCCCGCGCCTGGCGGGCGAGCCGGTCGACGAGCCGCTGGTCGAGCTGGACGTGCCGGACTCCGACGAGGTGGCGGGCCGCCTGGAGGGTCTCTCGCGGCTGATCATCGCGGGCGGCTCCGCACCGGCTCTCGTGACGGCCGCCGTGGTCCACGGCGAGCTGCTCAGCCTGCGTCCCTTCGGCTCGCACAACGGCCTGGTTGCACGGGCCGCCGAGCGCATCGTCCTGGTGGGCAGCGGGCTCGACCCGAAGTCGGTCTGCCCGGCCGAGGCGGGGCACGCGGAACAGGGGCGGGCGGCGTACGTGGGGGCGCTCGACGGCTACGCGTCCGGGACGCCCGAGGGGATGGCCGCCTGGATCGCCCACTGCGGGCGTGCGGTCGAGCTGGGGGTCAGGGAGTCGACGGCGGTCTGCGAGGCCATGCAGCGCGGCGCGGCCTGAGGCGCTCGCTCGGCGTATGCGGGGCGCGGGCAAGAGGCCCTGAACAGGGTTGCGGCGGTACGAGAACTCGTACCGCCGCTGGCATGTTCACCGTGTTACCAAGCGTCCTCGAAGGTTGCCCATCAGGTCGGGAACTTAGCCCGTCACCTGGTGCGGCTGGCCCGTAATCGACGGGTCGACGTCGCGTGGGTGCTCGGTGTTCATGCATCGGTCCGTGGGGCCTTGGTTGCGTTTAAAGGTAATCCTCTCGGATGTCCTTGGTCTCGCGGGCCGTTGACTCCTTTGTACTCCTGTCCTGGAGTAAGCGGAAGTGCTGGCACTACTTCTTTACTTTTAGGTTCAAACAAGGGTGAATCGGGCACGTGAGGTCCGGCGGCGGCTCACGAACCACACGAGCCCCGCCGTGGCCGCCGCGGCACCCACCGCCGCCACCGCGACTAGGGCGGGCCGGGACGGCTTCTGGCGCCGTTCCTTGAGCGGGACCGGCCGGTGGAAGTCAAGAATCGGCCACCCGCGCGCGAGAGCCTCGCGGCGCAGCGTGCGATCCGGGTTCACCGCGTGGGGATGCCCCACGGACTCGAGCATGGGGAGATCGGTCGCCGAGTCGCTGTAGGCGTAACAGCGGTCGAGGTCGTACCCCTCGGACTCCGCGAGCTCCTTGATCGCGGTCGCCTTGGTGGGGCCGTAGGCGTAGTACTCCACCTCGCCGGTGAAGCAGCCGTCGTCGCCGACCACCATCCGGGTCGCCACCACCCGGTCCGCGCCCAGGAGTTCACCGATCGGCTCGACGACCTCGGCGCCCGACGTGGAGACGATGACGACGTCCCGCCCCGCGGTGTGGTGCTCCTCGATGAGGGACGCGGCCTCGTCGTAGATGATCGGGTCGATCAGGTCGTGCAGCGTCTCGGCGACGATTTCCTTGACCTGCTGCACGTTCCATCCGCGGCAGAGCGCGGACAGGTACTCGCGCATCCGCTCCATCTGGTCGTGATCGGCTCCGCCCGCGAGGAAGACGAACTGTGCATATGCAGTTCGCAGTACCGCTCTGCGGTTGATCAGGCCGCCTTGGTAGAACGACTTGCTGAACGTGAGAGTGCTCGACTTCGCAATGACCGTCTTGTCCAGGTCAAAGAAGGCAGCTGTGCGAGGCAAGGAGTGGTTTTCCACGAGCCCGAGCATAGGCGCCCACCATTCGGCGTAAGGTGAGGCGCGTGGGTTTGCCTGAGAAGGCTCTCGGGTACACCATGGAAGTCACGGATCGTTCGCGACCGTGCTAACCCGGTCTGGCTCCTCCCCCCCCGAGTCGGACCGTGGGGACGACCCCCGCTCTCCCCCCCGGCGGGGGTCGTCGCATGTCCGGATGGGTTTTCCGGGCCTCTTCCGACCCTCATTCGATCGCCTGGCGCCTTGTGGCGGCCGTTTCGGCGATCTTTCCGCATGCCCAAGATCCGTCACTGTGTGTAGTCGTGAGGCTGCTCTGCGGAAGTCCTTGAGATGTCACTGGTATGGGTGAAGGGGATATTCACAGCCCACGCCTTGTCCACAGTTATTGACCAAGATCCACACGTTATCCAGGACCGCTGCACGCTGATTCCGCTCGTTCTGCACGCGAAGTTCATGGCCGGATTGCTTTGGCCGGCTCATCGCTCATGTGGAACGCGGCATTCAACGGGCTTGCAGTGAGAGGGGGCTGGGGATCGTGGCTCGAGTGATTACGCGTGACGGGCCGGCGTCGTCCGATGGACGGCAGGGCGGACCGCTGATCGTCACGGAAGATGTGGACCTGCTGGACGACCTGCTGCGGCTGTGCGCCGCCGCGGGGGCGCGGCCCGAGGTGCGGCACGGGGTGCCGGAGGGCAGGGGCGGCTGGGACGCGGCGCCGCTCGTCCTTGTCGGCGACGACGCGGTGGACCGGGTGCGGGGAGCCGGGCGCAGGCGCGGGGTCGTGCTGGTCGGGCGGGATCAGGACGACTCCGGGGTCTGGCAGCGCGCGGTGGAGATCGGCGCCGATCACGTGCTGGTCCTGCCCGACGGCGAACGATGGCTGGTGGACCGCATCGCCGATGTCGCCGAGGGCGTGGGGCGGCCCGCGCTCACGGTGGGAGTGATCGGCGGGAGCGGCGGGGCGGGCGCCTCGACACTCGCGTGCGCGCTGGCCGTCACGGCGGCCCGCGCGGGGCGGCGCACGATGCTGGTGGACGCCGACCCGCTGGGCGGCGGGCTCGACGTGCTGCTCGGGGGCGAGGCGGCCGACGGGCTCCGCTGGCCGGCCTTCGCCCAGTCCAGGGGCCGGGTCGGCGGCGGCGCGCTGGAGGAGTCGCTGCCCGAGCTGCATGCCCTGCGGGTCCTGAGCTGGGACCGGGGCGATGCGGTGGTCATCCCGCCCGAGGCCATGCGGGCGGTGATCGCCGCCGCCCGCAGGCGGGGCGGCGTGGTGGTCGTGGATCTGCCGCGCCGCGTGGACGAAGGAGTGGCCGAGGCGCTGGCCCAGGTGGATCTGGGGCTCATGGTGGTGCCCGCGGAGCTGCGCGCCGTGGCGGGGGCCCGGAGGGTCGCGTCGGCGGTGGGGATGGTGCTGCGGGATCTGCGGGTCGTGGTCGCCGGCGGTGGCACAGGCCGCGCCGGGGGCGGCGGACTCGACGGACTCGGCGGCTTCGACGCGGAGGAGGTCTCGCGACTGCTCGGGCTGCCGCTCGTCGGTGAACTGCCACGGGAGGCGTGTCTGCCGGCCGCGATGGCCGCGGGGATGCCGCCGGGCGGCGTCGTGCGGGGGCCGCTCGCCCGGTTCTGCACGGCCTTCTGGGAGCGCGTTCCGGTCGATGCCACGGGAGGCGGCTCATGAGCGCCGTCGTCGGGGCCAAGATGCTGGACGGGGTACGCCAGTGGCTCGCGGAGAGCGGGACGGAACCGACCCCGGCCCGTGTGGCCGAGGCGCTGCGGGCCCAGGGCAGGGTGCTCGGCGACGCGGAGGTCCTGGGCGCGGCGGCACAGCTGCGCTCGGAGCTGGTGGGTGCGGGCCCGCTGGAGACACTCCTCGCGGACGGCTCGGTGACCGATGTGCTGGTGTCGGCGCCCGACCGGGTGTGGGTGGACCGGGGCGGGGGCCTGGAGCTGACCGGGGTGTCCTTCAAGGACGCGGCGGCGGTGCGGCGGCTCGCACAGCGGCTCGCGGCCGTGGCCGGACGCAGGCTCGACGACGCCAGGCCCTGGGTCGACGCACGGCTCCCGGACGGGACCCGCCTCCACGCGGTGCTGCCCCCGGTCGCCGTCGGCTCGACCTGCCTCTCCTTGCGTGTCGTCCGCCCCCGGGCCTTCACCCTCGCGGAACTGACCGCGGCGGGGACGGTGCCGCCGGGCGGGGACCGGGTGCTGCGTGCACTGCTCGACGCCAGGCTCTCGTACTTGATCAGTGGCGGGACGGGGTCGGGCAAGACGACTCTGCTGAGCGCGCTCCTCGGGCTCGTCGGGCCGGGGGAGCGGATCGTGCTCGCCGAGGACTCGGCGGAGCTGCGCCCCGATCACCCTCACGTGGTGCGCCTCGAGGCCAGGCCCGCGAACCAGGAGGGAGCCGGCCGGGTCGGCCTGGACGACCTGGTGCGGCAGGCGCTGCGGATGCGTCCCGACCGGCTGGTCGTGGGCGAGGTGCGTGGCGCGGAGGTGGTCCATCTCCTGGCCGCTCTGAACACGGGCCATGAGGGAGGTTGCGGCACGGTCCATGCGAATGCCGCGGGAGACGTGCCGGCCCGCCTGGAGGCGCTGGGGACGGCCGCCGGGCTCGACCGCGCGGCGCTGCACAGCCAGTTGGCGGCCGCGCTGTCGGTGGTGATCCATCTCGCACGCGACCGCACGGGGCGGCGGCGGATCGCCGAGGTGCATGTCCTGGAGCGCGATCCGTCCGGCCTTGTGGTGACGGTGCCGGCGCTGCGGTGGGGCGAGAAGGAGTTCGTCCGGGAGCGGGGTTGGGAGCGCCTCGACTCGCTTCTGGCAGGCGGCGGTTGGAGTGGTGGGGCATGAGTGCGGCGGCGGGAGTGGCGGCGGCCGTGTGTGCGGGGAGCGCGGCCTGGCTGACGGTCGGTCGGGACCGCGGGCTGCGGCGGGCGCGAGCTGTGCTCGCGCGCGGCGGCGAGGTCGCGCCGGGGGATGCGGCGTGGCGGCGGGCTATGGCCCGCGCCACCGGCCGGGTGCGGCACGAGTGGTGGGCGCTGGCAGGCGGGGCGGTGGTCGCGCTGCTCGGGGATTCGATCGTGCCGCTGGCCCTGGGTGCGGCAGGGGTGCCGTTGATACGGCGGGTGCGGCGTGCCAGGGACGCGCGGCTCGAAGGGGAGCGACGGGCCGCCGCGGTGATCGCCTTGTGCGGGTCACTCGCGGGGGAGGTGCGGGCGGGACGGCAGCCGGGGGAGGCATTGCGGGCTGCGGCTGACGGGGGCCTCGGGCTTGCTGGTGCCGGGGCCGGGGCCGGGGCCGGGGCCGGAGCCGGGCTCGGGGAGGCGCGGGCCGGGGTCCTTGCGGCGGCGCGGTTCGGCGGGGATGTTCCGGGGGCGCTTGAGGCGGCGGCGCGGGAGCCGGGGGCGCAGGGGCTGCTGGGGCTCGCGGCGTGCTGGCGGGTGGCGGTGGACCGCGGCGCCGGGCTCGCGGCGGGGCTCGAACGACTGGAGGGCGCGCTGCGGACGGAGCGGGATCAACGCGCCGATCTGCGCGCCCAGTTGGCGGGTGCGCGGTCGACGGCGGTGATGCTCGCGGGTCTGCCGGTCCTCGGGCTGCTCATGGGGAGCGCGCTCGGTGCGGCGCCGTTGCGGGTGTTGCTGCATACGGGTGCGGGGATCGGATGTCTGGCGGTGGGCGGGGTGTTGGAGGGCGTCGGCGTGTGGTGGGCGCTGCGGATCGTGCGGGGGGCGGAGGAGCGATGAGTGTCGTTGTCCACAAGCTGGGGGTGGCCGTGTGGGGTGTGGCGGCCGTGCTGTGGCTGGTGTCCGCGGTCCTTGCGGCGCGGAGGGAGCGTGCGGTGCGGGGGCGCTCGGGGAGCGTGCTGGGCGTGGTGGAGCAGTCGCCGGGTGGTGTGTCGAGGCGGTGGTTGCGGTGGCGGGGCATGGGGTCGGGGTGGCCTGCGGTGGCCGGGGCCGCGAGTGCCGGGTGGGTTCTGGTGGGCGGGGTTCCGGGGTGCCTGGTGGGGTTGGGTGCTGGGTACGGGGTGTGGCGCTGGTGGCGTGGGCGTGGCGCTCGTGTCGCGGAGTTCGACGCTGCGGAGGCGGCTCGGCAACTGCCTTTGGCAGCCGATCTGTTGGCGGCGTGCGTCGCTGCGGGCGCGGGGCCCGTCATGGCTGCCCAGGCTGTCGGTGACGCGCTGAAGGGGCCGGTCGGGGAGCGGCTCGCGCAGGGAGCCGCGGAGGTGCGGCTCGGGGGTGAACCAGCCGACGCGTGGCGGAGGTTGGGCGCGATACCGGGCGCTGGGGCGCTGGCCCGCCTGATGGCGCGGGCGGGGGAGTCGGGGGCTCCGGCGGCGGAACCGGTGGCGCGTCTGGCCGCGGAGTGCCGCGCGGAACGGAGCCGTGCGGCGACGGCGGCGGCGCGCAGGGCCGGCGTGCTGATGACAGTGCCGGTGGGGCTGTGCTTCTTGCCCGCGTTCATCGCGGTCGGGGTGCTGCCTGTGGTGATCGGCCTGGCGGGTGGGTTGTTGAGCGGTACCTGAGCGGTAGCTGAGCGGGTCGATGACTGAGCTCGATGGCTGAGCCCGATGACTGAGCTCGACGGCCGAGTGGCTGGGCGGTGGCTTCGTGAGGCGTGGCCGCCGTGATCTGAACGGAACGAAATTCCATGGGGGTTGAGATGTGGGGACAGCTGTGTGCGCGGGCGTTGCGGTGCAGGGCGCGTGCGGTGCGGAGGGACGCGGGGATGGTCACTTCGGAGTACGCGATGGGTCTCATCGCGGCGGTGGGGTTCGCCGGACTGCTCTACAAGGTGGTGACGAGCGGGCAGGTCAGGGCGGCGCTGCAGGCGGTCGTGGAGAAGGCGCTCGATGTCCAGTTCTGAGCGGGCGCGCGGAGGTCGTGGCCGCCACGGGGACCAGGGGTTCGTGACGGCTGAGGCGGCCGTGGTGCTGCCCACGCTCGTGCTGTTCACGATGGCGCTGGTCTGGGCGTTGCTTGCCGCGTCCGCGCAGATCCAGTGCGTGGACGCGGCACGGGCCGGGGCGCGTGCGATGGCCCGGCAGGACCCGGAGAGCGCGGCCGTGGCGGCGGCTCGGCAGGCGGCGCCGCGTGGTGCGTCGGTGGCCGTGCGGCGGGACGGAGACCTGGTGCGGGTGGAGGTCGCGGCGGAATCGCCGGGGCCCCGGGCGCTGGGACTCGGGCTGCGGCTGCGGTCGGAGGCGGTGGCGTTGGCGGAGGAGACGGTGGGGGTGGGCGCGTGAGGGGGCGGGCGGGGTTCCGCACCGCAGGGACCGCGTCCGGGCGGGCGGCATTTCGTACCGCGGGGATCGCGTCGGACCGGGGAGCCGCCACGGTGTGGGTCGTCGTCGTGATGGCCGTGCTGTGCGTGGTCTGCGGCGCGGTCCTGGCGATGGGGCAGGTGATCGTCGCCCGCCATCGCGCGGGTGGCGCGGCCGACTTGGCGGCTCTTGCGGCCGCTGACCACTGGATGGAGGGGCGCTCCAAGGCGTGTGCCAAGGCCGGTCGGGTGGCCGAGGCCCAGGGGACGCGCCTCGTGCGGTGCGCGGTGCACGGCGAGGTCTCGGACGTCACCGCGGCGGCGGACTTCGGCCCGTTCGTGACGGAGGTGAGATCCCGGGCGGGTCCGGCGGGTCAGCAAGGTCCGGCGGGTCCGGCGGGTCCGGCGGATCGGGCAGGTTCGGCGGCGCCGGTCGCCCAGGCGTCGGCAGCGGGGGCTGTGGCGCCCGCCGGGTGGCGGGCGGCCGTGCGGTCGGCGCGAGGCCCTGGAGGGCCGCCTGGCCCGCCTGTGGCGCCTGCTGGGCGGAAGCCTGAGGTGCGGGCAGGCTACTCAGCCCCAGGTCCGACAGGCGACGGCACCGTGCCGTCCCCCGGAAGATGCCCCTCAGGGGGCGGGGGCGTCCTTGAGCAGGGTGGACAGGAGGCGGACGGCGCCGCGTTTGTGCAGGGGGTCGTTGCCGTTGCCGCACTTCGGGGACTGGATGCAGGACGGGCAACCGGCCTCGCACTCGCAGGAGGCGATGGCCTGGCGGGTGGCGGTGAGCCACTCGCGGGCCGTGTGGAAGGCCCGCTCGGCGAAGCCCGCGCCGCCGGGGTGGCCGTCGTAAACGAAGACGGTCGGCAGGAGCGTGTCCGGATGCAGCGGCACGGAGACACCGCCGATGTCCCAGCGGTCGCAGGTCGCGAAGAGCGGCAGCATGCCGATGGAGGCGTGCTCGGCGGCGTGCAGGGCGCCGCCGAGGATCTCCGGATTGACTCGGGCGGCGTCCAGTTGGTCCTCGGTGACCGTCCACCAGACCGCGCGGGTGCGCAGGGTGCGGGGCGGCAGGTCCAGCTTCGTCTCGCCGAGGACCTCGCCGGTGATGAGCTTGCGGCGCAGGAAGGACACGACCTGGTTGGTGACTTCGACGGAGCCGTAGCAGAGGCGTCCGGAGCCCCAGGGGATCTCGGTGTCCGTCTCCAGGATGGAGATGGCCGTGGTGTCACGGGCGGTCGTCGAGTACGGCGGACCGGCCTCCTCGACCAAGGCGACCGAGTCCTCCAGGTCCAGTCGGCGCACGAGATACGTACGGCCTTGGTGGAGGTGGACCGCGCCCTCGTGGACGGCGGTGTGCGCGGCGGACGCGTCGACGGTGCCGAGCAGCCTGCCCGTGCCCTCCTCGACGATCTGGACGGGCTTGCCGCCCTCGCCTCGGATGTCGGTCAGGTCGGCGGCCCGCTCCCTGCGGGTCCAGTGCCAGGCCTTCGTGCGGCGGCGCAGCAGCTTCGCGGCCTCCAGCTGCGGGAGCAGCTCCTCGGTGGCCGGGCCGAAGAGCGCCAGGTCGTCGTCCGTGAGCGGGAGTTCCGCGGCGGCCGCGCAGAGGTGGGGCGCGAGGACGTACGGGTTGTCGGGGTCCAGGACGGTCGACTCCACCGGCTGCTGGAACAGCGCTTCGGGGTGGTGGACGAGATACGTGTCCAGCGGGTCGTCGCGGGCGACCAGGACGGCCAGCGCGCCCTGCCCCGAGCGCCCTGCACGGCCCGCCTGCTGCCAGAGCGAGGCGCGGGTCCCGGGATAGCCGGAGATGATCACGGCGTCCAACCCGGAGACGTCGACGCCGAGTTCGAGGGCGGTGGTGGCCGCGAGGCCGAGGAGTTCGCCGGAGTGCAGGGCACGCTCCAGGGCGCGGCGCTCCTCGGGGAGATATCCGCCGCGGTAGGCGGCCACGCGGCGGGCGAGGGAGCGGTCGACCTCGGCGAGGCGTTCCTGGGCGATCACCGCGATCAGCTCGGCGCCGCGCCGGGAGCGTACGAAGGCGACCGAGCGCACGCCCTGGACGGTCAGGTCGGTCAGCAGGTCGGCCGTCTCGGCGGTGGCGGTGCGGCGGACGGGGGCGCCCTTCTCGCCGTGGAGTTCGGTGAGCGGGGGTTCCCAGAGGGCGAAGACGAGGTCGCCGCGGGGCGAGGCGTCGTCGGCGACCTCCTTCACGGGAAGTCCGATGAGGCGTTCCGCGGAGACGGCAGGCTCGGCGGAGGTGGCGGAGGCGAGGAGGAAGACGGGGTCGGAGCCGTAGCGGGCGCAGAGGCGGCGCAGGCGGCGCAGGACCTGGGCGACGTGGGAGCCGAAGACGCCGCGGTAGGTGTGGCACTCGTCGATGACGACATAGCGCAGGGCGCGCAGGAAGGAGGACCAGCGCGGGTGGGACGGGAGTATCCCGCGGTGCAGCATGTCGGGGTTGGTCAGGACGTAGTTGGCGTACTGACGCACCCATTCGCGTTCTTCTACGGGGGTGTCGCCGTCGTACACGGCGGGGCGGATCGCGTTGCCCAGGGGCGCCGCGAGTTCGCGCACCGCGCGGCGCTGGTCGGCGGCCAGGGCCTTCGTCGGGGCCAGGTACAGCGCGGTCGCGCCGCGGCCGTTCGGGGCCTCGGAGCCATCCAGGAGGGCCGAGAGGACGGGGGTGAGGTAGGCCAGCGACTTTCCCGAGGCGGTGCCGGTGGCGACGATGACCGACTCGCCGTCCAGGGCGTGCTCGGCGGCGAGGGCCTGGTGGGCCCAGGGGTGTTCGATCCCGGCCGATTGCACCGCGGAGACGACCTCCGAACGGATGCGATCAGGCCAGACTGCATATCGGGCCTCGCGCGGGGGCAAGTGCTCCGTATGAGTGACGCGCGAAGCACGGCTCGGCCCCGCGGTCAGCCGGTCCAGGACCGCCCGTGGAGACGTGCGTACCGGGGCGCCCGAGGAGGGTCCTCCCGGTGGAGAAAAGTTGGCCATCGGCACCGAGTGTGTCACTGGCGGGATGGACAATGGTCCCAAGGCGTCGTGCACGCCTGCCGGTAAGTGATTGAATGCCATCGCGGCTGGCGATCCGTCCTGGGGGCTCTGCCGAGGTGTCCCAAGGGATGACCGCTCGATAGCAAGGTGCTGGAGGATCCGTGGACCTGTCCCTGTCGACCCGTACCGTCGGCGATCGTACGGTCGTCGAGGTCGGTGGAGAAATCGACGTTTATACCGCGCCCAAGTTGCGCGAACAGTTGGTCGAGTTGGTGAACGACGGCAGTTTCCACCTGGTCGTCGACATGGAGGGCGTGGACTTCCTCGACTCCACCGGACTCGGCGTACTGGTCGGCGGCCTGAAGCGGGTGCGTGCCCATGAGGGCTCGCTGCGCCTGGTCTGCAACCAGGAGCGCATTTTGAAGATCTTCCGCATCACCGGCCTGACCAAGGTGTTCCCCATTCACACCTCGGTCGAGGAAGCGGTCGCGGCCACCGACTGAGAGCCGGATGCCCCGGGTCGGCTGCTTGTCCGGCCCGGGGGTGGCAGAACAGCAGGGGACCGGGCCCTCGGCCCGGCCCCCTGACAGCACGCGCGTATGTCCGAGGGGGATACATGGCCACCGTTGAACTCCGCTTCAGCGCGCTGCCCGAGCACGTCAGGACCGCCCGGCTCGTGGCGGCGGCGGTCGCGCGCAGGGCCGGAGTGGACGAGGCCGTTCTCGACGAGGTCAGACTCGCGGTCGGCGAGGCCTGCACACGCGCCGTGGGCCTGCATCAGAGCAACGGTGTCGCGACGCCGGTGCGGGTCGCCCTGATCGAGGACGAGAAGCAGTTCTCCATCGAGGTCGGTGACGACGCCCCTCACGCGACTCCTGGTGACCGGGCATCCGGCTCGGGGCCCGGTGCGGGCGACGATCTGGACGCCGAGGGTGAGGACGAGATGGGTCTCGCCGTCATCAGCGGGCTCGTGGACGACGTGGAGGTCACCGCGGGCGAGGGCGGCGGTCTCATCCGCATGACGTGGCCGACGACCCCGGCGCCGCTTCTCTGACCCGCGTAGCACCCTCTTCGCGACACGGCTGAGGCAACCGCCGTAGCGTCGCGGCTGAGGCACCCGCAGTAGAGATGCGGCTGAGGCAACCGCCGTACCAAGGTCTTGCTCCCGAACCGGGAGCAGGGCCTTTTTTCTTTGTGGATCTTTTGTGGATCATTGCCCCAGTCAATTGCCTCGGGACCGCCGACCACCGTCAACGGTTTTGGGGCATTACCGCTTTCGGGGTCATTCTGCGGTCGCGATCATTTGCTGGGAAGCAATCTCGAGCCAATTCCGTTTGCGGCGCTCTGTTTTGATCAGGTTCCGCTCCCTACAATCCGTCCACATCTTGAGCTCACCCCAGGCGTCAAGGAGGACGAATGGCGGGGCTTTCTACCCCTCATCAGTTTGACCAGCCCACAACCTTCGCAGCCGCAGTACTGACCGACGACAACCGCCTCATCGTGATGGTCATCGCGGCCGTCGCGATCGCGGCTCTCGCGGTCGCCTGGGTGCTCGTACGCCAGGTGCTCGCGGCCGACGAGGGCACCGACAGCATGAAGAAGATCGCCAAAGCGATCCAGGAGGGCGCCAATGCCTACCTCGGCAGGCAGTTGCGCACTCTCGGTGTTTTCGCCGTCGTGGTGTTCTTCCTGCTCCTGCTGCTGCCCGCAGACGACTGGAATCAGCGTGCCGGCCGATCGATCTTCTTCTTGATCGGTGCGGTGTTCTCGGCGACCACCGGCTATATCGGCATGTGGCTCGCCGTACGCAGCAATGTTCGTGTGGCGGCAGCCGCACGAGAGGCCACTCCGGCGGAAGGTGAACCCGAAAAGGATCTCACCGCCGTTTCGCACAAGGCCATGAAGATCGCTTTCCGCACGGGCGGCGTTGTCGGCATGTTCACGGTGGGGTTGGGCCTTCTGGGCGCCTCCAGTGTGGTGCTGGTCTACGCGGCCGACGCGCCGAAGGTCCTCGAGGGCTTCGGCCTCGGGGCGGCGCTGATCGCGATGTTCATGCGTGTGGGCGGTGGCATCTTCACCAAGGCCGCCGACGTCGGCGCCGACCTGGTCGGGAAGGTCGAGAAGGGCATTCCGGAGGACGACCCGAGGAATGCCGCGACCATCGCCGACAACGTGGGCGACAACGTCGGCGACTGCGCGGGCATGGCCGCCGACCTCTTCGAGTCCTACGCCGTGACCCTGGTCGCCGCGCTGATCCTCGGCAAGGTCGCGTTCGGGGACTCCGGACTCGCCTTCCCGCTGATCGTCCCGGCGATCGGCGTCGTGACGGCGATGATCGGCATCTTCGCGGTGGCCCCACGGCGCTCCGACCGGAGCGGCATGACCGCCATCAACCGCGGATTCTTCATCTCCGCGATCATCTCGCTGGTGCTCGTCGCGGTGGCGGTCTTCGTCTACCTGCCGTCGTCGTACGCCGACCTGGACGGCGTCACGGACACGGCGATCGCGGGTCACGGCGGCGATCCGCGGGTTCTCGCGGTCGTCGCCGTCGCGATCGGCATCGTCATGGCCGCGCTGATCCAGCAGCTCACCGGGTACTTCACGGAGACCACCCGGCGTCCGGTGCAGGACATCGGCAAGACGTCGCTCACCGGCCCGGCCACCGTCGTCCTGGCCGGAATCTCGATCGGGCTCGAATCCGCCGTCTACACCGCGCTCCTGATCGGGCTCGGCGTGTACGGGGCGTTCCTGCTCGGCGGTACGTCGATCATGCTCGCCCTGTTCGCGGTGGCGCTCGCCGGAACCGGCCTGCTCACCACGGTCGGCGTGATCGTCGCCATGGACACCTTCGGCCCGGTCTCCGACAACGCGCAGGGCATCGCCGAGATGTCCGGTGACGTCGAGGGCGCGGGCGCGCAGGTGCTCACCGACCTGGACGCCGTCGGCAACACCACCAAGGCCATCACCAAGGGCATCGCCATCGCCACGGCCGTACTCGCGGCCGCGGCGCTCTTCGGCTCGTATCGCGACGCCATCGCGACCGCGGCCAAGGACGTCGGCGAGAAAATGGGCGACGGGGCTCCGATGAACCTCGTGATGGACATCTCGCAGCCCAACAACCTGGTCGGCCTGATCCTCGGCGCCGCGGTCGTCTTCCTCTTCTCGGGGCTTGCGATCAACGCGGTGTCGCGGTCGGCCGGAGCGGTGGTCTACGAGGTGCGGCGGCAGTTCCGCGAGCACCCCGGGATCATGGACTACTCCGAGGAACCGGAGTACGGGCGCGTCGTCGACATCTGCACCAAGGACGCGCTGCGCGAGCTGGCCACGCCAGGTCTGCTCGCCGTGCTCACGCCGATCGCGGTCGGCTTCTCGCTCGGCGTCGGCGCACTCGGCTCGTTCCTGGCGGGCGCGATCGGCACGGGCACGCTGATGGCGGTCTTCCTCGCCAACTCCGGCGGCGCCTGGGACAACGCGAAGAAGCTCGTCGAGGACGGCCACCACGGCGGCAAGGGCAGTGAGGCCCACGCCGCGGTGGTGATCGGCGACACCGTCGGTGACCCGTTCAAGGACACCGCGGGCCCGGCGATCAACCCGCTCCTGAAGGTGATGAACCTGGTGGCGCTGCTCATCGCGCCCGCGGTCGTCCAGTTCAGCTACGGGGATGACGCGAGCGCGGGGATCCGGGCACTGATCGCGGTGCTCTCGATCCTGGTCATCATCGGCGCGGTGTACATCTCCAAGAGGCGAGGCATCGCCGTGGGCGACCAGGAGGAAGGTGGTGCGGAGCGAGTAGGCAACTCGGCTGACCCGGCCGTGGTTTCGTAACACCGGGTCAGACTCTGCCCAACACAGGGGCGGGCGGCGCGTTTTGACGCGGCGTCCGCCCTTCGTGCGCCCGGCGAATCTCTCGTGAGCCTTCTCTCGCACTCTCTGCTTGGTGCAAATGGCTTCAATAGGGGTGGTACCGGACCCCCGGCATGCGGTTGTAGCCCAGTTGGCGTGTAAGTTCCGGGGCCGAGAGCCATGGAAGGGACCAATCCGGTGAACAAGAAGCTTGCAGCCGCACTGTCCGGCGGTGCGGTACTGGTACTGGCGCTGTCGGGCTGCAGCGACGACGGCAACGAGAAGCTGGACTCCTGGGCCAAGGACGTCTGTGACTCGGTCCAGCCGCAGTCGAAGAAGATCGCCGCCGCCAACGCCGCGATCCAGAAGGAGACCTCGGACAACAGCTCGCCGGAGGACGTCCAGAAGACCGACTCCAAGGCGTTCCAGGACATGTCCGACGCCTACAAGGCGATGGGCACCGCGGTGAAGGACGCGGGCGCCCCGCCGGTCGACGGCGGTCAGAAGAAGACCGACGACGCGGTCAAGGAACTGAACGCCATCTCCAAGTCGTACGGCGACCTGAAGAAGAAGGTCGACGGCCTGGACACCAAGAACCAGGCGGACTTCGCGGACGGCCTCAAGTCTGTCGCGGGCGAGCTGGACAAGCTCAGCAAGAGCGGTAACGAGGCGCTCGAGAAGCTTCAGGAGGGTGAGGTGGGCAAGGCGATGAGCAAGCAGGACAGCTGCAAGTCGGCTAGCGCCACGCCTTCCGCCGCCTAGGGGTTGCCCCTCCGCTTTACCTCGCTGCCCCGGAGCCGGGGGGACTACCCCCCCGGCTCCGGGGCAGCGTTGCGTCCAGCAGTGAGGCACAGCCGGGACGGCAGCCGGGGTGTCCCTGCGGAACGCCTGCCCACAGCGGGGGACGGCTGGAGCGGCCGTATCGGGTCACAATGAAGGGGTGAGTATTGCTAGCGCCCCCCTGCCCTCGTCCGATCGTGCCGACGTCTGTGCCCAGTTGCGAGAAGCCCTGCTGGCGGCCGACTTCACCGCTGACGGGCTGCTCGAGCTGCTCGGGGCGCCTGCCTACACGGCGCTCGCGCGCAGCGAGACCGTGCCCGCGCTGCGGGCCACCCGCGGCGAAGGGCCGCTGGAGACGCTCGTACGCCTCTTCCTGTTGCAGCGTTCCGTGTCGCACGCGCGCGTGGCGGCCGTTCTGCCGGTCGGCCCTCTACTGGAGAGCGGTTGGCTCTCCGCCGCGGACGGCGAGGGTGCGCTGAAGGCGACCGTGGACGTGCGGCCCTACGGCGGGCCGAGCGGCGAGGACTGGTTCATCGTCTCGGACCTGGGGTGCGCGGTCGGCGGCGCCGGCGGCATCGGCAGCCATGACGAAGGGGTCGTACTCGGTGTCGGCGGGGCCTCGACGACGCTCGCCGGACTCACGGTGCGTACGCCCGTGGCCAGCGCTCTCGACCTCGGCACCGGCTCCGGGATCCAGGCGCTGCACGCCGCGCAGCACGCGACCCGGGTGACCGCGACCGACCTCAACCCCCGGGCGCTGCACGTCACGCGACTCACCCTGGCGCTTTCCGGCGCACCGGAGGCGGACCTGCGGGAAGGTTCCCTCTTCGAACCCGTGGGCGAGGAGACGTACGACCTGATCGTGTCCAACCCGCCCTTCGTGATCTCTCCCGGGGCGCGGCTCACCTACCGCGACGGCGGGATGGGCGGGGACGATCTGTGCCGGTCGCTCGTTCAGCAGGCAGGGGAGCGGTTGAACGAAGGGGGGTACGCGCACTTCCTCGCCAACTGGCAGCACGTGGACGGCGAGGAGTGGACCGAGCGGCTCCGTTCCTGGGTGCCGCGCGGGTGCGACGCGTGGATCGTGCAGCGCGAGGTGCAGGACATCACGCAGTACGCCGAGCTGTGGCTGCGGGACGCCGGGGACCACCGGGAGGATCCGGAGGCGTACGCGGCGCGGTACGACGCGTGGCTCGACGAGTTCGAGGCCCGCAAGACGCGCGCGGTCGGCTTCGGCTGGATCACACTCCGCAAGGCTGGTTCCGCATCCGGCTCCGCATCTGGTGCCGCCGAGCCGTCCGTGACCGTGGAGGAGTGGCCGCACCCCGTCGAGCAGCCGCTGGGCGAGACCGTGCGGGAACACTTCGCGCGGCAGGACTTCCTGCGGACGCACGACGACGCCGCGCTGCTCGCGGGGCACTTCAAGCTCGCGGACGGGGTCGTGCAGGAGCAGGTCGGGCTGCCCGGCGCCGAGGACCCGGAGCACGTCGTGCTGCGCCAGCAGCGCGGGATGCGGCGGGCCACCAAGGTGGACACGGTGGGCGCGGGCTTCGCCGGTGTGTGCGACGGGACGCTGAGCGCCGGGCGGATCCTCGACGCGATCGCCCAACTGGTGGGGGAGGACCCCGTATTGCTGCGGGACCGCACGCCCGCCCAGATCCGGCTCCTCGTCGAGCAGGGCTTCCTGGAGCCGGTCGCGTCCTAGAGACGCCGTGAGGCGTGCCGCCGGGCCGTTGGCGGTACGCGTACGGCGTGTCTCGTACGTTTCGCGGACACCGGTCCCCCGTTGTGGGTGGGATGGATGGGCGTCGGCGACCGCCGGCCGTACATCGAGAAGGTGGACTGTGCGGACCCGTTCCGAGGCGACCGGATCCGGTCGAGTCGGACCCGGCGCCGGCCGGTGATTTCGGCCGGGCGCTCTCCGTTCACCCGGGGTTCGCGCCCCGGCTTCCCGGGCGTGCAAGTTTCCCAAGCCGGGAACTCAGTACGGGGAGGCAATGCCATGGAGAGCGGACCAGCGATCTTCGCGGGATCGGTATTCGCGCTGTTCGGAGCGGGGCTGCTGCTGTGGACCGGGGCACGCGTGGCGCACCGCTCGCCGGTCGCCCACGGTGTGAACCCTGTCGCATCCGCGACACTCGCGGCGCTCGCCGGATCGGGCGCACTGGTGCTCGGAGTGTGGTGTTTCACTCGGTTGTGACGGGAGGCGGCCGGTGGCCGCGGGGCGCGTACGGGCCGTAGGCCCGGCGCCGGTGCCGAGCCGGTGGTGAAGCCGGTGGTGAAAGGGCAGGTCGCCACTCCGGGCGGCAGGAATGGCGGTAGTCGGGTTACCGTTCGAGTGGCCGTTGCGGGCTTTTCCCGTTTGACACGGGGGCGGGATGTACCGTCACACTCCGCAGCGTCAGCGCAACGCAAGCGCACCGAGCGAGGCCATGCGGCAGGGCCACGAGGCCACGCGGCACGGCCACCGAGTACCGACCGGAGAGAAGAGCGAAGTTGTCCCCGACCAGCGAGACCGCAAAGGGCGGCCGCCGACTCGTCATCGTCGAGTCGCCTGCCAAGGCGAAGACGATCAAGGGTTACCTCGGCCCCGGCTACGTAGTCGAGGCGAGCGTCGGGCACATCCGCGACCTCCCCAACGGCGCCGCGGAGGTACCCGACAAGTACACCGGCGAGGTGCGCCGTCTCGGCGTGGACGTCGAGAACGACTTCGAGCCCATCTATGTCGTGAACGCGGACAAGAAGGCGCAGGTCAAGAAGCTCAAGGACCTGCTGAAGGACTCCGACGAACTCTTCCTCGCCACCGATGAGGACCGCGAGGGCGAAGCCATCGCGTGGCACCTCCTCGAGGTCCTGAAGCCCAAGGTCCCGGTCAAGCGGATGGTGTTCCACGAGATCACCAAGGCCGCTATCCAGGAGGCCGTCGCAAGCCCCCGCGACCTCAACAAGCGCATGGTCGACGCCCAGGAGACCCGCCGCATCCTCGACCGTCTCTACGGCTACGAGGTCTCGCCGGTCCTGTGGAAGAAGGTCATGCCGCGCCTGTCGGCCGGCCGCGTCCAGTCCGTGGCGACCCGCCTCGTCGTCGAGCGTGAGCGCGAGCGCATCGCCTTCCGCTCCGCCGAGTACTGGGACCTGACGGGCACCTTCGGCACCGGCCGCACCGGCGACGCGTCCGACCCCTCGCAGCTGGTCGCCCGCCTCACCACGGTCGACGGCAAGCGCATCGCGCAGGGCCGCGACTTCAGCTCGATCGGGCAGCTCAAGTCCGACACGCTGCACCTGGACGAGGCGAACGCACGCTCGCTCGCCGCGGCCCTGGAGAACACCCGGTTCGCGGTCCGCTCCGTCGAGTCCAAGCCCTACCGCCGCTCTCCGTACGCGCCGTTCCGTACGACGACGATGCAGCAGGAGGCCAGCCGCAAGCTGGGCTTCGGCGCGAAGGCCACGATGCAGGTGGCCCAGAAGCTGTACGAGAACGGCTTCATCACCTACATGCGTACGGACTCCACGACGCTGTCCGACACGGCGATCACCGCCGCTCGCGCCCAGGTCACGCAGCTGTACGGCAGCGACTACCTGCCGGACAAGCCCCGCACGTACGCCGGGAAGGTCAAGAACGCGCAGGAGGCGCACGAGGCGATCCGTCCTTCGGGTGATCGTTTCCGCACGCCCGCCGAGACCGGCCTCACCGGCGACCAGTTCCGGCTCTACGAGCTGATCTGGAAGCGGACCGTCGCCTCCCAGATGAAGGACGCGGTCGGCAACTCCGTCACGGTCAAGATCGGCGGCACGGCCGCCGACGGCCGCGACGCCGAGTTCAACGCGTCCGGCAAGACCATCACCTTCCACGGCTTCATGAAGGCCTACGTAGAGGGCGCGGACGACCCGAACGCCGAGCTCGACGACCGCGAGCGCAGGCTCCCGCAGGTCAGCGAGGGCGACGCGCTCTCCGCCGACGAGATCTCGGTCGACGGCCACGCGACCAAGCCGCCGGCCCGCTACACCGAGGCCTCGCTGGTCAAGGAGCTCGAAGAGCGCGAGATCGGCCGCCCGTCGACGTACGCGTCGATCATCGGCACGATCCTCGACCGCGGCTACGTCTTCAAGAAGGGCACGGCACTTGTGCCCTCCTTCTTGTCCTTCGCCGTGGTCAACCTCCTGGAGAAGCACTTCGGGCGGCTCGTCGACTACGACTTCACCGCACGCATGGAGGACGACCTCGACCGCATCGCGCGGGGCGAGGCGCAGGCCGTGCCGTGGCTGCGGCGCTTCTACTTCGGCGAGGGCGACGACGCGGGTGCCGCGTCCAGCGCGGGCAACGGCGACGGCGACCACCTCGGCGGGCTCAAGGAGCTGGTGACCGACCTGGGCGCGATCGACGCCCGGGAGATCTCCTCCTTCCCCGTCGGCGAGGGCATCGTGCTGCGGGTCGGCCGCTACGGCCCGTACATCGAGCGCGGTGAGAAGGACGCGGAAGGCCATCAGCGCGCCGACGTGCCCGACGACATGCCGCCGGACGAGCTGACCGTCGAGTACGCCGAGGAGCTGCTCGCCAAGCCGAGCGGTGACTTCGCGCTCGGCACCGACCCCAATTCGGGTCACGAGATCATCGCCAGGGACGGCCGTTACGGCCCGTACGTCACCGAGGTGCTCCCCGAGGGCACCCCGAAGACCGGCAAGAACGCGGTCAAGCCGCGGACGGCCTCGCTCTTCAAGTCCATGTCACTCGACACGGTGACGCTCGCGGACGCCCTGAAGCTGATGTCCCTGCCGCGCGTGGTGGGCGCCGACGCCGAGGGTGTCGAGATCACCGCGCAGAACGGCCGCTACGGCCCGTACCTGAAGAAGGGCACGGACTCGCGCTCCCTGGAGACCGAGGAGCAGCTCTTCAACATCACGCTGGACGAGGCCCTCGCGATCTACGCCCAGCCCAAGCAGCGCGGGCGGGCCGCCGCCAAGCCGCCGCTGAAGGAGCTCGGCGAGGACCCGGTCAGCGGAAAGCCGGTCGTCGTCAAGGACGGCCGTTTCGGGGCGTACGTCACGGACGGCGAGACGAACGCGACGCTGCGGGCCGCCGACAGCGTCGAGGACATCACCCCCGAGCGTGGCTACGAACTGCTCGAGGAGAAGCGGGCGAAGGGTCCGGCCAAGAAGACCGCCAAGAAGGCGGCGAAGAAGGCCCCGGCCAAGAAGACCGCCGCCAAGAAGACGGCTGCGAAGAAAACGGCCGCCAAGAAGACGACGACCGCGAAGAAGACCACTACGAAGACTGCGGCCGCCAAGAAGACCGCGGCTTCCGCCGCGCAGGCGTCCGACTCCGAGTAGGCAGCCGCGTACGTCACCAGGTGACGGCGCTGTGAATGTGTGAACTGAAGGGGCGCCTGTTTGTTCGGGCGCCCCTTCGGTGTGTCACACCGGCCGGATAGGCTGGACGGATGACGCGTGCCGAGCAGCCAACGGTCGGAAACCCGGCCCCCGACGACGCCCTGGTCGCAGATTCCCGAGAGCGTGCTGTCCGCGCCTTGCTGCGCGTGCCGCAGCTGAAGCGCCTCTGGAGCGCTCAGCTCGTCGGTGGTGTCGGCGATGCCCTCGCCCTCCTTGTCCTTGTGGTGCTCGCGCTGCAGGCGGCCATCGCCGAGGGGGCGTTCGGGGGCGGCTATCGAGGAGTCGCGTTCGCGGTCACCGCCGTCTTCGGGGCACGCGTTCTCGCGACGCTGCTCTTCGGGGCGGTGCTTCTGGGGCCGCTGAGTTCGATCACCTCACCGGACGGGCCGCTCGACCGGCGCTGGACGATGCTCGTGGCGGACGGTCTGCGGGCCGGGCTCCTGATCGTCGCCCCGCTGTGGATCGACTGGACCCAGGACAACGCGCTGGCGATGCTGCTCGTCACCGCCTTCGTGATCGGCGTCGCCGAGCGCTTCTGGACGGTCTGCCGGGAGAGCGCGGCGCCCGCGCTGCTGCCCGCACCGCCCCTGGAGGGCGCGACGGTGCGGCCGCTGCCGGACCACATGGACGCACTGCGGCGCCTGTCGCTGCGTACGGGATTCGTGGCGCTGCCCCTCGCGGCCGCCGCGCTCGTCTTCGTCACGCTGATCGGGAACCTCCTGGGCACCGGGCTCGACTGGTTCGAGGTGCACCAGGCAGGGCTCGGCTCGTTCGTCGCCGCGGGCCTCTTCGCCGCCTCGCTGTCGATCGTCTACTTCCTCGAACTTCCCGCCACGCAGACGCCACGCGCGCGTAGCCCGCTCGAAGGACTGCGCAGGCCGCGCACCGGCAGCGGCACCGACAAGGGCCGCACCGGCGCGATCCCGCTGCTCGTCGCCGCCTGCGCCGCGATCGCCGGGGCCGTCGCCGCCGCCGTGGCCGTAGCCGTGCTGCACGCCAAGGACCTGGACGGCGGGCCCGTCACGTACGGCCTGATCGTCCTCGCGCTCACCGGCGGCACCGTCGTCGGCATCCGCACCGCACCGTCCCTGCTGCCCACGCTTCCGCGCCGCCGGCTGCTCGCGCTCGCGATCGCCCTCACCGGTGTCGCGCTGCTCGCCGCGGGCCTCGTGCCCGACGTGACGACCGTGCTGCTGCTCCTGGTGCTCACCGGGGTGGCCGCGGGCATCGCCGCGCACACCGGACACGCGCTGCTCGACCAGGAGGTCGAGGACTACCGCAGGGCGCGCACGACGGAACACCTCCAGGCGGTCGTACGCCTCTTCGTCGCACTCGGCGCGCTCATCGCCCCCGTGGTCGCGGCGGCCATCGGTCCGCACCGCTTCGTCAACGGCAAGTTCGTGTTCGACCACGGAGGCGCCGCCTTCACGCTGATGCTGGTGGGCGCGCTGCTCCTGCCGGTGGCCGCGCTGGTGCTCGCCAAGATCGACGACCGGCAGGGCGTTCCGCTGCGGCACGACCTGCGGGACGCGCTGCGCGGCGGCGACGACCCGGAGCAGGGGATCGCTGCCACGGGCTTCTTCATCGCCCTGGAGGGCGGCGACGGCGCGGGCAAGTCCACACAGGCCGAGGCGCTCGCCGAGTGGATCAGGGCCAAGGGCCACGAGGTCGTCGTGACGCGCGAGCCCGGAGCCACGCCGGTCGGCAAGCGGCTGCGCTCGATCCTGCTCGACGTGTCGTCGGCAGGCCTCTCGCACCGCGCCGAGGCACTTCTGTACGCCGCCGACCGCGCCGAGCACGTCGACACGGTCGTACGTCCCGCCCTCGAGCGGGGCGCGGTCGTCATCTCCGACCGGTACATCGACTCGTCCGTGGCGTATCAGGGAGCGGGGCGCGACCTGTCCCCGACCGAGATCGCCCGCATCTCGCGCTGGGCGACGGCGGGGCTCGTGCCGAATCTGACGGTGCTGCTCGACGTCTCTCCGGAGGCGGCCAGGGAGCGGTTCACCGAGGCGCCCGACCGTCTGGAGTCGGAGCCCGCCGAGTTCCACACGCGCGTGCGGTCCGGTTTCCTGACCCTCGCCGCGGCCGACCCGGGCCGGTATCTGGTGATCGACGCCGCTCAGGAGCCGGAGGCGGTCACGACCGTCGCCCGGCACCGGCTCGACCTGATGCTGCCGCTCTCCGAGGCCGAGGTGAAGGCGCAGGAGGAGGCCCGCAAGGCGGCCGAGGAAGAGGCGCGCCGCAAGGCCGAGGAAGAAGCCGCGCGCAAGGCCGAGGAGGAGCGGATCGAGCGCGAGCGCCAGGAGCAGCTCGCCAAGCTCCGCGCCGAGGAGGAGGAGCGGGCGCGCCGCGAGCTGGAGGAGGCGCAGCGCCGCGAGGCCGAGCGCCAGGCCGAGGAGGCCAGGCAGCGCGCCGAGGAGGCCAAGCGCCGGGCCGAGGAGGAGCAGGCGCGACTGCTCGCCGAGGAGAAGGTGCGCGCAGCCGAGGAGGCGCGCCGCCGCCGGGAGGCGGAGGAAGAGGCGCGGCTTCGGGCCGAGGCGGAGGCGCGTCGGGTCGAGAAGCAGCGCAAGGCGGAGGAAGCCCTGCTGCGGGCCGAGGAGGCGCGGCGCCTGGCGGCGGCTTCGGCGGCGGCCGCGGCTGCCGCTTCGGCTGCTACTACTGCTTCTGCTTCTTCGACGGCGGCTGCTCCGGCTCCTTCCGCGTCCCGTTCGAAGCCGGCTCCGGCTCCGGTTCCGGCTGAGTCCCCCTCGGATGCCGTGCCGGACAACGAGACGACGGTGCCCACTCCCATGGTGAAGCCCGGTGCACAGGCGCCGGGTGCGGCCGACGAGACCGCGGTGCTCCCGCCGGTTCGGGACACGTCCGCCTCGGAGGAGACCGAGGTGCTGCCGCAGCCGCCGGTGCCGGGGGCCGCCGACGAGACCGCGGTACTGCCTTCCGTACGGGAGGACAAGGTGCCGCCGGGGTACTTCCGAGACGAGCGTCCTGCTCCCGCGCCGGACGGCGGGGGCGACGGCGGGGGCGGGAACGACCGGACCCGTGAGCTGCCCCAGGTCGACGAGCAGGGAACTCCCCGGCAGCGGCCGCGCTCGGACTGGGCGGAGGAGACTCCGCTGGATGATCTGCCTTCGCTGGCCGATGAGTTGCTGGGCGATCCGGACGACGACGAGGGCGGCCGCGGCCGAGGCCGGGGCCGGGGCAGGAACGGGCGCTGAGCTTCGCGCTGAGCCCCGCGCTGTACGACGCCGCACGGGCGCCCCGCAGGACATCCTGCGGGGCGCCCTGCGTTGTCAGTGGCGTGCTCCACAATGAATGCGACAGCGTGACGTGCGAGTACGGGGTGCGGCGAGGTACGGGGCGCGGCGAGGTGCGGGGTGCGACGCGGCGACGTGAGCGCAAGTACAACAGCAAGTGCAAGAGCAAGACCAAGACCAAGAGCAAGCAGGGTGGAGGCGGTGACCGATGACCGTATGGGACGACCTGGTGGGCCAGGATCGGGTGAGTGAGCAGCTCGGTGCCGCCGCTCGGGACGCCGACACGCTGGTCACCGCCGTGGCCACGGGCGCTCCGCGGCCCGAGGCGTCGAAGATGACGCACGCCTGGCTGTTCACGGGACCGCCCGGCTCCGGGCGGTCCACCGCTGCCCGCGCCTTCGGCGCCGCGCTCCAGTGCACCAGCCCGGACCGCGCGCTCGGCGGCGCCCCCGGCTGCGGCTTCTGCGACGGGTGCCACACGAGCCTGGTCGGCACGCACGCCGACGTCGAAGTGGTGCGTACGGACCTGCTGTCCATCGGCGTCAAGGAGACCCGCGAGCTGGTCAGGCGGGCCCAGATGTCGCCCGCGGGCGGCCGCTGGCAGGTCATCGTCCTGGAGGACGCCGACCGCCTCACCGAGGGCGCGGGCAACGTCCTGCTGAAGGCAGTGGAGGAGCCCGCCCCGCGCACCGTATGGCTGCTCTGCGCGCCCTCGCTGGAGGACGTGCTGCCCACCATCCGCTCCCGCTGCCGCCATCTGACGCTGCGTACGCCTCCGGTGGACGCCGTCGCGGACGTGCTCATCCGGCGCGACGGCATCGAGCCGGACGTCGCCGCTGCCGCCGCGCGCGCCACCCAGGGGCACATCGGCCGCGCCCGCCGCCTCGCGACCGACCCGCGGGCGCGCGAGCGCCGTGCCGCCGTGCTCAAGCTGCCCCTGCGGGTGGAGGACATCGGTGGCTGCCTCAAGGCCGCGCAGGAGTTGATCGACACGGCCGGCGACGACGCGAAGCAGGTCGCCGAGGAGGTCGACGTCAAGGAGACCGACGACCTGAAGGCGGCGCTCGGCGCGGAGAAGGGCGGCCGGATGCCGCGCGGCACGGCGGGCATCATGAAGGAACTGGAGGACCGGCAGAAGCGCCGCAAGACCCGTACGCAGCGCGACAGCCTCGACCTCGCACTCATCGAGCTGACCGGCGTCTATCGGGACGTGCTCACCCTGCAGCTCGGCTCCCGCGTGGCGCTGGCCAACACGGAGGTGCTCGACATGCTGGAGCGCCTGGCGCGCGGCACATCGCCGGAGTCCACGCTGCGCCGCATCGAGGCGATCGGCGCCTGCCGCACCGCACTCGACCGCAATGTGGCGCCGCTGCTCGCGGTGGAGGCGATGGCGGTGGCGTTGCGGGCGGGCTAGGCCGGTTGGCACCGGGAGCGGTGGGGTCGGCCGAGGGGCGGGGGGCGGATGCCCTACGACTGACCAACGGGCAGACGGATGCCCGGCGACTGGCCAAGGGGTGGACGGCTGCCCGGCGACTGACCAAGGGGCAGACGGATGCCCGGCGACCGGCCGAGGGGTGGACGAGGGTCCGAGGATTGACGGAGTCACCCATACGGGCACTTTGCGTCACCAGTCCAACTCATAGCGTTACGCTCGCGTGATGCGCATCAGAGGACTCCGCACCCCCGCGACCGTGTTCCTGGCCGCCGGACTGCTCATCTCCGGCTGCTCGGCCGGGAGCTCGACGGCGGACGCGTCCATGGCCGCGCTGCCCCGCGCCACTCCGGAAGGGCTGTCTCCGTACTACGGACAGAAGCTGAACTGGCGCGAGTGCGGCGTCCCCGGCTTCGAGTGCTCCACGATGAAGGCGCCGCTGGACTACGCCAAGCCGGACGGCGAGGCCATCAAGCTCGCCGTCTCCCGGAAGAAGGCAACAGGCCCCGGCAAGCGCCTGGGCTCGCTCCTGGTCAACCCGGGCGGCCCCGGCGGCTCGGCGATCGGCTACCTCCAGACGTACGCGGCACTCGGTTACCCCGAAGAGGTCCGCGCCCAGTACGACATGGCCGCGGTCGACCCACGCGGCGTGGCCCGCAGCGAGCCCGTCACCTGCCTCAACGGCAAGCAGATGGACGCGTACACGCAGACGGACATCACACCGGACGACGAGCGCGAGACCGCCGAACTGTCGGACTCCTTCAAGAAGTTCGCGGCGGGCTGCGAGAAGCAATCCGGTGAGATCCTGCCGCATGTCTCCACGGTCGAGGCGGCCCGCGACATGGACATCCTGCGCGCGGCGCTCGGCGACGAGAAGCTGAGCTACGTGGGCGCTTCGTACGGCACGTTCCTGGGAGCGACGTACGCCGGGCTCTACCCCGACCGCGTCGGGCGCCTCGTCCTGGACGGAGCGATGGACCCCTCGCTGCCGGCCCGCCGTATGAACCGGGATCAGACGGCGGGCTTCGAGACGGCGTTCCAGTCGTTCGCCAAGGACTGCGTGGGGCAGTCGGACTGCCCGCTCGGGACGAAGAGCGAGGAGGACGCGGGCAAGCGCCTCAAGTCCCTCTTCGACGACCTGGACCGCACGCCGATCCCCACGGGCGACTCCGACGGCCGCAAGCTCGGCGAGGCGCTCGCCACGACGGGCGTGATCGCGGCGATGTACGACGAGGCCGCCTGGCCCCAGCTGCGCACGGCGCTGGCCGCCGCGATCAAGGAAAAGGACGGCGCGGGCCTGCTCTCGCTCTCGGACAGCTACTACGAGCGCGACGGCGACGGAACGTACGCGAACCTCATGTTCGCCAACGCCGCCGTGAACTGCCTCGACCTGCCCCCGGCCTTCGGCACGGCGGACGAGGTGAAGAAGTCGCTCCCGGACTTCGAGGAGGCCTCCCCGGTCTTCGGCGAGGGCCTGGCCTGGGCCTCGCTGAACTGCGCGTACTGGCCGGTGAAGGCGACGGGGGAGTCGCACCGCATCGAGGCGGAGGGCGCGGCCCCGATCGTCGTGGTCGGCACCACCCGCGACCCGGCGACCCCCTACCGCTGGGCCGAGGCCCTGGCCGACCAGCTCTCCTCGGGCAAGCTGCTCACGTACGAGGGAGACGGGCACACGGCGTACGGACGCGGCAGCAAGTGCGTGGACTCGGCGATCAACGAGTACTTGCTGGACGGCAAGGCCCCGGAGGACGGAAAGCGCTGCTCACAGGGGTGATGCGGTCGAGGAGCCCGCGTCAGCCGGGGGTGTACGGAGCACCCCCGGAAACTGTGTAGACTTGGCGTCGCTGCTGATCGCACCATAGGTGCGGGACGCGTGCCGCCTTAGCTCAGATGGCCAGAGCAACGCACTCGTAATGCGTAGGTCTCGGGTTCGAATCCCGAAGGCGGCTCGGATTAACCCCAGGACTCACTCGCCGTGACCTGGGGTTTTTTCATGCCGGGATGCGGCGGGGCGGAACGCAATGTTCTTCGTGGAGTCCTGCGCGCCAAGGGGGGAGGCCCCCGACAGGAAGAACGCCCCGCACCTGTCGGTGCGGGGCCAGTGAGTGGGCGGTCAGCGGAGGGGCGGCAAGGCGCTTTCTGCGTGATCGATGACGTTGCCGTTGGAGCAGTTGTTCTTGTGATCGCCCACCCAGTCGCCGAGCACCGGGACGACGGCGACCTCTTGCAGGCACACGGCCGCCGCGGTGAAGTTCCAGTTGTTCGCGGCGTTCATGCCGCCGCCGAAGTTGCTGTCGTTGTCGGCGTGGGCGGGGGTGGCCAGGGCGATGGTGCCGAGGGCGAGGCCGGCGATCTTGGTGATCTTCTTCATGGGCTGACAACGAAGATCACTCAGGAACGTCACCGTCGCTGGGCAATGCTGCGCGCCTGGGCGCTGGACGGATGACGGCGCACGCGGGCGCGGTCGGCAGTCGCTGGTTGTGAAGTGCCCATGTCCTCGTTCAGGGCGGGGTATCTGTTGAGTCGGACGCTCAGGACGCCACGAGACCGGGAGGCTGATTCGATGACGACCAAGCCGATGCCTGCGGAATGCCGGAAGGACTGCGCGTGCGGTCCGGGCTGTCAGTGCGGTTGCCAGAGCGGTGGTCCTTGCCAGTGCGGCGGCTGCAGTTGACGGCTTGAGGTCGGGGCACGGGCACGGGCACGGGTACGGGCACGACCAAGCCCCAGGGCGCACTGCCGTGGCCTGGGGCTTCTGTGTTTCGTGGAGGGGTTGGTTACTTCGGGTCGCGGTTGAAGACTGCCTTTGACCAGTAGTAGCCGAGGGCCGTGAGTGCCACGGACCAAGCGAGCGTGAGCCAGCCGTTGTTGCCGATCTCGGTGCCGAGCAGCAGGCCGCGCAGGGTTTCGATGGCCGGGGTGAAGGGCTGGTACTCGGCGATCGGCTGGAACCAGCCCGGCATCGCGTCGACCGGGACGAAGGCGCTGGAGAAGAGCGGCAGCAGGATCAGCGGCATCGCGTTGTTGCTGGCCGCCTCGGCGTTCGGGCTGACCAGCCCCATGCCGACCGCGACCCAGGTGAGCGACATCGCGAAGAGCGCGAGGAGTCCGAACGCCGCGAGCCATTCCAGGACCGTGGCGTCCGTGGAGCGGAAGCCGATGGCCACGCCGACCGCGCCCACGAAGACCACGCTCATGACCGACTGGAGCACGCTGCCGATGACGTGTCCGATGATCACCGAGCCGCGGTGGATGGCCATGGTGCGGAAGCGGGCGATGATGCCCTCGGACATGTCGGTGGAGACGGACACCGCTGTGCCGACCGTGGTGCCGCCGATCGTCATCAGCAGGATGCCCGGGACGATGTAGGCGATGTACTCGGACCGGTCCGCCCCACCGCCGCCGCCGATGCCCGCGCTCATCACGTCGCCGAAAAGGTAGACGAAGAGCAGCAGCAGCATGATCGGTGTGAGCAGCAGGTTGAGGGTGAGGGACGGGTAGCGCCGGGCGTGCAGGAGGTTGCGGCGCAGCATCGTGGAGGAGTCGCGGACCGCGAGGGAGAGGGAGGTCATCGGACGTTCTCCTTGGTCTGGTTGGGGATGCCGGCCGGGCCTGTCAGGGCGAAGAAGACGTCGTCCAGGTCGGGGGTGTGCACGGTCAGTTCGTCCGCCTCGATGTCGGCGGAGTCCAGCCAGTCGAGGATGGCGCGCAGTTCGCGCTGGGTGCCGTCGCTGGGGATCTGCAGGGACAGGGCCTCGTCGTCCCTGGTGACCTCGCGCAGGGCAGATGCGGCTGACTGGTACGCCGCCGGGTCGGTGAAGCGGAGGCGGATGTGTCCGCCGGGGATCAGGCGCTTCAGTTCTTCCGCTGTTCCTTCGGCTGCGATCTTGCCGTCGTTCAGTACCGCGATGCGGTCGGCCAGTTCGTCCGCCTCTTCCAGGTACTGCGTGGTGAGGAAGACCGTGACGCCGTCGGAGACCAGTTCGCGGATGATGCCCCACATGTTGTGGCGGCTGCGGGGGTCGAGGCCTGTGGTCGGTTCGTCCAGGAAGATGATCCGCGGGGCTCCGACCAGCGTCATCGCGATGTCCAGGCGGCGCTTCATGCCGCCGGAGTAGGTGGATGCGGGCTTCTTGGCGGCCTCGGTGAGGTCGAAGCGTTCCAGCAACTCGGCTGCTGTCCGGCGCCCTTCGGACTTGGAGAGGTGGTGCAGGTCCGCCATGAGGAGCATGTTCTCCTCGCCGGTGATCAGGCCGTCGACCGCGGAGAACTGGCCGGTGACGCCGATCGCGGTACGCACGGACTGCGGGTCGGCGGCGACGTCGTGGCCCGCCACCTGGGCCTGACCGCCGTCCGCCCTGATGAGGGTCGAGAGGATCTTCACGGCGGTTGTCTTGCCTGCGCCGTTCGGGCCGAGCAGGGCGAACACAGTGCCGGCCGGGATGTGCAGATCGATCCCGTCGAGGACGACCTTTTCGCCGTACGACTTGCGCAGGGCGACGGCGGAGACGGCTGCGGGCGACGCGTGGCCATCACTTTGACTGGTCGTGTGCATGACAGATGAAGGCATGGGGTCCTCCCGGTCGAGGGTCGGAACGCAGTGGCGGTGTGAGTGAGTGCGTGCCGTGCGTGGCGTGCGTGCTGGTGTGGGGTGACTGGCGAAGGGCGGCCGGAGGCGGTGAGCGCTCAGGCGCGGGATCGGCGGATGTCGATGTTGCCCCACCGCGTCCGGGCGCGGACCTCGACGGTGTCCTCGGTCTTCTCCGGGGTCTCGGACGCGGTGAGCGTGTTGCGCACCTGTCCGCGGCCGGAGCTGACGTCGAGCCAGGCGGCCGTGCCCTCGCGGATGCCGATGTCGATGGCCCCGTAGCTGGTCTCCAACTGCACTGTCCCGCGGGCGACTTCGGCCACACGCAGGGTGCCGTGCGCGGTGGTGGCGGCGACCGAGCCCTCGGCGCGCTCGATGCTGATGTCGCCGTTCGCGCCGCTCACCCGCAGATCGCCGGACGCGGTGCCGACGTTCGTCGAGCCGTGCGAGTTCTTCAGGACGGCGGTGCCGTCGACGGTGCCGACGCGCAGGCTGCCGGAGCTGGTGGTGATCTCGGCGGGGCCCTCCACCCGGTCGACGGTGATCGAGCCGTGGGAGGCGGTCAGGTTCAGCGGGCCGGTCGTGTCGAGGCGGACGTCGCCGGACGAGGTCTTCACGCGGACCTCGCCGAGCCGGCCATCGCCGAGCACCTGGGTCCACGCGCCGGTCAGTTCGACGCCCGAGTCCGCGGGCAGTTCGACGGTCACGTCGACGGTGCCGGTGGGGCCGACGAGGTAGCGCTGCTTGGGCGTCTTGATGTGCAGCCTGCCGCCCGAGTAGGTGACTTCGGTCTGCTCGGCGGCCCGCACGTCCTGGCGCTTCTTCGGGTCCCGGGGCGCTACGTCCACGACGGTGTCGGTGCGGTCGCCCGCAGCGAACTGGATGGATCCCGCGTCCACCTGGGCGTTGACCGAGATCGGCTGGGGAGTGTCGAAAGAAGGCATGGCTGTCCCGTCCTCTTGGGTCCTCTTGAGTGTTCGTGGCGTCCCGCGGGCGTGGGCGGCGGGGCGGGGTTCGTGCGAGGGGTTGGTGCGAGGGGTGGATGTGAGGGGTGGGTCCGCTCGGGTCAGCTCACCCAGCCCGTGAAGCTCTGGCCGATGGACCTGGTCTTCGCGGGGGTGCGGGGGGCGGAGGTGGAGCCGCCCGTGTCGACCGCGGCCGACACGGCACGGATCAGCCACGCGTTGACCGACAGGCCCTCGCGGCTCGCGGCCTCCTCGGCGCGGGCCTTGAGGTGGGCCGGCAGGCGGAGATTGACGCGGGCGGTGCCGCCCTCGTCGGTGTCGGCCGGGGTCGATGCGCTCGCCGGGGCCGCGGCAGGTGCCGGAGCCGGTGCGTCGAGTGGTTCGGTCTGGTCCTCGTGCTGCGGCAGTACCACCACGAAGTCGGGGTCGAGGCCACGCAGTCGTACGTCGACCGAGCCGGGGGCGAGCTCGCGGGTGATCTCGTCCATCGCGGCGGAGAGCACGTTGAGCATGGTCAGACGGGTCGCCGACTCCAGCGGGGCGGTGAGCCGCTCGGCCAGCTCGCGGGCTTCCTCGCCGCCGGCTTCGGCGGCCACCGCGAGTTCGCGGCGGAGGTTGTCGACATACGGCGTGAGGTCCATGACGCCATCATGGCACCACTGTGGCGCCATCTGCAAGCCTGGGAGGTGCTGGGTGTGGGGTCGGCTTGGGGTGAGCTGCGCTGACCTGCGGAAACGTGGAGAGGCTGGCCTGGGGTGTCGTGGCACCTCGCCTGTTCGCGTGCTTCCTGGTGTGCGGGATGGCGCCGCGTGGTGCTGTTTGGCGCCGCTTGGCGCCAACTGGCGCTGGATGGTGTCAGGTGGTGCCATGTGGCGCCATGTGGTGTCGCGGGGGATGGGCGTCCGCTCTCGGTGCCTACCGGGCTCCGGGCGTGACCGTGGCCGAGCCCGGGTCCCGCCGTGCGCTCCCCTCGTCCGCACGGACGGACGCGGGTCCGGCCACGGGGTTCAGTGTGGACCGCAGGTCGACCTGATTGGAAGATCTTTCTAGAAAGTTGTACTGCTGTTGCTCGGCGGGAGCGGTCGTTCGCGGCCTTGCGCGGTGCTGCGTGCGAGCCCTATGGCGTGCGTATCAGCGTGCGTATCAGCGTGCGTATCAGCGTGCGTACGAGCCTAGGCCGACCAGGCAGTAGACGTACTCGTTGATGGTCGAGCCGTTGAGGGTGTAGCGGTACGAGAAGGCGTACTGCGTCCGGGGGTTGTCGTCGCAGCGGCTCATCTCCGACGTCATGGGGATCGTCTGGATCACCTCGTAGTGGGCGTCGGACGCCGAGCAGGACACCTCTTCCACGTCGTCGACCTCTTGCGCGGTCGTGGAGTCCGGCAGCGTGCCGTTGAGGCAGGTGCCCGACCGGAAGGGGGTGGGGGCCTCGCTGGTGGGGGTGGCCACCGGGTCGGTCCCCGTATCGGCTCCGGTGTCGGTTCCGGCATCGGTTCCGGTGGCGTACGGATCGTCCGTGGACGGGGCGTCCGTGTAGGGGTCGCTCGTGTACGGGGTGCTGGTGGACGGGTCGTACGATCCCTGGCTCGTCGAGGAGCTCGGAGAGGCGCTGTCGCTGTCGTCGTCCCCCTGGTTCAGGAGCAGGATGACGACGAGCACGGCGCCGACGGCGCCCAGTGTCGCCAGGCAGCCGCGGGCGGTGGAGCCGGGTGCGGAGCCGGGTGCGGAGCCGGGTGTGGGGCCGGGTGTGGGGCCAGGGCGCGGCGCTGGCGATATGGGTTCAGGCACGGGGTCAGTATGATTCAGCGGGCCGTTTGGGTGGAGTGTTTTTCTAGAAAGGTGCTCTAGAAGTGGTGTGCTCTACGCTGGTGGCACCATGAGCCCCAAGCAACAGCGCGGTGAAGAGACCGCCGACCGACTCCTGGATGCCGCGCTCCAGGTCTACGCCGAGTCCGGAGAGCAGGGCGTCACCGTCGGCGCGCTCACCAAGACCAGCGGTGTCAGCCTCGGGAGTCTCTACCACCACTTCGGCAGCGTCGACGGCCTCATGAACGCTTTGCTGCTGCGCTGGCTCGGCCGGCTTCTCGCCGAGATGGCCGCTTCCGTGGAGCGGTCCCGTACGGCACGGACCGGTATCCGCTCCCTTGTGCGGGCCTACCTCAAGTTCATCAAGGAGAACCCGGACGCCGCGCGGCTCCTGCACTCCTCGTACGCCGACCGGCTCGGGATGGCTCAGGCCAGGCAGCTCCGTGACGCGCAGGAGGCCAGGCTGTCCCCGATGACCGACTGGATGCAGCGGCACGTGGATTCGGGTGAGGTTGCTCCGCTGCCGATGCCCTTGATCGAGGGGCTGGTCCTGGGGCCCGTCGTCGCGACCGCGCGTCGCTGGCTCTCCGGTTTCGACGATGTCGACCTGGATCAGGCCGCCAGGGTTCTGCCCGAGAGGATTTGGCGTTCGCTCGTTCCTTGACCTGTCTGGGGCTCTGGCTCTGGGGCTAGCTCTAGCTCTGGGTCTGGGTCTGGGTCTGGGTCTCTGTCCGTCCGGGGGCGGGCTCGGTCAGTGGCGTAGTGCCTTGCCGATTTCTGCCTTCGGGGTGCCGGACAGGGACCGGTTGCTGCGGGCCGTGCCGGACTTCGACTTGGCCGGGTCCACGTCGCTGATGTTGAGGACGGCCGTGTCCAGGAGGTTGCCGTCGCTGTCGCGGAAGTTGACGGAGACGGTGTAGTCCGCCTTCTTGTCCGTGCTGTTGGTGGCCGTGATCCTGGCCGCTGCCCGGTCGTCCTCCGACTTGGTGGGGCCGTCGACCTTTACGTCCGCCTTCGCGTCCACGCCGTCCTTCACCTCGGCCATCTTGGAGGCGGCGGCTTCCGTGGCGGACGAGACGGCTTCGCCCGCCTTCGCTGTCGCGGAGGCGGCCCTGTCCTTGGCCTTGTCCACGTCGCTGTCGGAGCAGGCGGTGGTGGTGAGGGCCAGGAGGGCGGTGGTGGCTGCGGCTGCGGCCAGGCGCGTGGTGCGGGTGCGAGTTCGGGCCACGCTGTGGGTGCGGGCGTGGCCGTGCGTGCGGGTGCGGTTCATGCGGACCACCTTCGGGGTGGTGCGGGGTGGGCGCGAGGTGAGGCCGCCGTATGGGTGTGCGCTGCCGGGTGCCGGGCGCTGGATGCCGGGGGCCGTGAACCGTGCTTCGGGCGGACAGGCATACCGGCACGTCCCCTCGCGGGCGTCGCCGACCGCGGGTGTGCGGGGCCGCGGCCTACTGGCCGGCGTACGTCGTTGCCCCGGGCGGGGGTGCGAGGATGCCGCGATGAGTGATGCTGATGCCTCTTACGTTCGCTATGAGTCGCCCGTGCGCCATCCGCGAGGGCACTTTCCAGGAGTGTTCGTCCTCGTCAACGGGCTTGCCAGGGAAGGGAAGTTGACGCCGGAGCAGGAGCGGTTCCGGCGGGCCAACAACGACTGGTACGACGCCGCGTATCCGATCCCGTCGAAGGTCGACCCCACCGTCTACGACCAGGACGTCACGCCCTGCGCCGTGGCCTGGTTCAAGGCCTCCGCCACCCATCTCATCGAGCGCGTACCCGGCTATCTGGAGATTCTCGACGCCCACGGCATCGAGTGCCGGGTGGTGCGGTCCTCGGATCCCGGGCGGATCGTCTACGAGGACGACTTCCAGGTCGTGGTCGTGCCTCACGAGGGGTAGGGCCGCGTCCTTGGGGGCGGGGCGAGGAGTTATGAGGATCGAGGAGTTATGAGGATCCTGTCAGGCCGCTGTCCGGATTCCGTTTGGCCCGGCCCGCCCCGCTTATGCTCCAGACCATGTGCGCTTTTGTCCTGGTCGCGGAGGACGACGAGAAACAGGCCGAGCTGGTCCGCCGCTATCTGGAGCGCGAGGGCCACACGGTCGCCGTAGTCCACGACGGGCGCGCCGCGATCGACGAGGTGCGGCGCAGGCCGCCGGACCTGCTCGTGCTCGACGTGATGATGCCGCGGGTCGACGGGCTCGGCGTCACGCGCGTCCTGCGGGGCGGGAACGGGGGTGGGACCGGAGGCGGGAACGGATCCGTCGTCGGGATTCCGATTCTGATGCTGACCGCCCGCACGACCGAGGACGATCTGCTGCTCGGGCTCGATCTCGGGGCCGATGACTATCTGACGAAGCCGTACAGCCCGCGCGAGCTGATGGCCCGCGTCCGTACGCTGCTGCGGCGCTCCCAGGGCACGCACCATCCGGTCGTCGAGGGTGCCGAAGCCGTGCCGCGTGTGCTGCGGGTCGGCGGGCTCTCCGTCGATCCCGTACGGCATGAGGTGACCGTCGACGGGCGGCTCGTCGAGTGCACGCCGGGGGAGTTCGAGCTGCTCGCCGCGCTGGCCGCGGAGCCGGAGCGGGTGTTCACACGGCCCCAGCTGCTCGATCGTATTCACGGGTCGTCCGGATACATATCCGTGCGCACCGTCGACGTGCACATCCTCAATCTGCGCAAGAAGATCGAGGTCGATCCGCGCAGGCCCCGGCATCTCGTGACCGTCTTCGGCGTCGGGTACAAGCTGACCGGCACGGCGGGCGCGGCCGTCGGGGCGGCGGCGCGCCATGGCGCGTGACATACCGTTCCGCAAGAGCCTGCTGCCGCGCCTGCTCGCCGTCTCCGTGCTCGTCTCCGTGGTCTCGATCGCCGCCACCGCCTGGCTGGCCGCGCAGACCACGTCCGGCGCGATCCGGCAGGAGCAGGGGCAGGTGCTCGCCGACGACGCCCGTGTCTACGACGAACTGCTCGGCCTCGCGGCCGGTGCGCCCGGGTGGCAGGGTGCCGAGAAGACCGTGCGGGAGCTGGCCCGGCAGACCGGGCGGCGCATCACCCTGACCACGCAGGACCGTGTCGTCATCGCCGACTCGCGACGCAAGGGCGGCGAGGGAGGCGAGGGCGGCAAGGGCGGCGAGGGCGGCAAGGGATCGGCCGGTGTCGAGCTGCCGTCCAAGGCATCGGCCGTCGTCGATCCGCTCGCCGTCGACGGGGCGTTGACCGCAGGT
Organism: Streptomyces sp. NPDC044044; assembly: GCF_056434405.1. Classification (NCBI taxonomy): domain Bacteria; kingdom Bacillati; phylum Actinomycetota; class Actinomycetes; order Kitasatosporales; family Streptomycetaceae; genus Streptomyces; species Streptomyces sp. NPDC044044. Next base: position 123,252 of record NZ_JBWKFG010000006.1, on the reverse strand, counting down.
GCGGGGAGCGCGGACGCGGAGGCCGGGGGCCAGGACCGTATCGATCCGCGTGCGGTCGGACCCTTCCGGCTGCCGGGGACGGAGCGGAAACAGTTGGGGAAGGTGGCCGGGAGCATCGTGGGCTGCATGCAGGACCTCGGGGTTTCCGCCCGGGTCGTCCAGGGACCCAGCGGGCGTCCGCGCGTCGAGGCCCCCAACGATCCGTCCCAGCTCCTCGACTCCAGCTGCCACGATTACCGGCTCGACATGCCCACCCGTACCGAGAGCAAGGCGCTCGACCGGCTCAACGAGCTCACCAACGCGTGCCTGCGGCGCGGGGACGCCCCGCCCGTGAAGGTCGGGCTCGATCTGACGTGGTGGCAGTCGCTTGGCGTGTTCGACCGCGATTCCGGGCGCTACATCCCCACGGACGCGGAGACGGCGACGGAGAGGCCCGCGGAGCCGAGCGGTGGCCAGGTCGCACCGGAGCCGGGCGGTGGCCAGGTCGGACGGGAGCCGGGTGGCCAGGTCGGACCGGAGCCGAGCGTTCCGACCAAGGAGCCCGGCACACCCACGAGCACCCCTTCGGAATCGCCGTACGCCCCTGAAGCGGTCGGCGGTGTCAGCCGCGTCGGCAGCGAGTACGACACCAAGACCGCCGCCTGCGTGGGCAGCGCCCGGCGCGAGCAGCTCGGGCTGTACGTCTCCGAGCCCGCGCTGCTCTTCGTCACCAGCTCCGACGGTTCGCGTACCGCGGTGGCCCGTGCGGTCGAGAGCTCGCGGTTCAGCCTCTCGGGGGCCAACACCACCCGGCTCGCGGGCCTCTCGGCGGGCATCCTCGCGGTGACGGTCGCCGTGACCGCCTTCGCCGCGACCCGGCTGACCCGCCCGCTGCGGGCGCTGACCGCCGCGACCCAGCGGATGAAGACGGGCGAGGCCGCCGAACCCGTCACGGCGCGCTCGGCGGGATCGGCGGGTGAGATCCGCCAGCTCGCCGACGCCTTCAACGACATGGCCGCCCACCGCAAGGCCCTTGAGGATCAGCGCCAGGCCATGGTGAGCGACGTCGCGCACGAGCTGCGTACGCCGCTTTCGAACATCCGTGGCTGGCTGGAGGCGGCCGAGGACGGCGTGGTCGCCACCGATCCCGAGCTCGTCACCTCGCTCCTCGAAGAGGCCCTGCTTCTCCAGCACATCGTCAATGACCTGCAGGATCTCGCCGCCGCCGACGCCGGAACGCTCCGGCTGCACCGCGAGCCCGTGCACGCGTCCGACGTCGTGGACCAGGTCGCGGCGGCGCACCAGGCCGGGGCCGAGGCTGCGGGCGTACGGCTGAGCGCGACGACGCTCGGCGACCCCTGCTTCACGGCCGACCCGCTCCGGCTCCGCCAGGCGATCGGCAACCTGGTCTCCAACGCGGTCCGGCACACCCCGGAGGGCGGCAGCGTGACGATCAGCTGCCGGGCCACGCTCGACGCGGTGGTGGTGGAGGTCGCCGACACCGGTACCGGCATCGATCCCGATGACCTGCCGCACGTCTTCGACCGCTTCTGGCGCGCGGACAAGTCACGTACGCGGGCGACCGGCGGCAGCGGGCTCGGCCTCGCGATCGTCCGCCAGCTGGTGGAGGGGCACGGCGGGACGGTGACGGCGCGGAGCACGCCGGGGGAGGGGGCGGTGTTCACGGTGCGGGTGCCGTCGGGATGACGGGCGCCGCGAGTGTTACCCGGGGATACCACCGCGGGGCGTCATGGCGGGCCTCATAGCGGGCCTCATAGCGGGCCTCATGGCGGGCCTTGTCCGCGTGAGCGAATGGTGGGAGATCCGTGAGCACCTGGTGCCGGATTCCGGAGACCGACGCGTGTGGCCGGGGTCCGTGGGCAGGTGCGTGCCGCGCGGGCACGGTGACGTTCGTGCGGCTGACCCGATTCCGCGAGCACCCCAACTTCCCCACCCCGTAAGGAAGTTGAGGATGCATCGCAGAAACTGAGCGGGCCCGGCCGCAACGGTGACACTCCCCCGAGTTACGCGCTTGGCGCGAGTACCGGCGGGGCCGGGCCCGATGTGTTGATTCCATCAGGGCCCGCCAACCGATCGCTAACATGTGGCCAACGGTTGGCGGGAGATGGCGTGGACGTGCGGTGCGACGGGTTGCGGTTCGGACTCCTGGGCGCGCCTGCCGTGTACGACGCCGACGGCGAGCCCCAGCCCGTGCAGAGCGCCAAGGGCCGGGCCCTGCTGGCCGCGCTGCTGCTCGAACCGGGCCGGGTCGTCTCCGTCGACGCCCTCAAGGACGCACTGTGGGGCGGCGCGCCGCCCGCGTCGGCGCACGCCTCGCTGCAGAACCACGTGACGCGGCTGCGCCGCCTCCTCGACGATCCGGAACGGCTGCGGGCGGTGCCTCCGGGGTACCGGCTGCGGGTGGCCGACGGTGAGCTGGACGTACGGGTCTTCGAGCAGCTGGTCGCGCAGGCCCGTGCCGCGCACGCGGAACGTGACTGGGACGGCTGCGCGGACGCCGCGTCCGCCGCGCTCTCCCTGTGGCGCGGCACTCCGCTGGGCGGGCTGCCCGCGGACGCTGCGGGCCACGCGCTCGTACCGCGCCTGGAGGAGGCGCGGCTCCTTGCCCTCGAACTGCGCTACGACGCGGAGTTGGCCACCGGGGCCGGTGACGGAGGGCTCGTGCCGGAGCTGGCGGAACTGGTCGCCGAGTACCCCTTGCGGGAGACCTTCCACCGGCAGCTGATGCTGGTGCTGCACCGCACGGGCCGCCAGGCGGAGGCACTCGCCGTCCACCGCGAGCTGCGGCGCAGGCTGGTGGACGAGCTGGGCGTGGAGCCGGGCGCCTCGGTGCGGGAGGCGCATCGGGAGGTGTTGCAGGAGCCTGCGGGGGCGGCGCTGGCGGGGCTTGGTGTGGCTGTTGGGGCGGGGCGTGGCGGGGCTGTTGGGGCTGGGATTGGCGGGGCCGTTGGGGCTGGGCCTGGTGTGGCGTCTGGGGCGGCAGGGATTGGCGTGGCGGCCGGGGCTGGGTCTGGCGTGGCGGCCGGGGCTGGGTCTGGTGTGGCGTCTGGGGCGGCAGGGTCTGGCGGGGCGGTCGGGGCTGGGTCTGGCGTGGCATCGGGGGCTGGGCTTGGCGTGGCTGCCGGGGCGGAGCCTGGCGTGGCATCCAGGGCCGGGCTCGGCGTGGCCTCCGGTGCGGATTCCGCTCCGGAATCCGAAGCGCCCGTCGGCCGTGAGTCCGAAGCGTTCCCCGCGTCAGCAGAAGCGTCCCCCGAGTCAGGCCCCGAAGCCTTCGCCGCGTCAGGCCGCCCTGAAGCGGCGGTCGTTCCCGTACCGGCTCCCGCTCCCGCACCCGCCCCGGTCTCAACCCCTGTCCCTGCCCCTGCCCCCGCCTCCACCCACCCCGCGCAACTCCCCCCATCCCCACCCCACTTCACGGGCCGCGAAGAAGTGGTGCGCTCCTTGGCTCCGCTCCTCACGGGGCAGGGCGGCAGCGACGCGCTCGGTCCGGCGCCCGGCTCCGCGCCTCCCGTCGCCGTCCTGTCCGGCATGGCAGGCGTGGGAAAGAGCGCGCTCGCCCTGCATGTGGCGCACCGGCTGCGCGAGCACTTCCCCGACGGCCAGCTCTACGTCAACCTGCGCGGAGCCACCCCGGGCATGGCGCCCCTCACGCCCGACCAGGCCCTCGCCGCCCTGCTCCGGGACCTCGGGGTCGAGTCGAACCACAGCCCCGAACACCCGGACGCCGCAGCCGCGTTGCTCCGCTCGCTGCTCGCGCCCACCCGCACCCTGCTCGTACTGGACGACGCGGCGACCGCCGCGCAGGTGCGGCCGCTGCTGCCCGCGGGCTCCGGCTGCTCGGTCATCGTCACCAGCCGTTCTCCGCTCACCGCGCTCGACGGCGCGGGACGTTTTCCGCTGGAGCCGCTCTCCGACGGGGACAGCGTCGCCCTGCTGCGCGCCGTCTCCGGGCGGGCGGGGCTCGACGCCGGGCACCCCCTGGTCGAACTCGCGGGCCGCCTCCCGCTGGCCCTGCGCATCATCGCGGCCCGCCTCGCCGCCCGCCGCGCGCTCACCCCGGACGCCCTCGCCGAACTCCTCACCGTCAGCGGCGGGCGGCTGCATCACCTGGAGCACGACGACTTGAGCGTGCGGCGCTCGCTCGCCGTGGCCCTGGACGCCCTGCGCATGTCGGAGCGCGAGTCCGACCGGGACGCGGCCGCCGCCCTCGCCGTGATCGGGGCGCTGGACCTCCCGGCGTACGGAGTCCCGCTCGTCGCACGGCTGTTGGGGGTGGAGGAGTGGCGCGCGGGGGCCGCGCTCGACCGGCTCGTCGACGTCGCGCTCCTCGACGAGACGGCCTACGGCCGCTATGCCCCGCACGACCTCGTACGCGACTTCGCGAGGGAGACGGCCCACCAGGACGGCACGGGAGCGGCGGACGTCGTGGAGTCGGCGCTCCAGTGGTACGCGGAGTCGGCGCGGCAGACCGTGATGGCGATCATGCCGGAGGGCCTGGACCGCGACGACCGGCTGCGGGGAGTCGACGAGCGGCTGCCGCCCCGGCACACCGCAGACGGCTCCCCGGTCCCCGCCGTGCCGCCGATGTCCGCCGACGACGCCTTCGACTGGGGCGACACGGAACTCAGCAATGTCATCGCCCTCGCCGACCGCCACGGCCGTGAATCGGTCCTGCTGCCCGTGCTCGTCCGCTGCTTCTTCTCGTATCTCAAGCGCCGCGGCCGGCTCGGCGAGGCGGACCTCCTGAACCGCCTCGCGGTGACCGCGGCCCGTCGGTGGAGCGACATCGCGGGCGAGGCGCAGGCCCTCACCGACCTCGCGGGCCTCAACTACGTGTCGGGGCGCAGCGGTGCGGCGCTCGCCCTGATCGACGAGGCCCTGGTCCTGTGGCGTGAGCTCGACTGTGTGTCGTTCGTGCACCGCGCCGTCCTCAACCGCAGCCTCCTCCTCGAAGCGCTCGGCCGCTACGAGGAATCGGCCGAGGCGCTGCGCCAGAGCCTGGAGCTGGCCAAGGCCCTGGACGATCCGTTGAGCGAGGCCTTCGCCCTCAGCCACCTCGGCAACATCTACGAGCACACCGACGCGCGCACCGCGATCGACCACCATGAGCGGAGCCTGGTGATCGGCGAGGCCCTCGCGCACGCCGGTGTCCGCCAGGAAGCCCACTGCGACATCGGCCGCGCCTACCTCCTCCTCGGCCAACCGGACATGGCGCTCACGCACTTCGAGGAGAGCCTGCGCATCCACGGCGAGGCCGAGGACTGGCACAACGAGTCCAAGGTGCGCCTCGGCGTGGTCCGCGCCCTGCGCGAGGTGTCCAGGGCGCGGGACGCGGCGCGCGAGTGCGCCGACCTCCTGGAGCGTGCGGAGCAGCGGGCCGACGCCCACATGGCGGGCCTGGCCCGGCACCAGAGCGGACTCCTGCTGTACGCGGAGGGGCGGGCCGAGGAGGCGTACGCGCAGTGGAGGGCGGCGCTTGCGGCACTCGACGGCACGGACAGCAGCGAGGTCGTCGGCGAGCTGAAGGACTTGCTGGCGGGTGCGCGGGAGGGCTGAGCCCCCTCCGGCCGGGACCAGGGCTACTTCGCGTCCGCGTAACACTCCACCACGGCCACGGAGAACGGGAAGCGCACCGGTGTCTCGCCGAACGCGATGCGCCCCGCCAGGTCGCCGGCCGCGCGGATCGCCGCCGTGACCGTCTCGGCCTCCTCCTGTGGGCAGTGCACGATGACCTCGTCGTGCTGGAAGAAGACCAGCTCGGCGCGGAGGCCGGCCGCGGCGATGGACTGACGCAGCGCGGCCAGCATCAGCAGGGCCCAGTCGGCCGCGCTGCCCTGGACGACGAAGTTCCGGGTGAAGCGGCCGCGGGCGCGGGTGTTGGACGAGGCATAACCGGGAGTGAACTCGCCGTCCTGGGAGGGCAGTTCGGCAGGATCTTCCTGCGGGATGCCCGCCTCGTCGAAGTCGCCGGCTCCGGCCGCAGGGGGGCTGGTCCGCCCCAGCCAGGTCCGTACGAGTCTGCCTTCCTCGCCCGCCTTCGCTGCGTCGTCGACGTACGCGACGGCGGCGGGGAATCTGCGGCGCAGTGCCGCCAGGTTCTTCAGGCCGTCGCCCGACGTCTGCCCGTACACAGCGCCGAGGAGTGCGATCTTGGCGTGGTCGCGGTCGCCGGAGAACGCGCGGTCCGAGAGGCGTGTGTAGAGATCCTCGTGGCTCCCGGCCACCTCCATGAGGCCCCGGTCGCGGGAGATCGCGGCGAGGACCCGCGGCTCCATCTGGTCGGCGTCGGCGACGACGAGACGCCAGCCGGGGTCGGCGACGACCGCCCGTCGGATGATCTTGGGGATCTGCAGCGCGCCGCCGCCGTTCGTCGTCCAGCGCCCGCTGACGGTGCCGCCCGGCGTGTACTCGGCGCGGAAGCGGCCCTCGCGCACCCAGTCCTGGAGCCAGCTCCAGCCGTGCGCCGTCCAGATCCGATACAGCTTTTTGTACTCGACGAGGGGGCGCACCGCCGGGTGGTCGATCTCCTCCAGCTCCCAGCGCCGGGTGGACTTGACCCTGATGCCGGACTGCGCGAAGGCCTTGATGACGTCGTTCGGCAGGTCGGGGCGGACGCGGCGGCCGAAGGCGGCGGAGATCTCGTCGGCGAGCTCGGCGAGGCGGCGGGGCTCGGCCGCTCCCGCGTTCCTGCCGCCTCCCGCATACCGCTCGCCGAGGAGCTCGGTGAGCAGGGCGTGGTGGACGTCGGCGCGCCAGGGCAGGCCCGACACGTTCATCTCGGCGGCCACCAGCATCCCGGCCGACTCGGCCGCCGTGAGCAGCCGCATCCTGCCGGGGTGCTCGGCGGCCTCGTGTCTTCGCTGCTGCGCGGCATACACCTCCAGGAGGGCGTCGAAGGGTAGGGAGGTCACGGGGGAGGGCTCGAAGAGGGAGTCCTGGGCGCCGGGGGCCGCCGCTCTGGCGGGTGGGTCGTCCGGCACCGGGGCGTTGTGCAGCCGGGCCCAGGCGGCGGCGGCCGAGCGTGGCTCGCCGAGGCGGCCCTCGTGACCGAGGAGGAGGAGCTCGGCGTCCTCGATGTCATAGCACCGGTCCACCCGGACGCCGGCGGTGAGCAGGGCGGGATAGATCTCGGCGGTGGAGCGCCAGACCCAGCGGCTCACGTCGGGCCGGTCGCGCACGGCTCCGGCGAGGTCCGGCTCGTGCAGGGTGGGGCCTGCGGGCAGGCCGTCTTCCCCGAGGGGGGCGAGGGTGGCGCCTCCGGCCTCGGTGGCGGCGAGGGCCCACCTTGCGGTCATGCGGCCGAGTCTGTCACCAGGCACTGACAATCCTGCGGAGGGCTTGGAGGGCTTGGAGGGCTTGGAGGGCTTGGAGGGCTTGGAGGGCTGGGGGGGCTGGGGGTGCGGGGCTGGGGCCCTGGGGTGGGCGGGGTCTCCGGCAGCTTCGCCTGCGCCGAAGGGGCCTTTCCCGCCCACCCGCCGATTCATCTTCCGGGTGTCCCCGACATGCGAGGGGTGTCCGGCGCTGCGAGGCTCGAGGGCATGAGAGTGGCCCTTGCGCAGACCGACTGTGTCCTCGGCGAGGTGGACGAGAACCTCGCCGAGGCCCGGGACCAGATCGGCCAGGCGGCGGCGCAGGGTGCCGACCTCGTCGTCTTCCCCGAGCTGAGTCTGCACGGGTACCACCTGGGCGGCCTGAAGCGGGACACGTCGCTGGAGGCGACGGACACCCGCCTCCTGGAACTCTCCACGTTCGGCCCCGACGTGATCGTCGGCCTGCACGAACACACGAGTCTGCGCGCGTACAACACGTCCGCGTACTACGCGGGTGGCCAACTCCTCCATGGCCACCGGAAGTTGTACCTCCCCAACTACCTGGCCTGGGAGGAGCGCAAGCACGTCAGCCCCGGCCAGCACCTGCGTGCGTACGACCTGCCGGGCGGGCACGGGCGCGCGGCGACCCTCATCTGCAATGACGCGTGGCAGCCGGTGCTGCCGTGGCTGGCGGTGCAGGACGGTGCCGAGGTCATCGTCATTCCCACGAACAGCGCGGCGAGCCTGGATCCCGAGGCGATGGACACGGGCCTGTACTGGGACACGCTGCTGTCCTACACGGCCCGCATGCTCCAGTGCTGGGTGGTCTTCGTGAACCGGGTCGGGAACGAGAACGGGGCTTCGTTCTGGGGCGGTTCGCGGGTGGTGGACCCGCGGGGGACGGTGGTGGCGCAGGCGCCGAAGTGGGAGCCGGGCCTGGTGACGATCGACATCGACGTCCATGAGGCCCGCCGGCACCGGCGTGCGGTTCCTCTTGTCGCGGAGGCGCGGCTCGGGCTTGTGGACCGGGAGGTACGGCGCCTCATCGATGAGGGCGGTGACAGTTAGCCTGCGGCTTCGCTGGGCGGTCCTTGCCCGCACCGCCGCTGAGGGGCCCCGCAAGGACCTCTCCCACCCACCCGCCCGTCACCCCGCAGTCTCGCCTGCACCGAACAGGCCTCCCCACCCACTCGCCCGATTGCCCCGCAGCCTCGCCCGCGCCGAACAGGCCCACCCGCCCGATTGCCCCGCAGCGCTCAGCGTCTCCGTACCCCCAGCACCCCCACCCCCGCACCAACCACCGCACAGACCCCCGCAGTCACCCCCACCATCCCCCACGGAACCACCACCCCCGCCGGCGCCGCCAGCCGTGCAAGGCCCGCGCTCAGTGCGCCCAGGTTGAGCAATGTGACCGCCAGGCCCAGTACCGTGCCCACCGCCACCGCAAGCAGCGACTCCCCGGCGATCACCATCCGTACCTGCCCCCACGTCGCCCCCGCCATCCGCAGCGACCGCAGCTCGGGGCCCCGTACCGACGTCGCCATCAGCAGCGTTCCCGCCAGCGAGATGACCGTGTAGACCAGAGCGATACCCAGCAGCATCAGCAGCCCCAACCGCGTCTGCGGCTTCGTCGCCGGATGCGTGTCCGCCAGCCATTCCTCCGCCGACCGCACCTGAGTCGGCACCGACGCCCCCTCGCCCCGCTCCCGCAGCGCCGCCGCCACCTCATCCCGGTCCGCCCCGGCCCGCAGCCCCACGTCAATACGGTCGATCCGCGCCCCTGCCCCTTCCTCTGCCCCTGCCCCCGCATTGGCCGAGGTCACGTACGCCCCGCCGTCCCCGGTCCCCCGCGCAAGCACCGCCACGATCCGCAGCCGCGCAGGCCTGCCGTCCCCGAGCCAGACATCGACCCGCTCACCCACCCGCCGCCGCTCCCACTCCTCGTTCACGACGATCGACCGGTCGTCGAGATCGCGTACGTCCCCCGCCACCACCGGCAGCCGCGACACCGCGGCGAACGCCGCCGGATCACTCACGGCCCGCGCGTCCGAGCGGATCAGCGCCGTGCCTTCCTCCCGTACGAACACGGCCGTGCTCGCCGACGACGCGGACACCTTCACCCCGTCGACCTTCCCTCCCCCCTCCAGGGGTCTCAAGTCGGCCCCTGTCACGACCAGTTCGGCCCCCGTCCGCTCCCTCGCCTCCTCCGCCCTCGCCCCTCCCGCCGTCTCCGCCGAGCCGAGCAGCGAGCCCGCGAGAGCCACCGTCACCAGGACCGGCGCCGCGACAGCCGCCGTGCGCCGCACGGACGCGGCTGAGTTCTCGCGGACCAGGAGCCCGACCGCGCCGGGCAGGCGGACGGCGCGCAGGACGGGACGTACGAGAAGAGGAGTGAGCGCGGCGAGTGCGGTGATCAGGATCATCGGCTGGGTCGTGTACGTCTTCCGCTTCATCAGCGCCGAAGGGTCCGTCCACAGGGTCCAGCCCAGCATCCCCACCCCCGCCGCCAGCAGCGCGCCCCCCACGATCCGCCGACTCCACGGCATGACCCCGGTGTCGACGGACGCGTCCCGCAGCGCCTCGACGGGACCCACGCGCCCCGCCCGCCGCGATGCGGTCCACGCCCCGGCGAAGGCCACCGACACCCCGACCCAGAAGGCGAGATGGTACGGCCAGACCGCCCCGCCGATTCCGAACCACTCCGGAGCGATCTCCGCGTCCATCAAGGCCCCGGCAAGCACCGGCGCGCCCCACGCCCCCAGCACGCACCCCACCCCGGAGGCCACGACCCCCACCGCGAGTGCCTCGGCGAGCAGCAGCCTGCGCACCTGCCCTGGCGTCGCTCCGGCCATCCGCAGCAGCCCGAACTCCCGCCGCCGCAGCGCCACGACAAAGGCGAAGGTGGACGCCGTGACGAAAACCGAGACAAAGGCTGACACCCCGCCCGCCGTCCCCAAGAAGGAGTTCACCGCCACCAGTGCCTCCGCATCGCGCCCCGGCTCCGGATCGGCGAGCCGCCGTTCACCCCCGGTCAGGACGCGAGCCCCGGTTCCGCCGTCCTCGACGACCTCCCGCACCTTCTCGGCGGGAGCATCCACGCCCACCGCATCCCGCTGGGCGGCTCCGGCCCCGTCCATCTGAACCGGGCCGAGGCGTCGAAGGTCGCGCAGAAGTTCGATATCCACAGGGTGTGGATGAGCGAGCGGCTTCGACACGAACCCGACGTCCGGGCCTCGCTTTACCGGGACAGTCAGGGTGTTCTGCCCCATAACGACCACAGGAGACCCGGCGAACCGCACGGGCTCCCGCTCCGGCGCACTGAACGTCGATGCGAGCCCCAGCCCCATCGCGGCAGTGAGCGCCACGCCGAGCGCGACGGCGACGAAGGCGCCGAGCAGGCCGGCCCAGCGCGTACGAAGGGAAGCGAGAAGAATCATCGAGCAACCACCTCTCCGCAACCCGCCCCGAAACGCCCCGCCGCCTCACGACCGCAACCTGCCTCACGACCGCAACCCGCCCCAAGGCGCCCCGCCCCCGAGCCCTCCACCTCAAGCCCCGCCCCCGAGCCCTCCACCTCAAGCCCCGCGCCCAAGCCCTCCACCTCAAGCCCCGCGCCCAAGCCCTCCACCTCAAGCCCCGCGCCCGAGCCCTCCACCTCAAGCCCCGCGCCCGAGCCCTCCACCTCAAGCCCCGCCATCCGCCGAGCCACCTCCCCCGCATCCGGCGCAAACACCTCATCGGCCACCCGCCCGTCCACCAGGAACACCACCCGGTCCGCGTACGCCGCCGCCACGGGGTCATGCGTCACCATCACGGTGGTCTGTCCTTCCCCGTCGACCAACTCCCGCAGCAGCGCGAGCACTTCACGGCTGGTCTTCGTGTCGAGCGCGCCGGTCGGCTCGTCGCCGAACAGCACGGCGGGCCGCATGACAAGCGCACGCGCCAGCGCGACCCGCTGCTGCTGTCCACCCGACAGCTCTCCCGGCCGGTGCCGTGCGCGGTCGCCGAGGCCCACCCGGGCCAGGGCGTCCGTCACCTCCGTACGCGAGGGCCGACGCCCCGCGAGCCGCAGCGGGAGGGCGACGTTCTGGGCTGCGGTCAGTGACGGCAGGAGGTTGAAGGACTGGAAGACGAAGCCGATGCGATCCCTGCGCAGCAGGGTCAGCCGCCGCTCGCTCAGCCCCGTCAGCTCCGTACCGCCCACCTCCACCGTCCCGGAGGTCGGCCGGTCGAGCCCGGCCGCGCACTGCAGCAGCGTCGACTTGCCGGAGCCGGAAGGGCCCATGATCGCGGTGAAGGTCCCGGCGCGTATCGCGAGATCGACGCCGTCGAGGGCGGTCACACCACGGCTCACGCCACGGCTCACACCACGGCTCACATCACGGTTCGTACTACGGCCCGCATCACGATAGAGGCGGCGGACAGCGGTGAGCCGTACGGCAGTTGAGGTCATGCCTCAACCCAACCGCCCGGGGGCCCGCCGGGCACGACCACTGGGGGGCGTCCTGAGGGTATGGCCAGCCATACCCTTGACGTATGGGTGATCAGGGGACCGGTGTGGCCGAGGTGATCGACAAGGCGTTCGCGGCAGCGCTGTACGCGGACGGTGTCGAGGGCCTCGACACCGGCGCGTCCCTCCTGGCGGCCGCCCCCGAGGCCGACGCGGAGCTGTGGCGCAGGGGCGAGGAGCTGGTGCGCCGCGCGTGGGAGCGGGGCTGGCAGCCGGCGGACGTGCTGCGTATGGTCGGCCGCGCCCAGGACGACGCCGCCCACGGCACCGACCGTACCCACCAGACACAGCTGGCCGCCGAGCTGATCACCACGGAGACCAGGCGGTACGGCGACACGCTCCCGCCCCGCTGGCAGGCGCAGCTGACCGAGCTCGCCCCCCACGCTGGCGGCCCCAGGTCCGACCGCTTCTCCCAGGCCACCACCACCCTCGCCCTGTACCGCCTCCTCCTGCGCCTCCCCGCGATCGAGCCGGTGGGCCCCGCCCCCGGCACCCCGCTCCACGCGCCCCCGCCCCCCGGCCACGAGGAGCCCCGCATCCTCAGCCGCATCCGCGCCCTCCTGGCGAAGGCCGAGGCCACCGGGTTCCCCGAGGAGGCGGAGGCGCTCACCGCCAAGGCGCAGGAGCTGATGGCCAGGCACACCATCGACGAGGCCCTGCTCGCGTCCCGCACCCACGCCAAGGACACTCCCGGCGCCTGCCGCATCGGCGTGGACGCCCCGTACGAGACGGCGAAGGCGATCCTCCTGGACGCGGTGGCCACCGCGAACCGCTGCCGCGCGGTGTGGAACGAGGCGTACGGATTCTCGACCGTCGTCGGCTTCGAGCCCGACCTGGACGTGGTCGAACTCCTCCACACGTCCCTCCTCGTGCAGGGGACGGCGGCGATGACGAAGGCGGAGGCGGGGCAGCGGGCGGGCGGCCGGAAGCGTACGAAGACGTTCCGTCAGGCGTTCCTGCTGGCGTACGCGAACCGCCTGGGCGCGCGCCTCGCCTCGGCGGCGCAGGACGTCACCGTGGAGTCGCCGGACGCGGGCGAGCTGCTGCCCGTCCTGGCCGCACGGGACGTGGCCGTCACGTCCCACACCGAGCGCATGTTCCCGGAGACCACCACCACCCGGGTGCGGGGTGCGACGGACCTGGAGGGCTGGACCCACGGAACGGCGGCGGCGGACGAGGCGCACGTGGCCCCCGGCCGACGCCGCATCCCGTGAGGATTTTTCACGCGATGAGACGTCACTTGAGGAAGTCCGAGCACACGTAGGGCCCGAGCCGTCCCTTCCCCGGACGCACCGTCACCTGCACGTCGTCGGGTCTCGTCCGCCCGCTCTTGTCGAGCACCGCACTCGCCCGCGCCAGGCTGCACACCAGCTGCCCGGTCAGGTTCCGGTCCTGGACCGAGGACTCCGTGATCACGACCCCGGGTACCCGCACGGTGACCCGGTCGCCGCCGCCGGTCACCTCGTACGACTCGAACATGACCAGAGTGGTGAGGCCGGTCTGCCGTTCCGCTTCCGTGGGAGCCATCAACAGCTTGATGACGGAGGCGAGTTCGCGGATCTCGACGTCGGGCCGCGACACTCCCTCAAGGCGCCCCGCCTCGGAGACGTAGTACAGCCGAAGCCCCTTGGTGAGCCCGCTCGCGGCCTCGCCCGCGTCGATGACGCCGGTGGGCCGCACCCCGCAGCCGCCGAGCAGCAGGGTCCCGAGCAGAGCGCCGACTGCCGTACGCGGACGCCTCATCGATCGCCTCATCGATCGTCTCACCGTTCCCCTCACCGTTCTCCTCATCGTTCATCTCCCGCAGCGCGCCGCAGTGGTAGCCGCAGCGTGAAGACGGCCCCGCACGGCTCCGCGTTGGCGGCCTCGATCGTGCCCCCGTGCAGCCGCGCGTTCTCCAGCGCGATCGCGGTGCCGAGGCCGCTGCCCCCGTCGTCGCCCGAAGAGCGCGTACGCGCCGAGTCGGCCTTGTAGAACCGGTCGAAGACCCGCCCCAAAGCCTCGTCCGGCAGCCCCGGCCCCGAGTCCGCGACCTCCACGGTCACCCAGTTGGCGTCGGCGGCGAGCGTCACCGTCACCGGTGGCGCCCCGTGCCGCAGCGCGTTCCCGACCAGGTTGGCGACGGCGACGTCGACGCGCCGCCGGTCGACCTGCGCCCGTACTCCCTCCGGGAGCCGGGTCCGCACGCGTCCCTCCCACCCCCGCAGCGCGAGCGTCCCGCGCACGGTCTCCGCCAGATCCGCCTCGGCCAGGTCGAGCCGGGCCGCGCCCGAGTCGAAGCGGGACATCTCCATCAGGTCGTCGACGAGCCGCGACAGCTTCGCCGTCTCCGCGCTGACCGTGCGGGCGGCGTGTGCCACGTCCGGCGGGAGCTGTCCGGCGTCCTCGTCCAGGACGGTGGCGACCATCGTCATCGCGGCCAGCGGCGTACGCAGCTCGTGCGAGACGTCGGCGACGAACCGCCGGGCCCGCGCCTCCTGTTCGCGCAGTTCGGCGACGGAGGCCTCCAGGGCGTCCGCCGTCACGTTGAAGTCCCTTGCCAGATAGGCGAGTTCGTCCCTCCCCTGCACCTTGACCCGCGAGGTCAGGTCGCCCGCCGCGTGCCGGCGCGTGGTGCGCCCCAGCTCCCGCACGGGACGGAGCACGGTGCGCGCCGCGAGCAGCGCGAGGGCGGCGGCGAGGAGCAGCACGGGCACGATGCCGCCGCGCACCGCGTCGAGTATCGCCGCCGTGTCGTCCTGTTCGGGCCGCAGGGAGGTGACCGCGAAGGCGTCGAGCCCGGACGGCGGCCCGCCCTCGAAGGTGACGGGCGTGCCGATCACCAGGTACGGCTCGCCGTGCCGCTCGACGCGCTGGAAGCTCATGCGCTCCCGTTCGCGTACGGCGGCCCGCAGCGCGGGAGTGACCCGGCTCCGGTCGGCCGACGCGTCCGACGACGCCTTCAGGTCGCGGTACTGGGCGAAGACGACGGTCTCGTCGAGCCCTTCGGCGACCCGCGCCGCGAACCGGTTGAGCGACACCTCGTCCGGCGGTACGCCGAGATCGGCGGCGAACTGCCCGACCCGGTCGCGGAAGTCGGTCTGCGCCGCGTCCTGGGCGCGCTTGAGCACGGCGGTGCGGGACTCGCGGTAGGCGAGCGCGGTGGCGGTGACGGCGCTGATCAGCGCGATGAGGACGAAGGCGACGACGAGGCGGGTGCGCAGCCCGCCGAGCACCCACGCCCGCGGCTTCGTGCGCCGTTTCGTCCCGTGCGCCGTACCGAGAGTCGTCAGGGGTGTCATATCGGCCCGAAGCGGTAGCCGAATCCCCGCACGGTCTGGACGTACCGGGGCTTGGCAGGCACGTCCTCGATCTTCGCGCGCAGCCGCCCGACGGCCGCGTCCACGAGCCGTGAGTCACCGAGGAAGGTGTGGTCCCACACCGACTGGAGGAGCTGCTCGCGGCTGAATACCTGACCCGGCGACCCCGACAGTTCGAGCAGCACCCGCAGCTCGGTCGGCGGCAGTGCGATGGCCGTGCCGCGCTTGGTGACGGTGAGCCCGGACCGGTCGATGACGAGACCCGCGTACGTGTCCGCGCGCGCCCCGGGCGACAGCGGCTCGGCACGCCGCAGCGCCGCCCGGATCCGGGCCTCGAGGACGGGCGCGGTGACGGGCTTGACCACATAGTCGTCGGCGCCCGCCTCCAGTCCTCGCACGATGTCGCCGTCGTCGCCGCGCGCGGTCAGCATGATGACGGGCAGCGCGGACCCGGCGGCCCGCAGGCGTCGGCAGACCTCGAAGCCGTCCATGCCGGGCAGCATCAGGTCGAGCACGGCGAGCTCGACGCCCGCGCCCGTGGGTCCGGCGAGGAGGGCGAGGGCGGCCTCGCCCGTGGCGGCGGTGTCGACGGCGTACCCGTGCCGGCGCAGCACCAGCTCCATCCCGTCCCGCACGGACGCGTCGTCCTCGATCAGCAGCACATGAGGCATGCCGTCGATTATGAGTGACGGTTTGCCCAGTTCAGGGCCGGTACGGGGGGCCGGTTCAGGGCAGCGGCGCATTGTTACGTTCTCATCATGCGGCCATGGAGCGGCCACCACATGGCGCTTCGAAAGTGGCTCGCATGAGCATCCAGACCAAGACCCGACTGCGCTCCGTCGCTGTCGCCGCCGCGGCCGTCCCGCTCCTCGCCTTCTCGGCCGCGTGCGGGGGAGGCGAGGGAGCGCGGACGAGCGACGAGGTGGCATCGGCCCCGTCCTCCGGGATCGCCGACTCCGACTCCGGGTCCGGGGCCGCGAAACAGCCGGAGGGCAAGGGCGCCTTCTACGACGCCCAGATGAAGTACGTCCGGTGCATGCGGACCAAGGGCGAGGTCAAGGACTTCCCCGATCCCAAGCTGAGCGGCTACCTCGACTGGCCGAAGATCGACGAGATCACCGATCCGAACGGCACCGGCGAGGAGCAGAAGGGCGGCAAGAACGGCGTCTGCGGCCCCGAGATGTCCGAGGCGATGAAGCTGGAGCCGGAGCGCGACGTCCAGAAGGACTACGAGTCGATGCTGGCGCACGCCACGTGCATGCGCGAGAACGGCGTATCGAAGTTCACCAACCCCACGATGTCCGGCGGCAACGTGCAGCCCGGCGGCGAGCCGAACCCGATGTCCCCGTCGATCGACCGGAAGTCACCCGCGTACAAGGAAGCCCGTCAGGCCTGCAAGGACAAGCTGCTCGAGGGCCTGGACGGGATGCAGTAGATGAAGCGGCGTACGCGGATCATGGCGGGCGCGGCGATCGCGGCGACGGCGGTCGCGGCGACGGCACTGGCCATCGCGGTCGACGGTGCGAAGGCGGGGAACGGCACCGGCGAATCCGGCGACACCGGGTCCCGGCCGCCAGCCATCACGACCATCACCCGGACCGACCTCGTCCAGTCCAAGACGGTCGACGGGAAGATCGACTTCGCGGGGCGGCGCGAGGTGAAGGCGGCGGTCGAGGGCACGGTGACGGTCGCGGCACGGGAGGGCGCGACCGTCACCCGCGGCCTGCCTCTCTACGAACTGGACGACAAACCCGTGACCCTCCTCTACGGCCCGGTCCCCGCCTTCCGCGAGATGCGGACCGGCGCGAGGGGCTCGGACGTACTCCAGCTGGAACGCAATCTCACCGCGCTCGGCTACGGCAGCGGCCTCTACGTCGACCCGCGCTTCGACAAGGCCACCGAGGCGGCGGTCAAGCGCTGGCAGAAGTCCCTGAACCGCACGCCAACAGGCAAGGTAGGCAAGGGAGATGTGGTGTTCCAGCCCGACCGGGTCAAGGTCGTCGCCGCCACGGCCGCACCGGCGGACCAGGTGGGCCCCGACGGCCCGGTGCTCACCGTCGCCTCGACGAAGCCGGTCGTACGGGCGCAGCTGGACGAGTCCGACGCCTCGCTCACCGCCAAGGGCACGAAGGTCGAAGTCACCCTGCCCAGCGGGAGATCGGAGCCGGGCAGGGTGTCGGGCACCGTGCGTCCCGAAGGGGACGCGGCCGAGGACCAGCAGGAGGGGATCACCGTCGAAGTGACCCTGGACGGCGGCAGATCGGCGGCGTCGGGCGAGGACACCAAGGCGACGGCGAGCGTGAAGTTCGTGAGCGAGAGCCGCGAGGGCGTCCTCACGGTTCCGGTGGAGGCGGTGGTGGCGCTGCGCGGCGCGAACGGCGGCTACGGCCTCCAGCTCGTGTCCGGTGGCACGTCACGCATGGTGCGAGTGGAGACGGGCATGACGGCGGACGGCAGGATCGAGGTGAGCGGCCCGGAGATCAAGGAGGGCCGGAAGGTCGGGACGGCGGCCCGATGAAGGGCGTCATCGAGCTGAGGAACGCGACCAAGTCCTACGCCGGGGGAGTGCACGCACTGCGCGGAGTGAACCTCACGGTGCGTGCGGGGGAACTCGTCGCGATCGTGGGGCCGTCGGGCTCGGGCAAGTCGACGCTGCTCAACCTGATCGGCACCCTGGACAAGCCGACGTCCGGGACGGTCCGCGTCGCGGGCCACGACGTCGGCGCCCTGTCGGACGCGCAGCTCTCCGCTCTCCGTGCCCGCCACATCGGCTTCGTCTTCCAGCACTTCCATCTGGCGCCGGGCAGGGACGCGGTGGACAACGTCGCGGACGGCCTGCTGTACGCGGGTGTCCCTCTGAAGGCCCGCAGGGCGCGCGCACGCTCGGCGCTCGAACGGGTCGGGCTGTCGCACCGCCTGCGCCACCGACCCAGCGAACTGTCGGGCGGCGAGAAGCAACGCGTGGCGATCGCCCGCGCCTTGGTGGGCGAACCGGACGTCCTGCTCGCGGATGAACCGACCGGGGCGCTGGACACGGCGTCGGGCGGGGTCGTGATGGCGCTGCTGCGGGAGCTGAACGATGCGGGCACCACGGTGTGCGTGATCACGCACGACAGGGAGACGGCGGATTCCCTGCCGAGGCGGGTCGGTTTCAGGGACGGAGAGGTGGTGGCGGATTCGTCCACGGGGGAGGCAGAAGGATGACGACGAAGAAGAACAAGCAACGCAAGATGAACAAGCAACACCACAAGAACAAGCACCACAAGAGGACCGATCGGCAGCACGGAAGCCCCGCGCTACGGCCCTCACGGCTCTCCCTCCCGGACGTCCTGCGGGTGGGTGCCGTGGGCCTGCGGGCGCGCAGGGCGCGGGTCGTCCTCTCGTCGCTCGGGATCGCGATCGGCATCGCGACGATGGTCGCGGTGGTGGGCCTGTCGGAGTCGAGCCGGGCTGACCTGATGGCACGCCTGGACCGTCTGGGCACGAATCTCCTCACCGCCGAGGCGGGCGAGGACGCGCTCGGCCAGGAGATCAAGCTGCCCAGGACGGCGGTGGCGATGGTGGAGCGCGTCGGCCCCGTCGAGCACGCCACGGCGACGGCGAACGTGGACGCGAGGATCCGCCGCAGCGACGTGGTCCCGCAGGAGCGGTCGGCGGGCGTCACCGCCCAGGCGGCCCGCCCGGACCTCTTGTCGGCGCTCAGCGCCCAGGTGGACAAGGGGATCTGGCTGAACAAGGCGAACGAAAGGCTTCCGGTCACGGTGCTGGGCTCGGTGGCGGCGGAACGCCTCGGCATCACGTCGCCGGGCGAGAAGATCATGATGGACGACGAGCACGTCGTGGTCGTGGGCATCCTCGAGCCGATAGAGCTGGTCCCGAACCTGGACCGGGTGGCGCTGGTCGGCTTCCCGGCGGCGCAGAAGTACTTCCCCTTCGACGGCCACCCGACCACGGTCTTCGAACGCTCGACGGACGAGTCGGTGGCGGACGTACGGGAGGTGCTCGCCCGCACGGTGAGTCCCGGCAACGAGGGTTCGGTGAAGGTCTCGCGCCCCTCGGACGCGCTGGCCGCGAAGGCGGCCACGGACGAGGGCCTCACGACGCTGATGCTGGGCCTGGGGGCGGTGGCGCTGCTGGTGGGTGGGGTCGGGGTGGCCAACACGATGGTGATCTCCGTCCTGGAACGGCGCCAGGAGATCGGCCTGCGGCGGGCGATCGGTGCGACGCGGGGGGCGATCCGCCTGCAGTTCCTCACGGAGTCGCTGCTGCTTTCCGCCCTGGGGGGTGCGGGGGGTGCGGTGCTGGGGGCGGTGGCGACGTACGGCTTCGCGCTGGTTCAGGGCTGGACCGCGGTGGTCCCGCCCTGGTCCCTGCTGGGGGGCTTCGGGGCGACGCTGCTGATCGGTGTGGCTGCGGGGCTGTATCCGGCGGCTCGGGCCTCCCGTCTTCACCCGACGGCGGCCTTGACCGCGCCGTGAGGTCCCCTGCGGGGCTGGCGGGGCCTCTCCCGCCCTGCATCCGCCTCTGGTCGAACGGGCCTCTCCCACCCGCCCGCCCGTTTACCCCGCATCCGCCCCTTGCCGAACAGGCCTTTCCCGCCCACCCGCCCGTCACTCCGCATCCGGCCCCTGGCGAACTTGCGTTTCCCGCCCACCCGCCCGTAACCCCACGGCGCCAAGCCCTACGCACTCGCAGACGGCAGCGCTCGTGAGGGGACGTGCCGGTATGTCCGCACGGAGCACGGTTCGCCGGACTCCCTCGACGGAGCAGCAACGCGGCCACCGGACGATAGCGAGTACGGACATACCGGCGCG
This sequence comes from Streptomyces sp. NPDC044044, assembly GCF_056434405.1. Lineage (NCBI taxonomy): Bacteria > Bacillati > Actinomycetota > Actinomycetes > Kitasatosporales > Streptomycetaceae > Streptomyces > Streptomyces sp. NPDC044044. Next base: position 103,319 of record NZ_JBWKFG010000006.1, on the reverse strand, counting down.
GCCCCGCCCCACAGACGGCCTGCGCCGTAACCGGCACCCCCCCACCGCAGATAAGCCCGATATGCCCCGTATCATCACAGAGTGACCTGGCTTCGAGCGCTGAAGGAGACCACCCGCTCGGGGTTGACCGTCGAGCGGAAGCGCCTCGAACCCCTCATCGCCCTCCGCGGCGCCGCAGGCCTCGCGATCATCATCGGCGTCAGCCTCACCCTCTTCGGCCCAGCCGTAGCCGCAAGCTCCGCCTTCGGCGCCTTCCAGGCAGCCATCGCCACCTTCCAACGCAGCTGGCGCCCCCGCCCGGAACTGGCCCTGGCCTCCGGCACGAGCCTCGCCATCTCCACCTTCCTCGGCTACCTCACCGGCTCCCACACCCTCCTCTTCCTCGCCCTCCTCTCCCTCTGGACCTTCCTCTCGGGCCTGAGCTGGGCCGCGGGCCCGACCATCGGCATCATCGCCTCCTCCAACGTCGCGATCATGCTGGTCACGGTCACCCTCCCCGGCTCCCTCGCCGCCGCGGCCGGCCACGCCGCGATGATGGTGGTGGGCGGCGCCGTCCAGGCCGCGCTCGTGGTCCTGTTCCCCGTACGCAGATGGGGCGCCCACCGGGACGCCCTCGCCGACGCCCTCGCGGCCGAGGCCGACTACGCCCGCCGCCTCCGGCACGACCCCCACGCCGACTTCGACCCCGAACCCCTGATGGCGGCCCGCGACGCGGCGACCGTCACCCCGCGCCAGGCCCGCACCCGCCCGGCCGAACTCCACGGCGCCCGCGGCCTCGCGGAACGCATCCGCCCGGTACTCGCATCCCTCGCCGACCCGGCGGTCGGCGTCCCCGAAGAGGGCCCAGAACGCGACCGCGTACGCGAGATCCTGGCCGCTGCGGGAGCCATCCTGGACGCGGCGGCCAGGGCGATCCGCCAGGGCGAACCGGTCAAGATCCCACCCGCGGCCGTGGCCACGCTCCGGACCCCGGACACCGGAGCCATCCTCACGGGCCCGGCCCAAAGAGCGGCGAAGCGCCTGGCGGCACTGCTCCGCGACGTGGTCGAAACAGCAGGCAGACCCCCAGACAAGGCACCCCCCACCACCCCCGGCTCCAACGGAGCCACCTCCCCAACCCCCGCAACGCCCGCCCCCAAAACCCCAACCCCCCTCCTCCGCCCCACCTTCCCCGCCCTACTCCCCGCAGCCCTCCGCGCCATAAGAACCGAACTCCGCCGCCGCCACGAATCCCCCATCACCCGCCACGCGATCCGCGTCACCGCGGTGGCTGCCGCCGGCTACCTCCTGGGCACCTGGCTCCCCCTCGGCCACGGCTACTGGGCCCCCATGGCCTCCGTGATGGTGATGCGCCCGGACTTCTCACAGACGTACTCCCGCGCGGTGGCCCGCTTCGGCGGCACCCTCGTCGGCGTCGCCCTGGCCACGGGCCTGGTGCAACTGGCGCACCCCGACACCGAGCTCTCCGCGGCACTCGCCGTGCTCTGCGCCGGAATGATGTACCTGCTCATGCGCACGGGCCAGGTCGCAGCCCAGGCCTGCGTCGCCGCGTACGTCGTGTTCCTGCTCGGCATGGGAGGCGAGCAGTGGACGCAGACGGTGCCGGAACGCGTCGTCCTCACGCTCCTCGGCGGCGTCCTCGCGATGATCGCGTACGCCGTGTACCCGGCCTGGGAGACCCCGCGCCTGCGCAACCGCCTCGCCGACTGGCTGATCGCGGACGGCCGCTACGCCGCGGCCGTCGTCAGCCGCTACGCCGACCCCACGGGCAGCTCCTGCCCGGACGTCCGCGAGGCGCTCCTCGCCGCCCGCGACGCCCGCATCGCCTGGCAGGAAGCCGCGGACCGCGCCAAGAACGAACCGGTGCGCCACCGCGGTCTCTCCCGCGCCGCGGCCGCCGACGCCGAGGAGACCCTCGCCCAACTCGGCCGCGTGGCCATGCTGATGGAGGCCCACCTCCCGGACCGCGACGCGACCCCCGTCCCCGCGGCAGACCGCCTGGCCCAGGCCCTGCGCAAGTCGACGGAGGAGGGCGCGAAGGCCGTACGCGAACGCCGTGTCCCGAAGTGGGAGGCCGTGCGCAAGGCCCTCGACGAGTGGGACGGCGAGGGAGTGCCCGACCGGGTCGTACGCAGAGGAGCGAGCCTCCTCCTCGCGACCCTCGAGGAACTGTCGGACGCCCTGGACACGGCGCCGCCGCCCATGCTGGTGGACGGCACGGAAACAGCCACACAAACAAACCAGAAAGACCAGGAAGACCAGGAAGGCCAGAAAGAGCAGAGAGACGAGAAAGAGCAGAGAGACCAGAAAGACAGCGGGCCGCGGAACCCCGAACAAGGTCCCACGGCCCGCTAGCCACACATGACAACACGTCTCAGAGCTGAGGACTCAGGACTCAGGACTCAGGAATCCCCGCCGTAGGCAGCCCCTCAGGCAGCTTCCCGCCCTTGGTCCTCGTGAACTGGTCCTGCCCCGCGCCCTGCCAAGAGACCGTCATCGACGTGCCGTTGACCGACTCGACCGTGCCCTCGGTCCGGTTCGAGTCGCCCTTGGCGCACTTGAGCTTGATCGCGTCGCCGGCGGCGGTCCCACTGCACAGGACGTTCTCCCCGAGCAGGGTGGCCTGCTTCCCGGCGATGACCAGCGCGAGCGGATTCCCGTCGGCGGTGGCGACCCAGCTGCCCTCGGAGCTGCCGTCCTTGCCGCCCTCGTCCGGCGCATCGGACCCGCCGGAGGAACCCGCCGAGCCCGAGCCCGAGTCCGAGCCCGAGCTCGATCCCTTGTCCTTCTCCTTGCCCTTGCCCGTGTCCTCACCGTCGCCGCCGTCACTGCTGCAACCGGTCAGGACAAGGGCGGCGACAAGACCCGCCGCCGCGGCACCGATACGTACGTTCCGGACGTGCATCCGCACTGAAATCCCCCTACGTGACAGTCGAACTACACGACGGTCGAATCAAGTCAGTGAATCGCGCGCCAAGCTACCAGGACGACTTGCGCACCCCAGGCAGGAATCCGGCGTGCGCTTGGTCACGGAGTTTCACCCTGGAGAGGCCGAACTTCCCCACGTATCCGCGCGGGCGGCCGTCGACACTGTCCCGGTTGCGTACGCGCGTCGCGCTCGCGTCCCGTGGCTGTCGCGCCAACTCCTCCCGGGCGGCGCGCCGTTCGGCCTCGCCCGTGCCGGGGCGGCGGACGATTTCCTTCAGCTCGGCCCGCCGCGCGGCGTACCGCGCGACGATTTCGCGCCGCTTCTCGTTCTTCGCAATCTTGCTCTTCTTGGCCATCAGACCCTCACCCCACGGGCACGGATCCTGGCGACGGCGGCCTCGACGCCGATGGCGTCGACGGTCTTGATGCCCTTGGCGCTGAGCCGCAGCCGTACGTACCGGCCCTCGCTCGGGAGCCAGTAGCGCTTGCGCTGGACGTTGATGTCGAACCGGCGTGACGTGCGCCGGTGCGAGTGGGAGATCTGGTTGCCGAAGCCCGGCGTGGCGCCGGTCAGCTGGCAGTGGGCGGACAAGGTGACGCACCTCTCGGTCATGGGGAAGGGAACCCCTGCGGAACCGTTTTGAAAACGGGATTCATTTTCATATACTAGCGCCATGGCCCGCAACGAACTCCGCCCGATCATCAAGCTCCGGTCGACGGCCGGCACCGGCTACACGTACGTGACCCGCAAGAACCGCCGTAACGACCCCGACCGCATGACGCTGCGCAAGTACGACCCGGTCGTCGGGCGTCACGTCGATTTCCGAGAGGAGCGCTGACCGCCATGCGCAAGGACACCCACAACATCCGCAGCATCCACCCGCCGTACGGCCCCGTCGTCTTCCGCGACAAGTCCGCCGGCTTCGCCTTCCTCACCCGCTCCACCGCGACCAGCGAGAAGACGGTCGAGTGGGAGGACGGTCGCACCTACCCCGTCATCGACGTCGAGGTCTCCTCCGCGAGCCACCCCTTCTACACAGGGACGGCCAAGGTCCTGGACACCGCGGGCCGCGTGGAACGCTTCGAGCGCCGCTACAGCGCGCGACGAGCGCGATGAGCCCCCGCCCCCGCCCCCTGCCCATGGACATCGCCATCGTCGGCGGCCTGCACTCCGACGCCCGCAAGCAGGCCGTCGAGCGGCTCCTCACCGCCGTCCCGGGGAGCGTGGCGCTCCACCACGACCTGGCGACGGCCGTGCACGGCACAGTCGTACGTACGGTGCGCGACGCCAACGGAGTGCTCTCCACCGGTGAGGCGCCGCTGGTCAACGACTGTGCGTGCTGCGCCCTGCGTGAGGACCTGGTGCCCGAGCTCGAACGGCTCGCGGACGCCGGTCTCACGCGGCTCGCGGTCGTCGAGCTGTGGGACTCCGTCGAGCCCAAGGCGATGGCCGAGGTGATCACGGCGCACGCGCACGAGGGGCTGCGGCTGAGCGGCGTGATCACGGCCGTCGACCCGGCCCTGCTCCTGCCCTACCTCGGCAACGGCGACGACCTCATGGAGGCCGGGCTCGCCGCGGCCACCACGGATCAGCGCACGGTCGCCGACACCTGGGCCCGCCAGCTCGAGTACGCACCCGTGCTCGCCGTCGCGGACTCCGCCGACGCCGACGACGAGGACCGCGCGCTGCTCGCCCAGCTCCACCCGACCGCCCGTCAGGTCCCGATCAGCGGTCATGGGGACCTGGCGGGTGCCGCGCTCGCCGGATTCGACGTCGATGCGGCGGCCGCGGCCCAGCATCCGTCCTGCGCGCTGCTGCCGACCGACGCCGACGAGGCGGGGGTCGCCACCTTCGTATGGCACCGGGACAGGCCCTTCCATCCGGAGCGGCTCTACCAGGCCCTGGAGGACCTGACCTGCGCGGCGGCCCGCAGCCGCGGCAGGTTCTGGCTGGCCGACCACCCGGACACGCTGCTCGGCTGGGACGCGGCGGGCGGTGCGCTGTGCGTGGAGAGCGCGGGGCCCTGGCTGGCCTCGCTGCCGGACGCCGCGTGGGAGATGGTGCCGCCGGTGCGCCGTGCCGCGGCCGCTCTCGACTGGCATCCGGAGCACGGCGACTGCTGCCAGCACCTGGTGTTCACGTCGCCGGGCCTGGACCGCGAGGGTCTCGAAGAGGTCCTGGAGTCCTGCCTGTTGACCGACGAGGAGTTCGCCGCAGGGCGCGACGCCTGGAAACACCTGCCCCCTGCCTTCGACACCCTCCTGGAGGTCTGAATGTCCCCGCGCGATCCGTCCGCCCACAAGCCGTCCGCCCGCACGCCGTCCGACCACAAGCCGTCCGCCCGCGTCCAGAAGCCCCGCCCCAACCCCCTGGACCAGGCGAAGATCACGTACATCGACTACAAGGACACGGATCTGCTCCGCAAGTTCATCTCGGACCGGGGAAAGATCCGCTCCCGGCGGGTCACCCGGGTCTCCGCACAGCAGCAGCGGCTCCTGTCCCGCGCGATCAAGAACGCTCGGGAGATGGCCCTGCTGCCGTACGGTTCGGCCCGCTGACCCACGTCCTGCTTCTCGTCGTGCGGGCGTGGACCGGACCATTACGCGGAACGTGGAACACCTGGGGCGCGGTACGCGTCTCTTCCTAGTACACGGCGTTCGCATGCCGTGCGGGGCCTTGGGCAGGTGCTGACAGAGCTGTAACCAAGGGAACACCCCGCGTGCACGTGCATCTGCCCATGCATCGGCATGTGAACACAGCTATGATCCGGGACAGTTGACCACTGCATCTAGAGCCACATCAGGCACTGCACCACCGGGGAGCGACTGTGCACCACGTGTTTAACGGCATGGCTGCCACGGAGCTTCACGGGGTGGTCTGGCAGAAGAGCAGGCACAGCAACTCGCAGGGCGCGTGCGTGGAGTTCGCGAAACTGCCGGGCGGCGACGTCGCCGTACGCAACTCGCGGTTCCCCGACGGCCCGGCGCTCGTCTACACGCGCGCCGAGATCGAGGCGATGCTGCTCGGGATGAAGGACGGGGACTTCGACCACCTCATATAGGTGGTCAGCCCCGTTGCTGGGGCGGCCATATCGGTGGTCAGCCCCGTTGCTGGTACTGGGACGGGTGGTCAGCCCCTGGCCCGCTATTGGGTTGCTTGAGCCCTGCGCCAGCTGAAATCGCTTGAGCCCTGCGCCAGCTGAAGTCGCTTGAGCCCTACGCCAGCTGGAACAGCGCCCACACGACCTTGCCGCGCAGCGCGCCCGCGAGCGGGTGCCAGCCCCAGCTGTCGCTGAACGAGTCCACCAGGAACAGGCCGCGGCCCGACTCGGCAGAGAAGTCGTCGTCCGTCTCGCGCGCGACCGGGCTGTCGTCACTGGGGTCGCGCACCGCGCACACCAGGCGCGAGGTCCAGCGCATCAAGTGCAGTCGCACGGGCGGCCCGTGGTCGCGCGGGGTGTCGGACGGCAGCGCGTGTCTCAGGGCATTGGTGACCAACTCGGAGACGACCAGGGCGATGTCGTCGAAGCGCTCTTCCAGTTCCCACTGACACAGCGTCTTGCGGGTGAACTGTCGTGCGCTGCCCACCGCTTCGTAGCGGGCGGGCAGGGAGCAGGACGCAGCGCTTGAGACCGCTGAGGGGTCGAGTGGGGGAAGCCCCTGCCGTAACGGCTCGAGCATGGTCGATCCATTCGTCCCCATGCGAGGCACTCCCCGGTTTCGCGGTACATAGCGATGGAGCGGTGGTGCGGTCGTGCGGTGGTGCGGTGGTGCGGTCGGTATAACGACGCTGCGACGCATCGGTACAGCTCCGCCCGATGCAAATACAGCGGTGGCGCGCGGACCATGGTTCCGAATGCGTACAGCAGATGCAAGGGCAGATGCACGTGCACGCGCCGGACTTGCTCGTTCCCGTGCCACTTCTTGCCCATTTCTTCCTACGACTTCTTGTGGAGGACTTCCGAAGGCTTTCCGTTTCTGTAACCGAACGAGTACGGCCTGAAGCGTTTAATGGCAGACTGCTGGCTTCCAAGTGATGGGGAGGATTGAGCGAAGTGACCGCAGGGGAGTCGAGCGGCTCGGTCGTACGGCGCATGCTCCTTGGCTCGCAACTGAGGCGCCTGAGGGAATCGCGCGGCATCACCCGTGAAGCGGCCGGCTACTCGATCCGAGCCTCCGAATCGAAGATCAGCCGCATGGAGTTGGGACGGGTGAGCTTCAAGTCCAGGGACGTCGAGGACCTGTTGACGCTGTACGGCGTCAACGACGAGGTCGAGCGTGTCGCGCTGCTGTCGCTCGCCAAAGAGGCCAACCTCGCGGGCTGGTGGCACAGTTACTCGGACGTCCTGCCGGGCTGGTTCCAGACGTACGTGGGGCTCGAAGGCGCCGCCTCGCTCATCCGTGTCTATGAAGTCCAGTTCGTCAACGGCCTGTTGCAGACCGAGGCGTACGCCCACGCGGTCGTCGCGCGCGGCATGAAGGACGCGAGCAAGGCGGACATCGAGCGCCGTGTCGCCCTCCGCCTCGAACGCCAGAAGCTGCTCGTCTCCGAGCGGGCCCCCCGCTTCCACTGCGTGCTCGACGAGGCCGCGCTCCGACGCCCGTACGGAGACCGGGAAGTGATGCGTGGTCAGATCCAGCATCTGATCGACATTTCCGAACGGCCGAATGTCACCCTTCAGGTCATGCCATTCAGTTTCGGTGGGCACTCGGGCGAGAGCGGAGCGTTCACCATGCTGCGCTTCCCGGAGTCGGACCTCTCGGACGTCGTGTACGTGGAGCAGCTGACGGGAGCCCTGTACCTCGACAAGCCCGAGGAAGTCGGCCAGTACGAGCGGGTCGTGGGCGAGCTGCAGAACGACAGCCCCAATCCGGCCGATAGTCGCGACCTTCTCCGTGGTCTGCTCCAACTCACGTGACCCATCAGTAGGATGACGTGAAATCAGTTGACTGCACTGTCTGCGTCTAGGGGTCTCATGTCGTCCTTCTTCACTGACCTGGCTCACCAGTACATAGACGGTGAGTGGAAGGCCGGTTCCGGCTCCTGGGACATCATCGACTTCAATCCGTACAACGGGGAGAAGCTCGCGTCGATCACCGTGGCGACGGCCGACGAGGTGGACCAGGCCTACCGAGCGGCCGAGCGCGCCCAGAAGGCATGGGGCGCGACCAACGCCTATGCCCGGCGTGCCGTCTTCGAGCGTGCTCTGCGCATTGTCGAGGACCGTGAGGAAGAGATATCCGACGCGATCGTGGCCGAACTGGGCGGCACCCGGCTCAAGGCCGCCTTCGAGATCCACCTCACCAAGGAGTTCCTGCGCGAGGCCGTCCACGTCGCGCTGCAGCCCGAGGGCCGCATCCTGCCGTCGCCGGACGGCACGAAGGAGAACCGCCTCTACCGCGTCCCGGTCGGCGTGGTCGGGGTCATCAGCCCCTTCAACTTCCCGCTCCTGCTCTCCCTCAAGACGGTCGCCCCGGCGCTCGCCCTGGGCAACGCGGTGGTGCTCAAGCCGCACCAGAACACGCCCGTGATGGGCGGCAGCTTTCTCGCGAAGCTCTTCGAGGAGGCGGGTCTTCCGGCCGGCGTCCTGAACGTGGTGATCACCGACATCGCCGAGATCGGTGACGCGTTCATCGAGCACCCGGTCCCGAGCGTCATCTCCTTCACCGGCTCGGACCGCGTGGGCCGCCATGTCGGCACGGTCTGCGCCGCGAACTTCAAGCGCTCGATCCTGGAGCTCGGCGGCAACAGCGCCCTTGTCGTCCTGGACGACGCGGACATCGACTACGCCGTGGACGCGGCGGTCTTCAGCCGCTTCGTGCACCAGGGCCAGGTCTGCATGGCGGCGAACCGCATCCTCGTGGACCGCTCCCTGGAGGCGGAGTTCACCGAGAGGTTCGTCGCCAAGGTCGCGTCCCTGAAGGTCGGCGACCCGGCGGACCCGTCGACCCACATCGGCCCGCTGATCAACTCCTCGCAGGCGGACGCGGTGACGAAGACCGTCGACCAGGCAGTGGCCGCGGGCGCCAAGGCGCTCCTGCACGGCAGCACGGACGGCAACATGGTGGCGCCCACCGTCCTCACGGACCTGGCGGACGACGCCCCGGTCCTGCGGCAGGAGGTCTTCGGCCCGGTGGCGCTCCTCGTGCCCTTCGACGGCGAGGAAGAAGCCGTGCGGATCGCCAACGACACCCCGTACGGGCTCAGCGGCGCCGTCCACACGGCCGACGTCGAGCGCGGCGTGCGGTTCGCGCAGCGGATCAACAGCGGCATGTTCCACGTGAACGACGGCACTGTGCACGACGAGCCGATCGTGCCCTTCGGCGGCGAGAAGCACTCGGGCGTCGGGCGTCTCAACGGCGAGTCGACGGTGGACGCGTTCACGACGCAGCAGTGGATCTCGGTGCAGCACGGACGCTCCCGTTTCCCCTTCTGACCCTCCTGTTTCACCTCCTGCCCCTCCTGAGGCTCCATCCCGTACGTCGAGAACTCGCGGACCCTTGCGGACAGAACCTGACCGCAAGGGTCCGTAACGTCAGTGGTGTCGGAAAGCCCGGCAGGCTCCACAGGCTCGGAGAGGCGGACCCCATGGTCACCCACGTCAACGCAGAGGCCCCCGGCGACGAGCGCGGCGCGCTGCTCGCCTTCCTCGACGCCGAGCGCGGCGGGATCCGGCGGGCCCTGCTCGGCCTGACCGACGAGCAGGCGGCCACCAAGCCGAGCGCCAGCGAGCTCTCGCTCTCCGGGCTGCTCAAGCATGTCGCGGAGGTCGAGGAGGGCTGGGTCTCGCGGGCGAAGGGCGTCGCCCCCGCGATCGAGCGCACCGAGGCGAACTGGGACGAGTGCTTCCGCCTGATCGAGGGCGAGACGGTCGATTCGGTGCTCGCGTACTGGGGCCAAGTCGCGCGTCGCACCGAGGAGTTCATCCGCTCCCTGCCCACGCTCGACGAGACCTTCGCGCTCCCCGACGAGCCGTGGTTCCCGAAGGAGGACGTGTCGATGCGGTGGGTGCTGCTCCGCCTGATCACCGAGATGTCCCGGCACTCGGGCCACGCCGACATCATCCGCGAGACCCTCGACGGCAGGACGGCCTTCGAGCTGGTGGCCCAGGAGCGCGGCGAGAGCTGGGGCTGATCCCGGTCCGGGGGCCGGGGTCCGGGGGCCGGGGTCCGGGGTCAGAGGGACTCGCGCAGCTCCTCGGCCCGCACCAGCTCGTCGCGCGCCGACTGCCGCTCCTCCTCGGTGAGTTCGACCGCGGCGGCCCGGTCGAGCCACTCGCCCGGCCGCTCAGGTTCACCGAGCTGCGCGGCCATCTCGGCCCGCAGGACGCAGAGCTTCACGAGCTGTACGGGCGTGGGGGTGCCGTCCGCCGCGAGTGCGTGGTCGATGATGCGGGCCGCGACCGCGGGGTCCTCCTTCGACTCGCCCAGGAGCACGGCCTGGTGCAGGGCGCGCGCGTACCGCTCCTTCGGTACCGCCGAGTGCTCGAAGGACTCGGCGACGGGCTGTCCGACGCGGATGCAGTTGCCCGCCGGGTCCGACATCAGGAACTGCCGCATCCCGTAACTCATGTCCTTCAGGGCGCCGATGCGAGGCAGGCCGCGGGTGGGTATCCGCCCGAGGGTCTGCTTGAGGCCGGTGCGGAAGGAGGCGTGCAGCGCGTCCACGTCGTCGGTGATGACGTAGCAGGCGGCGATGGACGCCTTGGGGTCGTAGCCCTTGATGCGGAAGAACTGGAACTGCATGTCGCCGCGCTCGACGACGCCGTACTGATAGGGGCTCTTCTGGTGGAAGGTGACCTCGAAGCCGATCGCTGTGTAGAAGTCGAGGGTCTCGTCGAGCTCGTGGCAGGGGAACAAGGGGATCATTGTCTCGGCCATGCCGGTACTCTAATCAAAGTTGATTAGAAGTGAGAAGGAGGTGGCCCGATGTCGGCGATCCGACTGCTGGTCCTCGGCGCCGTCCGTCAGCACGGACGGGCCCACGGCTATCAGGTGCGCAACGACCTGGAGTACTGGGGCGCCCATGAGTGGTCCAACGCCAAGCCCGGCTCGATCTACCACGCCCTGAAGCAGATGGCCAAGCAGGGCCTGCTGCTCGCGCACGAGATCGCCCCGTCGACGGCGGGCGGCCCGCCGCGCACGGAGTACGAGATCACGGAGGCGGGCACCGAGGAGTTCCTGAACCTGCTCAGGTCCAACCTGGTCTCGTACGACCAGCGTCCCGACATGCTCTCGGCGGCCCTCGGCTTCATCGTCGACCTGCCCCGCGACGAGGCGGTCGACCTGCTCAGGCAGCGGGTGCGGGGCATCGAGGACTGGCGCAGATCCGTCACGGAGTACTACACCCCCGAGGACGGTCCGGAGCAGCTCGGGCACATCGGCGAGATCATGAACCTCTGGGTCCACACGGCCGACGGCGGTGTGGAGTGGACGCGGGGCCTGATCAAGCGGATCGAGGGCGGGGCGTACACGTTCGCGGGGGAGGGCGAGCCGTTCGTGGGCATCCTCGGCGAGGGCGAGGAGAACCCGTTCGCGGCCGGGGAGGCGCACCCGGAGGACGATCGCTGAGCGGTGCGAGAGCTACCGCTGATCAAGTTTGACTAATTGGGGATTCGGGGATACCTTCCTTCGCGTTGAGTCCGTAGTCAAGTTTGACTACGGGGCGGTACGGGCTCGGAGGGAGACGGATGACGGACGCGATCGTCGTCGAGGGCGCACGGAAGCGGTACGGGGAGAAGCGGGCGCTGGACGGCCTGGATCTGGCGGTCGGGCGCGGCACGGTGCACGGCGTGCTCGGCCCGAACGGCGCGGGCAAGACCACGGCGGTGCGGGTGCTCGCCACGCTGCTGCGGGCGGACGAGGGCCGGGTGGAGGTCGCCGGGTACGACGTGCACAGGCAGCCGGACGAGGTGCGCAGGCGCATCGGCCTGCTCGGCCAGCACGCGGCCCTGGACGAGGAGTTGAGCGGCCGGCAGAACCTGGACATGTTCGGGCGGCTCTACCACCTGGGTGCCCGGCGCGCGGCCGTGCGGGCCGACGAGCTCCTGGAGCGCTTCGGGCTCGGGGACACGGGCCGCAAGGCGGTCAAGCAGTACAGCGGCGGCATGCGGCGTCGTCTGGACCTCGCGGCCTCGCTCATCACGGAGCCCGAGGTGCTGTTCCTCGACGAGCCGACCACGGGCCTGGACCCGCGGGGGCGCACGGAGGTCTGGGGCGCGGTGCGCTCGCTGGTCGACGGCGGTACGACGGTGCTGCTCACCACGCAGTACCTCGAAGAGGCGGACCAGCTCGCCCACCGCATCTCGGTGATCGACCGGGGCCGGGTCATCGCGGACGGCACGGCGGACGAGCTGAAGTCCAGGACGGGCGGTGACCGGATCGACGTGGTGGTGCGGGACGCGGCCCAACTGGAGCTCGTGGCACGGCTGCTGCCCGGCGACGCCACCCTTGACGCGGACCGGCGCCTGGCCAGCGCGCCGGTGGTGGACCGGATGGCGGCGCTCACCGGGGTCGTGCAGGCCCTGCGGGACGCGGGGGTCGAGGCGGAGGACATCGCGGTGCGCAGGCCGACCCTGGACGAGGTGTTCCTGCGCCTGACGGGCCCCGCGGAGGACCGGACGGGCCGTGCCGACGACCAGGAACGTACGAAGGAGGCCGTGTGAGCACGACGACGATCAGCCGCACTCCGACGTCGAGCGGCGCGCCCCTCAGGTGGGCCGCGATCGACTCCTGGACCATGACGCGGCGCGAACTCGCGCACTGGGTGCGGCAGCCCGTGCAGGTGCTCGTCGGCCTGGCCTTCCCGGTGATGTTCCTGCTGATGTTCAACTTCCTGATCGGCGGCGGAAAGGGCATCGCGGGCGATTACGCCGAGTTCCTTGTGCCCGGCATGTTCGCGCTGACCATGACCTTCGGCCTGGACGCGACGATGGTCGCCGTCACGCAGGACCTCAACAAGGGTGTGATCGACCGCTTCCGGTCCATGCCGATGACCAACGGAGCGGTCCTGGTGGGCCGTTCGGTCGCCGACATGCTGCAGTCGCTCGTCTCGCTGATCGTGATGATGGGTGTCGGCCTCGTCATCGGCTGGCGCTGGCACGGCTCGCTCGGCGAGACGCTCGGCGCGGTCGGTCTGCTGCTCCTGCTGCGGTTCGCGATGCTGTGGATCGGCATCCACCTGGCGATGGTCGCCGGCAGGCCGGAGCTGGTCATGGCCGTGCAGATCCTGGTCTGGCCCGTCGGCTTCCTCTCCAACGCCTTCACGGTCCCGCAGAACATGCCGGGCTGGCTCGGCGCGACGGTCGAGTGGAACCCGATGTCGGCGACGGCCACCGCGGTCCGTGACCTGTTCGGCAACGACCCCGGGGTGGTGGGCACTTCGTGGGCCGCCGAGCACGCGGGGCTGATGGCCGTGGTGTGGCCCGTGGTGCTCGTGGGGGTGTTCATGCCGCTCGCGGTGCGCAGGTTCGGGGCGCTCAGCAAGTAGCCGCGCGCATGCGGCGGGCGGGCCTAGTGGTGGAACCCGGTGGCCGCGTCCCTGTCCCGGGTGAACGGGTGCGGCTGCTCCCGCAGTTCGGGCACCAGGCTGCTCAGGTCCGCGAGGAAGAGCTCCGCGAGGTCGGCCGTGAAGCCGTTGCGGCAGACCACGCGGAGCACCGCCAGATCCTCCCGGTGGGCCGGGAAGGTGTAGGCGGGGACCAGCCAGCCGCGCTCGCGGAGCCGCCGGGACACGTCGAAGACGTCGTACGCCTTCACGTCGTCCCGCGTCGTGAAGGCGAACACCGGCAGCTGGTCGCCGCGGGTGATCAGGCGGAAGTCGCCGAGCGCCTCGATGCGGTCCGCGAGGCCGCGGGCGACGTCCCTGGCGGCCTGCTGGACGGCGCGGTAGCCCTCGCGGCCCAGGCGCAGGAACGTGTAGTACTGCGCGACGACCTGCGCACCCGGCCGGGAGAAGTTCAGCGCGAACGTCGGCATGTCACCGCCGAGGTAGTTCACCCGGAACACCAGCTCCTCCGGCAGCGAGTCCGCGTCCCGCCACAGCGCCCAGCCGACGCCCGGATAGACCAGGCCGTACTTGTGGCCCGATGTGTTGATCGACGCCACCCTCGGGAGGCGGAAGTCCCACTCCAGGTCCTCGTCGATGAAGGGCGCCACCATCGCGCCGGACGCGCCGTCGACGTGCACGGGGATGTCGAGCCCGGTGCGCTCCTGGAGGTCGTCCAGGGCGGCGCAGAGCTCGGCCACCGGCTCGTACGACCCGTCGAAGGTGGAGCCGAGCACCGCCACGACCCCGATCGTGTTCTCGTCGCAGAGCTCGGCGGCGGCCTCCGGGTCGAGGTGGTACCGGTCGCCCTCCATGGGGACCTGGCGCGCCTCGACCTCCCAGAAGTTGCAGAACTTGTCCCAGCAGACCTGGACGTTGACGCCCATGACGAGGTTGGGGCGTGCGGTGGGGGAGGGATAGCGGTCGCTGTTCTTCTTGGCCCAGCGGCGCTTGAGCGCCATCCCGGCGAGCATGCACGCCTCGCTGGACCCGGTCGTCGAGCAGCCGACGGCGCCCGAGGGGTCCGGCGCACGCCACAGGTCGGCGAGCATGGCCACGCAGCGCCGCTCCAGCTCGGCGGTGTGCGGGTACTCGTCCTTGTCGATCATGTTCTTGTCCGTGCACTCGGCCATCAGGACACCGGCCTGCGGCTCCATCCACGTCGTGACGAAGGTCGCGAGGTTGAGCCGTGAGTTGCCGTCCAGCATCAGCTCGTCGTGCACCAGCTGGTACGCCGTCGTGGGCGGCAGCGGCCCGTCGGGGAGGCGGTGCTTGGGCGGCGCCTCGGTCATGCCGCTGACCGGGTTGGCCTCTCCGTAGAAGGGGTTCACGGAGAGGGCGCGCTTCTTGGAGTCGCCCTTCGGGTCCTCGCTGTGATGGAGCGGCATGGGCGGTCTCCTCGGGGCTGAGGTCTTCTGTCCCTGTACGGGGCTTTGTGCGGGGCCTTCATGTCCCTGCTGGCGAGGATATGGGCGGCGGCCGGGCTCTGCACTTGCACCTCACGCGGCGTGAGGATTCAGGCTGAAACGCGTACCGAGAGAGAGGCGGGAGCCAGCCATGAGCTACTCCGTGGGACAGGTCGCCGGTTTCGCCGGAGTGACGGTGCGCACGCTGCACCACTACGACGAGATCGGCCTGCTCGTGCCCAGCGAGCGCAGCCACGCGGGCCACCGGCGCTACAGCGACGCCGACCTGGACCGGCTGCAGCAGGTCCTGTTCTACCGGGAGCTCGGCTTCCCCCTCGACGAGGTGGCGGCACTCCTGGACGACCCGGACACGGACCCGCGCGCGCACCTGCGCCGCCAGCACGAGCTGCTGACCGCCCGGATCACCAAGCTCCAGGAGATGGCCGCCGCCGTCGAGACCGCGATGGAGGCGAAGAAGATGGGCATCAACCTCACGCCCGAGGAGAAGTTCGAGGTTTTCGGGGACAAGGATCCCGAGGAGCACGCGCAGGAGGCGGAGGAGCGCTGGGGCGGCACGGACGCGTATGCCGAGTCACAGCGGCGGGCCGCCCGCTACACCAAGGACGACTGGAAGCGCATGCAGGCCGAGGTCGCCGACTGGGGAGAGCGCTACGACGCCCTCATGGCGGCCGGCGAGGCGGCGACGGGCGAGCGTGCCGTGGCCATGGCCGAGGAACACCGGCAGCACATCACCAGGTGGTTCTACGAGTGCACCTTCGAGATCCACCAGGGCCTCGGCGAGATGTACGTGTCCGACGCGCGGTTCAAGGAGTTCTACGACTCCATGCGGCCGGGTCTCGCCGAGCACCTGAGGGACGCGATCCGGGCCAACGCCGCACGGCAGCAGTGAGCGCGTACACGTGGCACGAGTGACCATCTGACGCGAAATGACCGGGTAAGGGGCTTACGCCATGGCGGAAGCCCCTTACGTCAGCTCTCCTGGACGATCACCACCGCCGTCCCGTACGCGCACACCTCCGTGCCCACGTCCGCGGCCTCGGTGACGTCGAAGCGCATCATCAGGACCGCGTTGGCGCCCCGCGCGCGTGCCTGCTCGATGAGGCGCTCCATGGCCTGGTTACGGGTCTCCACCAGTGTCTTCGTGAGGCCCTTCAGCTCACCGCCGATCATGGACTTGAGACCCGCGCCGATCTGGCTGCCCAGGTGCCGGGAGCGCACGGTGAGGCCGAAGACCTCACCGATAACCTGTTGTACGCGGTACCCCGGTACGTCGTTCGTCGTCACGACCAATACGTCGGAATGCGGGTCGGTGCCACCGCCGAAATCTTCGATACCCATGGCACACAGCTTTGTCTCAGATCACGCACAGTGCACCCTGGGAAGGGCAGTGGAACCTGGGCACGTCACCTCGCGTTGATAGCTTTGGGCGGCCGTCCCCGCCGCATCGCCCTCTCACCCACAGGAGCCCCGAACCGTGACGACGCTTGCGCTCGGACCAAGCTGGCTGGACCCGGATTACCTCCTGAACACGTTCGGGGTCTGGGGTCTGCTCGCGATCGTCTTCGCCGAGTCCGGCCTGCTCATCGGCTTCTTCCTGCCGGGTGACTCGCTGCTGTTCACGACGGGTCTGCTGATCACGACGAAGCAGCTGGACTTCCCGCTCTGGCTCTGTGTCGTCCTCATCTGCATCGCAGCGATCCTCGGCGACCAGGCGGGCTACCTCTTCGGCAAGAAGGTCGGCCCCTCGCTCTTCAACCGCCCGGACTCCAAGCTGTTCAAGCAGGAGAACGTGGTCAAGGCGCACGACTTCTTCGAGAAGTACGGCCCGAAGTCCCTGGTCCTGGCCCGCTTCGTGCCCATCGTGCGCACGTTCACGCCGATCATCGCGGGCGTCAGCGGCATGCGGTACCGCTCGTTCATCACGTTCAACATCATCGGCGGCATCCTGTGGGGTGCGGGCGTGACGCTGCTCGGCGCGTGGCTGGGCAACATCGACTTCGTGCACAAGAACATCGAGGCGATCCTCATCCTGATCGTCCTGATCTCGGTGGTGCCGATCGTCATCGAGTTCCTGCGGGCGCGCAGCAAGTCCAAGAAGACGGCCGCGGCCGAGGGCGACGCCCCCGGGGCAGCCCCGGCGTCGCGCGGCCGGCACGCCAAGCGATAGTCCCCGTACGGCGCGACAGTCCCGTACGGCCGGTGGGACCCGGGGTCAGAAGTCAGAAGCCTCGGGTCCGCTTGGCCGCGCGGCGGTTCGCCGCCGTGGTCGCGCCCGGGATCTTGAGGATCAGGCGCGAGACCTCGCTGCCCAGGTTCACGCCGATCGCGATGGCAAGGGCCGTCGCCGCCGCCTTGGTGAGCGAGTTGATGCCCGTGTTCATGTCGTTCTGCGCGAGGGCGAGCAGGCCGAAGTATGTCGCGCTGCCGGGCAGCAGCGGGCCGATGGCCGCGGTGACGTACGGCAGTGAAGACGCGAAGCGGTAGCGCGAGAAGAGCTGCCCGAACAGCCCCACGAGCCCGGCCGCGACGGCCGTCGCGGCGACCGGCGAGAGCTCCAGCGACGTCTGGGCGAGCGCGCCGAACATGACCCAGGCGATACCGCCGTTGAGGGTCACGATCAGCACGGTGTGACGTTCCTGCTGGAGCAATATCGCGAAGGCCAGACTCAGCGCCATCGACGCCAGGATCTGGATCACCGGCCGCGAATCGGTCGCCACGAACGCCGTCTCCGGCTGCAGGCTCGTCGCGTCCAGCATCACGCCGAGCGACAGCACGAGCAGGACGCCGACGACGATGCCCACGACGAGATAGCAGACCTCAAGGAGGCGGGCGGCCGCGGTGATGTAGTAGCCGGTCAGGCCGTCCTGGACGCCCGCCACCAGGGCTCTTCCCGGGATCAGCGCGAAGAGGCCACCGGTGATCACCGCGGACGCGTTGACCTCCTGGGAGTGCACGAGGCTGAGCGTGACGCCCATCGCGGCGGGCGGCATCGCGGCCCCCACGAACTGGTAGAACTCCGGAAGACCGCGGCCCGCGCACAGCCAGGCGAGGCGGTCGCCGAGCATCGCGCCGAAGGCCGCGACCAGGAAGACCAGGGCGCCACCGCCGACGAGCACGGAGGCCGAGCCCGCGAGCAGCCCGCTGGCCGCGGTGAGCGCCCAGCCGGGGTAGGGGTGGCGGTTACGGCGGATCGCCGCCAGACGGCGGTAGGCCTCCTCCAGGGAGACGTCGATGTCCGTGTCGCTGATGTCGTCCACCAGCTGGAAGACCGCCGCCAGACGGGTGTAGTCGGTGCCCCGGCGGCGCACGGTCCTCGATGCCGTCACCGGGTCGTCCACCAGGGACGGCTGGTGCGAGATCGAGAGCAGCGTGAACGTCACGGTCGGCTCGCAGCGGTCCAGGCCGTAGCTGCGGCAGACGGCGAACATCGCCGCCTCCACGTCCTCGGCGCCCTCGCCGCCCGCGAGCAGCAGCTCGCCGATACGCAGCGTCAGGTCGAGCACACGCGGCACGGCGGGCCCGGTCTCGTCCTCGTGCTTCTGCGAGGCCTCCGGAGTGGGCCGTTCGGCGACCGGCATGCGCAGCATCGTGCGCATCTGGTCCTGCCAGGGGGTCTCCTTGGTGAGCTTCACCAGGGGGATGCCGTGCGGAGGCGTGAAGGCGGGGGGCGCGGTGCGCGAGCTGTAGGTGTTCGGTGTGGTGAACGCCGACTTCTCGGTCTCCTGCGTGGTCGACGCCGACGCGAGGTTCGGCAGACCGGTCGGGATCGCGAACTCCGATGTGGTCTGCGACTCGTCCTCGGGCGCCGGTGGCTGCGGCATCACGCCGGTGGGCTGAGTGAACGCACTCCGTGCCTCATCCGACTGTGGCTTTCGGTCTTCGGCCTCCTGGTCAGCCACTTTTACTGCCTCGCTCCCACATACGAACCTTGCGCACCTCCAGTACGAACAGTATGCGCACAGATACGCGAACGGGCCGCGCGGTCTTCGTGAAGATCGCGCGGCCCGTCAGAGGAGAGGTAGGGGCACTCAGTGACCCTGCGCCTCCGCGCGCTTGTACGACTTCTCGATCTCGGCCTCGGCGTCCGTGCGGCCGACCCAGTCGGCGCCCTCGACGGACTTGCCGGGCTCCAGGTCCTTGTAGACCTCGAAGAAGTGCTGGATCTCCAGGCGGTCGAACTCGGAGACGTGGTGGATGTCGCGCAGGTGCTCCACGCGGGGGTCCGACGCCGGGACGCAGAGCAGCTTGTCGTCGCCGCCCGCCTCGTCGGTCATCCGGAACATGCCGATCGCGCGGCACTTGATGAGGCAGCCCGGGAAGGTCGGCTCGTCCAGGATGACGAGGGCGTCCAGCGGGTCACCGTCCTCGCCGAGGGTGTTCTCGACGAAGCCGTAGTCCGCGGGGTAGCTGGTCGACGTGAAGAGGCGACGGTCCAAGCGGATCCGGCCGGTCTCGTGGTCCACCTCGTACTTGTTCCGCGAACCCTTCGGAATCTCGATGGTGACGTCGAACTCCACGGGTGGCTCCTCCATGATCAGCACATACTTCGGGTGGTTAAGTGTCCCTCACGCAGATGTGTGATCGCGAAAGGGGCTGGTCGTCGTGCCCGAGCTCAAGCCTTGGCAGAAGACCTGGCAGCAGGTTCGGGGGCTGGCGGGGCAGCTCCCCAAGCCTCCGGCTCCCAAGATCCCTGCCACTCTCAGAGCTCCTGCGAAGCTCAAGACCTGGCAGCTCACGGCGGGTGCCGCCACCGTAGGACTCGCTGTCGCGGCCGGTGCGGTGGCCGCGGCCGGCCCCTGGGACTCCTCCGGTCAGCGTACGGCCGAGCGGGACTGGGCGGCCTCTCAGGAGGCCGGGGGTGGCACAGATCACGGAGGTCGTACGTCCGGACGTGCGCCGGCGGCCGCCCCGAGCGCACCTTCCGTGCTCAGGGGGCTCGGCGCACCCGTGGGCTCCGCGCACGGCGGCTCCGCGCCGGCTCCGGACGGCAAGGCGCTCGCGGGCGTCCTCGACCCGCTCCTGAAGGACAAGGCGCTCGGCCCCGAGCGGTCGGCGGTCGTCATCGACGCGGGCACCGGGCGGCGGGTCTACGGCAAGGGCGGCGGGGACGCCCTGACGCCCGCGTCCACCACCAAGATCGCCACCGCGGTCGCGGCGCTGACCTCGGCCGGGGCGGACCACCGCATCGCCACGAAGACGGTCATCGAGCCGGACTCCAAGGACGTCGTCCTGGTGGGAGGCGGCGACCCCACGCTCACGGCCCGCAAGGACGGCCCGTACGCGGGCAGCGCCGCGAGCCTGCGCGAACTGGCGGAGGACACCGCGCGCGCCCTGAAGGACCGCGGTGTGGACAAGGTGAACCTGTCGTACGACACCTCCCTCTACACGGGGGAGCAGCAGCACCCCATCGGCCCGAACGAGAACCTCACGCTGGTCAGCGCCCTGATGGCCGACGAGGGCCGCCTCGACGACTCCTCCAGCGGGCCGGCCCCGCGCTCGGGGGATCCGGCGGGCGACGCGGCGAAGAAGTTCGCGGAGCTCCTGGAGGAGCAGGGCATCGGGACGGGCGCGGACGCCAAGGACAAGAAGGGCGACAAGGCCCCGGGCCCGTCCAAGGCGAGTGACCGGGCCGAGTCTCTCGCCAAGGTCGAGTCGGCGCCGCTGTCCGCGCTGGTCGAGCGGATGCTGACGCACAGCGACAACGACATCGCCGAGGCGCTGGCCCGCCAGACGGCGCTCGCCTCGAAGGAGCCGGTGAGCTTCGACGGCGCGGGCAAGGCGATCGAAGGGCAGCTGAAGAAGTCCCGACTCCCCCTCAAGGGGACCAAATTCGCGGACGGCAGCGGCCTGGACCGGGCCGACCGCAACTCGGCCGAACTGCTCTCCGCGCTCCTGGCCCGCGCCGCCGACCCGGCCCACCCCGAGCTGCGCTCGGTGGTGACGGGCCTGCCGGTGGCGGGCTTCACGGGCACGCTGGTCGACCGCTACCCCAAGGACTCCCCGGGCACGGGCGTCGTACGCGCCAAGACCGGCACCCTGACGGGCGTGAACACGCTGGCGGGCACGGTCGTGGACACGGACGGCCGCCTGCTGGTCTTCGCCTTCATGACGACAGGCACGACGGACCCCAAGGCGGCACAGGGGGCACTCGACCGGATGGCTTCGGCGGTGGCGGGGTGCGGGTGCCGGTGATTACGGGCGGGGCGGTGCCCTAACGGGCCCGGAGTGGGGCGGTCGCGGGGCTCGGTGCTTTCTGCGGGTGGGGTCGGCCGGGTGCTGGTGCGTTGGGGAGCATCGGTGGTGCGGAGATGGTCGACTGACTGTGTTTTCCCGGGGGCAACCCCCGGACCCCCGGCCGGTGGGGTGGTGTCTCGTCCGTTGTCGTGTCGTGTCGTGTCGTGTCGCGCCGCCGGACCGGCGGTAGCGGCGGTCGGTGGTTTTTTTTGGGGGGGCAATTTCTTCCCGTTGGCCCCTAGGGGCCCGGAGTAGGGCAATCTCGGGGCTCAACCCCCTCCGCGGGCGGAGCCGAGCACGTACCGTTGACGCATGACGAGCATCGGTGGTGCGGAGATGGTCGACTGGAATCTCGCGGTGGCGACCGCGACCCGGCTCGTCCGGCCGGGTCCAGAAGTGAGCCGGGACGAGGCGCGGGCCATCGTCGCCGAGCTCCGGAAGCATGCGAAGTCCTCGGAGGAACATGTCCGTTCCTTCACCCGGATGGGCACGGACGACATCCACGACACCCCGGTGCTCGTGGTCGACCGGGCCGGGTGGATCCGGGCGAACGTCGCCGGGTTCCGGGAGATCCTCAAGCCCCTCCTGGACAAGATGCAGGACCGGCGCAGCGGCCCCGGCGGCGCCGTGCTCGGCGCGGTCGGCGGCAAGGTCACGGGCGTCGAGCTCGGGATGCTGCTCTCCTTCCTCGCCTCCCGCGTCCTCGGGCAGTACGAGACCTTCGCCCCTGCCACCCGCGACCTCCCGGCGGGGGAGCACGGCGGCGGCAGGCTCCTGCTCGTGGCACCGAACATCGTGCACGTCGAGCGCGAACTCGACGTGGACCCCCATGACTTCAGGCTCTGGGTCTGCCTGCACGAGGAGACGCACCGCACGCAGTTCTCCGCCGTGCCCTGGCTGCGGGACCACCTCGAAGGTGAGATCCAGTCATTCCTCTCGGAGACCGAGGTCGACCCGATGACGGTCCTCGAGCGCATCAGGGAAGCGGCCCAGTCCCTCGCCGGAGGCCGCCCCGAGGGCGAGGAGGACGACGGGGGCCGCTCCATCGTGGAGCTGGTGCAGACCCCGGCCCAGCGCGAGATCCTCGCCCGGCTGACAGCTGTCATGTCGCTCCTCGAGGGCCACGCGGACTTCGTGATGGACGGAGTCGGGCCGGACGTCGTGCCTTCCGTCAACGAGATCCGGGAGAAGTTCCAGCAGCGCAGGGCGCGCGGGGCGAGCCGCCTTGACCAGGCCCTGCGCAAGCTGCTCGGCCTCGACGCGAAATTGCGCCAATACCGCGACGGCGAGCGTTTCGTGCGCGCGGTCGTCGGCGAGGTCGGAATGGACGGCTTCAACCGGGTGTGGACTTCGCCGAACACGCTGCCCACCAAGTCGGAGATCGCCAAACCGGCGGATTGGGTCGCGCGGGTGCACCGTAAGGGAGAGTGAGGGCAGTAGGGGAGCGAGTTGCGGCCGATGGCAGGCGAACGCCCCCGCAATCACCCGTCCGAGGGACCGTGAGCCATGGGTAGGCGTGCAATGCTCGGGGAACGGCTCGGCTCTGTCACCATCGACACACTCTGAGTGACTAACCTCGTGGGATCTGCCTGAGGCCCGATCTCCTGAGTGTGGTCCTGAGTGACAGGTCCGAGGCTCACCCCCGAACTTCATGAAGGGAACCGGACATGGGTCCCCATCCTGCGGTCGCGGCGATACGCCTGGCGGTCCGCCGCGTACTCCACGACGTACTGACCGACGTACAGCGCACCGACGCCCAGCGCGCCGATCTACAGCGCCCCGAAGCACAGCGCATCCCCGAGCACGTCCCCCCGCGCCCCGCTCACCCCCACCCTCCACGCGAGCAGGCCACGACGCCACTCGTGCTGGTCGCGTGCTCAGGCGGCGCCGACTCCATGGCCCTCGCCTCCGCCCTCGCCTTCGAGGCCCCCAAGCTCGGCATCCGCGCCGGCGGCGTGACCGTCGACCACGGACTGCAGGACGGGTCCGATCTGCGCGCAGCCGAGGTCGTCGCGCGACTCACCGCCCTCGGCCTCGACCCCATCGAGTCCGTCGCCGTCGACGTCGGCCGGGACGGCGGCCCCGAGGCCGCGGCCCGCGACGCGAGGTACGGCGCGCTGGACGCCGTCGCCGACCGCCACGGCGCCGCCGCGATCCTGCTCGGCCACACCCGCGACGACCAGGCGGAGACCGTCCTGCTCGGCCTCGCCCGCGGCTCCGGCATCCGTTCCCTGTCCGGGATGGCGGCCGTGTCCGGCGGCCCGGGGGCCGACCGCCGCTACCGCCGCCCCTTCCTGCACATCGACCGGCAGACCGCCCGCAAGGCCTGCATGGTCCAGTCGCTGCCCGTCTGGGACGACCCGCACAACACCGACCCCGCCTACACCCGCTCGCGGCTGCGGCACGAAGGCCTGCCCGCCCTGGAGAAGGCGCTGGGCAAGGGTGTCGTGGAAGCACTCGCCCGTACGGCCCAGTTGTCCCGGGATGACGCCGACGCCTTGGACCACTGGGCCGCACAGGCGGAAGCTTCCGTGCGCGACGCCGCGGGACTCCTGGAGTGCGCCAAGCTCTACGCCCTGCCGCCCGCCGTACGGCGCCGGATCGTGCGCCGCGCCGCCATCGAGGCGGGCGCCCCGGCCGGTGCGCTGTTCGCCCGGCACCTCGAAGAGGTCGACCGGCTGATCACGGGATGGCGCGGCCAGGGAGCCATCAATCTCCCGGGCAAAGTCGTCGCTCAGCGCCAGGGTGGCAGACTGGTGATCCGGCAAGGCTGTTGACCGAGGGGCCCCTGGTCCCCGCGCAGCCGGTGGGACGGACGACCGAAAGTGATGCGGGTGGACGCGAAAGACATGGGCACCGACCTTCAGTCGGTGCTCATCACCAAGGAAGAGATCGACGCCAAGCTGGCTGAGCTGGCCGCGAAGATCGACGCGGAGTACGCGGGCAAGGACCTGCTGATCGTCGGAGTGCTCAAGGGCGCAGTGATGGTCATGGCGGACCTGGCGCGTGCGCTGTCCACCCCGCTCACCATGGACTGGATGGCCGTGTCGTCGTACGGCGCGGGCACCCAGTCCTCCGGTGTCGTGCGGATCCTCAAGGACCTGGACACCGACATCAAGGGCAAGCACGTCCTGATCGTCGAGGACATCATCGACTCCGGTCTGACGCTGTCCTGGCTGCTCTCCAACCTCGGCTCGCGCGAGCCCGCGTCGCTGAAGGTGTGCACGCTGCTGCGCAAGCCCGAGGCGGCCAAGGTCGCGATCGACGTGGAGTGGGTCGGCTTCGACATCCCGAACGAGTTCGTCATCGGGTACGGCCTGGACTACGCGGAGAAGTACCGCAACCTGCCGTTCGTCGGCACGCTCGCTCCGCACGTCTACGGCGGCTGAGGCCAGGCCTCCCGGCCAACTCCTCGGAGGCGGCCGGGAACCCTCACCCGTTTCCCGGCGTTGAAGCATGCGAAGACGGGTTTGTCAGCCGTCCCGTGCGGCTTCGGGTGACAATGCTGGGGTACCGTCCGAAGAACAGTCTTTATCAAACTCACTATGGCAGGAGGGACGGGGCGTCATCGCTCCGTATGGATGGACGTGAAGCGATACTTCCGTGGGCCAGTCATGTGGATCGTGCTGGCCGTCCTTGCCGTGGTCGTGTTGATGCAGGTCGTCGGTTCGTCCGGCGGCTACAAGACGGTGGACACCGGCCAGGTTGTGCAGGCGATCAACGACGACAAGGTCGAGTCTGCCAAGCTCACCACCGGTGACGAGCGGACCATCAAGGTCGAGCTCAAGGACGGCCAGAAGGTCAAGGACAGCAGCAAGATCCAGGCGAGCTACATCGGCGACCAAGGCGTCGCCATCGCCAACACCTTGCAGGAGAAGTTCGAGGACAAGAAGATCCCGGACGGTTACACCGTCTCGGAATCGAAGCAGAACCCGTTCGTCGGCATCCTGCTCTCCCTGCTCCCCTTCGTACTCATCGTCGTTGTCTTCCTGTTCCTGATGAATCAGATGCAGGGCGGCGGCTCCCGGGTCATGCAGTTCGGGAAGTCCAAGGCCAAGCTGATCACCAAGGACACCCCGAAGACGACGTTCTCCGATGTGGCCGGTTCGGACGAGGCCGTCGAGGAACTCCACGAGATCAAGGAGTTCCTGCAGGAGCCGGCGAAGTTCCAGGCCGTCGGGGCCAAGATCCCCAAGGGCGTGCTCCTGTACGGGCCGCCCGGTACGGGCAAGACGCTCCTCGCGCGTGCTGTCGCGGGCGAGGCCGGCGTCCCCTTCTACTCGATCTCCGGTTCCGACTTCGTCGAGATGTTCGTCGGTGTCGGTGCCTCGCGAGTGCGTGACCTCTTCGAGCAGGCCAAGGCGAACGCCCCGGCGATCGTCTTCGTCGACGAGATCGACGCCGTCGGCCGTCACCGCGGTGCCGGCATGGGCGGCGGTCACGACGAGCGCGAGCAGACGCTGAACCAGCTGCTCGTCGAGATGGACGGCTTCGACGTGAAGGGCGGCGTCATCCTGATCGCCGCCACGAACCGCCCCGACATCCTCGACCCGGCACTCCTGCGCCCCGGCCGTTTCGACCGTCAGATCGCGGTCGACCGTCCGGACATGCAGGGCCGTCTGGAGATCCTCAAGGTTCACCAGAAGGGCAAGCCGGTCGCCCCGGACGTCGACCTGGGCGCGGTTTCCCGGCGTACGCCGGGCTTCACCGGTGCCGACCTGTCGAACGTGCTGAACGAAGCGGCGCTCCTCACGGCGCGCGGCGACAAGAAGCTGATCGACAACCACGCACTGGACGAGGCGATCGACCGCGTCGTGGCGGGTCCGCAGAAGCGGACGCGGATCATGTCCGACAAGGAGAAGAAGATCACCGCGTACCACGAGGGCGGACACGCCCTGGTCGCGGCGGCGTCTCCGAACTCGGACCCGGTCCACAAGATCACGATCCTGTCGCGCGGCCGGGCCCTGGGTTACACCATGGTCCTGCCGGAAGAAGACAAGTACTCGACCACGCGCAACGAAATGCTCGACCAGCTGGCGTACATGCTGGGCGGGCGCGCGGCCGAGGAGCTCGTCTTCCACGACCCGACGACGGGCGCGGCGAACGACATCGAGAAGGCCACCGCGACCGCACGTGCCATGGTCACGCAGTACGGCATGACCGAGCGGCTCGGCGCGATCAAGTTCGGTGGCGACAACACCGAGCCGTTCCTGGGCCGCGAGATGGGTCACCCGCGCGACTACTCGGAAGAGGTCGCGGCGCTGGTCGACGAAGAGGTCAAGAAGCTCATCGAGACCGCGCACAACGAGGCCTGGGAGATCCTCGTCGAGAACCGCGACGTTCTCGACAACCTGGTCCTCCAGCTCCTCGAGAAGGAGACCCTGAACAAGGAGCAGATCGCCGAGGTCTTCGCAGGCATCGTGAAGCGCCCGGCCCGCCCGGCGTGGACCGGTTCCTCGCGGCGCACGCCCTCGACCCGCCCGCCGGTGCTCTCCCCCCGGGAGCTGTCACTGACGAACGGTGCGAACGGCACCACGCCCGCGGTGACCGCCGGTCCGACGGACACGCCCGTCGAGGTGACCAAGAAGGATCGCCCCGAGAGCTGATCCGCCCCCGGCAGCCTCAACAGGCCCGGAATGGAAGCTGCGCCCCCCTGGTTCTAGCCTGGGGGGCGCAGTTTTTTCGTACGCACAGACGCACTGATGCGTGGAACGCTAGGAACGAGGCACACATGACCGACCCCGTGACGCTGGACGGCGAGGGCACGATCGGCGAGTTCGACGAGAAGCGAGCCGAGAACGCCGTGCGCGAGCTGCTGATCGCGGTCGGCGAGGACCCGGACCGCGAGGGCCTGCGGGAGACTCCTGGGCGCGTGGCGCGCGCCTACAAGGAGATATTCGGCGGGTTGTGGCTGAAGGCGGAGGACGTCCTGACGACGACGTTCGATCTCGGCCACGACGAGATGGTCCTGGTGAAGGACATCGAGGTGCAGAGCTCCTGTGAGCACCACCTGGTGCCCTTCCACGGTGTCGCGCACGTCGGCTACATCCCGTCGTCCGACGGCAAGATCACCGGCCTGTCCAAGCTCGCCCGCCTCGTGGACGTCTACGCGCGCCGTCCGCAGGTCCAGGAGCGGCTGACCACGCAGGTCGCGGACTCCCTGATGGAGATCCTTGAGCCGCGCGGCGTCATCGTGGTCGTCGAGTGCGAGCACATGTGCATGACCATGCGCGGGGTGCGCAAGCCGGGCGCCAAGACGATCACGTCGGCGGTGCGGGGGCAGTTGCGGGACCCCGCGACGCGCAACGAGGCGATGAGCCTGATCATGGCGCGCTAGCGCGCTGGTGGCCGACTGCCGACGATCGGCGCTGTGCGGTCGGCGCTACGCGGCCGGGGCCGCCGTCCCGCCGTGCTGCTCGTCCTCGTCCTCCGGGAGCTTGCAGACCCGCTCCAGGAAGAAGGCGGCCGCTATCACCGCGATGCCTGCCACGAGGGACAGACCGGCGTAGATCGCCTGGTCCCGGCGGGACGGGACGTCCAGGTACTCCAGGAGGAAGGCGCCCGTGCCGCCGTACATTCCGGCGACGAGGGCGGCGACCAAGGCGCTTGCCTGGCCGAAGACGACCGCGCGTGCGGCCATCATCGGCTCGACGCCCTTCGCCCCGGGGCGGCGCTCGCGCTGGGCGCGCAGCCGGGAGCGGAGCGAGAGCGCCGTGGCCAGCAGCACCGCGGCGATCACAGCGAGCACGATGGGCGCGGCCAGCGGGACCCGCGGCAGTGTGCCGACGGAGTCCCACAGGCGGGCGCCCGCCCAGGACAGCACCCCGGCCACCACGAAAAGGCCGGCGAGTGTCCTGATGCGCAGCTGCTTCACGGATGACCCTTCATCGCTTCTTCGCTTCGACGTCGTACGGATCCGCTTCTCCGCGTCGTGCGGGTCCGATAGACCCTAACGATTACTCGGGCAGGCGGAGTTCCAGGTCGACACGGGGCGTGACGCCCTCGCGGGTGACCTGGGAGAGCAGCTCGGCGACCGGGCCGCGGCCCGCGAGCTGGGCCTCGGGCTCCACGTCGTGCCAGGGGGCCAGGACGAAGGCACGCTCGTGCGCGCGCGGGTGGGGGAGCGTGAGGACCGGGTCGTCCGAGACGACGTCCGCGTACGCCACGATGTCGACGTCGATCGTGCGGGCGGCCCAGCGCTCGTCCCGGACGCGGTGGAAGGCTTCCTCGACCGCGTGCGCCCGCTCCAGGAGCGAGGAGGGCGGCAGGGTCGTCTTCACCACGACCACCGCGTTGAAGTACGACGGCTGGCTGTCCGGCTCGACGCCCCAGGGCTCTGTCTCGTACACCGGAGAGACTGCCTTGACCCGCAGGCCGGGGGTGTCCTCCAGGGCGTCGATGGCGCCCTGCAGCGTCTCCAGGCGGTTGCCGAGATTGCTGCCGAGGGAGATCACGGCGCGTTTGGGGTTGGAGAGGGTGGTGTCGGCGGCGTCGACCTGTTCCACCACGGCGGTGGGCACCGGCTGGACGGTCGGGTCGCTCTGCCCTTGCGTGGAAAACGCGGTCATACTCGGCTCCGGGTGATGGTGACGGTCACGTCGTCGAAGGGGACGGTGATCGGGGCGTCCGGTTTGTGGACGCACACCTCGACCTCCAGGACTCCTTCGTGCTTCAGACACGTCTGGGCGATGCGCTCGGCGAGGGTCTCGATGAGGTCCACGGGGTCGCCCTCGACGGCGGCCACCACCTCCTCGGCCACGACGCCGTAGTGCACGGTCTTCGCCAGGTCGTCGTCGGCGGCGGCCGCACGGGTGTCCAGGCCAAGGACCAGGTCCACGATGAAGGTCTGGCCCTCTTCGCGTTCCCGAGGAAAGACACCGTGGTGCCCACGGGCCTTGAGGCCGCGCAGCGCGACACGATCCACGCGAATCACTCCTGCAATCGTCGTTATCGGCAGGCCTGCACCGAGTGCGGTCGGCACACCGGCCTCGATCGAATCTACCTGCGAGCACTGACAGCCCTTGCTCGCGGGGCTCCTGGAACCGCCCCTACCCACTCAGGAGACCGCCCCTACCCCCTCAGGAGGGTGAGTCCTCGCCCTCTTCGTCGTCGGAATCGGCGAGTACGGGTGAGGCGTGGTGCGACCAGAGCTTCCATCCGTCGTCCGTGCGGCGGAACACATTGGTGGCGACCACGAGCTGGCCGACGAGCGGGCCGAGTTCACCGCCGGCCTCGGGCGGCGGGCCGCCGCTGAGGATGTTCTCCGTGCAGGTCACCAGGGCGGTGTCACCGGCGACCCCGACGTGCACATCGGTCAGGAAGAATTGGATGTACTCGGTGTTCGCCATGATCAGCGCGTACGACCTGAGGACCTCGCCGCGGCCCGTGAGGACCGGCCAGCCGGGGTGGACGCAGGAGATCGCGGCTTCGTCGCCGTCGTCCGCGATGTCCTCGTCGTCCCGGCCTTCGAGGTCCGCATCCGCTTCGGGTGCCGCGTCCGTGCCCGTGTCCAGCCAGAGGTCGGAGAGCTCGTCGAAGTCGCCGCGCTCCAGAGCTTCGTAGAAGGCCGTGTTGGCGCGCTCGACCTGTTCCACGTCGGTCCTGGCCCCGGTCACTGTGGACCGCCCGCCGCGCTGGTCACGGCGTGCGCGACACGGACGGCGTCGGCGGTGGCCCGCACCTCGTGCACGCGGACCGCCCAGGCGCCCTGGTGGGCGGCGATGGCGGAGACCGCGGCGGTGGCGGCGTCGCGCTCGCGGGCGGGCGGCGGCGCGCCCTCGGGGCCCGCGAGGACGCGGCCGAGGAAACGCTTGCGGGATGCGGCGACCAGGATCGGGTGACCGAGCTCACGGAGACGGTCGATGCGGGCCAGGAGCGCCAGGTCGTGCTCGGCGTCCTTGGAGAAGCCGAGGCCGGGGTCGACGACGATGCGCTCGGGGGCGATGCCGCCCTCGATGGCGGCCCGCACGCGCGCGTGCAGCTCGTCGACGACTTCGGAGACCACGTCCTCGTAGACGGGCTTGGCGTGGATGTCGGTGAGGAAGCCGCGCCAGTGCATCACCACGAAGGGCGCACCGGCGGCGGCGACCGCGGGGACCATGCGCTCGTCGGCGAGGCCGCCGCTGACGTCGTTCACCAGGACGGCGCCCGCGGCGAGCGCCTGCTCGGCGACGGTGGCGCGCATGGTGTCCACGGAGACCGTGACGCCCTCGGCCGCGAGGCCCCGCACGACGGGGACGACGCGCCGCAGCTCCTCGTCCTCGTCGACGCGCGGGGCGCCGGGACGGGTGGACTCACCGCCCACGTCGACCAGGTCGGCGCCCTGGGCAACCAGGTCGATGCCGTGCTTGACGGCGGCCGTGGTGTCGAACCAGCGGCCCCCGTCGGAGAAGGAGTCGGGGGTGACGTTCACGACCCCCATGACCGCACAGCGGCCCCACTCCGGCAGCCCCTCGACCGATCCCCGCCCGCTCAACGTACTCATGCCTCCAGCCTAGGCCCGTGCGGCCGGGGTCTATGCCGCACGGACCTCGTGCTCTGCCGTGCGGTGCGGGCAGGGGCGGCGCTGTGCGGTCCCCCGGCGCAGGTATCGGGGCAGGGCGAGGGTGACGAAGCCCTCGGCCTGCATGGCCGCGATGCCGATGCGGGGGAGGTCCTTGGAGGAGCGGTAGACGACGAAGCGGGGCTCCCAGCGGGGGCGGAACTTCGCGTTGAACTTGTACAGGGACTCGATCTGGAACCAGCGGGAGAGGAAGACGAGCAGGCTCCTCCAGGCGCGCAGGACCGGGCCCGCGCCGATCTTCTCGCCGCGGGCGAGGGCCGCGCGGAACATCGCGAAGTTGAGCGAGACACGGGCGATGCCGAGCTTCGGTGCGGCCTGCAGGGCGGCCACGATGAGCAGCTCGTTCATGCCGGGGTCGGCGGCGCGGTCGCGGCGCATGAGGTCCAGGGAGACGCCGTCCTTGCCCCACGGGACGAAGTGGAGGACGGCCTTGAGGTCTCCGTAGGGGCCCGGTTCGTCGTCGGCCTTGTGGGCGGTGGCGATCAGGCAGTCGCCGTCATCGGGGTCGCCGATGCGGCCGAGCGCCATGGAGAAGCCGCGTTCGGTGTCGGTGCCGCGCCAGTCGTCGGCGGCGCGCTGTATCCGCTCCAGTTCGCGCTCCCCGAGGTCACGCACGCGCCGCACGCGGGTCTCGTAGCCACCCCGCTCGATCCGCTTGACCATCTGGCGTACGTTGCGCATCGCACGCCCGGACAGGGAGAAATCCACGACATCCACCACCGCCTCGTCGCCCAGTTCGAGCGCGTCGAGGCCGGTCTCGCGGGTCCAGACCTCGCCGCCCGTCTCGGAGCAGCCCATGACGGCGGGCGTCCAGGAGTGGGCCTTCGCCTCGTCCATGAAGCGTTCGATCGCGCCGGGCCAGGCCTCCACGTCGCCGATCGGGTCACCGCTGGCGAGCATCACTCCGGAGACCACGCGGTAGGTGACCGCCGCCTTGCCGCTGGGGGAGAAGACGGCGCCCTTGTCGCGGCGGAGCGCGAAGTGGCCGAGCGAGTCGCGGGCGCCGTGCTTGTCGAGCAGGGCGCGCAGCTTCGTCTCGTCGTCCTCGGTGAGGCGCGCGGCCGGGTGTTCGGGGCGGAAGGCCAGGTAGATGGTGGTGATCGCGGTGAGCAGGCCGAGTGCGCCGAGGGAGTAGGCGACCGTCCAGGACGTGCGTCCGTAGTAGTCGACCGGGCCCTCGAAGCCGAACAGGCCGTACAGGACGTGGGCGAGGCGGTCCGTGATGCTCGGGTCCCCGATGACCTTGCCGGGGTGGACGCTGACGATCACCAGGCCGAGCACGATGGAACCGGCCCCGAGGAGCACGAAGTTGGCGAGCGCCCGCCAGCGGCTGCGCGGGTCGGGCAGCGCGGCGAACTCACCCCGGTGGCGCAGCAGCAGCGCCAGGAGCGCGAGCGAGATCAGTACGCCGATGACCGAGTGCCGGTAGGCGAACTGCGCCACGGCACCGGCCGGGAGCAGCACCACGGCGGCCCGCCAGGCCCGCCGCTTGTGGCGGCGCAGGCCGTGCGCGAGCAGCAGCAACAGGACGCCCGAGCTGAGCGCGAGCGCGGCGGCGAAGGGGCCGAGCGCGCCGGGCAGGACCTCGGCGATCGCGTGCATGCGGCTGTGCCGGAAACGGGGGAAGACGCCCGCGGCCACATTCAGCAGGCCGACGAGGGTGCAGGCACGGGCGACGAGCGTGGGTACGGCCTCGGGGCGGGGGCCGCGGAGCAGCCGGCCGAATCCGCTGTCACGGAGTCTGCCGTCACGGAGCCCTCCGGTACGGCGCCGACCCTCGGGGCGACTGCCCTCACTGTCCGGAACCCCACCCGACATTTCCGCATCTATCCTGACAGACATCGCATCCCGTGGTTCTTTGCGAGAGAGCTCGATTCCGGCACCAAAACGGCATCCGGCGACATTGCGCCCTCTAGGACGGTCCTTCTGGGACTCGGGTTCACTCCCCGACCGGAAAACCGCTGGAAAAGAACGATGGAACAGGCAGAAAGCGCAGGCAGAACACCCCATGGGTCTGACGAGCAACAAGGTCCTCGCGTTGGCGGTGCTCCTCGCCGTCGTGCTGTTCATCGGCACGGTCTGGCTCTGGCCGCGCCTGGCCCGCCAGTCCTGGCGGACCGTCACCGGCCGTGTCGGGCTGCTCATCGCCACCCAGCTGGCGATCTTCGCCTCGGTCGGCCTCGCCGCCAACCAGGCGTTCGGCTTCTACGCCACGTGGGCGGATCTCTTCGGCCAGGAGACGAGCCCCGGTGTCGTCGTCGACCACGATCCCGCCAAGGGCGAGACACCCGTCGACGTGCGCAGCACCCGGCCCGTGAACGTGAAGGGCGGCGGCAGCCCCCCGATCGGAGGCCAGATCCAGAAGGTCGTCGTCAGCGGGAAGGAGGCGGACATAGCGAGCCCCGCGTACGTCTACCTGCCGCCCGAGTACTTCCAGCCGCGGTTCAAGAAGCGCACCTTCCCCGTGTCCGTGGTCCTCACCGGCTACCCCGGCACCGCCCAGGCGCTGATCAAGGGCCTGCACTACCCGCAGACTGCCCATGAGCAGGCCAGGAAGGGCAAGATGCAGCCGATGGTCCTGGTCATGATGCGGCCCACCGTGGCGCCGCCGCGGGACACGGAGTGCGTGGACATCCCCGGCGGCCCGCAGACCGAGACGTTCTTCGCCAAGGACCTGCCCGGTGCCATCTCCGAGCACTACAGGACGGGCAAGGGCGCGGGCAGCTGGGGCGTCATCGGCGACTCCACGGGCGGCTACTGCGCCCTGAAGCTCGCCATGCACCACCCCGATGTGTACGCAGCCGGGGCGGGCCTCTCGGCGTACTACAAGGCGCCGATCGACGTCACGACGGGCGATCTCTTCCACGGCGACAAGGAGTTGGAGCAGCGCGCCGACCTCATGTGGTACCTCGACCACATGCCGGCGCCCAAGACGTCCCTCCTTGTCACCACCAGCAAACAAGGAGAGGACAACTACGGGGACACCGAGAAGTTCATCGGCAAGGTGAAGGCGCCCACCAGGGTCTCGTCGATCACGCTCGACAGCGGCGGGCACAACTTCAACACGTGGCGCAGGGAGATCCCCGCCACGCTGGAGTGGATCAGCGGGCGGCTTGACGGCAAGTAGCGCCTGACGGGCGGCGGGCAGGGCCTGTCGACCGGCAAGTGGTGCCTCAGTTCCCGGCGATGGCCGTGATGGTCTCCAGCTCGACCTCTTCGCGCGCGATGGCGCGCGCGTCCGCGGCCGTCGACCTGCGCAGCGCCTCGTGCAGCCGGGCCGGGGTGAGGACGCCCAGGAAGCGGCCCTCGCTGTCCTTGTCGATGACCGCGATCCAGCCCGCGTCGTGCTGGAGCATCGTCGCGAACGCCTGCTTCAGGGTCGCGCCCACCGGGAGCCATGCCTCCATGCGGCGTGCGTGGTCCCGGACGGTCCCCGGGCCGCCGTGCGCGTGCTCGGCGGAGATCCAGCCGTGCAGGTTGTTCTCGCCGTCCAGGACGACGGCCCAGCGGGCGTCGAGATTCGCGGGCAGCGGGTCGTCCAGGTGCAGGACGGGCGGCTGCTCCAGGTCGCCCTCCTCGATGGGCGTCACGGAGAGGCGCTTGAGGCCGCGGTCCGCGCCGACGAAGTCCGCCACGTAGCCGTTGGCCGGTGCGCCCAGGATCGTCGACGGGGTGTCGAACTGCTCGATGCGGCCCTCTCCGTAGACGGCCATGCGGTCGCCCAGGCGGACGGCCTCCTCGATGTCGTGCGTGACGAAGAGGACGGTCTTGCGGACGGCCTGCTGGAGGCGGAGGAATTCGTTCTGCAGGTGCTCGCGCACCACGGGGTCGACCGCGCCGAACGGCTCGTCCATCAGGAGCACGGGCGGATCGGCCGCCAGCGCGCGGGCCACGCCCACCCGCTGGCGCTGGCCACCGGAGAGCTGCTCGGGGTAGCGGTCGCCGAAGGTGGCCGGGTCGAGGCCGACCAGGTCGAGGAGTTCGGCGGCGCGCTCGCGGGCCTTGCCGCGCTTCACGCCGAGCAGGTGCGGGACGGTCGCCGTGTTCTCCAGGACCGTTTTGTGCGGGA
Source organism: Streptomyces sp. NPDC044044 (assembly GCF_056434405.1). Classification (NCBI taxonomy): domain Bacteria; kingdom Bacillati; phylum Actinomycetota; class Actinomycetes; order Kitasatosporales; family Streptomycetaceae; genus Streptomyces; species Streptomyces sp. NPDC044044. Next base: position 68,553 of record NZ_JBWKFG010000006.1, on the reverse strand, counting down.
ACAGGCCGACCTGCTGGATGACATAGCCGATACGACGCCGGAGTTGGACCGGATCGATGGTGGATATGTCGTCACCTTCGACATATATCCGGCCCTCGGTCGGCTCGATGAGACGGTTCACCATCTTCATCGTCGTCGTCTTGCCGCAGCCCGACGGGCCGACGAGCGTGACCAGTTCACCCTCGGCGACCTCGAAGGACAGGTCGTCGACGGCCGTGGTGCCGTCCTCGTACCGCTTGGTGACGTGCTCGAACCGGATCATGATTCCCCATTGTTGCGGGTGTTGTGTAAAGCCCATGTTGCGCCAGTACGACGAGTCTCGGCGATTGTCGGTGCTCCGCGTTAGGGTCTCGCCAGACGGCCTCAGAAAACGGACTCGGGGGGAGTGGGGCGGGATGAGCGAACAGAACTGTCTGGTGACGAACGACTGGATCTGCGGGGAGTACGTCCGCTCCCGCAGCCAGGAGCTGATCGACGCCACCGTGCAGCACATGGGCATCACCGCGGCCTCCGTCGCCATCGGTGTCGCCGTCTCGCTGCCGCTCGCGCTGCTCGCCCGGCGCTGGCGCTTCCTCGCGGGCCCGATCCTCGGCCTGACGACCGTGCTGTACACGGTGCCCTCGCTCGCGATGTTCTCGCTCCTGCTGCCTTTCTTCGGTCTCTCGGCCTCGCTGGTCGTCACGGGCCTCGTCCTGTACTCCCTGACGATCCTGGTGCGGAACATCCTGGCGGGCCTGCAGGCCGTGCCGGACGAGGCGCGGGACGCGGCCAAGGGGATGGGGTACGGCCCGCTGCGGCTGCTGTGGGAGGTCGAACTGCCGCTCGCGCTTCCCGCGTTGCTCGCCGGTGTCCGCATCACCACGGTCTCGACGGTGGCGCTGACAACCGTAGGGGCGATCGTCGACTACGGAGGCCTCGGATCGCTGATCCTCGACGGCCTCGACACGACCTTCAAGGCGCAGGTCCTCACCGCGTCCGCGCTCTGCGTGCTCCTCGCGATCGTCGCCGACCTGCTCCTGCTCGCCCTCCAGCGGTGGCTCACGCCGTGGACGCGCGTCCACCGCATACGCACGAACCGTCCCGCCCGCGCGGACCGCACGGCCAAGGTGGCTGAACCTGCATGAACGCGATAACCGGCGCGTACGACTGGCTGACCACGGCTGCCAACTGGCAGGGCGAGAAGGGGGTGTGGCACCGGCTCGCCGAGCACCTCTACTTCAGCGGTGTGTGCCTCGCCGTCGCGTGCCTGATCGCGCTGCCGATCGCCCTGTACCTCGGCCACATCGGCAAGGGCGGCGCCCTCGCCGTGAACATCTCGAACGTCGGCCGCGCGGTGCCGACCCTCGCGGTGCTCGTGCTGCTCACGCTCACCCCGCTCGGCGAGCACGGGGACGTGCCGACGCTGATCGCGCTCGTGCTGTTCGCGGTGCCGCCGCTGCTGACCAACGCGTACATCGGGATGCGCGAGGTCGACCGGGCGGTGGTGGAGGCCGCCCGGGGTATGGGCATGAGCGGCGGCCAGCTGTTCGCGCGGGTCGAGCTGCCCCTCGCGTACCCGCTGATCATGACCGGCGTCCGGTCCGCGGGCGTACAGGTCGTCGCCACGGCGACGCTGGCCGCGATGGCGGGCGAGGGTGGCCTCGGCCGGATCATCACGGCCGGGTTCAACCTGCAGAACACGCCCCAGGTGGTGGCGGGTGCGCTCCTCGTGGCGCTGCTCGCGCTCTTCGTGGAGGTGGTGCTCGTCGTGGTGGGGAAGGTCTTCAATCCCATGCGAGGGCGTTCGGGGGTCGCGCGGTGAGCTTGGGGCGGCGGTCTTCCGGAGCGGCATTTTCCAGTGTTTCCAAGGTCTTTCGAAATGGTGGTTCACCGATGAACAGCACAACGCGTCGCGCGCGACGGATGGCAGGGGCGGCCGTGGCCGTCGTGGCGCTGACCGCGGGGCTCACCGCGTGCGGCGGGGACAGCCTGGAGAAGGACGGCAAGGGCGAGGGGGACAAGGCGGGCGGCAAGGGCAAGATCGTCGTCGGCTCGGCCCGTTTCACCGAGCAGAAGGTGCTCGCCGAGCTCTATGTGGGAGTCCTCGAGGACGCCGGATACGACGCCGAGGTCAAGACCGTCCAGAACCGCGAGGTCTACGAACCCGAGCTGAAGAAGGGCGCGATCGATGTCGCTCCCGAATACGCGGCGACGCTCGCGGAGTTCCTCAACCTCGGCAAGAACGGCCCGAAGGCGAAGCCGGTCGCGTCGAATGATGTGGACGCCACGGTCACCGCGCTGAAGAAGCTCGCCGAACCGCGGGGCCTGAAGGTGCTTCCGGTCGGCGAGGCGGTCGACCAGAACGCGTTCGCGGTGAGCAAGGAATACGCGAAGGAGCACAAGCTCAAGACGCTTTCGGATCTCGGTAAGTCCGGCGAGAAGGTCAAGATCGCCGCGAGTGACGAATGCGAGTCGCGGCCGTTCTGCGCTCCGGGCCTGAAGAAGACGTACGGCATCGATGTCGCGGGAATCGACCCCAAGGGCGTCGGCACCACGCAGTCCAAGCAGGCCGTCAAGAACGGCACGGACCAGGTGGTGCTGACCACGACCACCGACGCGACGCTCGACAGCTTCGGTCTTGTCGCCCTTGAGGACGACAAGAAGCTGCAGAATGCGGACAACATCCTTCCGGTTGTGAACGCGAAGGACGCGGGCAACAAGGAGATAGCCGACGCGCTGGGGAAGCTGACCAAGGCGCTGACGACGGAAGATCTCGCGGAACTCGACCGGAAGGTCGATGTGGAGCGGCAGAAGGAAGCCGATGTCGCCCGGGACTATCTGGAGTCCAAGGGATTGATCAAGAAGTAGCGCGGTAGAAGGAGGGGGCATCCTCGAAGTCGCTCGGCCGAAACTGGAGTTGAGCGACCGAAGAAGAGCGGGAAGGGCGGGAAGTCGGCACTATGGCGATGTCATTTTGGCGGGCGGGGCACCAGAGTTCGCCTACGCGCGGTAAGTTTCTGGCCATGCCACGTGGACGTCACCGCCATTCCCCACCCCTGCACAGGCTGCTGCCACCCTCGACGGTCGCAGGCCTCTCTCTTGTCTGCGCCGGCGGCGCCTGGCTGTTCGCGGAACCGATCGTGCTCCGCGGCCTCGTCGCCGCGGCTGCCGCGGCGGCCGTCGTGGGCTCGGTCGTCATGCGCCGCTGGGACCTCGCGGCCGGGAAACAGGTCGCCGAGCTGGGCCGCGCCCGCAAGAGCGACGAGTGGCGCTACGAGGAACGCATAGCCGAGTGCGAATCCGACCTCGACGAGTCCCGTGAGATCCGGGGCCGCCTGGAGACCAAGCTCCGCTCCAAGCGGGCCGAGCTGGCCGCCCTGCGGAACGAACACGCGGCGCTGCTGCGGCGGTACGCGACGGCGGAGACCGAGCGGGCGAGCGCCCTTGAGGGGCGGCGGCTCCTTGCCATCGAGGCGTCCGCTCCGGCGCGGGCGCTGCCGCCCGCCCCGGTCCGTCCGGAGCCCGCGGCCCGCGCCGAAGCACCGGCTCCCGTCGTGCGCCCGGGGTCGATCGCGCCCCCGTCGATGTACGAACGGGCGAACGCGGCACTCGACCGGCTGACACCGAAGCCCTCCCCCGAGGGCGCGGCTTCCCGGCAGCGCGCGGACGGGGACGAAGCGCGGGGGAAGCCCGGGGCGGCCGAGGGGTACGGCGGGCATGAGCGCGCGGTCGCCGTCGCGCCGCCCGCGCTGAGGCGCCGCAAGGCCGTCCAGGGAGGCTTCGACTTCTTCGGCACGAAGAGCGAGGCGACTGCCGGGGCGCTGGAGTCCGTACAGAACGTGGACCTCGCGGACGTGGTGGGCGAGGAGGCACTCGCCGTGCACAAGGCCGAGGCCGAGGCGGAGTTCAAGGCCCCCGCGGAGGGCTCGGACCGTGCCGTGGGTCAGGTCATCGACCTGACGGCGCATGACGAGACCGAGCAGATCGACGTGGCCGAGCTGCGGACGGCGCTGCGGGCGTAGGCGGGCCCCTGGGCCTGGACCCCGGGTGGTCCTGGACCCCGGGCTTTGGCCGCCGTCATCACCGGCTTCGCCGAGCTCGTCCTCAAACGCCGGACGGGCTTGATTTCCACCCCGTCACGCCATCCACCGGTCAGGCCGCGCAGTCCTCCGTCCCGTACGAGACCTCTCGGCCTGCGCGGACAGCAGCGCGGCCGCCTCGTCGGCGGGACGCAGCCGTGCCGTCACCGTCTTGTTCGCCCCCGTGTCCACCTGCACGTCCGCCACGCCCTTGAACCGCTCCCAGGGCCCCTGCGTGAGCCGTACGCTCTGCACCTTCGCGTGCGGCACCAGGGACAGGCGGCGGCGCAGCAGACCGTGCCGTGCCGCGAACACCGTGTCCGTCACCGTCAGGCCGTACCCCTTCCACCACACCGGAAGGCACCACGCCGCCCGCGCGGGAGGGCGGATCAGCTCGGCCGCGGCCGGCACCCGCACGCCCGGCAGGATCCGCGCGATCACGGACTCCGCGACCTCGCGCGGCGCGACCGGGACCAGGACGCCGTTCGACGAGCCCGCCACGTCCAGCTCGACCCGCACCCAGCCGTAGCGCCGCCACAGCCACGGCTCCACGACGCGCACCGTCTGCACCCGCCCCGGAGGCACCGTCTCGTGCGCCTTGTCGAGCAGCCCGTGGTCGATGCGCAGGCCGTCGGGGGACTCGCCCACCTTCCAGTCGTACTCCCCGATGAAGCGCCCCACACTGCTGGCGAACGCGCCGCCCAGCATGGGAAGTCCGGTCGCGAGCACCGTCCACAGGTTGTGCGTGGCGAACCACAGGAAGGGCGGCACGATGAGCGTGGCGACGAGCATGCCCCACGTCGTGCCGGTCAGGACCAGGGAGATCGCGAGCATGCGCGGCTGTACGTGCACCAGGTTGTTGACCGGTGCCTCACCGACCTCACGGGCCGTCTCGGGCGCGAAACCGGCCGCCCGCGCGAGGAGTTCGGCCCGCAGGGCGGAGGCGTCCTCCTGGCCCAGATAGGCCAGTTCGTCCTTCTTCTCCGTCCCGACGACATCCAGCTTGAGCTTGGCGACGCCCGCGATGCGGGCCGCGAGCGGCTGCGTCACGTCCACCGCCTGGAGCCGGTCGAGCCGGATGTGCGCGGTGCGCCGGAAGACCAGGCCGGTGCGGATGCGCAGTTCGGTGTCGGTGACCGCGAAGTGCGTGAACCACCAGCTCATGAAGCCGTAGAGGGCGCCGCCCAGGAGGACGGCGGCGATCACGGCGAGCAGCCCGGTCACCGGGAGCTCGGAGACCCGCCGCTGTGTGCCGTTCGGGTCGTGCACGGCGAAGCCCACGAAGACCGCGACCGGTGCCCAGGCGCGGCGCAGGGGCGTGACGGGGTGCAGACGCCGTTCTCGTACGTCCTCGGTGCCAGGGGCGTGTTCTTCCCCCGTCACCTCGCGTACGCCGCTCACAGCCCCGCCGAGCGGGCCTCGCCCAGCTCGGTGAGCCGGTCGCGCAGGCGCTCGGCCTCCTCGGGGATGAGGCCGGGGATGCGGGCGTCCGTGGCCGCGGCCGCCGTGTGCAGCTGCACGCTCGCCAGGCCGAAGTGCCGCTCCACGGGCCCCGATGTCACCTCGACGAGCTGCATCCGGCCGTACGGGACGATCGTCTCCTCGCGCCAGAGCACGCCCCGGCTGATCAGGAGGTCGTCGGCCCGCTCCGCGTACCGCCAGGAGCGCCAGTTGCGGCCCAGCATCGGCCAGCCCCACGCCACGAGGGCCAGGGGCAGTGCCGCGAAGGATGCCCATGCGGGGCCCGCGAACATTCCCAGGAGCACGCCGAGCGCCACCGCGACCGGCACCAGCCACACCACGAGGAGCAGCCGCCGCATTCTCAGCAGGTCCCGTGGCAGACCGGTCCACTCCGGCTCCGCCGCTGACTTTCCCGGCTCTGCCGGCCGTGCCGGCTGTGCCGTCCCCGTTTCCATGCCTCCAAGCGTACGTAGCCGAGGTGACAGTCGCGTAGGAGCGCGCGTACGAGAGAATGCGCGCATGAGCCCCACGACGGAGACCACGCTCGGCATCGGCGGCGCCGCGGAGAGCACCGACATGGTGCTCAACATCGGCCCCCAGCACCCGTCCACGCACGGCGTGCTGCGGCTGCGCCTCGTCCTCGACGGCGAGCGGATCCAGCAGGCGGAGCCGGTCATCGGCTATATGCACCGTGGCGCGGAGAAGCTCTTCGAGGCGCGTGACTACCGGCAGATCGTGGTACTCGCCAACCGGCACGACTGGCTGTCCGCGTTCTCGAACGAACTGGGCGTCGTCCTTGCTGTGGAGCGGATGCTCGGCATGGAGGTCCCCGAGCGCGCCGTATGGATGCGCACGCTCCTCGCCGAGCTGAACCGCGTCCTCAACCACCTGATGTTCCTTGGCTCGTATCCGCTTGAACTGGGCGGAATCACCCCGGTGTTCCATGCGTTCCGGGAGCGCGAGGAGCTCCAGAACGTGATGGAGGAGATCTCCGGCGGCCGCATGCACTACATGTTCAACCGCGTCGGCGGCCTCAAGGAGGACCTCCCGGCGGGCTGGTCCACGCGCGCGCGTGCCGCCGTCGCCTCGGTCCGGTCCCGCATGGACGTGTACGACAAGCTGGTCCTCGGCAACGAGATCTTCCGGGGACGTACGCGCGGCGTGGGAGTGCTGTCCCCGGAGGCGGTGCACGCCTACGGAGTGAGCGGTCCCATCGCGCGTGCCTCCGGAGTCGACTTCGACCTGCGCCGTGACGAGCCGTACCTCGCGTACGGGGAGCTCCAGGACACCCTGAAGGTCGTCACGCGTCAGGAGGGCGACTGCCTGACCCGCTTCGAGGTGCTCCTGGAGCAGACCCACAACGCCCTCGACCTCGCCGACGCCTGCCTGGAGCGGCTCGCCGAACTGCCGCAGGGGCCCGTCAACCAGCGCCTCCCGAAGGTGCTCAAGGCCCCCGAGGGCCACACGTACGCGTGGACCGAGAACCCCCTGGGCATCAACGGCTACTACCTGGTCTCCAAGGGCGAGAAGACCCCGTACCGCCTGAAGCTCCGCTCGGCGTCGTACAACAACATCCAGGCCCTCGCCGAGCTGCTGCCCGGCCAGCTCGTCGCCGACATGGTGGCGATCCTGGGGTCACTGTTCTTCGTGGTCGGCGACATCGACAAGTAGCGGGTCCGTGACAAGGAGCGGGTCCGTGATGCCGACCGGCTGGGCGAGCCACCCGAAGTCGCCGAGCCCGCCGGTCGCCGTGAGCTCCGCCGCCGCTCCCGCCTGCGCGAGCGCCCGTACGTACGCGGCCGGGTCGGTGGAGGCCAGGGACAGCGGCGGGCGGCCACCGCTCACCCCCAGGGCGTGCAGGGCCGCGCGCTGCGTGAGCAGGGAGGCTCCGGGCAGGGCGCACGCGTCGAGTGCCACATGGGCCGTGATGTCGCACGTGCCGTCCGGCACGGGCGCCGTCTCGCGGCCCGCCCGGAAGCCGGTCAGCGTGCCGAAGGGCGGCCTTCCCGCGCGGTCGTGCGCGTAGTCGACCGCGACCGCGAGGCCGCGGGTCAACGTCGCCGTGGCCGCCGCCCACGCCTCGTCCCTGGGGCGGCCGATCTCCGCGCGCAGGCCCGGCTCCGGGGCGAGCGGCCACCAGCGCGCGAGCCAGGAGGCGTCCGCGCCCTCGACCGTCCCGCCGAGTGATTCGGTGCCGTCATCGCGTACGAGAACGCGGCGCACCAGGCCGTCGGGGTCGACCTCGGCGATCTCCAGGGGGACGTTGTCCAGCCATTCGTTGGCGAAGAGCAGGCCGGTGACGCCGGCGGGCGGACGGGCGCACCACTCGATGCGCGGGTCGAGTCCCGCGGGCCGCTCGGCCCGCTCGACCGCACAGGCACGCGCGCGTGGCGCCACGTCCGGGGGCAGCGCGGCCAGGACGCCCGCGGTCAACTCGCCCCGGCCCGCGCCGAGGTCGACGAAGGCCAACTCGTCCGGGTGGTCGAGCGCCTCGTCGACGCGGCACAGGAGCCGGGCCACCGCGCCCGCGAAGAGCGGCGAGGCGTGCACCGACGTCCGGAAGTGCCCCGCGGGCCCTTCGGGGCGCAGATAGAAGCCGTCAGGCCCGTACAGCGCGGTCTCCATGGCCTCCCGCCAGCCACGTCGCACGTCCTGCCGCTCACCTCGGACCTCGTTCGTCACGCGAGAAGGCTAAGCGGGCCTCCACCTTGGGGAGTACATGCGAGGGGTACGGATCGGACCTCCGGTTGACCCCGGAGGGCCGTCGCGCTGCCTACGCTGGGTTACGTGCAGCGCGTCTATGACTTCCTCCGCAGACACCCGACCGGGGTCGATGGCTTCTGGGCCCTCGTCCTGCTCGGGATCTCCGGGATTGGCCTCGTCACCATGGCCGACGCGGAAGGCCATGACCCGGCGGTCCCGGCCGCCCTCGTCGTCGTCGGCATGTCCGTCGTGGTGGCGCTGCGCCGCAAGTACACCGAGAAGATGCTGATCCTCGCCGCGGTCCTCGGCGTCGCTCAGCTGATCTTCGACGTCAAGACGATGCCGGCCGACTTCGCCATGCTGGTGATCATCTACACCGCGTCGGCCGACGGCACCAAGTGGGCCTCGCGTTTCGCCCTGATAGGCGGCCTGTGCGCGGCTCCGCTGTCGTCGCTGCGCTGGCCGGAGGAGAGCATAAGCACCTTCGGCAGCATCTTCTTCGCGATCTTCCAGATGGTGCCCTTCGCCCTCGCCTGGGTGCTCGGCGACTCCATCCGCACCCGCCGCGCCTACTTCGCGCAGCTGGAGGAGCGCGCCGACCGCCTGGAGAAGGAGCGGGCGGCACAGTCCAAGGTCGCGGTGGCGGCCGAGCGGGCCCGCATCGCGCGCGAGCTGCACGACGTCGTCGCGCACAACGTCTCGGTGATGGTCGTCCAGGCGGACGGCGCCGCGTACGTCCTCGACCAGGCCCCCGAGCAGGCCAAGCAGGCCCTGGAGACCATCTCGGGCACCGGGCGCCAGGCGCTCGCCGAGATGCGCAGGCTGCTCGGCGTGCTGCGCACCGGCGAGCACCAGGAGAGCGGTGAGTACGTCCCGCAGCCCGACGTCGAGCAGCTCGACGAGCTCATCGAGCAGGTGCGCACGGCCGGTCTCCCGGTCGACTTCAAGGTGGAGGGCACCCCGCGCCCGCTGCCGAGCGGCGTGGAGCTCACGGCGTACCGCATCGTGCAGGAGGCGCTCACCAACACCCGCAAGCACGGCGGCGAGAACACCGGCGCCAGCGTGCGCCTCGTCTACTTCGACGACGGCCTGGGGCTGCTGGTCGAGGACGACGGCAAGGGCGCGCCCCACGAGCTGTACGAGGACGGCGGAGCCGACGGCAGCGGGCACGGCCTGATCGGCATGCGCGAGCGCGTCGGCATGGTCGGCGGCACGCTGGACGCGGGGCCGCGGCCGGGCGGAGGCTTCCGCATCAGTGCGCTTCTCCCGCTCAAGCCCGCAAGCTGACACCTGTCACCGAAACGTCCACGCCATACGCTCATGACCGCGTCCGTACGCTCAAGACCGCATCCGCACGCTCATGAACACATCCGTCGCTCAAGAACACCTCCACGAAAGGGCCTTTGATGTCGATCCGCGTCATGCTCGTCGACGACCAGGCGCTGCTGCGCACGGGGTTCCGGATGGTGCTCGCCGCACAGCCGGACATGGACGTCGTCGCCGAGGCGGGCGACGGGGTCGAGGCCCTTCAGGCGCTGCGGACGACCGAGGTCGACGTGGTGCTCATGGACGTACGCATGCCGAAACTGGACGGCGTGGAGACGACCCGGCGCATCTGCCAGGACGAGAACCCGCCGAAGGTGCTGATCCTGACGACCTTCGACCTCGACGAGTACGCCTTCTCGGGGCTGAAGGCGGGCGCGTCCGGCTTCATGCTGAAGGACGTGCCTCCGGGGGAGCTGCTCGCCGCGATCCGCTCGGTGCACAGCGGCGACGCGGTGGTCGCGCCGTCCACGACGCGGCGCCTGCTCGACCGCTTCGCGCCGATGCTGCCGAACGCGGGCGGGCAGCCGCAGCACAAGGAGCTGGAGCGGCTCACGGACCGCGAGCGCGAGGTCATGATCCTGGTCGCCCAGGGGCTCTCGAACGGGGAGATCGCGGCGCGGCTCGTCCTGTCGGAGGCCACGGTGAAGACCCACGTGGGCCGCATCCTGACCAAGCTCGGCCTGCGGGACCGGGTGCAGGTGGTCGTCCTGGCGTACGAGACGGGTCTGGTGCGGGCGGGCGGCGGGGGCGCCTGACGGCTGCCCCGCCTCACGGCTGCCCCGCCTCACGGGGTCAGCGCAGGATGCCCTCCAGGAAGTCGCTGCCCAGGCGGGCGACCACGGTGACGTCCAGCTGGTGCATCACGTACCGGCCGCGGCGCACCGTGGTGACCAGGCCCGCCTTCTTGAGGAGCGTGAGGTGCCGGGAGACCTCCGGCGCCGTGAGCCCGGTCGCGTGGGCCAGCTCGCCGGTGCTGAAGGGCGCGCGGGCCATGTCGCGGCACAGTCGCAGGCGCACCGGGTGCGCGAGGGCCGTGAGCCGCCGCTCCAGGGTCTCCACGGAGGTGGGCTTGGCCAGGTCCGGGGCGGACACGGGGTAGTGGATCACCGGGCGCCAGCCCGGGGCGTGCAGGACCATCAGGTGCGGCCAGGCGAAGTGCGAGGGCACGAACGTGAGCCCCGCGCCCAGGGTGTGGTCCAGGGCCGTCGTGGTGCCCGGCACCAGCTTGTCCGCGGTGATGCGGCGGCTGTCCGCGTCCACCGAGAGCGCCGCCGACACCGAGGTGAGGACCTCGGCCAGGCCCTTGCGGCGCAATATCTCCGTCTTGTGCCGTGCGTCGGCGGCCAGTTGGACGCGTACCCGCCGCCAGGTGTCGGCGAAGAACGCCTCGTCGCAGTCCTCCAGGAGGCGGCGCAGCCAGACCCGGACGGTGTGCGGATCGGTCAGGAGGCGCTCGGCGAAGTCCAGTTGCCGGGTGCCGCGGGTGGCGGCGAGCTCCAGGGCGCGGGCGCCCCGGACGGGGTCGGTGAGCGGCGAGGGACCGCCTTCGTTGTACGTCGTGCCGCACGTGAACTCCAGGGCCGCCATGACGAATCGCTCGTCGTCCAGGCGGTCGAGGAGGTCGAGCTCATCGGCGAGCGTCGCCCCCGGCCTGCCGTCGCCGTCGACCAGCCCCGCGAACGGCATGAAGACGTCCGAGAACGTGTTCCGCCACAGGAAGTCGGCCTCGCACAACCGGTCGGCGAGGTCCGGCTTGAGGCAGGCGGTGGTCGCGGTGGCCCAGCCGTGCAGCCCCGGATGGTGTCCGGGCTCGGCCAGCGCGTGCAGCGCGACGCCCAGCTCCGCCAGGGGCGAAGGGTCGAAGAAGATCCGCTCCTGCGGCAGGCCTGCGATCTCGATGTGCACGCTCATGGACCCATCGTGCACCGCGCCACCGACATCACGGCCGCCGATTGACGACCGGCGTCAATCGGCGCGACGGCGGCGTGACGGCGGGCGCAGTCTGTGGTGACCGGGCCGCACAAGGCTCGTGAAACCGGGCCGCACAAGGCTCGTGAAAACCGGGCCGCACACGGCTCGCAAAGACCGGGCCGCACGGCAGCGTCGCCGCCGGACCGGAACCACGACGACCCACCCCTGCGCCGACCCTGGCTTCCCGTCGACCCAAGGGTGCCCGATAAGTACCATTTGTCTTGAGAGGCGACTCATCATGAGCATCACCCAGCAGTACCTGCTCGACAGCTACCGCGCCGCCCAGCACGACGAGCGGACCCCGCCGGCCCCCGGCCAGCAGGACTGGCAGGTCGTCCGCGAGGTGCGCGACTACGGACGCTTCCGTGCCGTCGTCGAGGAACGCCCCGCCCACGGGCGGATCCGCGCCGCCCTGGCCCGGATCGCCCGCGCGGGCTCCGCCGGCCGGGGCTCCGTCAGCCGGGGATCCGGCGCACGAACTCCGCGACCGCATCATTGACGTCGCCGGGCGTCCACTCCAGGCCCGCCTCGGTCACGGTGACCTCCGTGACCGAGAGGCCGGGCGGCCCGTCGGCGAACCAGCGGCCGAACAGCTGGGTCTTGGTCTCCTCCGCCTGCCCGAGCGCCGCCTCGGTCAGAGCCTCGGAGTCGTACGGCAGCCAGACCTGGAACTGGTGGGTGTGCGGCTGCTCGGGGTGCACGCGTGACCAGGGCACCCCGGCGGCCGCGAACCCTTCGCGCAGCGCGTCGGCGACCACGCGCGCGTGCGCCACGTAGTCCGGCAGCCGCGGGAGCGTGTTCTTCAGGCCGAGCAGGGCGGCGACGGCGGCGGGGAACTGGTGGAAGATCTGGCCGCCGTAGCGGTGCCGCCAGATCCTCGCCTCGTCGACCAGGGTGCGCGGGCCCGCGAGGACCGCGCCGCTCAGGCCGTCCAGGGACTTGTAGAACGACACGTACACGGTGTCCGCGAGCCCGGCGATCTCCGCGAGGGGGCGGCCGAAGTGCGGTGTGCACTCCCACAGGCGCGCACCGTCGAAGTGCACGACGGCGTCGCGTTCGCGGGCCGCCTCCACGACCTCTTCGAGCTCCTCCCAGGACGGCAGGACGAAACCGGCGTCCCGGAGCGGCAGTTCGAGCATCAGCGTCCCGAAGGGCTCCTCGAACTCACGCACTTCCTCGGCCGTGGGCAGCCGCGGCTCCCGCGTCGGATGCACCGTGCGCAGGCCGCTCACCGCGGAGAGCGCGCCCCCTTCGTGGACCTCGGGGTGGGCCTTGGGGTGCAGGGCGACGGTCGCGTTGCCCGTGCGGCCCGCCCAGCAGCGCAGGGCGACCTGCTGGGCCATCGTGCCGCTGGGGAAGAAGGCGGCAGCCTCCTTGCCGAGCAGCCGCGCGACCTCGTCCTCAAGGCGGGCGACGACCGCGTTGCCGTAGATGTCGATCGGCTCGTCCGGGCCCACGACCTCGGGGGCCGCGTCAGCGAGCGCCGAGAGCCGTGCGGTCAGCGGCAGGTGCGCGGACCAGCGGTGCAGGGTCCGGGTGGCGCCGAGGGCGGCGGCCCGGCGGCGGGCGGCCGCCAGGTCCTGCCCGCCAGCATCGGCTCCTTCGCCGTCCGCCCCTTCGCCGTCCGCGGGCCGCCCCTGGGCCTGCTCCTGTCCGGGCGCCTGCCCCGGCTCCCGCTCCCGCCCCGGCCCCTGCGCTGCTCCGTCATGTGAAGTCATTCTCCGAGCATGGCGTGCGACCGGCCGCCGGTCATACCAATAACCACAGCCTGTGGACAGCCGAGGACGCGGCGCGGACCAATCGCGTTAGCATGACGAGAAATCGTCCGGTACCCGGAGCGGACTGGAACGGGAAGAAGGCGTCATCGCGTGAACGCACCTCATCAGCCAGACCCGCGGGACCGCCCCGCGAGGCTCACGGTGGGTGTCGTGGGAGCGGGCCGAGTCGGCCCCGCACTCGCCGCGGCACTCCAGCTCGCCGGGCACCGCCCGGTCGCCGCGTCGGGGGTCTCCGACGCCTCCGTACGACGCGCGGCGGTCCTGCTGCCCGACGTCCCCCTCGTCCCGCCCGCCCAGGTCCTCGAGCGCGCCGACCTCGTCCTCCTGACCGTGCCGGACGACGCCCTGCCCGGCCTCGTCGAAGGCCTCGCGGAGACCGGTGCCGTGCGCCCCGGCCAGCTGATCGTGCACACCTCCGGGCGGTACGGCACCAAGGTGCTCGAACCCGCCCTGCGCGCCGGCGCCCTGCCGCTCGCGCTGCACCCCGCCATGACGTTCACCGGCACCCCCGTCGACGTGCAGCGTCTGGCGGGCTGCTCCTTCGGCGTCACCGCTCCCGATGAGCTGCGCCTGGCCGCCGAGGCGCTGGTCATCGAGATGGGCGGCGAGCCCGAATGGATTGCCGAGGAGTCACGCCCGCTCTACCACGCGGCGCTCGCGCTCGGCGCGAACCACCTGGTCACGCTGGTCGCCGAGTCCATGGAGCTGCTCCGTGACGCGGGCGTGGAGGCCCCCGACCGGATGCTCGGCCCGCTGCTCGGCGCCGCCCTGGACAACGCCCTGCGGTCCGGCGACGCCGCGCTCACCGGACCCGTCGCGCGCGGGGACGCGGGCACCGTCGCCGCGCACGTGGCCGAGCTGCGCAAGCACGCCCCGCAGACCGTCGCCGGGTATCTGGCGATGGCCCGCGCGACCGCCGACCGCGCGCTGGCCCACGGACTGCTCAAGCCCGAGCTCGCCGAGGACCTCCTGGGAGTCCTGGCGAACGGCGGGAGCGTGGGCGGCGACGCCGAGGGAGGCACCCGATGACCCGCCTCGTGCACACCGCCGAACCGCTGCGCACGCGCACGCGTGGCGGCCGCCGCGTCGTCGTCATGACCATGGGCGCCCTGCACGAGGGCCACGCCACGCTGATCCGCACCGCACGCCGTATCGCGGGCGACGAGGGCGAAGTCGTGGTCACGGTCTTCGTGAACCCCCTCCAGTTCGGCGCGGGCGAGGACCTCGACCGCTATCCCCGCACGCTGGACGCCGACGTCAAGATCGCCGAGCAGGAGGGTGCGGACTTCGTGTTCGCCCCGTCCGTCGACGAGGTCTATCCGGGCGGCGCACCGCAGGTCCGGATCAGCGCGGGCCCCATGGGCGCACTCCTCGAAGGGGCCACGCGCCCCGGCCACTTCGACGGCATGCTCACGGTCGTCGCCAAGCTGCTGCACCTCACCCGGCCCGACGTCGCGCTGTACGGCCAGAAGGACGCCCAGCAGCTCGCCCTCATCCGCCGCATGGTGCGGGACCTGAACTTCGGCATCGAGATAGTCGGCGTGCCCACCGTGCGCGAGGACGACGGCCTGGCGCTATCCAGCCGCAACCGCTATCTCTCCCCGGCCGAGCGGCGCACCGCGCTCGCCCTCTCCCAGGCCCTCTTCGCGGGCCGCGACCGGCACGCCGCGCAGGAGGCCCTCCACGCGCGTGCGGCACAGGCCCCCGTCACGCACGCGCGCGCCGACGCCCTGAACGCCCTGGGGGAGTCCCGCGCCGCCGCCGACACCCACGCCCTCGCCCAGTCCGTCACGCCGACCGTGCCGGGCGGCCCCGCGGCCGTCCGCGCCGCCGCCCGGCACGTCCTGGACGAGGCGGCCCGCCGCGAGCCCCCGCTGGAGCTGGACTATCTGGCGCTCGTCGACCCGGCCGACTTCACGGACGTAAAGCCGGGCCACACCGGTGAGGCGGTCCTCGCCGTGGCGGCCAAGGTCGGCGCGACCCGGCTGATCGACAACATCCCGCTCACGTTCGGAGCCACCGCATGAGTGCCACCGGAATACGGCTGCATGCCCCCGCCCCCGGCTGGTCCCTGGAGGCCGACGTCGTCGTCGTCGGCTCCGGAGTGGCCGGACTGACCACGGCCCTGCGCTGCTCGGCGGCCGGCCTGAAGACCGTCGTGGTCACCAAGGCCAGCCTGGACGACGGCTCCACGCGCTGGGCGCAGGGCGGCGTCGCCGCGGCGCTCGGCGAGGGAGACACCCCCGAGCAGCATTTGGACGACACCCTCGTGGCGGGCGTGGGCCTGTGCGACGAGCAGGCCGTGCGCATCCTGGTCACCGAGGGCCCCGGCGCCGTCCGGCGCCTCATCGAGACCGGCGCCCACTTCGACACGAGCCCCGAAGGCGCCATCGAGCTGACCCGCGAGGGCGGCCACCACCGCCGCCGCATCGCGCACGCGGGCGGCGACGCGACCGGCCTTGAGATCTCCCGCGCCCTGGTCGAAGCGGTCCGCGCGCGGTCCATACCGACCGTGGAGAACGCCCTCGTCCTCGACCTGCTGACCGACGCCGACGGCCGCACCGCCGGTGTCTCCCTGCACGTCATGGGAGAGGGCCAGCACGACGGCGTGGGCGCGGTCCACGCCCCCGCGGTCGTCCTCGCCACCGGCGGCATGGGCCAGGTCTTCTCGGCGACCACGAACCCGTCCGTGTCGACGGGCGACGGCGTCGCGCTCGCCCTGCGCGCGGGCGCCGAGGTGAGCGACCTGGAGTTCGTGCAGTTCCACCCCACCGTGCTCTTCCTGGGCGCCGACGCGGAGGGCCAGCAGCCGCTGGTCTCCGAGGCGGTGCGCGGCGAGGGCGCCCACCTGGTGGACGCGGACGGCGTGCGCTTCATGCTCGGCCAGCACGAGCTCGCCGAGCTCGCGCCGCGCGACATCGTCGCCAAGGGCATCACGCGGCGCATGCAGGAACAGGGCGCCGAGCACATGTACTTGGACGCCAGGCACTTCGGCGCCGAGATGTGGGAGAACCGCTTCCCGACCATCCTCGCCGCCTGCCGCGCCCACGGCATCGACCCGCTGACCGAGCCCATCCCCGTCGCCCCGGCCGCGCACTACGCCTCCGGCGGCGTCCGCACCGACCCGCAGGGCCGCACCACGGTCCCGGGTCTGTACGCCTGCGGCGAGGTCGCCTGCACCGGTGTGCACGGTGCCAACCGCCTCGCCTCCAACTCCCTTCTGGAGGGCCTGGTCTACGCCGAGCGCATCGCCGCCGACATCGCGGAACGGCACGCGGAGCTGGCCCTGCCCGCCCTCTACGCGGCGGTGCCCGTCCCCGTGCCCGCCCCCGCACCGGTGCCCCACCCCGACACCCCCGCGCACCCCCTGCTGCCCCCCGAGGCCCGCTTCGCCATCCAGCGCGTGATGACGGACGGCGCCGGAGTGCTCAGGTCCGCCGATTCCCTCTCCGAGGCCGCGGCCCGCCTGGCGCGCATCCA
The DNA here is from genome assembly GCF_056434405.1 of Streptomyces sp. NPDC044044. NCBI lineage: Bacteria > Bacillati > Actinomycetota > Actinomycetes > Kitasatosporales > Streptomycetaceae > Streptomyces > Streptomyces sp. NPDC044044. The sequence goes on along the minus strand of NZ_JBWKFG010000006.1, from coordinate 51,776 downwards.
CGCGGAGGCGGCGGGCGCGCTCGCCGAGGACGGCAAGACCGCGGAGCCCGGCGTCGACACCTGGGAGACCACCAACCTCCTGTGCGTCGCCCGCGTCCTGGTCGCCGCCGCGCAGCGCCGCGAGGAGACCCGCGGCTGCCACTGGCGCGAGGACCACCCCGACCGAGACGACGAGGCCTGGCGCCGCCACATCGTCGTACGCCTGAACGCGGACCGGACCCTGGCGGCGCACACGACAGAGACCGCAGACTTCCCCCCGACGACCAGCCTTCAGGAGAAGTGACCGTGAGCACCCCCGACGACCTCCCTCTCGCCCCCACCGGCGGCGGCTGCGGCGACGCCTGCGGCTGCGGCGGAGACGACGCGTACGACCCCCTGGAGTGCGGCCTCGACCCCGCTCTCGCGCAGCTCCTGACCGACGCGGGGCTCGACCCCGTGCAGGTCGAGGACATCGCGCACATGGCGATCGAGGAGGACCTGGACGGCGGCGTGGACGTCACATCGGTCGCCACGATCCCCGAAGAGGCCGTGGCCACCGGCGACTTCACCGCGCGCGAGTCCGGCACGGTCGCGGGCCTGCGCATCGCCGAAGCCGTCATCTCCCTCGTCTGCACGGACACCTTCGAGGTCGAGCGGCACGTCGAGGACGGCGAGCAGGTGGAGGCGGGCGACACGCTGCTCAGCGTCACCACCCGCACCCGCGACCTGCTCACCGCCGAGCGCAGCGCGCTCAACCTCCTGTGCCGCCTGTCCGGCGTGGCGACGGCCACGCGCGCGTGGGCCGACGCCCTGGAGGGCACGAGCGCCAAGGTCCGCGACACCCGCAAGACGACGGCGGGCCTGCGCGCCCTGGAGAAGTACGCGGTGCGGATGGGCGGCGGCGTGAACCACCGCATGTCGCTCTCCGACGCGGCCCTGGTGAAGGACAACCACGTAGTGGCCGCCGGAGGCGTGGAGCAGGCCTTCAAGGCCGTCCGCGCGGCCTTCCCCGACCTGGCCGTGGAGGTCGAGGTCGACACCCTCCACCAGCTGCGCGAGGTCGTGGACGCGGGCGCGGACCTGATCCTCCTGGACAACTTCACGCCGGGCGAGACCGAGGAGGCCGTGGCCATCGTGGCGGGCCGCGCGATCCTGGAGTCCTCCGGCCGCCTCACCCTGGAGAACGCCGGGGCGTATGCGCGGACGGGCGTGGACTTCCTCGCGGTGGGCGCCCTGACCCACTCATCGCCGATCCTGGACATCGGCCTCGACCTGCGCGCGGCGGAGTGACGACGACATGCTGCTGACCATCGACGTCGGAAACACCCACACCGTCCTCGGACTCTTCGACGGCGAAGAGATCGTCGAGCACTGGCGCATCTCCACGGAGGCCCGCCGCACCGCCGACGAACTGGCCGTGCTCCTGAACGGGTTGATGGGCATGCACCCGCTCCTCGGCGAGGAGCTCGGCGACGGGATCGACGGCATCGCCATCTGCTCGACGGTCCCCTCCGTCCTGCACGAACTGCGCGAGGTCACACGGCGGTACTACGGAGACGTGCCCGCCGTCCTCGTGGAGCCCGGCATCAAGACCGGCGTGCCGATCCTGATGGACAACCCCAAGGAGGTCGGCGCCGACCGCATCATCAACGCGGTCGCGGCGGTCGAGCTCTACGGAGGCCCCGCCGTCGTCGTCGACTTCGGCACGGCGACCACGTTCGACGCGGTCTCCGCGCGCGGGGAGTACACCGGAGGCGTCATCGCCCCCGGCATCGAGATCTCCGTGGAGGCCCTCGGCGTGCGGGGCGCCCAGCTCCGCAAGATCGAGCTGGCCCGGCCGCGCAGCGTCATCGGCAAGAACACCGTGGAGGCCATGCAGTCGGGCATTCTGTACGGCTTCGCGGGACAGGTCGACGGCGTCGTGCAGCGCATGGCCCGCGAACTGGCGGGCCCGGACGGCGATCCCGACGACGTGACGGTCATCGCGACCGGCGGCCTTGCGCCCATGGTGCTCGGCGAGGCCTCGGTGATCGACGAGCACGAGCCGTGGCTGACCCTCATCGGCCTGCGCCTGGTCTACGAGCGGAACGTCTCCCGGAGTTGAGCGTTCCGGCCGAGGGGCCGGCAGCTGTCGGCTCATAACTGGCGGCTCATAAGCGGGGCTTGCGCACACAACCCTGCGCCCCATAGAAGAGTCTGCGCAGGGACGGGACGTGACCGGGTTCGAGCGGGCGTGGAGCAAATGGGGCGTAGGGGAAGTCTGGTCGCGACAGTGGCCGCCGGGGTGCTTGCCGGTCTTGCCGGACCGGCCACGGCGGCGAGCGCGGCCACCGGGTTCGAGGACGGCCGTGCGGCGCACACGATCACGTACGCGGTGACGCACGCGGTGGACTCCGGTGCGGGAGGAGTCGTCGATGGCCCCGGCGTCTCCGTCAGAGGCCTCTCCACGACGGAGACACCGTCCGCCACTTCCAGCACTTCCAGCTCTTCCAGCACGCCAGGTACGCCCGGGACGGATGAGGATGAGGCCCCCGGCACCATCGCGGACACCGGCGCGGGCGTGCTCCCTTGGATCACCGCGGTCGCGGCCGGCGCCCTCGGGGTCGGCGCGGTCGTCTTCGCGATGATCCGCCGCCGCTCGGAGTGAGCGCGGGCGCCGCCACGTCCCGCGGAAGCCGCACCTGAAGCCAGGCCGGAGCCTGACCGGAAGCCACGCCACAGATTGGCGTTAAGCGGATTTTGTCCGTTTGGCACGTATTGTCGGTCCATGCCCACGCCATACGGATCTCGCGGCGGCATGGCCTTCGGTGCGGAGGAGCTGCGTGTGCTCCGCCGCGCTCTGGCCCTCGCCCTGCATCCAAGCCCCGTCTCCGACGAAGACGTCCAGGACTGTCTCCGTCTCGCCGACGCCGTCGACGAGGCGGTCAGCGAGGGTGCCAGGCTCCGCGCCTTCCTGCTGGCCGACCTCGCCCGCTACCGGGCGGCCCTGCCCGGCACCGCCACCGGCTACCTCGCGCTCCTCGAGGACGTCCTCTGCTCCGGCTACCAGCCGGGCGCCGACGACCTCGCGGCGCTGCGCGCCCTGCGCGGCAACCCGGTCGCGGCCACCCTCCTCGACCGCTGCCGGACCATCGCCGAACAGGCCGTACGCGCCCGTCTCTCGGGCCGGTCCCATACGTCGGCCCCGGCGCCCCGCCGCCTCGTCCCCGCCTCGCGCACGCGTCTGCTCGCCCTCCCCGGCGGCCGGAGCGATGCCGACGACAGGGCGGAGCCCAAGCCCAAGACGCCGAGCGCCCCGCCCGGGAAGCCGGCCGCTCCCGAGCAGCCCCGCCCCGTGCCGACCCCGGCCGAGGTCTTCCCTCCCAAGCGCCGCCCGGCGGACCCCCCGCACCAGCTCGCCGCGGGCTAGCTACTCTGGGGGCATGGAATACGTCTCCGCGCTCCTGCCCCCCGTAGTGATGGCCGTGTTCTTCGGCGGTCTCATCGTGACGATCGTGAAGACCCAGGGCGGCGCCAACAAGGCCAAGGAAGACGCGGCCGTCGACGCCGTGATCGCCCGAGCCGAAGTTGCCCGGCAGGCCCCCAAGGCCTGACCGGCACCTTGGGCAAGGCCTGACCAGGTCCGACTCCCGGTGACCCGAGGTCACCACCCGCACACTCTTGGCGTACGACTCGCTCTCATTCCGAGTCGTACGCCCTTTTTGTTGTGGAAATGGCGCCTCGCCCACGTCCGTCACGTGATTAGTGACATCTCCCACTATTGTTCTGGTGTGCCTCGCCCCTTGGGAGAACTCGAAGACTCAGTCATGACACGGGTGTGGAAGTGGAACCGCCCCGTGACCGTTCGAGAAGTCCTGGAAGACCTTCAGCAGGAACGGTCCATCGCGTACACCACCGTCATGACCGTTTTGGACAATCTTCATCAGAAGGGCTGGGTGCGCCGTGAAGCGGAAGGCCGCGCCTATCGATATGAGGCGGTCTCCACTCGGGCCGCCTACGCCGCCGCACTGATGAACGAAGCATGGTCGCAGAGCGACAACCCCGCCGCTGCTCTCGTCGCGTTCTTCGGGATGATGTCGGCGGAACAGCGCGAAGCACTCAGCGACGCGATGCGCATCGTGGGCCCGGTCTCTCAAGCGATCCCTCAAGCGGATCCCCAAGAGACTCCTCAAGCGGATCCTCAAGAGTCTCCTCAAGCGGTCCCTCAAGCGGTCCTTGAGAACCCCGGCGAGGCGGAGCCAGAAGTAGAGCGATAGCGTCCGGTCATGCCAGCAGAACCCCCTGAACTCAGCGCTAAAGCAGTCTCCGTACGCCGGGCGCGCACCGCCGATGTGCCGGTCGTACGCAACCTACTCGACTCCTACGCCCGTCAGGGGATCCTGCTCGACAAAGCGACGGTCGCTCTTTACGAGTCCATCCAGGAGTTCTGGGTGGCGGAACGCGACGACAACGCCGAGGTCGTCGGCTGCGGCGCCCTCCACGTGATGTGGGAAGACCTCGCGGAAGTGCGCACTCTCGCGGTGAACCCCGATGTCAAGGGCGCCGGAGTGGGTCATCAGGTGTTGGGGAAGTTGCTGCAGACCGCTCGCTGGCTCGGTGTCCGGCGGGTTTTCTGTCTCACCTTCGAAGTCGACTTCTTCGCGAAGCACGGCTTCGTGGAGATCGGTGAGACACCTGTCGACGGAGATGTCTACAGCGAGCTGCTGCGTTCCAAAGACGAGGGCGTCGCTGAGTTCCTCGGCCTCGAACGAGTGAAACCGAACACCTTGGGCAACAGCCGGATGCTTCTGCATCTGTGATCGTCGCCGGTATTCCGGGCTGCCTGCTGCCCCGGTTCCCTATGTCCGAAACGCGCACGTTTCCAGGGTTCTCGGGGTGCTCAGTCTCTCCCGGGGGTTTGTGTTTTCCCAGCAAAAGCGGTTTGCTTTCCGACGTACTGCAGTACTGCATATAACAGGGGGCGGCGATTCTGCGGCTCGCGCCGTGCGATCCGGCCCTAAGTTATCGATGAAAGGAAATCCGGTGGCACAGAAGGTTCAGGTCCTTCTTGTCGATGACCTCGACGGTGGCGAGGCAGACGAGACCGTGACGTTTGCGCTGGACGGCAAGTCGTACGAGATCGACCTCACCACGTCGAACGCGGACAAGCTCCGCGGTCTTCTTGAGCCGTACCTCAAGGGCGGTCGTCGTACCGGTGGCCGTGGTTCGGCCGGGCGCGGCAAAGCCCGTGCCGCGGCCACGAGCGGCGGTCAGGACACCGCGGCGATCCGTGCCTGGGCGAAGGACAACGGTTTCGAGGTCAACGACCGCGGCCGCGTCCCCGCGTCCATTCGCGAGGCCTACGAGAAGGCCAACGGCTGACGACGGGTCCGTCGCAACCGGACCCGGTGGCACTGCGTTGCCGCCGTGTCCACAAGTCGTACGAGACCGGAGCCCACGGCGGGGTCGCTGTGGGGCACCGTGCCACCCCCCACGCACGACAGGGACGGCAGTGCCGGCAGCGTCGGCTCCACCTCGCACCCGGGCTCTGGGGGTCGCAGCCATACGGCGGCCCCCTGCGAGCCGGACCACCCCGGAGGCGTGGGCGCGTCGATCCGTCCGCCCGCACCGATGGCCGTGAGGTCGAGGCTGATGCCGCCCCACTCCAGCCACTCCAGGAGCCCCGGCAGCTCGTCGGCGCTCCCCGCGGCCACGAAGAGCCGCATCGTTTCCCCCCGCAGAGCCACCGGAGCCTTCGGCCCGAGATGCCGCAGGGCGGCGAAGCCTGCTTCAGCGGGCAACTGCAGTACGTCGAAGCGGAGCCCCGTCAGGAGCCCCACCGGCAGTCCGGGGCGGTGCTCGGCGGTCGCCCAGCCGAGTTCGTTCTCGTACCACTGCCGCACCGGGTCGCTCTGTCCGACCGGTACACGGGGCTGGGGAACGGTGATGGCCATGCCAGGAGCAACCGGCCGGAAGGGTCCTGGGTTACGCAGCGTGTCTCCATGAGTGCGCACAGTGTCCGGAAAGAGGGCGTAAGGGCGTGTTCGGCGGCGCAAGGGTGTTCGCCCGTAGCGGAGGGAACCGGCGCGCGCCGCATGGAGTGTCAGTCGTTGCGGGTAAGACATCCCTAGTGGGGAGGGGCGACACACGCGCCAGGCCGTCTCACGTTCGCCATCGGCGTAGCTGAGGTGAGGGTAAGTGCTTGGCCTGCGGGAACATCGTCTCGCACCATCGGGTTGGAGCAGTTGTCGGCGTTCGGGGTCAGGAGGCACCTCTTGTTCTCGGCCGGGTGTCGGCAGTTGGAATGAGCGGTCCCCGCTTGCGGGACTAAGCTGCGGAAGGACAGGGAGGGGACAGCCCCCTTACTGCCTGACCGCTCTGAGGAGCGATTAACGATGTTCGAGAGGTTCACCGACCGCGCGCGGCGGGTTGTCGTCCTGGCTCAGGAAGAAGCCCGGATGCTCAACCACAACTACATCGGCACCGAGCACATCCTCCTGGGCTTGATCCACGAGGGCGAGGGTGTCGCCGCTAAGGCCCTGGAGAGCCTCGGGATTTCGCTCGAGGCGGTCCGCCAGCAGGTGGAGGAGATCATCGGTCAGGGCCAGCAGGCCCCGTCCGGCCACATCCCCTTCACCCCCCGTGCCAAGAAGGTGCTGGAGCTTTCGCTCCGCGAGGCCCTTCAGCTGGGCCACAACTACATCGGCACGGAGCACATCCTGCTCGGCCTGATCCGCGAGGGCGAGGGCGTCGCCGCCCAGGTCCTCGTGAAGCTGGGCGCCGATCTCAACCGGGTGCGGCAGCAGGTCATCCAGCTGCTCTCCGGATACCAGGGCAAGGAGACCGCCACCGCAGGCGGTCCTGCGGAGGGCACGCCTTCCACGTCCCTGGTGCTCGACCAGTTCGGCCGGAACCTCACCCAGGCCGCTCGTGAGTCCAAGCTCGACCCGGTCATCGGGCGCGAGAAGGAGATCGAGCGGGTCATGCAGGTGCTGTCCCGCCGTACGAAGAACAACCCCGTGCTCATCGGCGAGCCCGGCGTCGGCAAGACCGCCGTCGTCGAGGGGCTCGCGCAGGCCATCGTCAAGGGCGAGGTGCCCGAGACGCTGAAGGACAAGCACCTGTACACGCTTGACCTCGGCGCGCTGGTCGCCGGCTCCCGCTACCGCGGTGACTTCGAGGAGCGCCTGAAGAAGGTCCTCAAGGAGATCCGCACCCGCGGCGACATCATCCTGTTCATCGACGAGCTCCACACCCTGGTGGGTGCGGGCGCCGCCGAGGGCGCGATCGACGCCGCGAGCATCCTCAAGCCCATGCTGGCGCGAGGCGAGCTGCAGACCATCGGTGCCACGACGCTGGACGAGTACCGCAAGCACCTGGAGAAGGACGCGGCCCTCGAGCGCCGCTTCCAGCCCATCCAGGTCGCGGAGCCGTCCCTGCCGCACACCATCGAGATCCTCAAGGGTCTGCGCGACCGTTACGAGGCCCACCACAGGGTCTCCATCACGGACGAGGCGCTGGTGCAGGCCGCCACCCTGGCCGACCGGTACATCTCGGACCGCTTCCTGCCGGACAAGGCGATCGACCTGATCGACGAGGCCGGTTCCCGGATGCGCATCCGCCGGATGACCGCGCCGCCGGACCTCCGCGAGTTCGACGAGAAGATCGCGGGCGTGCGTCGCGACAAGGAGTCGGCCATCGACTCCCAGGACTTCGAGAAGGCGGCCTCTCTCCGCGACAAGGAGAAGCAGCTGCTCGCGGCGAAGGCCAAGCGCGAGAAGGAGTGGAAGGCCGGCGACATGGACGTCGTCGCCGAGGTCGACGGCGAGCTCATCGCCGAGGTCCTCGCCACGGCGACGGGCATTCCGGTCTTCAAGCTGACCGAGGAGGAGTCCTCGCGTCTGCTGCGCATGGAGGACGAGCTCCACAAGCGGGTCATCGGCCAGAAGGACGCCATCAAGGCGCTTTCGCAGGCGATCCGGCGTACGCGCGCCGGTCTGAAGGACCCGAAGCGTCCCGGTGGCTCGTTCATCTTCGCCGGCCCGTCCGGTGTCGGTAAGACGGAGCTTTCCAAGACGCTCGCCGAATTCCTCTTCGGTGACGAGGACGCCCTGATCTCCCTCGACATGTCGGAGTTCAGCGAGAAGCACACGGTCTCGCGTCTCTTCGGTTCGCCGCCCGGATATGTCGGTTACGAAGAGGGCGGGCAGCTGACGGAGAAGGTCCGCCGCAAGCCGTTCTCGGTCGTCCTCTTCGACGAGGTCGAGAAGGCCCACCCGGATATCTTCAACTCGCTCCTGCAGATCCTGGAAGACGGTCGCCTGACCGACTCCCAGGGCCGGGTCGTGGACTTCAAGAACACGGTCATCATCATGACGACCAACCTCGGCACGCGTGACATCTCCAAGGGCTTCAACCTTGGATTCGCCGCCGCTGGTGACGTCAAGACGAACTACGAGCGCATGAAGACCAAGGTCAACGACGAGCTGAAGCAGCACTTCCGCCCGGAGTTCCTGAACCGTGTCGACGACACGGTGGTCTTCCACCAGCTCACCGAGGAAGACATCATCCAGATCGTCGACCTCATGATCGCCAAGGTGGACGAGCGTCTCAAGGACCGCGACATGGGCATCGAGCTCAGCGGTGACGCGAAGAAGCTCCTGGCCAAGAAGGGTTACGACCCGGTGATGGGCGCCCGGCCGCTGCGCCGGACGATCCAGCGCGAGGTCGAGGACATCCTGTCGGAGAAGATCCTCTTCGGCGAGCTCCGCCCCGGCCACATCGTGGTCGTCGGCACGGAGGGTGAGGGCGACGAAGCCAAGTTCACCTTCCGCGGCGAGGAGAAGGCGGCGCTTCCGGATGTCCCGCCGATCGAGCAGGCCGCTGGTGGCGCGGGGCCGAACCTGAGCAAGGAGGCGTAGCCCGCCGGGCTCGCACAGGCTCACAGGGGCTGCCCCGGACCGTTTCTCACGGTCCGGGGCAGTCCCTTTTGCTTTGACCTTTGACCGTTGGCTGCGGGTGCCTTGTGGCTTATGCCTTGTGGCTTTTCGCGCAGTTCCCCGCGCCCCTTGAAAGACGGGGCGCTGTCCCTCTTCTTTTTACGCGGTGATCGTGATCCCCTCCGGTACGTTCCGTACGCGGGGCAGGCGGGGGTTCACCCGGAGCACGCTCAGGTTCGGGAAGCCGGAGAGCCAGGACATGTCCGTGTCGGCCAGCTCGGCGGTGACCCACAGGTGGGTGAGCTGCTCGTGCTCCAGGCCGTCGAGGAGCTCCTCGGTGCGCATGACGCCCACGACCTGGATCCACGGCCGCCCGCCGAGGTGCCGAAGGGCCGCGAGCTCGGCGGTGTCGGAGACCGGGAAGTACAGGCCGACCGGGTCGAGGTGGGCGATGATCTCGCGTGCGTACCGCTCCGTGTCGAAGTGCCGCCAGGGGCGTGCGAGTTCGAGCCGGATGGACAGCGCCGAGCGGTGGCGCAGCCGGGCGAGGTAGTCGATGGCGGCGTCGTCCTGGACGCGGGTCGCCGTGATCGCGAGGAGGAGCGCCTGCTGGTCGCTGGGCACCTGCTCGGGGTCCGGCAGCTGCTCCAGGACGATGGGGCCGACCCAGCCGAGGCTGCGGGCGGCCAGTTCGGTCGTGGGGCGCACGAGGTTCTTCGTACGGTCGTGGACGAGCTGCTGCACCGCCGGGTCGAGCTCGGTGACGTGCTCCAGGCAGGCCGCGGCCATCAGGCGCCGGTGGTTCACGTGCGGGCGGCGCAGGTTCGGGGCGGCGGCGAGCAGCCGCTCCAGGAAGTCGGCGCACTCCTCGGGCCGTGCGTGGGCGGCGGCCATCCGGATGACCTCCTCCCACTCGGCCTGGTGCGCGTGCTCGACGAGGGTGGGCAACTGGCCGCGGGCCACTATTTCCTTGGCGGCCAGGTAGTCCTGGAAGGTGCGGTGGATGAAGTCCACCGAGAGGCCCGCCTGTTCGCGCAGCAGCCCCGTGCGGTGCAGCAGATGGCGGAAGATCTTCTCGCCGTCGCCCTCCGCGCGCGCCGAGGGAATCGCGGGCAGGGCGCCGTCCAGGATGGCGACGACGCGCTCGCGCGGCAGCTCCGAGACGCCCTCCTCCACCATCGCGTGGGCCAGCTTGCGCAGGAGCAGCTCCCGGGGGCCCTGCATGAGCCGCACGTCATCGGCGTACAGGACGTCGCGTTCGGGGTCGCGGCGCTGGAGGAGCATCTCCAGGGCGGCGTCGTACAGCTCCTTGCGGCCTTTGGGCAGGGAGCCGGAGCGGTCGCGGTTCAGGGCGCATATCAGGCCGCACATCAGGGGGTTGGTGGCGAGCTGGCGCAGCTCGCGGTAGATGCGCACGGAGTGCAGGAGGCGCTGTTCGTACTCCTTCAGCTTGTCGCGCTCCGCCTGTTCCTTGCACTGCTCGTCGCTCATGGCCGCCGCGTGCCAGTCGTGGATGAAGCGGGTGACCTGGTCGCGTGACATCGGCGCGAGGGACAGCTCCTTGAAGCCCTCCTCGGCGAGGCGCTCCTGGGCGAGCCAGCCGTCCTCGACGGCGGAGGGGCGGGACGTCACCAGACAGCCGTTGCCGGAGAAGATGCGAAGGAGGCGGCGCAGCTGGTTGCGCAGATCGCCGCGGGTGGCCTCCGGGGCCTCGTCGATGCCGTCGACCAGGAGCATGGCGCGGCCCGCGAGGAGGGTGCGCACGACCCAGCCCTCCGGGGCCCGGTCGGCGAGCGGGTGGCGGATGGCGTGCAGGAACTCGTCCGGGGCGGGGAAGCCCTCGCGGGCGAAGCGGCGTACGGGAAGGACGAAGGGCACGCGGGCGCCCTCGCGCGCCGCGGCAACGGCGAGCCACTGCACGAGGGTCGTCTTGCCCGAGCCCGCGACGCCGCGCAGGAGCACCCGCTCGTGCCCCTCAAGGGCCCGGTCGGCGAGCAGCACGGTCCGCGGCTCGCCCGGTACGCCGCTGCCGCTGCTCTCCTCGGCCTCCAGGCTGAGGTAGGTGTCCTCCAGGGGCCAGCGGTCCGGCGCGTTGGCCAGGTCCACGCCGACGATGGTGAGCCAGCCGTGCTGTCGTACGACCTCTTCGGCGTAGGCGGCCTCGAAGTCCCGGTCCTCCTGGGAGCGTTCGGGCTGGCGGGCCGCGGCCTCCGCGTCGTTCAGGTCGATGAGCTGGCGGATGCGGCTCGCGCGCTCGGCCATGTGCCGCTGGATGTGCGGGGAGCGCCGGACGAAGTGGTAAAGCACGTGCAGGCACACGGCCACGAGCAGTTCGTCGTGGAACCACGCGGCGCTGGGGGTCAGGGCGCGGTCGGCGCCCTGCACGGCGCCCCTGAGGCGGCGCGCGTAGTCCTGCGGGCCCAGGCGCACGGCGTCCACGTCCGTGAGGTCCAGCTCCCCGATGGCCAGCAGCGTGCGCGTCAACACATCGACGACGGCGGCCAGTTCGGTCGTCGGTGCCGTGTGCGCCTCGGCGGCGAGGTGGACGAAGTCGGCGGCCGTGCGGTGCACGTCGTCCGGTGTCGCAGGGGCGTCCGCGCCGCGCCAGGTGGTGAAGGCGGCGATCAGCTCGGGTGTGGTGGGCGCCTGCGGGGGAGGCGTGCCGATGAGCCGTTGTACGAGGGGTGTGGCGAGGGTCGAGGGGATACGGACAACGGGCTCCATGGACATAGGGGGTCCCTGCGGGTGGGATTTCGTGTGTCGTGGAGGGTCAAGGGTAGGTCAACTCCTCCACGGCGGTGGGGTGATGAGTTCGATCCGGTCCGGCGCCTGCTGCGCGACGGCCTCGCTCACCTCCGAGGTCACATGGACCCTCTTGAGGTTCGGGAAGGCCGAGAGCCAGGCCAGGCCTTCGACGGGATGGGACGCCTCCAGACCGAGCCGGATGAGCCGCTCGCGGACGATGAGTTCGGTCAGGTCCTCGACGCGGTAGGCGCCGATGACCTGGATGTCCGCCCAGCCGCCGATGGAGCGCAGGGCGCGGAGATCGTCGGTGTCGCGCACGGTGACCCGCGCCTGGCGGGGCAGGTGCGCGAGGATCTCCACGGCGTAGAGCTCGCGGTCGAAGTGCGGCCAGCACGCGGCGAGGGTCCGCTGGACGTCCATGCTCGGGTGTGCGCGGAACTGGGTCAGGAAGTGCAGAGCGGACTCACTGCCCAACTCGCTCGCCGTACGCACCACATGACGCGCCGCGAAGTCGTCGAGCCCGTCCGCCGCCGGAAGGAGCGAAAGCACCAGCTCGCCCCCGGCCCGTGCCAGCTCCTCCGCCTCGGCGCTTGATCCGGGCGGCACGAGCAGCTGCACCCCGACCTCCACGAACGAACGGATCGCGGGCGCCACCTCCGCCGCGTACGGCAGTCCCGCGGCGGCGAGGAGCTTGCCGCGCGGGGTGCCCTGTTCGACGAGGCGCCGCAGCATCTGCTCGGCCTCCTTCGGCCGTGCGTGGGCGATGGCGAGGAGGACGACGTCCTCCCACTCGTCCTTGTCCGCGTTGTTCAGGAGCAGGTCGAAGTCCAGTTCCTGCACCGCGAGCCGGGAGCCGAGATAGTCCTGGAACGTGCGGTGCAGGAAGTCGACGCGCCCATCGGCGGGTTCGCGCAGCAGCCCGGAGCGCAGCAGGAGCGAGGTGTAGATCTCCTCCGCGTCGCTGCTCAGATTCAGGGAGGGGAGCGCCTGCGTGATGATGTGCAGCGCGTCCGAACGGTCCATCTCGGAGCGGCTGTTGCGGATCAGCCACCACGCGAGGCGCTGCAGGAGCTGGATCTGGGTGGCGTAGGGAATGCGCACTCCACCCGGATCGTCCAACCCCCTTTCCCTGTCCCGCCGTTCGAGCAGCATGGAGAGGGCGGCCTCGTAGAGGGACTTCCTGTCCTGGGGCAGGAAGCCGTTCCGGTCCCGGTGCAGGGCGCAGAGCATGCCGCACATCAAGGGGTTGGTGGCCAGGCGGTTCAGCTCGGTGGTGGTCCGTACGGCCTGAAGCAGGGACGCGCCGGTGGACTCGTCGGCCCCGGCGGCGTGGTGCCAGCGGCGTACGAACGTGGCGACGTCGTGGCGGGCCATCGGGGAGAGCGTGAGTTCGTTGAAGCCGGCGGCGGTCAGCCACCGCTCGGGGACGGCGGAGGGGCGCGAGGTGACGAGCCAGAGATTTCCGGGGAAGGTCCGCGCCAGCTCACGCAGCCACCGGCGGGCGGATTCCCGCCGCTCACCGGCGATCTCGTCTATCCCGTCGACGAGCAGCACGCCGCGCCGGGCGCGCAGGACGCGGTCGACCCAGCCGGCGGGCTGATCGCCCGCGACCGGGCAGGCGACGGCCTTGAGGAAGTCCCCCGGGATGGGCAGTTCGGCCCCCGGCCGCAGGATCCGCCGCATCGGCAGGACGAAGGGCACACGCCCGATGAGGTGCGTGAGCCCGTGCTCGTACGTCCGGCTCGCCGCCGTCACGGCGAGCCACTGGACGAGGGTGGTCTTGCCGGATCCGGCGACGCCGCGCAGCAGGACCTGGTCGTGCTGGGCGAGGACCTGCTCGGCGGGGACGTGCAGCCCGCTGCCGCCGGGCCCGGTGCGCTCGCGGGTCGCCTCCAGGCTGAGGTAGGCGGTGTCGAGGGGCCACTCGCTGGTGCCGGCGTCGAGGCCGTAGATGGTGAGGGTGCCGTGGCGCTGCGCGATGTGGGTGGCGTAGCGGTCCTCGAAGGCGGCGTCCTCGGCGGTCTGGGAGGGAAGCCGGTCGAGAAGAATGTCGATGGCCTGCACGAGCCGCGCCAACTGCTGTGTGTTGACGGTGAGTTGACGGGCGATGTAGGTGGAGCGCCGGGTGAAGAAGTTCAGGATGTGGAGGCAGGCGGTGTGGAGGAGCCGCTCGTAGAAGAGTTCGCCGCTCGCGCTGAGGCCGAAGGAGATGATGACCGTGCCCGCGTTGGACCGCAGCAGGTTCGCGAAGCCTTCCGGCCCCATGGACACGGCTTCGAAGTCCTCGATGGTGATGGTGCCGAGGGCGGCGAGCGAGTGGGCGAGTGCGTTCCGTACGGCGAGTGCTTCCGCCGGCTCGATGGGCTGCTCGTACGGCCCGGCGGCCTTGAGCGCCCGGCGCACGAGCTCGTCGGCGACCTTCTCGACGTCCTTGGGCGTGACGCCGCGTTTCTCGCCGCTGAAGGAGATGAGGGCGGAGATGCGCACGGGCTTGTCCACCAGGGCCGCGCCCGGCTGGTCCGCCACGAAGAGCTTCTTGACGAGCGGCACGACGACGCCGGACGCGATGCGGGCGCCTAGCGTGGTGGCTTCGACCATGTGTCGAGGGTAGGTGAAGGAGGTGGGGGCGGCGGGGGTTGGGGCTTAACTGGTACTGGGGGGTGCGGGGTTGGGGCCCAACTGGTACTGGGGGGGCGGAAGCAGGCGGGAAGCTCTGATCGCCCGGCGCCGTCGATGAGTAGTGTCGATGAGTAGTGTCGCGGTGTGATGAACACCGAGCCGCGTGGCGATCTGCGACCGCCGAGTCTCAACGCCGATGAGAAGACGACGCTGTTGGCCTTCCTCAACTATCTGAGGGAAGCGGTCGCGGCCAAGGCGTCGGGTGCGTCCGACGAGGCGCTCAGGACTGCCGGGGTGTCATCAGGGACCAGCATCCTCGGCCTCATCAAGCATCTGACCGCGGTTGAACTCAATTGGTTTGCCTGGGCCTACGCCGGCGCTGACGTCGAGCCATGGGACGACGAGTCCCCACCCGCCGACGACGAGACGGCCGAGAGCCTGCTCGCGGCCTACGACGATGCGATGGAGCGGTGCAATGACATCATCCACGCCTGCAATGACTTGGACCGGCCAGGCGCCCGTTCGCTGCGCGAGACGCCTCCGCCGACGATGCGTTGGGTCTTGGTGCACATGATCGAGGAGACCGCCCGGCACGCCGGCCACGCTGACATCCTTCGTGAGCGGATGGACGGTTCGGTCGGCCGGTGAGCCGACATGCCGGGCAAGCCGGGCCGGCGCTTGGCCGATCTCAGCCGATCTCAGCTGATCTCAGTTGAGCTCGGTGCCGTAGATGTTGTCGACCGTCATCGTGATCAGCACCCGGCGGTCGGACACCATGACCTCGCGGTACTCGTCCCAGTTCGGGTGCTCGCCGGCGGCCGCGCGGTAGTAGTCCACCAGGGCCTGGACCTCGGGGCCCTGCGGGTCGGTTCCGGGGCCGATGAGCGTGGCCGTGCCCTCGGCGGTGGCCCAGGCGCGGCCGTCGGGGCTTGTCACCTCCAGGGTGGCGCGGGGGTCGCGACGGAGGTTCGCGATCTTTGCCGTCCTCGCGGTCGTCGATACGCGGATCACGTTGTCGGAGCGGTCGTACGACGGCATGACGGGCGAGAGCTGGGGGCGGCCGTCGGACTTGATCGTCGCCAGTACGCCGAGGTCGCTCTGCGCGAGCAGGGCGTGCGGGTCGAAGTGCGTGTCAGTCGTCATGCTGGGCCCAACCCGCCGTCGGGTGCGGGGTATTCCGTCTGTGGCCGGTTGCGGCTCAGGGCCTTGTGATGACGGAGAACTCGTAGCCGTTGGGGTCGGTGACGGTGGCGATCCGGCCGTACGGGATGTCCTCCGGGGTGGTGGATGTGCCACCGGATGCGGTGGCTCGCCGGGCCACCGCGTCTGTGTCGGCCACTTCGAAGGTGGTGGCCCAAGCGGATGCGGGGGAGGACGTGAGGGTGGATGTGGACGCGGAGGGTGTCGGGACGCCGAGGATTCCGCCGATCTCGTGGCCGTCGGGGCGGCGCAGGAAGGTGAAGTCCGCGTCCGGCATGGCGTCGTTGAGGTCCAGGGTGTAGCCGAAGACCGCCGAGTAGAACGCTCGGGCCGGGCCGGGGGCCGGGGTGAGCAGGTCGTTGCGCACGAGCGAGCCCGGTTCGTTCACGATTTCGCAGCCGATGCGCGTGCGGGCCTGCCAGAGGCCGAAGCGGGCGCCCACGGGATCCTCCGCGACGGCCGTGCGGGCGCCGCCGCCCGCCATGACGTCCACCGGCTCCTCCAGCAGGGTGCCGCCCGCCTCGGCGATGCGTTGCGCGGTTCCGTCGCAGTCGGCGGTGGCGACGTACATGGTCCAGCCGAAGCCGGTGGTGGTGGCCGGAGCCTGGGTGATGGCCGCGACGGGCTTTCCGTGCAGCAGGCAGGTGGCGCTGCGCTCGCTGTGGGTCGGTTCCTCGGCGTACTCCCAGCCGAAGAGTGCGCCGTAGAACTCCAGGGTGCGGTCGTACTCGGGCACGCGGAGGTCGATCCAGGTGGGGGTGCCGTCGGGCTGGGCGCTGGTGAGGTGGCTCATCGTTCGCTCCTTGCGGCCTTTTTGAACAGCGGGGAGCGTCCGACGTTAGGCGTGCGGTAGGTCAGATCCTGGCCTAATTCGGCGGGTGCGGGGTGCGGGGTGCGGGGTGCGGGGTGCGGGGTGCGAAGGGCTGGTTTCGGCTCAGTCGGTGACGGGGTGGTAGGTGATCACGTTGACGTCGCTGGGAATGGCCTCCAGGCCGCAGACGCCGGGGACGGGGACTCTCAGGTACTCAAGGGTCTGGAGGTGCGCCAAGGGGGCGACGTCGATGGTTCCTTGGGCTGTGGACGGGAGCACGTTCAGGCTCTTGAGTCCTGGCAGGAGGTTCGGGATGCGGGATGTCGCGATGCTCTGCCCCTCTGTCGGGAACAGCTGCAACAGCGAGACGTTGGGCAGTGTCAGGCCAGGAGGGGCGTAAGCGAAGCTGGCAGACGCCAGCGACAGCGCGGTGAGCCGGGGAGTGTGCGTGAGAGGTTCCCATTCCTCGGCGGTTTTCAGGAGGTCGAATTCGCCGAAGATCACCCAGCTCAACCCTGGCCATCTGTCCATGTGCTGAATGTCCGTCAGGTGACGGAGCGATTCGAAGATCCCCAAGGTGTCCAGCGGCGCATCGGACGGGAACAGGGAGAGGTCCCACGGCTCGTCGAGGTTGAAGACGCGCAACGCGGTCAGGTTGCGCAATGCGCCGAGTGCCTCTGCTGTGAGCCGCGCCGGATGGATCTTGAGCATCAGAAAGGTGGGTGCGCATGCCACGAGGAGGCGGGAGGCGGCTTCGGGGGAGACGCCGTCGCGGATGTCGAGGTGGCTGGGGCGCAGCTCGAGCCGTTCGACATCCGCCACCTGTTCGTCGGTGCGCAGGACGAAGTGAGTCGTCCCGTCGTCCAGCTGAGAAATGACCTGATCCGCATAGAGCCGGTGGTCATAACGGTTCCAACCCCACATGAGCTGGCTGCGTACTCCGATGCCGGGGTGACACGCGAGTCGCGCGAGGAAGGGGATCGCCGCGTCCGACTGGACGTGCGTTGCGGTGATCGCCACGTGGCGGGCGTCCTCTTCGCTCAGGTCGTCCGGTCCCGGGAGCAGATCCAGGACCATGGGCCCGACCGCGGCGAGTTCACGGGCATCCGATGCGCTGCGCGGCGGAATGAGAGCCGACATCCGCCGCTCCACCTCCGACCGCACCGTAGGTGCCAGCTCCGCCGCATGCTCCAGGCAGGCCGCCGCCAGCAGGTGGATCCGCTTCCTGGCCTGATCCTCGGGGAGCTTGTCCCCGCATGCGATCAAGTCCCGGAATATGTCCGCCCGTTCACGGGGCCGCGCTTGTGCGACGGCCATGCGGATGACGTCCTCCCACTGGTCGTCCGCCGCGTGGCGCGCCAGCACGCCGAAGTCGCCCTCGTCGACCGCCGCCCGTGCGCCCAGGAAGTCCTGGAACGTGCGGTGAATGAAGTCGACCGTGCCGGGACCCGGCTCGCGGAGGAGCCCGCTGCGGTGGAGGAAGTGGGCGTACACCGCCTTCGCGTCGCCCAGTGCCGCCACCTCCGGTACCGCAGGCAAGGCGTCGTCAATGATCGACTCCGCCCGCGAACGGTCCATCACCGTACGGCCGTTGCGAATCAACCAGTAGGCGAGACGTTGCAGTACTTGGAGCTGTGGCTCCTCCCTCAGCTCCGGTACGTGCATGTCGCGCTCACGGTCCCTGCGGATCAGCAGCATCGACAGTGCTGCCGAGTACAGATCCTTGCGGCCCAAGGGGAGGAACCCCCGCCGGTCCCTGTGGAGTGCGCAGATCAGACCGCACATGAGCGGATTGGTCGCAAGGCGGCCGAGGTCCGGCTTCGCCCGTACCGCTGCCAGGAGCTGGTCCTCGTACGCGCGGAGGGGCTCATCCTCCTCGGGAGCCCCCGTGCGTGCCGCCCCGTGCCAGCGGTGGATGAACGCAGCCACTTCCGACCGGCTCATCGGCGACAGCGTCAGCTCCGTGAAGTGCTGCTCCGCCAGCCAATCCTCCCGTACGGCCGACGGGCGTGAAGTCACCAGCCAACGGTTGCCGGGGTACGCGTCGATGAGGTCACTCAGCCACTCCCGCGTGCGTGTGCGCTCCGACTCGGGGATCTCGTCGATCCCGTCCACCAGGATCAGGCCGCGGCCCGCCGTCAGTACGCGGGACTCCCAGCCTGTGGGCTGCGTACCCGCCAGCGGGGAGCCGACGGCCGGCAGGAAGTCCGCCGGGGCGGGGAGGCGCTCGCCGTAGCGGGTGAGGGTACGCAGGGGGAGTACATACGGGATGCGGTCGTACAGGTATGCCATGCGGGCGTCGTCCCCGTCGAGGCCCGCAGCGCTCACCGCCAGCCACTGCACCAGCGTCGTCTTGCCGGAGCCCGCCTCGCCCCGCAGGAGTACGCGGTCGTGGTCCGCCAGTGCCTGGTCGGCGGGGCGGGGCGTGGGGGCCGGCTCGTTCACCTGGTCCGCCCACTGCTCGTAAGTGGGGTGTGTCCCGGACTGGACGCCGGCCATTTCCTGCGGCGACAGGAGCCTCCAGAGCCGTTCCGTCGCCTCCAGCGACATGTACGCCGCATCCAAGGGCCACCGCCCCGGCGAGTTCGCCAGATCGATCCCGAAGATCGTCAGCTTCCCGTGCTTCTTCGCCACGGATGCGAGGTAGCGGCGCTCGAAGGCCACGTCCTGCGCCCCGGGGATCGGGCTGCGGGCGAGCAACTCGTCGACCTTCACGACGAGTTCGTCCTGGGTCCGGCTCTGTGCCACGAGCGTCGCGGCCACGAAGGTCGAGCGCTGCGTGAAGAACTGCAGGACGTGGAGGCAGGCCCACTCGGTGATCGAGTCGAGGAAGAAGGCGGCATCCGTGGAAAGGCCGGATGCCGATGCGCTGTAGATGAGCGAGCGGGCCAGCTTCTGGTGGCCGAGGCGGACCGCTTGGACGTCGTCCATGTCGAGGTCGCCGAGGGTCAGGAGCGCGCGGGCCAAGGCGTCCGTGACCGCGTCCGCCTCGTCCGGCGGGAAAGGGCGCTCGCCGGGCGAGGCGAGGGATTCCGTCACCAGGCTGCCCGCGAGGCGGCGCACGTCCCGCTCCGTCAGCGTCCGCTTCTCGCCCCGGAAAGACACCAGCCCCGACAGCCGCACAGGCCTGTCCACCAGGCCCGCGCCCGGTCCCTCCCGTACGAACAGTTTCTTGATCAGAGGGGCTACGACGCCCGAGGCGAGCCGGGCGCCTATGACCGCGGGATCCATGCGCCGCAGCGTAGTGCCGGTCACATTCCGGAGGATGTGGATCTCGGGGGTCGGTGACATGACGCACAGGCGTTATGTCCGGTACTAGGCGGAATAGTGGTGGCGTTCGGGAGGGGGGAGGGGACCTTCGGGCCGCAACCTCCGGGACCTTCGGCTCGTCGGGGGGCCGGGGGTCCGGCCGGGGCCAGTGCTGGCCCGAGGGGTCTTCCTGGAGTGGGGTTAAACCTGACCTCGGCGGCCAAATCCGGCAAGTGGTTGAAGGGGGAATTGTCGGAATTTGGGGGTGTCAAGGAGGAGAAAGTCGGTCGGGGAGCTACGGCTTTCGGTAGTAGATGGGGGGTTTGAGCAGGGGGCGGGGTGCGGGTTACCAAGGGATGGCCAACCCGGCGGGACGCAGTGCTGCGTGTGCCGGGTCCCTTTGTGCCCGTCGTGCACCGCACAACCACGGAGCCACGACACACGAAGCCCCGGCGTGCACCGCACGCCAGCCGAAATCCGGCGTGCACCGCACGTCACACGAAAGCCGGCGTGCACCGCACGTCACACCAAGCCCGGCATGCGCCGCATGCCACACGCTCCCCATCCCGGAGGTCATCCGCCATGTCGAAGCGCGCCACGTCCCACCATTCCGGCCTGTCCCTGCTCCGTACGCGGACGGCCGTCGTCACCGTCGCGGGCCTCGGGCTCGGAGCGTCGGCAGTTCTCGGTTCCGGGATCGCGGCCGCTGCGGACACCAAGAGCGGCGCGCTGCCCGGCGTCTCCGCCAACTCGGTGTCGGCGCAGGCGAACGCGCAGGCCAAGGCCGCGACCAAGGCTCAGCAGGCCGCCGCCAAGAAGGCCGTCTCCTGGCAGGACCCGGTCGACAAGTACACGCTCTCCGCGTCCTTCGGGCTCGGCGGCAACATGTGGTCCAGCAAGCACTCCGGCCAGGACTTCGCGGTGTCCATCGGCACCTCCGTCGAGGCCGTGCACAACGGCACCGTCGTCAAGGCGGGCGGCAACGGCGCCGGTGACGGTCCCGCGTACGGCAACGCCATCGTGATCAAGCACGACAACGGCACGTTCTCGCAGTACGCCCACCTGTCGAAGATCGACGTGCGCGTCGGCCAGAGCGTCGCCACCGGCCAGCACATCGCCGCTTCCGGCAACACCGGCAACTCCAGCGGCCCGCACCTGCACTTCGAGATCCGTACGACCCCGAACTACGGCTCGGCGGTCGACCCGGTCGCGTTCCTGCGCTCCAACGGCGTCACTGTCTGACCCCTATGTGCTGTATGGGCCGTATAGACCGCATGGCCCGTACGGCCATGACTGCCTGACCCGGCAGCGGCTCAGGCGCCCTCGTGCGCCTGTGTCACCAGATCGATGGCGACCTCGAGGATGGCCTTGCGCTTCTCCTCGGGGTCGCCTTCGGCGTCCTTGAGCACGAACATCCCGCCGTGCATCGTGAACAGCGCGCTGAAGCAGCGCACCTGGGTCGTCATCGGCGCGTCCGGCTCCCTGAGGATGTCGAGCAGGCTGAGCATGCGGTCCTTGAAGGTCTCGCCCGTCTTCAGGTCCCGCATCGTCGCCTGGTTCTCCTGCATGAAGCGGAAGAGAGGGGACGCGTCCTTGAGGATCTCGCTGTAGCGGGTCAGGATCGTCCGCTTGATCTCCAGCGTGTGCGGCTGGTCCTTGCCCCACTCCACCAGTTCGTCGATGGGCCGGGTCAGGTCCTCGAAGATGCTGGTGAGGATGTCCTCCTTGGTCTTGAAGTGGTAGTACAGGGCCGCCTTCGTGACATCCAGACGCTCCGCGATCTCGCGCAGCGACGTCTTCTCGTAGCCCTGCTCGGCGAAGAGTTCGAGGGCCACGTCCTGGATGCGCTGGCGGGTGTCCCCGCGGCGGTGCTGCTTGCCCGCGCCCGCGCTCGTACCTGCGCCTGCGTCGGCGCCTGTGCCCGTGACCATTTCGGTGCTCCTCGACTCCCTCGACTCGAATCCTTGGACCCGATTTTACGTACTTGACGCCCGGCTAGTTGGGGGTCTAGTTTCCCTCAGTGTAGTCAACTTGCCGGTCGGCAAGTAAGTACCAGAAGGCAGTCGGGGAAACCGGGGAGTGGGGAACATGGCGGAGATCAAGAAAAAGCCGGGGGAACAGGCGAAGCAGGACGGGCAATCGGCGGATCCTCCGGCGGATCAGACGAAGGAAGCGCCACAGTCGCGCAGCGTGCGCGTCGTGATGATGGCGTTGATGGTCACGATTCTGCTCGCGATGCTCGACAACATGATCGTGAGCCCCGCGATGCCGACGATCGTCGGTGACCTCGGCGGCATGGAGCACCTGTCGTGGGTCGTCACCGCGTACATGCTGGCGACCGCGGCCTCGACCCCCATCTGGGGCAAGCTCGGTGACATGTACGGCCGCAAGGGCGTCTTCCTCACCTCCATAGTGATCTTCCTGCTCGGTTCCGTGCTCAGCGGAATGGCGCAGGACATGGGCCAGCTGATCGGCTTCCGCGCGGTCCAGGGGCTCGGCGCGGGCGGTCTGATGGTCGGCGTCATGGCGATCATCGGTGAGCTCGTCCCGCCGCGGGAGCGCGGCAAGTACATGGGCATGATGACCGGCGTCATGGCGGTCGCCATGATCGGCGGTCCGCTCGTCGGCGGCACCATCACCGACCACCTCGGCTGGCGCTGGGCCTTCTACATCAACCTGCCGCTCGGCGCCGTGGCGCTCGCCATGGTGACCGCAGTGCTGCACCTGCCGAAGAAGAAGGCAGAGGGACGGATCGACTACCTCGGTGCGGCGCTCCTGACCGTGGGCATCAGCTCGCTGGTCCTCGTCACCACCTGGGGCGGCACGGAGTACGCCTGGACCTCGACCGTGATCATGGAGCTCATCGCGATCGGCGTCGTCGCGCTCATCAGCTTCGTCGTCGTGCAGAAGAAGGCCGCCGAGCCGATCCTGCCGCTGCACATCTTCCGCAGCCTCAACTTCACCCTGATGTCGGTGATCGGCTTCCTCACCGGATTCGTGATGTTCGGCGCGATGCTGTTCCTGCCGCTCTACCAGCAGGCGGTGCAGGGCGCTTCGGCCACCAACTCCGGTCTGCTGCTGCTTCCGATGCTGCTCTCGATGATGGTCGTCTCGTTCTTCTCGGGCCGGTTCACCACCTCCACCGGCAAGTACAAGATCTTCCCGATCGTCGGCACCGTACTGATGGTCCTCGGCCTGTTCCTGCTGTCGCAGATGGACACCGACACCTCGCGGTTCACGTCCGGCCTCTACATGGCGGTGCTCGGCGCGGGCATGGGCTGCCTGATGCAGATCACCATGCTGGTCGCGCAGAACAGCGTCGAGATGAAGGACATGGGCGTCGCGTCGTCCTCGGCCACGCTCTTCCGTACGCTCGGTTCGTCGTTCGGCGTCGCGATCATGGGGGCGCTCTTCAACAACCGGGTCGAGGACACGATGTCCGAGCGCGCCGGGGAGCTCGGCGGCAAGGTCACCGAGCAGTCCGCGCAGCTGGATGCGGACAGTCTGCGGCAGCTGGCCGCGCCGGTGCGGGACGCGTATCAGCATGCTGTGTCCGCCGGTACGCACTCGGCGTTCCTGCTGGGGGCGGTCATCGGGGTCGCCGCGCTGATCGCCGCGTTCTTCGTCAAGGAGGTTCCCCTGCGGGGGGCCGGACCCAAGGACTCGGGGCCCAAGGGCTCCGACTCCGGCTCGGGGGCCGAGAAGGCCCCGGCCGAGAAGCCGGCCACGAAGCCGGCCGAGGACGTGGCTGGGGACGCCGCGCCTGGTCCGCGGGACGCGGTTGCAGAGGCCGTCTGACCTGCGGTCCTGATTCCCTCGGCTGAAACGGGCCCCCGGCACCGACTCTGGTGCCGGGGGCCCGTTGCTGTCGCCACTGCCTCGCTTGTCGGTACCCGGCAGCGGGGGAGGGGGGAAGGGGGGCGGGGGGCGGCAGGCAGGCCGGACCGGCTACTTGTACTTGTCCGGCAGCTGCAGCATCGGGAAGCTGCCCGTGTTCGTCGGGGCGTGTTCCGGGAGCCAGAGGACTGCCACCGCGCCCTCCGCCGGGTCGTCCGGGCCCGCGCCCGCCGGCGTCACGTTGCGGAACGTGAGCCTCGCGCCGAGCACCCTCGCCTGGCCCGCGGCGATCGTCAGACCCAGGCCGTGCCCGACGCCCGCGCGGTCCGTGCTGCCGGTGCGGAAGCGGCTCGGGCCCTCCTCCAGGAGACCCGCGGGGAAACCGGGGCCGTGGTCGCGGACCCGCACCACGCGGCCCTCGACACTCACCTCGACCGGCGGCTTCCCGTGCTTGGCGGCGTTGGCGAGGAGGTTGCCCAGGATGCGCTCCAGGCGGCGCGGGTCGGTGGTGACCTCCGACTCGTGCACCACCGTCACGCTCACGTCCGAGTTGAGCACCGCGATCCGCCGCGTCACGAACTCGCCGAGCATCAGGTCCTGCAGCTCGGCCCGCTCGGCCGCGCTGTCCAGACGGGCCACTTCGAGTACGTCCTCCACGAGCGTGCGCATCGCCTGCGCGCGGTCCCTGACCAACTCGGTCGGACGGCCGGGGGGAAGCAGTTCGGCCGCCGTGAGCAGGCCCGTCACCGGCGTACGCAGCTCGTGCGCGATGTCCGCCGTCACCCGCCGCTCGGCTTCGAGCCGCTGCTTGAGCGCGTCCGCCATCGCGTCCACCGACCGCGCGAG
Organism: Streptomyces sp. NPDC044044; assembly: GCF_056434405.1. Taxonomy (NCBI): domain Bacteria; kingdom Bacillati; phylum Actinomycetota; class Actinomycetes; order Kitasatosporales; family Streptomycetaceae; genus Streptomyces; species Streptomyces sp. NPDC044044. The sequence continues at coordinate 27,572 of NZ_JBWKFG010000006.1, read as the reverse complement.
GTCATCGGTCTCGTCGCGCACGACGCCGCCGATGGCATCTCGTACGTTGACGTCCGTCTGCCCCTGCGCGACCTCCTGCGCCGCGGTCGCCGCCTTGCGCAGGCGCCGCGAGAGCTGGCCGCCGATGAGCACGCCGAGCGCGCAGCCGCCGAAGACGACCGAGATGGAGCCGATGACCAGGGCCTGGTCGAGGTCCTTCATGACGGTGGCGCTGCGGTCGGTGAAGCGGGTGTGCAGCGACAGGATGTGGCCGTCGCTCAGCGGCACCGCGGCCCAGATGTCCGGCACGCCGCTGGAGTGGTCCTCCACGTACGTCGCGCGGCGCCCGGCGAGCACCTTCTCCAGGAGCTCCCTGGGCATCTCCGGGTCGTCGACCTTCATGCCGAACTGCCCCGTGCGCCCGGACGTCTCGTAGATCCGCTGGGCGTACTGGATCCGCTCGTCCTGCACGTCGCGCGCGTTGTCGAGCATCGAGACGCGCGCCGCGTTGTGCACGACCAGGCTCAGCGCCACCGCGACGAGCGCGCCGACCAGCGCGATCGCCGCGCTGATCTTCCAGCGCACGCCGGTGCGCAGGCGTGCGCCGAACGCCGTGCGGAGGCGGGCGCGCAGCGCGGCCACCGTCCCCCTGCTCATATACGTCCCCCGAGAAGCGCCATGTTCATTTCATGCGCCACGTGCAGTTCAGCCGCCGTGCAGTCGGCCATGCCATCAGTCATGCCATCAGCCATGCCGTCGCGGCTCACGCCTTGAGCTTGTAGCCGAAGCCGCGGACCGTCTCGATCCGGTCCTGGCCCACCTTCGTGCGCAGCCGCTGCACATGGACGTCGACGACGCGGGTGTCACCGCCCCAGCCGTAGTCCCACACGCGCTCGAGGAGCTTGTCGCGGGAGAGGACCGTGCCGGGCGCGGACGAGAATTCGAGCAGCAGGCGCATCTCGGTCGGCGTCAGCGCCACCGGAGCGCCGTCCTTGCGGACCTCCATGCCCTCCGTGTCGATCTCCAGATCGCCGAAGTGCAGCACGCCGCCGTCCGGCGAACCGCCCTCACCCGCGGAGGGCGCCGCCGAGTCGGGGCCGCTCGCGTGGCCGAAGCGGCGCAGCACGGCGCGGATCCTGGCCACGAGGACGGCGCCGTCGAAGGGCTTCGTCACGTAGTCGTCGGCCCCCGCCTCCAGGCCGAGCACGACGTCGATGGAGTCGGCGCGCGCCGAAAGCATGATCACCGGGACGGTGGACTCGTCGCGGATACGGCGGCACAGCGAGACGCCGTCGAGACCCGGCACCATCACGTCGAGGAGCGCGATGTCGGGCCGGTCGGCACGGAACGCCTCAAGGCCCTGGAGGCCGTCGGGCATCGCGGTGACGACGAAGCCGTCCCGTTCGAGCGCGAGCTGCGTCGCCTCGCGGATGACGTCGTCGTCCTCGACGAACAGGACATGGGTGTGCTCTGCCATCGGGTGCTCTCAGTCCTCCGTCGGAGCGGGAGCATCGCCGCCCGCCGCGCTGCTGTAGTGATTGCGGATGCGGTCCGTCTCCCTGAAGTGGTTCGCCGCCCACTCGTAGGTGATGACGTCCTCGCCGGACGGATACGACACCGGATCACCCTTCTCGTACAGCTGCTTGGTGACCACCAGGTCGCCCCGGTCGATCTCCGCGTAGACGGGTGGCTCCTCGTCCTGGAAGACATTCTCGTACTTCTTGCCCTCGGTGCGATACACGTAAGTGCTGGTACCGACCGCATCGCCGCAGGTCATGATGTTCACGACGACATCGGAGGCGGATCCTCCGGTCAGGTTGCCGTAACTGACGTCGACCGGGTACTCGTCGGCGACGCAGGGCTTCAGGGCGCGCTTGACCGTCTGGCTGACCTTCGGGTCGTCCTTCACGAGTTTCACCGCCTCGGTGGTGGAGGGCGGCGCGGCGGCGGACGTCGCGGTGGGCGTCGGGGACGGCGTCGGTGACATCACCGTCTCGCCGCGGTTGCCGGGGCCCTCGTCGCGGGCGCCGGAGCCGCCGGTCGAGCAGGCGGTGGCGGTGAGCAAAAGGCCGATGGCGGCGAGTGCGGCCACGGCCGTACTCCCCGCCTTCATCGTTCTGCCAGTCCTGCCAGTCCTGCCAGTCCTGCAAGGCCGGGTGCTCAGGCCGCGCAACGCTCCCGCTCCTCACGTTCGAGCGCGCCGGTGGCGGGCTCCTCGTGGTCACGGCTCTCCAGCTCCTGGCGGAGCCGCGCGAGCGCCCGGTGCAGTGTGCTCTTGACCGTTCCCGCCGACATGCCGAGTGCCGCGGCCGTCTCCTCTGTGGACATCTGCTCCCAGTGTCGCAGCACGACGACGCTGCGCTGCTTGGGTGCGAGCACCTTCATGATGTCCATCAGGAGGGCGCGGTCCGCATGCTGTTCGGTGGAGTCTTCCACGCTCGCGTCGGGCAGCTGCTCGGTGGGGACCTCTTCGAGCTTGCGGGCCCGCCACCACTCCGTACGCGTGTTGATCATGACGCGGCGCAGATAGGCGTCCGCGAGCCGCTTGTCGGCTATGCCGTCCCAGCGGCCGTACGTCCGCACGAGCGCGGTCTGCAGCAGGTCCTGGGCGTCGACGGGGTCGGGGACCAGGCGCCGGGCACTGCGCAGCAGGGCGTCCTGCCGAGTGCGGACGTACTCTTCGAACTCGAGCACCTCACCGTGCGCCATACCTGACCGCCTCCGTTCACCGACCACCGCTGCTTGTGCGGTACGGCTATGAAGCTACGGAGGCGTTGTCACGAGGCTGTGCGGAGCAGCCAGCGGGGGGCGCACGGCCTTCCGTCGGTTGTGTAACAGAAGTAGGCGGGACGTAAAACGGGGGCGATTCGTTGTGGTTCGGCCGTCGCTCGTCAGGTGAGGGGCAGGCGGTAGAGCCCCTCGGGGAGCGGCTCCACGAGTCCGTCGGAGACGAGTCCGTCCAGCGCGCGGGCCCGCTGCACGGGCTCGTCCCACACCCGGTCGAGGGCAGCCTGCGGCACGGGGGCCACGGCATCGCGCAGGACCGCGAGCAGCTTGCCGCGGACCTGACGGTCCGTTCCCGCGTACGTCTGGCCGCGCCGCGCCGGTCCCTGGTGGGCCGGTTTGCCTGCCGTCTGCCAGGCGCACTGCTCCGCGATGGGGCAGCGGGCGCAGTTCTCGTTCTTGGCGGTGCAGACGAGGGCGCCGAGCTCCATGGAGGCGGCGGCCCAGCGGGACGCCGTGCGCTCGTCCTCGGGCAGGAGGGCGCGGGCGAGCTTGCGCTCGGCGGCGGTGGTGGCGTTCGGCGGGTACTGGACGCCGGTGACGGCGCGGGCGAAGACGCGGCGCACGTTCGTGTCGAGGACGGCGTGACGCTGGCCGTACGCGAAGGAGGCGACGGCCGCGGCCGTGTACTCGCCGATGCCGGGCAGCGCGAGCAGCTGCGCGTGCTTGGTGGGTACGTCGCCGCCGTGCCGTTCCGTTATGGCGACGGCCGCGCCGTGCAGCCGCAGCGCGCGGCGGGGGTAGCCGAGGCGTCCCCAGGCGCGGACGGCTTCGCCCGGAGCTTCCTTGGCGAGGTCGGCGGGGCGGGGCCAGCGGGCGATCCACTGCTCGTACACGGGCAGGACGCGGCTGACCGGCGTCTGCTGCAGCATGAACTCGCTGACCATCACGCCCCAGGGCCCGGCGTCGGGACGACGCCACGGCAGATCGCGCGCGTTCGCGTCGAACCAGGCGATGACGGGGCTGTGCAGGGCCTCGCCGGCGGGCTCGGGGCTGTCGGGAGTATCTGACATTGGCATGGGCTTCGTGGGCGCAGTCATGGCAGGACGATCCTGCCATGGGGGTGGCGGGGGGCGGGCCAGGCGGGGCTTCTTGGGGGGTGCGGGTTTTGGTTGGGGGCTACGTGGCGCGCCCCCGGCCCACCCGCCCCCACGCCGGGAGGCGCTCCCGGCCCGCCCTAGTGAGGGGTGCGTGGCACGCGTCCCCTACCCGCACTCCCCACGCGGGGAGGCGTTCCCCGCCCACCCCTGCACGGCCCTCACCCACCCTTTGTGTCCCTCACTCACCCTTTGTGTGGGGTGTGGCGCGCGTCCCCCACACCCCTGCACGGCCCTCACCCACCCTTGGGGTGCGTGGCGCGCGTCTCCCACCCGTCCCCGCGCCGGGAGGCGTTCCCCGCCCACCCCGTACGGGGCCCTGACTCGGTGCGTGGCGCGCGTCTCCCACCCCCCCCACGCCGGGAAGCGCTCCCCGCCCCCCCCGCACGGCCCTCACGCGGTACGTGGCGCGCGTCCCCTACCCGCCCGTCCCCACGCCGGGAGGCGCTCCTCGCCCGCCCACCCCCGTACGGCCCTCATTCGGTACGTGGCGCGCGTCTCCCACCCACCTCCACGCCTGGAGGCCTTCCTCGCCCGCCCCTGTAGGGCTCTCACTCACCCTTGCGTGGGGTGCGTGGCGCGCGTCTCCCACCCGCCCCCACGCCGGGAAGCGCTCCCCACCCGCCCACCCCCGCACGACCCTCACCCGGTACGTGGCGCGCGTCCCCCACCCGCCCCACGCCGGGAGGCGCTCCCCACCCACCCCCTCACGGCCCTCACCCACCCTTGTCACCGCGGGGCAATCGGGTGGGTGGGCGGGAGAGCTTGTTCGTGCAGGGGCGGATGCGGGGTGACGGGCGGGTGGGTGGGAGAGACCGTCCGCTGCTCAAGGGCGAGGACCTGACGATCGGCAGGGGCGGGCCCGGGCCCCCGGGAAGTAGCGTCGCGGAGGTGAAGAGCAGACGTGGGCAGGACGCCCTACTCTGGGCAGTCCTCGCCCTGCCCGCGCTGACGGCGGACCGACTGGGCCTGAACGAGCCCCGCCCGGGTTGGCAACAGGCCGCGGGAATCGCCGTGCTCGGCCTCGCAGTGGCCGTCTGGCGACGCAGGCCACTGGTCGCCTTCGCGGCAGCAGCAGGGCTGGAGCTGGCGGCGGCACCGTCCCTGTTCACCCTCTCGTACGGCCCCGCCCTCGCCGTCTTCGCCCTGCTCATGGGCCGCAGGGCCGATCGCCTCCGGCCCGCCCTGCTCCTCTTCGGGGCCGTCGCCCTGGTGGGGACAGCCAAGATCGTCGTACGCGGGGTCGACCCTGTCGTGGAGTGGCTCGTGCTCATGGGGACGCTCCTCTTCGGGGCCGTCTTCCCGTGGCTCGCGGGCCGCTACCTCCGCCAGGGCCGCGAACTCGCCGCCGCAGGCTGGTCCCGCGCCGCCCAGCTGGAGCGCGAGCAGCGCATCGTCGCCGACCGGGCCCGGCTGCGGGAGCGAGCCCGCATCGCCCAGGACATGCACGACTCCCTCGGGCACGAACTGAGCCTCATCGCGGTGCGGGCGGGCGCACTCCAGGTGGCCGCCGATCTGCCGGAACGGCACCGCGGCGCCGTCGCCGACCTGCGCGTGGCCGCATCGGACGCCACGGACCGGCTGCACGAGATCATCGGCCTTCTGCGGGAAGAGGGCGACGAGGTCGCGCCGCTCGCCCCGGCGGGCGAGAGCGTGCGCGCCCTGGTGGAGCGCGCCGCCGATTCGGGGCTGGCGGTTCAGTTCGTCGAGGGGGGTGAGGCGCCCCCTGCGGAATTGACCGGGACATCGAGCGGGACATCGACCGGGACATTGCTTCGGACATCAACCGGAACATCGACCGGGACATTGCTTCAGACATCGACCGGGACGGAGTCCGAGCGAACCGTCTACCGCGTAGTCCAGGAAGCCCTGACCAATGCCGCCAGGCACGCCCCCGGCGCTCACGTGACGGTCGAGGTGACGAAGGCCGCCGTCGTCGTCACCAACGGACCCGCCAAGGAACCCGGCTCGGGGTCCGGCGCGGGTTCGGGCCTCCTCGGCCTGCGGGCCAGGGTCGAAGACCTCGGCGGCACGTTCGACGCCGGACCGCACGGCGACGGCTTCCGGGTCGTCGCGCGGCTCCCCGCGGAGGGCGAGGCCCCGGATCCGCGCCCGGCCCCGGATCCGCGCCCGGCCCCGCCTGCCCCCGCCCCCGGCCTCGCGCACGCGCGCCGGCTGACCGTGCTGGCCTTCGGGGCCGCCCTGGCCACCGGGGTACTCCTCGTCGGCGGCGCCTTCGCCTGGTACGCGTACTCCCGGTCGCACGCCGTCCTCGAACCGGCCGACTTCGCCCGGCTCACGGTCGGCGGGCCGCAGGCCGAGGCCGAACGGCTGCTGCCCGACAGAGCCGCGTCCGATCCGCCCGAGGAACGCGCCCCGACCCCGCCCCCCGAAGGCGCGGACTGCCGCTACTACCGGGCCAGCGGAGAACTCTTCGTCACCGTCGAGCACTTCAGGGTCTGTTTCAAGGCCGGCGTCGTCGTGGAGAAGAGCGTGATCCCCAAGGCAGGGGCCGGTGGCGAGGTGCGTGGCGAGATGCGTGCCGAGGTGCGGGAGCACGAGAAGGAGTGGGTGCGGTGATCCGCGTACTGCTGGCCGACGACGAGGCCATGATCCGCGCGGGCGTCCGCGCGATCCTCGGCGCGGGCGAGGACATCGAGGTCGTCGCCGAGGCGGGCGACGGGCGGGATGCCGTCGCCCTCGCCCAGGCCCACCGGCCGGACGTCGCGCTGCTCGACATCCGCATGCCGGGGCTCGACGGTCTCGCCGCGGGCGAGGAGATCGTACGGACGGTGCCCGGGACCGCGGTCGCGATGCTGACGACCTTCTCCGAGGACGCGTACGTCGCACGGGCGCTGAGCGGCGGAGCCACCGGCTTCCTGCTGAAGTCCGGCGACCCGCACGAACTCATCGCGGGCGTACGCGCTGTGGCCGGCGGCGCCGCCTTCCTCTCGCCCAAGGTGGCCCGCCACGTCATCGACGGCTACGGCGCGCAGCGCACGGTCCGCGGCGCCGACGCCCGCGCCAGGACCGCGGTCCTCACCCCGCGCGAGCGCGAAGTGCTCGGGCTCGTCGGGGAGGGGCTCTCCAACCCGGAGATCGCCGCCCGGCTCCATCTGGTCGAGGGCACGGTCAAGGCGTACGTGAGCGCGGTCCTCGACCGGCTCGGGGTCAAGAACCGCGTCCAGGCGGCGATCGTCGCCTATGAGGCGGGACTTGTGCGGCTCTGACGCCAGAGCGGTCGGCGCCAGAGCGGGTGACGCCTCAGCGGCGGCGCCAGAGCGGTCGGTGCCTCAGCGGTCGGCGCCTCAGCGGCGGTGCGACGCGGGCCGCCGGTGCGACGTCACCTCCGGCGTCGGACTGCCCGGACCCGCGAACCACCTGACGACGCCCGTCGAGGAACCGCGCATCGCCTCGACGACCCGTGCCACGGGCCGCGTCGTCAGACGTACGAGGATGAAGGCGAGCACGGCGCCGAGGAGCAGCCCCACCAGCACGTCATGCGGATAGTGCACGCCCACGAAGACCCGCGAGAACGCCATGAGCACGGCCATCGGCAGCGTGAGCGCGGCGATCCGCGGCCAGGCGAGCGCGAGGCCGACGGCCGCGGCACCCGCGATCGTCGAGTGGTTGCTGGGGAAGGACCAGTCGCCGTACGCCGGGCACTCGACGATCGAGGTGACCGCCCCTGCGACGGCCCGGCACGGGCGCTCCTCGTCGACCGCGGACTTGAGCAACTCGCTGCACACATACGCCACCGCCGTGACGAGGGGCGCGAGAACAGCTATCGCGAGGGCGCGCGGGTCGCCGCGCCGCGCTCGCCACCAGGCGACGATGAAGAGCACGCCGAAGAGCAGCAGTCCGAGCTCCGTCCACACCTCGGCGAGGTGCTGGAACCAGGTGGGGGTGTCGTGGGCGAAGTCGGTGACATCGCGATAGAGATCGTCGTCCATGGTGTCCATGATTACGGACGGTACGTAGTGGGCCCGAATCGTCACATGGGGCGATCGACCGGTTACGACCCCTGACGAAAGACAGGGGTGCAGAAGCGGAGTCCTCCGTTCCGTGATGATGATCCGCAAACTTTGTTGCTCAGGGCGGCGGGTGGGGCAGGACAAGGCGCGGATCTCTCGTAAGGTTTGGGCCGTGGGATCTCTGCGCAATCCGGTCGGGCCGCTTCCCTCCACCATCTACTGGCGTCGGAGGGCCGTTCTGCTGTCCTTGATCGGGCTGATGGCGCTTCTAGTCGTGTGGGTCCTCACCCTGGGGGGTGGGGGCCAGAAGAACGGCGCCGACGGCCCGTCGGGCTCCGGCCCTGCCACCTCCATCACGCCAGGACCTTCCAGCTCGGGGCCCGCCATCAGCGAACAGCCGGGCGGGCGCGACGAGTCGGACGACGAGGGCGACGGCGGCTCGGGCTCCGGCGGCTCGGGCGGCGACGGTGACTCCGGGGGGTCCGGCGGCTCGGGAGGTTCCGGCGGCGGTGCCGGAGGCTCGGACGACGGCGCCAAGGGCGGCGGCGGTGCGGGCGGACAGCTGCCCGCGGGGTCGAGCCTGCCCAACTGCGTGAGCGGCGACGTGAAGTTGAAGCTGCGGAGCATCCACAACACGTACGAGATCGGCGAGAAGCCCAAGTTCGAGCTCATCGCCCAGAACAGCGCGGGCAAGGCCTGCAAGGTGGATCTCGGCGGCAAGAAGACGGTGCTGACGATCACTCAGGCCGACGGCGACAAGGAGATCTGGTCCTCGGCGGACTGCCCCGCCGGTGGCGGGAGCCTGTTGCTGCGGGTGCCGGGCGACGGGCGCGTCACGCACACCGTCCAGTGGGACGGCCGGGGGAGCGAGCCGAAGTGCGCTTCGCCTTCGGCGGGAGTCGCGGGGGCGGGGACCTACCTCGTCGAGGCGAAGTCACCGGGCCTGGGTTCGGTGAAGACGTCGTTCGTGCTCGAAGAGGCCTGAGCGGGTCTTCGGGACTTAGGGACCTAGGGACTCAGGAACTTCGGGGCAATCGGGTGGTGGGCGGGAGACCCACCACCCACCCAGCGGCACCCTCTAGACGTACCGCTCCAAGATCGACGACTCGGCGAGGCGGGAAAGCCCCTCCCGGACGCTCCGGGCCCGCGCTTCACCCACCCCGTCCACCGTCTGCAAGTCGTCGACGCTCGCGGCGAGCAGCTTCTGCAGACCCCCGAAGTGCTCCACGAGACGGTCGATGATCGCGCCGGGAAGGCGCGGCACCTTGGCGAGCAGACGGAAGCCACGCGGCGAGACCGCGGAGTCCAGCGCCTCCGGGGAGCCGGTGTAACCCAACGCCCGCGCTACCGTGGGCAGTTCGAGCAGCTCCGCATGGGTCAGCGCGTCCAGCTCGAAGAGCGCCTCCTCGACCGTGCGGGAACGCTTGGCGGTCGGCTCCGGTACGTAGTCCCTGACGACCAGTTCGCGCTCGGGCTCGACGCCCGCGATCAACTCGTCCAGCTGCAGGGCGAGAAGACGGCCGTCCGTGCCCAGCTCCACCACGTACTCGGCGATCTCCGTGGCGATGCGGCGCACCATCTCAAGGCGCTGGGCGACCGCGGTGACGTCCCGCACCGTCACCAAGTCCTCGATCTCCAGGGCGGACAGCGTGCCCGCCACCTCGTCCAGGCGCAGCTTGTAGCGCTCAAGGGTCGCGAGGGCCTGGTTCGCGCGGGACAGGATCGCCGCCGAGTCCTCCAGGACCTTGCGCTGCCCGTCCACGTAGAGCGCGATGAGGCGCATGGACTGGGAGACGGAGACGATGGGGAAGCCCACCTGCTTGGACACGCGGTCCGCGGTGCGGTGCCGGGTGCCCGTCTCCTCGGTGGGGATCGTCGGGTCGGGCACGAGCTGCACGCCCGCCCGCAGGATCTTGGTGATGTCCTTGTCGACGACGATGCCGCCGTCGAGCTTGCAGAGCTCGCGCAGGCGCGTCGCCGTGAACTCGACGTCCAGGATGAATCCGCCGGTGCACATCGACTCGACGGTCTTGTCCCAGCCGAGGACGATGAGCCCTCCGGTGTTGCCGCGGAGGATGCGCTCGAGTCCGTCGCGCAGGCCCGTGCCGGGCGCGACCGCGCTCAGGGAGGCGCGCATCAGCCCTTCGGCACCGGAGCTTCCGCCGGGCTTGCCGGGAGCTGACGCCCGGTCGTTGGCTGCCACTGCACTCCTCGGGTCGCGGGTTGTCCAAGCCCCGGTCCGTACGTCTACTTCGTACGGATGGGCGAGACCAGGGCAAAGTCTACCGGCGCTCTTCGTCCTCCCGTGGGGCCTCTCTGCGACGCGACCTCGGAAGGACACGCAGGGCGTCCCCCATGTCGGCGACTTCGGTGACCTTCATACCGGGCGGGACCTTGCCCGGGTCGGCCGGGACGAGGGCGTGTGTGAAGCCCAGACGGTGCGCTTCGGCCAGCCTGCGCTGGACTCCCGTGACCCGTCTGACCTCGCCCGCAAGGCCTACTTCGCCGATCGCGACGAGATTTTTCGGCAGCGGGGTGTCGCTGGCCGCGCTGGCCAGGGCGAGGGCGATCGCGAGGTCGGCGGCCGGCTCGGAGAGCTTCACGCCGCCGACGGTCGCGCTGTAGATGTCGCGCTTGCCGAGTGCCGTGATGCGGCCCCGCTGCTCCAGGACGGCCAGCATCATCGAGACGCGCGAGGTCTCAAGGCCGGAGGTGGTGCGCCGGGGGGAGGGGATCTGGGAGTCGACGGTGAGCGCCTGGACCTCGGCCACCAGGGGGCGGCGGCCTTCGAGCGTGACCGTCAGACAGGTGCCGGGGACGGCCTCCGTGCGGCGCGTGAGGAAGAGGCCGCTGGGGTCGGCGAGGCCGGTGATGCCCTCGTCGTGCAGTTCGAAGCAGCCGACCTCGTCCGTCGTCCCGTAACGGTTCTTGACGCCCCGTACGAGACGGAGGCGGGCGTGGCGGTCGCCCTCGAAGGACAGGACGACGTCCACGAGGTGCTCCAGGAGGCGGGGGCCCGCGATCGCGCCGTCCTTGGTGACATGGCCGACCAGGAGCGTGGACATCGCGCGCTCCTTGGACGCGCGGATCAGCGCGCCCGCCACCTCGCGGACCTGGGCCATGCCGCCCGGCGCCCCGTCGATCTCCGGCGACGCGATCGTCTGGACCGAGTCGAGGATCAGGAGGGACGGCTTCACCGCGTCCAAGTGACCGAGGACGGCGGCGAGATCGGTCTCCGCCGCCAGATAGAGGTGGTCGTCGATGGCCTTGATGCGGTCGGCGCGCAGCCGGACCTGGCTGGCCGACTCCTCGCCGGTGACATAGAGCGTGCGGTGCTCGTCGCTCGCCGACTTCGCCGCGACGTCCAGGAGCAGCGTGGACTTGCCGACGCCCGGCTCGCCCGCGAGCAGCGCCACGGCGCCGGGGACGAGGCCGCCGCCCAGGACGCGGTCGAACTCGGGCACGCCGGTGGAGCGTGCGGTGGCCTGGCGGCCGTCGACCTGGCCGATGGGCAGGGCGGAGGAGGTGACGCGGCCGGGGGCGGTGGTGCGGACCGCGGGCGCTCCGTACTCCTCGACCGTCCCCCAGGCCTGGCACTCGGGGCAGCGGCCGAGCCACTTGGCCGTCTGCCAGCCGCACTCGGTGCAGCGATAGGACGGCCGGTCTTTGCCGGACTTCGTACGGGTGGCCATGAACCGAACCGTAGCGGGCACCACTGACAAGCACGGACAGTGGCGTACGCGATCCGGATCACTGGCGGCGCGGGTCACGGAATCATGGGTTCCTGTCCCCTTTTGAGGGATCTGTTCACCCGTAAGGATTAAATGTGCTCAAGGTGGAGGAAGGGCACGGCATCATCCGCCTAACTTCGCACGGGTGATGAGCAGCAGGCCGGAATCCCCCACGCAAGCAACCGGCGCACACCGGGCGCATCGTGACGCGCGCCAGCGCGTTGTGCCCCGTTCGGTGCCGCAGGCGCCGCCCGCACGCTATGAGCCCTGTCTGGACGGCCTGTTCACGTACTGCCTGTCCGTGCTCTGCGATCACGACGCCGCGACCGCGGCCCTGGGCGACGTGCTCGCCATCGCCGAGCGCCGCGGCTCACGCGTCCCGTCATCCGAGACCGAACTGAAGTCCTGGCTGTACGCACTCGCGCGCTGGGTCTGCCTGCGCGCCCTCGCCGACGCCAAGCGCAAGCGCCAGGGCGCGCACGCCTCCGGACCGGCCTCCCGCGCCCCGAAGGCCGCCGAGCCCGCCGAGCCCCCGGACGAGACGCAGCGGCAGCGTCGCCGTGAACTCGCCCAGCTGGCCTGGCCCGAGGCCGCCGGGACGACGCCCGAGCAGCGCGAGGCCCTGGAGCTTGCTGTACGTCACCAGCTCTCCCCGCAGGAGGTCGCCGCGGTCGTCGGCATGGACGTCGCCAAGACCCGCGACCTCCTGGCGTCCGCGGCCTGCGAGGTGGAGCGCACCCGGGCCGCGCTCGCCGTGGTGGAGACCGGCACCTGCCCGATCGTCGCCCGCCTCACCGGCGACAACCAGCTCCTCCTGGGCACGGCCCTGCGCCGCGAGCTCGTCCGGCACGTCGACGACTGCCCGCGCTGCCGCCGCACCGCCGAGCGCGCCGGATCCGGTGCCTGGCCCGGCACGGCGGCGTCCCCGGCCGCGCTGCCCGTCATCGAGGCCCCGCGGGCCGCCGTGCACGTGGCGATGGCGCACGTCCCGCGCGCGCGGGGCGCCGGTCCGCGCTTCGACCGGCGCGGATTCCCGGTGGACCCCAAGGACCACGCCGCGCGCCGGGACCGGATGCGCGCGCGTGCCGTGACGACGACGGTCGTCGCCACCGTGGTGGCGGCCCCGGTGCTCGCGCTCTGGGCGGCGTATCGCGGGGCGCCGCTGACCGGTGAGGGCCAGGACGGGCGCTCGGTCAGCGCGAGCGAGTCCGGGGACGACGGGATGAACGGCGACCGCAGACGCGAGGACTACGAGAACGCGGGCAATGCCCACACACCGCCCGACCCCCGCTTCACCGCGGGCAGCCGCTCGCCGGACGTCTCCGTGGAGGTCATCAGCGCCGGTTCGCCGCCGTCCCGCTCGGGGACGGGCGCGGGACGCCTGACCGTCTCGGCGCAGCCGAGCGGCGGCACGACGCTGATCACGCTCTCCGCATCGGGGGGCGAGCCGGTCCACTGGTCGGCGAGTTCGGGGGCGTCCTGGCTCTACCTCAGCCGGTCCTCCGGGACGCTCGCGCCGGGGGAGACGTTCACGATCCGGGTGTACGTCGATCACGCGCGGGAGCCGGCGGGCCACTGGAGCGCACGGGTCTCCGTCGCCCCCTCGGGCGCGATCGTCTCGATCGACGGGTACGGCAACGGATCGGGACGCCCGACACATCCAGGCCCCCGGCCGACCCCGAAGCCGACCCCGCCGAAGCCGACGCCCACCCCCTCGACTCCGGACCCGACCCCCACACCGTCGGAGCCGGACCCGACCCCGACCTCGCCGGATCCGACGCCCACTCCGTCGGACCCGGGGAATTCGACGCCGCCGCCGAGTGACAGCGGTGGCCCGAGTCCGAGCGAGGGCTAGTTCTTCCCCGACCCCGCCCCGGGAAGGGGCGGGGTCGGGGTTCCTCTACCGCGAAGGATCCGCAGGGTGCGGTGCAAGCAAGGGCAGCTGAGACGCCAGACGTTCCTCGCACAGCTCGGCGAGCCGGTCGTAGCCTTCCTTGCCCATCAGTTCCGTCAGCTCAGGGCGGTAGGAGACGTACACGGGATCGCCCGCGCCGTGCGCCGACGTCGCCGACGTGCACCACCAGTGCAGATCATGGCCACCGGGGCCCCAGCCCCGCCGGTCGTACTCCCCGATGGACACCTGCAGGATCCGCGTGTCATCGGGCCGGTCGATCCACTCGTACGTCCGCCGGACCGGCAACTGCCAGCAGACGTCCGGCTTCGTCTCCAGCGGCTCGCGCCCCTCCTTCAGCGCGAGGATGTGCAGCGAGCACCCCGCGCCCCCGGCGAAACCGGGGCGGTTCTGGAAGATGCAGGAGCCGTTGTACGGACGCGTCTGGCGCTCGCCGTCGTCGTCCGTCGAGACCCAGCCGGTCTCCGTACCGATGCCGTGGTGCTGCCAGATGTCCGGCGTGAGCCGCGCCACGGACTCGGCGACCCGCTTCTCGTCGTCCTCGTCCGAGAAGTGCGCGCCCAGCGTGCAGCAGCCGTCGTCCGCACGGCCCGCAGCGATGCCCTGGCAGCCACTGCCGAAGATGCAGCTCCACCGAGAGGTCAGCCATGTCAGATCGCAACGGAAGACCTGCTCGTCGTCCGCGGGATCCGGGAACTCCACCCAGGCGCGGGCGAAGTCGAGGCCCTTCTCGTCCGGCTGGGACTTCTGCACCTTCTCCGGCTTCCCCGACTTATTCTTCGACTTCGTTTTGTCGGTCTTCGCCTTTTTCGTCTTTGGCACGTCTCCAGGGTATGCGTGCGGTGCCCGGTCCGAGGACCAGCGACCGCCGTACGCGCAGTAGCGTTCCGTATATGAGACTCGGTGTCCTCGACGTAGGTTCGAACACGGTGCATCTGCTGGTGGTGGATGCCCACCCCGGCGCGCGCCCGCTGCCCGCGTATTCGCACAAGGCCGACCTGCGCCTCGCCCAACTCCTCGACGACGCCGGTGCGATCGGCCCCGAAGGCGTCGACCGCCTGGTCAACACCGTCCGTGACGCGATGGAGGCCGCCGAGGACAAGGGCGTGGAGGACCTGCTGCCGTTCGCGACCTCCGCGGTCCGCGAGGCCAGCAACGCCGACCAGGTCCTCGCCCGGGTCAGGGAGGAGACCGGCGTCGACCTGCAGGTCCTCACCGGAGCCGAGGAGGCCCGCCTCACCTTCCTCGCGGCCCGCCGCTGGTTCGGCTGGTCGGCGGGAAAGCTCCTGGTCATCGACATCGGCGGCGGCTCGCTCGAAATCGCGTACGGCATCGACGAGGAGCCGGACGCCGCGGTCAGCCTGCCGCTCGGCGCGGGCCGTCTGACCTCGGCGTGGCTGGCCCAGGACCCGCCGGACCCCGCCGACGTGAAGGCGCTGCGTCGGCACGCGCGCGCCCAGATCGCGCGCACCGTGGGCGAGTTCAGCCGCTTCGGGGCCCCGGACCATGTCGTGGCGACGTCCAAGACCTTCAAGCAGCTGGCCAGGCTCGCGGGCGCGGCCCGCTCCGCCGATGGCCTCTACGTCCAGCGCGAGCTGAAGCGCAAGTCCCTGGAGGACTGGGTCCCGCAGCTGGCCGCGATGACGGCGGAGGAACGGGCCGAGCTGCCCGGAGTCTCCGAAGGGCGGGCCGGACAGCTGCTCGCGGGGGCGCTCGTCGCCGAGGGTGCGATGGATCTCTTCGGGGTCGAGACGCTGGAGATCTGTCCGTGGGCGCTGCGCGAGGGCGTGATCCTGCGCAGGCTCGACCACCTCCCGCCGAGCTAGGGCACCCGGGTGTGCGGGAGACCACCTGGACCACCTCCCCGGCGCCCAGGCGCGGCCCGTACGCTGTCCCTCGTGGCAGAACCAGTGGTGCGCATCCCGGATGCGAAGGTCGCCCTGTCGACGGCCTCGGTCTATCCGGAGTCGACGGCGACGGCCTTCGAGATAGCGGCACGCCTGGGCTACGACGGTGTCGAGGTCATGGTGTGGACCGACCCCGTCAGCCAGGACATCGAGGCCCTGCGCAGACTCAGCGACTATCACCAGATCCCCATCCTCGCTGTCCACGCCCCGTGTCTCCTGATCACGCAGCGCGTGTGGTCCACGGACCCCTGGGTGAAGCTCCAGCGGGCGCAGGCCGCCGCCGAGAAGCTGGGCGCGTCGACCGTCGTCGTGCATCCGCCCTTCCGCTGGCAGCGCGGGTACGCGAACGCCTTCGTGGAGGGCATCTGGCGGATGGCGGACGAGACGGACGTCCGATTCGCCGTCGAAAACATGTACCCGTGGCGCTACCGCGACCGGGAGATGCTCGCCTACGCCCCCGACTGGGACGTCACCAAGGACGACTACCGCCACTTCACGGTCGACCTCAGCCACACCGCGACCGCCCGCACGGACGCGATGGAGATGATCGACCGCATGGGCGACCGCCTCGGCCACGTCCATCTCGCCGACGGCAAGGGCTCCGCCAAGGACGAGCACCTGGTGCCGGGTCGCGGCACGCAGCCGTGCGCCGAGCTCCTGGAGCGCCTCGCGACGAGCGGCTTCGACGGGCACGTCGTCATCGAGGTCAATACGCGGCGCGCGATGTCCAGCGCCGAACGTGAGGCCGATCTCGCCGAGGCCCTCGCCTACACGCGGCTGCACCTGGCGTCCGCGGTGAAGGTGCCCCGCTCGTGACGGACCCGGCACCGGACGCCGGGGCTCCGCGCCGCAGGGGGCGCCCCTCCCGTACGCAGTCCGCCGAGGGCCCGGCGATGCGGGACCGCATCCTCGAGGCGGCCCGCACCGAGTTCTCCGCCCGTGGGTACGAGAAGACGTCCGTGCGCGGGATCGCCAAGGCGGCCGGGGTGGACTCGGCGCTCGTGCACCACTACTTCGGCACGAAGGAGCAGGTCTTCGCGTCGGCGATCGAGGTGGCCTTCGCGCCCGCGCTCGAAGCGCCCGCCGCGATCGAGGACGGCCCGCTCGACGGCATCGGTGAGCGCCTGACCCGCTTCATCTTCGGCGTCTGGGAGAACCCCGCCACCCGCGTACCGCTGCTCGCGATCGTGCGCTCGGCGGTGAACAACGACACCGCGGCGGCCGTCTTCCGCCGCCTCATCGCGACGCAGCTGCTCGGCAGGGTGGCGCGTCAGGTCGACCAGCCGGACGCGGAACTGCGGGCGGAACTGGCGGCCGCGCAGCTGGTGGGCACGGCGATGCTGCGGTACGTGATCCAGGTGGAGCCGCTCGCGTCCGCGGACCCGGAGGCGATCATCGCGCGGATCGCGCCGGTGGTGCAGGGGCACCTGACCGGCCCCTGACCCCCTCGCGTACGCCGTCCCGTCGGCCGCTGACCGAGACGGCCGTTCCGCCATCCGGACAGCCTGTCCAGATCGTGGAGGGTCGGCGTACCCTCGAAACAGTCGATTCCTATGTCTCTGAGAACTCAGAAGGAGCGAGCGACGATGCCCGAGCTCAGGTCCCGCACAGTCACCCACGGCCGCAACATGGCGGGCGCACGCGCCCTTATGCGTGCCTCCGGTGTACCCGGCGCGGACATCGGGCGAAAGCCGATCATCGCCGTCGCCAACTCCTTCACCGAGTTCGTCCCGGGCCACACCCACCTGCAGCCGGTCGGCCGGATCGTCTCCGAGGCGATCGTCGCCGCGGGCGCCATCCCGCGCGAGTTCAACACGATCGCCGTGGACGACGGCATCGCGATGGGCCACGGCGGCATGCTGTACTCCCTCCCCTCCCGCGACCTGATCGCGGACTCGGTGGAGTACATGGTGGAGGCGCACTGCGCCGACGCCCTGATCTGCATCTCCAACTGCGACAAGATCACCCCCGGCATGCTGAACGCGGCCCTGCGCCTCAACATCCCGACGGTCTTCGTCTCCGGCGGCCCGATGGAGGCAGGCAAGGCCACGCTGGTCGACGGCACGGTCCGAAAACTCGACCTGGTCAACGCGATCAGCGACGCGGTCGACGAGAGCGTCTCGGACGAGGACATCCTGCGCATCGAGGAGAACGCCTGCCCGACCTGCGGCAGCTGTTCCGGCATGTTCACGGCCAACTCGATGAACTGCCTGACCGAGGCCATCGGCCTCTCGCTCCCGGGCAACGGCTCGGTCCTCGCCACGCACACCGCCCGCAAGGCGCTGTACGAGAAGGCGGGCGAGACGGTCGTCGAGATCGCCAAGCGGTACTACGACGGCGACGACGAGTCGGTCCTGCCGCGCAACATCGCCACCCGCGCCGCCTTCGACAACGCCATGGCGCTCGACATCTCCATGGGCGGCTCCACGAACACGATCCTGCACCTGCTCGCCGCCGCGCAGGAGGCCGAGCTCGACTACGACCTCGCCGACATGGACGAGGTCTCGCGCCGCGTCCCCTGCCTGGCCAAGGTCGCCCCGAACGTGGCGCCCGGCGGCACGTACTACATGGAGGACGTGCACCGCGCCGGCGGCATCCCCGCGATCCTCGGCGAGCTGTACCGCGCGGGCCTCCTGAACGAGGACGTGCACACGGTCCACTCCCCGTCGATCAAGCAGTGGCTCGACACCTGGGACGTGCGCGGCGGTTCGCCGTCGGACGAGGCCGTCGAGCTGTGGCACGCGGCCCCCGGCTGCGAGCGCTCGGCGACGGCCTTCTCCCAGTCGAAGCGCTGGGACACCCTGGACACGGACGCCGCGGGCGGCTGCATCAGGGACGCGGCCCACGCGTACTCGAAGGACGGCGGCCTCGCGGTCCTCAAGGGCAACCTCGCGGTGGACGGCTGCGTCGTGAAGACGGCGGGCGTCGACGAGTCGATCTGGACGTTCGAGGGTCCGGCCGTGGTCTGCGAGTCGCAGGAAGAAGCGGTCGACAAGATCCTCAAGAAGCAGGTGAAGGAAGGCGACGTGGTCGTCATCCGCTACGAGGGCCCCAAGGGCGGCCCCGGCATGCAGGAAATGCTCTACCCCACCTCGTTCCTGAAGGGCCGCGGCCTCGGCAAGGCCTGCGCCCTGGTCACGGACGGCCGCTTCTCCGGCGGCACGTCGGGCCTGTCGATCGGCCACGCGTCGCCCGAGGCGGCGTCCGGCGGCACGATCGCCCTGGTCGAGGACGGCGACCGCATCCGCATCGACATCCCCAACCGCGGCATCGAACTGCTCGTCCCGGAGGAGGAGCTGACGGCCCGCCGCGAGGCACTCGGCGGCGTCTACGCCCCCAAGTCCCGCGAGCGCAAGGTCTCGGCGGCACTGCGGGCGTACGCGGCGATGGCCACGAGCGCGGACCGTGGCGCGGTGCGGGACGTGTCGAAGCTGGGCTGATCCAAGCCCGTCATGGAGCTCCCCCCGGCTCTTGGCGAGCCAGGGGGGCTTCGAAGGACGAACCCGGCGAACCGGTAACGAGGGTTCCGCAACCACCCCACCTCGCCCACGCGTCCCCCCAGTGACGAACATGCCAAGGGCGGCCGATCGGCCAAGGCCACGAGCCGCCGCTTCACGGGGGAGAGAAGCATGAGCGAGAACGTCATAGCGCCCGAGAACGTCATAGCGCCGGAATCCGCGGAGGCCATCGAGGCCGCGGCGGCAAGGACGTACGCCATCGCCGCGGACGTCAACGTCCGCTCAGGACCGGGCACGTCGTACAGCAAGGTGGGCCGCGTCTCGGCGGGCACCCGAGTGACGATCCACTGCCAGAAGCCCGGCGAGAAGATCACGGGCCCGACCGGCACATCGAAGCTCTGGGACCGCATCGGCAGCGGCCGCTACGTCTCCGACACGTACGTCCGCACGGGCAGCGACGGCTACGTGGCTCCGCGCTGCTGAGCCACCGCCACTGAGCCACTGCCACTGAGCCACCGCCACTGAGCCCCGCACGCAAGAGGCACATCAGGCAGCATCCGGCAGGGGAAGCCGCCCAGGGTCACTCGGACTTGGGCGGCTTCGTCGCGTCGAACGTGAAGACCGTGTTCTTGGCCGCGGCCACCACGACCACACGCCCCGAAACGGCGACCCGCGGACTGGCGTTCACCTCACCGGCGAGCCCCTCGACCCGCGGATCGGTGTTCCACAGGGTCCTGCCCCGCGGCGAGACGGCGACCACACGCCCGCTGGGCGAGCTGAAGTACAGCGCACCGCCGCTCGCCGTCGGCCCGGAGGCCCCCTCCACACCGGTCTGCCGGGACCACTTCCGGCGCCCGGTCGCGGGATCGACCGCACTGATCATCCCGGTCGGCTCGGTGAAGTAGACGGTGCCGTCCACGACGCCGGGGGTCGCGCCGTACACCTTCTTCAGCGGCCGTGACGAGACGCGGCCACTGCCCGGGTCGACCCGCAGCACCTTGTCGTACCCGACGAACTCGGGGCCCTGCATCCGCTGATGGAGGAGTACGAGCCTGCCGTCGTCGCCGCCCACCGGGTGCACGGGCCCCTGGACCGCGATGCCCTTGCCGAACTTCCCCGACTTGACGTCGAGGGTGTGCAGAACGGGGTGGTGCACCTCGATGTTCGCGACTTCGGCGGCCGGCGCGCACATCGCGTACATCCGCTGGCCCGCGGGGACCGGCGTGCACTCCGAGCCGGCGGGGAACGGCGTCGACCGGAGCAGGCGTCCGCTGTGCGCGTCCCTGGCCTCGATCCGCGTACGGCCCGCGTCGACCGACAGGACGGTCGAGCCGGACAGGACCACGTCCTGGGACCGCCCGGTGAAGATCTGGGACTGGCCGCTGATCGGGCGGGACCACAGTTCCTTGCTGGTCCCGGCGTCCAGCGCCACCACTTCGATGGGCTTGTCGGACGATGTCTCCGGCGGGAGGCGGTAGCCGAGGACGGTGTCGTTCGTGGCGCCCACGATGTGCATGCCCTGCATGGGCACACCGGGGCTCTTGACCTTCCAGATCTCCTTGCCGTCGGAGATCCGCAGCCGGGTGGCGACGACCCCGCCGCCCCCGCAGAACAACGCGTCCCCGCGCGGCACGCACCGCACCTCGTCCGGGATGCCCTTGTCGTTGGGCACGGTCGTGCGCCACGGCCGGAAGCCGGCGGGCAGGGGCGCTTCGGCCGCCGCGACCGTGCGGTCCTTGCCGTCGTCGCCGCCGTCCCCGGTGGATGTGCCGGGCGAGCCGAGCTGGAGCGCCGCGATGCCGCCACCGAGCGCGGCCACGGCGACGGCCGCCGCGAGCACGGGACGCCAGCGGCGGCGCAGGCCGCGGCCGATGAGGGTGCCTTCGGGCGAGGCGGGTGCGGCAGGGGCGGTGGGTTCGGCAGGGGGTGCGGATGCGGCGAGGGACGCTTCGGCGGTGTCACGCCCGGCGGTCCCGTGATCCACTGACCCCGGATCCACTGACCCGTGTTCCGATGACCGGTGATGCTGCGTATCCGTGTCCCGCGTACGGCTGCCCCGCACACCCGCCGCGGACCCCAGCTCCACCGGCAGGTCCCGCAGCAGCTCGAGGAGTTGGTCCGCCGACGGCCGCGCGTCCGGGTCCTTGGCGAGGCACGGCTCGACCACCGCACGCAGGGCGGCCGGAACGGCATCCAACTCCGGTGCCTCGTGCACCACTTGATAGGCCGTCATATATGGGCTGTCCGAGTCGAACGGCCCCTGCCCCGTCGCCGCGTACACCAGCAACGTACCGAGCGAGAAGACGTCGGACCGCGGCCCGACCCCACGCGGCGCCTGCAACTGCTCGGGCGACATGAACGGCGGCGTCCCGATGACCCGCCCCGTCATCGTCAGCGTCTGCTGGTCCGCGGCGCGCGAGATGCCGAAGTCGATGACGCGCGGGCCCTCGGGCGAGAGCACGACGTTCGACGGCTTGAGGTCGCGGTGCACGACGCCCACGCGGTGGATGTCGCGCAGCGCCTCCGTCAGACCGATGGCGAGCGTGCGCAGGTCGGTGCCGGTCAGGGGGCCCTTCTTGGCGATGTGCTGGGCGAGGGTGTGCCCCTCTATATAGGCCGTCGCCATCCACGGGTGCTCGGCCTCCGGATCGGCGTCGACCACGGCGGCGGTGAACGCGCCGCTCACCCGCCGCGCCGCCGCCACCTCCTGCCGGAAGCGGATGCGGAACTCCTCGTCCCCGGCGTACTGCTGGTGGATCAGCTTGATCGCGACAGGGCGCCCCGAAGCCGTACGCGCCAGAAAGACCGTGCCCATGCCGCCCGCGCCGAGCCGTGCCTCCAGCGGATAGCCGCCGATCTCAGCTGGGTCACCTCCGCGGAGCGACACTCTCCCCGACCTCCCCGTCCCGCGTGCACCGGTTTTCGCATGGGCCCATTTACCTGTCCTGGCACCCAAACTAGCCGTCGGGTGGTACGGGAGGGCAAGGCGGGGGACGAATAGGGCGCGCCTCACCCCTGCCCCGCGCCGCCCCGTGGCCACCGCGGGCGATACTCGACGAGTGAGCGCAGATTCCAGCACCCCCGACCGCACGGCCGCGACGGACGCGACGGCCCCCGGCCCGCAGCCCGAGCCCCTCCGCTTCTTCGGCACCACCTGGGTCGGCCACGACAACGGCTACGGCGCGCGCCGCGTCGGCGTCGCGGCGGGCTCGCTGCTCGCGGCGGCCGCAGGCTGCTTCGTGCTGCGTTTCGCGTACGAGGGCATGGCGGTCGCGGACGTGGGCACGTTCGTGAACTTCCTCGTCCTCGTCATGTTCTCGATCTGCAGCGCGATCGCCTTCCGCCGCGCCTGGGAGGGGTTCACCCGCCGCCACGACCCGGCGTCCCAGTCGTCGATGCGCGGCCTCATGACGATCGGTTTCGTCGGCGTCCTCCTCGCCTACTTCTTCCGCTCCCTGACCGAGGCCCCCGGCGAGAAGCTCCACCGCGAGGAGTACGAGGCGGCCCGCGAGCAGTACGCGAAGCGCACGTCACGCCGCACGGGCAACCCGTCCCGAAAGAAGAAGAAGGCCTGAACGACAAC
The DNA here is from genome assembly GCF_056434405.1 of Streptomyces sp. NPDC044044. Taxonomy (NCBI): domain Bacteria; kingdom Bacillati; phylum Actinomycetota; class Actinomycetes; order Kitasatosporales; family Streptomycetaceae; genus Streptomyces; species Streptomyces sp. NPDC044044. The sequence continues at coordinate 5,147 of NZ_JBWKFG010000006.1, read as the reverse complement.
TTGAACGACAACTTGAATGACGACTTGAACGACAAGGGGTGACGGAGCCCGGACCCCTGGGGCAAGGATGACCGGCATGACTTCAGCCCCTTCGCACCGCCGTGCTCACTCCTTCAACGCGGCAGCCGCCCAGTACGCGGCCCACCGCCCCTCCTATCCCCTCGCCCTCTTCAACGCCGTCGAGAACCTGGCGGGCCGGCCCCTGGCCGGTGCCCGCGTGCTGGACGTCGGTGCGGGCACGGGCATCGCGACCGCCCTCATGGTGGAGCGCGGCGCCCACGTCGTCGGGGTGGAGCCGGGCGACGGGATGGCGCGCGAGTTCCGCCGCACGCTGCCGGACACGCCTCTCGTACGGGGCGACGGCGACCACCTGCCGTTCGCGGACGGCTCGGCCGACTTCATCACGTACGCCCAGGCCTGGCACTGGACGGACCAGGAACGCTCCGTCCCGGAGGCCCTCCGCGTGCTGCGCCCCGGCGGCGCGCTCGCCCTGTGGTGGAACATCGCGGATCAGGCGGTTCCGTGGGTCGCGGAGCAGGATGCCCGGATCGCCCGCTGCCTGGGATACGACGACGGCGCGCGAAAGACCGCTGACCGCACCGCCGAGCTGACGAAGGCCCTGGACTTCCGCAGCGACCGGATCCGCTGGAGCCGCAGCATCCCCCTCGAATCCCACCTGGCCAACATCAGCAGCCACTCGGCATTCCTGGTCCTGGGCGAGGACCGCACGGCGGCCTTCCTCGCGGAGGAACGCACGGAACTCCTGAAGACCTTCCCCACCGGGATCGTCGAGGAGTACTACGCAACAGACCTCCTGTTGGCCCTCAGCCCCACCCCCTGAGCGGCCCCCGCCCCTTGACGCCCCCGGCGCCGGAGGCGCAATAATCATCACATGATGAATATCGAGGAACCCCGCGCCTCGGAGCCCCCTGCCTCGGAACCCCGCGCCTCGGAACCCCCTGCCATCGAGGCGAGGGACCTGACCGTCGTCCGAGGCCCCCGCACAGTCCTCCGCACCCTGAACTTCACCGTCCCGAAGGGCCAGATCACCGGCCTCCTGGGCCCCTCAGGCTGCGGCAAGTCCACGCTCATGCGCGCAGCAGTAGGCACCCAGGCCAAAGTCACCGGCACCCTGAAGGTTCTCGGCCAACCGGCCGGAGCCCCCGGCCTCCGCTCCCGCATCGGCTACGTCACCCAGAACCCCTCCGTCTACGACGACCTCACCGTCCGCCAGAACCTGGACTACTTCGCCGCCGTCCTGGACCCCGGCCACGGCCCCGCCGCCCACCGCCGCCACGAACACGTCACCCGAGCCATCGACGACGTCGACCTGACGAGCCACGCCGACGCCCTCGCGGGCAACCTCTCCGGAGGCCAGCGCAGCCGCGTCTCCCTGGCGGTGGCCCTCATCGGCGCCCCGGAACTCCTCGTGCTCGACGAACCCACCGTCGGCCTCGACCCCGTACTCCGCCGCGACCTGTGGAACCTCTTCCACACCATCGCCGCCGACCGGGGCACCACGATCCTCGTCTCCTCGCACGTCATGGACGAGGCCGAACGCTGCCACCGCCTCCTCCTCATGCGCGAAGGCGAACTCCTCGCCGACGACACCCCGGAGGCCCTCCGCACCCGCACGGCCTCCGAAACCGTCGAAGCCGCCTTCCTCCACCTCGTCGACGAGGCAATCGCCGCATCCAAGAACGCCGACACCACCCCCACCAGCACCACCCCCAGCAGCAACGCCTCCACCAGGAGCCCCCGATGAACACCCACCGCACCCTCGCCACCGCGGCCCGTGTCCTGCGGCAGCTCCGTCACGACCCCCGCTCCATCGCGCTGATGCTGTTCGTCCCCTGCGTGATGCTGCTGCTCCTGCGCTACGTGTTCGACGGCAGCCCGCAGACATTCGACTCCATCGGCGCCTCGCTCCTCGGCATCTTCCCCCTCATCACGATGTTCCTGGTGACCTCCATCGCCACCCTCCGCGAACGCACCTCAGGCACCCTCGAACGCCTCCTCGCGATGCCCCTGGCCAAGGGCGACCTCATCGCGGGCTACGCCCTCGCCTTCGGATTCCTCGCCGTCATCCAGTCGGTCCTCGCCACCGGCCTCGCCCTGTGGGCCCTCGGCCTCGACGTCACCGGCTCCGCCTGGCTGCTGCTCCTGGTCGCACTCCTCGACGCCCTGCTCGGTACGGCGCTCGGCCTCTTCGTCTCCGCTTTCGCGGCCTCCGAGTTCCAGGCCGTCCAGTTCATGCCGGCCGTGATCTTCCCCCAGCTCCTCCTCTGCGGCCTGTTCACCCCGCGCGACAACATGCATCCGGCCCTCGAAGCGATCTCCAATGTCCTCCCCATGTCGTACGCCGTGGACGGCATGAACGAAGTCCTCCGCCACTCCTCCGTCACCGGCGACTTCGTACGCGACGCCGTCATCGTCGCGAGCTGCGCTGTACTCGTCCTGGCCCTCGGCGCCGCCACCCTCCGCCGCCGCACGGCCTGACCCACCAATGCGAGGATGACCCCACCAAGCTGATGCGCTGACCCGCTCCACACCGAAGCGCTGACCCGCACCTGGAGGGTGACCCACACATGCCCCAGCCCGTCGCAGTCCTCGGCACCGGCAAGATCGGCGAAGCCCTCCTCAGCGGAATGATCCGGGCCGGCTGGGCCCCCGCCGACCTCCTGGTCACCACCCGCCGCTCCGAACGCGCCGCGGAACTGCGCACCCGCTACGGCGTGGACCCCGTCAGCAACGCCGAAGCCGCCAAGCAGGCCGACACCCTCATCCTCGCCGTCAAGCCGCAGGACATGGGCCGCCTCCTCGACGAACTCGCCCCGCACATCACCCCCGACCGCCTGGTCATCAGCGCCGCCGCCGGTATCACCACCTCCTTCATCGAGGAGCGCCTCGCCGACAGCACCCCCGTCGTCCGCGTCATGCCCAACACCCCGGTCCTCGTGGACGAGGGCATGTCCGTCATCTCCGCCGGCAGCCACGCCACGGCCGCCCACCTCGCCCACACCGAAGCGATCTTCGGCGCCGTCGGCAAGACACTGCGCGTCCCCGAGACCCAGCAGGACGCCTGCACCGCCCTCTCCGGCTCGGGCCCGGCGTACTTCTACTACCTGGTCGAAGCCATGACCGACGCCGGCATCCTCCTCGGCCTGCCCCGCGACAAGGCCCACGACCTCATCGTCCAGGCCGCGATCGGCGCCGCCGTGATGCTCCGCGACAGCGGCGAACACCCGGTCAAGCTCCGCGAGAACGTCACCTCCCCTGCAGGCACCACCATCAACGCCATCCGCGAACTCGAGAACCACGGCGTACGAGCAGCCCTCATCGCCGCCCTCGAAGCCGCCCGCGACCGCAGCCGCGAACTGGCCTCCGGCAACAACAGCTGACCGACCGGAGCCGGGGCCCCGGGGCGTGCACCGGCCGCGCCCCCAACGCGGCCCCGCACACCCCGGACACCCTGGACAGCGGGCGGCACCCCGCTACTGCACCTCGCTCACCGGCGGCAGCAGACCGATCGCGCGATAGGCGGTGTCCACCGTCGGCCTGGACATCGCCCTGGCCCGCTCAGCCCCCCGCCGCAACACCTCCTCCACATACGCGGGATCAGCAACCAGCTCCTTGTGCTTCTCCTGCACGGGCCTCAGCATCTCCACCACGGCGTCGGCGGTGTCCTTCTTCAAAGCCCCGTACGACTCATATACACCGCTCAAGCCCTCCGGGTTCCCACTCTCACAGGACGCCAGGATCTCCAGCAGGTTCGAGATCCCCGGCTTGTTCTCCCGGTCGTACTCGACCTCGCTCCCGCTGTCCGTGACCGCGCGCAGGATCTTCTTCCGCACGACGTCCGGCTCATCCAGCAGATAGACGATCCCGGCCCCCGAATCGCCGGACTTCCCCATCTTCGACGTCGGATCCTGCAGATCCATGACCCTGGCCGCCACCTTGGGGTACGTGGCCCGCGGCACCACGAACGTGTGTCCGTACCGCTGGTTGAACCGCACCGCCAGATCCCGGGTGAGTTCGACGTGCTGTACCTGGTCGTCACCGACCGGCACCTGATCCGCCCCGTACGCCAGGATGTCCGCCGCCATCAGCACGGGATAGGTGAGCAGCGAAAGACGCACACTCCCGCCGCGGGCCCGCTCAAGCGCGGACTTCTCCTTGTACTGGATCATCCGCCGCATCTCGCCGTCAGTCGCGACGCACTCCAGCAGATACGAGAGCCGGGCGTGCTCGTCGACATGACTCTGTACGAACACGGTGGCCCGCTCGGGATCGATCCCCGACGCAAGCAACAGCGTCGCCGCCTGCCGACTGAGCCTGCGCACCCGGCCGGGATCGTGGTCCACGGTCAGGGCGTGCAGATCGACGATGCTGAACAGCGACTCCGCGCGGTGCTGATCAACCTCTGCCCACTGCCGTACGGCGCCCAGGTAGTTGCCCAGGGTCAGGTGCCCTGTCGGCTTGATCCCGCTGAAGATCCTCGTCATCTCTCCGCCTCCTGGTCAGGACCGCCGGCCCGACGACCGGGCTCCGGATCCTCCAGGGGAGAAACAAGAAACGGCCGCCGAGTCGGCAGCCGTTGAGTACATGCGTATGTACGGCCGCCGTCAGGCGGCCCACCACAGCTGGGTGTGCGCATGCGTAGTCACGGCTCCCACAGTAGCGCTCGGGGGCCGCCGTGTACCGGGGTTGACACGCCCAGACCGCATACGTAGTGTTCTCCGAGTTGCCCGACGTGAGCGTCGACCCTTGGTCGGTCCCCGGGCAGCCATTCCGCAAGAACCATTCAAGCGATCGATGTCGTGTCTCTTCGATGACCCGTCGTCTGCTCGTTTTCATGCGTATTTGCGAAATGAGGAATCCGCGTTCGAAAGGGCGCCCCCGATTAGGTCGGGAGCCAGGATTCCGCTAAAGTCTCACTCGTCGGAACGGCCCAACAGCCGGGAAGACAAACCCCGCTGACTGGGAATCAGGCCCGAAAGGATCTGGTAGAGTCGGAACCGCCGGAAAGGGAAACGCGAAAGCCGAAAGGCAGGAGCGGAAACCTGAAAGGCACCGAGGAAAATCGGACACGAAAGAGTCTGATAGAGTCGGAAACGCAAGAACGAAGAACAAAAAGAAACACCGAA